>NZ_LT840184.1:3078262-4513513 GCF_900177425.1 Paenibacillus uliginis N3/975 | reverse complement strand
AATTGTCCGAGATCGAGACGATTACTGAACAGGAGAAACTCCAAATCCTCAGCGGATTCAATGATACGGCTGTTGAGTATGCACGAGACCGGACTGTCGTAGATTTGTTTGAGGAGCAGGTTAAGAAAACACCTGATGAGATTGCAGTCGTTTTTCAGGAAGATCGACTGACGTATGCTGAACTAAACCGGAAAGTTAATCAAGTAGCATGGAAACTCCGCAGACTGGGGATAAGACCAGATGACCGAGTCGCCATCATGACCGAGCGTAGTATCGAGATGATCGTCGGGATCTATGGAATCATGAAGGCGGGCGGTGCCTATGTACCGATAGATCCTACCTTTCCAGAAGAGCGTATCCAGTTTATTCTGGAGGATTGTCGACCCAAAGCGGTGCTTCTTTACAAAACGGATTTAAATACTGAACTTTCTGTTCTCGATCTTGCAGACCGTTCGATTTGGGAAAGTATGTATGAAGATCCGGATAAAGTAAACAAGCCCGATGATTTGGCCTATGTCATTTATACCTCGGGAACTACTGGTCAGCCTAAGGGTGTCATGCTGCAGCATCAAGGTATTACAGCCATGCGTATCTATCTGAAGAATCTATACCAAGTAACCGATCAAGACAACGTTCTGCAATTTTCCAACTATGTCTTTGACGCTGCAGTGTGGGAAATGACGTTGTCACTCCTGCTTGGTGCAAGGTTGACGTTAATCACGAAAGAGATAATTGCGGACACCGGAAGATTTAATGAGTTTGTGAACCAGAGTGGCATCACGTTGACCTTGTTGCCGCCACAGTACTATTTGCAGACTCAGCTTACAGGTTTGAAGGTACTCACGACCGGCGGTTCGGAATCAAATGCAGCAATTATTCAAAAGGCGGGCAGCCTTTGCAGATATGTCAATGCCTATGGACCGACAGAAAACACAGTACTAGCTACGCACTGGGAATATGACGGAAAGAGTGACATCCCGCATCCGGTCCCGATAGGCCGGCCGATCTCTAATGTACAAGCCTATATTATGAACGGAATGAATTTATGCGGAATCGGGATACCAGGTGAATTGTGTTTTGCAGGAGATGGTATAGCTCGAGGGTACCTGAATATGCCGGAATTAACAGCCGAGAAATTTATTGCCAATCCATTTGGAGCCGGCAAACTATATCGGAGCGGAGACTTGGCCCGATGGCTGCCTGATGGAAACATCGAATATCTAGGACGAATCGACGAGCAGGTCAAGATCAGAGGGTTCCGAATTGAGTTGGCTGAAATCGAAAGTGTGATGCGTAAGCTGGAACACATCGTTGATGCAGTGGTAATCGCAAGAAAAGATGACCGTGAAGACAAAACTATTCAAGCCTATGTGATATCCGATGTTCAGGTTAATCCGACCGAGATCAAGAATGCACTCAAAGGTGTACTACCAGGATACATGATTCCTGCCTTTATCATGCAGATTGATAGTCTTCCAGTTACCAGAAGCGGCAAGTTGGATAAAAATGCATTGCCTATGCCTGACTTAGATCTCTTCCGTAAGACCAATCGATTTGTGGCTGCTAATAATGAATGTGAACATATCCTGAGTAATATCTGGAGAAGTATACTTCATTTCGACGAAATCGGCATTGACGATAACTTTTTCGATTTAGGTGGAAATTCCTTGCTGATCACCGTCATGCTTTCACAAATTGAAGAGCAGTACCCTGGGATTGTAAAAGTTGGTGATGTATTTGCAAATCCAACCATTGCACAGCTTGCCGCACATATTGAAATGAGCAGTTTGGAAACTATGTCTTGCTCGCAGATTTCGTTCCCTGATTCTTACTTTAAACAGTCCAACAAAGTGCTTCATGATTCTATCGTCAGATTCACGGACAGCGGAAGCTTGTATCAGAGTATTAAAGCAATGCATGATACCGATGAATTCAAACTATATGAATTTCTGTTGTTCTCTTATAGCTATTTGTTGTTTGATGCGACTGGCCAGCAACAACTTGCGGTATGTACTGTCAATCAAAAGGACTACGTCTCCTTTGAAGTAGAAGCTGAAGAAGACCTGAATGTTCTTATGGAGACTGTCCATCAGAATTATCAGGATGCGACTAAATTCCAGAGAGCGAAGATCCACATCAAAAGCACGGAAAAAGGTTTGATGCCAATTTTTCTCTACCGATTCAGTGGTAACGAATTATACAAGGACTATTATGATTTCTCCCTTTCCTTTGATATTGGAGAAGATTCCGTCACATTTGCTGCCGAGGTTTTTAACAAAAAAGTTTCTGAGCAAAAGCTAGAAGAGTTATTGAGGGGATTGATTCAAATCGTCCAATACCTGTTGGAATATGTATAAAAAAAATGTGAAGGGTGGGCAGACTAGCCCATACGATTTATGGGCTAGTCACTAAATTATGACTAAAAAGGCAATTGTATTTCCGGGGCAAGGTTCGCAATATGTTGGAATGGGCAAGAAATTGTGTGAGAACTTTAAAACTGCATCCGAAGTTTTTGACCAAGCTAGTGAAGCGTTATCCTTAGATATGAAAAAAATGTGCTTTGAGGGTGAAAAGTCAGAATTGACACTCACATATAATGCACAACCGGCTATTCTGACCACCAGTGTTGCAATGTTCCGGGTCTTTATGGAAGAAGAAGGGGTTACGCCTGATCTGATGGCTGGTCACAGCTTGGGGGAAATCTCAGCGTTGACTTGCGCTGGCGCTATCAATTTTTCTGATGCGGTTAAGATTGTGAGAAGACGAGGGGAATTCATGCAGCAGACAATTGCCCCCGAGCTCGGCTCAATGGTGGCTGTATTGACCCGAGACATCGAAAAACTTGAAGAAGTTTGCAGATCGGTATCGGGAAAGGAGGGGATTGCCAGCATCTCCAACTTCAATTCGATAACTCAAACCGTGATCTCCGGTAATCGAAATGCAGTAGATCAAGTAGTAACGATATTGGAGAAAGAGGATATTAAGGTGAGCCGACTAAATGTGAGTGCACCCTTCCACTGTGAGTTGATGCAGCCTGCTGCAGAGCTTTTCAAGGAGGAACTGGCCAAATATACTTTCAACGATCTCAAATATTCTGTCCTTTCGAATGTAACAGCAAAGCCCTATGGGGGAAAAGAGGACATTGTTGAGAATCTGACTGCTCAGATTGTGATGCCTGTACAATGGGTCAATTGCATGATCTATGCCAAGATGCTGACGGTACAGTATGCGGTTGAGCTTGGACCAGGTAATGTTCTGAAAAACATGATGAAGGGTATTACGTCCGATCTTCCAACCTACTCTTATGATAATCCTTCAGAAATAATTGCTCTAAAAAAATTCATCCAAAACAAATATATTCCGTTTTTGTCGAGAAGCTTGGGGATCTCCGCAGCAACCCGGAATTTCAACTGGGATGAGGAAACATATCGTAAGGGTGTTATCGAACCATATAATCACATAAATGATATCCAGCAGCTTATCGAAAGAGAAGACAGAGTAGCAACCAGTGAAGAAATGCAACTGGCAATTGAAATGCTGCTCAAAATGTTTCGCACTAAGAAAACTCCGCGAGACGAACAAATTGCAAGATTCAAGCAATTGTTTAATGATTCGGGTACCCAAGGTTTGTTCAAAGATTTTGACTATAGCATGATCAATTAAGGGGGGAATCTTTATGGATTTGAATGCTTTAAAGCATCTTTCGATTCTTCCCGATTCCAGTGATGTGCCTGTATCTGCAGCCGCCGATGTTGGGGGGAATGACATTGCTATTATCGGTATTGACGCAAAGATCGGAAGTGCTAAAAACGTCGAGGAACTTTGGGATTATTTGAGTAATGGTTTTGATCTGATACGAGATTTCCCAGTAGAACGCTGGAAGGACGCTAACCAGTTCTATAAATTAAAGTTTAATAGGCAATTGCCTGAAGAACTGACCCCATGCTCTTATATAGATCGGTTGGATATGTTCGATGCCGGATTTTTTCAGTTATCTCCAGCTGAAGCGGAACTGATGGAGCCGGCTCAACGGCTGTTTCTTGAATCTGCCTGGACTGCTTTGGAGGATTCTGGATACGGTAAAGGTATCTTGAACGGAAGCAAAACCGGAGTTTTTCTGGGGTACAACAATCCACAAAATCCATACAATATGGTGGTTGAAGAGACTGATAATTATATGTATGGCGTGGCGGTGTCAGGAAATGTGGACGCGATTATCGCAAGCCGAATCAGCTATTTTCTGAATTTGAAAGGTCCGGCGGTTAATGTTGATACTTCTTGCTCATCTTCGTTAGTGGCTGTTCATCTGGCTTGTCAGCAAATTAGAGACGGTGAGGTTTCGATGGCGTTGGCGGGTTCTGTACGCTTGAAGACATTGCCTCCTCATCAGCATGGAAAGAAGATGGGGATCGAATCCTCTTCCGGCAGAACCAAAACATTTGATGACCGTGCAGATGGTACTGGTATAGGTGAAGGCGTCATCTGTATCGTCCTTAAATCGCTCCGTCAGGCCGTACGGGATCGCGATAACATCTATGCTGTAATTAAGGGCAGCAGCATCAATCAGGATGGTGCATCCGTCGGCATCACAGCTCCAAATGCGGCTGCACAAGAAGAAGTCATCAAGGCAGCGTGGAAGGATGCGGGTATTAATCCGGAAACGATCACCTATATCGAAGCGCACGGTACCGCTACTAATCTAGGAGATCCAGTCGAAATCAATGGTATCGAACGAGCATTCGGCAGTTTTACAGATAAGAAGCAGTTTTGTGCAATTGGTTCAGTGAAATCAAATGCCGGGCATCTAGACTGCGCTTCGGGGCTTGCAGGCTTGGTGAAAGCAATCTTGATGCTGAAGCACAAGCAATTACTGCCTACTCTTCATTTTGAGGTGCCAAACCGAAAGATCAACTTTATATCATCCCCGGTTTACATCAATGACAAATTGGTGCCCTGGGAAACGGAATCCGGTTCGAGAAGATGTGGGGTCAGCTCCTTTGGAATGAGCGGTACGAACTGTCATCTGGTCTTGGAGGAAGCACCTGTGTTGCAAAGAATGGAAGAAAGCGCCGCTCCAGTAAGATTGTTGACCGTCTCTGCGAAGAACAAGGAGGGGGTTATGCGTTTGATTAAGGATTATCAGACCTATCTCCGGCGGTTTCCAGATTGTAGTTTGGATGATTTCTGTTATACGGCTAATATCGGCCGTGGGCATTACAATTGCCGGTTTGCGATGATTCTCGATTCAATCGATGATTTTTCAAACCAAGTGTTTGACATTCATCAGCTTACTGATGAGCGTTATATGTATCGCGAACATAAGGTGACAGATGTACAACTGCAGATAGAGGGATATATTACTTCCTCTTGGAAAAAGTCATTAACGGAGCAGGCAAATCTATTAATCAAACAGGTCAATGAGGAGCAGGATGCTAATTTATATGAGCAGCTGCTGCAGAAAATCTTAGACCTCTATGTTCAGGGAGCAGACATTCAGTGGCATCAGTTTTATAAAAATGAGGTTCGGTATAGACTGAATATTCCTACTTATCCCTTTAATTATAAACGTTACTGGATTAATTTCCCTGAAAAGGAATCTTCGTCATTACAAAATAATAACTTGGCGAAGCTTCATCCCTTAGTTCATAAATGTGTTCTCGATACTCATCAAATGCAGGTGTATTCCACTGATATGAGTATAGATAGCTGTTGGGAACTAAAATCTCATAAGATCAACGGCGTGTATGTTTTACCTGGAACTGCATTTATCGAGATGGCTCAGTTTGTCAGTAGCCGTTTTTTGAAAAAAAATCATTTCGAGATTCAGGAACTGTCCTACTTAGTCCCATTTGTTTGTAAGGAAGATGAAGTGCGGATTGTTCACACGCTTGCAAAAATGGGGAATTCTGAGTTGAGCATCTCATGCTACAGCAAAAATAATGATGAACATGAGTGGACGCCTCATCTGGAACTGAGGGTGAGTGAAGAATGTGAACAAGTGCGATTTACTTTACATGCAAATGAAATTATTGACCGTTGTAAAAAGGCCGATACGGCGACAAAACCAAACACTCTGTCGATCGTTGAGATCGATGGAGAAAAGTGGGGCCATTTAAAGGACGTCTATTTAAATGACAATGAAGTTTTGCTTCACCTTGAACTGAATTCATCTCTTACACAGGACATAAAAAATTACTTTTTATTTCCGTCGATGTTGGACCCGGCAATAAATGGAGGGAATTTCCTCCTGCAAAGTGTGTATTTGCCGTTCTCTTGTTCAAAAGCTAGGTTCTACGAGGCACTTCCAGAAAATTTGTACAGTCACATTAAAAGAAAAACTCAGGGAAACGATTCGGATGAATTTGCAGCCTTCGATATCACACTTTTGACGGAAAATGGACGGGTTATTGCCGAACTGGAAGACTACAGCATTAAGAAAGTGCATCAGCCGGAATTTTTCATGAGGAAAGAAAACAGCCAATTAGACATGTACCATGCAACGAGCTGGGTTTCTTATGAAAATGCACATGAAAATGCCTTGATGTTTCTAGATGATGAGGATCTCCTTTTAGTATTGCATCGACCTGACCAGAAGTTCAGTCCGCTGATGGAAGCACTGCAACACCGGTTTGGTCACCGCATGGTAGCGTTCCAGCTCGCTGGAGATAATGATTTTGAAGGTTGGCTGAGTCTATTTCCTAAAGAGAGAATCAAGTACATCGTACAACTGGCGTCACTTTCGAATGGGGATGTTCAATCAGTTCATGATGTTGTGTATGAAACAAAGATTATTTTGAAAAGCACATTTGACCTGATTAAAGCACTGCTGAAGCAAGACGTTAGGCAAGAGATCCGCCTAGTCTTGATGACGTCGAATGCGACCTTCGTAACGGGTGATGAAGATCAAGTATATCCAATTAATCGTGCACTAGCCGGGATGGGGGCTAGCATTGGAGAAGAGTACGCTAATATTAAAACTCGCACTGTGGATTGTGATGGAAATACGGAGATAGCGTCCCTCCTGGATGAGTTGTTTTATGACGAAACGATGTACGCGGTGGCTTTTAGAGATAACAAGAGATATGTAGAACAGCTGGATACGGTGTCTTACTCCGAGCAATTGGCTGAGAAAAAGCTGGAACTCAAGGATCAAGGGACTTACATCATCACCGGCGGATTAGGCGGCATGGGACTAGCCATCTGTAGATATTTGTTTAGTGTGAATCCGGCGATTCGCGTCATTCTTCTGAACAGGACGTATTCCCGTGAGATGTTTAAGGCGTTAAAGGTACATGATGATATCTTCTTCCAGAACAAGATCGATCAAGTAAATAAACTTTGGTCGGATGGAAAAGATTTGGAAATCTTACAGGTTGATATCGCTGATTATGGACAGTTGAAGGAGACGTTGCAGGATATCCGAGATCAGTACGGAGCGATCGATGGTGTGATCCATACCGCTGGTGTGGCGGGTGACGGATTCATTATGAAAAAGGATTGGGGAACATTCGAGGCGGTCTTACGCCCGAAGGTCTACGGGACATGGATGCTTCATGAATTGACCCGTGACGATCAACTGAGTTTCTTCGTTATGTGCTCGTCGTTCGCATCTCTGTTTGGGGCAGCAGGGCAGAGTGATTATATAGCGGCCAATGCCTATCAGGACAGCTTTACATATTATCGTAGAAGTTTAGGAATTCCAAGCCTGACCATCAACTGGACAGGTTGGAGTGAGTCGGGTATGGCCGTTGCTAATGGTCTGAATGCAAACGGAATGTATGTGCATTTTGTTAAGGATGCAGAAGGGGCCAATGCCTTTGCTTACGCGCTGCAAACCGGGTTGCCTAGAGTTTTGGTGGGTGACGTCAATTACTCTGTGTTAGCATCAGAAAGTCAAGGGTATGGGAAAAAAATAAAGTTCTCTGAAAAAATAGAGAAAAAGCGTGGAACTGCCACAAAGGTAACTACGACCACTGAGCGAGATCTTCATGATGTTGTCGTGACTGGGAAAAGTATGGATAAACTGACGGAAATTGAAAAGCATGTGATCTCCGCCTGGGCTAAAACCCTGAGTGTCGATGAAGTCGATCTCCATGACAAGTTTTTCGAATCCGGAGGTAACTCATTGTTGGCTGCTTATCTGCACAAGGAATTAAATAAAGCCTACCCAGGAGTAACGGCCATTACCGATATCTTTGTTTATTCCTCTGTTTTGGATATTTCAAATTATATCGAGTCCAAGGTGAGCGCAAGTACGAAAAAGCTCGTGATTGAGGAAGAACAGAACGAAAAGAATCTTGAAAAAATGGTTGCACAGTTTGTCGGTGGCGATATGGATCTCGATCAAATACTGGCACTGCTTGATGAGTAAAAATTGGACAGTAACTATCTCAAAGGAGTGAATAAGTTGAATAATGTAAAACGGTTTATTTTAGACCAACTAGGTAAACAAATTTTATCGCAGCAGGAAGCAGTACAATTATTAAGCGAATTGCAGAATAAAGAGACGGAGAGTACGCAGGAAATTGCTATTATCGGTACAGCTTGCAGGCTTCCTATGTCGAATAATCCAGAAGAGTTCTGGGACAATTTGCTGAACGGAAGAACCTGTTTGAGCCCCAAGCCGGCAGACAAGCTGATCTACGAAAAAGTATTTAAAAATAAACATTATGCGGAATTTGTCGGGATGAATCAAATTACCGACGACCATGAGAATTTGGAAGATTTCTTAGGGTTGTTTGTTGAAGATATGGATAAATTTGATGCGAACTTCTTCGGTATCCCTCCGAGAGAAGCGAAATGTATAGATCCAGAACAGCGGGTTTTCATGGAAGTCGCATGGAGCGCGATTGAAGATGCTGGTTATGGGGCGGAGAATATTAAAAATACCAAAACAGGTGTTTTTGTTGGCAAGGATAGTACAACCACAACTGAATATAAATACATTACTGAATGGGATCAAATGACACTGAGTGGAATCTGGAGCGGCATTCTTGCCAGCCGGATCAACTACATTTTCAATCTGAAAGGGCCAGCAATGGTACTCGATACAGCTTGCTCCTCTGGATTAGTTGCGATTCATGAGGCCTGCAATTCAATTCGAAATCAGGAATGTGAAATGGCTCTTGCCGGTGGGATTTCTATTGGCTCAAAGGGCGCTAAATCGGTTAGTGAAACGGAAAAGGCAGATGAAGAGGCCAATGGCGTTATGCAGGCAGTCTCATCAAATGATAACCGGGTACGTTCCTTTGACAAAAAGTCCAGCGGAACTGTTTTTGGTGAAGGTGTTGTCGTATTTGTACTAAAGTCGCTCACAAAAGCGGTGAAAGATCGTGACCATATTTACGGTATTATCAAAGGCAGTGCGATTAACAATGATGGTGCTTCTAATGGTCTGACCGCCCCGAACCCGCTGGCGCAAGAGGAAGTGATCATTGATGCGTGGAAGCGGGCTAAAGTTGCGCCCGAATCTATTAGCTATGTAGAAGCACATGGGACGGCCACACAACTGGGTGATCCGATTGAAATTCTAAGTCTTTCGAATGCCTTTTCGAAATACACTGATAGAAAACAATTCTGCGGCATTGGTTCTGTCAAGACAAGTATCGGACATACGGTCGGAGCTTCTGGGCCTGCAAACCTGTTAAAAGTATTGTTATCAATGAATCAGCATACGTTACCACCGAGCCTGCATTTCGAAGAACCAAATCCGCATATTAATTTTATGGATTCGCCGATTTTTGTAGTAGATAAAGTCACACATTGGGAAGATAATGAGCAGCCACTCCGTGCAGGTGTTAGCTCCTACGGTTTCAGTGGGACAAACTGTCATATGGTTGTTGAGGAATATCAAAAAGTACAGGAAACGAAAACGGGCATATCCAGGAATAATATTTTGACGCTATCTGCGAAAACAGAGACTGCCATGCTTAATATCATCAAGAATTACAATAAATACTTGGAAAATAAAACACAGTTAAATATTGACAATCTTTGTTTCACAGCCAATACGGGACGGGGAGATTACGGATATCGTGTGGCTATGGTTATTAATAGTCTGGAGCAATTGAAGGAAAAAATCGCATTGCTCAGTCAAAGCGGATTGAAATCCATCGAAGACAAACAGATCTTTTATAACAAGAACCACGTTGTATCCGACAAACGCCAGCATAAGCAGGAAGGAGAAATTACCGAAAGCGAGCTTCGCCACATCAAATCTCAAGCCCAGAAGATTGCGGATACATTGAAGGATCGTGAAGAGGACGAGGACTATTGTGCAATGCTTTTAGATTTATGTGCCTTGTATGTTAAGGGGGCTAATGTAGACTGGACCCAGGTATACCGTCAGGGGCTTTATAGTCGTATCCCATTACCAACCTATCCATTTGATAGAACTCATTACTGGGGCGATGTCAAAGTGACGAAAATTGTAAGCGAGGATGCTGCAGCGAACAATCAGGCACTCCATCCTCTGGTTGAGAGATGTCTTGTCGACTCCATGAGACAAAACATATATCTGATGAACTTTAATCTTAAGAAGCATTGGGTACTGCAGGACCATAAAATTATGGGCGGCAATATACTTCCCGGCACAGCGTACATTGAGGTCATTAAAGAATCATTCCGGCAGTGCTATGACAACGAGAACGTTGTGATTAAAAACATTGTATTCCTTTCTCCGTTGGTAGCCTCTGTTGAAGATGAGGATCTGGAAACTCATATCGTTATTACTAAGGAAGAGGGCGATGCAAGCTTCTCTGTTGTTTCTAGACATGCGAACGCAAATGGTGACACTTGGATTGAACATGCAAGAGGCAATGCATATTTTCATAACGACACCGTCGGAAAAACAGCTGAATTTAACAGCATTGTGACAGATCCTGAGGTGACTGTGCTTCCGTTAAAGACAACGTTGGACGAGAACGGAATGAACGCTTTTGGGGAAAGATGGAACTGCGTACAGCATTTCTATCAGAATAAGGATGAGGAAGGCCTAACCATCTATACGGAAGTTAAAATTCCCGATAAGTTATCAAAGGATTTGGAAGAATATGCTTGCCATCCCGGTTTGATGGATACAGCCGTCAATATGGCCACCATGCTGCTCTATCAAGGTGAAGAACACTTCTTACCGTTCTCCTATAAGGGCCTGAAGTTCTACAAAAAGCTACCGGGACACTTTTACAGCAAAATCAGAAGAATTCCAAAAGGTAATGATTCCGAAATCATGAGCTTTAATGTGGTGCTTGCGGATATGGAAGGAAACATTATTGCCGAAATAGAAGAAACATCACTGAAGAAGATCAATGATATCCATGAGTACGTAAATAATTCTTTTTATGGGGTAAGGTGGGCTCCGCAAGCGGCGGATAAGAGTGAGAGCTTGATTCCAGATGGTGATATCCTGATCTTTACGGATCAATCCGGGTTATCAAGTGATCTAGCAGGTAGACTCCAGACATTAGATAACCATCTGTATTTTGTATCCTTCGGTGAGGCTTTCGCAAAGCTTGATTCGTCACACTACACCGTAGGTTCATCGGAAGAGGATTATTTGAAGCTTCTGGAATCGATTGGCCCGGAGAATATCTCAACTGTCTATCACTTGGGCACTATTAATTTTAACCAAACGGACTTTGCCCTTGAGCAGTATCCTGCGGCGTTAAATCAAGGCCTGTACTCCCTGCTCTACCTGACAAGAGGCTTTTTGAACATGAAAAATAACAATGTGAATTTTGTCTTACTGACTGAAAATGCTCATGCTATTGACAACGAAGAAGCCTATATCAAACCTGCTAACGCATCATTTTTAGCTCTGGCCAAAGCGACTCAAGCGGAATGCCCATTATACACATACAAATGTATCGACATCGATTATCTTACCAGTATTGACACAGTGATGAACGAAGCGCTTCGCATAGATAAGCAAGCCTTCCGTGTCGCTTACCGCAACAATGTGCGCTATACCGAAATGCTAGTAACTATCGACGTTCAGCCTGATGATATTAAGGAAGTTAAAATCAAAAATGAAGGAATCTATCTGATCACTGGAGGGACAGGCGGTCTCGGCTTAGAAACCGCATTGCTTTTGGGAGATTCGGGACCATGCAATATCTGTTTATTAGGCCGGAGAAAGCTACAGGAACGTTCCGAATGGCAAGCTGTGTTAGATAAAGAAGAAGACAAAAAAGCATGCAGTTTAATCCGCGGCATTCAGCGTCTTGAAAGCAAAGGATGCAACGTCATTCTACGGTATTCAGATGTGTGTGATATTGGTCAAATGAATATCATCGTTGAAGAATTAAAGGCGGTGTATGGCCGCATCAATGGGGTCGTGCATTGTGCAGGCGTTGCCGGCGAAGGCTTTCTATTCCGCAAAGACATGGACATTTTTAATAGTGTCCTTACTCCGAAGGTCTTTGGCACTGTCATTATCGATGAATTAACAAGAGATCAGGAGCTTGATTTCTTCATTCTGTTCTCCTCGATGCAAAGTTTGTTCGGCGGACTCGGTCAAGGCGATTACACGGCAGCCAATGCGTTTCTTGATGCATACGCATCGTATCTTTTGAAAAAAGGGTTGGCAGCTCAGACAGTTAACTGGCCTGGTTGGAGTGAAACCGGTATGGCGGTCGACTATCAAGTGGCTGATTCTTTAACTATGTTTAAATCGCTGGATACTCATGTTGCGATTAGCGCTCTGGACAATGTTATAAATTCCAAATTAAGTAATGTGGTTCCGGGCCAGATCAATCTTGATATGCTCTGGCAAATCGGTGAAGACAATCTGCCTTTCGGACTATCTGATGATTTACAGAAGAAACTTGCACGTTATAAGAGAAAGAACAAGGATATAGGAAGTAAGGAAGTAAAAAAACTACTGAATCCAGAAGACTTATTGATTCTGGGAAAGGGTAAGGAGTACACCGAAGCGGAAAAAAATGTGGCCTACATCTATGCAATTACACTTGATTTAGATGAAATAGATATTTACGAAAATTTCAATTCTATTGGTGGCGATTCCATTCATGCTATGCAGCTGATGAAAGAATTAGGTTCCATCTACCCTGGAATGGTTGACATTTCGGATATTTTTACTTATCCAACAGTAGAAGAGCTTGCAGCATTTATTGATAAGAAAAGAGCTGTGGGGAAGGCTGATATTGTTACATTGATGTAATAGTTGGAATCGAATTGCCTGATATAGATTTGATTGGGCTTCTGGGTAACTTGTAATATGTTAATACGTTTCAAATAAGATGATTATGGTTGTGTTTCTTTTTCCCCTCATCAGTAACGTTCTCTTTCCGTTGTTGATGAGGGGCGACGGCCATAGTGATATATATCTTCCGAAAAAGAGTACATAAGGCGGGATGAAATGAAACCGATCAAATTATTTTGTATCCCCTACGCAGGGGGGACATCCGAAGTATATTGGAAGTGGAGAAAGTTCCTATCTAATCATATTGAATTGTGCCCAGTAGAGATTGCCGGGAGAGGAAAGCGAATTTGTGAACCGCTTCCCCAACAGTTTGAGGATGTAATTGAAGATTTGGCTTCTTCAATTATGAATCAGCTGGAATCAAACGAAATGTATGCTATATATGGACATAGCATGGGATCCTTGCTTGCTTTTGAAACATATTACAAGTTGATGGAAAGAGGGTGTCATGCGCCAAAACATATGTTTTTTAGCGGAAGAGAGGCACCTCAATGCTCTCCTAAATCTGATAGGCCTATTTGCCATGACGCGTCGGATGAGCAATTTCTACAAGTTGTATTAGAATATGGGGGTACTTCAAAGGAAGTTATCCAGAATCAAGAGTTGCTTCAACTTTTCTTGCCAATTTTAAGAGCGGATTTCAAAATTACAGAGACATATAAACACCAGGAAAAAAAAGAGAAAATTGTTTGTGACCTCACTGTGATAAATGGGACTAACGATCGAAGTATTATGAATTTTGATATAAATGAATGGCGGTTTCATGCGGAGAAGCAATGTAATATCAAAAAAGTAATGGGGGGACATTTCTTTATCATTGAAGACAGCATGTTGTATGTTGTGGATATCATCAATGATGCGCTGCAAAACGTTTGAGGGGAATCTTGAATAATTATCAAGGGCTTGTTTAAGTGTAGATAAATGGCATGTCAACCTCCTATCGCCTCTTTTGTGGAATGCATAGTAAAGAGCTGAAGGTTATAGTAAGAACAGCCATTAATTTGAGGCTGTTCTTTTCTTAGTTAGTGATTTTAAGCCAGTTGAGGCATTATCGATTTATGGGGAAATTTAAAATAAGGAAAACCCTGCGATTACAGTGCGCAAAAGATTCTGAGAGATGAACCTCTTTCGCATTGAATCGCGAGGGAATTCTAAAGTAAGAGAATAAGCAGTAGTCCTATAAGTGCGAATATGCTTTATCTTAGTTTAGATTTGTATTTTTTTCTCTAATATTAAGGAAGATACAAACAGTAACATTGCCGAAACCAACAGGGACACAAGTAAAGTGATTGGTAGATATGAAGATAAATAATCAGAAGATATATACTCTGGCAGCTGAAAGGATAATTTAAAGGATAAGTTGGGATTCTTTGAAATGATATTGTGATCTGAAAACACCAAGCTGAGTAAAGGTGAGGCAAGCATAATGATCAGAAGAACATAAAATTTCAATCTGGATTTGAATAACATTACCAAAGTGATGGTAATTGAGATGATTAAAGGACTCAGTATTAGATATCCAAAGTAGTTCATACTAACTTCATAAAAGTAACTTCCTAAGGAGTGATGGATATTAAATAATTCAGGGCTGAGCCAATAACTTTCAAGGCCAGTTGCAAGTGTGATTGCGTAGCATAATAAGAGTACTTTGAAACAAATGAGCAATGCGGAAAGTGCTTTTGCACATAATAAATAATATCGAGGAAACGGCAACATTAGCCACCAACTGATTGTTTGTTTCCTCCATTCTTTAATGGATAACTTTATTGAAACTCCGGCAAATACGAATATCAACAAAGGAGTAATCTTTAGCAAGCTGAGAGGAGCGATTGCTGTTCCAAAGAGAAGGACTACGGTATACCATGTGAAAAACAGAAGGAGCAGAAGAGCGGAAATCCATAAATATGCCGGTTTTCGATTTGATTTATCACCCAATAAATGGTCATTTTGCACAAGGCTCCAAAAAGAACTCATCGATAAATCCCCCTATATATAGTTTCGATTGATCCCTGTGTGGCGCGCAAGTATTCTACATCCCCTGACAATACGTTAGCCCCATTGCGGATAAAAACAGCGTGATCGAATAATCCTTCTGTTTCGTGAATCTCATGTGTACTAATAATAAGAGTGAAAGGAGATTCAACCATATAGTCAATAATGACTTGAATGATTTGTTCTTTAGATACGAGATCTATACCTGAGAAAGGTTCATCCAATAGCACAAGTTTTGTATTCCGTGCAAGGCATAGCACAAGATACAAACGTGATTCCTGTCCTTTGGATAATGTATGTACTTTTTGATCGGCATCCAATTCCATGAACTGGATTAGTTCCAAAGCTTTTTCCAAATCGAAAGAAGGAAACAAAACTTTGGAGAATTTTATAGCTTCCAATACAGTGTGATGCTCATACCATTTGGTACGATCAGACAAAATAGTAATATCATGATTTTGTTTCCAATGGATTTTTTGACCAAAAACTCTGGCCTCTCCATGATCAGGTTGGGTTAATCCTGCAATGATCTTGAGTAATGTAGACTTGCCTGCTCCGTTCTGTCCAAGAAGACCAGTTATCTTGCCGGCAGGAAATGAAGCTGTAAATTGATTAAGAACAAGCTTTTGTTTATAACGTTTAACAAGTTCCTTACATACAACAGCATCTGAATTGGTGACTAATGAATTAGGCCCATGAGTTATCAATTCCACTCAGCCTCCTCAATCAATGTTATGGCAGAGTCTTTCGTAAATCCTATGCTCTTTATAGACGTGACGAAGTTGCTAACTGCCTGAGTTGCCAGAGATCGTTGAAGTTCGTCCACTTTCTTCTGGGATGAGGTTACAAAAGTTCCATGCCCCCTTCGAGTTTCAAAAAGATTATCCCGCTCCAATTCCTGATAAGCCCGCATGACTGTATTGGGGTTAACTTTTAGCACTTTAGCTAGATCACGGACTGAAAGTGTTCTTGTACCCAATTGGATATGCCCCTGTGCAATGTCAAATCGAAATTGGTTGATGATCTGCTCATACAGAGGCTTACTGTAATCCAACTGGAACGTGAGGTCGCCTACTTGAATAATATCCATTTCACATCCCCCTCACTGACTTTATGACTCCTCATGAATTGTATTATATATGTTAATACAAACAAGTCAATGCATTTACAGTATTTTGAATAAAAAGTTATCATTGACTTAAGTGTATTATGGTATATAATACAATTGTCGATACATAATTTGGTAAAAATTAAATTAATTCTACTTTAAGGAGCTAAAAGGATGCACAGAATCACGAAATGGGCTATGGCGAACAAAGCAGCAATTCTGGTTATCGTTTTTTTTAGTTTGCTTGTCGGCATTTTCAGCTACTCTAAAATGCCAAGGGAATTACAACCTTCAATGGAAGTGTCTACAATTAGCATCACGACAGTGGGACAATCCATGGATTCAAATTCGATGCTGGTATCTGCGACGGAACCGATTGAGAGAGCGGTAGCAAATGTGAAGGGGCAATCCTCTGTAATATCTACTACCGGGGACGGTTACTCCCAGGTCACGATAAAGTTCCAGCTCGGAATTAAGATGAAAGAAGCTGTTGCCGAAACAGAAAAAATCGTAAACGGGCTTCAGCTTCCAGCAGGTGTAAGCAAGCCTTATATTTATCAACCCAGTACGGACAGCATGCCGGTTTCTATCCTGGGAATCGGATTATCTGAACAAATGTCATCTACAGGAATGGATAAAATTAATAACGAAATCATCCCCCGATTACAGAAGATCACAGATGTAGGAAGCATTCGAAATACTGGTGGTGTTATGCAAAATGTGATTATTCGTGTAGATCCAGGTGAATTGAGTAAGCATAAAATATCAATGGAAAGTCTGATGAGCCTGTTAAATGGTCAAAATTTAGTCGTGTCCTTAGGCAGCCATGTTGTGGATAACACAGCAGTATCCCTTAAAGTTGTCGGCAACTTAAATGACTTACAATCGCTCGGGGAACTTAATGTTGCGGCTGATGTTAAACTAAGCGATGTTGCGAAGATCAGCCTTTCTAAAGATACAAAGACGATGACTCATTTAAATGGTCAAGATGGTGTTGTTCTTTTAGTGAACAAAGTTGCAGGCGGGAATGCTGTAGAGGTTGGAAAGAATATAGCATCTGAAATTAAGAAAATGAACGAGGATTACAAGGGTGACATCGAGACATCCCTTGTTTGGTCGAGCGACTCCTTTATTACAGGTTCTGTTAATAGTATGATGCGTGAGGTGCTGCTTGGTACTTTGTTCGCAACCTTGATTATCTTTCTGTTCTTGAGAAATTGGAGAATGACACTTATTACAATTATCAGCATACCATTGTCGCTGGCAATTACGTTATTCTTTTTATCGTTATCAGGCATAAGTTTGAACGTAATTACTATCGGCGGTATTGCTGTTGCGATCGGACGATTAGTAGATGACAGTATTGTCGTTATAGAAAACCTATACCGCAGGTCACAGACAGAAGGCTATACCAAAGACGTTATTATCGACTCGGTTAAAGATGTCGCAGGAGCTATCACACTTTCAACCTTGACCTCCGTTTGTGTATTCTTGCCGCTTGGATTGGTTAAAGGCTTGTCCGCGATGATTCTGCCCTTTGCTCTAACAGTAACCTATTCTTTGTTGGCTTCTTTATTTGTTGCTATAACGGTAGTCCCATTGTTAGGTCATAGTTTCATGAAGAATGCCAAGCCAAAGAAGCATAAGCAGGTGAAATCGTATCAGGCCGTGTTAAAATGGACTTTAAATCATAAATTTATCACACTTGCAGCAACCTTTGTTCTATTAATTGGTTCTATCGTAGCTTATGGGGTTATACCTAAAGGCACGATAAATAATAACGATACCTCGCAGATTGATATCAACCTGACTCTTCCAAGCGATACCCCTTATGAAACCGTCAAACAAACTGCACTTCAACTAGAAGATTTGGTAAGGCAGCAACCAGAAACCAAGCATGAATTTATTCATTTAGGTGTTAGCGAAGAGGACCTGAAATTGGGATCTGTTCAGTCACCGACATCCATTGCGTTTACCATCTTCTTAAAAGAGGATGCGAATGCAGATCATTTAATAGACAAAATTATTACCTTCAAAGATCAGTACCCGAATGCTGATTTTGAATATACGGAATCAAGCGGATTAAGTTCAGCAAATAATGCTATCGTTCTTGATCTTTCAGGAAGTCATCAGGAGGATTTGGAAACAGCAGCTAAGAGTGTTACTGAAGCACTGAACCCAATTGAGGGAATTCAAAAAATCAGCACTAATCTGACAGAGAAAAAAACAATCTATAATATTAATGTGGATCCTGGCACAACGAATGTTTCAAATCTGGCAATGCAATTAAATATGCAGTTGAATCAAATACCAATCGGTTCGATGATATTGGATGGAATTGCGACACCGATTTTATTGGATATAACGAATCCATTGCAAACCGGAGACAACCTGCAAGATTTGAAAGTGATTGGAAAAACAGGTGAGATTGCATTAAGTGAAGTTGCGAAAATTGAAAAAACGGAGCAACAATCTACGATTCTTAGGAAGAACAGTCATGATTTCATTCGTATCACAGCTACTGTAGATGGAAGTAAATTAAGTACCATTAACAATCAAATTGCCTTGGAAACCTCGTCGCTTAAGCTGCCTGATGGAGTCTCCTTGGATATAGGCGGAGCAGGGGCACAGCAGAGTGTGGATACCAATAACTTATTCACAGCTATGATCGTTTCGATTGGCATTATTTATTTACTTTTAGTCATTATGTTTAAGAATCTTAGAATGCCATTTGTTATTCTTTTCTCATTGCCATTCGCAGCGGTTGGTTCAATACTGGGTTTGATTATTAGTAGAATACCCGTAGATACGTTTGCCCTGATAGGCGCATTGATGCTGATAGGAATTGTAGTCACAAATGCAATTGTTTTGCTGGACCGGGTGAAACAGAACGAAAAAACAATGATCATACGAGAGGCTCTAATCGAAGCAGGAAACGTCAGACTTCGTCCAATCCTGATGACGGCTGCGGCTACCATATTTGCACTTCTGCCGGTGCTCTTTTCGAAACCGGAGCTTGGCAGTATCGTTTCAAAAGGCTTGGCAGTCGTCGTAGTTGGCGGATTGGCGGTATCAACATTACTGACCTTGGTTGTCGTACCTGTAATATATGAAGCTTTTTTCTTCCGGAAATCTAAACGACAACGATTGAATAACATTAATACGAGCGTTGAACAAGATCAGATAAATATGTAAGTAACGAAGCAAAAGGTGTCAATACTGCCTCCTGACGAGGAGAGTATTGACACCTTTTCTTTAGATGCAGGTAATAAAATAAAATATATATTACGCGAAATTTTCTAACTGGGCTGTTCCTTTTTTAGGAAGACCGTCGAGAGGCGATTCAACAAACAATGTTGGATTTTTAGTTTTGAGCCTGGACTATATGTATTATATTTTTGCTGAAAATTGTTTTATAAGCTCATCACATGACTTTATTAATACAATAGAAGGTGAGTTTTGGGATAACGAACATAAGGATAGTTTGTAATCCGGATCGATATCGTATTGATTGAAAAAGACACAAGGCGCCTCTTCTTGAGAGGTAAGTTTAAATACACCATTGTCGCACTGGATACTAAACGAGTTTAGACGTGAGATAACCCTTTTCCGATATATTTAATATAGCTCTCTTTAAGGGTCCACAAGTCATAAAAATATGATAATTGCTCAATCGGAGGTTTTCTGATTAGATCAGCATACTCGTTTTTTGAAAAAAAGCATTCTGCTGTTGAAAGATCGAAAGGCTGGATTTTTTCAATATCAATGCTTATTGGGTGCGAATCGATGGCGAGTACAACCCAATGACCGGAATGGGATATATTAAAATGAAATGGTTCGGGATGTACTAGAAATGGCTTGCCGTAACAATTGGAATTAAATTGGATGCAGTTATTTGGAATTTGATACATCTCCATTACAGATGTTCGAACTAATAATTCACCAAATAGTGTTCGTAACGCATCTTCGTATCGCCGAAATGAACGAATCTTAGCTTGTTTCTCCACTGGGAGATGATCCAGTAATATACGAAAAGTATTAGAGCTAAGCTTGTTATTAATTTCTAATGCGATAATTTGCGGCATATTCTCATCCCCTTAGAAAAAGATTAGCTAGCATGGATTCTATATGGGAAAAATAAGGACTATGTATTGTTTTATGTAAAATGAGCTTCTCCCATTTTAACATAATAGATTGAGGACAACTAGGGCCTTACATTGTTTGGGATGAACGGCTTAGGAAGTAAATTAGATTTAATTATTTCTGTTATGGATAAATGCAGATTTATAGTAAACAGGTGAAACATAGACTTGTTCCGTTACGACATCTGCCAAATGTTTTTTGACATTGTAAGCATTGTGATGCAGCTTGAGTTGGTTCCACAATCCGGGCAATGAGTGATCTTGCATATCATACAAGGATAACGAGTGGATAAAAAGCTTACTACCGATTTAATAGGGATGGTAATTGCCAATTGAGCTGTATTCTCAAGCGGCAGGAGGTGTTTTCTCAATGCTAAAATGTTAAGTTAACCCTTTAATAAGATCGACGTGTAAAAAAGTCTGCTTAAAGTTATGGATTCATAGATCGGATAACAACTGACATCGCATCGTGTCCATAACCTCAAAAAATTCGATAATACGGGCGAGGATCTGGAAGATCTGATTTCGATCGGAACGATCGGTCTGATTAAGGCGATTGAGAGCTACCGCCCGAATAAGGGGACGAAGCTTGCCACGTTTGCGGCCCGATGTATCGAGAATGAGATATTGATGCATCTTCGGTCGTTGAAGAAAACGCGGAAAGACGTGTCTCTCCACGATCCGATTGGGACAGACAAAGAAGGGAACGAGATCACTCTGATAGATATCCTTGGCTCAGAGGCTGATGATATTGTGGATGCGGTGCAGTTGAAGATTGAAAAGAGCAAGATTTACCGCAATCTGGATATTTTGGACGACCGGGAGAAGGAAGTGGTTATCGGGCGTTTCGGACTTGAGGCAGGTGGTGAGGAACGGACGCAGCGGGAGATCGCGAAGGAGCTTGGGATTTCACGCAGCTATGTATCACGGATTGAGAAGCGGGCATTGATGAAGTTGTATCATGAGTTTTATAAGGCCAAAAGGTAGATTGCGATTTCAATATGACCCTACAAAGAACGCCTAAAGCAGCTGCGTCTTAACTGAGCAGATACTTTAGGCGTTTTGAACGGTAATTATAATGGGTGTGCCTTTCCGTCAGTTCTTCCTAACTTACTGTACTTGCCAATAATACATGTAAGTTATTGGAACGGGCTAAATATTCACCCAGACAACGTAAAAAGATATAAATATGGAAAGATGAAGAAAATTATTGTTGACAATTTGGAAGCGCATACAATAAAATATTTCCAATAAGACTTTGTTAATAATTTTAACTAACTTAATTTTACCTAAGTTAACAAAAGGGGGGACTACTTATTGATTGACAAAGGCCAAACGGGAAACGCCAAGCTGGTGAAGCATATTAACCGAGAAGGCATCCTTCATCAGTTGAAAGAAAACCCCCGGGTATCAAGAGCTGATTTGGCGAAATTAACGGAGTTAAGCCGTCCGTGCGTATCAGCTCTCGTTGACGAGATGATTACGGAAGGCCTAATTAGCGAAGTCGGCGTGGGAGAATCAAAGGGCGGCAGGAAGCCTATCCTCCTCGAATATAACTTTCAAGCTTATGGTGTTATTGGTGCGGTATTCGAAGGCAGCACTCTGCAGCTGGCTATAGCCAATTTGAAAGGGGAGCTGCTGATTCAACGCACGACCAGCTTACCTCATCCGATGAATGGCGAGATGGCCATCCAGAGCATCAGGCAAGGGCTTGCGGCCCTGCTATTTGAAAGCGGATTCGATAAAGAACGACTGCTTGGCATGGGCCTGGGCTTGCCGGGCATAACCCAGCGAAGCGCCGGAACGGTAAGCTATGCTCCCAGTACGGGATGGATGGGGCTGCCGGTGCAGCAGGAGATCGAAGAAATCTTAGGGCTGCCCGTGGTCATTGAGAATGACGTGAACCTGATGACGCTTGGTGAATTTCATAAGGGCATAGGCGTCGGTCATACCAATCTGGTATATATGTATGCGGGCACTGGGATTGGCGCCGGAATTATCATCGATGGTCAGCTGTATCGCGGAGCCAACGAGGCGAGCGGGGAGATTGGGTACATGATGGTTGGTCCGGTCGGTAATCAGACCAAGGGAGAATATGGCGTATTCGAGCGCAATTACTCCGTATGGGCCATTTACGACAAAGCCAAAGGCATTCTGCCTTCAATTGATGAGAGATCGAGTATCGTTAAGCAAATCGTTGATCAGGCGAATCGAGGGGGGAAACAAGCTCAGGCACTGCTCGACGATATCTGTCGGCACTGGACCTATGGCATTGCCAATCTAACAAGTGTGATGGATCCAGCGCTATTGATTCTTAGCGGAGAAATGATGCATATCGGGGACGAGGGGATTTATAAAATACAACAATGGTTAAACGACTGGGTTCCTTCCGCTCCTCAGATTAAGATGGCCTCGCTAGGCGATCAGGCTGGACTCATTGGGGCCATTCATTGCACGCTGGAGGCGTTCCCATCCACTCCTAAATTTCAAAGATAATTCAATGCTTTTGCTGCGAGCTGTACAGCGCAAAGTCTTGAGAAATACAAATTTCACAACAACACCACCTACTAGATTTTTACTTCGAACGCTTACTTTTCTTCTAAGTGTATACACACCTTCTGAGTTCATAATTCATGACTTCTAAGGTACTTCTAAGTACTTCAGACTGACTTCAGAAATTGACAATCAGCTTCAACGGAATTTCTACTTGCCTGAAGAGTTCAGGATTCTCCGGATTACTTTTGATTCACTTACCAATCAGTCACCCTTGAAAAGGAGAACATATTTCGGTTCATAAGCTGCACAGACGCGGCTGTGATATGTCCTATATGTTCATTTGATCAAGTCCTGGCTAAGATTCATTTCGTCTAACGAAGATGAATTCATGCGATACAGCAAGATCAACGAAGAAAATTTTAAATTTAGGGGGTCAATTCATGGAAATGTCGAAGGGAAAGGCAAAAAAGTGGTTGATAGGAACAGTCCTCAGCATTGCAATGCTGACGGTCACAGCCTGTGGTGGAAGCACTTCTGAAGGCGGTCAAAATTCAGGAGATAAGGGTTCCGAGAAGCAGAAGCTGGTCATTTATACAGCCAGAGATAAAAACGTCGTGGAAGAAATTATTCCGAAGTTCGAAGAGCAAAATCCGGGAATGGAAGTCGAAGTTCTCACCATGGGGGCGCAGCAAATATTGGAGCGCGTTCGTGGGGAGAAGGCAAACCCGCAGGCGGATTTCTGGTGGGGCGGCACGCAATCGGCGCTGATGACGGCTGCGGATGAAGATCTGCTCGAAAGCGTAAAGCCGAGCTTCGCCGACAGCATTCCTGCGATGTACAAAGACAGCCAGGATCGCTGGTACGGTGAGATGCTGCTGCCGGAAGTAATTATGTATAACTCCACAGCGTTGAAAAAGGAAGATGCTCCAAAAGATTGGGATGATCTGCTGGATCCGAAATATAAAGACAAAATTATTATTCGCGGCGTGCTCGCTTCCGGAACGATGAGAACGATTTACTCCTCGATGATTTTCCGTCAAGATGCTAGCGACCCTGCAAAAGGATACGAATGGCTGAAGAAGCTCGACGCGAATACGAAGGAATATGCGCAAGACCCGACCAACCTGTACCTGAAGCTGGGACGAGAGGAAGGCACGCTGTCGCTGTGGAACCTACAGGACATTATGCTCCAGAAGGAGCTGCAGAAGCAGCCGTTCGACTTTATTTATCCTGCTAGCGGCGCACCGATTCTGGTTGATGGTGTCGGAGTTGTCAAGGGCGCGAAAAACAAGGATGCGGCAATGAAATTTTACGAGTTCCTCTTCGATTCCAAGCTGCGCGTTGAGCTTGCAGAGAAGCTGTATCAAATCCCGACACGTACAGACATCAGCAAAGATACGCTTCCGGCATGGTTACAAGGGTTGGAACTGAAGCCGCTTGATATCGATTGGGCCGTTATGGCAGAGAAAGAGAAGGAATGGATGCAGCATTGGGACGAGAACATTAAGGGAAAAGGTTCCAAATAATGCATTCAGGCGGAGGAGCTCCTCCGCCTGAACATTTTACTTAAGGGGGAAACCGACTTGATAGAGGTCATACTGGATCAGGTAAGTAAACAATTCGGAAACGTCAAGGGTGTTACAGACGTTAACATTCGGATTCAACCGGGGGAATTCTTCACCTTTCTTGGACCGAGCGGCTGTGGCAAAACAACGACGCTGCGGATGATCGCAGGATTCTATTATCCGAGCGAGGGCCGCATCATGTTCGGTGATCAGGATGTCACCACGCTTCCCCCGAACAAGCGAAATACGGGAATGGTATTTCAAAACTATGCGTTATTTCCGCACATGACCGTTTTTGAAAATATCGCATTCGGTCTGCAGGTAAGAAAAGTCCCTAAATCCGAAATCGTGCAGCGCGTCGAACGCGCGCAGAAGCAAGTTCATTTGGAAGGCTACGGCAGCCGCCGTATCGATCAACTGTCCGGAGGCCAGCAGCAGCGGGTTGCCCTTGCTCGTGCGCTCGTCATTGAGCCGCAAATCCTGCTCTTGGATGAACCGCTATCGAACTTGGATGCGAAGCTTAGAGAAGAAACGAGAATTGAAATTAAGAGACTTCAACTGGAGCTGGGAATTACCACAATCTATGTGACGCACGATCAGGCTGAAGCGATGGCGATGTCTGACCGGATCATGGTTATGCAGGGTGGTGTTGTCCAGCAGATTGGAAGTCCAGAAGAAATATATAATCGCTCGGTCAACCGGTTTGTCGCTTCCTTTATCGGGGAGTCCAATCTGTGGGAAGGAACCGTAGAACGAATCGAAGGCAACGAAGCGGTCGTTCGTATCGCTCCGGGCCTTAGTCTGAGAGGGTTGATTGCGAATGCCTCGCCGAATTGCAAGCTAGAAGCGGGCAAGAGCGTGGCTATGTCCATACGTCCGGAATCGGTTCGCGAGGCTCTGCAAGGAGAGTCCGGCGACAATGTGGTTAACGGTAACGTGGTAATTTCCGAATTTACGGGCGTAAGCGTGAACTATGTATCGCAGGTGGCAGACCAGCAGCTGAAAGCGATGTTCGTCAATCAAGGGCATCGAGTGCGCGGACGCGGGGAAGAAATCTCCCTGTTCATTCCGAAAGAAAGCATCTATTTCTTGGGATAGAGAGGGGATGAATGATGTTAACCAAAATATCCAAAGCACCCAAAACACCTAAGCTTAGAACAAGTTCATTCACGCAATCGCCCTATTTTGTCTATGTCTTGGTAGCACCGCTGTTTCTAGTGCTCTTGGCTTACGTCGTATATCCGTTGTTCCAAACGTTCATCCAAAGTATCCAGGTAGAGGACAAATTTTCGGTCGCCAACTACTCCCGGTTTTTTAGCTTGGAGCATACGTCCAATCTGGAGGCACTCTGGACCAGCATTTATATTTCTGTCTTAAGCGTAATCACCTGTGCGATCGTTGGTGTTGCGATGGCCTTCCTGTTGGAGCGCTACGAGTTCCCCGGCCGGAAAATACTGGCCGTCCTCGTCCTCGTTCCGATGGCATTGCCGCCGCTTGTCGGTGTATTGTCGTTTACGTTTTTGTACGGCGAAAGCGGCATTATCCCGAGAGCACTGAAAGAGCTGCTTCATCTCGATCAGGTGCCGTTTTCCTTGAAGGGCATTTGGGGTGTGCTCGTAGTACATACCTTCACGATGTACACGTACTTTTATATGACGGCTTCCTCTGCGATCCGTAGTCTCGATCCGTCCTTGGAGGAGGCGGCAGCGAGTCTTGGCGCAGGACGACTCTATATATGGCGGCGTATCATTTTGCCAATGCTGACACCGGCGCTGGTCGCATCGTCGCTGCTCGTCTTCATGATCGCGATGGCTTCCTATACGGCTCCGCTCATCTTTGGCATCGAGCGGACGATGACGATGCAGATTTATTTGTCCCGGACGAACGGCAATCTGGATATGGCTGCGGCGCAGTCCACGATCTTGTCCGTCGTTTCGATTTTGTTCCTGCTTGTGATGCGCTGGTATCAAGGGCGGCGCAATTATCAGAACATGAGTAAAGGGATCAGCGTCCATCGCACGGAAGTGAAAAGCGCCGTAGGCAAGTACGTCGCGATGATCCTGTCTATCATTGGCGTAATCGTTCTGCTGCTTCCTATTTTCGTGCTCGTTCTCATTTCACTTTCGACGGACGGCACGTGGACGACGCAAATCCTTCCGCCAGAATACACGCTTGAGCATTACGTGAAGCTGTTTACCGACAGCAAAACGTGGCGACCAATTGCAAACAGCTTCCAGATGAGCTTCGTGGCGACAATCGGCAATGTCATCTTCGGCGTCGCTGCCGCGTATGCCATGATTCGCTTGAAATTTAAAGGAAAGACGCTGCTTGACGTGCTCATCATGCTTCCATGGGCTCTGCCGGGAACCGTTGTTGCGGTTAACCTGATTGCCGCCTTCAGCGAGCCTACTATATTCAGCTTCAACCAAGTGCTGATCGGCAGCTTCTGGATTCTTCCTTTGGCGTATTTTGTCCGGCATTTACCACTTGTGTTCCGATCCACTTCGGCGACACTGGTTCAGATGGATGCATCGGTCGAGGAGGCAGCTCGCAACTTGGGCGCATCCTGGTGGTACAGCTTCAGGCGGGTTGTGTTTCCAATGGCGCTAAGCGGCATTCTAGCGGGGACGCTGCTCGCGTTCGTGCAGGGCATCGGAGAATTCGTATCATCCATCCTGCTCTTCACCGCAAAGAGTACGCCGCTTTCCGTCGAGATTTTCCAGCGGATGTATTCATTTGAGTTCGGTACAGCTTGTGCGTACGGTGTGCTGCAAATTACCCTGATCATCATCGTGCTCTTCATTTCGCGAAAAATAACGGGCGACAGCACGGCCGTGTAAGTAACGGTCATTTCGTGGGAACACCTAGGGGTTCATCATCCACGTCATGATATACAGCGGGGAAACTGGCCATTTCCAGCTGAAAAAAACATTCCACCATATAGGAGGGATTTGATGATCAAAGGTAAGTCGACTTTAAAGTTGTGTTCCATTGTTATGAGCACGGTTCTGGCAAGCAGTGTGCTGTTGTCCACGCAAGCTCATCCCGCGTATGCGGATCGGGGAGTCGTCGATCTGTGGAAGTCGATTAAACCGCTGACGACGATTGCCAGCGCAATGAACACGGGGGCTCATCCGGATGATGAGCACAGCGCGACCTTGGCATATCTTTCCTTGGGAAGAGGGGTTAACACCTCCAGCGTGATCGCTGTCCGAGGAGAAGGAGGACAGAACGAAATCGGGAGCGAGCTGGGGCAAGCCCTCGGCATTATTCGCACCCACGAACTGCAGGAAGCTTCCAAGATCACGAATGTGACGTTAGGAATGCTTGGCGAGCAGCCGGATGACCCGATTTTCGATTTCGGGTTCTCTAAGAGCGTGGAAGAGACGCTGGAGAAATGGGGCGAATCGGTCGCTTACGAACGATTGATTCGGAAAATTCGCGAGCTGCGCCCGGATGTAATCATTCCTTCGTTTTTGAATGAAAACTCTACACACGGACATCACCGGACGATCAACGTGCTTACTGTTCGGGCGTTTAAGGATGCGGCGAATCCAGACATTTTTCCTGAACATTTGCAAAAAGGGCTTCAGCCTTGGCAGATCAAGAAGCTGTACCTGCCTGGCAGCTCTAAGGACTATACCGTGAAAGCGCCGGTCGGGGAATACAATGAAACCTATGGGGCTTCTTACCTTCAGCTTGGAGAAGAATCCCGCTTCATGCATAAGAGCCAAGGCATGGGAAGGGTGTATGATGAGGGCCCTGTGCAAGGGGACAATTACTACAAGCTCGACTTGAGCACGGTGAAATCGAAGGAGAAAGAGAACGACTTCTTTGACGGCATTGCATTCACCTTCGAGGATTTGGCGAAAGAGATCGATGCGAAGGGCAAAGACAACAAGGTCGTCAAGGATTTGCGCACCTTGCAAAAGGATGCGAATGAAGTCGTTGCCGCTTACCCGAGCTTCTCCAAAGTACTGAAAGAAGTGCATGAAATGAAAGCAGACGTACAGATGGCGCTAGCCGATGTCAAGGCATCCGGCTTAGAGGCGGCGACCAAGGAGGATCTGCTTCACCGGCTTCATGTCAAAGAAGAGCAGTTGAACAAAGCGAGCATGGAATCGGCGTCCGTCGTGGCGAAGGTGAAGCCGGAAGCGAGCGAGCTTGTTGCCGGTCAAACGACGAAGGTCGTCGTATCAGCCTTTAATGGCGGTTCCACGAAATTAGGCAAGATCAACCTGAGCTTGAACGTACCTACAGGCTGGACGGCGAAGCCGGTTGGAGTGACCAGTTTCGATGAGTTAGGCTACAACGAGACGCTATCAGCCACCTTCGAGGTGACGATTCCTGCGGACGCGCCGCTGTTCAAGGCTTATGACCCTTCGGTATTCAACGCGAAGGTGGAATATCAGGCGTTCAATACGGCAACGACATTGAACGTTACGCCGCAAAATGCAGTAGCGGTATTGCCACCGTACTCGATGTCGCTCAGCCCGAGCGCAACGATTCTGAATACGCTTAAGCCGGGAGAGCCGATTCCGATGAAGGTTACGGTGCGCAATTATACGCCGGGCGCTTCCAAAGCATCGGTGTCGCTGAACGTACCGGAAGGCTGGACGGCCGAGCCGGCTGTTGAAGAATTGAGCTTTGCCGCTAAGGGCGAAACGAAGTCCGTCGCGTTCACGGTCAAAGCTGCTTCGAACGTCGTGCCTGGCAAATTTACCGTGATGGCTGTTGCAAAGAACGGCAATGTGCAAAGCACGCATGGTGCGCAGATCATCGAGTATCCGCATATCGGAAAGACGTACATGGTGCAACCGGCCGAGCTCAAGATCCAAGCCTTCGACCTGAAGGTTCCGGACAAATTGAAGGTAGGCTACGTATCCAGCGGCTTCGATAACATCTACCAATATTTGAGTCAAGTGGGCATCGATGTCGTAAAGCTGGAAGCGAAGGACATCCAATCCGGGGATCTTTCGCAATATGACACGATTGTGCTTGGAATTCGCGCATACGCATTCCGTCCGGAATTGATACCGAGCAATCAGCGTCTGCTGAACTATGTCAAAGATGGAGGCAACCTTGTTGTTCAATATCATAAGCCTGAAGACAAATGGTCACCTGATCTTGCCCCGTACCCGATCAAGATCGGATCACCGCTTATTCAGTGGCGCGTAACGGACGAGAATTCCAAAGTGACGATGCTGGCGCCAGATCATCCGATGTTCAATGCTCCAAACAAGATTACGGATCAGGATTGG
Organism: Paenibacillus uliginis N3/975; assembly: GCF_900177425.1. Lineage (NCBI taxonomy): Bacteria > Bacillati > Bacillota > Bacilli > Caryophanales > Paenibacillaceae > Paenibacillus > Paenibacillus uliginis. The sequence continues at coordinate 4,483,727 of NZ_LT840184.1, read as the reverse complement.
AACAACTGGATTCAAGACCGCTCTGCCTACAATCCGTCGGAATGGGGCAAGGAATATACGGCGCTCATTTCGAACGGGGATCCGGGCGAGAAGGAGTTTACGGGCACATTCCTGACGGCGCATTATGGCAAAGGAATCTATACTTACAGTTCATTGGTCTGGTATCGCGAGATTCCAGCTTTAGTTCCAGGCTCCATTCGCATGTTCGTAAATATGATTAGTCAACATCAGTAAAGTTCGCTTTTGATCACGAAGTGACCTTTTTAACATGTAAGCTAGCTCAACATCACAACATCGGTAGCGGGGGCCCCATTGGGTCCCCCAATACGATGGAGAAGCGGAGGTTTAAGGAGTATATGGATGTAATCGGAGTTCACGGGCGAGAAATCAGTCATGTGACGGAAAGTGCGCAATTCGCGGTCGTGCCCTTGGGGTCAGTGGAATATCATGGGCCGCATTCCCCACTCGGAACCGATACGATCTTGGCGGAAGGATTCGCGAAGCGGGTTGATGCAGCTCTGCGTCCTTTGATCTATCCGACGCTTCCGTTCTCGGCTTGCCCGGGCAAAACCCAGCACTATCCCGGAACAATATCGGTTCGCCCCTCGATTTTTATCGAGTATCTTACTGATGTTGTCGAAGGGATTTGCCGTCTTGGCATCTGCAATATCGTGCTGCTGAACGCTCATGACGGCAATATGGGCCCAGCCAGAGTCGTCGCCGAATCGGTGACTAGCACCTATCCCGACGCCAGCTTCCTTATTATCAACTGGTGGCAGATGGCGAGCGTCGATTTCACGCAGCAGTTAGGACTGTTCCAAGGGACGGCAGGAAGAGGGCATGGCGGTCCGTATGAAATGTCCGCCGTCAAGGCGCTTCGCCCGGAAATGGTAACCGTACAGGAATCGGACTTGGAATTAGATTCGTGTCCTCCTTTATCTTCTTTGCCTTATGTATTAGTAGAAGGAACCCCTCAAGGCTGGGACGGCTACACAGGACATATTCAGCAGTGCTCCTTGGAGGCGGGGCAGACAATCGTAGTAGAAGCAAGCCGCAATATGAACTTATTGATACAAGAATGGTTGGATATGAAAAAAAAGACGAACAAGGAGGCTAAATAGAGCTATGGGATATCGTGAACAATGGTTGGAGACCGAAGGGGCCGCATTTCCCGGCAAAACGTATACAGAGGTTGTGTTGGAGCCGGCATTTAACGAGGCCAAGACTAATTTGCTGGGCCCGATGATGGCGATCAACAAGGCACATCTGATCATGCTGGAAAAGCAGCAATTGGTATCAACCGACGAAGCGAAGCAAATTGCCAAAGCAATCCGGTCGATCGACCCGGAGGCGCTTCGCCAAGCTAGCTATACGGGACAGTTCGAGGATTTGTTCTTTCAGGTAGAGCATCAGATGCTGGAGCATGCGGGTGATATCGCAGGCAATTTGCACCTGGCGCGCAGCCGCAATGACATGGGCATTTCCATTTATCGCATGGTTCTACGGGAGAAGTTGATCGTGACGTTGACCTCCGCGCTGAAGCTCAATGAGCAGCTGCTGCTATTCGCCAAAGACCACACAGATACGCTTATGATCGGCTATACTCATACGCAGCAGGCTCAGCCGACGACACTTTCGCACTATTTTATGGCCGTTGTCGATTCGCTCAATCGGGATATTCGCCGGATGATGGCGTCCTTCACGAACTGCAACCGAAGCAGCATGGGAGCAGCGGCGCTCACGACGTCGGGCTTTGCAATTAGTCGGGAGCAGATGATGGAGCTGCTCGCCTTCGACGAGCTTATCGACAATTCGTATGACGCGATCGGCGGTGCTGATTACTTGGGTGAAGTGGCGACGGCCGTGCAGCTGGCGGCAATCAATTTAGGTCGAGTCGTTCAAGATATGCTGCTCTGGTGTACACAGGAATTCGGCGCGTTAAAGGTGGCAGCTCCGTATGTGCAGATCAGCTCGATTATGCCGCAGAAGCGCAATCCCGTCTCCTTCGAGCATATGCGTGCTTTGTTGTCGAGCTGCGTAGGCAATACGAACACGGTGCTGTCGATGATTCACAATACGCCGTTCGGGGATATCGTAGATACGGAAGACGATATGCAGCCTTATGCGTGGAGAAGCCTCGACATTATGGATAAAATGTATCGTTTGTTCGCTGCCGTCATTGGTACGATGGAAGTGAACAAAGAGGTGCTTCGCGAGCGAACGAAAGGAAGCTTCGCCACGGTAACCGAGCTGGCGGACACGCTTGTCCGCACGGACGGCTTGTCGTTCAGAAAAGCGCATCATATCGTCAGTGACGTGGTAAAGCTGTCCTTGGCGCAAGGCCTAGCGGCTAACGAGATTACGTTGTTCATCGTCAACGAAAGCGCACAGTGCCACATCGGACGGGATTCTTCTCTTAGCGAGGAGACGCTGCGCGAGGCGCTCGACCCTGTGCATTTTGTAGAGATCCGCTCATTGCCGGGAGGGCCGAGCCCGAAGGAAATTAATCGTATGATCGACATTCGGATGAACCAGCATCACGCACATGTTCATTGGCTTGGGCAAGCACAAAGTAAAATTGAGCAGGCGCTGCAGCATTTGGATCAAGTCATCCTAGAGTGGAGTGGTTCTTGATGGATAAGCACACCATCCCTCTGCTTGCTATCGACGGCGGGGGGACGAAGTGCCTTGCGGTCTTTACAGACAGGCAGGGGAATATACTCGGACAAGGAAAGGGCGGTTCCTCCAATTACCAAGGCAGTGGGAAAGATGGGGTCATCCGCGAACTGAAAGTCGGGATTGAAGAAGCGGTCGCGGATTTGTGTGAGAGGAACGGAATTGATGTATCGCATGTAGAGATTGAAGTGGAATGCGCCGTGTTCGCCCTTGCGGGACTAGATACGGAATACGACCGGCGCATTATTACTGGATTGGTAGAGGAAGTGCTGAAGCTGCTGCCGATACAGGTCAAGCATCTAATCGTAGAAAACGACGGCTACGCTGCACTCCTCGGGGCAACAGACGGCGATCCGGGGATTCTGGCCATTGCCGGAACGGGGTCGATCATATTCGGCATCAACGATCAAGGACAGACGGCCAGAGCCGGAGGCTGGGGTCATCGGGTCGGTGACGAAGGCAGCGGCTATTGGATCGGCAAGCAGGCAGTGATGGCGATTCTCAAGGCTTATGACGGGCGGAATGAGGGTACTCGGCTCGGTAAATGGGTGCTCCCGCATTTGGGTATGGAAAATGAAGAGGATTTGTTCAACTGGGTATATGGCCCCGAGTATTCCGTCGAAAAAGTAAGTGAGCTCTCCCGTGCGGTTGGCCAAGCAGCCTCTGACGGAGACAAGGAAGCGCATCAAATTCTGGAGGTGGCCGCTCACGAGCTGTTTATCGCTGTCGCAGCGGTTATACGTCATTTGTCGTTCCAGAATAAACCATTTACAATGATACTACTGGGTGGCGTTCTGCAACACGAAGGATACGTTCGGGATATGTTAATGCACAAGATTAAAGCGCATGCTCCACAGGTTCAATGGGACAAGGCTCGGAAGGAGCCGATTTACGGTGTAACAGCCATGGGACTTTCTTATTTGGAAACGAAGGTATCTACTAAGGTTCAGTAAGATACGAACAGTAGGGGGGGAGGGAAATGAAGAAAAGATGGTTATTCGTGTTCGCCCATCCAGATGACGAATCTTTTGCAGCCGGAGGCACGATCGCGAAGCTCAGCAGCACGGGGCACGAGGTTTTTCTGGCGTGCGCTACATCGGGATGCAGGGGGAAGTCGGGAGAATTTCAATTCGCTACCCGCGAAGAATTGGCCCGATTTCGTGAGCAGGAGCTGCGGAGCGCATGCTCCGTACTGGGTTTTGCCGACCTCATTCTATACCGTTATCCAGATGGCGAACTAAAGTCACTCGATTTGGAAACGCTGGCCCATCGAATTCAATCGACTATTTTGGAGCTGAAGCCGGATGTCATCCTTACGTTTCCACCGGACGGAGTTACCGGACATCCTGATCATATCGCGATTTCCGCAGCAGTAGTTAAGGCGGTCGTGCTGGCAGAAGCGCAATACCCAGAGGGGCAGCAGCCATCATTATATTTTACCTCAATTCCCCATTACTACGACCATTGCAAGGATTCGGGGCCGAAGCATACGTGCCCGATTACGGTGAGAGTCGATATCAGTGACTTTCGTCAGCACAAGGGGGAGGCTTTACAAGCCTACCAGAGCCAGATTTACTCGGTAAACCGCGCCTATCCCGGGGTCATGGACGACGACTATACAGTCATCTGTGACTATGAATATTACACATTGGTTCGCGCCAATGGTCAGCAGATGCAAGAGGAGACGGTACTGGCTTTGAACGAGCTGCCGATGTTGGATTTGATGTAATAAGTTGTTTTTGATTGAACATTCTGATTCTCGATACTGTTCCTGCCGTTCCTCTGCGAGTGGCATTTTTTTGATCCATGGAAGCATCTGCTAGTGCGAATGTGTAGTGCACATGGATGCAGCTGGTAATCTCTAAAAATCGGACAAGCAAATCCTGTTAATCGTTCTACATGATTTGATCGAAAAGCGCGATTCGGTTAAGACGATACTAACGAGGCTTACTTGGACAGCTACACTACTGACATTAGAATAGAGATACTGATGCATCTTCGTTCCCTGAAGAAGACCCGCAAGGACGTATCTCTTCACGATCCAATTGGAACGGATAAAGAGGGCAATGAAATCACATTGATAGATATCCTTGGCTCAGAGGCTGATGATATTGTGGATGCGGTGCAGTTGAAGATTGAAAAGAGCAAGATTTACCGCAATCTGGACATTTTGGACGAACGGGAGAAGGAAGTGGTCATCGGGCGTTTCGGCCTTGAGGCAGGCGGTGAGGAACGGACGCAGAGGGAGATCGCGAAGGAGCTCGGGATTTCGCGCAGCTATGTATCACGGATTGAGAAGCGGGCATTGAACCATGAGTTTTATAAGGCCAAAAGGTAGAGTGTCGATTGTATTCCCATACTAATAGCGAAAATACTTTCTAAATTAATCTCAAAGCGAATTTGCTTTGAGATTTTTCTATTTAAGCTTTATGTAAGGTTTAAATTAAAAAGGTGTAAGGTTCAAGGTTTATTATAACTATTGAAGACAGAAGAAATTTTAAACTTACGATTTAGGAGACACAAATATGAAACCAATCTTACAAGCAAAGAATGTTCAAAAAGTTTTTGGTGCCAAAGGAAATGTGTATACAGCACTACAAGATATTAATGTAGAGATTCAAGAGGGTGAATTTACCGGAATCATGGGTCCGTCTGGTGCTGGTAAATCCACGCTTTTAAATATTTTCTCCACAATCGATACACCATCATCAGGAGAAATCATTATCGCTGGTCAAAATATCGTCAAAATGAAGGAAGCTCAATTATCGGATTTTCGTCGCAATAAGTTGGGCTTTATTTTCCAAGAATACAATTTACTTGATACCTTAACGGTAAAAGAGAATATTTTACTTCCACTTGCATTATCAAGAGTTCCAGTGAAAGAAATCGAAAAACGCGTCAATGAAATCGCGGATACATTTGGTATTCGAGAAATTTTAGATAAATACCCATACCACATATCTGGAGGTCAAAAGCAGCGAGCAGCTGCATCTCGTGCCATTGTTGCAAATCCAAGCTTAATATTAGCTGACGAGCCAACAGGTGCATTAGATTCAAAATCTGCCACTAGTTTACTAGAAAGCTTAAGCACATTAAACGAAAAGAATAAATCAACGATCCTGATGGTAACGCACGATGCGTACGCAGCAAGTTTCTGTAAACGAGTTTTATTTATAAAAGACGGTCAACTCTTTACGGAGCTTCTGAAAGGGCAGCAATCCCGCAAGGATTTCTTCCAAAAGGTATTATATGTCCTGTCTTCTCTTGGAGGTGGGCACAGTGACATTATTTAGTATTGCTAAAAAAAATATAGTGCAAAATTTCAATAATTATTTTTTATATTTTGCTTCGATGATTTTTAGTATAGTCATTTACTTTACATTCGTTTCATTGAAATATGATACAACGATTCAAGCCACTTCTGATGGGTCACCAAAAATTAGTTCTGTTTTTAGTGGTGCAGCATTTGTTTTAATGATTTTTGTGGCTATTTTCATATGGTATTCTAACTCCTTCTTTACAAGGAAACGTAAAAAAGAAGTCGGTTTATATTCTTTACTGGGTGTGCGTAAAAAGCAAATTGGTCGTATGCTTTTCTATGAAAACTTTATTATGGGAATATTAGCACTCGTGATCGGAATTTTAATTGGCTCTGTATTATCAAAGTTTTTCGTGTCCATTTTAATGAAGGTTATGGGATATGAAGCAATCACGAATTTCTCAATTTCATCTGAAGCAGTTATTAACACGGTCTTAGTCTTTGTTGTTATTACACTAATTACCTCATTCCAAGGGTATAGACTTATCTATCGCTTTAAATTAATTGATTTATTCCAGGCCGATAAAGAAGGAGAACAAGAACCAAATGCATCTATTATAGTTGCTTTATTATCTCTTATTCTAATTGGTTTAGGTTACTGGATAGCGCTTCAAAACTTTCTTGAGTCGAATGTTTGGAAATCTTTAGGTTTTGCGATAACTCCAATGGTAATCTTAGTTACGGTTATTCTGGGTACGTATTTGTTATTTAGTACATTAACTGTATACCTATTAAAAATGTCAAGAAAGAATAAAAAGAACTATTGGAAAGGAATTAACATCATAGGGACGTCCCAACTTCTATACCGCATTAAAGGGAATGCTCGTACGCTAACCATCATTGCCGTACTAAGTGCCACAACATTAACAGCGGTTGGAACGGCATACAGTTTGTATTACAACAACAGAAGTAGTGTAGAGACAATAAATCCCAATAGCATGATGTTTATTGCTACGGACAAGAACTTAACAAAACTTGTTGAAGATATCGTATCAAACAATAAAGATCATAACGTTGTATTTCATCAATCGATTCCAACACTTCAACTAGATGCAGATATAACAAACCTAAAAGATAAATTTTCTAATGATGAAGAGAAATATACGATTATTTCAAACAGTCATTTTAACGAACTAGCAAAAGCACAAGATCGTAATGATTTCCTTTCTTTAAAAGCTAATGAAGCAGCTGCGTTAGACGCAGTCTACATGGAAGGGATGTCACCAAAATATGTAGGAGCCACGATTTCTTTAAAGCTTAATGGAAGTGATGAGAAGATTACATTTACGAATTTAAAGAAATATAGTGTCCTCAATCTTTATACTGCCTACACTTCTCTAGTTGTCAGTGATGAATTATTTGCGAAATTAGAGAAAGAAGCAAATCCAACATACATGGAAGTGTATAACATCACGAATGAAGATGATGCAGAACAATTAACAAAAGACATTCAATCGATCGTACCAGATGAAGCAGCATTCTCCAGTTTTTATGCAAACTATGCTTCAGGGTTAGAATCATCAGGACTACTAATATTCATGGGTGGATTTCTGGGATTAGTCTTCCTGGCTGCAACAGGAAGTATCATTTACTTTAAACAATTAACAGAAGCTAACTCAGATAAAGGTCGATATGAGATTCTTAACAAAATAGGAGTGAACAAAAAAGAAGTACGAAAATCAATTGCGAAGCAAGTGTTGTTTGTTTTTGCCCTGCCATTACTTGCAGGATCAGCTCATAGTATTGTGGCATTAACTGCTTTATCAAAATTATTACAAACAAATCTAGTCATTCCAGTAGTCATTTGCATGGGGGTATATACCTGTATTTATATCGTGTACTACTTCTTAACAGTAAATGCTTACTACAAAATAGTGACGAAATCGAATTAAATAATAAATTATACGAGGAGTAGAACAATGAAAAAAATAATCATATCTGTTTCGGTAATAGCGGTACTTGTAATTGGGTTCTTGATTTTTATTCAGAATGTAAATGTAAACAGGATTGGTGCAGACGAATACTTTGTTCAAATTAAAGGGAAAGGCGAGAAATTAGATGTTAAAGCAGCTAATGGCCAGCATTTTGAAGACTACAAATACACCTTACAAGCGATTAACAAAGAAGGAATAGAAAAAATGATGACATTTACAGCGCAAAAACAACTTCGTGAAGAAGCTTTTCTAAGACTTTATGTTAAGGAAGAGAAAGGAGTAACATCTTGGCAAGAGGTAACAAAAGATGAACTACCGGAAAAAGCAAAAGAGAAATTTGAATAACCTAGACAGAAGAAAGATAAATGATCTAAAAAAGAAATCGTTCCTTTCGTAAGTGGTTGGGTCGCACCTCCATTTTACAAAAGAACGGTTTCTTTATGTTTAGATCTTTTACAGTAGATGTATGCACGAAGCAGCGGAGAGGACGATTCGTACGCGAAGCGTCTCACAACAGACAGAAGGGGTGTTCCAGGTCTATGGACCTTTTTTAAGCCCCCCATTGACAATGTTATGTTTAGCAACTAAACTAAAATCATGGATAAATCAAATCACTTGTCATCTGACAACAACAAAGGAAGCCGCAATCTTGGCCGATTGATATTGCAGCTCCGGCGGTTAGAACGCCACCCGCATACATTTGGTAAAGCCGGTTCTCTGACCCCCAGTGAAATTCACACAATTGAAGCGATTGGATACGAGGGAGGCGTGCTGATGAGCGAGCTTGCCGCGCGTCTCGCTGTTACAAAAGGTGCGGTCACCCAGCTTATCGTTCGTCTGGAAGCGAAAGATTTGGTGACACGTTCGCCACATCCACATGATTCCAGAGCGACTATCATTTCACTAACCGATATAGGGAAGGAGGCTTTTAAGGCGCACGAGGAAGTGCATATTCAGTTTTATGATCAACTTCGTTCACAGCTTAACGAACAGGAGATCGAAATTTTTGAGAAGTGCATCGAAACACTAAATGATATTTTACGCAAATAATTTTTTTTGGATAAATAGTTTAGTACCTATACTATAATGGATCTTCGGAGGATAAACATATGAAAGACAAGATCGTAGTCATTGGGGGTTATGGTCAAGTAGGCCAAGTGATATGCAGCAGCCTGGGAGATTTGTTTCCCGGAAAAGTTTATGCTGCTGGAAGAAGTTTTGATAAAGCTGCACGTTTTGCTGCAACTACCGGCAATAAAGTGATTCCGATTCAACTGGATGCACATGATATCAACGCAGTCGACCTTCTGGAGGAGGGAACGATTGTGGTCATGTGCCTGGATCAAGACAACACTAATTTCGTAGAGAGATGTCTCCAAAAGAAAATACACTATATCGATATATCTGCGTCGCATGACTTTTTATCCAAAGTAAGAAGTATTGAGAAACATATGACATCGTTGGAATCGACTTCGGTATTAAGTGTCGGGTTAGCGCCAGGACTTACCAACATGCTGGTTAAACAATGCGTGAATAGAATGGATCAGGTTCATTCGGCTGATATTTTTATTATGTTAGGTTTGGGAGAGCAGCATGGTCATGCTGCAATAGAGTGGATGGTTGATAATATAGCTTCGAGCTTTTCCGTGGTTGAGAATGGAGTAAACAAACAAGTGAGAAGTTTAGAGGAAGGTAAAACGACGGATTTTCCCGGTAAATTCGGTCGAAGAACAGCTTACCGATTTAATTTTTCAGATCAACATGTTTTACCGGAAACGCTGGGCATTTCTTCAGTTTCCACACGTATTTGTTTCGACTCGTCATGGATAACCCGCCTAATCGCTTTAATGAAAAAGTTAGGCGTATATCGCTCACTTCAATATCCTGCCGTCCGACGTTCTATGATCAATCTGCTAAGTAAATTTCACTTGGGAACAGAGGTATATGCTGCAAAAGTTAGTGCAAACGGTATAAATAACGCTCAATCCGTCTGTTATGAATGTTCGATTCATGGACAGAGTGAGTCGTTTATAACGGGAAAAACAGCAGCATTCATAGCAAAAAAAATGTATCTGCAAGATTACCGCCCTGGTATTTTTCATACAGAGGAATTATTCGAGCCTATGGAGCTATTCGAGGAATTAAAGGCGTGGGCTACCTTCGAAGAAGGCTGGAAAAGTTAAACAACGCCTAAAGCAGCTGCCTGTTACTTGAGCAGGTGCCTTAGGCGTTGTTTTTTACTGTAACTGATAGTTGTGGCTTTTTTGTCAGTTCTGTTGCCTACAGCAATCCGGCTGCCTGGAACACCTTGTCAAAGGCTTGGCGAGACCGGGCAGCAAGTTGATCAGGAGAATCGGTCGGGATGGACGGGGTCAGAATTTCCTGAGCTACAGGCCCGTTATACCCGATTTGATGCAGTCCTCTTAAAAATGCTGCTAAATCGATGACACCTTCACCTGGGTAAACACGGTCATTGTCCAGCACATCCTCTACCGGTACGTCTTTCGCATCGTTGATATGTACATGAACAATTTGGTCTGCTCTCAGACGCAATATATCGGATTCGTTCAAACCGTTCGTGTACCAATGATAGGAGTCGAATAATAGTCCGACATTCGGTTCGTGAATCGTATCAATCCAATCGAGTGTTTCGTCGACTGTCCAGATAAAAGGATTTTTCCATTGTGTGCGCAAATGATGCGGACCGACAAACTCCAGGCCGAGCCTGATTCCATAAGCGCCGAGGATATTAGCACATATCCGAAGGCGCTTGGTTGCAACTGCCATGAAATGTGCAGCCGGGTAATCTGTTGAGGGAAGGACGTATGTGCAGCATCGGGTACATCCCAAGGCAGAGGCGGCAGCTGCCGCTGCTGGTAATTGACTTATTCCTTTTAAAAATGTGTGCTCGTCGGCTCTCCATTCAACCGGAAGACCGATGGCTCCGATCGTAAGATTGAGTTCCAGAAGACGTTCGACAGCCGTTTCGGCTCCGAGACGGTCAACCAGCTCTTTGGCTTCAAGATCCACACTCTGAAAATGGTACTGGGATGCCAGCTCCATGAGTTGCTCATCATTTGCAATTTCACCTAAACCAGCACGTGTTAATCCTTGTAGCACGAAGAAGTCCCTCCATTTGTGAGTAATCGAGTCTGTTCAGCGTGACTTGTAAGCCTTATACCCAGTTACGCCCGCTCCAAAATCGTATTCAATGTCGTACGGTCCAATCCTTTAACCAGCTTAATAAGCAGTTCTTTGGCTGCTTCGTAGTCATCTGTATGGATGATGGATGAGGAAGTATGGATGTATCTTGAACAAATGCCGATGATCGTGGAAGGAACACCGATCCCACTCAAATGCACCTGTCCTGCATCTGTGCCGCCTGGAGATACAAAGTATTGGTATTTGATTTTGTTAGTGTCGGCTGTGTCCTGAACATACTCCACCATCCCGCGGTGCGTTAGCATCGTTGGGTCGAAAATGCGCAGCAGCGCGCCTTGTCCGAGCTGTCCGAACTGACTCTTGTCACCCATCATATCGTTCGCTGCGCTGGCATCAAGTCCGAAGAAAATGTCCGGTTGGATCAGGTTGGCTGATGTCCGCGCACCACGCAAACCGAGCTCTTCCTGAACGGTAGCTCCAGCATATACGGTATTAGGAAGCTTTTCACCGTGAAGAGCTTTTACAAGCTCAATGGCCAGTCCAACACCATAGCGGTTATCCCAGGCTTTCGCCATGATTTTCTTGGGGTTCGCAAGTGGAGTGAACTCACAGATCGGAACAATCTGCTGTCCTGGACGGATACCGAACGATTCGGCTTCCGCTTTATTATCCGCACCGATATCTACATACATTGTCTTGATGTCAACCGGCTTGCTGCGCTGTGCTTCATCCAACAGATGGGTAGGAATGGAGCCAACCACTCCAGTGATCGGACCTTGATCCGTAATAATCTGCAGCCGCTGTGCGAGCACAGCCTGACTCCACCAACCACCTAAAGGCTGAAAGCGGATCATGCCGGCTTCCGTAATTCCCGTTACCATAAAGCCTACCTCATCCATATGACCTGCCACCATTACCCGAGGTCCTTCATCATTTCCGCGCAAGACCGCGAAGATGCTTCCTAAGCGATCCTGCAGGAATTCGTCTGTATATGGGGAGAGGGCATCCTTAACCCATGAACGCAGTTCACGTTCAAAGCCCGGAGCCGCCGGGAATTCTGTTAAAGTCCGTAGCAAATCCATTGTCGATTGATTCATAATGTGTTCGCTCCTTTTTTCGAAGGTATGTATAAGATTCATGTTCTAGTATGCTCTTCCAGCGTCGAAAAGTCCATGCTATCACATGGCCTTATTAACCTTCGTCAATGCATAGGCACCTATACCGGTGACAACGAGTATACTGTACTGAACTTGCTTTACCGTATTTGCCTTAGAAGGGAGCATTATATGAAACAACATACCCTCGATTTATACAGTCAGCATGGCAAAGCCAGTGAGTTTCTGCTGGTGCTAGTGCTCTTTATTTTGCTGGTGGTTTTGTTGATGTATGTGTTGATCTGAATGATCAATGTTAAGGCCAGTACGTAAAACAGCTTTAGGCAAAGTGCTTGAAGCTGTTTTTTATATGGATGATTTACCAAACATACATAAAGAAAGTCAATTCAAACCATAATGATAAAGAGCGAAATGTCTATAATCCCCAACTTGCGAAAGCAACATATACTTAGCCGGAGGTGTACGAATTGCCTGACTCCAAACAAAAATCCGAATCAAAACTAAATTCGATGAGTCCGGAGGAATACAAATCGATTGCCAAAAAACATGAACCGCCGAGCAATATACTGAAAAACTGTCTAAAAGCTTTTTTAGTGGGGGGATTGATTTGTGTTATCGGACAAGGTATCCAGCAGTTCTTTATGTCGGTGTTCCATATGAATACAAAAGAGGCCAGCAACCCGACGGTAGCGGTACTCATATTGATATCCGTCATTCTGACAAGCTTCGGGGTATACGATAAAATCGCCCAGTGGGCAGGAGCCGGCACGGCCGTTCCGGTAACCGGGTTCGCCAACTCCATGTGCTCTGCCGCGCTTGAGCACCGTGCGGAAGGACTTGTGCTTGGCGTAGGAGCCAGCATGTTCAAACTTGCGGGTTCCGTTATCGTCTTCGGTACCGTAGCGGCATTTATCATAGGTATTATCTATGCTCTTCTGGGTATAGGAGGAGGCCATTGATTATGAAAGTGACCGGACAAACCTGGAAGTTTGAGAATAAACCAGTCATTTTGGGAGCCTCTTCGATTGTCGGTCCTGAAGAGGGGGAAGGCCCACTAGCTCAGGATTTTGATTATATATACGACAATATAGAAATTAACGAAAAGACCTGGGAGAAAGGTGAGCGCCGTTTGCTAGAGGATGCGGCCAGAACGGCACTGGAGAACTCAGGCATTACAGAAGAACAGCTACAGTTTTATGTAGGTGGAGATCTGATGAATCAGATCATCAGCAGCTCCTTCGCCGCCCGTAAAATGGGTGTGCCATATATCGGAGTATTCGGAGCCTGCTCTACTTCCATGGAAAGCTTGGCTATTGCCTCACTTATGGTAGATTCGGGTGCTGCACAGTATGCGATGGCGGGCACGGCGAGTCATAACTGTACGGTTGAAAAACAGTTCCGTTATCCGACAGAGTATGGCTCTCAGAAGCCGCCGTATGCGCAATATACAATTACCGGAGCCGGCTGTTCAGTTGTAGCGACCCAAGGGGTCGGACCGGAAATCACTTACGCTACGATTGGTAAAGTGATGGATCTAGGGATAAAGGATCCTTTTAATATGGGTACAGCTATGGCACCAGCAGCTGTGGACACCATTACCGCACACTTTAAGGATAGCGGACGCTCTCCCGGATATTATGATTTGGTCGTGACAGGGGATTTGGCGGCTGTAGGGTTACCCATTGCCAAAGAGCTCCTTCAAAAAGAAGGAGTCCGCATGGAGGAGACGGATTTTATGGATTGCGGGCTTATGATTTACGACCGTGATAAACAGAAGTATGTGTTATCCGGTGGAAGCGGCTGCGGATGCTCTGCCGTTGTTACTTATGGTCATATCCTCAAACGAATGCGACGCGGCGAGCTCAAAAAAGTGCTGGTTGTGGCTACAGGAGCATTGCTCTCACCGCTTTCATATCAGCAGGGCGAGAGTATCCCTTGTATCGCCCATGCCGTAGCTTTAGAGATGGGAGGTTGAGAAGCATGCAATTTTTATGGGCTTTTATTATCGGCGGTTTGATCTGTGTCGTTGGACAGATCATGATGGATGCATTCAAGCTCACACCCGCCCATACGATGAGTACACTCGTTGTGGCCGGTGCGATTGCTGACGCTTTTGGCTTATACGATCCACTGGTTAAGTTTGCCGGCGCGGGTGCGACAGTGCCCATCACAAGTTTTGGTAACTCTCTTGTCCACGGAGCTTTGAGTGAGCTTAAGCGTGACGGATGGATTGGTGTTGTTACAGGTATATTTGAAATAACAAGCGCCGGGATTTCGTCGGCGATCATCTTTTCGTTTCTGGCCGCACTGATCGTACGTCCCAAAGGCTAAAGATACGGTTCATATGGATGATACATTACAGCTCCGGATTTTTTCCGGGGCTCTTTGATGTGAGGAAAGATATGAACAGGATAACTCTTTTGCATGAATGTATTTTTGAATGGACTCTTGAATGTACTCAGCGACCTTCATCATGTACAATAGTAGTTAATCTACTATTTATTCCCTTACAGGAGGTTTTTAATACATGCCCGTAAGTCAAGAATCCATGAATATCATCTCTTCGGTACGTTCCAATCTGGAATCGTGCCTGCTGGGCAAGGAATTCGAAATCCAGCTTCTTCTAACTGCGCTGCTCGCCGGCGGACATGTCCTGATTGAGGATGTTCCGGGAACGGGCAAGACTCAGTTGATTAAAGCACTCGCCAAATCCATGCAAGGAGATTACCGGCGCATACAGTGTAATCCTGACATTCTACCAAGTGATATAACAGGTGTATCGGTGTTTCACCCCCGTGATGAACGGTTCTATTTCCGTCCGGGGCCTGTAATGACGAATGTTCTTCTCGCCGACGAGATCAATCGCGCAACGACCAAGACGCAATCGGCCTTGTTAGAAGTTATGGAAGAACGTTGTGTAACCGTAGATGGAGAGACACATGAGCTTCCACATCCGTTTATGTTGTGTGCTACGCAGAATCCAATTGATTTTGAAGGCACCTATATGCTTCCCGAAGCTCAGTTGGATCGTTTCATGCTGAAAATCAGCTTGGGCTATCCTGATGCCGCCACCGAAAAAGAGCTGATGTTCCGTTCTAAAAATGGACAGTTGGTGGACAAGCTCAGACCGGTGACACATATGGACAGTATCTCGGCCATTCAGCACGAAATTCGGGATGTGTTTATTGGAGACCCGGTAGCCGATTATTTGTTAGGCATAACGCGTGCTACAAGAGAGCACCCGGCTGTCATTCTCGGAGCGAGTCCACGCGCTACACTTTCGTTTATGAATGCCGTAAAGGCTTATGCGTTCTTGCAGCAACGGGATTACGTATTGCCTGATGATGTCAAAACTCTTGCGCCTTATGTCTTGTCACACCGGATTATGCTGCGTCCGGAATCCAGACTCGAAAATGCGACGACAGAGTCGGTGCTGCAATTTATTCTAAGGCAAGTAAAAGTGCCCGTACAGATGGGGAGATAAGTATGCGCCGTTATCTTTCGATATGGACGAACGGCATAAAACCGTCGAGACTCGCAGCGGTATTGGCGGTTTGGTGTATATGCTTGCTGTATGTTCTGTTTCAGGGCGGCAAGACATCCATGATGCTTTTTTCAATGGTCAGTCTATTGTCTGTTTATCTGATTGGTTCGAGTTTCGGCGGAGTCAATCGAGTAAAGGCCTCCCGCTCCGTTTCATCAGGTGAGAATAATGGCGATGTTCTGCATGCCGGTGACCAGGTTCGTGTCAAGATGGAAGTGAACATCCCAGGGTTGCTACCCATGCCTTACCTTATTGTAAGAGAGGTGCTTCAGCGTCATAACGGGGAAAAGTGGTCCTTTGAAGATAGTGTGATTCCGAGCCTGCGCGGATCCGGGGAGCTGGTGTTTCAGACACCTCCGCTGGAAAGAGGTCGCTACGCCTTTTCAAGCACGGAATGCATTAGCGAGGATATATTTGGCCTTATGGAGCATCGCGGGGTATTTGAGGTTCAAACGTCATTCCGGGTGCTCCCGAGAACCGTGTATATTCCGAATTGGCATCGGAGCATTCGTAATTTAAGGCTCGGAGGGACGCAGACGACACTTTCGTCCTCCAGACGGGAGACGACCCAGATTAACGGTGTCCGGGATTATGTTTACGGTGACCGGATTTCACGAATACACTGGAATGCAACAGCCAGGACAGGCTCCTGGAAATCCAAGGAGTTTGAGCACGAATCATTTCCAAAAACAATGATAGTATTGGATTGCACGGCAAAAGGATACCATAATTCCCGACAATTTGAGTTTGCGGTTTCAGCGGCTGCTTCACTTGTTGAATATGGAGCACGAGAACATGCAGGCACCGGGTTGTTTACTGCAGGGAAAGATTCCCGTGTATTTGCGCCAAGCGATACCCCAAGCGAACGGATGCGGATGATTCAGCATTTGGTGGATGTGGATGCGGACCGGACAGAAAGTCTGCTGACCTCACTGGAGAGAGCATATCGACATTTTCCGAAAGGTGCTTTGTTCCTTCTAGTGAGTCCTTTGGCGGATCAATCGGTTATGGAAGCAATGCGCTGGGCAGAAACCAAAGGGATGAACCCTAGCTTGCTTAGAATACTAAGCTCTGATGGGATGAACAACGGCAAGGATGACTACTCTGCATTTCTTCAGTCACGGGGCATCACGAGTTACTCAGCTTCTTCGCTAGAAGAGCTTCCTGCCGTGTTAGGAGGTGGTGCATGATGAGGTCATGGATGCAAAAGTTTTCCTTGTCCTTTTTTTATATACTATCGTTGTTGTGGATTTGGCTAATATTACTGCAGTGGGTTTCCTATTCAGAGTCCTTATTATATGAAGAAACAACGGCAAGCATTATTGTCGCGCTCGCTATTACGGCGATTACGGAATCCTTGGTGTTTATCAAGCGCGGATTTCGTATGCTCATTCAGTTGCCGTTGATCATTTATGCGGTATACCGCACGTTAGAGAAATACGGCAATCCTGTACCTTCAAGCTTGCTTGAAGGACTAGAGTCGGGAGAGCTGCTTGAATTTCTGCCTTATCTTTGGTTTGCAGCTGCATCATGGGCGATTTTTCTGTTTATAGCAGTCTGGGCGACCAACAAGAGAAGGATCTTATTGGTTATAGGGTTGAATATCGTAGCTTTTGCTGTGCTTGATTCCTTCACGACTATTGTTTTATGGGATGAAACCGCATGGATCGTAGCGGTGGGTATGGGCTGGCTTGTTACAGAGCATTTCAACCGGTTTCGCAAAAGATTTCCTTTGGGTTGGCGCAAACTTCGCGAGTATCCCATTAAGATTATCGGAAATATCCTCGTTATCTTTTCGTTGATTATTTTGGCCGGCATTAACATGCCGAATATCCAACCCGCACTTACAGATCCTTATACCGCTTGGCGGGAATGGAACGGCATACCGTTGTCGGGAAGCGTGAGCGGATTGGGTAGCGGTATTCTCGATGTATCTGTCGAGAGCATGTCCGGATATGGGCGTGAAGATAACGAATTAGGCGGAGGTTTTAATTTCGACTATTCACCGGTCATGACAGTTGCATCCAAGGAAAGAAGCTATTGGCGTGGTGAGACGAGAGCACAATACTCCGGAACAGGCTGGTCAGATAAACAAAGACGGCGCGACTCGGAAGAAGTTGCGCTAGGCGAGGCTCTAAGCGGGGATTTATCAGGGAAGATTGACACCAAGACGGTGCAGCAGACCGTGACGATGCTCAATGACAGTGTATATCCGGTGCTGTTTGGAGCCTATTCGATATCTAAAGTGGACAGGTTGGATCCTGATGTGGATAATGGAATGCTTCGTTGGAAGGGCGAAAGTTCCGAGCTTCATCTGAATTCTGAGCCGAAACGTCCGAATTATCCGAAGACGTATACAGTCACTTCGGAAATCCCGGTCATCCCGGTAGAAGAGCTTAGCGCTCAAACTTATGATCAATTGTTTAACGGTCCAATAGACGAGGTGTATCTTCAGAAACCGTCCGATTTCCCGGAGCGTGTCGAAATGCTGGCGGAGGAAGTGACTGCCGCAGGAAATACCCCATATGAAAAGGTAATGCTGTTGCAGCAATATTTACAAAACAACTTTACCTACACGAACACACCTGACTTAACGAGAAGGGAAAGTACAGACTTTGTGGATGCCTTTCTGTTTGAAGTGAAGGAAGGCTACTGCGACTATTTTTCTACGTCTATGGTTATGATGACCCGATCACTAGGTATTCCCGCCAGATGGGTGAAAGGCTATGCGCCTGGAAACATTCCGAGTCAGGAATTTATGTCTCAGAATGGTCAGAATAATTCCGCATCTGGGAGTTATACGGTTACCAATGCGGATGCACACTCATGGGTTGAGGTATACTTCGGGGACTATGGCTGGATTCCGATTGAGACGACACCAGGCTTTAACATGCCGATTTTGGCCGGCGGGGAGTCGCTGGAACCTATTGTTTCGGAGAAAGAGAAAGAGAAGGCTGAGGAAGAGGAAGAGCCTGTTCTGCCTTCTGAAGAAACGGGAGGCAGCTCCTCTTTGTACATGATTCTGGGAATTATTTCAGGAACGGTTATTCTCGCCTGGATAGGGTATATTCTTTGGAGAATGCGGTTTAATCTCCGGTTCTTCTCTGCCCGTCTTCGAGCCGGGAAACCTCTGACACCTGCTGATAAAGTGATTGCCGAGACAGAACGTTGGCTACGTTATGCCCATCGTCGCGGCTTGAAACGCGACACCCACGAAACACTTCGGGAGTCGGTTAGCCGTTGGGAGAGTCTTTATCCGCCACTGTCCCGCTCGCTGACTCCATTGCTTAGAAAGTTTGAGGCTGCACGCTATAGTCCAATCCACATTATGGAGGAAGAATGGCGCGCGGTTCAATCCGAAGCGGATCAGCTCAAGAAGAGTATAAAAAGTGTTAGGATTTCCTGATCACAACCGCCCGGATTCCGATAGGAATAACGGGCGGCTTTTTCATGAAACCCCAGGCACTCATTGGCTTGGGATGTATGGTTGACGCGCTGTCGATTATTTTTACTAACCAACCGTAATATGGTATAGTTTTTCGTATGAAATTGAGGTGACGAATTTGTTTGAAATGTTGATTCCAAAACTCCGCGTCAACACGGTGTTTGACATTAACCTGGAAGAACTGTACGAGCAGGGCTACCGGGGAATTATTACGGATTTGGATAATACGCTCGTAGGAGCGAAGGCGCCACTTGCAACCCCTGAATTGGTGGCATGGTTTAAAAAAGTAAAAGAGATTGGCTTTCAGCTGATCATCGTTTCCAATAACCAACTGGAGCGCGTATCAAAGTTTGCCACTCCGTTAGATATCCAGTATGTGCACAAAGCCCGTAAACCTAGCAACATTCCTTTCCGGAAAGCGATGAAAATGATGGATCTAAAGAATGAGCAGACGATTGTAGTTGGAGATCAAATGCTGACGGACGTTTACGGCGGTAATCGTTTGGGCTTATACACGGTTTTGGTCATGCCGATTGCGATTAATGATGAAGGCTTTGTGACGCGGTTTTTCAACCGGCGGGTGGAACGAATCGCTCTGACACGTCTGAGAAAAAAAGGATTATGGATTGAGGAGGACAAGAAATCATGATGGAGCCTTTAGGCGAACAAGTCATCAAGAAATGCAGCGGTTGTGGCATTTCGCTTCAGCATACTGCTCAGGGTGAGCCTGGCTATCTGCCGGAAAAAGCCTGGGACCGTGAACCGGTCATTTGCCAGCGCTGCTTCCGTATCAAAAATTATAACGAGGTCGCATCTGTTGCAGTCGATCAGGATGAATTTCTGCGTCTGCTCGGGCAAATAGGCGAGAAGAAAGCCCTCGTCATTCATATTGTAGATATTTTTGACTTTGAAGGAAGTTTAATATCAGGTCTTCAGCGGTTTGTTGGCAACAACCCGGTCATCCTGGCTGTCAATAAAATCGACCTGCTTCCGAAAGTCACCAATTGGAACAAGCTTCTGAATTGGGTGCAGAAGCAGTGCAAAGAACAAGGACTTCGAACAACCGACATCGTTCTGTGCAGTGCAAAGAAGAATCAGGGTTTCGACAGACTTCTGGATACGATGGCTGCTCATCGCGGTGATCGTGATGTTTATGTTGTCGGCGCAACGAATGTTGGCAAGTCGACACTCATTAATCGTTTGATCCGTGATTACAGTGATCTGGAGCAGGAGCTGACCACATCACGTTATCCGGGAACTACGCTGGATATGGTTAATATTCCGCTTGATGACGGACGATATATTGTGGATACACCGGGGATTGTCTATCCATGGAGATACAGTGAGCTTGTAAGCCGTGACGATCTGGGTGTCGTTATGCCCGAGAATCCGCTGAAGCCTCTGGTATACCAGCTAAATGAAGGCCAAACGTTGTTCTTTGGGGGAATGGGGCGATTCGACTTCATTAAGGGAGAACATCAGTCCTTCACTTGCTTTATTAGCGGCCGACTGAATATACACCGTACGAAGCTGGAACGTGCCGATTCACTGTTCGAGGAGCATGCGGGGGAACTGCTGTCGCCTCCAACCAAGGAACGGCTGGAAGAAATGCCTGAATGGACAAGACATGAGATAAGAATTCCAAAAGGCTCCGGCTCGGACATATTTATTTCCGGCTTGGGATGGGTGAAAGTGAACGGAGACATGGGTGCTCTTGTCGCGGTTCATGTGCCGAAAGGGGTCAAAGTACTTCAACGGCCGTCACTGATCTAACCGGGTTTACACGGTCTTTTGGGAGAGGGTGATGGAATACATGAATTCAATACAGCAAAAAGATTTTGTCCGGAATAGTGGAGCTATATTGCTCGGGGTGATGGGGGATCCGATCATTCATTCTAAATCCCCTGTCATGCATAATGCAGCTTTGAAGGCACTCGGTATTCCAGGTGACTATGTTCCTCTTCATATTAAGCCGGAAGGGCTAGAGGGCGCGGTTCAAGCCCTTCGTTCACTTGGCTTTCGCGGGGTCAATGTAACGATTCCGCATAAGGTAGAGGTTATGAACTACCTGGATATTATAGACGAAGGGGCTGCAAGGGTCGGAGCGGTCAATACGATTGTAAACGATAACGGCGTTCTCACCGGCTTCAACACGGATGGAATCGGATACGTCCGGTCATTGAAGGATGAAGCTTGTCCTGATTTGGCCGGCAAA
Source organism: Paenibacillus uliginis N3/975 (assembly GCF_900177425.1). Taxonomy (NCBI): domain Bacteria; kingdom Bacillati; phylum Bacillota; class Bacilli; order Caryophanales; family Paenibacillaceae; genus Paenibacillus; species Paenibacillus uliginis. Next base: position 4,462,317 of record NZ_LT840184.1, on the reverse strand, counting down.
AATATTGTTGTTCTCGGAGCAGGAGGTGCCGCTCGCGGTATCATACACGCTTTGACTTTTGAACAGCCAGAACATATATCCGTTGTCAACCGAACTGCCTCAAGGGCGAAGGAGCTTGCGGAAGAGTGGCGTTCGTTAGCCGATATTCGGGGATTGGCTGAAGCGGAAGCGAGAGAGGCTGTGAAGTCGGCAGATGTGTTAATCAACACGACTTCGGTCGGCATGCATCCGCATATCGGTGATCTTCCGCTATTGGCAGAATGGATTCCGGAAGGAATCGTTGTCAGCGATCTAATATATAACCCGCTTACAACCGAGTTTCTTCGGAGAAGTGAAGAAAAAGGCTGTACCACTCACGGAGGCCTCGGCATGTTCGTGAATCAGGGGGCTTACGCTTTCGAATATTGGACAGGACAGGCTGCCCCGGTTGAGATTATGAAGCAGACTGTGCTGAACAGTTTTCAGGAATAAGCAGGTCTCCAATAATAATTGCTTAAAGATACATCAAGCGCTAGAATAAAGGTTTCGGAACAGAGAAAAGCTTGAAATAGATGAAATTAAGGGAGTTATGACGAAGTATGTTAACAGGAAAGCAAAAAAGGTATTTACGGTCAATGGCGCATCACTTGGATCCTTTGTTTCAGGTAGGTAAGGGTGGAAGCAATGATCATCTGATCCGTCATATTTCTGAAGCGATTGAAAAGCGGGAACTGTTAAAGGTATCCGTGCTGAACAATTGTTTGGAAGATCCGCGTGCAATCGCGGCGGAATTGGCTGAAGGTGCTAAAGCAGAGCTTGTACAAGTGATTGGAAAAACGATCGTGCTGTACAAGGAATCGAAGGATAACAAAACGATCGAACTGCCTTAATAAAAGGAGGCGAACCGGATGAAGGTTGGTATTATGGGAGGTACGTTCGACCCCATCCATATCGGTCATATGCTGGCAGCAGAAGCTGCCCGGGACGTATACCAACTGGACGAAGTGTGGTTTATGCCAAGCCATATTCCTCCACATAAGCTGGAATCCGGTGCGACGGGACAGATGAGGCTGGAAATGACATCCGAAGCCGTATCCGGCCATCCGTCTTTTCGGACGCTGGACTTTGAAATTGAACGTGGAGGAGTATCATACACTGTAGATACGGTGATGGAACTTCGCCGGGCTTATCCGCATATAGAGTTCACATTCATCATTGGTGCGGACATGGTCAACTACCTGCCTAAATGGCACCGGATTGATGAGCTTGCCGGAATGCTTAATTTTATCGGAGTGAACCGGCCGGGATCCAGTTTGGATGTCAATTTGCTGCCTTCGTTTTTACAGAAAGTTGTCAAAATTGCAGATATGCCTCTTGTTGATATATCCTCGACCCTGATCAGGAAGAGGGTGGCCGCGGGCGAATCCATCCGTTATATGGTACCCGACCGTGTATATGATTACATTGTAAGGAGCGGAATCTATGGGATACAGTCGGGAACAGCTGATTGAGGCCGTATCATCCCAGATGCCCGAGAAGCGTTGGATACACACCAAGGGCGTCATGGAAACGGCGGTCAAACTTGCTGAACAGTATGGGGCAAATCCGGAAAAAGCGGATTTGGCGGCTATCCTGCACGACGTCGCTAAATATTGGCCTGTGTTAAAATTAAAAGAAGTGCTAGTGGATAACGGACTTAACGACGAGTTGCTGCAGCATGATAAACAGTTGTGGCACGCCGAAGTAGGCGCCTTTGTCGCAGAAAGGGATTACGGCATAACCGATCGGGAAGTATTGGATGCAATACGCTATCATACCTCTGGTCGTGCCCGAATGACTCTTCTGGAGAAGGTCGTCTGTCTGGCGGATTATATGGAGCCGGGAAGGGATTTCCCAGGCGTGAATAATATTCGCGAACTGGCCAACCATAGCCTTGAAGAGGCGCTTGTAGCCGGATTCGATTCGACGATAAGTCTCTTGGTATCTCGCAAGCAGATCATTTATCCACTGACCGTACTGGCTCGAAATGACTTAATAAAGCAATTGGAGGCGAATTCATGACGATAAGTCCGAATGAATTGTTAAATGCGGCCGTAGCGGCCGCTGAAGATAAGAAAGCGATGAATATTGTGGCTCTTGATTTGAGAGGAATCTCTCTTGTAGCCGATTACTTTGTTATTTGTCACGGTAACTCCGATACCCAGGTTCAAGCGATTGCAACCGAAGTGCGCAAGCGTGCTCAAGAGGTCGGCGTGACGCTTAAAGGTATCGAAGGAATGGACGCTGCCCGCTGGGTGTTGATGGATCTTGGCGATGTAGTAGTTCATATATTCCATCGCGATGAGCGTGAATATTACAACATTGAACGTCTGTGGTCTGACGCTAAAGTGGTGGAGAACGTATGAGCCTGATCGCCGGTACGATCGTGGAGTTGGAAGTAACCCGTGAAGTATCGCCTTACGGTTATTTTTTGAACGGCGGCGACAGAGATGTGCTTCTCCATTACTCTGAGCTTACCGGGAAGGTAGAGCCTGGAGATACGGTTGAGGTGTTTATATTTTTTGATACGGAGGATCGGCTCGCAGCTACAATGAAAAAGCCGTATCTCACATTGGGTGAGACAGCCAAGCTAATGGTAGCTGACGTTCATCCGCGCCTTGGCTGCTTCCTCGAGATGGGGCTGGGCCGTCAACTGCTGCTTCCTATCCGTGAACTACCTGAGATGAGAGAGCTTCATCCCCAGGTAGGTGATTATGTATTCGCCATGATGGAACACGATAAGCAAGGACGGCTCCGTGCCAAGTTGGCCGGAGAACAGGAGCTTGCGCCCCTTGCTTTTCATGCACCCGATGCTTGGCTCAACCAATGGTTTACAGCACTTGTGTACAAGCCTCTTCAGATGGGCACGTTCGTTATAGTAGACGGTGGCGTGCTTGGTTTTGGAGCTATTGGGATGATTCATTCTTCCGAGCGTACGCGATTAATGCGTCTCGGAGAAGAAGTTCGTGTTCGTGTCAGTCATATACGTGAGGACGGCCGTGTCAACTTATCGATGGTGCCGCGTAAAGAGATTGGGATGACAGATGATGCTGATCGGCTGCTAGCGTTTCTGAAGGAACGTCCGGGTGGAGCCATGCCATACTCTGACGCAACGCCGCCAGATATTATTAAGCAGCGTTTCGGCATCAGCAAATCAGCCTTTAAACGGGCCCTAGGTAAGCTGATGAAGGACGGGCTGGTTACACAGAAGGAAAATTGGACCTATCTTGCTAAGGAAAATGAGGAGAACTCGGAACCCAGTGTAGAGGGCAATAAATAAGGAAGCCTTAAGAAAGTGGTGTCATCATGTTGTCTTACCGCAAATTTGCGTACGTTTACGATCAACTTATGGAGGACATGCCTTATCCCGATTGGATCCGGTTTGCGCGGACAGCTTGGGAAAAGTATGGTATGCCCAAAAGTGTGGCGGAGCTCGGATGCGGGACAGGCAGCATCACGATTCCGCTCGTGAATTCGGGATTTGAAGTAACGGGAATAGATCTGTCAGCCGACATGTTGTCGATTGCTCGCCGCAAGCTGGAGGGGACCCCTCAAGGGAATCGTCTGTTCCGTGAGGGGAGTGTTCGCTGGGTACAGCAGGATATGCGGGTATGGGAACTGCCAGAGCAGGTGGACTCCGTCATTTCTTTTTGTGATTGCATTAATTATTTACTTGAAGAAGACGACATTCGAGCTGTGTTCGCCCGTACCTATAGCGGTCTGAAGGATGGGGGCTCGTTCCTGTTTGATGTGCACCATCCGAACACCTTGATTCGTTACGATGAGGAGCAGCCCTTCGTTCTTGATGATCATAAGGTCTCATATATTTGGACATGTGCTCTGGATGAACTCCGCTGTGAAATTGAACATCATCTATCTATTTTCGCGCGTGATGAGAATGACCGATCGGTATACCGCCGTTTCGAAGAAACGCATACGCAGCGCGGCTACGATCCAGAGTGGATGAAGGTGGAGTTGACCAAAGCCGGATTCCGTGATGTGAAATGTTATGCAGATTTTGAGTGGGTTGAAGCTGGAAGCGATGCACAAAGGCTGTTCTTTGTAGCTGTCAAATAATAAATTACAGACTCAGGACTGTTTCAGCGTAGATATTCTACGAAGGAACAGTCCTTTTTGCTTTGGGGAAGTCGTGTGTTCTTCTTGCATGGGAAACTCTTTTTTGGCGGTCTATTTGATTGTGGTTAAGATGCCGTATCAAGGCCGTAGGTTTGCTTGAAAACCTGTGTTAGACTATACCCGCATCAAACTGAAAACGATTACAGTCTGTAGTAACCCGGAAGTGAAGTCGAATGATGGTGACGGATAGCTAAACTACAATCAAATAGGTCTGTTTACAGTAAGCTACTTTCGAGTAAAGAAGGGTGGAAACGACGATGAAATGGTCTGTGTTTACAGTTGCAACCCCTGATTTGAATCCGGAGGAGTTGGCCGCAGCTGCGCATGAGGCTGGAGTTGAAGGAATAGAATGGCGCTTTAAGGAAATTCCGGAGGACGTCCTTCAGGAGGGGCCTTCATTTTGGCGCCACAATCGCTGCTCTATCGATCCAAGAGGTACGGAGGAGGACTGGTTGAGGTTTGACAAGGTAGCCAAGGAGTACAATCTTCGCAGCATAGCCGTTGTACCTTATCTGACTTGTGGTGATATTGAAGGCACAGAGCGGGTGATGAAGGCAGCCAAGCTGCTTGGAGCTTCCTTTATCCGGGCGGGTATACCTGGCTATGATAGAAGCGAGACCTACCATGATCTTTATAAGCAAGCCGTACGTTATCTGGAATCCGTGGAGCGACTGGCTGCGGACTACGGTATCAAAGCTCTTGTAGAAACCCATCACAAAACAATTGCGCCTAGCGCTGGCTTGGCTCATAAGCTGGTTAGCCACTTTGATTCTCGACATGTCGGTGTCTTATATGATCCCGGAAATATGGTTCATGAGGGTTATGAAAATTTTAGGATGGGCTTAGAGCTTCTTGGTCCTTATTTGGCCCATGTTCATGTGAAAAATGCCGGTTATCGAATGACGAAGTCAGAGAACGGCCGTAACACGGAATGGATAGGTGAGTGGGTACCGCTCTCCCATGGCATCGTTTCATGGCCTCAGGTTATTGCGGATCTGAAATCCGTTGGTTATGACGGATACTTAGGAATTGAAGATTTTAGCGGAACATATCCTTCCAAAGAAATGTTGAAACATTTTGTGCAACAAATGCAAGAATGGACCAAGTAAAAATAATATATAGATTGAACTAAAGAAATGGAAGTACTTCAACGGAGAAGGCGGAATTATTTTGGAGAAACGAAGAGGTCGCCTTTGCCCCCGTATTTCAACAATTGTATAAATACATAAAAGAAATCTGGGGGCAACAGCGATCGGAAGAATAATCCGCATTCGTAGTGATGATCAGGCTGAGAATCTTTAATGCAACTTATATAGCAGAGAACATATAAACATTTTACGAGTATAATTCACTTTTTTAACAAAAGGGAGGTACAACAATGGAAGAAGTAAGAATTGGCGTCATCGGTTTGGGTATGGGCTTTAGTCATGTGAGAACCTTGGCAGCGGGAAAAATTCGTGGAGCGTCTCTTACGGCAGTATGTGACGTAAAAGCAAGCAAGCAGGACATGGCTAGAGCCGAATTACCGGATACAGTAAAAATATGGGACGACGCCGAGGCGATGCTGTCATCTGGTGAAATCGATGCTGTCATCATTGCGACGCCCCATTATGATCACCCGTCGGAAGCTATATTTGCTTTTGAGCAGGGCCTACATGTACTGATTGAGAAGCCTGCCGGCGTTCATACAAAGCAGGTGCGGGAGATGAATAAAGTTGTGGCCGGGAGCGGCAAAGTATTCTCGATTATGTACAATCAGCGCTGCAATCCGCTTTACCAAAAGCTTCGCGAGCTGATTGCTTCTGGGGAGCTTGGGGAAATCCGCCGTACGAACTGGATTGTTACCCACTGGTACCGTTCGCAAAGCTACTATGATTCGGGCGGCTGGCGCGCGACATGGGCAGGTGAAGGCGGCGGGGTTCTCATTAACCAGTGTCCGCATCAATTGGATTTATGGCAGTGGATTACCGGAATGATGCCTGTCCGGATGAGAGCTTTCTGTTCCTTCGGCAAATATAGAAATATCGAAGTAGAAGATGATGTGACGGCTTATGTGGAATATGAAAACGGTGCGACAGGTGTGTTTATTACGACGACGGGCGAAGCACCGGGAACGAATCGCTTTGAGGTTACAGGAGATCGGGGCAAAATCGTTATAGAAGATGATAAGATAACGTTTTGGCGGCTGCGGGTGTCCGAAACGGAGTTCAACCGTGAGTATACCGGTGGCTTCGGGGAGCCGGAATGCTGGAAGTGCGAGATTCCAGTCTACGGAGACAATCCTCAGCACAGCGGTATTATACAAAATTTCACGGATGCCATATTAAATGGTACTCCGCTTATTGCACCGGGTGAGGAAGGCATTAAAGGTCTGACTTTATCCAATGCGATGCATTTGTCTAGCTGGACCGATGATTGGGTGGATATCCCTATGGATGAAGATTTGTATTACGAGCTCCTGCAGGAGCGCATTAAAAATTCGACCTATCAGAAGACGGTGAAAGAAACAGGACCAGTAGATATGTCAACCACCTTCGGTTAAAGACACTATGATGAATGATGATCACTAACAGCCTTGGGCAGTTATCGAATTCGAGAAGGATGATCAAATGAATCGTAACAACGGTATGCTTTACGCCCCTGCCGGTAAATCTAAGCCGGTCGTCGAGCCGGGAGAATTCGTCATTGCAGCGATGTCTCTGGAACACGGTCATATATACGGAATGTGCAATGGATTGGTGGAGGCGGGGGCAACACTAAAATGGGTATATGATCCCGATCCGCAGAAAGTGAAGTTGTTTTGCCAAAGATATCCTCAGGTACGTGTAGCTTTTTCAGAAGCTCAGATTCTGGAAGATTCGGAGGTTCAGCTTGTCGCCGCGGCTGCTATTCCGTCTGAACGTTGCAGTCTGGGACTGGAGGTTATGTCCCATGGCAAAGATTATTTTACGGACAAAACACCATTTACGACGCTGGATCAGGTCGCGGCAGCAAGGGCAAAAGCAGAGGAAACGGGCCGAAAATATATGGTGTATTATAGTGAACGACTTCATGTCGAGAGTGCTATTCACGCCGGAAAGTTAATACAGGATGGCGCTATCGGCCGTGTTATACAGGTGATGGGCACTGGACCCCACCGTCTCAACGCCCCATCTCGTCCTGACTGGTTTTTCCGTCATGAACAATACGGGGGCATTTTGTGCGATATCGGCTCTCATCAAATTGAGCAGTTTTTGTTTTATGCAGGATGTAAAGATGCCAAGGTGATGAGCAGCAAAGTGGCCAATTACAACAATCCGTTGTATCCGGAACTTGAGGATTTCGGAGATGCAACGTTAATTGGTGACAACGGGGCAAGTCATTATTTTCGCGTGGACTGGTTTACGCCGGACGGTCTTGGCACTTGGGGGGATGGAAGAACATTTATTCTTGGAACGGACGGATATATCGAGATGCGCAAGTATATCGATGTGGCAAGGGATTCGCAGGGAGATCATCTTTACTTGGTCAACCATGAAGGGGAATATCATATGGAACTCAAGGGAAAGGTGGGATATCCGTTCTTCGGGGAGTTGATTGTTGACTGCCTGGAACGGACGGAACGGGCCATGACGCAGGAGCATGCTTTTAAAGCGGGGGAATTATGTATTGTTGCACAGAATGAAGCCGTTCGTATTCAGTAATTGTATCCGTTATAATAAAGGAATACCTAGGATCAGAAGGGGCAGACTCTATGAAACCGGTGTCCTTTATGAATGAATTGAATGGGCAACTCCAGCTCCACCAACCGTTCGATTTTCATTATCGCAACGATAAACCGATGGCTAGCGGTGAATTTCATTCACATCCATTCTATGAAATATTTTATTTTCACGAGGGAAAATGTACATACTTGATCGGGGATAAGATTTATGTTCTGAAGCCAGGTGATCTTCTCTTAATGAATGGTTTGACACTGCATTGTCCTCATGTGGAACCTGATGCCAGGTATGTCCGGAGTATTGTTCATTTTGATCCCGGATTTGTGGGCCGGTGGCTTCAACCCGCCGCATTTTCTGCCTTATTAAGCCCGTTTGAAGAGCTGAGCAACTACCGGATTACGCTTGAGGGACCAGAGAGAGCTGAATTCGAAGGCATTATGATAGAGCTGGAACGTTTGACATCTACAGGCGCTCCGCAAGAACGAAGAATGCTGAGACTGATTGACATGATGTGTTTTATTGCTGATCTTTGCCGCACTGCTGTGAATCATAAAGAATCTTATCCGGAAAAAGAGCGCCATATCCAGCAAGTCATCACCTTCGTGGAGCAGAATTATATGAAGGATCTTAGTCTCGAAGAAATTGCTCATTCGGTACATTTAACAAAGCACTATTTATCATCCTTATTTAAAGAAGTCACTGGAACAACGGTATTTAAATATGTATACAGCCGAAGAATCAATCAGGCAAAAATGCTGCTCTGGCTTCATCCGAATCTGACTGTAACCGAAGTGTGTTACGCTGCGGGGTTTAAACATTTGGCTCATTTCAGCCGCATGTTTAAGGAGATGGTCGGCCTGACACCGGAAGATTACCGTAACAGCAGGTTATCTTCATTGACTTAACAGCCGATGTTCGATATAATATCGTCATTAAAATCGAATATGATACGATGATGAGGATCAGTAGTTTCTAACCCGATCACATAGAGAGCCGGCGGTTGGTGCAAGCCGGTTGACGAAGGAAATGAACTCACCTCGGAGTAACGATGTTAACCCGGTTTAGACAGCTTACACGGTAAGCGTTAATGTCAGGCCGATGAGTCATCGTCGTCTCACCTGCGATAGAGGTGCAAAGTGAGTTGAAGGCAAAGAATGCCTTTGGCTAACTAGGGTGGTACCACGGGAATCAAACCTCTCGTCCCTAGCGTCGTACGCTATGGATGATGAGGTTTTTTTGTTTGGAGGCGCACGGTCATACACCGCGTGCCTGACTGCGAAGGAGGAGCTGGAAAGTATGAGTGAAAATCAACAAACAGGCCACGGCTATCAGCCGCAGGCTATCGAGCCGAAATGGCAGCAGTATTGGGATGAACATAAAACGTTTAAAACGCATGAAGATCAGTCGAAACCGAAATTTTATGCGCTGGATATGTTCCCATATCCGTCAGGTGCAGGTCTGCACGTAGGACATCCGGAGGGTTACACGGCAACGGATATTGTAGCCCGTTTCAAACGGATGCGTGGATTCAATGTACTCCATCCGATGGGCTGGGATGCATTCGGCCTTCCTGCTGAGCAGTATGCGATGGACACTGGTAAACATCCGCGTGAATTTACAGTGCAAAATGTCGATAACTTCCGCCGGCAGATCAAGTCACTCGGTTTCTCCTATGACTGGGATCGTGAGATCAGTACTACGGATCCTGAGTACTATAAGTGGACACAATGGATTTTTATCCAATTGTATAAAAAGGGTTTGGCTTATGTTGCGGAGATACCAGTAAACTGGTGCCCGGCGCTGGGCACGGTTCTCGCTAATGAAGAAGTGATTGACGGCAAATCCGAGCGCGGCAATCATCCTGTCATCCGCAGACCGATGCGTCAGTGGATTTTGAAGATTACAGATTATGCTGAGAGATTGCTGGAGGATTTGGAGGAGCTGGATTGGACCGAAAGCATTAAAGATATGCAGCGTAACTGGATCGGGAAATCGACCGGTGCAGAAGTCCGCTTCGACATCGCTGGCCACGATCAGCATCTGACCGTATTTACGACTCGTCCGGATACGCTGTTCGGTGCAAGCTACTGTGTGCTGGCACCGGAGCATGAACTGGTGGAACGAATTACTACGGAAGAACAGAAGGATGCTGTAAAAGCTTATCAGGAGCAGGCAGCACGTAAGAGCGATCTGGAGCGTACGGATCTGGCAAAAGACAAGAGCGGGGTGTTTACTGGAGCTTATGCAGTGAATCCGGTAAACGGAGCTCAAGTACCGATTTGGATTGCAGATTATGTGCTTGCAGGTTACGGCACGGGTGCTATTATGGCCGTTCCGGGCCATGATAGCCGGGACTGGGAATTTGCGAAGCAGTTCGGTCTGGACATTATTGAAGTCGTTAAGGGAGGAAATGTGGAGGAAGAGGCGTACGCCGGTAGCGGAGAACACGTCAATTCTGATTTCCTGAACGGATTGGATAATGAAGCAGCTATCCAAGCTATGAACGAGTGGTTGGAGAAGAACGGCAAAGGTGAGAAAAAGGTAACCTACCGTCTGCGAGATTGGTTGTTCAGCCGTCAGCGTTACTGGGGTGAGCCGATTCCTATTCTTCACCTGGAGGACGGTACTATGAAGACCGTACCGGAGGATCAGCTTCCACTGCTGCTGCCGGATGTGGATCAGATCAAACCATCAGGCACGGGAGAATCTCCGCTTGCAAATGTGACGGAATGGGTCGAAACGATTGATCCTGAGACGGGCATGAAAGCCCGCCGCGAGACCAATACGATGCCGCAATGGGCTGGAAGCTGCTGGTATTATCTGCGTTACATTGATCCTGATAACCATGATGAACTGTGCTCCAAAGAGAAGCAGAAGGCATGGTTGCCGGTTGACCTGTATATCGGCGGTGTTGAACACGCGGTACTCCACTTGTTGTATGCCCGTTTCTGGCATAAGGTATTGTACGACCTGGGGGTTGTGGATACGAAAGAGCCGTTCCAAAAGCTCGTCAACCAGGGTATGATTCTGGGTAACAACAACGAGAAAATGAGTAAGTCGCGCGGCAATGTTATCAATCCGGATGATATCGTCAATGAATACGGTGCGGACACACTGCGTGTCTATGAAATGTTTATGGGGCCGCTTGAAGCGACCAAACCGTGGAATACGAATGGTGTGGAAGGAATGCACCGTTTCTTGTCCCGCATCTGGCGTCTATTTATCGGCGAGAACGGCGAGCTGAATTCCAAGATCGTAGATGGCGAAGGAACCGATGAGTTCAAACGTACCTGGCATAAGACGATCAAGAAGGTTACTGACGATATGGAACATCTGCACTTCAACACGGCCATTAGTCAGATGATGATCTTCATTAACGAAGGCTACAAGGCTAATGAATTGCCGCGCAAAGCGATGGAGAACTTCGTGCAAATGCTGTCTCCTCTCGCACCACACTTGGCCGAAGAGCTTTGGAGCCGTTTGGGTAACAGTGATAGCGTGACTTATGTGCCATGGCCGGAATTTGATGAAGCTTGGACTGTGGATGCAGAAATCGAAATCGTTATCCAAGTAAGTGGTAAAATCGTAGACCGGGCTAAAATCTCTAAAGATATGGACCAAGAAGCGATGAAAGAATATAGCCTCTCCCTTCCAAATGTCAAGCAGGCGCTGGAAGGAAAGAGTATCCGCAAGGTGATTGCAGTGCCGGGTAAACTGGTCAATATCGTGGCCGGTTAACCGTCTTTCCGAAGGCAATGTCCAGTTTCGCCAGATCCTCCTCATATTTTTCATGTGTGGTGTTGATCAATTGGTGGAACAGACCGTCCAACCTGTTTCCGAGAAGGGACAGCGCTTGAGCGGTAATGCCTCCGGGAACAGCCACTCTCTCTTGAAGCTGTTCAGGAGAGAAACCTTCCTCCGTAAGCAATTTGCCGGTTCCGAGTAGCATTTCTCCGGCAAGTGCATTGAGCGTAGGACGGTCGGCTCCGGTCATTTCGACGGCGGCATCAATCCATTTTTCCACAAAAAAACTCAAAAAAGCAGGCCCGCAGCTGGAAAAATCGGATGTAATCCGTGTGTGTGATTCCAGAACCGGGGTGGGCCTGCTAATCGAAGACAGGAGGCTTTCCAAAAGCAGCCTGTCTTCTTCTTTTATGCGTGATCCATAAATACATAAGGATGCGCCGCTTCCAGCTTGGTTGGTGATGCTCGGTATAATTTTCGCCACCTTGCAGGGAAGCGCAGATTCCAGATGAGACAGCTGGACGGGACTCGTAATAGATACAGCGATTTGAGAGATGTGGACTTGCTCTTGGATCTCGTCGATGACAGTTTTGAACTCACCGGGCTTAACGCACAGAAAAAACAGATCGCTCTTTGACGCAGCTTCCGTATTACTTCTACATACGATCAGGCCAGGGTGACGGTCTGACAGCTCAAGTGCTTTGTTCAGCGTGCGGTTGCTGATCCGGATTTGCTCAGGCTGTAGAGCACCCGCTCGTATGAAGGAGTCGATCAAAAGACTGCCCATACTTCCCGTACCGATAAAACCGACCTTCATGTGTACGTTCCCTCCTTTCGCGCTTTACGGCAATAGGATGCCGTGTTCATATCGTTAATGTATGCGGCTTAGCCGTCAATTGATGACCGTTTTGGGGAGGATTACAGAATGAGAGCGCTGTAATGTTCGTTTATATTCATCGGACGGGTATTCCGTTCGGGATCGGAGTGATTTTTATGAGACGATTACCGTTAGGATTGAGTGTTACGACGGTTTTGATAGGCTGTGGACTTATCCTGTTTGCCGGAGGCAATCAGGGTGGAATACAAGGATGGAAACCGCTGAATGCTGAGATCGAAGAGGTGCTTGGGATGCAGGAGCCGGATTCACCGAAGTCCGTTCCCACGAAGTCTGTACCCATGGAGGAAGCGGTCGAAAAGGGAAATGACGATTCTAATGTCCAAAGACAACACGGGGTGAAAGAAACGCCTGCACCCGCCTCTGTGGAATCCGAAGAGCCGGTTAAGCCAGTTATCGAAGCTTCAAAACCTGCTGCCGAAGACGTTCAATCTGCGGAGAAAGTGAGTGAAATGCCTGCGGCTGAAACTTCCGGTAAAATTAACATCAATACGGCAGACGCGGCAGCGCTTATGGATTTACCGGGAATCGGTGAGAAGAAAGCCCAGGCTATTATTGATTACCGGACTAAGCACGGTCCGTTCCGCACTGCGGCTGATCTTCTAGAAGTGAAAGGCATCGGCCCGAAAATGCTGGAGAAAATGAAGCCTTACGTAGGTTTTTAACCCTGTGATACAATGAAATTAAATAAATTTTACGAAACAGGTGAGCTATGAAATGAGTACGGATCAACGTAAAGACTGGGACACCTATTTTATGGATATTGCATTTATGGTGTCTACACGTTCGCAGTGTTCCCGGCGCCACGTCGGAGCGGTGCTTGTACAGGGGAAAAAACTGCTCGGGACTGCTTATAATGGAGCTCCGATGGGCGTTCCGGACTGCTCTGAAGCGGGTTGCATGATTGTAGAAGACTATGAACTTGTTATTCATGATGATGGTAAAGAAGAAATGGTCAAAAAACAGCGCTGTGTCCGAACGATTCATGCCGAGCAAAATCTGTTGCTGTTTACAGACCGCAATGACCGTGAGGGAAGTACCGTTTATGTGACGGATGAGCCGTGTTGGACCTGCGCTAACATGCTGGCGAACAGCGGAATTACAGAAGTCGTATTTCACAGGTCTTACCCGAAGGATACGGAAAAGGTAAGCCGTATGATGGAACAGAAGGGAATTTTATTCCGTCAATTGTTCCAATATGATCCGCCGAGGGAGACGCTGATGACGGTGTCGGATTAACCCAGTACTATATGAAGTTGGAAAGCTAATTATTATATAAGAGGTTGTTCAAAAAGTCCGCTTTTGATCACGAAGTGAATCAGGAAGTGGGCTCGGCGTCGAATCTTGAATTCAGCCGTTCCTAAGCAAATGCTTACGAAGTATGTTTCCTCCGGAAACATCTCAGGTGCTCACGTACCCAAAACAGATGATGCTTCCGAAGACGTTTTCTACGAAAACGTGCAGCTCCGCTCCTCAGTCCCTAGCTTCATCCAACTCAAGCGTTTTGAAAAAACGCACATCGGAAGCATAAGCCTCGGTGCTGAAAACCGACCTTTTTGAACACGCACTATTAGTATGATGAGGAAGAACCTCTGGTTGCTTAGTCAGCCAGAGGTTCTTTTTTTTGTACGTATGCTATTTTATTATGAAGAGGAGATGGGAACGTGATGACACAACGACCGCTGCTGGCTTTTACGATCTGTTGGGTTCTCGGCAGCGGGGCTGCCTGTATGTATTCAGGCTGGCAGCTGACGCTTATTGTTACAGGAATTGCAATCTTGCTGGTCGTTCCTTTTTTGCTTGGAGCAGCAGGACCTTTGTTTATAGGTTGCATGGTCGCATCACTGCTGGTTTCGTCAGGATACTGGGAATGGAACGATACGCGCAACGTCAGCAGGCTGCAGTCCCTTATGCAAAAATCAACCAATGAGGATGATCCGATCCCCGTATCGGCTGAAGGAGTTATTGTATCTCCCGTAAAAGTTGATGGTGACCGTGCTGATTTTGTGTTGTCTGTTCGTGCTACTAACTCGCACACCGGTATCAAGGAAGAGGTTCAAGTGCAGGTTAAACTTCTGACAGAGGTGGAGACACAGACGGCAGTTGAATGGAAACGTGGGGATTTCGTGCAGATTACAGGAGAGCTGAAGAAGCCCGGAACAGCCCGCAATTTTGATGGATTTGATTACCGCCAATATTTGCGGACCAAGGAAATACACTGGCTCCTTAAGGTGAAAGGAATACAAAATATTACGGTACGGCAACCCGATGAATGGAAGTTGTCTCATGTGCTTCGCTGGAATGACGAAGTCCGTCAGTATCTTGGTCATCGGATTGAGCAATTGTTCAGCGGAGTACATACGGGATATATGAAGGGGCTTATTATTGGTGATCGGGGTGATTTGAATCCGGATACGTTCGCCGAGTTTTCCCGTTTGGGACTCACTCATATTCTTGCCATATCGGGTATGCATGTCGCGGTATTTGTAGGTGCACTCTTATTTATTTTCTCGTTATGCCGTTTGACCCGGGAGACGTCACTCACCGCTGTAATGGTTTTTTTGCCGTTCTATGTGCTGCTGACAGGGGCCAGCCCGTCAATCATTCGTGCCGGTATTATGGGAATGATCGGTCTGTATGCTGCAAGAAGAGGATTGCTGAAGGATGGCATGCACATTTTGTGTGCTGCTGCTTTGCTGATGCTTCTATGGAATCCCTATTTCCTGGTGGACGTCAGTTTTCAGTTGTCCTTTCTCGTAACAGCCGGACTGATGGTTTTTGTCCCGAAACTGATGCCTTTTCTTTCGTTTATGCCGCGTTGGCTGGCGGGCACCTTGGGAGTGACGGTAGCTGCCCAACTGGTATCTTTTCCATTGACGATCTATTATTTCAACCAGTTCTCTCTTTTGTCAGTTCTAGCTAATCTATTGATGGTACCTCTGATCAGTATGATTGTTTTACCAATGGGGACGGTGGCGTTGATTCTGAGTTGGGTGTGGCTTACGGGTGCGAAATGGATTGCTGGAATGACAGAGTGGTTGAATATGTTTACTTTCTCTGTTGTGGAATGGATGAACGGTTCACCCGTATTTGTTACGATTTGGCCCTCACCGGGTCTGTGGTGGATCGTCAGTTATTTTATAGTTCTATATTTAATGTTATATGTTTGGGGCCGGAAAAAGAGATTGGATCAGGCTCTATCTGGAGCTGTAGACGAGACCGTTCCATTATCCGGAGAAGAACCTCCCGGAAGATCTGCTGCACATCGGAATGATAACTGGGGAGGTTCTGGTCATTCAGTTCAATACCGAACAGCCGAATGGCTCAGATCTATAGGTTTGCACCGGCTAGCCGGTGTATTTGAGCATTTCGGCAGTGGCACAGCGGTAGCAGTGCTTATCGGTTTGTTTTTTCTGCTGCTGTACAACGGTTATCATGGGCCGATTAAGCAGGGGGGCGGATCGGTTCAATTTTTGGATGTGGGGCAGGGAGATTCGATTCTGGTGTCTACTCCGGAAGGAAAACATATATTAATCGATGCTGGTGGTACGACAAATTTCAAGAAAGAGAAGGATGCATGGAAGGTACGAAGCCGTCCGTTTGAAGTTGGTGCAAGCGTCGTTGTGCCTCTGTTAAAGAAGAGGGGGATTCATTCGATGGATATGGTGATGGTTTCTCACAATCATCAGGATCATTTTGGCGGACTGCAAGCAGTTCTGGAGGAAATTCCGGTGAAGGAAATCATATTTAACGGTACATTGGCTGAATCCGAGGCGTTTGAGAAGCTGCTCAAAACTGCGGTGAAACAAGACATCCCCGTTTATCAGGCTGACAGCGGGACCGTCTATCGGCCGGACACCAGTACCGAATTTTTGTTCCTGAACGCCGGCATTGATGGCAGGGAGCAAAACGAGGAGAAGGATACACTGCCTGTGGTAAAAGATCAAAATCACGAGTCTCTTGTATTTGAGCTTGTAATGAACGAAGCTCGCTTTCTGTTCACTGGGGACGCCGATGCCAAAGCCGAGCAACGAATATTGACAGAACACGCTGACCGTATTGCAGAGCGGTCGAAAATCCATCCGCTCGATGTATTAAAGGTAGGCCATCATGGCAGCAAGACATCAACAACCGATTCATGGCTCAAAGTTTGGAAGCCTGCTTCAGCCGTGATCTCTGCCGGCGTGGACAATATGTACGGTCATCCCCATCCTGATGTCGTGCAGAGGATTCAAAGGAATGATTCACTGGTATATAGGACAGATCTGCATGGAGAAATTCAGATGAAAATTTCACGCAAAGGTGAAATAGATGTTCGTACGAGATTGACGTCTGATGACTAACTTAATTATTTTTGGTATAGTTAGATGAACTTTCCTGAAAATTAATAGGTAACAAATTGCAACAAATTAATACTATCATCCGTCTGTATATATGCAGGGAGAGGGGGATCCACTGTGGTGGAGCAGGGACTCATCAGAGCCGCTCAATCGGGCGATCGCGACGCTCTAATCACCCTATTGCGAGAAATTGAACAACAAGTGTACCGGACTGCTTATTATATTTTAAACAATGAACAGGATGCAATGGATGCTTCCCAGGAAGCATTGATTCGCATTTATACGAAGATCAATTCCTACGAAGAGAAAGCCCAATTCAAAACATGGGTGCAACGAATCGTCACGAACATTTGTATCGATAAGTTTCGGCGGACGAAACCTACGGTTTCCATTGATGAGCATGATCTTGTTTTTCAGGATCGGCACAACGTGGAGAAAGAAGTGATGACAGGATATCTGGCTCAGGACATTCAAGAGGCGATCAATCAACTGCCGGACCATCATCGCACCGTTATTGTCTTAAGATATTTGCAGGATTTGTCTTACAACGAAATAGCTGATTGTCTGAACCTGCCGCTGAACACGGTGAAATCGTATTTATTCAGGGCAAGACAACAGCTTCAGAACATGCTCCATGAGCATCAGAAGGGTGGTGTATCAGGATGAATTGCCAAGAGGTGGTGGAATATATGCACCGGTATTTGGATCAAGACCTTGATCCGGAAGAGACTGCGCAGATGTACCGCCATGTTGCTGTTTGTCCGGCTTGCGCGGAAAAATTCAATGTGCTGAAATCCCTGTCAAGGGATTTGGAAGATCTTCCGGCTGTCACACCTCCTTACAGTTTGGTTGATTCTATACTGCCGCAGCTGGATGCTATAGACCTGGCCCGTCAGGAGCAGGCCAAAGTTGACGACGACAAGGGGCCGGCCGTAATGATGCCGGAGCTGAAGCGTTCCAGACGAACAACAAGCTGGTGGGGTTCCATAGCAGGTAGAACGGCGATTGGCACAGCAGCAGCGGCTGTTATTCTCGGAGTTGCCATATTCAATTATGAACCGCAAATGCTCTCCGATGCTGAGCTACCTGTGGAAGAGGTTATGCCGACAAGTATGAAGACTGGCAGCGGCGGGAGTCAGGAGCTGCCTGAGAGTGAAGATCCGAATAAGGACAGTGACGTAATCGATAAGGATCAACAGCAACAGCAAGTAGAACTTCAGCCATATGCAGCGGCTGAGGATGACTCCGAGAAGGCTGGGGCGGAGAAGAGCAGCCCTGATGAAAGTGTATCGACCAATATGGATTCAGTGCCGGTAGAAGATACGAAAAACGATAATAAGAGCCGGGCAGCTAGCCCGGACGCAGGAACTTCTGCCCGAGAGGGTTCAACGAAAGGCAAAACGGGGAATACGGAACCTCCACAAGAGGCACACAAACCAACGGCTCCACCTTCAGAGCTGCCTGAACCCGATTCCCAGGGATCAAAGGATATTCAGGACACCCAAAAGCCTGCTGAAACCGATGTTACAGTTACGGAAAGTCTGGATACTTCTTTCGATAATGTTAATAAACATGGTATTACGGGTATGGTACCGGGGCAATGGTCTTCTCCGGATGGTCTTTACAGTGCGTCCTTAGAAATTGATCAACTGGTCATGTATCGGCTCCCTGCAGCTGATCAGTTACCTGAAGTGATACATTCACTTCCGCTGAACGGGGATTGGATTGCTGGAGAATGGTCCGTAGACAGCAAGAACTTCACCTATACGGTGCTCGTCGACCAAAAAGAGGTTAAGCACGTACTTAACGTTCAACAACCGGTTGAGTCAAACAAGCCAGAAGCCGAAAAGACTGAGAAGCCTGAAAATTCGGATCAAACCGATAAAGCAGACAAAAAAGTTAATGCAGATACACCAGAGAAATCAGATACAACCAAATCAGTAACAACGCCTTAAAAAGACGATAAACCGGTGCACACTTACCAAGAGATATGAATAAGTTAAGGTAGATAGGAAATATGCCGCCTAACCACCGTCATATGACCGACGGCGGAGTGATTCTAGAGCACTCCGTCCGGCGTTTATATAGATGTTGGGACAAAAGGACCTCGCAGCCAACGCGCCGAGGTCCTTTTGCTATGAGATAAGAAAGTATAAACATCGGATTAAAGTGCATCCTTATCTCGCAAGAAAAATTACGACTCGATGCGGCCTATCTTCTTTGAGTTATGTCGATAGATGTTTTTCTTTTGATGTAAAAAGCCCGCTTCTCGCTTTAAGGGCAGCTTTTTTGGTATAGTGTACAAAGAAAGAGAAGGGGGAACACAGGATGGATGCCAAAGCAGCAGCAAAGGCGGTCAAGCAGGGGGAGGTATCCTCCGTTTACCTGCTTTACGGCAGTGAGAAATATCAAATGAATGAATTCGCTGCGTTATTGGAATCGCAGCTGTTAACTAAAGAAGACAAGGATTTTGCCCTGATTCATATGGATCTGGGGGAAGTACCTATACAGGCTGTAGTTGAGGAAGCGGAAACCGTACCTTTTATGGTGCCGAGAAAACTGATTTTTGTAAGAGATACTTCCCTGTTTACGGCTGGTAAAGATAACAGCAAAATTGAGCATAGAGTAGAGGCGCTGTTGGAATATTTAGATAATCCGGCGGATTACAGTGTTGTTGTGTTTATGGTTCAGCATGAAAAGCTCGATGAGCGCAAAAAAGTAGTGAAGGCTGTTAAGAAGGTAGGAACGGCTCTTGCTTTTATGCCTCTCGGCGGGGATGAATTGTTGAGATGGGTGGACAAGCAGGCCTCGATACAGAACTGCTCATTTGGTCCGGGAGCCGCAGAGGCACTCGTCCGCAACGCAGGCACGGGCCTACAGACCCTTGCTGGGGAAATCGATAAGCTGTGTCTGTACGCCGGAGCCGGCGGAACGGTGGATGAGGCAACTGTGGATCATATGGTGGCCCGAAGCACGGAGCAGAATGTGTTTGCTCTGGTGGAGGATATCGCGAATCTTCGGATTGATAAGGCGTTATCTATTTTCTATGAGCTTCTGAAGCAACGTGAGGAACCGATTAAAATAGCCGCACTCATCACGAGACAGTTTCGGATTATTTTACAGGTGAAGACTTTATCCAAACAGAGCTACTCCCAGCAGCAGATCGCTTCGCAGATTGGTCTGCATCCGTATGCTGTAAAGATTGCCGGGGAGCAGGCACGGAAATTCGAAACTTCCCGATTGGAAAACATACTGAATCATCTGGGAGATTTGGATTACAAGATGAAGACAGGTGGAGTGGACAAAGTCTTGGGACTAGAGTTGTTTTTACTTCGGCTCGGGGCTTAAAGCCCCTAACCGCTACACATTAGAAATCGCCTATCTACGTACTTCAGGGAAGCAGACTCTAAAAAGTATATACTCTCCTAAACAATCAAAAAACCCTGATCAGCTTAGGCTGTCCAGGGTTTTCCACTTCTTATTCAGAAACGCAATCTTACGCTTGGGAAGTAAGAGCGTTCAGTCTTTTCGCCAGACGGGACTTCTTGCGGGCAGCCGCA
The DNA here is from genome assembly GCF_900177425.1 of Paenibacillus uliginis N3/975. NCBI lineage: Bacteria > Bacillati > Bacillota > Bacilli > Caryophanales > Paenibacillaceae > Paenibacillus > Paenibacillus uliginis. The sequence goes on along the minus strand of NZ_LT840184.1, from coordinate 4,441,922 downwards.
TTTTTATGGATCAGGCCCTTCGTAACGGCTTTGTCAAGCTTTTGGGAAGCGGCTTGGAAAGCAGCTTTAGCAGTTTCAACCTCCGTACCAGTCAGCGCTACGTCAGCGTTCTTAACTGCTGTGCGAAGTGCGGATTTTTGGGAAATGTTGAGTGCATGGCGTTTGTCGTTCGTTTTGACGCGTTTAACCGCGGATTTAATGTTTGGCATTACATTCACCTCCTGTAAGGCATTTCAATAGAGCGAAATGTTTCACAACTTAAAATATTTTAGCATGGGGGGGTACAAAAAGCAATACCAAGTAGAAACGACTTCGCCTACTTTCTCAAAAGGGGAAAATGCACCTTCATGCGAAAAATATAACTTTCTTTTTTTGAAAAAGACTTCTGCATAATCCTTGTCCAACTCCAGCACACTACCATTATTATGATGCAGGAGAGTGAATCAGCATGGAATTAGATCTGCAGCGTTATTCGGTTCGAACGGATTTGGCGGTTGAATCGAGAGAACTTGTCTCCGGCTCTGAAGCTCCGCCGATTTCAGGAGTTTTGGAAGACGTTAAGCAGGAGGATGGAATCAAGATTACCCGACTTGATGTTCAAAATGAAGCTGCCTCCCAAAGGATTGGAAGAGTCAAGGGACACTATGTAACACTTGAAGTACCTGATTTGCGAAATGGAGATACCGGGTTGCAGGAGCAGGTGGCATCGGTGTTCGCCCGCGAGTTTGAGGATTTCATCCAGCGTATTGGTATCGGTAAAAATGCTTCCATCCTGATCGTTGGACTCGGCAATTGGAATGTAACCCCGGATTCACTAGGTCCGCTCGTCGTTGAGAATGTCATGGTAACCCGTCATTATTTTGAATTGATGCCGGACCGGGTGTCACCTGGATATCGCCAGGTTAGTGCCGTAGCACCCGGTGTGCTTGGGTTGACTGGAATTGAGTCGAGTGAAATCGTCCACGGCATCGTTGAACGGACGCGTCCGGATGCCATTGTAGCGATTGATGCGCTGGCTTCCCGATCACTGGAACGGGTAAATACAACGATCCAAATCGCGGATATCGGTATCCATCCGGGGTCCGGCATCGGCAACAAGCGGAAGGGTCTGACCCAAGAAATTCTTGGCGTACCTTGTATAGCTATCGGTGTTCCAACCGTATGCTATGCATCAACGATTGTGAACAATGCGATCGAACTGATGAAGGATCATTTTGGCAAGGGAGCGCCGGAGACCGGTCAGATTATGGGCATGCTTAATGAGATCCCGGAAAATGAGCGCCTGGCTTTAGTGAAAGAGGTGCTGGAGCCGCTTGGTCACGACCTTATCGTCACGCCGAAAGAGATTGATGAGTTTATCGAGGATATCGCCAACATCGTAGCAAGCGGTCTGAATGCTGCACTGCACGAAGCGGTTGATCCTGGCAATGCTGGTGCATACACACACTAGATTTGTAGAAAGAACGCCTGGCTGCTATGGGCATTCACAACCAATATAAACATATCAAACCATATGGCTGCTCCAAAGTTCTTGAACAGAACCTTGGGGCAGCCTTTTTGCATTCTATTATATTTTGAAAGGAATTTCGTTTATACGTTCTATCGATTCTTCTCCGTTCATAGATTTGAAATATAAGAGATTACAGAGTCGCGGGACAAGCAGTCAAAGCTTGTTGCATTTCCGTTAACGGAGGAGGACATCGATATGAACAATCGAAAATTTCGTATCTGGAACATTGCCAGATTGAAACGAAAAGTTATGGAAGGTTTAAGCATGGGACGAACGTTGGTGCTGCTGATGCTAGGGTCTCTTTTGTTTTTCTTATTGCTGGGACTCGGGGGGATGGCAGAGAAAGGTCTGAACACTTCTCCGGTCTCTTCCATGAAGGGATTGGCTGCATCACTGTCCAGCCGTTTTTTTATCGACATGATTGGAATGGAAATGCCGCATATGGCATTGGAAAAGGAATCGTCCACCCTGTCTGCAGAAAAAATGACTCCGTTCGTATTTGAACTTTTGACTAGCGTGAATCCAAGGGATCCCAAAAGCCTTCTGGCTAGTGAGGTGCCGGGCATGAAGACAAATCAGCCGGTCCCACTCAGGAACGGCTCAGGTAACGAGCAAGGGGAAGCACCGGCGGATTACCGGCCGGATCACTCCCCAACAGAACCTGAGGAGAAGACGGAAGCTACTGTACCTGGAAAGACGGAGAAAGATCCGGTGGAACCACCGTCTGAAAGCAGCCCTGGGAGTACTAATAAAAATGGAAAGACTGGAACAGACTCAGCTAAAAAGAACGTATTTATTTACCATTCTCATCCGCAGGAAGCGTTCAATCCACTGCTGGAGAAGCAGAGCAGCAATCCGGGGTCTTCTTCACCGAACAAAAATATTATGCTGGTGGGCAATATGGTAGCAAAAAGGCTTGAAGCGAAAGGCATTGGAACGGTTCACGATAAGAGTGATTACCAGAGCAGCGTACCGGATTATAGCTGGAATTATTCCTATAAATATTCACGTCAGACGGTAAAGTCGGCCCTTTCTCAGAACGAAGACCTTTCTTACCTGATAGATATCCATCGGGATTCTCAGCGCCACAGCAAGACAACAACGACGATCAACGGAGTCAATTACGCACAGGTGTATTTTATTATCGGGCATGCGAATAAGAACTGGCGTGAAAATGAAGAGTTTGCAAGCAAAATCAATGGGCTGCTGGAGAAATCCTATCCTGGGGTATCCCGCGGCGTGTGGGGAAAATCGGCGGACCAAGGTAATGGGGAGTACAATCAATCCCTGTCACCGAACAGTATTTTAATAGAAATCGGCGGTATTGACAGCACGAAGGAAGAATTACAGCGTACAGCCGAATTGCTTGCCGATATGATTGCAGAAGTGTACTGGCAGGATCAGAAAGCTCAAAAAGCAAGCGTAATGAACAAGAAAGATGGGAGGAAGGCAACAACCGAGAGCGAAACAGTAACGGTTCAAAAGAACAGTAAACAGTCCTGATATATAAGAGGTTGTTCAAGAAGTCCGCGTTTGATCACGAAGTGAATCAGGAAGGGGCTCGGCATCGAATCTTGAATTCAGCCGGTCCCAGCATATGCTTACGAAGTATGTTTCCTCCGGAAACATCTCAGGTGCTCACGTACCCAAAACAGCTGATGCTTCCGAAGACGTTTTCTACGAAAACGTGCAGCTCCGCTCCTCAGTCCCTAGCTTCATCCAACTGATGCGTTTGAAAAAACGCACATCGGAAGCATAAGCTTCGGTGCTGAAAACCGACCTTTTTGAACATGCACTATAAACAAATCAAGGGGGAGAAAAGATGTCAAGAGCCGGAAAAAAGTTGATCGCTATCGTAATTTGGGCCGGAATCGGTGTACTTATAGGTATGCAGCTGGGCGGGATGGAAGGACCTATGGTTCAGAAAGGACCTATGTCCGGGCAGGTTCAGCAGGCTCAGCAGGGTCAGGGCGACCTTCCGGCTCTTGATCATAAGGCGCAAGATGCAGCCTCTAAAGCATCGGCAGGGGAAACTGCTGAACAGGTGGATGACCGTTATGCAAAGGAGGAACAGCCGAAATTTGAACCAACCCCGCGTGACATTTTGCTGCCGGAAAGTTCAAAGCCGCCTGCGGACGTACTTGCCGACAAAACGGCGGGGCTCCTTCAGCAGCTCTCGAATCAAAGCATCCGCTGGGTGGTTTCCATGTTCGGTTCCATCACGGATTGAATGTAAAAAGTACTTGCCATTGCTGTGTACACAACCAACTGTTATAATAAATTGATTCAAACATCTGGTGGTTGTTGGGGGTAAGGCATGACTGACGTACAAGTAAGACAACAAAAAATTCGTAATTTCTGTATCATTGCACATATAGACCATGGAAAATCGACATTGGCAGACCGTATTTTGGAGTTCACGGGTGCACTGACTTCTCGTGAAATGCAAGAGCAGGTTCTTGACACAATGGATCTGGAGCGGGAGCGGGGGATCACAATCAAGCTGCAGGCGGTTCGTCTGAACTACCGTGCGGATGACGGCGAGGATTATATTTTGAATCTCATCGACACCCCGGGGCACGTTGACTTTACGTATGAGGTATCACGGAGTTTAGCGGCTTGTGAAGGCGCGCTGCTCGTTGTGGATGCCGCTCAGGGCATCGAAGCCCAGACGCTGGCTAACGTGTATTTGGCCCTAGACAATAACCTTGAAATCTTACCGGTCATCAACAAAATCGACCTGCCGAGTGCAGATCCTGATCGTGTGAAGCAAGAGGTCGAAGATGTTATCGGTCTCGACACGAGTGAAGCCGTTTTGGCTTCCGCAAAAGCAGGTATCGGGATTAAAGAGATTTTGGAACAGGTTGTCAAGCAGGTGCCAGCACCTACTGGTAATTCCGAGGAACCACTTAAAGCGCTTATCTTCGACTCGCACTATGACCCATACAAAGGGGTTATTGTTTACGTTCGCGTTATTGATGGCAGTATTAAAGCCGGATCTAAGATAAAGATGATGGCTACCGGAAAATCATTCGAGGTCATCGAAGTTGGCGCGTTCAAGCCGCGGATGACTATCGTGGATGAGCTGCAGGTGGGCGATGTAGGATTTATCGTGGCAGGAATCAAGCATGTAGGAGATACTCAGGTCGGTGACACGGTTACCGATGCCAAAAAACCTACGGCTGAACCGCTTCCAGGTTATCGTAAAATCAACCCGATGGTGTTCTGTGGGCTGTATCCGATCGAAACATCAGATTACAACGATTTGCGTGAAGCACTTGAAAAGCTTCAGCTTAACGATGCGTCGCTCAGTTTCGAGCCGGAGACTTCCAGTGCATTGGGCTTTGGGTTCCGCTGCGGATTTTTGGGCCTGCTGCATATGGATGTTATCCAGGAACGTATCGAGCGTGAATTTAACATTCCGCTGATTACGACGGCACCAAGCGTTATTTACCGTATCACCTTGACGAACGGGGAGCAGATTCAGATCGATAACCCGTCGCATTATCCGGAGGTTGGTAAGGTCGATTATGTGGAAGAGCCTTATGTTAAGGCGGCCATCATTGTGCCTAACGACTTTGTTGGTGCGATCATGGAGTTGTGTCAGAATAAACGCGGTGAGTTCATCAACATGGAATACCTTGATACGACACGCGTTACGCTTACTTATGAGATACCGCTCTCAGAAATCGTGTACGATTTCTTTGATCAGTTGAAGTCTAGCACGAGGGGCTATGCTTCGTTTGACTATGAACTGTCTGGATACCGGACTTCGAATCTGGTCAAAATGGACATTCTGCTCAATTCTGAGCAGGTGGATGCATTGTCCTTCATCGTGCACCGTGATCGCGCATTTCATCGCGGCCGGGCTATATGTGAAAAGCTACGAGAGCTGATCCCACGTCAGATGTTCGAGGTGCCGATTCAGGCATCTGTCGGAACGAAGATTGTGGCCCGTGAAACCGTTAAGGCGATGCGTAAAAACGTTCTTGCCAAATGCTATGGCGGCGACATCTCGCGTAAACGGAAACTGCTTGAGAAGCAGAAGGAAGGTAAGAAGCGGATGAAGCAGGTCGGCAGTGTTGAGGTACCTCAGGAAGCGTTCATGGCGGTTCTCAAAATCGACGACAACTAAGGTTATTTCGAATGCTGAACAGATACAGAGGGATTACGAGAGGAAAGCCGATCAGGCTTTCCTTTTCTTTCATGATTAAGAAGTTTTAAAATTATGATATAAAGTATTAAGCTAACAGCTTATGAGCAGGGCTAAGCAAGGGAGGTTCTTTATGACGACGCCATTTATAAACGGAAACAGCAAGCGTACTGAGGCTGTATATGTTCACATTCCGTTTTGTACGAATAAATGTTTCTACTGTGATTTTAACTCGTATGTTCTAAAGGGTCAGCCTGTCATGGATTATTTGCAGGCGCTTGAACGCGAAATGGAAATGACCGTTAAGGCATCTCCACCGGGAGTGATCAAGAGTATCTTTGTGGGGGGAGGAACCCCAACGGTTTTGAAGCCTAAGGAAATGGAGTATTTTCTGAAGATTGTACGTGATCATTTTCCTGAATGGGATAATAACATTGAATTTTCCATGGAGGCCAATCCTGGAACGACGGATCTGGAGAAACTGTCTGTCATGCGAGAAGGCGGTGTAAACCGTGTCAGCTTTGGCGTGCAGGCGTTTCAGAACGATCTGCTGACTGGTATAGGTCGTATTCATAATACGGATGACGTTTACCGCAGTCTTGAAAATGCGAAAAAAGCCGGGTTTGACAATATGTCGATTGATCTTATGTTTGGGCTGCCGAACCAGACGGTGGACATGCTGTCGGAGAGTGTTACAAAGGCTCTGGAACTGGGATTGCCCCATTACTCCATATACAGCTTGAAGGTAGAAGAGAACACGCTGTTCCATACCTTGTACCAGAAAAATCAGCTGCCTCTTCCGGATGAAGAAGCTGAGCTGAATATGTACCTTCTGCTTATGAACCGGATGAAAGAGGCGGGTTACAAACAGTATGAAATCAGTAATTTTGCCAAACCTGGCTTCGAAAGCAAGCATAATATGACCTATTGGTTAAATGAGGACTACTATGGTCTTGGAGCAGGCGCTCATGGTTATGTTGGTCGTCAGCGCCATATGAACATTAAAGGAGTCAATCCTTACGTTGAAGCTGTAAAAAGCGGTCTTCCGCGTCTCGATAGCTACGATATTTCCCCTGAGGAAGCGATGGAGGATTTCCTGATGGTCGGTTTACGGGTGCTTGACGGTATTTCCCGCACTCGCTTTGAGCAGCAATTCAACACTTCGCTGGACGTTGTCTTTGCGCGTCCGCTTCATAAGATGGTTAATGCAGGATTGCTGGATGCGACAGATGATGGCTATAAACTGAGTGAACAGGGAATATTGTTCGGCAATGAAGTATTTGCTGAATTTATAGGCAGTTTATCAGGTAATTAATCTATTGAACTTCTATACGCTCTGTTGTATATTTATTCATAAATATAACGGAGCGTATAAAGGGGAGAAAGAGAAATGCCGGCCGTATGCAGAAAAGCGAGAGTAGAGGATGTAGAACCGCTGTACCAGATGATTCAGGGATATGCTGAAAAAGGAATCATGCTGCCCCGGTCGCGGAATGTGCTGGAGAAGCAGATTGAAGAGTTTGTCGTAGCCGAATGGGACGGAACGGTCATTGGCTGCGGATCTTTATGTCAGCTCGGAAGTGATCTTGTGGAGATACGTTCTCTTGGCATTTCCGAAGGTTATAAAGGTAAGGGAATTGGCTCCATGCTGGTGGATTCTCTTATGGCCGAGGCCAAACGCAGAGAAATCCCGAAGGTGATGGCTTTGACATATGAGGTTTCTTTTTTTATTAAAAACGGCTTTGCCGTGGTGGAAAAAGACATTTTCCCGGAGAAGGTGTGGACGGACTGTATTCACTGTAAAAAACAGCACGCCTGTGATGAAATAGCGGTTCTGAAAGTAATGAACTGATTATAGTAAAATCAAATAAAATAACCGATTAATTTATAAATGGGTTGTCCGATATTTTCAGGACAGCCTTTTTTCATGGGATGAATCACAATCATCTGGTACTCTAATACATAAGGGGGGCTAATTATGAAAACAAAGATTTTTACATGGTCATTGGCATTGATGTTTCTTGTTTCATGGCTGAATATCCCAGTTACGAACGCTCAGTCTTTAAAACCCCAGGATATTCTTAAGAAGAAGTATCCCAATGAAACTATAAGATTGATCAAAACGGCGGACGTGAACTCAGACAAGAAACAGGAATCTTTTATTTTGACGAACTCGGGCAACTTTTATTTGATTAATTCCAAAGGTATTATTGTGCTGATCAATACAGGGATTTCAGATGAAGAAGGTTATGAAGATTACAATATCCATATTTACTCGGTGACGGCCAAAGAGAAGCATGTTGCCCTTACCGCCACTTATTTCCCTTCAAATACTCAAATGTATGTTTATCGTTACAAAGACGGAACATTAAAACAAGTTCTTAAAGTAATGGGCGATATTGATGTTCAAATTGATAAACAAGGTAAAGTATATCAGCTTTGGAAAAATTATAAACTCGAAGGTGGATGGGATACTGCGGTAGGGATATTTACTTGGAATCCGAAAACAAATAAATACGTGGGCTCAGGTAAATACGTTCTTCAATAACTTAATCTAATTCCCCTATGAACCAAAGTTCACCTTCATATTTGTATCCATCTTCGCTTTATTCCAGATAGTGATCTCTCTCAGTAAAAAAGAAAAAGCATGCCGCCCGAGGATTTATCCTTGGGTGGCATGCTTAGTTTTGTGGTCCATGGTCTGTTCTTCAGGGAATGGTGAACGAGCGAAATGAGTGGTCATGCACGTAGCGTCTTACAACAGGCAAAAGGGAGTGTCCCAGGTCAATAGGCCTTTTAGGACACCCCCATTTTTTTAATAATCTGACCAAGACCCAAGAACTCCGTTATAAAAATGCAAGTAGGTATCTCCATATATCCATTGGTCCATATCAGAATAAGAGCTGGTATAAGAATTGCTGTCATCCGGATATCCCCAGGAAAGAATAACTTGCTCCCGGGTCATGCCTATGGAAACCTTTTGTTGGGTTATCTTTTGATATTCCCGAATCAGCATTCACCACTCCAAAGATCTATGCCTGCACTGAAATAGCTCTTCTAAAGATGCCGAACTGACTTGACAATACTCTGGTCGGTTTGGTATTTTTGTTATAGCGGTTAGCACTCGATGATGATGAGTGCTAACGACATGGAAAACATGCAGTCAGCAAGGAGGGAGCGACATGTTAACAGATCGTCAACGCATGATTTTGAGTGCGATCGTCGATGACTATATCCGTTCGGCAGAGCCGGTTGGATCAAGGAGCATTTCTAAACGCGGAGATGTGGGCTACAGCCCTGCGACGATTCGTAATGAGATGGCTGATTTGGAGGACCTTGGTTTTTTGGAACAGCCTCACACTTCAGCAGGACGTATTCCTTCGCATAAGGGATATCGTTACTATGTAGATCACCTTACGTCGTCGTTTTCGTTAAATCCTTCCGAACTGCAGTTGATGAAAGCATTTTTTGCCGAGAAGCTTAATGCTATGGAGCAAATGATTCAGCATGCGGCCGGTATTTTGTCACAGATGACGAATTACACTTCCATCCTCCTGGGACCGGAAGTTTTTCATACGTCTTTGCGTCATTTCCAGCTTCTTCCTTTAGACGACAGTACAGCAGTAGCTATTATTGTAACGAGCACCGGACAGGTAGAAAACAAGACCGTTAGTATTCCACCAGGTGTATCCGTATCGGAAATGGAACAAGTGGTCAACCTTTTGAACAGTAAATTGGCTAATGTACCTCTTTACAAACTAAAGACCCGCCTATACTCCGAATTAGGTCAAGAAATGCAGCGGCACATCGATCACTATGAGGAATTAATGAGTGTGCTTGAGGTTGCACTGGATAGTAAAGAACAGGACCAGAAGGTGTATTTGAGTGGAACAACCAATATGCTCAACCAACCCGAGTTCAAAGATGTAGAGAAGGTGCGAAACATTTTTGAACTGCTGGAGCAGACACCGACTCTGATGAAAATGATGACACCGGCGCCAGGAGAGAGTGGCATTCAGGTGCGCATTGGTACGGAGAACGACCACGCAGCCATAGCGAATTGCAGCTTGATCACTGCAACCTATTCCGCTAATGGCAAAGCACTTGGAACAATCGGTATATTAGGGCCTACACGAATGGAATACGCCCGTGTGATCGGGATATTGAATATCCTTTCGCATGATCTGACAAGATTACTGTCACACTGGTATAAATAAGGGAGTGAGGGTGATGAGCCAAGGACAACAGCCGCATGGAGATGGTGATGAACGTCATTCCACGCTGATTAACAACAGCAATGCGGTTCGGGCTGTCACATCTGCCGTTGAAGGGACACTTGGCCCCAAAGGGCTTGACGTTATGCTGGTTGGGCCCCGCGGCGAGGTTGTGATCACGAACGATGGGGTAACCATTTTGGATAAAATGGATGTAACTCATCCGGCAGCTCGCCTTCTCATTCAAGTGGCTCGTGCCCAGCAAGAAAAGATCGGGGACGGTACCACAACCGCCACCGTACTTGCAGGAGCATTGGTTCAAGAAGGCCTAGCGCAAATTGTCCGAGGTGTTCCGGCATCGAAGGTCGTGGAGGGCATGAGACAAGGCGTTGATATGGCGCTTCGTCTTCTATCCAATCGGGTACGGGTAATAGATGGTCTGGACGACCCTCTGTTGGAACGAACGGCTTTTGTAGCCGGACGTGAACGCCGGGATATGGTGGATCTGGTCATGCAGGCCGCCTATAAAGCGGGAATTGACCGTTTAAGGGACCCATCTTATTCGCTTGCCAGCAGTATTATCGCGCTTGAAAAAGCGGAGAATGAGGTGTTCGAGGGAATACTGCTCCGGCAGAAGCCTTTGTTCTCCCGGGAACAGCAGGAGTATAACGATGCAAAAGTGCTTGTGCTGCTGGATTCTCTGGAGCCCGATGAGCTCGATGAAGAGGTACTGACCACGGAAGCTGGATTCGCCAGATACATGGACCTGCGTAAAGTGTTTGCTTCTGACTTGGCGCGTCTGTCGGAATTGTCTGTTAAACTAATTCTGTTGGAAAAAGGAATTCATCCAGACGCTGAGCAGTTTTGTCTGGATCACGGAATTATGGTCGTTCCCCGTATTTCACGGACCGATATCCGCCGGGTCTGCGACATGACAGGGGCTGTACCGGTACGCCGGACGGCGCTACATAAAGACCCAGAACAATTAATGTCGATTCTCGGTTATACTCCTCGAGCTGCGTATGATGAAACTCTGGAGCGTGTTCGCCTTCAGGGTAGCGATGCTGGAGAGCGGGTTGTGACCGTTATTGTCGGCGCCAGCACGTCAGAAGTTGTTGGTGAGGCAGCCCGTATCGCCTGTGACGCGGCTTCAGCTCTTCAAGCCGCTGTGGCCGGCGGAGTACTCCCTGGAGGCGGGACAAGCGAACTCGCTGTTTCCTACGAGTTGGAGCGTCACAGGGAAGTCCAAAAGGGTATGGAGGCATTTGGCATAGAAGCCGTATCTACGGCATTGCGGCGGCCGATGTCACAAATATTGCTGAATGCAGGATACAATCCATTGGAGAAAATGGAGGAAGTGCGTGCGGCACAGATTTCCCTGGGGACTGATTCCATGGGAATTGACTGTGATACCGGTGCGGTTATCAGCTATGAGGACAAAGGGATCGTTGATCCTGCTCCTGTTAAGCTTCATGGACTCCGTGCGGCAGGGGAAGTAGCGTCAGCTGTTCTTCGCATTCATCATGTGATTAAGATGAGGGAGACAGGCAGTTCCGAAGAGTAATACCGAACTCACACACAAATATGAGTTATGAATATTAGGAGGTGGAAGGCATCTTGAATAAAGACAAAGTAAACACGGTACAAGATACAGTAAACGAAGAAAATATGGAGCAAACTCATACCGCATCGGAATCCGGTGAACATCCGGAGGTGCAGAAGTCTTCTAACGAAGAGAATGTTTCCCAGGAAACCAATTCCTCAGAAGAGGCTGGCCTTCAGGCAGAAATAGAGAACCTAAGAAATGAGATGTCAGAACATCAGCAGCGCACCCTTCGTGTCCAAGCTGATTATGACAACTTCCGTAGACGCACCCAAAAAGAAAAGGAAGAGCTGGCTAAATATGCTTCTTCCAAGTTGGTTACCGAGCTTTTGCCGGTATTCGACAACTTTGAACGCGCTCTAGCTGCTACAGAGGACAATCCGGAATTCGAGTCATTCTCAAAAGGTGTAGGCATGATTTTCCGACAACTTGAGACGGTGTTGAATGCGGAAGGCCTAACAGCCATGAACAGTGTTGGCCAACCGTTCAATCCTGAATTTCACCAAGCTATCATGCAAGTGGAGAGCGATGATTATGAGGAAGGTATCGTCGTTGAGGAAGTTCAAAAAGGCTATATGCTGAAAGACAAGGTGCTTCGACCGGCTATGGTTAAGGTAAGCATGTAATAGGCTTTATCCATTGTCGACTTTAAATAAATCATAACTGTAATGAACCACACACCCTTTTCAGTGTGTGAAATATGAAGGAGGATATTATCTCATGAGCAAAGTAATCGGTATTGACTTAGGTACTACCAACTCTTGTGTAGCGGTAATGGAGGGCGGCGAAGCTGTCGTCATTCCGAACCCGGAAGGCGCACGCACAACCCCATCGGTTGTAGGTTTTAAGAAAGACGGCGAACGCGTTGTCGGTGACACAGCGAAGCGTCAAGCGATCACCAACCCTGACCGTACAATCAGCTCGATTAAGCGTCATATGGGTACGAACCATAAAGAAACGATTGATGGCAAAGAATTTACACCTCAGGAAATTTCCGCTATCGTTCTGCAAAAGCTGAAATCGGATGCCGAGGCTTATTTGGGCCAAACCGTAACCCAAGCCGTTATTACCGTTCCTGCATACTTTAATGACAGCCAGCGTCAAGCAACAAAAGATGCCGGTAAAATCGCTGGACTTGAAGTACTGCGTATTGTCAACGAGCCAACAGCAGCAGCGCTTGCTTACGGCATGGAGAAATCCGAAGATCAAACGATCCTCGTATATGACCTTGGTGGCGGTACGTTTGACGTATCCATCTTGGAACTCGGCGATGGCTTTTTTGAAGTTAAAGCTACAAGTGGTGACAACAGCCTCGGCGGTGATGACTTTGACCAAGTAATCATTGACTATCTGGTTGCCGAATTCAAAAAAGACCAAGGAATTGACCTGAGTAAAGATAAAGCCGCAGTTCAGCGTTTGAAAGATGCTGCTGAAAAAGCGAAGAAAGAGTTGTCCGGTATTTTGACAACAACCATTTCCCTTCCGTTTATCACTGTGGCTGACGGCGTGCCTCAGCACTTGGAAGTAAACCTGACTCGTGCGAAGTTCGAAGAATTGTCCGCGTCCCTCGTGGAACGTACACTCGGACCAACTCGTCAAGCTCTTAGCGATGCAGGTATGACACCTAACGATATTCACAAAATTGTACTTGTGGGTGGATCCACTCGTATCCCTGCTGTTCAAGAAGCGATCAAGAAATTGACCGGTAAAGACCCTCATAAAGGTGTTAACCCGGACGAAGTGGTTGCCCTTGGTGCAGCTGTTCAAGCCGGCGTTTTGACAGGGGATGTAAAAGACGTCGTTCTGCTCGACGTAACTCCGCTCTCTCTGGGTATTGAAACAGCTGGTGGTGTATTCACCAAAATGATCGAACGCAACACAACGATTCCTACAAGCAAGTCCCAAGTGTTCTCGACTTATGCAGACAGCCAGCCTAGCGTTGAAATTCACGTTCTGCAAGGTGAGCGTCAAATGGCAGCGGGCAACAAAACTCTTGGACGCTTCATGCTTGGAGATATTCCTCCAGCACCACGCGGTGTACCGCAAATCGAGGTTACTTTCGACATCGATGCTAACGGTATCGTAAACGTGTCGGCAACGGACAAAGGCACAGGCAAGAGCCAAAAAATCACCATTACTTCTTCGAGCGGTTTGAGCGATGATGAAGTAGAACAAATGATGAAGGATGCCGAGCTTCATGCTGAAGAAGATCGTAAGCGTAAAGAGCTCGTTGAGGCTCGCAACAATGCTGATCAGCTCGTGTACACTACTGAAAAAACGCTGAAGGATCTTGGCGATAAAGTGGACGCTTCCGAAATCGATAAAGCGAACGAAGCGAAAGAAAAAGTGAAAAAAGCTTTGGAATCCGATAACCTAGAAGAGATCAATACTGCAACTGAAGAGTTGACACAAATCGTTCAGCAATTGTCTGTGAAACTGTATGAGCAAGCAGCTCAAGCTGAACAAGCTGGAGGAGCTGGTGAAGCTTCTCAAGAAGCTCCGAAGAAAGATAATGTGGTTGATGCTGAATACGAGGTTGTTGACGAGGATAAAAAGTAAGGTTAATCTGAATAGACCTGTGTCAAGGGAAAGTCAAAGCGCGAATCCCGCACTTTGACTTTCCTTTTGTCCAGCATTGTTAGTAATGAGTGAATGGGGGTGAAACCGTGGCTGAAAAACGTGATTATTACGAGGTGCTTGGCGTTGGCAAGGACGCGTCGGATGACGAAATCAAAAAGGCATACCGAAAAATGGCGCGTCAATATCATCCAGATGTAAACAAGGCCGATGATGCCGAAGCCAAATTTAAGGAAGTTAAAGAGGCATACGATGTATTGAGCGATAGCCAGAATCGTGCGCGCTACGACCAATACGGACATATAGATCCGAACCAGGGAATGGGCGGCGGTGGTTTCTCCGGCGACTTCGGCGGAGGATTTGGAGATATTTTTGATATGTTCTTCGGCGGCGGTGGACGCCGTGACCCGAACGCACCACAGCGGGGGAACGATCTGCAGTACACGATGACCGTCGAGTTCAAAGAGGCTGTCTTCGGCAAAGAAACTGACATTACGATTCCGAGAACGGAAACATGTGATACCTGTGACGGCTCCGGCGCGAAGCCGGGTACGAAACCGCAAACCTGCGGTGTCTGCCATGGCAGCGGACAGCAGGAGGTTGTACAGAACACGCCGTTTGGTCGCATGGTGAACCGGCGTGCTTGTTCCAATTGTAACGGGACCGGCAAAATCATTAAGGAACGCTGTAGCTCTTGTCATGGTAACGGTAAAGTCAAGAAACAGCGTAAAATCCATGTGCGTGTGCCAGCGGGTGTCGATGACGGTGCTCAACTGCGTATGACTGGTGAAGGCGAAGGTGGACTGCGCGGAGGACCAGCAGGTGATTTGTACATCGTCATCCGTGTGAAACCGCATGACTTCTTCGAGCGTGAAGGCGACGATATCTACTGTGAAGTGCCGCTTACCTTTGCTCAGGCAGCACTCGGTGACGAAATTGAAATCCCGACGCTGACTGAAAAGGTAAAGCTGAAAATTCCGGCAGGCACACAAACAGGTACCTTCTTCCGCTTGAAAGGAAAAGGAGTTCCCCGTCTGCGCGGCCTTGGGCAGGGCGATCAGCATGTGAAGGTAGTCGTTATTACGCCAAGCAAGCTGAGCGATGAGCAGAAGGAACTGCTTCGTCAGTTCGCATCCTTGGATGGAGAGCAGACCCATGAGCAAGAACAGTCCTTTTTTGACCGTATGAAAAAAGCTTTCCGCGGGGATTAAATATAGCTGTGACTTAAAGCTCGGCCGAAATGGCCGGGCTTTTTGTTTTACCTTTAATTTAAGCCTGCTCTGGATGTTGGAAGACGATTCAGGTACGGAGCTACTCGTGCCCCGGAATAAAACGGCTCTGGATGAAGCACGCTAGGAAAGGTTCCGTATAGTAGCGGATGGAACAATTTCAGACGATAAAGCGCAGGTGAGCATAGTGACTGAAAAAAATATTTTGGCGTATTTCAAAACCCCGGATGAAGCCCAAGGTGTGGCGCGTAAGCTACAGGCATTGAGAGTTGCGGATATGTCCATCGACCGGTTCAGTGCATATCCGGGTGGAGAACTGAACAATACCATGCACCCTATGACGGGCGATATTGTCAGTTTGACATCGATGACCCTGAACTCTTCACTCACCAACCGATCCTCAGGAATATTAGGTGCAGTAGATCCTTCAGCAAGCGGCATGAGTGACGGAAGTCAGGATGGTCCGGATGGGCGGGATATTCTGCTTACGGTAGTGTTGGATGAGAATGTATTCCATCAGGCAATGAGCATAATTGAAGATGCCGGAGGCATGGTGTAGGTAGCATAATCCAGCGGAAGGAGAATGAGCTAAATGCGTAGAAAGATGAAAGGAAGAATAGCAGATAAGACCGAAAAGTTGATTACGCTCCAGTCTGCAAAAGCGGAGGATGTGGAATTTTCCGCTTTAGAGGCCGACCAAGACGATATGGAGGCCTTGCGCCGCAGTGTGGCAGCCGACAAGCGGCAACTCAAAGAGATGTTTGATAATCACGATAACGAAAACGAAAAATAGCAAGTATGCAGGTCACTTATTGGCTGGTGTTCAAAGGTCTCTTCAGCGGAGTGCGTCCCACTGGAGGGGCCTTGTTTTTCCTTTTTGGCGAAATAACGATGGGTATATGTAATAATTAATTCTTAAATTTTGTAACAGAGGTCCTCAGTATAGTACAATATTACTTATGTAAAAACGAGGAGGATCACCTAAATATGTTATGGCATGAATTAACGATACATACTACAGAAGAAGCTGTAGAAATGATTTCTAACTTCTTGCATGAAGCTGGAGCCGGAGGTGTCTCGATTGAAGAGTCCGGCACGTTGAATAAGAAACGGCAAGCACCTCATGGTGAATGGTTTGGGGATGTTCCTTTTAATGATATTCCTGAAGGACACGCGGTTATAAAAGGCTACTTCTCCGAAGAAGTAAACCTTGAAGAGATCCGTAATGAAATCTCTCCGCGGGTTGAGGAGCTTGCGGAGTTCGGAATTGATACAGGCGATGTCCGTTATGAGATCAAGACGGTAAACGAAGAAGATTGGGCAACGGCATGGAAACAGTACTTTAAACCGATTCGTGTCTCCGAGAGGCTAACGATTAAGCCGACCTGGGAGAAGTACACCCCTGAATCAGCCGATGAACGGATTATTGAACTTGATCCGGGTATGGCGTTTGGTACAGGTGCACACCCAACGACCTCCCTCTGCCTACGCACATTGGATTCCGTAATCCAAGGCGGTGAAGAAGTTATCGATGTCGGTACTGGTTCTGGGATACTTTCCATAGGTGCGGTTCATCTGGGCGCCTCCAAGGTACTTGCACTGGATCTCGATCCGGTGGCGGTGCTCAGCGCGAAGGATAACACGCGCCTGAACGGTATGGAGGACAGAATTACGGTTAAAGAGAGTGATCTCCTTACGGTTATCACAGAAGGAAGCGGCTCGGAGGATCTTGGTGTTAGGCTTCCAGTAAAGGTTGTCGTAGCTAATATATTGGCCGAAGTTATTCTTCTGTTTGTGGATGACGTTTATGCGGCTTTACAATCTGGAGGTATCTATATTGCTTCCGGTATTTATAAGAATAAATTCGATGTTGTTGAGCAAGCGCTGACTTCTTCCGGTTTTGAAATTGCGGACGTGTACCGTGAGGATGACTGGGTTGCGTTTGTAGCAAGGAAGAGGTAAAAATGGAATTTTTGGATCAACTTCTGTTTTATCCGCTGGAGCGGCTACCTTTTTATTTATTAACCTTGATTATAGCGTTCACGCTGCATGAATTTTCCCATGCTTATTTCGCGAATAAGTTCGGTGATCCGACAGCGAAGCTGCTTGGAAGGGTCACGCTGAACCCTGCAGTTCATTTCGACCTGCTGGGTATTATCCTGCTCCTCATTGCTGGTTTTGGTTGGGCCAGACCGGTACCGGTCAATCGGGAGAATTTTAGTAATCCGCGGCGAATGGGTATTATCGTATCAGCTGCCGGTCCTCTCAGCAATTTGCTGCTAGGCATCGTAGGATGTTTGATATATGCCGGTATGCACCAATTTGGAGTCATTGATGGAATAAGCAACGCTAAGGCAGTTCAGGGCATTCATTTCTTTTTCGATACTTTTATCGTACTGAACTTCTTCCTGTTCCTGTTTAACCTCATTCCGCTGCCGCCGCTGGACGGTTACCGTATCGTTGAAGATCTGGTGCCGCGCCGTGTACGCGCGAAGCTGCAACAGTTTGAGCAGTGGTCCATCATGATCTTCTTGTTAATTATTGTGATTCCGGGCTTTCAAAATTACACGATTCGACCGCTCTATGATGCAGCTTATAATTTATCTGTCTTTTTCCTGAATATGTTTAAGACCTTGTTCGGAGGTTGATTTGAAGCTTTATGCTAATGATTTTCTCTGGTCAGGCTGAGCGAAAAGTTGTATGATGAGGTTTGGCGATTTTGAGATAGGTGAGGATAAAGATATGCAGCGATATTTCGTTTCACCCGAACAGTTCAAGGAAAACCGCGTGGACATTACCGGGGAAGATGCCAGACATATTACGAAGGTCATGCGGGGCAAGTTGGGAGATACTTTCATCGTTAGTGACGGTGTTTCCCGTGAAGCTCTGGTGGAGATTGAAAGTATAGAACAGACAAGTGTCATTGCCGTAGTAGTTGAGCCGATGGAGATGGATCACGAGCCTCGTCTAAAGGTGACGATTGCTCAGAGTCTGCCTAAGGGAGACAAGATGGAAACCGTCATCCAGAAATGCACAGAAATTGGTGCGGTGACATTTGTTCCGTTTTTATCCGAGCGCACTATTGTCCAGTATGACGCGAAGAAAGAAAGTAAACGTCTGGAGAGGTGGCGTAAGATCGCCAAGGAAGCAGCGGAGCAGTCTCACCGTAACATGATTCCTGCGGTCGAACAGCCGCTAACCTGGAAAAAGCTGCTGGAGACGTTTTCCAACTACGACGCCGTTTGTTTTTGCTATGAAAAAGAGCACGGTTCCCAACTCAGGGACGTGCTGAGGCCATTTACAGCGCAGGCATTACAGGAACCGGGATCGACCGCCAGCCTGCTGCTGCTCGTCGGTCCCGAAGGCGGGTTCACTGAAGAAGAATGCAGAAAGGCCGAAGAAGCGGGGGCTGTTTCTGTCGGGCTTGGGCGCAGAATTTTGCGCTGTGAGACCGCAGGAATGACTGCGCTGGCTTGCGCATTGTACGAATCCGGAGAAATGGGGGGAGTTTGAATATGCCATCCGTAGCGTTTTATACGTTGGGTTGCAAAGTCAATTTTTACGATACCGAAGCCATCTGGCAGCTTTTCAAGAATGAAGGCTACGAACAGGTGGATTTCGAACAAACTGCTGATGTTTATTTGATCAATACCTGTCATGTGACGAATACTGGTGATAAGAAGAGCCGGCAGATGATCCGCCGCGCCGTACGCCGTAACCCGGAAGCGATTGTGGCAGTGACGGGCTGTTATGCCCAAACCTCGCCTGCAGAAATTTTGGATATTCCGGGCGTGGATCTTGTTATCGGCAACCAGGACCGTGATAAAATCATGAGTTTTGTTCACGAAATTGAACAACAACGCCAACCGATCAATGCGGTCCGCAACATTATGAAGACCCGTGCGTTTGAGGAAATGGACGTGCCGGATTTCGCGGAACGTACTCGTGCTTTCCTGAAAATCCAGGACGGCTGTAACAACTTCTGCACGTTCTGTATTATTCCATGGTCTCGTGGTCTGTCGCGCAGTCGTGATCCAAAGAGTATCATTCAACAGGCTGAACAGCTCGTTAGAGCCGGTTACAAAGAGATCGTGCTGACCGGTATTCATACCGGAGGATACGGCGATGATATGGAGAACTACCGACTATCTGATCTCCTGTGGGATCTTGATCGTGTAGAAGGCCTTGAACGTATTCGGATCAGTTCCATTGAGGCAAGCCAAATTGACGACAAGATGCTCGAAGTGCTGAATAAATCTTCTAAGATGTGCCGTCACCTGCACATTCCTCTCCAAGCAGGGGATGATACGGTGTTGAAGCGTATGAGACGTAAATACACGACGGAAGAGTTTCTAACTAAGATGAAGCTGATTCGTCAAGCAATGCCTGATCTGGCCATAACAACAGATGTTATTGTAGGTTTCCCAGGTGAAACCGACGAAATGTTCCGTAATGGCTATGAGCTGATGAAGGAAATCGGATTTTCTGAAATGCACGTATTCCCTTACTCCAAACGGACGGGTACTCCGGCAGCGCGTATGGAGGATCAAGTGGATGAAGAAGTAAAAAATGCGCGTGTTCACGATCTGATCGATTTATCTGAACAGCTGCAGTTTGCCTATGCAGAGCAATTTGTAGGTCAGGTGCTTGAGGTTATTCCTGAACGGGAATATAAAGGATCCCCGAATGGTGGGAAAATGCAAGGATATAGTGAAAACTACCTGCAGCTTGTCTTCAATGGCGGTCCTGAACTTGAGGGACAAGTATGCCGTGTGAAGGTAACCAAAGCTGGAGTGAATGAGTGCGAGGGCGAGCTGGTTAGCGTCATCGAAAACGGACTGACGGCTGCTGCCCAGTAATTTTACAAGAGACGGCTGCCATACCTGACAAGGATTTCATTTCCGGTTAAAGGAGGTGAAATCCTTGTTGCACATGAAGGAGGATGCAGATATGAATCGAAAAGAAATTTCCGCAGGTGGTGTCGTGTACCGCCTAAAGGACGGAGCACTTCAAATTCAACTGATTCAAGACCGTTATGGAAAAACTTCTCTTGCGAAGGGCAAGATGGAGGCCGGTGAAACTATAGAGGAAACGGCTTTGCGCGAAATATGGGAAGAAACCGGAATTACCGGTAAGATTATTTCCCCCGTCGATATTATTGCTTATAAATACAATCATCCCGAGTACGGAATAGTCGACAAGGAAGTACACTATTATTTAGTAGAAGCCGAGGAAGGCACCTTGAAACCTCAAATTGAGGAAATTAACGGTGTCGATTGGTACGAACCTCAAGTAGCTTGGAATAAACAGCGCCAGAGCGGGTACGGTAACAATGATGTCATCCTGCGTAAAGCATTGGAACTTCTAAAGATCAGCGTTTAACTGGATTTAGAATCCTTTCGCCATAAAGGCAGATAACATAGCGGCAGGGCGAGAAGGGAGCAGACGACGTTAAAAATGGTCTGGGCATGGGCGATCTGGCTCCCTGGATCTACCGCAAGCCAGCTGGAAACGGCCGCAAGCGTTCCGATAAAGGGAACAAAGAGCACTGCTCCGCCTACATTTAGCCCCAAATGTGACCAGGCTACAAAACGCCCAGCCTGGCTGCTGCCGATTGCGGCGATAAGGGCGGTTACGCAGGTGCCGACGTTCGAGCCAAGAACAATGGCAACCCCGAGAGTAGGAGGTAGTACACCGCTTACTGCCAGGCTCATGGCCATGGCGATAACCGCAGCGCTGCTGTGCATCAGAGCGGTGAGCGCCGCGCCGGCCAGTATTCCCCAGAGAATGCTTCGCGAAGCATGATCGAGGAACCACTGGAACACGCCTAACTGCTGAAGGGAAGGACCGATGGATTGCATCACTCGGATGCCCAGTAGTACAAGGGCAAATCCGGCTAAAGCGAGACAAAGAAATTGTGTCTTCTCAAACCTACTCCGCAGCTCGACAAGTCTGGATGGCAGTCGTTCGCTCAGAATGACGGCTGCTGTCCAGACCATCAGCGAAAGAATGAGCAGAGGTAATGCTGCCTGTCCGATCTGTAGACTGATCAGCTCGGTTGTCAGGGTGGTACCGATATTGGTGCCGAGAATAATGCCTAGTGTCCCTGCATAATTCAGGAGCCCGGCATTAGCGAAACCAATCGCCAGTACCGTGACAGCCGTACTGCTCTGCAGTAGAGCGGTGAGACCTGTACTGGTCATCATTCCTTTTAACGGCGTGGACGTTGCTTTATTCAGCCATTGGTGGAGCATAGGGCCAGCAAAACGCTGAAGTGAAATCTCCATGACCTTCATGCCCAGCAAAAACACGACGAGACCGTAAGTGACCGGAAACCAGAATGTAGAAAACATGAGATTCTCCTTTGTGAGGGTCTTTGTTATTAGAGATAAGAAAGTATAAACTTCAGAGTAAACAGCATCCTTATCTCGCAAGAAAAACTACCGCTAAACGCGGTCTTTCTACTGTGAAGATACATCGATAGATGTTTTTCATATTAATTACGTATATGATCCCTTACGGACACGCATGCCAGTGATTGTCCGAAGGGAAAGAAATCAGGGAGTGAAGCATGAATGCCATCGGTCATTTTGGATCGCAGCCGAAAGAAAAGATTGGAACAAAGTCATCCATGGGTTTTTAAAAGTGAAATAGCATCGGTCGAGGGAAATCCGGAACCTGGTGAGCTAGTTCAAGTGTTGAATCATCAAGGCCGGTTTCTGGCTACAGGCTACTACAATCCGAAGTCGCAAATCACGGTTAGAGTTGTCTCTTATCAGCCGCTTGAGAAGATGGACCGCAATTTCTTTGTGTCCCGCTTTCAGGATTGTTTGAGACACCGCGAACGGTTTATCGGTGATGAAAATGCGTACCGGCTTGTGTACGGGGAAGCTGATTTTCTGCCAGGGCTGATTGTTGACCGCTTTTCTGACGTGTTGGTTGTTCAGCTGTTGACACTCGGTATGGATCAATGCCGTGACAGTATTGTCGAAGCGCTTGTGGAAGTGATGAACCCTGCTGGTATTTATGAACGCAGTGATGTTTCCGTAAGGGAACTGGAAGGTTTGGAGCAGCGCAAAGGAACCTTGTATGGGGAATGTCCACGACATGTTACAGTTACCGAAAATGGCCTGAAGATTAAAGTCGATATTGAAGAAGGACAGAAGACAGGTTATTTCTTTGACCAGCGTGAGAATAGAGCCTCTATACAGCCGCTGATGATCGGTTGGGGAGATCGGAGCGGAATTACACTGCAAGAACTTGAGCGGGACGGACAAATGCTGCGGGTTCCAGTAAACAAAAGCGGTAAAGAGGTTACGTTCCCTTATTGGGACGGGGCAACCGTTCTGGAGTGTTTTTCCCATACGGGAAGCTTTACTTTGCATGCTTGCAAATATGGAGCCAAGAAGGTTACTTGTCTCGATATTTCCGAGCATGCCATTGACAGTGCCAGAGAAAATGTGGAGCTGAACGGGTTTCAGGATCGAGTCGAATTTGTCGTGGATGATGCTTTTCAATATCTTCGCTCACAGGTTAAGGGAGTGGAGGAACGTGAAGAGCGTGCCCGAGGAGAACATAAGGTAGATACTTCAAAACCATTGACGGCTGGAGGCGGACGTACATGGGATGTTGTCATTCTCGATCCTCCTGCTTTTGCCAAGAGCAAAGGAGCGGTAAAGGGAGCGTGCCGCGGCTACAAGGATATCAACCTTCATGGTATGAAGCTGGTAAATGAAGGTGGATACCTCGTTACAGCAAGCTGTTCCTACCATATGCGTCCAGATTTGTTCCTGGAGACGATCAAGGAGGCTGCCCAAGATGCCGGTAAAATATTGCGTCTTGTAGAATGGCGTGCCGCGGGCAAGGATCACCCTCAAATTCTAGGTGTGGACGAAGGCCACTATTTGAAGTTTGCGGTGTTTGAAGTCCGCAGCAAAACGACTCTGTAAAAATATTAACTGCAATGTCTAGAGGAGACTGTCCCATACAGCGATGTATTTTCGCTGTTGAGGCAGTCTTTTTTGTATGGGGTACAGCTGGTTGATCGGAAGAGAGATAGAACTATAACATCGGCTTGCATGACGGTTTCCCGTGCAAGATTGTTATGGTAATGGCATCCAAACGTATGTTCCTTCATTCGGCAGTTATGCTATACTAATAGACACCGTCTTTTTAAAGATATAAAGAAGTGTAAGTCGGGAATTCAGTTTAAAGATTTGTCCATGAAGAAGATTTATATAGATTGAACTGAAGAAATTGAAGAACTACAACGAAGAAGGCGGAATTATTCTGGAGAAACGGAGAGGTCGCCTTTGTCCCCGGATTTCAACGATTATATAAATATACCAATGAAATCTGGGGGCAACAGCGATCGGAAGAATAATCCGCATTCGTAGTGATGCTCAGGCTGAGAGTCTTTTGTTCAACTTTTTTTATATTATAGTTTGGAGATTTGAGGAGGCATAACATGTCGATTCGTTTTGTCATCGGACGTTCGGGAAGCGGAAAGAGTACCGCAATAAGTGAAGAGATTACAAGACGGCTTGAGGAAGATCCTCACGGAAAGCCCATCATTTTGATCGTACCGGAGCAAGCATCCTTTCAGGCGGATAATACGATTGTCACCTCAGGCCGCACCAGAGGCACCCTTCGCGCTCAAGTACTTAGCTTCCGCCGGCTCGCTTATCGGGTTATGCAGGAGACCGGCGGATCTGCCCGGGTCGCCATTAGTGAAGAAGGCAAGCGGATGCTGCTGTACAAAATTATCCAGCGACGCAAAGAGGAGCTGAAACTGTTCGGCGGATCCAGTGAACAGCTTGGATTTGTAGGTAAACTTAGTGATATGTACACGGAGATGAAACGATACTGCATTGACGCTTCCGGTGTTGAGAATCAGCTTGAGCATATGGCTTCCTCTACAGGAAGTCCTCCGATGCTGCGCCGCAAACTGGAAGATGTATTAACGCTGTACCGGGATTTTGAGCACGAGCTATCCCCACTTTATATAGATGAAGAGGATACTTTGGTAAAGCTCGCTGAAGGGATTGCCTCATCGGAATATATCCGCAACGCGGATATATGGATTGACGGATTCCACGGCTTTACACCGCAGGAATATGTTGTTCTCCGGGAGCTGATGCAGCATGCTTCATCGGTAACGACTGCGTTGACGTTAGATAAGCCTTATATGAATGGTGCGCTCCCGCATGAGCTGGACTTGTTCCACCCTACAGCTGTGACGTACATAAAGTTGAAAGGTATTGCTGACGAATTGGGTATGGAATCGGTACATACGGTGCTTAGCCCGGATACGCTGCCGAGGTTTAAGGAACGTTCCGTGCTGGCACATCTGGAACGTGGCTATGACCGGAAAGCTCGGTGGCGTCCTCTGAACGGTGATGAAGCAGGGAAAACGGAAGGCTTGTCGCTATACGCTGCGGATAACCGCCGTTCGGAGGTGGAGGGCGCTATCCGCGAAATGCTGAGGCTGGCGAGGGAAGAAGGAGCAAGATTCCGTGAAATGGCGGTATTCGCCCGTAATCTGGCAGATTATGAGCATATGATCAATCCGCTGTTCCGTGAATACGGTGTGCCATACTTCATGGACCAGAAGCGCAGTGAGCTTCATCATCCGTTGGTTGAGTTTATACGCTCTGCTCTAGATGTGACTGGCAAGCGTTGGCGTTACGAAGATGTATTCCGATGTGTCAAAACAGATCTGCTTCTCCCTTTGGATGGTTCGCTTTCCAGAGAAGACATGGATGCGCTCGAGAACCATGTACTCGCATCCGGCATCCAAGGCTCTCGTTGGAATGATGGACGCCCTTGGAAAGGGATACCGAGTCTATCACTGGAAGATGGAGACGGGGGAAGTCAGAGTCAGCAGGCAAAAGGGCTCCATATTATCGAACAATGCCGCGCCGCCATTACTGGGCCTCTTCACGCTTTTGAGAAGAGGATGAAGAAGGGTGCGACAGCAAGAGACAAAGCTACAGCGGTCTACAAGCTACTGGAAGATGCCGATGTGCCAGGGAAGCTGGAACTGATGAGCCGGGCGGCACTGGATGTCGGTAGACCGGAAGAAGCCAGAGAGCACCGTCAGATTTGGGGGGCTGTACTGGACCTACTGGATCAGATTGTTGAAATGATGGGTAGTGAGAAACTGAGCGCCGAGATGTTTACAGGAATGTTGGATACGGGCTTAACGGAGCTGAGAATGGCACTTGTTCCGCCGTCCCTTGACCAAGTACTTGTGGGCAGCATGGATCATACCCGCTCTGGAGGCGTGAAGTATGTATTTTTATTAGGGGTTAATGATGGCGTTATTCCAGCACAATTCCAGGATGATGGAATATTGACGGAGCAGGAACGGGTTACTCTTGAGAGCTCGGGCATGGAGTTGGCCCCTAATATTTCACGCCGTTTGCTAGATGAGCGTTTTTTGATATATACGGCACTGACAAGCGCCAGCCGCCAACTGTGGATCAGTTACCCGGCAGCAGATCACGAAGGAAAAGCGCTGCTGCCATCAGAGGTGGTACGCCACATTAAAAGCATGTTCCAGCTGAAAGAGCAAGTGCTTTATGCCGAGCCTCATGGTGGGCAGTCTCCTGAGGAGCAGGGACGATTTGTGGCCGGAAGCGGAAAATCGCTGGCATTTCTTGTTGGCAGACTCCGTGAATGGAGAAATGGTGGAAGCCTGCCGCCTTTATGGTGGGAAGTGTACAACTGGTTTGCCCGCAATCCGGCATGGAAGGATCAATTGGGCAGCATGCTGTCTTCGCTCTCTTACCGCAATGAGACACGGAGTCTTGCGGAAGAGACGAGCCGTCGTTTATACGGAAGCAAGCTGCGGACAAGTGTATCCCGGATGGAGCGTTTTGTCGCGTGTCCGTTTTCACATTTTGCATCCCACGGACTCAAGCTACGGGAGCGTCAGCTGTACCGGCTACAAGCTCCGGATATTGGGCAGTTGTTTCATGCCGCGCTTAGCGATATGGCGTCTCGCTTTAAGGATCAAGAGCGGAGCTGGGGTGAGCTGAGCGCGGATGAATGCCTACGCGAAGCTGAGGCGACGGTGGACAGACTCATTCCTATGTTACAGGGAGAAATATTGCTTAGCTCCAAAAGATACGGATATATATCCCGCAAGCTGAAAAATATCGTCGGGCGCGCCTCTGTCATATTAGGGGAGCAGTCGCGCAGGGGCAGTTTTGAACCGGTCGGTCTGGAGCTGGATTTTGGGCCGGACAAGCCCATCCCGCCACTTGCCTTCCAGCTGCCGAACGGGGTGTTGATGGAAGTGGTCGGACGGATCGACCGTGTTGATATGGCGCGCGGTGAGAATGGGATTATGCTGCGGGTAATTGATTATAAATCGAGCCAAAAAGATTTGCGGTTGCATGAAGTGTACTATGGATTGTCACTGCAGATGCTGACCTATTTGGATGTACTGCTCACGTTTGCGGAAGATTGGCTTGGAGAGAGCGCACTGCCTGCAGGCACGCTCTATTTCCATGTTCATGATCCGTTGCTTCAGTCACCCAATGGCATGAACCCTGAGCAAGCAGCGGAAGAACTATTGAAACGGTTTAAGATGAAAGGACTGCTGCTGGCTGATCGTGAGGCTGTGTCCTTAATGGATTCTTTCCTTGAAAAAGGTCACTCTGCCATTCTTCCTGTGGCCGTTAAGGCCGACGGGAGTTTCTACAGCAGTGCGGCAGTAGCAACGCCAGACCAATGGGATACGCTACTATCGGCCGTAAGAGAAAATATTGTTACGATCGGCTCACGGATCACGGACGGGGAAGTGACAATAGAGCCGTACCGGATTCAGCAGGAGACAGCCTGTACCCATTGCTCATACCGTCCTGTTTGTCAGTTTGATGAGGCGATGGAAGGCAGCAATTATCAGCTGCTCGGGAAGCCGGGTAAGGACCAGGTATGGGATCTGCTCGGTCATATGAAAGGAGGAGACGCAAGGTGAACGGAATCATGACAAAGCCGGAGGGCAGTATGTGGAGCGATGACCAATGGAAAGCGATCGCGAAGAGCGGGAGCGACATCCTGGTAGCCGCTGCCGCAGGTTCCGGTAAAACCGCCGTGCTGGTCGAGCGTATCATCCGCAAAATAACGGATGGGAGCGCAGGATTCAGCGTGGACCGTCTGCTCGTGGCCACATTTACCAAAGCGGCAGCAGCCGAAATGCGTGAGCGTATTCGGGAAGCACTCGAGAGAGAGCTGGAGAACGACCCGGACAATGAACATTTGCGGCGCCAACTCGCATTGCTGGGACGTGCCTCCATCACAACGCTGCACTCTTTCTGTATGGAAGTGATACGGCGCTATTATCAGCTGATACCACTCGATCCAGGCTTCCGGATATTGAATGAGCATGAAGCAGAACTGATGCGCCAAGACATTTTGGAAGAATTGTTTGAGGAAAAATACGGAGATGCCGAGCAGGGAGGAACTTTCCTGCAACTAGCCGACTGGTTCAGTGGGGAGCGCAGCGATGATGCTCTATACCGGCTGGTTCAGCGGTTGTACAATTTTTCCCGCAGTCATTCCTGGCCTGATCGTTGGCTTCGGGACACCGCCGCAGAATTCCAGGTGGTAGACACAGCAGCGCTCGGTGAAACGGGCTGGGTACAGAGCATCCTTGCTGATGCGCGCCTGGCTCTTTCCGGAGCAGCGGGTCTGCTTGAACAGGCGCGTTCCGTAGCGCTATTGCCGGGAGGACCAGCTCCGTATGCTGCCAATTTGGATGAGGATAGAGCATTGGTGGATTCGCTGCTTGAAGCGGTCAACAACGATCCATGGGAGCAGCTGTATGATCGGTTTCGGGATGTTTCTTTTGGCAAACTGAAATCCGTCCGCAAGGATGAGGTGGTTCCTGAATTGCAGGAACGGGTCAAGGAACTGCGGGACAATGTGAAAAAAACGGTGAATGAGCTTAAAACAGCTCTGTTTGGGCGTCCGGCCTCAGAATTTATGTATGAGCTTCAGACAGCAGCTCCGCTTATGAGTGAGTTGGTGGAGACGGTTATTACATTCGCTGACAGATACCGTGCAGCCAAAGCGGCCAAGAGTACAGTGGACTTCAATGACTTGGAGCATTATTGTCTCCAGATTCTAAGGCATCCAGACTCGGATCCGGGTCACCTTATGCCATCCGATGCTGCATTGGAATACCGCGAACAGTTTGATGAAGTGCTGCTCGACGAATATCAGGATACCAACAATGTGCAGGAGGATATTGTTCGTCTGATCTCCCGGGAGTTTCCCGGAAACCGGTTTATGGTCGGGGACGTCAAGCAAAGTATTTACCGTTTCCGATTGGCAGAGCCGGGGTTATTTCTCGATAAATACAAGAATTACGGATCAGAAAGTGCATCAGGGTCTGAAAACGCTGAGCATCTTCAGGGCTCTTCTGGAATCCGGATCGATCTCGCACGGAACTTCCGCAGCCGAATGGAGGTTGTGGACGCTGTTAATATGCTGTTTCGGCAGATCATGAATGAGTCCGTGGCTGAAATTGCATATGATCAACGGGCAGAGCTCGTGTGCGGCGCATCCTTCCCACAATCAGACGTACGGAATGAAGACGATGTAAATGCTGGACCTGGGCAGATAGATGAAAACCCGTATGCTCCGGAACTGCTGCTGATTGACCGCCTTGGCCAGGAGTCTGAGGAACCGAAGGATGAGGAAGGCCCGGATATCGAAGGGATTTCTTCTGAAACGGAGCGGCTGGAGATGGAAACTGCACAACTGGAGGCTCGTGCGATTGCCCGTCGGATCCGGGAGATGACCGGAGAAAATGGGAAGCCGCTGATGGTGTATGATAAGCAGCTTAAATCGATGAGGCCGGCGCAGTACGGTGATATGGTTATCCTGCTTCGTTCGGCTATGGTGTGGGCCCCCTTAATTATGGAGGAGCTCCGGCAGGAGGGGATTCCTTCATTCGGCGAACAGAACAAGGGGTACTTTCAATCGATTGAAGTTGAAATCATGCTTTCTTTACTTCATGTGATAGACAATCCTCGTCAGGATATTCCTCTCGCTTCTGTTTTACGGTCGCCGATCGTTGGATTAACGGAAGAGGAACTGGCACAGGTTCGCCTTTGTGCATCAGGAACGTTTTACGATGCACTTTCAGAAGCTGTTAGTACATTCGAGCCTGGGCTGCCTCAAGGGGCAGGGATCGATACAGGCCGTTGGTTTACGGGGATAGAATTGCCGGGGCTTGCCGAGGTAGCGGTAGGTCTGGCCGATTTTCAACAAATCCGAGAAAAGTCAGGGATCTCTTCAGACCAGAGCCCTGTACTGTCCGCTGAGCTGTTTGGGAAGCTGAAGAAGTTCATGGAAAGACTCCACAGCTGGCGTAAGGAAGCCCGTCAGGGAAGCCTCAGTGACCTGATATGGCGCATCTACAGTGATACGGGCTATTTGGACTGGATCGGTGGTTTGCCGGGTGGCACCCAGCGCAGAGGCAATCTGACGGCGTTGTATGACCGGGCTGTCCAGTACGAACAGGATACTTCATCCAGAGGCTTGTTCCGTTTCCTGACGTTTATCTCACGACTGCGTGACAACGGTGGGGATCTTGGCGCAGCAGGCGGGACGGAGAGCCAGGGGAATGCTGTTCGTCTGATGACGATTCACAAAAGCAAAGGCTTGGAGTTTCCAGTTGTGTTTGTTGCCGGAATTTCAAAAAACTTTAATCAGCAGGATCTAAACGTTCCTTTCCTGATGCATAAAGAGCTAGGGTTCGGCCCGAAATATGTGGACGAGAAGCTGCGGGTCAGTTATCCGACACTGCCGAATCTGGCGATTCGCCGCAGGTCGCAGCTGGAGCTTCTGGCTGAGGAGATGCGTGTACTTTACGTGGCGCTAACCAGACCGAAGGAGAAGATGATTTTAGTTGGAACCGTGAAGGATCTGCCGAAAAAAGTGAGCGGTTGGGCTCAAGCGGACAGTACACTTGAACTGCTCCTACCTGATTATATGCTGGCTCGTGGACGCAGCTATCTGGACTGGATCGGACCGGCCATTATACGCCATCCATCTGCCGGAGTGCTTCGGGAAGCTGCAGGATTGCAATCTCTGGAGCATACGGTTCTGTCTTCGGACAGTACTGGCTGGATCATTCATATGGAGACATCCGATTCTTTGTCCGGGAACACGATCGTGAAGGACGAAGAGGAGGTCCTTGAAGCTGAACGGGCCGAGAAGGAGTCGGCACTACGTAAACTTGAGCCTGTTGCCGATATCGGTTGGAATGAAAAGGGCAGTGTGCAGGAAATGAGACAGGAAATTTACCGCCGTCTAAGCTGGTCATACCCCTTTGCAGCGGTGAGTGGGATTTCTGCGAAAACGTCCGTCACAGAAATGAAAAAGCTGCTTGCAATGCAAGATAGTCCATCATTGGACATGATAGAGGAAGCTGCAATTCGCAGGCAGCAGGAGGAGACGCAGGTGGATGCGAGTTCATTCACGCTGCATCTGCGGCGGCCCAAATTTATGGAAGCCGCCACATTGACTCCTGCAGAGCGCGGAACGGTTTATCATACGGTTATGCAGCATTTGCCTATCAGCAGTAGTACGGATCTTTCGGTCGTTGAGAGGACCATTGCGGAGTTGACGGAGAAAGAGATTATTACGAGAGCACAGGCTGAAGCCGTAAGTCCGGAACATATTTTGGGAATCCTTCATTCTTCAGTAGGTGTGAAGCTTCTTGAAGCGCAGCAGGTCTGGCGCGAGATGCCGTTCTCTTATGGTCTGTCGGCATCAGAAGCTTATAAAGGTCTGTCATTTCTTGGCTTTACAGAAGGTACAGATGAATCCTCAATTCGGGACGCCCAGCTTCTTGATGATGAGACTGTCTTAATTCAAGGGATCGTGGATTGCTTGTTCCGGTTCAATGATAAGCTGATTTTGCTGGACTATAAAACAGACCGCGTAGTGGAACACCGTGGAGGTATCGAAACATTAACAGAGCACTATCGTTTTCAGCTGGAGTTGTACAGTAAGGCGCTTCAGGATATTTTGGGTGAACCTATCCATGAAAAATGGCTCTACTTTTTCGATGGGGGCCATGCAGTGCTCTTATAGATTTATCAATGGATTATGAAACTTTTAAAAATTATATATATTCTTTGAGCTTATTTAGCGTTCAGGTAGAAAGCTTTCAGTGGGAGAGGGGAACTAGGAGTTATGCGGATTTTGCATACGGGTGACTGGCATTTGGGCCGGACGCTTGAAGGCCGGAGTCGTTTGGCTGAGCAGGAAGCATTTTTGGACGAGCTCGTAAGGATGGCGGATGATCAGCATGCGGATCTCATATTGATGGCAGGTGATGTTTATGATTCCGTTAATCCGCCTGCAGCGGCGGAACAGTTGTTTTATGATGCTGCGGCACGGCTAACAGATGGAGGACGGCCACTTGTCGTCATTGCAGGAAACCATGATCAGCCCGAGAGGGTATCGTCTGTGACACCGCTTGTGGCAAAACGCGGTATTACCTTGGTTGGGCTTCCTTCGGCGGAAACTGTTACAGTAACAGCTTCTAGAACAGGAGAAATCGCCAAAATCGCAGCTCTCCCGTATCCATCTGAGGCAAGATTGAATGAGCTGCTAACCGCAGACGGCAACGAGGATGAGCTTCGCCGTGCGTACAGCGAACGAGTGGGGAAGTTGATGCAGATGATGGCCCGCGATTTTTCACCGAAGACGGTCAATCTGGCCATGAGTCATATTTATGTACTCGGCGGGCTCGAGAGTGAATCAGAGCGTCCCATTCAGGTGGGGGGTGCTTACACGGTCGATCCTTCGGCTCTTGCGGTTGGTGCCTGTTATACGGCCCTCGGCCATCTTCACCGCCCACAGGCTGTCAAAGGTGAGGGGATAATCCGTTACAGCGGATCGCCTTTGGCCTACAGCTTTTCGGAAGCGGGTCAGGCTAAATCGGTGACCATGGTAGATGTTTCTCCTGGCACCACTCCGGTCGTTGAAGAGCTGTTTTTGAGCAGTGGACGTCCGCTTGTTCGCTGGAAGGCGAAGGGAGGGCTGCAGGAGGTGTACCGGTGGCTTGAGGAAGAGCGAGATCTGGATGCTTTTATAGATCTGGAAGTTTCACTGACCGAGGCCATGGGAATGGCAGATATTCAGCGCCTCCGCAAAAGTCGGGACGGTATCGTACACATCCGGCCGATATACCCTGAGATGGAAGCATTGGAGCTGGAGACGGAGCGCGCAAGGCTTCCGCTGCCTGATTTGTTCCGTAAGTTCTACCAGCGGCAGACCGGAGGAGCAGAGCCGGAGGATAGCCTGGTTGACCTCTTCTTGGAGCTTGTAGATGAGGAAGAAACAGAACAAGCGGGGGTGAGTGAATGAAGCCGATTTTACTTAAAGTAGCCGGTCTTCAAAGCTACCGGGAACCGCAGGAAATCGATTTTGAACAGCTGTGCGAGACCGGATTATTCGGCATATTTGGACCAACGGGGAGCGGTAAATCGACATTGCTCGACGCCATTACTTTGGCGATGTACGGCAAGGTGGAGCGTGCGGTTAACGGCACGCAGGGCATTATGAATCATTCGGAGGACAGCTTGTTTGTTTCCTTTACCTTTGAGCTGGCCTCTGCAGATGGTCCGGAGCGGTACCGTGTGGAGCGCCGATTTAAACGGGTTAATGAACTGTCGATCAGTAATACGATCAGCCGATTTGTAGTAATTACGGACGAGGGTGAGGCCGTAGTTGCAGACAAGCTGGCCGACGTGACCCGGTGTATTGAAGAGAAAATCGGTCTGAAAATGGATGATTTCACCAGAGCGGTTGTGCTTCCACAAGGAAAATTTGCCGAGTTTTTATCATTGAAAGGCAGCGAACGGCGGCAAATGCTTCAACGGCTGTTTCATCTGGAGCGCTATGGTGACCAGCTTGCCATGAAACTTAGCCGCAGGGTGAAAGACAACGATGGAGCATTAAAGTCTGTAGAAGCGGAGCAGCAAGGTCTTGGGAACGCAGGCAAGGAAGCGGTAGCAGAAGTCGAGAAGGTGATGTCGGATGCGGTGGTGCATGCGGAGAAATCCAGAAAAAATTTGAAGGCAGCTGCTGATCGAAGTGAAGCTTTAAGCAAAGTACGCGAACTGGATATGGAGCAGCGCCGTCTAAGAAGCAAGCTGGATGACTTATCGGCACGTGAAGAGGAGATTAAGAGTTATGAAAAGCAGCTGGACCTTGGTGCGTCTGCAAAACTGCTTATTCCTGCTCTGGAATCGCGGCGAGAATCTGCGAAAATCCATGAGAATTTGCTCGCTAAAGCGGAACTGCTGTTTAGGCAATCGGAACAGTCAGAAGTAGCGGCTGAACGTGCTTGTACGGCAGACGACGCTGCTCAGATGCTTTTATCTGCAGAAGAGCCTAAACTTCTACTTCGAGCTGAGCAGTTGGAACAGGCGGCTGTTCTTCAGCGGGAAAGGGATGCTCTTCACCTTGAGCTTATCGCTCTAAATGATCAGCGGTCTAAGGCTGGAAAGTCATTGGAGAGTATCAATGAGCAGCTTCATAAGGAACAGGAGCTGCTTGAAAGAGGAAGAAAACGCCGTGAAGAGCTGCAGGAGGGTCTGAAGCAGCTTGAGACAAGGGCACAGGACCGGCAGATGTTGCATGAGGCTATGCAGAAGCGGCAATCGATCCTGACGGCTGAAGCACAGTTATTTAAAGCGGAGGCTGAGTCTAAGGAACATAACATACAACAGCAGCACATCGAACGTGATCTGAAAGAAGCCCTAGCCATTGAAAAAGAGATACAGCATCAGCTGGAGCAGCTTGCTCAGGAATCTGAACAGCTTAGACGCTCGGTTGCCGATGCTTCTGAGTATGCTGATCAGGGGGCAGTGAAGGCGGCAGAAGCGGCTAGAGCTATGAATGAATCCTTCCGTGAACAGCAGCTTCACGCCTTATCGCTTTCATTGGCTTCCGAGCTTCGTGATGGAGAAGCCTGTCCTGTATGCGGCAGTTTGCATCACCCTGCACCGGTTCAACCAGATACCCTCTCAGATGAATCCGGTGAACTGCATCAGGAACGCCTTCGTCAGGTACAGGAAGAGATTCAAGAGCTGCGATTGGTTCTTCGCCAGCAGTTAAACGAAGCATCGGGATTACCCGTTCCGGCTGCAGTCCACGAGATGTCAGGCTCTATGACAGATAAATCTGAGAGTAGTGCCTCAACAATTGCATTCTCCGAAGCGGCTGTAGGATTAGCGCTAGAGCATAATGACGGTCTATCGCAAGTTGCAGAGCTTGAAAAGTTTCAGCATTTTGTATCCACCTTGAAAGCATTTGCTTCTTCACAAGCGGAGGCTTTGCATCAATGCCGTGAAAAGACTTCAATATATCAACAGAAACTTGGTTCCCTGCAGCAGGAGCTGGCTAAGCGGACGGCTTCTGCTGAGAACGCGCGCACTTCGTCCGAACAGTTTGGGAGAAAACTGAGCGGATTGAGAGAAGATATTAGTATTTTGATGAAAGAGTGGGGTGAGAGTAGTCCCGGTCTTGATCTTCAGGCGGTGGAGTTCCGCTTTAAAGAAATGCAGGAACGGGATGCCAAAGCCGAATCCGTGAAGGATGGACTTGACCGGAGCGTACCATTTCTGGAAGAGAAGAAGCAGACCGTGTTGAATCTTGAGAGTCAAATCCGTGAACTTGAGAAGCAGCTGATTCAATGGGATGCACAGCATCAGGGCAAGCAGGAGCTAATGCAGGAGAAAGAGGAGCGGCTTCAGTCGTGGATAGGAGACCGTTCCGCTCAAGAACTGCTGCAGGAATGCAAGCAGCGGCTGCAACATTTGAGATCGGCTGCCGAGCATTCCAGGCAGGAACGCCGCAAGGCGGAAGAGATGAAGCAACAGGCTACTAAAGAGGCAGCTATTGCTAAGCAGGCCGCGGATTCCGCAGACGAGCACACGAAGATGGCGGAACAGAGATGGCTTGCCCAGCTGGGCGACTCGCCGTTTACTACCGAAGAAGGGGTTCTTGAGGCGTTCATGACTCCACAGGAAGCTGATAAGTGTGCTGCTCACGTTCAAGCTCACCGTGAAGGGCAACGTGAATGGTCACTGCGGCTGAAGGATATCGAACTGAAGCTGAACGGAGCAACGTTCAGTGAAGAAGATTGGCAGGAATGTTGCCAAAATCTCGAACAGTGCCGGCAGGCAGATGAAGCGGCAATACAGTCGAAAGCCCGCGCTGAGCGGGATTTGGAGGACCTCAGGCAACGCCATATCCGGTTTATGGAGCTGGAAGAACGCCGGAGTTTACATTCCATAGAGGGAGAGCGCCTGTCGAAGCTCCAATCCTGTCTGCGCGGAAATGCGTTCGTGGAATATGTTGCAGAAGAACAGCTGATGCAAGTCAGTCAATCGGCTTCAGAGCGGCTGCGGTTTCTTACCAAACAGCGATATTCTCTGGAGGTCGATTCGGGAGGCGGATTTGTTATTCGTGATGACGCGAACGGGGGAGTCCGCAGGCCGGTTTCAACGTTGTCGGGTGGAGAAACGTTCCTGACATCCCTCTCCTTGGCGCTGGCGTTATCTGCTCAAATTCAACTCAGAGGGCAGTATCCTCTCCAGTTCTTTTTCTTGGATGAAGGGTTTGGAACATTAGACCCTGAGTTGCTTGATACAGTCATTACTTCTCTGGAAAGACTGCATAATGATCAACTCACAGTAGGAATTATCAGCCATGTGCCTGAGCTGAGGGCACGTCTGCCCCGCAAACTGGTTGTACGGCCTGCTGAACATTCCGGCGGGGGATCGAAGATTGTTTTGGAGACGATGTAATCATATTTATACCCCGTGATATTTTTCACAGAGACAGTTACAAGGGGCTGTTATAATACAGCTAAGCCGACATTCTTATTTAGAAGCACCTCGGCGGACGTATGGATAAGAGAATCCTCTTATATCATACGCCCGCTTGCTGGACAGCTGAGTTCCAGCTGACCGGGTGCTTCTATTTTTTTTGCCTTCATTGGACGGATTTACGGGTTTTCTTGTATGATGAGAGCATGATAACCTTAGAGGAGGTACAGTTATGGATAACTGCCTGTTTTGCAAAATTATTAATGGAGATATCCCTTCCAAGAAGGTGTTGGAGAATGATCGGGTGCTCGTGTTTCATGATATTCAGCCGGCCGCTCCGGTTCACGTACTGATCATACCTAAAAAACACATCGCTTCAATGAACGATGTCCAAGCGGCAGATTTAGAGCTGATTGGCGACATTCACAAGGCGGCACAAGAGGCTGCTGCTGAACTGGGAATCGCGGAGAGCGGTTATCGCCTAATCAATAACTGTGGACGCGACGGCGAACAAACCGTCCATCATTTACATTATCATTTGCTCGGAGGAGCACGTCTTGGAGCCCTGACAGGGATCTCTTCTTCCCATGCTTAACCATCATAGGGCGGCGATTTCATAATATAGAATACATATTGCCGTTGAAGCTTTTAAAAATGAGCTATCAAGGTTGACACCTTATTTCTGTTTGCCCTATAATGAAGAATGATGAACCGTGTTATTGCTCTTGGACGGTCTGGTCGGAGGGAGGGAAAACTGGTGTCTGAAACGAAAGTTCGCAAAAACGAGACAATTGATGCTGCACTTCGTCGCTTCAAACGTTCCATTGCTAAAGATGGCGTCTTGGCTGAAGTGAAGAAACGCAAGCATTATGAAAAGCCAAGCGTAAAGCGCAAGAAAAAGTCCGAGGCTGCTCGTAAGAGAAAGTTTTAGGGGGATATGAACTAGCATGAATCTTAGCGAACGATTGAACGAAGATATGAAGCAAGCGATGAAGAGTAAGGACAAGTTCAAACTCTCCAATATTCGAATGGTTCGTTCGACGATTAAAAATCTTGAAATAGATTTGAAAAGAAGTTTGGATGACAACGAAGTGCTTGATATTATTAGTCGTGAGATCAAACAGCGCAAAGATGCCCTCCAAGATTTTGAAAAAGCAGGTCGTGACGATCTTGTCGCCAATGCGAAAGCAGAAATTGATTTTCTTAGCGCCTACCTCCCGGAACAGCTTTCTGAAGAAGAAATTAAAGTCATTGTACAGCAGACCATCCAGGAAACCGGTGCTTCTTCAAAAGCCGAGATGGGTAAAGTAATGAGCGCTCTCATGCCGAAAGTTAAAGGGCGTGCAGACGGAAAGCTTGTCAACCAAGTTGTTCAACAATTTCTGTAACAACATAAGCGGAACACTCCTTGATTTATCAAGGGGTGTTTTTTCGTATATACACTCATAAATTTTGAAACCGAATACAAATTTATTCGTAGTAACTACCATAAGTCGGGATGCTGATACATAAGTTATCCCGAGGTGGTTCGCATCGGTTATAATATCGATATATGCGTATTGCTGACATAATATGTCGTAAAGGAGGGGGATATGATGGGTAAAAGAGATTTCTGGGTACGGCGCATTTGGGCGTTTGCAGGAGTGCTAACACTTATACTGATGTCTGTGGGTATGTACGTCACTCCAGTAAAGTCAGCTGCGGCCGCTAACATTGGTTCGGTGTATGTCATCCCGATTGAGCAGAAGATCGAGCGTGGATTGACCAGCTTCATGGAACGCGGTTTCAAAGAAGCCGAAGAGATGGAAGCGGGATTAATCGTGCTTGAGATTAATACGCCAGGCGGTCGTGTGGATCAAGCCGAGAAAATTGCTAAACTGATAAAGAGCACCCAAATTCCTACAGTTGCTTATATTCGCGGGGATGCTGCTTCGGCCGGTAGTTTCATTGCACTGAACGCAGATAAGATTGTAATGGCAAAGGGAAGTATGATTGGTGCAGCGGAAATGGTAGACGGAATGGGTAATCGTGTTGAAGACGCCAAGATCGTAGCCTGGTGGAAGAGCAAGATGGCGAGTGCTGCCGGAGCTAATGGACGTGAAACCGATATCGCCGAGGGAATGGTTGATATTAATATGAAGGTGGAAATGCCGGAAATCGGCAAGACAAAAAATATTGGCGAGATTATTGCATTATCAGCAGACGAAGCGTTAAAGGTTGGGTACGCGGATAAGATTGCCGGAAGCACCAATGAGGTCATTGAATGGATGGGTTATTCTACAAACGATGTGTTTCATATGGAACAAACCTTCTCAGAGAAGTTAGCAACGTTTCTGACGCATCCCGTAGTGATGACACTCTTGCTCTTTATTGGTATTGCCGGGGTCATCATCGAAGTTATAGTGCCTGGCTTTGGAGTGCCTGGTATATTGGGTACGGCAGCATTTGTGCTTTATTTCTTCGGTAACTCTGTTGCCGGATTTGCTGGATCGGAAACCTGGCTGCTGTTTATTATCGGTATCGGCCTACTTGTGATGGAACTGTTTGTGCCAAGCTTCGGTATATTGGGAATTGTTGGTTCAGGTAGCCTGATCTTTGGTGTAGTACGCGCAGCATATAGTACATCAGATGTAGCGCTTTCTCTGGGAATAGCAGCTGCCTGTGCACTGGTAGCCATTGTAGTTGTGGCACTGGTGTTTAAAGAACGGGGAATATGGAAGAAATTCATATTAAGTGAAAGCCTCACGAAGGAGCAGGGGTACATTCCTATCGAGGATCGGGATGTGCTGATCGGGCTTGTCGGTAGAAGTATTACACCACTTCGACCATCCGGAACAGTTGAGCTTGACGGACGCCGCCTTGATGTGGTTACTGAAGGAAGTTTTATTGGTTCCGGGCGTCCTGTTCGTGTCGTGAAAACCGACGGAACCCGGATTGTGGTTGAAGAAGAAATAGAGTAAGTCAGGAATAAAAATTGCCATATAAAGTTGATTAACCTGCTTTATTTGGTAAGATGGACATAACAAATATCTGGTATGGAGGATGATGTGTTAGATGGATAGTTCTTTAATTCCTATTTTACTGATCGGGGTCGTAGCGATCATCGTACTGAGCGTGTTCTTCAGCTTCTTCCCGCTGATGCTCTGGATCTCGGCTGTTGCTTCCGGTGTTCGTGTCGGAATTATTACGCTGGTAGCCATGCGGCTGCGTCGTGTAACCCCAAGTCGTATCGTGAATCCGCTCATCAAGGCGACAAAAGCCGGTTTGGGATTGAATATTAACCAGCTGGAAAGTCACTACTTGGCGGGAGGTAACGTGGACCGCGTTGTTAATGCGCTGATCGCAGCGCAGCGTGCAAACATTCCGCTTGAATTCGAACGTGCTGCTGCGATTGACCTCGCAGGACGTGACGTGCTTCAAGCCGTACAGATGAGTGTAAACCCTCGTGTTATCGAAACGCCTACCGTTGCGGCTGTTGCCAAAGACGGTATTGAAGTGAAAGTTAAAGCTCGGGTTACCGTTCGCGCGAATATCGATCGCCTCGTCGGTGGTGCGGGTGAAGAGACAATTATTGCCCGTGTTGGCGAAGGTATCGTTACTACGGTCGGTTCCTCAGCGTCTCATAAAGACGTATTAGAGAATCCAGATCTTATTTCTAGAACTGTTCTGTCCAAAGGGCTGGATGCCGGTACAGCATTCGAAATTCTGTCTATCGATATCGCGGACGTGGATGTAGGTAAGAACATCGGTGCATACTTGCAAACGGAGCAAGCTGAAGCTGATAAGCGGATCGCTCAAGCAAAAGCGGAAGAGCGTCGTGCAATGGCTGTTGCGCAAGAGCAGGAAATGAAAGCAAAAGTTGTGGAAATGAGAGCGCGCGTGGTTGAATCCGAATCCCAGGTACCTTTGGCTATGGCTGAAGCACTTAAAAGTGGCAAACTTGGTGTTATGGATTATATGAATCTTAAAAATATTGAAGCGGATACCCAAATGAGAGGTTCCCTTGGCAAGATCAGCGAGAATACGGACGGACCGGACACTCCTAAAAATAACAAGTAGAGATGAGGCGAGCCACTGATGGAATGGATTTTTGATAATATATACATCGTGGCGGGTATTGTTTTCTTTCTCCTCTCCGCGCTTGGTAAATTAGGCAAGGGCAGTGATGAAAACAAGCCGAACCGGATGCCTACCTTCGGAGGAGGGGGGGATTCAGCCGAACAGGGGCCAAGAGCAGCTAAGGCAGTGCGCCCAGGACAGCAGGTTCGGCGCGTCCAGCCGTGGCCCGGTGGAGAAGTTCCGACGGGTCAGGCAACCGATAAGCGGTCACACGATCAGTTCGATAACGATGAAGATGAGGAATTTGACCCGTACCACGAAGAACCGGAGAGAACTTACGAGTCCCCTGTTGAATCCCGGTATGATGTTCTGTCGGAATTGGATGACCCTCACTCGGCCAGAGACAGCATGGAGCAGCGCAAGCGCAATATGCAGGCAGAGCTGGACCAGATCCATAAACAATTGGATAGAATGACCTCTCACATACCTGAAACATTGGTTGAGGTTACAGATGCCGATTCCAAATCGCCGCGAAAGCAGTCGAATTTTGCTGAAGAGGTTAGAAAAGGAGTTATATGGTCTGAAATTCTGGGTCCGCCCCGTTCTAAGAGGCCGATGGGCCGTCGACATTAGGCAGAGTTTGAGGGTGTTAGACGGCAATAAAAGCATGAACACGAAGACCGCTTTCGTCATTGACGAGGCGGTCTTTTTTTGCATTTCAACTTGCATAAAAAGGGCTTATTGCTCATAAGGTGTACAGTACAGGAAGGGGGGAAGGCCTTCATATGTCCCGCATCAGCCGCAAGCTGCAGAAATGGACTCAGGAAATGCTCGACTTGCCGCAGGATCTACTGTTCGACTTGCCGCGGTTGACCCTGATCGGCAATAAAGAGCTGCATATCGAAAATCACCGCGGTGTCCGCCATTTTTCCGCGGATAAGCTTATACTGTCTCTTACCCAGGGCACTATGGAAATAACGGGATCTGGTCTCTCCATCCGAGCAATTCAGAGTAGTGAAGTAACGGTTGAAGGCACGATTAATAATATCCAATACATAGGAACGGGGGAGAGACCGTGAACATACCGACAATGATATTTTTACGTGGTTATTTAAAGCTTACGGTGCGTGGGGAGCATGTAGAAGCATTTATTAATGCATTGGCGGAGGCGGGAACTCCGGTTTGGGATGTAAGACCAACAGGGACGCATTCCGCAGAATTCAAACTGCTGTTAAACGATTTCAAGGGGCTGCGCCCTTTGTTAAAGCGGACAGGCTGCAGATCCCGCATCCTTGAACGGCATGGCTTGCCGTTCCGTGCTTTACGCCTGCTGAAACGCAAAGTGTTTGTGGTTGGAGTGGTCATGTTTTTTGCGATCCTTATGGCTTTATCCTCTATGGTATGGAACGTGAGTGTCGAAGGGAATGAGACTATAGCTTCAGAGGATATATTGGAGGTAGCGAAACAGGAAGGGGTATACCCCTATCAATGGATTTTCAGACTGAAATCACTGGACAAGCTATCTACTAATCTGACGACCCGTTTACCTGGAACCTCGTGGGTTGGTGTGGAGAGAAATGGTACGAGCATCCGGATTCAGGTTGTCGAGGCATCGGTTCCCAAAAAGCCGGAGCTGTTAAGCCCGCGGCATCTTGTAAGCACTAGTGATGCTGTAATTACTTATATTTACGCAGAGAAGGGTGTCCCGAAAGTTCAGATCAATTCCCGGGTAAAAAAAGGAGATATACTGATTTCGGGTATTTTGGGAGATACGGAGAATGCCAAATCCGTTGTTGCCAAAGGGGAAGTAAAGGGACTGGTATGGCATGAATATGAGATCGAAGTGCCTCTTGTGAAAAAGCGGAAAATATATACTGGTGAAGCATCCAAAAAGTCTTACTTTGTCCTTGGTAATCGTGCTGTTCAGTTGTGGGGGTATGGGGATGTTCCGTTCGAGAAACATGAGACGCTGACAATATATGATCCACTGACATGGCGTTCGCGAGCACTTCCGATCGGCTGGATGACCGAAAAGGTGATGGAGGTAAGCGAGAGTAGCCAAACTGTGACAGAGGAAGAAGCCAAGAAAGAAGGATTAGAGGGCGCATATCGGGATATTTTGGCTAAATATGGTTCAGAAACCAGGCTGGTGAGCCAAAAAATTTTGCATGATAAGAAAGAGAATGGTAAAGTTTATATGAAAGTACTTTTTGAGGTGGAAGAGACCATCGCAAAAGAACTTCCCATAGTATACAATCAAGGAGAATGAGGCTATTTGTCACAGCAAACGACCAGCATTCAGATTTATTTGCAAAGCGCGTCTGAAGGACTTTCCTTGTTCGGACCGCAGGATTCTTTTTTAAAGATTATTGAATCGGAAATCCCGGCCAGAATAGCTTCAAGAGAAGCCATTATCAATATCACCGGTGAGCAGCGAAATGTGGAAAGTCTTCAGCAGCTGTTTGATGTATTGCTTCAGCTTGTTCGCAATGGCTATATCCTGACCGAGAGAGATGTCCTTTATGCGGTTGATTTGGCAAAGGATCTGCGTGCTGATCAGCTGTTGGATCTGTATAAAGGTGAGATCACGACGACGTTCCGGGGTAAACCGATTCGAGTGAAGACGATCGGACAGAAACATTACGTTACCAGTATTAAGAAAAAAGATGTCGTGTTTGGCATCGGACCGGCAGGTACAGGGAAAACCTACCTTGCTGTAGTATTGGCAGTAACTGCGCTTAAGGAAGGCACGGTGAAACGGATTATTCTTACTCGCCCGGCAGTCGAAGCTGGTGAAAGCCTTGGTTTTCTTCCAGGCGATCTTCAGGAAAAGGTCGATCCGTATCTAAGGCCCCTATATGATGCGCTGCACGATGTTATGGGACCAGATCAAGTAGTGAAAGCTCTTGAAAGAGGGCTGATTGAGATTGCGCCGCTTGCTTATATGCGGGGACGAACACTGGACGATTCATTTATTATTTTGGATGAAGCCCAGAATACGACGCCTGAACAGATGAAAATGTTTTTGACACGGCTCGGTTTTGGATCAAAGATGGTCATAACGGGAGACGTAACCCAGATTGACCTGCCGCGGGGTAAAAAATCAGGTTTGGTGGAAGCGAAAACCATCCTAAACGAGATTGA
Organism: Paenibacillus uliginis N3/975; assembly: GCF_900177425.1. Lineage (NCBI taxonomy): Bacteria > Bacillati > Bacillota > Bacilli > Caryophanales > Paenibacillaceae > Paenibacillus > Paenibacillus uliginis. The sequence goes on along the minus strand of NZ_LT840184.1, from coordinate 4,398,566 downwards.
TGATATCGGATTCGTCTACTTTGCGGAACAGGACGTTGTACGGCACTCTTTAGTACAAAAAATCATCGTCGCATATGACAAAGCTGCAGAAAACCAAGATTAAAGGGGATTGTCGCTATGGCCTCCAAAGATCCATCGACGGACAAGTCCATATCTGTTAAAAACTACGGTTGGAAATATAGCGTGGCGACACGCTATATTCTGTTTTTATTGCTTGCGCTACTCTTTTACATCAGTCTTTCGGTAAAGCTGCTCCCTGAGCGTTACGATATTAAGGTTGGTACGCACAGTGAGAAGAGTATTGCTGCCCCAGTCCAAATCGAGGACAACAAGGCGACTTTGAAAGCCCAGGAAGAGGCAGCCGAGCGGGTACAACCCATATATACATATATACCGCTGCGCAATGATGTGTTGGTTACCCAACTGTTTGATCGCATTGACCGTTTGAATCAGGATGAAGTCTCCGTGCAGGACAAGATTGAGATTTACAAGCGGGAAATTCCTCAGCGCGTTGATGATTTCGTGAGTAACTTTATTGCAAGCAACAGAGGCACCGAAACGTATCCACCCGAGTTGCTTGAAGAAATGAAGAAGGTTATTGATCAACAGGCTTATCGCATACCGCAAGAGACATTCATCAAAATTCCGAGGCTGAATCCTGATGATATAAACCAGATCAAATCGGTAGCGAGGGATATCGTATCACGTCTGATGAATGAGATTGTGGATGCACAGACAGCTAGAGCCAAGGTGGCTGAACTGGTCAGCGCAAGCTCGCTCAATGACCGAACTTCAAGAGAAGTTGTTCAGGAACTTGCACGTGCATCCATCACGGCCAACAAGTTTTATAACGAAGTAGCTACCAAGGAAGCAAAGGTTGCGGAACGAGAAAACACACCGCCTGTATTTATCAAGCAAGGCGATGTTCTTGTTGAGAAAGGCCAACTTATAACACCTGAGTTGTATGAACTACTAGGTAAAAACGGGCTGTTGAAGGATGAGGTTAACTATTGGCCTGAGCTTGGTATTCTGCTGTTCTCCATCCTGCTATCACTTGGAATCCTGATGTTTATCCGTCAGTCGGATATGAATATGTTCAAGTATAATAATTCCCAAGTTCTTATGATGGTGCTGATCTATGTCATTACGCTAATCTCCATGTATCTGGCTGGTGTTTTGCAGAGTGAAGCGCGTACGTATATCGGTTATTTAGCGCCGGTTGCGATCGGGGTTATACTGGTGACACTGCTTTTGGACATGCATTTAGCTTACTTTAGTGCGATCATATTCAGTATTATGGCGAGTGTCATACTGAATGTGGACAAAGGTGAAGTGTTCGATTTTCACTTCGGATTTTTTGCCCTAGTGACGTCCTGTGTGGCAATCTTTTCAATACACCGGGCCAGTCAGCGTTCCACCTTGCTTAAGGGAGGAATTATGGTCTCGCTGTTTGGGGCAATGTCGGTTCTGATCATGATGCTGATTCAGGATTCCTCTTGGACGAGAGTAGAATCTTTATATGCTTTAGCGTTTGCGATTGCCGGCGGCATTCTGACAGCCGTGCTCGTTATTGGTTTGATGCCGTTCTTCGAGGTTACCTTTGGTATTCTTTCGCCGCTCAAGCTTGTTGAGCTGTCGAACCCGAACCATCCGCTACTGCGAAAGTTGCTGACGGAAACGCCAGGAACCTATCACCACAGTGTAATGGTTGGTAATCTGTCAGAAGCAGCGGCTGAAGCGATTGGGGCTGACGGATTGTTATGCCGAGTGGGATCCTATTACCATGATGTCGGCAAAACCAAGCGACCTATTTACTTTATTGAGAACCAGAACAACATGGAAAATCCTCATGATTCCATTGATCCCAAGCTGAGCAAGTCAATTATTGTGGCTCATGCCCGGGATGGCGTGGAAATGCAAAAGGATTATAAGCTGCCTAAGCCAATCCGTGATATTGCAGAACAGCATCATGGAACAACGTTTTTACACTTTTTTTACCACAAGGCACTTCGGCAGGCTGAGGAACAGGGAATTGAACCGGATTTCACTGAGGATGATTTCCGCTATCCGGGACCGAAGGCACAGTCTAAAGAAGCGGCAGTTGTTGGAATTGCGGACAGTATAGAGGCCGCAGTTCGTTCTCTGCGGAAACCGACTGTGGACCAGGTGGAATCGATGATCGAGAAGATCATTAAAAGTCGTTTGGATGACCATCAATTTAATGAATGCGATCTGACAATGAAAGAACTCGATATTATTGCCAAAACGTTGAAGGAAACCGTCATGGGTATTTTCCACTCCCGGATTGAATATCCAGAGGAGATTAAGAAGCCGAAGCCGGACAATCCGCCAAAACAACAAGAACCGGCGGATTCCGGAGATTCGGACTCGAAAGAAGACAGAAGAAGGAGCGTTTGAGAATGAGTCTGCAGCTGGTATGGAACAATGAACAAGAGGATTTTGTCATTTCGGATGATCTGATCTCTCTTCTGGAACGGATTCTGCAGCAAGCTGGAACGGTCGAAGGGGTAACGGAAGGTGAGGTCGACCTCACCTTCGTTGACGACGATCAGATCCACGAACTAAATAAGGAATACCGTGGAATTGACCGTCCGACTGATGTTCTGTCTTTTGCTATGAATGAGGAGACGGACGAAGAGCTTCAAATCATTTACGAACTGGATGACGAAGACGAGCTCGGAAACGTGCCTGATGTACTGGGAGACATCATTATCTCTGTTCCGCGTGCTAAGCTGCAAAGTGAGGAATACGGCCATTCACTGGAACGGGAGCTAGGCTTTCTGTTTGTTCACGGCTTCTTGCATTTGTTAGGGTATGATCATCAGGATGAGGCAAGTGAAGCCGTTATGATGGGGAAACAAGAGGCGGTTCTAGCTGAAGTGGGGTTGACCCGTTAGTGAAGCCACATAGGCCTTCCCTACGGTCTACCTTCAACTGTGCAGTACAAGGCATCATTCACGCCTTTAAAGCCGAGAGAAACATGAAGATTCATACAGTAGCTGCTGTTGTAGTATTTACAGCTGCGGCACTGCTGGGGCTGACACCAATACGTTGGTTGTTTTTGGGGCTTGCCGTAACCTTAGTTATTACGGCGGAATTGATAAATACAGCGGTGGAAGCTGTGGTTGACTTGGTATCTCCTGACGTTCATCCCTTGGCCCGTATTGCCAAGGATACAGCCGCGGGGGCGGTATTGATTACCGCTCTGTTTGCTGTAGTTGTTGGGATTATGGTGTTTTATGAGCCGGTCATATCCTGGTTTGGATCTATCGGCAGCGGCTTTGATCATTCCAGTAACGGGTAGGGAAAAACCAATTCGATTCTCAGGAGGGATTGTCATGGACACAGGAACATTGATGCAGGAAGCGATCAAGGCACGAGCACGGGCTTATATTCCTTATTCGAATTTCGGTGTTGGCGCGGCTCTGTTGGATATAAACGGTGAAGTTCACCATGGCTGCAATGTTGAAAACGCAGCTTACGGACCGACAAACTGCGCGGAGCGAACCGCACTGTTTCGAGCGATCGCTGACGGACATAAGCCAGGCAGCTTCCAAGCGATTGCCGTGGTAGGGGATACCGAAGGACCCTGTGCTCCATGCGGCGTATGCCGGCAGGTGCTGGTGGAACTGTGCAAGCCTGACATGAAGGTTATCCTGGGCAATATGAAGGGTGATATCCAGGAGACGACTGTGGAGGAACTGCTGCCTGGGGCGTTTGGTCCTTGGAATTTAGAATCCAAGTAACAGGTAATACAAGTAACACGCAAGTACAAGCTGCAGAAACAATAGAGGAATTATCGCGGAGGAATTTATGCAAAAAAAAACGTTTAAATCGGGTTTTGTAGCTATTATCGGCCGGCCCAACGTCGGAAAATCGACGCTTATGAATCAGGTAATTGGTCAAAAGATCGCGATCATGTCGGATAAGCCGCAGACAACTCGCAATAAAATACACGGGGTATATACGACAAACGATTCACAGGTCGTATTTTTGGACACACCTGGAATTCATAAACGCCAATCCAAACTCGGAGACTACATGAATCAGACCGCGCTTGGAACATTGGGCGAGGTGGAGGCAGTGCTGTTCCTGGTGGATGCCTCGGAAGGCTTTGGCGGGGGTGACCGCTTTATCGCCGAGCAGCTGAAGCAGATCCGTACACCGGTAATTCTCGTCATGAACAAAATTGATAAAATTGAGCCGACGGCTCTGCTGCCGTTGATTGAAGAATATCGCAAGTTGCTTGATTTTGCGGAAATCGTACCGATCTCGGCCAAACTGGGTAACAATGTAAATACACTGCTGGATCAAATCCAGAAGTATTTACCACCGGGCCCGCAGTATTATCCTGAGGATCAGGTAACGGATCACCCGGAGCAGTTCGTCTGTGCCGAATTGATTCGTGAGAAAATACTGCATAAGACCCGGGAAGAGGTGCCTCATTCCATTGCCGTCACCATTGAAGACATGCGTGTGGAGGAGAATGGAACGGTTCATATATCAGCTGTTATTTTTGTAGAGCGTGATTCTCAAAAAGGGATTATTATCGGAAAGCAGGGCACATTGCTGAAGGAAGTCGGCCGACAAGCTCGTCAGGACATCCAGCGATTACTCGGCTCCAAGATTTTCCTTGAGCTGTGGGTGAAAGTTAAAAAAGACTGGCGTAACCAAGAGCGCGTTCTCCGGGATCTCGGGTTTCACCGCGGACAATAACCATACTCAATATATTGAGTGCGGGTTATGAATAATTGTACTGCTGGTATCGTATTGTACTCCTACCAACAATTGCAAATCATAAATCCAGTGTTAAAGCACATCCTATTCTTGTAGATGCAGACGTCATTTCCGAAGAAAGGATGAATACGAATGCGAGATTTTTCGTGGAAGTATTTTGCAATGACTGGAGATGTCGATGCTTATTTGCTGTATAAGGAGTCCGATGGCAGTACGGAACTCGCAAGCACGACCGCAGAAGAAGAGGCGGTAGAGTATGAAGAGAACGAATGATATTTGGCTGCTTCAGGAATGGTTGGGGGATAAGGCATGCTATACAGGGCGGAAGGGATCGTCATCCGCAGCATGGACTACGGTGAAGGGAACAAGATCATTACACTTTGCACCGAAAAATCAGGCAAAGTAGGGGTTCTGGTCCGCGGAGCGAAGAAAATAAAGAGCCGTCATGCTGCTCTGACACAGCCCTTTACTTATGGAGAATACGTGTTTTTTAGGAACGGAACCGGGCTCGGAACATTAAATGCCGGAGAGATTATTGAGTCTCATCATATTCTCCGGGAGGATCTCATGAAAGCTGCCTACTCCTCATATGCCTGCGAGCTGCTTGATCGGGTGCTTCAGGATGAGGAGACGGGCGCTTTTTGGTTTCATCAGCTGAAAGCTTGTCTTACGGCACTTCAGAAAGATAAGGATCTGCAAATAATAATCAATCTGTACGAAATGAAAATACTACAAGCAGCCGGTTATGGTCCGGAGCTGGACGTCTGCATCTCTTGCGGTCAGGAGAGGGCTGACGAAGAAATGTTAGTCAGTCCAAGGCTTGGAGGTGTTCTGTGTCGGCGGTGCAAACATTTGGACCCTCCGGCTATGTCCGTGTCTCCCAAGACGTTGAAGCTGCTTCGGGTGTTTGCTCGACTTGATCTAAGAAGGCTGGGTAATATTGATGTAAAGGACGCCACCAAGGCAGAACTTAAAGTGGTCATGAGAGCGCTGATGGATATGCAGCTCGGCTTACGGTTAAAGTCGCAAAACTTTCTCGATCAAATGGACAAATACGACATTTGACGTCCGGAAAAAAATTAGGTATCATATGTTAAAGTTTCTAATTTGAATATTGACATGCGTTGAACGGAAAAGTAATGGGTTTTGGTCCAATTTTTACAGCGAGCCGGTGATAGTGGGAGTCCGGCGGAAGAAATCCATGAACATGGCGTCCGGGAGCATGCTGCACGTGATAAAGTGGGTCCTTTTTGGGACCAAGTAGGGTGGAACCGCGGGAAGCTACAGCTCTCGTCCCTATGTCTGTACAACAGACATAGGGCGAGAGCTTTTTGTTGTGCAGAGCGAGTACAGAGACGAAATAGGATTTAAAAACGGTGTGAAGGAGCTAAAAGTCATGAATTTTCAGCAAATGATTTTGACGCTGCAGCAATTTTGGGCGGAACAGAATTGTATTATCGTACAACCGTACGACACGGAAAAAGGTGCAGGAACCATGAATCCGATGACCTACCTGCGATCAATTGGACCGGAGCCGTGGAATGTAGCTTATGTGGAGCCTTCCCGCCGCCCGGCGGATGGACGATACGGAGAAAATCCAAACCGGTTGTACCAGCATCATCAGTTCCAGGTCATTATCAAGCCGTCTCCGGACAATATCCAGGAACTCTACCTGGAAAGTTTGAAGCGTCTCGGTATTGAACCGCTGGATCATGATATCCGCTTTGTAGAGGATAACTGGGAAGCGCCAACGTTGGGTGCTTGGGGGCTTGGCTGGGAAGTGTGGCTTGATGGTATGGAAATTACACAATTTACGTACTTCCAACAGGTCGGAGGCATAGACGCGAACCCGGTAGCTGTCGAAATCACTTACGGTATGGAACGCTTGGCCTCCTATATCCAGGACAAAGAAAATGTGTTTGATCTGGAATGGGTTGACGGAATTACGTATGGTGACGTGTTCAAGCAGCCGGAATTTGAGCATTCTAAGTATACTTTTGAGGTATCCGATGTGAAGATGCTGTTCACGCTGTTTAACATGTATGAGGAAGAGGCCAACAAGGCGATGAGCCAGCATTTGGTGTTTCCGGCATACGACTATGTTCTGAAATGCTCTCATACGTTCAACCTGCTTGATGCCCGTGGCGCGATCAGTGTGACGGAGAGAACGGGTTACATTATGCGTGTCCGCAATCTGGCCCGCCAAGTGGCAGCTACTTATTTGGAGGAACGTGAAAAGCTTGGATTCCCGCTGATCAAGAAAGGAGGCGCTGATCGTGGCTAAGGATTTATTGTTTGAAATCGGACTGGAAGAAGTACCTGCGCGTTTTCTACGTACGGCCATGGAGCAACTGGAAGAAAGAACAGTCAAGTGGTTGGAAGCATCCCGGGTTGCACACGGTGAAGTAAAGTCGTATGCGACGCCGCGCCGACTGGCTGTGCTTGTAAAGGATGTAGCGGAGAAACAGACGGACGTTAGTGAGGAAGTCAAAGGACCTTCGCGTAAGATTGCGCTGGATGAGAACGGAAATTGGAGCAAAGCGGCGCTTGGTTTTGCGCGCAGCCAGGGTGTTGAACCCGACAGCTTTACGTTTAAAGAGCTGGGAGGCGTTGAGTATATCTACGTAACGAAGAACAGCATCGGTGTGGAGACCCTTGAGATTTTGGCTGAAGGATTGAACGGCATTCTCACCTCGATGACATTCCCTAAGAACATGAGATGGGGCCAATATGAATTCAAATTCGTCCGTCCCATCAAGTGGATCGTCGCGCTGCTCGGTTCTGATGTGATCGACATGGAGATTACGGGAGTAAAGTCCGGCAATGTAACGAGAGGTCACCGGTTCCTTGGCGGCGAAGCCGTCATTCCGGAAGCTTCGGCTTATGTGGATGTGCTTAGAGGTCAACATGTCATCGTTGATGTAAAGGAACGTCAAGAGATGATCGTATCCCAAATCAACGCTCTCGCTCAGGAAAAAGATTGGAATATAGCCGTAAAGGAAGATCTGCTGGAGGAAGTCCTGTTCTTGGTTGAAACGCCGACGGTACTGTTCGGTACTTTCGATCCATCGTTCCTTCAAATTCCGCAGGATGTTCTCATTACGTCCATGCGCGAGCATCAGCGTTACTTCCCTGTTCTAAATAAACAAGGCCAGCTGCTTCCGTACTTTGTCACAGTACGCAGCGGAGACAGCCGTTCCCTTGACGTTATTGCCAAGGGGAATGAAAAAGTACTACGTGCCCGCTTGTCTGACGCCAAGTTTTTCTACGAAGAGGATCAGAAGCTGCAAATTAAGGAAGCTCTCTCGAAGCTTGAAAGCATCGTGTTCCATGAGGAGCTGGGAACGATCGGTGATAAAGTCCGCCGGATCCGCCGCATAGCCGACAGCCTTGCTGTAAAATTGGCTGTACCTGCAGAGGCAGCCGACTCCGTCAGCCGTGCTGCAGATATTTGTAAATTTGATCTGGTCACCCAGATGGTTTATGAGTTTCCTGAACTCCAAGGTGTTATGGGTGAAGACTATGCGCGTAAAGCTGGAGAGAAGGAGAGCGTAGCAAAAGCTGTGTTCGAGCATTATCAACCACGTTTTGCAGGAGACGCTGTGCCTTCCACTCACGTAGGATCGATCATTAGCATTGCCGATAAAATCGATACGATTGTAGGCTGCTTCTCGATAGGTATCATTCCTACAGGTTCTCAAGATCCGTATGCTCTGCGCCGTCAAGCACAGGGAATTGTACAGATTATTCTTGAGCACAAACTGCCTGTTACGTTGTCCGATGTGTTTGGAATTGCCCTATCTGTCCATGAAGATATTCGTGTGCTTAAACGCTCAGGCGATGAAATACGTAAAGATCTTTATGAATTCTTCAATCTGCGTGTTAAGAAGCTTTTGTCTGAGGAACAAAGATATGATGTCGTGGATGCCGTTATCTCGGCGGGATTTGATAATGTCGTTTCGGTTGTATCACGGGGGAACGCACTTATGGATGCAGTCAATGGTGCAGACGATTTCAAAACCATTGTGGAATCCTTTAACCGAGTAAGCAATTTGGCTGCTAAAGCTGGAAAAATTGCCGTTAATCCAGGTTTGTTCTCAGAAGCAGAAGAGAGCAAGCTTCACGAGGCATGGCTGGCAATTCGTCAGCCATATGAGGTCGCTATGACAGAGTCCAACGGTGAACGTGCCTTGTCCCTCCTCAGCGGACTTAAGGAACGAATCACTGGATTCTTTGATTCCGTTATGGTTATGGCCGAGGATGAAGCAGTGAAGGCAAACCGCTTGGCACTTCTGTCCAGTATAGACAGTGATTTGAAGCGTTATGCAGACTTTTCCAAACTGGTGTGGTAGTTGCAGCGTGACTGGTAAGTCTTGCTTGATTTCCAGTAATAGCTAATGGAGCAGAACTGAAGATTGAATGTGTTAATTGACGAAAGCGGGGCCTTTATGAAAAGGCGGCCGCTTTCGTTATTCCTTGGCCCCATTGGAAAAAAGAGGATTACCTCATATGGAGTTCAAGAAGAAGGATTTTAATCCTTATAAGACGTATATAATATATATAGCGATATTATTAATTCGAAATCCGGTGGTGCCCTATGACGTTAACACGTCCAATACACATCGTTGTAGATGGCGATGCCTGTCCTGTTAAGAAAGAGATCGCCGAGACAGCCAGAGCGTTCCATGTTCCTGTCCTGCTGGTATCCTCCTACGATCATCTGCTCCGTGAAGAGGAGGGGATCCAGATCATTCAGGTCGATCGCAGTGATCAGAGTGCCGACTTGTACATTGCCAATCACATAGCGCGCGGTGATATTGTCGTTACGCAGGATTATGGATTGGCTGCACTGGCCTTATCAAAATCCTGCCAAGTACTGTCGTTTCGGGGACGGATATTCAGTGACCAGGATATCGATTTTTTGCTTGATTCCAGGCATCATCAAGCCAAGGCGAGAAAAGCAGGGCATTACGGCAAAGGCCCTAGGAAAATGATGGATGAGGATCGGAGAATTTTTCAACATAAACTGACAAAACTTTTGCAGAAATTGCAGGAGAACGATCGCTTATAGCGAATACTATTTACGTGCTAAAGAGATGAAGGTGGTTGGGATGAGTACCGGTCTAGGAAATATATCGGATGAGGTCATCGAGGCAGTACTAGCCCAAAGCGATATTGTCGACACGGTCAGCAAGTACGTGCATCTTACCAAACAGGGGAAATATATGAAGGGTCTATGCCCCTTCCATTCGGAGAAGACCCCTTCCTTTACGGTTACACCGGAGCGCCAAATCTTTTACTGCTATGGCTGCGGCAAAGGCGGTAATGCCATTAAATTTAGAATGGAAATCGAAGGATTTTCCTTTCCCGAAGCTGTAAAGACCATGGCAGAAGAGAACGACATCGCCTTACCGGAAGGTCAGGGCGGTCCAGTCATCCCGCGCAATCCGGAGAAGGAGCGTTTATATGAGGCTTATGAGCTGACTGCCAAGCTGTATCATTTTCTTTTGAAAAATACAGAGCACGGCAAGGAAGCAATGGCTTACTTACGCTCACGCGGTATGAATGACAAAATTATAGATCAATTTCAAATTGGTTTTGCACCCGACCGGTGGGACACACTGGTTCAATTTTTGAGTAAGCGAACCTTTGATTTGAAAGAGATGGAGAAAGGCGGGCTGCTGTCCGCAAGACATGAGAGTGAGGGTTACCTGGATAAATTCAGAGGAAGGGTAATGTTCCCGATACATGACCGGAATGGCAGAGTGATTGCTTTTGCCGGCCGGATTTTAGGGGAGGGACAGCCTAAGTACCTGAATTCCCCGGAGAGCTTGTTATTTAACAAGAGCCGCACTTTGTATAACTTGAACCAGGCCAAGACGTCCATACGCAAATTGCGTCAGCTCGTATTATGCGAAGGCTACGGCGACGTTATATCTACCTGGGAAGCGGGTTTTCACAATGTGGTGGCAACGATGGGGACTTCTCTGACAGAGAACCAGACAGCACTTATGAAGTCCATGGCAGATGAAGTCGTTGTAACTTATGACGGAGATAAAGCCGGGTTGGCTGCTGCAATGAAAGTCATACCACTGCTTGAAAATGCCGGCCTCAGAGTAAGAATTTCGGTTATGAGTGACGGATTGGATCCAGATGACTACTTCCGCAAGTATGGTGCGGAGCGGTTCAGACATGTGGTGGAGTCAGCCGTTTCGACCACGAAATTTAAACTTATATATCTGAAAAAAAACCATATACTGCTAGAAGAAGAAGGCAAGATATCGTATGCGAAGGAAGCACTTCCGATCATTGCCGTCCTGAGTTCTTCAACCGAACGCGAAGTTTATTTGAGGGAGTTATCTTCAGAACTTAACCTTTCTTATGAAAGTCTCAAGCAGGATTGCAATCTGTTGAGACAATCATTACAAAAAAAGATGGACAGTGGGGATAATAAGGAAAAAAGGTGGAATAATGGTAGGCATAAAAAAGGGCAGATTTCCGCTCCAACGCTACTGCCGGCGTATCATGCTGCAGAACGGCGGTTGTTGTCTCTGATGCTTCAGGATGCTGAGGCAGCCCGTTATGTGGGGGATAATCTTGGAGAAGCGTTTAATATTAATGATCATGCAGCGATTGCTGCTTATCTATATGCTTATTACGCACAGGACAAACCACCGGATATCAGCCGGTTCATGTCATCGCTTCATGATGATCGGCTTGAGATGGCGGTTAGCTCTATTTCCATGATGGATAATCCTACGGATTGGAATATTCAAGTACTCGATGATTGCATACGTGAAGTACTAAAATATCCTAAGCAGAAACAGATTGATCAGAAAAAGGAAGAAATGATGAAGGCGGAACGCTCCGGTGATTTTATGCGTGCCGCGCAAATTGCAAGTGAGATTATTGCCCTAGAGAGACAATGACGGCCCAGCTTGAATGTTTCTAGGGAGGAGGGAGTCGAAAGATGGCGAATGATCAGCATACTGAACTAGAAACGGAATTTACACTGGATCAAGTAAAGGATCAGTTGATTGAACAGGGTAAAAAGAGATCCGTACTGAGCTACAAAGATATTATGGAGAAATTGTCTCCTTTTGATCAGGATCCCGAGCAAATGGAGGAATTCTACGAGCAACTCGGCGATTTGGGGATTGAGGTAAATAACGAGAGTGATGAGGAAAGCAGTCACCGCCAATCTGAAGATCAAGATGAGAACAATAACGACGACTTCGGCGGATTTGATGACGACTTGTCTCTGCCTCCAGGTATCAAAATCAACGACCCTGTACGTATGTATTTGAAGGAGATCGGACGCGTACCATTGTTGTCTGCAGATGATGAAGTGGAATTGGCAAAACGGATTGAGAATGGGGATGAAGAAGCGAAGCGGCGTCTCGCTGAAGCTAACCTCCGTCTCGTAGTAAGTATCGCCAAGCGCTATGTCGGCCGTGGAATGCTGTTCCTGGATTTGATTCAAGAGGGCAATATGGGACTGATCAAAGCCGTCGAGAAATTCGACCACAAAAAGGGTTATAAATTCAGCACGTATGCTACATGGTGGATTCGTCAGGCCATTACGCGTGCGATCGCTGACCAAGCCCGTACAATTCGGATTCCTGTTCACATGGTAGAGACAATCAACAAATTGATCAGAGTATCCAGGCAGCTATTGCAAGAGCTCGGACGTGAACCGTCTCCTGAAGAAATTGCAGCCGAGATGGAACTAAGCGTTGAGAAAGTCCGCGAGATTATGAAAATTGCACAGGAACCAGTTTCCTTAGAAACACCAATCGGTGAAGAGGACGATTCCCATTTGGGAGACTTTATCGAAGATCAGGAAGCCCTGGCACCTGCCGATGCGGCAGCTTACGAACTGCTAAAAGAGCAGCTGGAAGATGTGCTGGATACACTCACAGAACGTGAGGAAAATGTGCTTCGTCTTCGTTTTGGACTTGATGACGGACGGACAAGAACACTTGAGGAAGTCGGCAAAGTATTTGGTGTTACTCGTGAACGGATACGTCAGATTGAGGCCAAAGCGCTTCGTAAACTCCGTCATCCGAGCCGCAGCAAGCGTCTAAAAGATTTTCTGGAATAGAAGTAAGTCATGGGACCTTCTGCAAATTATAGCAGTAAGGTCCTTTTTCTTAGCCTAAAACGAAAGGCGCGTCTAATATGGAAGCCAGCTCGGATCAGGAAAGAGGGAACTGTCGTGCAGCAGGATAAGAAAAAAATCATTCTGGATGAAATCGCCCACTGGAGAAGAGGTAGATTGCTTCCGGAACAGTACTGTGATTTTTTGGGAAACCTATATAGTGATCAGCAGGATAATAGCCGAAAAAACAGATCACTATTCGAGTATTTCAAAATGGGAAACTTGAAATTATGGTTTCTTTGTTTTGGGATTATTTCCTTCATTTGTTTTATTGGTCTTTATTTTAGCTCTTTTCCCTGGTCATTGCAAATTGCTTCCATCTTTTTTGTCACAACATTCTGTTATGGAATTGCTGGAGTGTTTAGGAAACACGGGCATACTTCGTGGGGACATATGTGCGCTGCCGCTGGAAGTCTCCTGATGCTTGCAATGGGAGCGGCTGTCATACATATACAAGGAGTTAATGACCAATTTTGGGTACCTTTCCTGATATTCATTTGCAGTTTGACATGGTGTTTGGTAGGGTATTGGTTGAACATGAGTTTGCTTCAGTATTGCGGATTTTTGGGCTGGGCAGCTCTGTATGCCAAGCTATCCGCCTTTATTTCTCCCGAGATTTCCTGGATAGAGGTTGAGCTTCGATGGTTGCCTCTGAGTGCGCTAGGAATTGGGTTGAGCTGGTTGTTGCATGATAAGTTCAAACGCCTGTCACCGGTGTTGTTTGCAGTAGGAGTAACTTTGTGGTTTATGCCTCAGGCTGATGTGATCTTCTTGAGAGGGGAGACACCGCAGGATCAGCTATTTGGAATACTGATTAAGGCTTTGATAGCGCTCGTGTTGTTTTATGTATTACGAAAAAAATGGATTGTGTGGGTGTCATCATGAAATTATCGAATCGATTACAGTTAATATTGGATCATATTCCTCCTAGAAGCCGCCTTGCGGATATCGGCTCCGATCATGCCCTTCTACCAACAGCGGCCGTTCAGTCTGGGATCTGCGTCTCAGCTGTAGCAGGAGAAGTGAATGCAGGGCCTTATCAGGCGGCTGTCAAACAGGTAAGAGAGGCTGGGTTAACGGAGACGATCACCGTACGCCGTGGAGACGGCCTTGAAGTATTGGAACCCGGTGAAGTGGATGTGATAACCATTGCCGGCATGGGCGGAGGGCTAATTGCCTCCATTCTTGACCGTGGGATGGACAAGCTCAGCAGTGTCAGCAGACTGGTGCTTCAGCCGAATGTAGGTGAAGATACACTTCGCAAGTGGCTGCTGGAGCATGGCTGGTTGCTGATTAATGAGTATATTTTGGAAGAAGACGGTAAGATTTACGAGGTGTTGATCGCCATACCTGAAGGACAGTCTGACCTCGATATTACGAATGAGACACTATATAAGGAGCGCAGTCTCGATGGAGTTGTTCTTTCACCGAAATGGCTGCTTCGGTTAGGACCGTGGCTAATACAGCGGCCAACTTCTGTGTTTCATGCCAAATGGAGATCAGAGGTAGATAAGCTGAACAGTATCCTCCGTTCCTTATCGAAATCCGAACTAGCCTCAGCAGAGGAGAAATCGGAAGAAATCAAAGCAGATATCAAGTATATTCAGGAGGTGCTGGCATGTTTGCCAAAGGACAAACTGTAATACAATACATGGAACAGCTGGCTCCGAAGCATGTGGCCATGCCGGACGACCGGATCGGACTGCAGCTCGGTACTTTACAGAAGGAAATCAAGACAGTACTGGTCGCACTGGATGTGAATGAAGAAGTGGTGGAAGAAGCTATCGAACTGGGGGCAGATCTAATTATTGCCCACCATGCGATTATTTACCGTCCATTGAAGCAGCTGCAAACAGACACGCCGATGGGCAAGGTATACGAGAAGCTGATTAAGCATGATATTGCTGTATACATAAGCCATACTAACCTGGACGTGACGGAAGGCGGAATGAACGATTGGATGGCTGAGGCGCTGGGTATGGAAAATACACTGCCGATTCATGATGTTCATACAGAGCAGTTATCCAAGCTGGTTGTATTTGTGCCGAAGAGCCACCATCAAGAAGTACTGGATGCGGTATTGAACGCTGGTGCCGGCTGGATCGGCAATTACAGTCACTGTAGTTTTAACATTGAAGGCTTCGGTACCTTTATTCCTAGAGAAGGAACGGATCCATTTATAGGCAAGCAGGGTCAAATGGAGCGAGTGAATGAAGTCCGTCTCGAAACGATTGTCCCGTTAAACATCCGTAACAAGGTGGTACAAGCGATGCTCAAAGCCCATCCTTATGAGGAAGTGGCTTATGATTTATATCCGATGGATCTGAAAGGCCGTTCCTTCGGCTTGGGCCGGGTTGGAAAGCTGAGTCAACCGGTAACACTTGCTGCAATGGTGGACATCGTTAAAGAAAAACTGGATGTACCGCATGTACGTGTTGTCGGCGATCTTAACCGTATTATCAAAAAGGCTGCTGTCATAGGCGGATCTGGTGGCAGCTTTATGAATAGTGTGTTGTTTAAGGGAGCGGAAGTACTGATAACAGGAGATGTGGATTACCATACAGCTCAAGACGCTTTAGCAGCCGGCCTCGCCATTATTGATCCGGGTCACAACGCTGAGAAGATTATGAAGTTGAAAGTAACGGAATGGATGGAGAGCAAGCTACAAGAAAATCGTTATGATACCCGGGTGGTAGCTTCAAGCATTAACACAGAGCCTTTCCGCTTTATTTAGGCTTGAAATTGCTGGGTTAGAGCGGTGGAAAGTCATGATTTAACAACATTAATGGAACAATCCTCTTGAAATGCTAACGATTATGGGTTGTATCCGCTCCGAATACCTTGTATACTATCAAGTGTTGTCCGGAAAGTTTAACAGACAATCGCTGGCGGTGAGAGCCGCGAGAGGAAAGTCCGGGCTCCATAGGGCAGGGTGCTGGATAACGTCCAGTCAGCGCGAGTTGAAGGATAGTGCCACAGAAATGGACCGCCGATGGCCGCTTTGCGCGGCACAGGCAAGGATGGAACCGAGGTGTAAGAGACCCCGAGGAACGCTGGTGACTTCGTTCCTGGTAAACCCCACTTGGAGCAAGACCTAATGGGACGTAGCTTCTTTCGAGGAAGCAGCCTTAGCCCGAGGCGCGTCCAGGTTGGTCGCTGGAGCCGTTCAGTAATGACCGGCCTAGATAGATGATTGTCGCTTATGGTGGCAGGGTAGTTCCCGTTATGACCACGAAGAGCACAGAACCCGGCTTATGGTAAGCTTTCCCAACTGCAACAATTATTATAGTTTCACCCAGGTATATGCATGATTATAACGCGTATTTTTCCGGATGATCTTTTCAGATCTGCCGGGAGGGTACGCGTTTTTTCGTGATGCTATTCATGGGTGGCACGGCCTGTACCCCGGGCAAACGTTCATTTTTATATTATAAATGTCTTTAACGGACAGACGTCCATACCAATTAGGCCTCTGAGTAATAAGCTGTTATCATCAACGGAAAGGAGTGGCTAGCAATGTCTTGTGAAAATATTTGCCCAAGCGTTTGTCCACCGGTGTCTCCAATCATATGTGAGCCAATCATAATTGTTAAAGATCATTTTGTACCACAAATCGTACCTGTCATTCATCCGATTAAAGTTGTAGATAAGGTGCATTGTGTTCCTGTACAACATCATGTTTGGACGTACTCCAGGGAGAATGAAGAAGTGGGGGGCGTAACCGTTTCCGGCAAATCGTCAAAGAAACGTTCCGCTCGAGTTTCGCGAGCCCGGCACAAGAAATAAATATTTTTTTACTGGATTAAAGTGGCATAGAGACCTTCAAAAAGTTCGTTTCTAAGAAAAATTTAATAAAGCAGCTTCCCCTTAAGGCGGAAAGCTGCTTTATTTTACTTGTTATCGTTTGAACTCAACCTGTGAAGCTCTTCTTGCAGCCTCTGGAGGACATGTTGCGGCCACAGCTGTAAAGGCATACTCTGATTGCCAGCAGCCTGCAGTGATCGGAAAACATCAACTTGGCCGTTACCGTAGTACTTGTCCTTTCCTTTATCACCAAGATCAATGGCTTGAGAAATCATGAGATCCATCACTTCCCTATTGGTCAGATCAGGATTCATGGAACGGATGAGTCCCGCCATCGCAGCCACATGCGGACTTGCCATAGATGTACCGGATAAAGCTGCGTACTGATTGCCAGGATAGGTGCTGGCAATATTTGTACCAGGCGCAGTGACGTCGATATAATCCCCATAGTTCGAATACTCGGCACGGCTCATATCCTGATTGGTGGCTCCAACTGCAAGCACTTCAGGGTAAGCTGCCGGGTAACCTGGACGTTCCGTATTGTCATTTCCCGAAGCGGCTACAAGCAGAACGTCACGGTCATAGGCATATTTAATCGCATCATGTAGAAATTGTGAATCGGCATAATTACCGAGGCTCATGTTAATTACTTTGGCGCCGTGATCTGTTGCCCATATAATACCTTCAGCAACAGCGTAGGTTGTGCCTGATCCGCTGGCGTCCAGCGCCTTTACAGGCATGATTTTGTTATACCAGCTCATACCAGCAACACCTTCTCCGTTATTTACCAGAGCACCGATAATACCGGCTACATGTGTGCCGTGCCCCACATCATCGGTAGGCTTCTTCTCTGGATTTACAACGTTATAGCCTGATACGAATTGACCGTTTAAATCCGTATGGTTAAGGTCTGCACCCGTATCAACCACGGCAATAATGACGTCCTTACTTCCTTTGGACAAGTTCCAGCCCCGATTTGTTTCGATAGCAGGGAGGTTCCATTGATACTGGGAAAAGAGTAAGTCGTTAGGAATATTAGCCTTTTCGAGTGTCGGGTCATCAGGAGTTTTGTCGTTCGTTAAATATACGTAATGTGGCTCCGCGTATTTAGGGCTCCATTTTTCAGTGAAATAAGTGTGAAGAGCTTTGTAATCCAGTCGATCGGATCGAAAAATATAGGCATAGCCAAGTTTACGGTGAGTACCGCCTGATATCTCCTTGGCGATTTGTTTCAGTTCCAGATCCGTTGGTTCTTGCTGGAATCGGATTACAATTTCATTCTCGTAGAAATGACTCGCTTTTTCGTTGTCATGCCCGGTCTTGACCGTAATATCCCGGAGTGTATCCGTGTGAACGGACTCAACTCTAAACTTTCCTTCTTTTGGATAAGGAATCAAACGCAAATTTTTCTTTTGATGGTCTGATACATGCATCAGCACTTTCATGTTGATTAGAGCGGCGGCACCGTATTTATGATCGGTTGAAGGCTCTGCAATAATACAGAACGGCTCACCCGCCATAGTAAATTTTGGAGATTCATACCCTTTTCCACGTTGAAGATTTTGCTCGGCTTGTCGTAGATGCTGCTCCAATTGGCGTTTGTCTTTGGTACTCCAGTTTCGGGTCTTACCGTTCACTTCGGTTTTCTTTCGGTTTTTCAGGTCATACCATACAAAATTTTCACAATGGTTGTGTGTACGCTGATGCTTCTGTACAAATTGCTTTATTTGCTGCGGATTATGCGGCTTCTCCTGCTTTAACATAGCCTGCAGGTGCTGCTTTGCATCCATTCGGCTTAAACGATCGGTAGTATTAAGGTCACCCTCTATAGCTGTTAATTTAAACCGTTTCTCTTCCTTGGATGGTAACGGCTTGTTTTGGATTCCAGAAGCTTGCTCCGGGAGATTAGGGTCAGGTATCAGCAAAAAGACGACGAACAGACCCAGGATCGCAGCAGTCCCCAATAAACTCCATAGGCGGCGTGAATTCATATTCATTCTCCTTACTGATGAACATTAATTTTTCTTTAGCGTTGGGAGAGAAGGCGTATTTTATGCGTCTTGATTGGAGTATTGGAAAACATGCTGATTCTGAAGAAAAATATCCTATAAAAACCCTTGAAAGTGTATTCATTATAGGGATTTCTTAAAGAAGTTTTTTATGGTAGGATAGTACATAATCATTGACCGCAGGCATATGCTTGGACGGTCAGTAACCATTTTAAGGGGGAGCAACCGTAATGCCAGCAGACAATCTTCAGAATCTGTGCGCGGAGACAAGGGAGAAGCTCAAATCCGCTATAAGCATCATGGAAACGTTTTTGAATGAATACGCCTTGCCTCAATTAGTTGCAGAACAGGATGAAGAGACTAATCATTTTTACAAAGGATTTCTTTCTGATCTTCGCCATTTGCTTACGTTTTCGGAGGTTTCCTTCGAGAAACTCGGTATTGTTCAGCGTCGTCCTAATTTTGATGCTGAGTTTGCCGAGAAGGAGTTGTATCATGTATATCATCGCTGTGTAAACAGTTTCTTTTACCCTAAAAATGAAAGCTATTCCGAGGATGGCCGCTATGCATACACTGGCCAGGACGCAATACGGTTTCGTAAGAAGCCCATTCGTCCGGCAAGAGACGTCATCATGGATATTACGAAAATTTATGAAGAACTCCGGGATGATCTCAACTACTATGAAAGTGATTATCTCACCGAACGCCGAATGCAGGCAGAAAGAAAGCACGCTTAATTGTTAAAATTAATCACTTTATATAATTTGAAGGTCACGTGAAGAGATACCTACCTATATGGTCATCTCTTTTTTTGTACGTCTTAACACCAACTGACAGTTCTTTGAGTGAATACACCTTGTCATATACGGAGAAAATGTGTACGAGGTGATTCTAAATGGCCAATGAAGCCAAACCATATGTCAAATGCAGTGTGAGCAATTGCAGCTATTGGGGCGAACAAAATGTGTGCCGTGCCGAAATGATCATGATTGAGATTGATCGTCATGCTAACGTGCATCTGGGTGATGAGTTTGCCGATGAGGACTTTGTCAACAATCATCAAGATACTGCCGGCACTTCTTCTGGAACTTGCTGTTTGACGTTTAAACCGAAAAAAGCATAATAACGCTTAACCGTCTTTTAACAACAGGGAGGTGACAGCATTGAGTAAAGACAAAAAACGCAAGAAAAACAATTTCAAGATCGTTGACTCTAAACGCAGCCGTGTGGATTACCCCCGCAAAGATCATCAGGAAGAATATGCAGCTGAGGTGGCTCCTCCTGTCGGGACAAGTGTTCAAAACAGCAGAAGCGTGGAGAGTGAAGTTGATGACGGTGCGACAGGCCGCATAGCAGGATATGTAGGATTGGGAATTGGCATTGCTTCGTTATTTATGTGGTCTGTGATTTTAGGGCCAATTGCAGCTGTTATTGGTTTCTATGCCTATTCTCAAGACAGGAAAACGCTCGGAGCGTGGTCGATGGTTCTCGGTATTTTGGCAACCATTAGCTATTTTGTTCTTATCCCGTTTGCGAGGTAGTACGAAATATGTTTATCAGGATATTCCTGAACAAATAAACAGACAATTCGCTATTTTGAAGGGCGGGTTGTCTGTTTTTTTGTCGAAAGGGTATAGCAGATTGTCCCAAAAGGATGTAAAATGGAAATTGAAACCTAAGAGGAAGATGTGATGAATAAAATGCAGATTGATCTGGCAACGTCAAGAAGTATGGTAGAGCTTCAGCGTTCCATGACAAGCGGTTCTGTTGGCCTGACGGAGAGTTTGGGAGTAACGGAGAACAGCACGGACTTTGGATCTGTACTAAGCAGCGCGATGAGCGGTGCTCCTGTTTCTTCAGGGACGACTGTTAAATTGGGCCCGGGGGTTACATGGGAGGACGGCTTGTTGTGGCAGCAACTTGGAACAGTGGAATACCAAGGTGAGGCTGCTGAACAGGTAACCGGTTCTTCATCGGTAACAGCTGCAGATCTTCGTGAGGATTCTATAGTAAAAACAAGCTTCGAGGAATTAATTACCGCGGCTGGGGAAAAATACGGAGTACCGACATCCCTGATCAAAGCGGTCATCGATACGGAATCGTCGTTTAATCCGAACGCAGTATCATCCGCGGGAGCGAAAGGCTTGATGCAGCTGATGGATGGTACAGCCCGTGGACTCGGTGTTAGCAATTCTTTTGACCCGGCTCAGAATATTGACGGCGGGGCCAAATATTTATCGTATCAACTGCAGAAGTTTGGCGGGGAAATTGCCATGGCTTTGGCTGCCTATAATGCGGGTCCTTCCCGTGTTACACGTTTGGGTGTATCCAGTGATGCAGAGCTTATTGCTCAAGCACATCAACTTCCTTCGGAGACACAGGCATATATTCGTAAGGTAATGAATGCACGTACGAAATATGAGGTATAGCCTCTGATATATATACGGCGATGGAAAGGATCAAACGGGAGTAAACGGCGGGCCACAGGCCATGGCCGGCTATACCGTTTGATCTTTTTGTGCAAATATTGGAATTTATATATTTCGCGTATAAATAATCTAATATCTCTCGAAGGAACGCTCTTCATCCTCATGTAGGATGTCGCAGGCGTTTCTTCTTGTGATAACAGGAAGGAGACTGAATGATGTTATATTGGGATCATGCGGCCACAACCCCACCTTACAAGGAGGTTGTGGAGACAATGGCAGAGATCATGAATCAGCATTATGGTAATCCATCAGCTCTTCATCAGGCTGGCGAGGATGCTGCTAAGCTGCTGAAGCGGGCCAGAGAAGTATGTGCAGGAACGCTTGGTGTACAGTCGTCCGAGATTGTGTTTACTTCAGGAGCGACTGAGGGAAATAATATAGCCATTAAGGGAGTAGCGATGCACTACCGCTCCCGGGGACAGCATATAATTACAACGAAAACGGAGCATCCGTCGGTTTATGAATGCTGCAGGCAGCTCGAAAGTTTAGGGTGGGAAATTACATATATTCCTGTAGACGAGTATGGGGTAGTCGATCCGCTTCAGGTTGCATCTGTGATCAGAAAAGATACCGTATTGGTAAGCATAATGCATGTGAATAATGAGACAGGAGCGGTTCAACCTCTGAACGAGATCGGGAAATTGGTTAAGGAAAAGAACAGCCGGACATTGTTCCATGTGGATGGTGTGCAGGGCTTCGGTAAGCTTTCTGTTTCGTTAAAGGATTGGAAGGTTGATTTATATACATTATCTGCGCATAAATTCAAAGGACCGAAGGGTGCGGGGATTTTGTATGTACAACAGGGAATAAAGTTGTTTCCTCTGTTGGCTGGTGGTTCCCAGGAGAATGGTCAGAGACCCGGAACTGAAAACGTGGCTTCGGCAGTAGCTGTTGCGAAGGCAATGAGACTGGCACAAGAGCGCCAGGATACCTTTTATGATAAAATAGGCAAGCTGCGTAGTCTGCTTCTGAATGAAATCCGGAGTATTCCAGACTTTGTACTGAACAGCAGTGAGAAGGGGGCCCCACACATTGTTCATTTCTCATACCCGGGCTTAAAGCCGGAGGTGCTGGTTCATACATTGGAGGAACTCGGAATGCTTGTGTCGACCAAATCGGCATGTTCATCCAGGAATAGTGAACCAAGTCGGGTCTTACAAGCTATGGGCAAAGATAAGGAAATAGCCGCAAGCGGCATTCGTATCAGTATGGGATGGGAGCACACGGATGACGATATGAATCGTCTGGTTATTGCTCTCCGCCAATCAGCCGATAAGCTTCGACCTTTAAGCGCTAAGAGGGGGTAAAATCATTTGAATATAACCTATGACATGCTGCTTCTCCGTTTCGGAGAATTTACCCTGAAGGGGAAAAACCGCAACCGTTTTGAGAAATCTGTGCTTATGCATGTAAGATCATTACTAAAGGCATACCCTAAAGCTAAAATCTTGAGAGAGTATGGAAGAATATATGTGGAGTTGAACGGGGAACCGGCTGAAGCGTTAACCGGAGTGCTCAAAAAGGTCTTTGGAATCGTCTCTGTTAGTCCTGTCCGAGTCTGTCCGCCGGAGCTTGATGAAATTGTCAAGACTGCAGTTGATTTTATAGGGCAGACTGATCTTTCGGACGAGACAACGTTCAAGGTGAATGCGAGACGCGTATGGAAGGGTTTCCCACATTCTTCTCAAGAGATGAATCATCTGATTGGTTCTCCTCTGCTTCGAACGTACTCACAACTCAAAGTACAAGTAAAACATCCGCACATTGAGCTCAAGATCGAGATCCGCGAGGACCAAACCTATCTTTATTACGAGGTCATTCCAGCCGTCGGCGGGTATCCGCTCGGGACGAACGGAAAGGCAATGCTGCTTCTGTCGGGGGGGATCGATAGTCCGGTTGCCGCCTGGTCTGCTATGCGGAGGGGGCTGGAAATTGAATGTGTGCATTTTTACAGTTATCCATACACGAGCCAACTGGCCAAAGAAAAGGTTATTGATCTGACGAGAATATTGTCCGGTTATGCGGGCCGCATCAAGCTTCATCTTGTACCTTTTACCGATGTACAGACATCCTTCACTGGCATTGGTCAGGATAATTTAATTATTACGTTCATGCGCCGTGCAATGCTCCGCATTGCTACTATGCTTGCTGAACGTGAAGGTGCGCTCGCTCTCGTAACGGGGGATAGCTTGGGCCAGGTAGCCAGCCAGACGCTGCCTAGCATGAATGTCATTGGCAGAGCCACTGAACTGCCGATTCTTCGTCCGCTTATAACGACCGACAAGAATGATATTGTGAATCTGGCCAAGCAGGTCGGAACTTATGAGACCTCTATTTTACCTTACGAGGATTGCTGTACATTGTTTGTCCCGAAATCACCAACAACGAACCCTAACCTTCGGATC
The DNA here is from genome assembly GCF_900177425.1 of Paenibacillus uliginis N3/975. NCBI lineage: Bacteria > Bacillati > Bacillota > Bacilli > Caryophanales > Paenibacillaceae > Paenibacillus > Paenibacillus uliginis. The sequence continues at coordinate 4,374,940 of NZ_LT840184.1, read as the reverse complement.
GTGGAAAAAGTGGAAAGTTCCTTGCCAGGCTTGTCTGAACTTATTCAGATAGCTGTTGAGCAGACGGAGACCATTATTGTAACACCGGAGCTGAGTTTAGACCGGAATCTTGAAGAGATTCAGGACGATGTTGTTAAAGAGAAATGGTTCTAGAATTGCATCCAAGATATAACAAAAGGACTTCCCATGGTAGGGAAGTCCTTTTAGTTGAGAGATAAGAAAGTATAAACTTCGGAGTAAACGGCATCCTTATCTCGCAAGAAAAACTACCGCTAAGTGCGGATTGTCTTTATTGAGGTACCTTATGGTTCACGAAGTACTAGTTTGTTCACGGCGACGGCGATTAGATTTCTTTTTGAAATGTCCTGCAGCCAGAACACCCATGATAATCGCTGCAATGAACAGACCACGTACAAGGGAGTGGGATTCAAAAAACGCTTTAAAATGTTTTTCGCCCGTGATCATTGAGGCGGCTGTGAATCCCAATACTGCTGCTCCTAGATAGATGATCCAAGGGAACCGGTTGATCAGTTTGATAAATAGCGTACTGCCCCAAACAACGATAGGAACACTGATTAGAAGACCAATGATGACGAGAAGTGTATTATGTTTCGCTGCACCTGCTACGGCAATAACGTTATCTAAACCCATAGCTGCGTCAGCGACGATGATTGTACGGATAGCAGCGCCCAGGTTTTTCCCTGCCTTGATATCCGTATGGTCGTTCTCATCTGTCAGAAGCTTGTACGCAATTCCGATAAGCAAAATTCCTCCTACCAGCATTAGCCATGGCACATTAAGCAGCCAGACTACGAGAATGGTAGCAATAATGCGGAGTATAACAGCACCGGCAGTTCCGTAGATAATTGCCTTTTTTTGAGTAGCCGGTGGAAGATTTCGGGCAGCCAAGCCAATGACAATGGCGTTATCTCCAGCTAGGACGAGATCTAAGAACACGATGTTGATTAAGGCCAAGAAAAATTCCACAGTTGTGGTATCCATGTTTGTCACTCCTCTTGTGTTACGGTTCCACCTAAACAAAGTGGATTTATTATAGGCCTATTTTTTCAATCGTGCAAGCATAGCCTGCACACACCGCTCATATGTGTTAAGTGGGGGGGTTGTCAGGTGGAGACGATATGGCTGTTAGGACAAATATTAATCATTAATCTGGTGCTAAGCGGTGACAACGCCTTGGTCATTGCTATGGCGAGTAAGGATCTTCCTGAGAAACACAAGAAAAGGGCAATATGGATCGGCACTTTGGGTGCAGTGTTACTGCGGTGTGTTCTCACGTTTGCTGCCGTATTGCTTCTTAAGGTACCGTATTTACAAGCCGGAGGGGCTCTACTTTTGTTGTGGATTGCATTTAAACTGCTGGCTGACCAGCATGATAGCGGCATCCGTGTCACTGAATCTTCGTCTGTGTGGAAAGCGATCAATACGATTCTTATTGCGGATTTTGTAATGAGTCTGGATAATGTTCTTGCGATAGCAGGTCTTGCGAACGGTGATTTGGCTTTAATTATGATCGGTATCCTGCTTAGCATCCCCATTGTCGTGTGGGGAAGCGGTATCATATCAAAGTTACTTCAGAAATTTCCGATCCTGCTGTATATCGGGGCAGGAATTCTTGCTTATACGGCAGGGGACATGCTACTTCAGGATTCCAAGGCTGGACTACTTATTGCCTACTGGGCACCTCAGTCCCATAGCATTTTACCTGCAATGTTGGCGCTCTTGGTCATAGGCTTAAGCGGATTAAAAATGTTAAAAAAGTAAGGCTGTATGTTATAGAACGGGGATGCCCACAAGGTCCAAAGAGATCCTAGGGCTCCCTTTTTTTTCGTTGTGAATCGAGTCCAACGTTTTTTTATGGGGTACAAGCTCAGGATATGGTTTTTTTTGTCGGTTTCGGATAAGATTAAGATAACTACATTTTCTTGCGATCGTACATATTAAATAAAGAGGGTGATGAGATGTCCTCCAAAAAAGATTTAATGCTCGGTTTGTTTATCGTTACGGCAGGCGTTGTAATTTTGCTCGGTAAGCTTGGAGTGTTTGGGTTTTTGGGCCGTACCTTATGGCCGCTAGTCCTGCTTCTACCGGGTCTGCTTCTTCATGTATTGTTCTTTGGCCGTCGTGCGTCAGCAGCGATCTTGATCCCCGGCGGGATTCTGACGGTTTATGGAGTGCTGTTCCTTATCTGCAGTTTCTGGGGATGGGATCTGATGCGCTCGTTGTGGCCGATCCTTATTTTGGGTGTTGCAGTAGGTTTATATGAGTATTATATTTATGAGAAACCTCGTCCCGGGGCCGTATTTCCGATGGCACTTGGTCTGATGCTTTTATCGGTTGTGATCTTTATTTTCACTTGGTTAGACACTGGAGCGTTTTATATTATCGCGCTTGTTTTGATCGCAGCAGGGATCTGGCTTATTTATGGACGTAACCGGACGAAGGGCGGAAAATGGAGCCGCGGATGGTAATTTTACTGGAAATTTTCTGAAAAGACTTGATTTCTGTATCAGATTACCTATAATATAGTGGTTATGTTGAAGCGTCGGTTGGCATTAACGCCCGGCGCTTCTTTGGGTGGCTCATTCGAAAAGAAGGGATTTGAGATATATTTATGCAATCTAGAGATCAGATTCGCAACATCGCAATCATTGCCCACGTTGACCATGGAAAAACGACGCTTGTCGACCAGTTGCTGCAGCAATCCGGTATTTTCCGGGAGCACGAAACTTTGCAGGAGCGGGCGATGGACTCGAATGACCTGGAACGTGAACGCGGGATTACCATTTTGGCCAAAAATACGGCCATAACGTATAAAGATTTTCTAATCAACATTGTGGATACTCCAGGCCATGCTGACTTTGGTGGCGAAGTGGAACGTATCATGAAGATGGTTGACGGTGTACTGCTTGTTGTTGATGCTTATGAAGGATGTATGCCTCAGACGAAATTTGTGCTTGGCAAAGCGCTTGCGCACAACCTAACTCCTATTGTTGTTGTTAACAAAATCGACCGTCCGGCAGCTCGTCCGGCGGAAGTTATAGATGAAGTTCTGGACCTGTTTATCGAGCTTGGCGCGAACGACGAACAACTGGAGTTTCCAGTTGTGTACGCATCCGCACTGAACGGTACTTCAAGTCTTGATGCAGAGAAACAGGATGACAACATGCTTGCTCTGTACGAAACGATTATCGAGCATATCCCTTCCCCAACCGAGAAAGTGGACGAGCCTTTACAGTTCCTCGTAACATTGATGGACTACAACGAATATTTGGGTCGGATTGCTGTTGGCCGCGTGAACCGTGGTATTATCAAGCAAGGACAACCAGTTACCGTTATGCTCCGCGACGGTTCCAGCAAGACTGCTCGTATTGAGAAGCTGTTTGGTTTTCAAGGTTTGAAGCGTGTAGAGATCGCTGAAGCGGGAGCGGGAGACATTGTTGCCATTTCCGGTATTAAAGACATTAACATTGGCGAAACCGTTGCGGATCCTCAGCATCCTGAAGCCCTTCCTGTGCTTAAGATTGATGAGCCTACACTGCAAATGACGTTCCTCGTTAACAACAGTCCGTTTGCAGGACGTGAAGGTAAATGGGTTACATCCCGTAGACTGCGTGATCGTCTCTTTAAAGAGCTGGAAACAGACGTCAGCCTTCGTGTGGATGAGACAGACAGCCCGGATGCTTATATTGTATCTGGTCGCGGCGAGCTTCACCTCAGCATCCTGATTGAGAACATGCGTCGTGAAGGATATGAGCTGCAGGTATCCAAGCCTGAAGTTATCGTAAAAGAAATCGACGGTGTCAAAATGGAGCCGATCGAACGTCTGATGATCGATGTGCCTGAAGACAGCACGGGCGCAATTATGGAAAGTCTGGGCTCCCGTAAAGCCGAGATGGTTAACATGGTTAACAGCGGTAACGGTCAGGTACGTCTAGAGTTCCTGATTCCTGCTCGTGGACTGATTGGCTATCGTACTCACTTCCTGACACTGACACGTGGTTATGGTGTGATGAACCATGCTTTCGACAGCTACGGACCGCTACATGGTGGCCAGGTTGGCGGACGTCACCAAGGTGTTCTGGTTTCAACCGAGAACGGATCAACGACATTCTACGGCATGATGTCCGTGGAAGACCGTGGAACACTGTTCCTGGAGCCAGGTACTGAAGTTTACGAAGGTATGATCGTCGGCGAGCATACTCGTGATAACGACATCGTTGTAAATATCTGCAAAGAGAAGCAGCTTACTAACGTACGTTCTGCTACGAAGGACGATACCGTTAAGATGAAAACACCTCGTATGTTCTCATTGGAGCAAGCGCTAGAGTACCTGAATGACGATGAATATTGTGAAATTACACCGAAGTCCGTTCGTCTTCGTAAGAAGGTTTTGAACAAGAGTGAACGCGAACGTGCAGAAAAGCATCGTAAAATGGCGGAATCGAATCTATAATAGAGAGAGCAACCTTCTCTAATATAGAAGTCGCTGAATGTGTTTCCTATCGTAAAGGAGTGAACCTGTTATGCAAGTCTGGTTTGCCGCGCATCCTCTCATTTCCTATATCATCATTTTTGTGCTTATTACTTACGTGTACAACAAGGTGTTCCGGGTGAAGCAGAAGCTTCCGCTTCTGAAAGAAATTCTCCTGTATATCCTGATGGCACTGGGCTCCGGCATGCTGCTCATCTTTCAAGTTGACAAACTGCCGATTATCCAATGTCTGCTCGTTGCAGTGGCGCTGATGTTGATGGTTCGGATCCGCTATTTTGTAGAGGACCGTCAGAAAAGGAAATCTCAGACGGAAGCGAAAACACGCTAAATTTTACCCTGCCGGTTGATCCGGAAACTTTTTGCCAGTCACCCTCGTTTATAAAAGAGAGAGAAGTACACATGGTCCGGTAAATGCTCCTATGTTGGGGTGTTTATCGGACATTCCTCTAAATTGAATGAAAAAAGGTGTTATGATATGAGTTCTGGTCAATCTAATCTACCTCCGAGAGCAAAAAGCGGGGGACAAAGCAAAAAGAAGCCGCCTCCAAAGAAAAAAAGCGGTGTGAAATCATTTTTTAAAATTATTCTGATTCTTGTGCTACTGGCGGTTTTAGGAGTTGCGGTTTATGCCGGAAGTTTATACCTCAAGGTTGAGAACGGTATACTTGATACCGGTAATAATGAGAAGGTAGCCCCGGAGCAGTCAGCTAAGGTCAAACCGATCACGATGCTCCTGCTTGGTACGGACCATCGGCCGGAAACCGGGACTCATCTTACGGATGTGGTTATGGTCGTTTCGATGCATCCGGAGACGAATTCAGCCACATTGATATCATTGCCAAGAGATACAAGCTTGCAGCTGGAAGGTTATAAATCCAACCAGAAGCTGAATGCTTTCTATCCTATATTCAAGACGCAGGAAAAGAAGAGTGGTATTCTTGCCGAAGACCAAATGAAGACGATGCTTGGAAAATATCTGGATGTGGATATAGACTACGTTACCGTTCTTGACTTTCAGGGATTCCGTGATGTAGTTAATGCCCTCGGTGGAGTGAACGTGGACGTGAAATATAACATGTGCCACCGGGACTCTGTGGACGGAACCGATATAAATTTGAAGGTCGGTCCGCAAGAGCTTGATGGAAAGCAAGCACTGGATTATGTCCGCTACCGGAAGTCGATGAACTGTAAGCCGAAGACTAAGGAGTCCAACGACTTTGACCGGAATGCCCGTCAGAGTGAGGTGCTTCATTCTCTGATCGACCGAATGAAGTCGTTCGGTGGAGCAACAAAAGCGTTTAATGTACTTGATGCGGTGGACGATAATATGAAAACCGATCTTGAAAAAGATCAGGTTAAAAATATGATCATGGCGTATTACGACATTAAAAAAGAAGATGTGAAATTTGTGCCGCTTACTGGCGAATGGCGTAGTCCTTTCGTTTATATTAGCGACAGTGAGCTGACGAAAGCGAAGCAAGCATTGAAAGATGAACTGGCCGGCAAGCATACCCGTGAACCGGAGGGTACAAATACGGAATCCGCATCTAAGCCGTGACAAAAGAAGGCAAGTTTTACGCTGTGATATAATACAATGTAACAAACGAAAGTTCATTGTACAGGAGGCCGGTGTAATGTCCCAACCCACTACGCAATTGACGGAAGCTTTGATGCAGAAACTGCAGCCCGAAACATTCGTTTTGCTAAATACGGTGGATGCTGAATCCGGCGGCCCGACTTCGAGCATTATTTCATGGATTTATGTGGTAGATCCTTTCACACTCCGGTTAGCGATTGATTATCGTTCACGGCTTGTGAACAATCTCAAGCAAAATCCACTTGTGACCGTAACGGTGTATGGAGACGAACAAGTATTTGCTATCGGAGGTCGTGCTGAAGTTCGTCAGGGCCCTCTGGATGAAGTGCCATTTGACATGTGTTGTTTCGACATTCATGTTGAAGCGGTGAGGAATGCACTTTTTCACGGTATTGAATTAGTTGCATCTCCTGAGTATGTTAAAATTTATGATGAGCGCGCAGCCGAAAAGCTTGACGGACAAGTTTTTGCTGCCATGCGAAAAGCCTAGTGATGTTATCACTGGGCTTTTTTTGTACGTTTTTGCAGATTTTTGCGTGGCAAGTACGGACTCTGTCATTACATTGACAGCTGTTGTCGTAAACTGCCTATTTATTGTAAACCTCTTGTATTCTGAAAGGAGGTGATGGTTAGTAATACAGCAGCGCGCCCTGGCCAATAACTTGAGAATAGCAGTCTCAAAGGTTCATTTTGTCCTTTCATACAGCATAGAACGAACTATATGGGGTTTGCTTCGATAATGTGGTGGATGTGTGTAATGAAGGAGCAGTGGAGGGGATACGATGAAAAAAATTTTTGTACTGGATACCAACGTTCTGTTGCACGATCCTAATGCAATTTTTGCATTTGAGGAGCATGATGTGGTCATTCCCGCTGTTGTACTTGAAGAAATCGACTCCAAGAAGCGAAATGCCGATGAGCTCGGACGGAATGCCCGCTCTGTATCACGTCTGCTTGACGGACTCAGGGAGAAGGGACAACTGCATGATGGTGTTCCATTAGAACACGGAGGCAGACTCAAGGTTGAGCTGAACCACCGCAGCTTTGTTAAGGTACAAGAGATGTTTTGCGAGGCCTCGAACGACAATCGGATTCTGGCCGTCGCTTTGAATTATAAATTGGAGGAAGAACCTAAAGAAAATTCGCGTCCTGTCGTGTTGGTCAGCAAGGATGTGCTGGTCAGAATTAAAGCGGATGTGCTTGGTCTGACAGCCCAGGATTATTTGTCTGACAGAACAGCGGACCCGAGTGAGTTGTATGCAGGCCATACAACTCTGAAGGTACACCCATCAGTAATAGATGAGTTTTACAGCTATCGTTCATTACCAATCAAGCCTCTTCAGCTTCCGTATACCCTCTTTCCACATGAATTTGTTATTTTGAAAGACGAGATGGGAAGCGGAAAGTCGGCATTGCTTCGCGTGAACTCGGATGCCACAAGGCTGGAGCCTCTTTATCTCAGCAACGATCCGGTGTGGGGGATATCAGCCCGCAATGCTCAACAGAGAATGGCTTTAGAGCTATTATTGAATGACGATATACCATTGGTTACGATAACAGGCAAGGCCGGTACAGGCAAGACACTGCTCGCACTAGCCGCCGGTTTGTGTAAAGTAGAGGATGACCACAAATACAAAAAGCTGCTGATCGCAAGGCCGGTCGTTCCTATGGGGAAAGATATCGGTTATCTACCCGGTGAAAAAGAAGAAAAGCTCCGCCCGTGGATGCAGCCGATATATGATAATCTGGAATTTCTGTTCGATACAAAAAAAGCAGGCGATATTGATAAAATTTTAATGGGGCTTGGAAGTATTCAAGTAGAGGCACTGACTTATATACGAGGACGCTCCATTCCAGGCCAGTTCATTATTGTGGATGAGGCCCAGAATTTATCCCGACATGAAGTCAAAACGATCGTCTCCCGTGCAGGGGAAGGAAGTAAGGTTATTTTGATGGGAGATCCGGAGCAGATTGATCATCCCTACTTGGATGCTGTTAGTAACGGGTTGACTTATGTTGTTGAGCGCTTTAAACAGGAAAGTCTGAGTGGTCATATCACGTTGACGAAAGGCGAGCGGTCGAAGCTGGCCCAGTTGGCGGCAGATTTGCTGTAAACTCTATTTTCCGGGAAATGATACAATCTGGAGGGTGTTGTCCGAACAAAAGATTTCTAAATGAATAATAGGAACAACTCTCAGAAAAAAAGCAAAAGCAGGTTACCTGATGAGTTTGGGTGACCTGCTTGATTTTTGTACCTTAAATAAGACCTAATCGATGTGATGTTCAAGCCAAGAATCTTTAGTTCAATTGAAATGGTGAAAAATGGTCTTGTTTATCTATAAAAAAGGTAGGACAAGAGCCCTATGAGTCTGGTAAAATAAGGACAGAGCTCAAGAAGGAAAGGAGAAGGTATGAAACGAAAAAACTATTGGTTTCTTTTTGCCATATTACTTCTTTCTTTAACCAGCCTATCTCCGAGCTTTGAATTTACTAGACATATAGGCAGTGATCCTCCTGGCAAAGAACCTGTCCCGCCATCACAAACGCCTGATACACCGGAGAGTGACTTGGGACCGATACAAATTGCTGTTCAGATGGACGATGCTGAGCTCGATACACTTCATCAGATGAATGAACAATTCATGGAGAAGACAGGTGCAGAGGTTGAGATCATTCCTATGGAAACGTTAGGTTCTAGTGAGGAATCTCTTATTCAAAAAATGAGCCTTGGCGAAGGTCCTGATGTTTTATTCATTGACAGCCACTGGATTAAATCGCTCGCGGTTAAGGGGTTTTTACGCCCAATAGACGCTTCACAAGCTGTTGTGCCTGATTCTCAGCTTTTGGGGGGCTTGCTTTCGTCTGTTCAGTGGAACGGTTATCAGTGGGGGATTCCGTTTGATATGGATCCTTATGTACTTGCTTGGCAAGCGGATGAAGAAACGGTCTCTGAGCTGCCATCCAGCCGTAAGAGTTGGCAGGATTTCAAGAAAAGCATGGGAAAAAAACCTGTGTTTGTCTTGGATCCGGAAGATCCGTATGCATTTGCGGCTGCTGTAAGTGCACTGAGTGGTGATCCTGCAAGACCGGATAAAGAGATATTGCGCATGCTGGCTCCTCCTGCAGGTGCTTCCTGGCTCAAGCTGACAGATGACGTAGCGGCTCTGATGGAGGAGATAGAAGGCGATAACGCTTCTGTCGCTATCGCAGCTTATTCCGTCTTTAGGAGGGACTTTCCTGAGGGATATCGACTTTGGCTTCCAGACTACAGCAAGGAAAAACGAAAACCTGTTGTTCGTTCCCGAAGTGTTGCTGTAACCTCACAGAGCGAGTCATCTCAGCTTGCGATGGCCTGGGTTTCTGAGATGACATCGAAAGAAATGGAGCGTAAATGGGCTGAAAGTACAGGTAAATTACCAGCATTGTCCGATTTTTACAGTATTACTGACAGCGCTATCAATCGTTCGGAGAGCTGGAAAGAATCTTTGGACCGGCTTCGATCGCTATTGGAACGTGAAGAAGCTGTGAAACTGGATTTCGGACGCGGGGACGGCTTTTTAATGTATTCGAGGTTAGTGAGTGACCTTTTGAACGGTCATATGACTGTAGAAGAGTTTCGGGAACAGTATAAGGTTTCATCTAAATAATTCAAGAAAAGCTGCCGATTTCGGCAGCTTTTTCTTTTTAAGCGATAAGAAAGTATAAACTTCGGAGTAAAGTGGATCTTTATCTCGCACTCTTACATGTCGAGCTCAAGTTTAACATACAGGACCTTATTATCAGTGCTAACCTCCGTTGCCTTTAGGAAGGAAACGAGCTGTTTGGGATAAAAGTTCATATCGAACTCGTTCTGGAGTGCTTGCCTAGTCGTATCAGGCAGTTCGATCCGATTGAATACAAGCTTGTCGATCTGAAACATTATAGCGTTCTCGGGATCATTTATGATGGTGTAACGTCCTTCAATGAGAAGTGATAAGTTACCGCTTTCTCCCTCGGCAGATATTTTTCCATCGTCAAAATGAAATGCAAAGGTGTTAAACAATTCATTCTCTGACCTCAAAAATTCATTTAAATCATTTTCATTAATGTTAATCGTATATTCTTTTCCGTTCGTCTTAAGCATATTCTTGCTGCCCTGGATAAAGGTAGGGAGGTTATTCATAGCACCAGCCAGAGCCTGAAAGTGGCGTTTAACCTCATAGATACCGACGTTCTCCCAATACAACGTAAATTCCTCGATTAACTTAGCCATAGCCTGGGGATTGCTGCTGGAAGCAAGTGCCCCATTCACCTGTTCCTCCAGTGCCAGCACACGCGCTCTCTGCTTGACAAGGTTATCTTTAACTTCCGTCAGCTGGGCTGCATTACGGGAAGCTTTCATTTGAGCAGACACAAGCTCTTTATACTGTTGATTGTAAGCTCTTAAGATGGCTTGGTCATTTTGTATAATCAGATCGTAAAAATCCAGTATTCTGAAAAATCCGGTTAGACTTTGTGCAGACAGAAGCAGGTTGAGCAGACTTTCACGTTCTCCCATATAGTAAGCCCTTAGAACGATACCGGCCTGTTCTTGGCGTTCTTGGATTTGCAGTTCGATGTTTGATATTTTGGTCTCCAGAGAGCTTTGGATTTGTTCAAGCTCTTTTTGTCTCTTTCCGATTCGTTCGATCTCATGATCGATTTCCACAATAGATAGGCTGTCCTCAAGCAGCTTTCGTGCTTCTTCCGAGTCGACTGCTGTCGTCTCAGGAAGAGCAAATGCGGTTTTGGGACCTACAGCGGTACCAATGATAAGCAGCATGCAGAGGAGAAGTATTATGTATAGGCGTGGTTTATGCGCAATCAAACGGGTATCCCCCTTGATAAAAATGTCTGGTTTCTCAGGAATACGCAATCCCTTCATTTTAACCAATATATGACGTGTAGTGCTCAAATATCAACCCTTGTCTTATTTAAATATAGCCGTTAATTCAGATGAAGCAGTATGTAAGCGCATTAAAAAAGCGACCGGCAAAAGACTGCCTGATCGCTTTTTTATCTGTTTTCATAAGCTGGGATGTTAGAGTGGTAGGCCCATTTCGAAGATCGTCCAATAGCTGAAGCCGGTAAAGGTCACGATCATATAAGCCCAGAAGAGAAGAATATAGGTTCTCTCCGTGAAGTTCAAATATCCCAGAATCACGAAAAACGCCGTCTGCAGGAAGAAGAGCAGAGCCATTTCAACCAAGCCCCCGGCAAAAGCCATCAAACCGATGGTCAGTGTGAAAAAACCGAGTACTCGAAACATGCGTGCCACGATCATATCCTCCTCTCATATGTACGGACAATGCTTATTGCTATGTACATTATAACGTCATGGTAAAATCGTGTAAATGTCTAACTGGCGAAATCAAGCTGAAATTTCGAATAAATGTGATTTATGTACTTGAAATATGGAATGGAGTCGTATTTTTACTACAAATCCGACTGTAGGTGTATGTTCTGTATTTAAAATGGAAATACATTTTAGTATCAAATAGATTCTATGAACTCTATGAGAGGCATAGAAATGAATTAAGCAGCTTTTATACCCTATTCAGCAACCGAGTTATGCGGTATTGAAGACGGTTATTTTAGGATGTCGTTAGGAGGGTTTTATGGTATGTCAGCAGTGAGACAGGATGCATGGAGCGTAGAGGATGATTTGATTTTAGCGGAGGTGACCCTTCGTCACATTCGGGAAGGCAGTACACAGTTAGCAGCATTTGAAGAGGTCGGAGAACGGATTGGCCGGACATCAGCTGCCTGTGGATTCAGGTGGAACAGCTGTGTGCGCAAGAAATACGAGGAAGCGATTAGTTTGGCGAAATCTCAACGTCAAAAACGAAGCTATTACAAGAAACAGCCAACATCTGCAGGACCTCAAGTGGCAGGTTTGGTCCATGCTGAATTCGAGCAGGAGAGCTATAAGAGTGAGGGAGCCAGTGAAGAAACACTTTCTATCGATGCGGTAATCCGGTTCCTCCGCCAATGGAAGGGTGGACTGCAGGAAAGCGGACGCCAGTACAAAATGCTTGAGAGAAATCTGCGTGAGAAGGAAGAAGAACTGGCTAAACTCCGAGGAGAGAATGCTCGTCTATTGAAAGAAGTTAGTGAAGTGAAGACAGACTATCATGTCGTCAATGATGACTACAAGGCATTGATTCAAATTATGGATCGGGCTAGAAGACTTGCTTTCTTAAATGAAGAGGAAGAAGAGCTCAAGACCCGTTTCAAAATGGATGCAAACGGTAATCTCGAACGAATTGAATAGCCTGAAGAAGGCATAGGCTTATAACCCGCTCTACGCGCATTATGGATGCGCCGGAACGGGTTATTTGTATGGTCTGAAATGTTCTTGATATATACTAGAAGTTGATATGACATACATGGACGGGGGATTTCACAAATGACTATTCATATTATTGGCGCAGGTTCACTGGGGCTGTTATACGGAGGCAGACTTGCTGCCAGCGGAGCGGATGTAACTTTTTGGTGCCGCAGTAAGGAGCAGGCTGAGCAGCTGCGCTCAAACGGAATTACGGTTATAAGGGAGCAAGATTCAATTCATGTTCCGTCTGAATCTTTCCAGGCAGAGCCAATCTCAAGATATCATGAGATTGGAGGGGCGGGTGAAGATGATTATATATTTCTGATGGTCAAACAGACGGGAATAACTAAAGTGGTTGAAGAACTGTTTGCTCCTTATTCGTCGAAACACCGGAGACTCCTATGTTTTCAGAACGGAACGGGTCACATGGAAAGGTTGAGACGAGAGCTGCCTGCCTGGACACTATATGCTGCAGTGACGACTGAAGGCGCAAAGCGAAGCGGACTTTCGGAAGTCACGCATGCCGGACAGGGGTCAACCTGGGTTGGACAAGCGGGGAGTTCTTTTTCGGATGATGAGAAGGCAGATCCTTCTGAGGGAAGCGAATCTGAAAAAGCGCTCGCTGTTCAGCTGGAAAGAGCAGGATTTGACGTTTTTTTGTCGAAAGAATTGGATATCATGATCTATCGGAAATTGTTGATGAATGCTGTGATCAATCCATTAACCGCCGTATGGCGGATTCCGAACGGGGAGCTTCTGGAATCTGAGGAGCGTATGCACCTTATGAAGGAACTCTATGAAGAAGGTATTGCCGTATATTCGGCTTGCAATATTCCCTGGGAGACCGACCTGTGGGAGCAGATACTTCAGGTGTGTCAAGCAACTTCGGGTAACACGTCCTCGATGCTCAAGGACGTCCTGGAAGGACGTACAACAGAAGTTTCATCGATAAACGGAAGTATAGTCCGTATGGCGGAACGTGTTGGTGTATCCACACCGGTCCACCGTCTTTTATGGCGGCTGATAGAAGGTATTCATGTTTAGGAGGCGTGAGAATGGATCTTCTCATTATTATGAGTGTTGTACCCGTCATACCTTTCATTCTGGTTTACTTGATCGTTACTCTGCGCAAGAAAGACAAGAGACAGGCGATGAAACTTGCAATGGATGTAACTACTGTGTTTTTATTAATTTCCGTATCCGCTCTGTTTAATAACTTGTTCCAAACCAAATTCGGGTTTTACTTAATTCTTCTTCTACTCCTAATAACGGCGGGATTGATCGGGGGGGCTCAAAACCGTTGGAAGGGGCGGGTTGACGGAAAGCGATTGCTGCGTGTCGTTTGGCGTCTAGCATTTGTAACGATGAGCATAAGTTACATAATTTTTACATTTTTCGGATTGGTCCAATACATATTTAAAGTCATGTAAGGGAAAAGTAACATAAGAAAACTTTTACAATCATGTGTCAAATGCCTCACAGGGAGATATTTCTGTGGGGCTTTTAATGGATTTTTTTGACCACTGGTTGTATAATCGGTAAGCATATACCTAAAATCTATGAGGGGGAAACTGCAAGATGAAGAAACACAAAAGCCTATTGCTACTCTTGACGCTGATTCTTGCCATCGGTACAGTGTTGGCCGGATGCGGATCCAACAACAAAAACGATGACCAGAGCGCCAAAGGTGACAACGGAAAACCTAAAGAACAAGTCTTCCGTATGAATTTCGCTTCCGAGCCTCCTACATTGGATCCGGGACAATCTCAAGACAATGCGTCCAACACAGTTATTAACGCTGTGTTCGAAGGTCTCGCACGTAAAGGTACTGACGGTGAACCCGTACCTGCCGTAGCTGAATCATGGAAAATTTCTGAAGACGGTTTGAAATATGTCTTCACACTCCGCAAAGACGCTAAGTGGAGTAACGGCGATGCTGTAACCGCGAAAGACTTTGAATTTGCTTGGAAACGTGTATTGGATCCAAAGTTCACTCCTGCTCCTCCGTATGTTTACCAACTGTATTATATTAAAAATGCAGAAGCATACAACCTTGGCGACATTAAAGACGCTAATGAAGTAGGCATTAAAGCAACTGACGACCATACACTCGAAGTTACGCTTGAGAATCCTACTCCGTACTTCCTAAATCTGATGTCTTTCCAAACGTATTACCCAATTCATTCATCTGCGAAGGACAATGATAAATGGGCAACGAAACCGGAAACATTGATTGGTAACGGTCCTTTCAAAATGTCTAAGATTACAAAGGGACAAAAAATTGAACTGGTCAAAAATGATCAGTATTGGGATAACAAGTCCGTTAAATTGGAAAAAGTAGAAATGAGCATTGTAAATAGCTCTGCTACAGAACTTTCAAGCTACCGGAATAATGAGCTGGACTATGCAGGACAGCCAACAGGTAGCATTCCTACCGATCAGTTGAACGCTGTGAAGAAAGAGCTTCCAGAAGAGCTGAATATTAAAGGTATCTCCTCTACGTATTTTTATGTTTTCAACACGACTGCAAAGCCGTTTGATAACGTGAACATACGTAAAGCTTTCTCGATGGCATTAGATCGTAAAGCAATTACTGAGAAGATCACAATGGCTGGAGAAATCCCAGCTTTCGGTTTTGTTCCACCGGGTATTAAAGGTGTGAAAGAGGAGTATCGTACAGAAGTACCTGATACGTATTTCGAAGAAAATCTGGATGAGGCCAAAAAACTGCTTGCTCAAGGTATGCAGGAAGAAGGCTACACTACACTGCCTGAAGTTACACTGATCCATAACTCCGATGATCGCCATAAGAAAATTGCACTTGCAGTCTCCGATATGTGGAAGAAAAATCTTGGTGTAGAAGTTAAGGTTCAAAACCAAGAGTGGGGCGTTTTCTTGAAAAATCGTCAAAATCTCGATTATCAAATCGCTCGTTCAGGTTGGGGCGCAGACTATAACGATCCTATGACTTACATTGATATGTGGACATCGAAGAGCGGTAACAATGACAGCGGCTTTAAAAACGAAGAGTATGACAAGCTTGTGAACGAAGCTTACAGTTCAAGTGACAATGCAAAGCGTATGGAAATGATGGCAGATGCTGAAAAAATTCTGGTTCAGGATAATCAGGTAGTTTTGCCGTTGTTCTACTATTCCAACGTATCTTTGGTTAAACCTTGGGTCAAAGGTCTTACTCTTGATTACAAAGGTGATATTGATTTCACACGTGCATACATTGAGTAGTCATTCGTAGAACTTTGTATGAAAGACTACTACTCGGGATATATATGTGGGGATTCGCCCCATATATATCCCGATTTTTTTGTATTGATCGAACTTTTTCCAAATCTTGTTTTGTTTGGTGTAACTTATAGAATTGATTATTCGTTCTAGTGTTGTTTACAATAAAACTAGACTTGGCATAGAACAACTATCAACTAGGGGGATGCGGGATGCTGAGGTATGTAGCGAGTAAGTTTTTTTACATGCTTGTGTCGTTATTCATACTGATCTCAGCCACTTTTTTTCTCATGAAAGCCATACCGGGAGATCCGTTTATGGGAGAAAAAAAGCCTTCGCCTGAAATATTGGCGAGGCTGATGGAGCAGTATGATTTGGATAAACCGATTTTTCAGCAGTACACGAAATACTTGGGAAATATAGTGCAGGGTGACTTTGGATTGTCCATGAAACAGCAAAACCAAAGCGTTACCGATATCATTACAGAAACATTCGCTCCATCCTTGAAACTAGGTCTAATAGCGATTGTCGTTTCTGTCATTGTTGGCGTATTGCTAGGTATGCTAGCAGCTCTATATCACCGCAAACTGATCGATAACGTTGCGATGATTGTTTCCGTATTGGGTATCGCGGTGCCGAGCTTCGTGCTGGCTTCCTTGCTTCAATACGTTTTGGCTGAAAAGGCAGGGTTGTTTAACGTTATGGGTTTTGACGGCCCGCTGGATTATGTTCTTCCGGTGATGGCATTGTCTGCCCAACCGATTGCATTTATCGCACGCTTGACCCGTTCAAGCATGCTTGAAGTATTGCATTCAGACTATATTAAAACTGCTAAAGCAAAAGGTTTAAACTGGTTTGCTATTATGTTCCGTCACGTCATTCGTAACGGTATTCTACCAGTCGTAACCTATGTTGGTCCGATGACGGCAAACATCATTACCGGATCGGTTGTTATTGAACAAATCTTTGGTATCGGCGGTATCGGCAAACAGTTCGTGAATAGTATTACAAACCGCGATTATACGGTAATTATGGGGATTACGATTTTTTACGGAATCTTGTTGATGCTTGCTCGTTTCTTGACGGATATTGCCTATGTACTCGTAGATCCGCGTATTAAACTGAGTGGCGGGAAGGAGGGCTAACACGATGACGACAGAACAGACGATACCGAACCCCGCGGCACAAAACCTGAAACCTGAAGATTTCCAAAAGATTGGCGTTGATGAAAAGCAATCCGAAGTCATTCAGCGTGAAAGCTTGTCGGCTTGGCGTGACTCCTGGGAACGATTGCGCAAGAACAAGCTTGCCATGACCGGTTTGATTATTATGATATTGATCATTATTATGGCCATCCTCGGCCCAATGATCTCGAAGTATGACTATGAAACAAACGATCTCATGAATACGAATATGCCTCCTTCTTCGGAGCACTGGTTCGGCACCGACGATTTGGGACGTGACGTGTTTGTCCGTACATGGATGGGCGCGCGTATCTCTTTGATCGTCGGACTTGCGGCGGCGGCAATTGACCTTATGATTGGTGTCATTTACGGCGGCGTGATGGGCTATTTTGGCGGCCGTGTCGATGAGTTCATGAATAAATTCGCAGAGATTTTGTACTCGATACCTTATCTCTTAGTTACGATTCTGCTGCTGGTCGTATTTGAACCAAGTTTAGGTACGATCATACTTGCCTTAACGATTACCGGTTGGATTAACATGTCATGGATTGTGCGGGGAGAAATTATGCAACTGAAGAGCAGGGAGTATGTGCTGGCCTCACGTTCTATGGGTGCTGGCGCTCCAAGGCTCTTGTTCCGTCACTTAATTCCGAACGCACTCGGTCCCATTATCGTTACGTTGACACTGTCCGTGCCGAATGCGATCTTTGCTGAGGCTTTCCTGAGCTTCCTCGGCTTGGGTGTCCAAGCGCCGGTCGCTTCATGGGGCTCCATGATTAACGATGCTTTGTCCGGCTGGATGTACTATCCTTGGCGGATGCTGTTCCCAGCCCTCTTTATCAGCTTGACGATGCTCGCATTTAACATTTTCGGTGATGGCCTGCGTGACGCACTCGATCCGAAACTGAAAAAATAGGAGGTGGGAAGGTATGGAACCAATTTTGCAGGTTAAAGACCTCAACGTTTCGTTCCGTGTACGCGGTGGTGAAGTTAAAGCTGTTCGCGGCATGAATTTTGAAGTTGGCAAAGGGGAGACGGTTGCCATTGTTGGTGAATCCGGCAGCGGTAAAAGTGTTACCGCCCAGACAATCATGCGTCTGATTCCGTCCCCGCCATCAGAGATTAAAAAAGGAGAGGTCATTTTTCAAGGACAAGACCTTCTCAAGAAAAGTAACAAACAAATGGAAGCGATTCGTGGTAAAGATATCGGAATGATATTTCAAGATCCGATGACTTCCCTGAATCCGACCATTAGAATAGGTAAGCAAATTACCGAGGTGCTCATTAAACACCAGAACATGTCTGCGGGCGAAGCGAAAAAACAGGCTATTGAAATGCTCAAGCTTGTCGGCATTAAAAATGCGGAAGAGCGCTTCAGCCAATATCCGCATGAGTTTTCCGGTGGTATGCGCCAGCGTGCCATGATCGCGATTGCGCTTGCCTGCAATCCTGCACTGCTGATTGCGGACGAGCCAACAACCGCGCTTGACGTAACTATCCAGGCTCAGATTATGGATGTCATGAAAGACATGCAGGATCGTCTAGGCACATCTATCATTCTGATCACGCATGACCTTGGTGTTGTAGCCGGTATGTGTGACCGGGTTATCGTTATGTACGCTGGAGAGGTTGTAGAAACGGGAACGAAGTGGGAGATTTTCAAAAATCCTAAGCACCCTTACACCAAGGGACTGCTTCGCTCCATGCCGCGTTTGGACCAGAAGAAGGATGAGCCGCTTATCCCGATTATCGGTACACCACCCGATCTTATTAAACCTCCGGCGGGATGTGCGTTCTGCGCCCGCTGTGATGAAGCGATGAGAATTTGCGAACGAATTAGTCCGGGTACAACGGAGTTCAGCGATACGCATGCGGCGCGCTGCTGGAACCTTCATCCGATGGCAGGGGAGGCTGAGTCATCATGAAGAGCAACAATCTAATTGAAGTAAATGGATTGAAAAAATATTTTAATGTCGGAAAAGGCAATATCCTAAAAGCGGTGGACAATCTCAACTTCAACATCCGTGAAGGTGAAACCCTCGGTATGGTAGGCGAATCCGGTTGTGGTAAATCAACTGCAGGGCGGACAATTCTCCGTCTGTATGAACCTACTGCCGGAAGCGTAACGTTCAACGGAACAGATATTTACAAGCTGCCGCCGAAAAAAATGAAGGCGATGCGCCGTGATATGCAGATGATATTTCAGGATCCATACGCCTCGTTGAATCCACGTTTTACGGTCACTGACATTATCGGGGAAGCGCTGGATATCCACGGTATGGCCGGCAGCCGTGCTGAACGGAAAAAACGTGTCGAAGAGCTGCTGGATATGGTCGGCTTGAACAGCGACCATGCTACGCGGTATCCGCATGAATTCTCGGGTGGTCAGCGTCAGCGGATTGGTATTGCGCGTGCGCTCGCGGTAAATCCAAAGTTTATTATTTGTGACGAGCCGATTTCGGCACTGGATGTGTCAATACAAGCGCAGGTGGTCAATCTGCTTCAAGATTTGCAGGACCGCCTTGGTCTGACTTACCTCTTTATTGCGCATGATTTGTCTATGGTTAAGCATATCAGTGATCGCGTAGCTGTTATGTATCTTGGTAAGATGGTGGAGCTTGCAGATAGCGAAGAGTTATATGCGAATCCGATTCATCCATATACCAAGACGCTGCTGTCGGCAATCCCGATTCCCGATCCGGAGATCGAAGCTAACAAGAAGCGCCTGATCATGGAAAATGATATGCAAGGACCGATTTCTGCAGCCAAAGGTGAAGATGGTACCGTTGTCCTTGATGAAAAAGATACCGAATTGGTGGAAGTTTCTAAAGGCCATTGGGTTGCCAAAGCCTACGCTTAAGGGAGTAAATATGTATTGTGGGGGTGTCCTAAAAGGTCCGTTGACCTAGGACGCCCTTTTTGTCTATCGTAGACGCTACGTGTACGAATCGTTCCTACAATCGCTCTTGCCCCCGAATTTCTTGAATTATTCCTTAACGGAAGAAATTCGGGGACACGAGTTTATGCTTCCGATGTAGCTTTCCTTTGGAAAGCTTTTAGCCGACCGCTACCGCTTTTCCGAAATCGTTTCGTCCTTTCCGCAGCTTCGCGCATGATCTCTTCAAGAATGAGAAGGTGCGCCATCAGTTGCGCTGCTTGATATCCCATTTGAATTAAGTGAATAAAAGTTGGGGACGTATGACAAGAATGTTGATTATCGACTTGGATTATGGCTTAGATGAAAACTATGCTTATCTGGAACGTGAGAAGTGAAGCTCTGACGAAATACAACCTTTAGAAGCACGCCATCGACCACAAAACCAAGCAGGTCACTCATGGATGAATCCTCGTGTGGCCAGCATTTTTGCTTTTTTCTAAAAGATGTCCCTGTTATTATTCTAAAAATCTACTTTGAGACAAACCCTTTTCTTTTTCCTTTGAAAAGGACATCAATTTTCGGTACAATCAATAAGGGCTTTAATAAAGTAAGTTGACCGGTTAGGTTGAAGCAGAATAGGAGGCATACCTCATGAATATAGTTCCGGAGCCATTATCCGGCGGATCGCTTTTGGCACAAGATTACATCGGCCGCTTCGAGCAAGTGAGCGGTTTTTATGGTGGAAATCATCGTGATGAGCGCAGCTGGGAGCAGCGTGTAAAATGGCTGGATCATTCCGAGGGGAAACGAATCAGCCGCAGAGCGCTGGTTGATAGTCTTCGGTCATATAATGAAAAATATAATCAGCATGATGCGGTACATAAATCTCTCGATTTATTAGAGCAGGATGGTACCTTGGTCATTACCGGTGGACAGCAGAGCGGTTTGTTTACCGGACCTATGCTTGTTGTGCATAAGGCGATTACCATCATTCAAGCAGCCCGGGAGGCTGAGAAAAGATTGGGACGGCCAGTTATTCCTGTATTTTGGATTGCCGGGGAAGACCACGACTGGGATGAAGTAAACCATACGCATGTTTTGTCAGCAGATCTTGAGGTGACCAAGATTAAAATAGACGGCGACGAAGGGTCTCGAACGTCTGTAAGCTTCACCCCGGTTGAGGAGGGACAATGGAAGCAGGCGTTGGATGAGCTTCAGCACTTGCTTCAGGACAGTGAATTCAAACCGGAAATAATGAATTTACTTCGTCAGTCCGCAGAGACTTCTAAGGGGCTAAGCGATGCATTCGCGAAGCTAATGGGAATGCTGTTTGGCAAGTATGGTCTCGTTCTTTTGGATTCCGCCGATCCATGTCTTAGGTCCCTGGAAGCTCCCGTCTTTGAAAGACTGATCAGACAAAATGAATCTTTAGGTCAATCGTACCAGTTAGCAGCTCGTGACATAACAGGCCTTGGCTATGAGCTGCAGGCGGATGTTCCTGTGAACGGTGCGAACTTGTTCTACCTGTTTGATAATAAACGGCTTCTTCTGTTTAGAGAAAACGGAGTTTTTGCAGATAGAAGAGGTTTCGTCTCCATGACGGAAGCCGAGCTGCTTGCAGAATTGGCGGAGCATCCGGAGCGGTTCAGCAACAACGTACTTACGCGTCCGCTAATGCAGGATTCTCTGCTGCCTGTCCTTGGAACGGTATTAGGACAAGGTGAAATTTCCTATTGGGCCATCACAAGGTATGCTTTTGCAGAGATGGGGCTTGAAATGCCGCTGATCTTGCCACGGATGTCTTTTACTCTTATCGAAAATACTTCCCATAAGTATATGGAGAAATATAAATTGACGTTTCAGGATATATATGTGAATCTTGAGGATAAGCGTCAAGAATGGCTGTCGGGTCAGAACGGGCTCGACTTGGACCAGCGCTTCCGGGAGACAAAGGAGTCTTTCAACCAGCTTTACGAGCCTTTGTTACAAGACTTAAGCAGTGTACAACCGGGACTGACAAAATTAGGACAGAGCAATAAAGATAGAATACTGGCTCAGATGGATTTTCTTCTGAACAAAACAAAGGAGGCGCTGGAACAGCAGCATAGTGCTTCACTAAGGCAATGGGAGCTGCTGAGTCATTCCATTGTTCCTATGGGGCGTCCGCAGGAGAGAGTATACAACATCTTTTATTATTTAAATCGATACGGAATGTCACTGCTGGATGACCTTATGGCCATACCTTATGATGACTCTGGTGCTCACCGGGCCGTATATCTTTGATTCATTTTCCCGCACAGGCTTAAGCCTGGAGCTTGGATATGTTATAGTACTGCATAATTCATATATAGGGAGGCTGTATTATGAGTTCATCATCAATTCAGAATAGCGTAATCAAGGATTTGAAACTGGCACCAGAGGGACATCTAAAAATCGATTGGGTAGAGGCGCATATGCCTGTGCTGAACCGGGTTCGCAAGCAATTTGAAGAGGAACAACCGTTCAAAGGTCTGAAGGTTGCGATTTCATTGCATCTCGAAGCAAAAACCGCTTATCTCGCTAAGGTTGTTCAAGCCGGTGGTGCCGAGGTTACGATTACAGGAAGCAATCCGCTGTCTACGCAGGATGATGTGTGTGCGGCTTTGGTGGAGGATGGGATAACCGTTTTTGCCAAGTACAACCCGGGGGCTGAGGAGTACAAGGAACTACTCGTCCGGGCACTGGAAAGCAAGCCAGATCTCCTGATCGATGACGGCGGTGATCTTGTAACGATTCTCCATGCGGAGCGTCCTGATCTGCTCGAGGGCATACGCGGAGGAGCTGAGGAGACGACAACCGGAATTCTTCGTTTGAAGTCGCTCGAAAAAGAAGATGCTCTGAAATTCCCAATGGTTGCTGTGAACGATGCGTACTGCAAGTACCTGTTCGACAATCGTTACGGTACCGGACAGTCTGTATGGGATGGAATTAACCGGACGACTAACCTCGTTGTAGCGGGCAAAACCGTAGTTGTTGTTGGTTACGGATGGTGTGGTAAAGGGGTAGCAATGCGAGCCAAGGGATTGGGTGCAAACGTCATTGTTACCGAGGTTGATGCGATTAAAGCGGTGGAAGCTTATATGGACGGTTTCCGTGTAATGCCGATGGGTGAAGCGGCCAAGCACGGTGATTTCTTTGTTACGGTTACAGGGAACCGCGATGTGATTAGCGGCGAGCATTATGATGTGATGAAGGACGGGGCGATTTTGTCCAATGCCGGTCACTTCGATGTTGAAGTTAACAAGCCTGATCTGGCTTCGCGCTCACAATCTATTCGCACCGTACGGCGCAATATTGAAGAGTACCAATTGAAAGACGGACGTAAGATCTACCTGCTCGCTGAAGGGCGTCTTGTGAATCTTGCAGCAGGCGACGGGCATCCGGCAGAAATTATGGATATGACGTTTGCGCTGCAGGCACTTTCGCTGAAATATGTAAATGACCTTTATCAAAGCATCGGCAATCGCGTCGTCAATGTGCCTTATGAATTGGATGAACAAGTGGCCCGATATAAATTAGAAAGTCTTGGTATAGGCATTGACGAACTTAGTGAAACTCAAAAATCTTACCTGAACAGCTGGGAGCAGCATTAAACCGTATGGTAACAGGCTTTTTTTAAACAACCTGGAACCCTCATTTGAATTCAGATGGAATTCAGATGAGGGTTTTTTTGCCGCGTAATCGAATTGTTGGCTAAAAAAAACAATAACTTGCTTGAAGGGATTTGATTCTTTACGACGAATCTATTATTCTAAAGTGGTGGAAAGTGGTGCAAAGTGGGGAATCGGGGTTAAGGAGTGAGAGTGCCTGATGTTTATGGGGGAGTTTCAGCATAGCATCGATGACAAGGGAAGGATCATTATCCCGGCAAAATTTAGGGATCTCCTTGGCAGCTCTTTTATTGTAACCCGCGGTTTAGACCAGTGTCTCTTTGTATACCCCACTGAAGAATGGGCCATTATGGAACAAAAGCTCAAATCCCTTCCACTCATGAAGTCGGACGCACGTGCGTTTACCCGGTTTTTTTTCTCAGGGGCGACGGAATGCGAATGGGATAAACAGGGAAGGGTAAATTTGCCGGGCAATTTGCGGGAATTTGCGAAGCTCGATAAGGAATGCGTTATCATCGGCGTCTCGAATCGGGTGGAGATTTGGAGCAAAGAACAATGGCAGAAGTATTATCAGCAGTCAGAAGAAGCATTTAATGACATCGCTGAGAAGCTGGTCGACTTTGATTTCGACCTTTAATCAATCCGCATTACATAACATGTTGGATGAGTAGACAATTATGGAGGGCTGCAGCTTGTTTCATCACATCACGGTGCTTAAAGAAGAAGCGACAGAAGGGCTGCGCATCAAACCAGACGGTATATATGTTGACTGTACACTGGGAGGGGCGGGTCACAGCTCGCTGATTGCTTCCAAACTGGGTTCAGGGGGCCGTTTGATCGCGCTTGATCAGGACGATTGGGCGCTGGATAACGCAAAAGAGGTTCTGAATCCATATGGAGACAGGGTTACCCTGGTCAAGACGAATTTCCGCGATTTGGAGGAGGTACTCCATAGCGAAGTCGATTGTGACGAGGATGGCCATTCCCATGTTGACGGTATTCTGTTTGATTTGGGCGTGTCTTCACCGCAATTTGATGAGGGGGAGAGAGGATTCAGCTACAATCACGATGCACCGCTCGATATGCGGATGGACCAGTCTGCAGAACTTACAGCGGCTGAAATCGTGAATGAATGGTCAGAACAGGAAATCGCCAAGATTTTATACGAATATGGTGAAGAAAAGTTTTCAAGACGAATTGCTAGGGTTATTTGCGAAAGGCGGAAAATTAGTCCCATTCAAACGACAGGTCAATTGGTCGATATGATTAAAGAAGGAATTCCGGCCGCTGCCCGCAGGACGGGAGGTCATCCGGCGAAGCGGAGCTTTCAGGCGCTGCGAATTGCCGTGAATGATGAACTCGGTGCATTTAAAGATGCGCTGCATCAAGCGATTTCATGTCTTGCACCGGGAGGACGGGTTTCCGTCATCACTTTCCACTCCCTGGAGGACCGGATTTGCAAACAAATATTTAACAGTTACATTCCGAAGTGTACTTGTCCGCCAGATTTTCCTATGTGCGTTTGCGGTGGAGGTCAAGGAACATTAAAGCTAGTGAACCGGAAGCCAATTGTTCCTAGTGAATCGGAATTAGCGCAAAATCCCCGCGCGCGTTCAGCCAAGCTGCGTATTGCGGAAAAGTTATAACGCACTGAGAAATACAAGAAGAAGGAGAATACAGCCATGGCCTACACACGCGGTAATTTGGCCGTTCAAGAGAGACAGAAGCAACAACCACAGAAGCAACAGCCGTCACAATATCTCGAGAAAACGACTGTCATTAAGCGCCGCTCTCAATTGCCCAAAAGAGAAAAGCTTCTCTACCTGATGTCTGTACTGTTTGTTGTCACAGTTACGGGTTGGGTTGGGATGAGCCATGTGAAAGTTTATGATCTGAACCGTCAGATACAGAATGCTGACTCTGATATCCACAAGCTGAACAAAAGCATGGATACACTTCAAGTAAAGAAGCAGACTCTGGAGATGGGGATTGCGCAAAAAGCAAAGGAACTTGGCTACGTTCAGGTTGAGCAAGGCGATGCGATACACGTTCCTGCGACATCTGGCAAATCAGATACATCCAGTGCACCGTCGGGACAAAACTAGAATAGTAGTGAGGTTGGACCGATGATTAAAAAAATTAAACTGCGTACATTGCTAATAGGGGGAGTGATTACCCTCTTTTTTCTTTTATTGATTGGACGTATTTTTTGGCTGCAGGTCATTGATAATGATTTCTGGCAGGAGAAAGCCTTGGCTAACTGGGACCGTGAGGAGACCCTTGTGGCATCCCGCGGCACAATTATGGATCGGGATGGCGATATTCTTGCCATGGATGCGCCGGCATATACCGTCGCTGTAAACCCGAAGGTCATTCAAGCGAATGATCTGGAGGATGAGGTCGTAGAAGGACTTCACAAGGTACTGAATAAGAAAGAAGATGAGCTTCGAGAACTTATAACGGCCAAGAAGGAAGATGGAAGCTATCATGTCTATCGAGAAGTTCGTCTTGAAGGCTGGAAAATTGATGAAGAAAAGAAAAATCAAGTTGAAAAGTTGATGAGCGAGCTCAAGCAGCAACTTCTATCTGCAGGAAAGGTACCGGATACCGGAATTTCGATAATAAACGAGAAGAAGCGGTTTTATCCGAGAAACACCTTGGCTGCGCATGTTTTGGGATATACGGACCGTCAAGGAATTGCCAAAGACGGTTTCGAATATTATTTTGATGATGAGCTCAAAGGCGTTAATGGCTTTGCCAAATATCAGAGTGATAAGAAGGGAGTAAAGGTCCCTTCGGCTGACGAAGTTTACCAGCCACCCAAAAATGGAAATAATTTTAAGCTGACGATCGATGACACAATCCAGTATTATATCGAGGATGCTATGCGTGAGGCCTATGAGCAGTATAATCCACTCAGCATGACAGTTATAGCTGCCGATCCGAACACGATGGAAATTTTAGGGATGGCGAATATGCCAACCTTTGATCCGAATACATTCTGGAATACTCCCGATATGAAGAATTTTTACAATCATGCGGTTAGATCGACTTATGAGCCTGGTTCGACTTTCAAAATCGTTACACTTGCCAGCGCAATCCAAGAGAACTTATTCAACCCCGATGCAACTTATATGTCAGGCTCCATCCGTGCGGGCGGCAGAACACACTGGGATGTCAGACGTGAGGGATGGGGGGGGCAGATCTCTTATCTAGATGGTGTGAAGAGATCTAGTAACGTTGCCTTTGTAAAGCTTGGATATGAAATGCTCGGCAAAGAGCGTCTAAAAAAATATATTAATGATTTCGGTTTCAGTGAAAGGACAGAGATCGAACTCCCAGGTGAAGGGCTCGGACGTATGAATATGGAGAGAGATATCGACATCTCGACTGTTCCTTACGGCTATGCTGTTTCGGTTACGCCGATTCAGCAGATTGCAGCCATTTCAGCTGTAGCTAACGGCGGCAAGCTGATGAAACCTCAGATCGTGAAACAAAAAGAAGACCCGAATACAGGTGTGATAACAAATATCAAGCCTAAAGTTGAGCGGCAGGTCATCTCTCCGGAGACGGCAAGAAAAACCGGCGAATATCTTGAGCAGGTCGTTGCAGACCAGGAGATAGGCAGCGGTAGACTAGCATACATCGATGGTTATCGCGTAGCCGGTAAAACCGGAACAGCGATAAAAGGCGATTACAGCGACCGAAACAAAGTAGTTGCTTCCTTTATCGGATATGCTCCTGTGGATGACCCGAAAATCGCCGTGCTTGTCATTATCGACGAGCCGAGTGAGCAAATCGGCGGCGGGGCAGCTGCGGCGCCTGTATTCAAAAAGATTGTATCCCAGTCTTTGAAATACTGGGGTGTACCTAAAACAGAATCTCCGGATGACAAAGAAAATAAAAAAGATAAAAAAGATAAACCAGCTGCTGCAGATGTTCGTACAACACCTAACTTGGCGGGAATGAAGGTCAGCGAGGTTAAAACGAAGCTCCTGGCTGAAGGGTTTCCTTTTGAAACATTGGGTAAAGGAAGCACTGTAAAAAAACAGTATCCGCCGGCAGGTTCATCGATGGGAGCTGGTCAGCGGATCTATCTTCTGACAGAAGATGATGCAAAGATGAAGATACCGGATCTGAAGGGAGAATCTCTACGTGATGCCATGGAGGTTCTCACCTTGATGAAGGTGCGTGCCAGTGTCCAAGGTGAAGGCTATGTTTCCGAGCAGAAGGAAGCAACCGAGAACGGTCGTCGTGTCGTTTATCTGACACTGAAATCTGCAGAGGATACCGTTAAGGGTGTTGATTCCTCCTCGTCCGGCGGTGAACCAGATGCTGCCAAATCAGATGAGACATCATCTGGTAAGGAATAGCTTGTTCTAACCCCTAGTTGTCCCGAATACTCATGTGATAAACGTAATTCATGAGCTTACGGGTTCGATGGGGAGGGAAGCTTAGTTGAAAGTATCTATGGTATCTCAGCGGAGGAGGCTGCTCTGGACCCTGCTGCTGCTGTTTCTGCTGTTCGCTGCACTTGTTGTCCGGCTTGCCTACGTTCAAATCGGGGAAGGTGCAGAGCTGTCGGCAAAAGCAGAGGAGTCCTGGCGCCGCAACATTCCGTTTACTGCTAAACGGGGGGGAATCCTTGACCGCAACGGTGAAGCATTAGTTACGAATATTAGTACACCAACCATCATGGCTATTCCAGTTCAGATCAAGGAACCGGATAAAACAGCAACATTGTTGGCTTCGAAGCTTGGCATGAACGAGGCCGACGTGAAGAAGATTATTACGAAGCGGGGATCCATGGTAGAACGGCTTAAACCCGGCGGACGAAAAATTACGATGGAGCTGGCTCAGGAAATTCGTGATTTGAAGCTGCCGGGTATCGTTGTTGCTGAGGACAATACCCGCTACTATCCTTACGGCGGACTCGCGGCACATATCCTTGGCTTTACGGGTATCGACAATCAGGGTCTGACAGGAACCGAGAAGAAATTTGATGATAAGCTTAGAGGCCTCAATGGGAGTATCTCCTATTTGTCAGATGCCGGCGGTCGGCTGATGCCTGGGTCATCCGAGAAATATATGGAGCCTAGAGACGGACTGAATCTAGAGCTTACCATTGATAAATCCATTCAATCCATTATGGAGCGTGAATTGGATCAGGCTATGGTCAAATACCAAGCAAATGCCAGTTGGGCCATCGCGATGAATCCTAAAAATGGCGAGATCTTGGCCATGGCCAGCCGGCCTGGATATTCCCCGGCAAGGTATAAAGAATTTGAACCGGACATTTATAACCGTAATCTTCCGATTTGGATGACATACGAGCCGGGATCAACGTTTAAAATCATCACCCTTGCTGCAGCACTGGAAGAAGGCAAGGTGAATTTGAAAAATGATCATTTTTTTGATTCTGGCGCTGTTGAGGTCGGCGGAGCAAGACTTCGCTGCTGGAAGAGAGGGGGACACGGAAGCCAGACGTTTATGGAAGTCGTTCAGAACTCCTGCAACCCAGGGTTTGTGGCACTCGGTCAGAAGCTAGGTAAAGAAACTCTCTTCCAATATATCCGTGATTTCGGTTTTGGCGCAAAGACAGGTGTGGATCTGATTGGTGAGGGAAACGGCATCTTGTTCAAGCTGTCGAGAGTAGGTCCGGTAGAGTTGGCTACAACAGCATTTGGACAGGGGGTTTCTGTTACGCCGATTCAACAGGTCGCTGCGGTTTCCGCCGCCATTAATGGCGGCAATCTATACCAGCCTCATGTAGCCAAAGCGTGGATTCACCCAGAGACCGGTGAAGTCGTTGATGAAATTAAACCAGAGCCGGTGAGGCAGGTTATCTCGGAAGAAACGTCCAAACAAGTAAGAGAGGCGCTAGAAAGCGTCGTTGCCAAAGGAACGGGTCGCCCCGCCTTTATTGACGGTTACCGGGTTGGTGGGAAAACTGGTACCGCTCAGAAAGTTATCAACGGCCGTTATTCTTCGACCGAGCATATCGTATCCTTTATAGGCTTCGCGCCAGCAGATGATCCGCAGATTGTCGTGTATGCTGCAGTAGACAACCCGAAGGGAATTCAGTTCGGGGGCGTCGTAGCGGCACCAATCGTGCAGAACATTCTGGAGGATTCGCTACATTACATGCAGGTTCCACAGCGGAAAGATCAGATGGCGCGGGAATACAAGTACGGGGAAACGCCAACGGTTACTGTACCTAACCTGGTCGGTGCAACGGTTCAGGATTTGTATGAAGATCTGAACATGAACTTCATGCTTGCTAAATCGGGCACCGGAAATAAGGTGATCAGTCAGGCACCGAAGCCGGGAAGTCGGGTGGAACGGGGTTCAACGATCCGGATATATATGGGCACTTCGTCTGAAGATGAGCATGAGCACTAGCGGACGCATCCGCTTCACAGTAGAAGGATGCGTCCGCTAATGGGCGCATATTTGGAGGGATGACGATGAAACTGAACGAATTGACATCCGTTTTGGCCGCAGCCGTTATCATCGGCGATGGTGAGATTAACGTCTCCGGACTTCAGACCGATTCCAGACAAGTGATTCCCGGGGATTTGTTCATTTGCTTGCCGGGTCATACGGTGGATGGACATGATTATGCAGGCGAGGCAGGAGACAATGGTGCGGCAGCCCTTGTTGTAAACCGAAGGTTGGAGACTGCATTGCCGCAAGTTATTGTGAAGGACTGCCGGTTCGCTATGGCGGTGTTGGCCGATACGTTCTATGGCCAGCCAAGCAAGCGCATGACTACAATCGGTGTAACCGGAACGAACGGAAAGACAACAACGACTTATCTCATTGATAAAATCATGAGTGATTATGGTCTAAAAACCGGATTAATTGGCACGATCCAAATGAAGTATGACGGCAGGTCGTTCCCGATGTCGGGAACGACACCGGAAGCGCTCGAGCTGCAGCGAAGTCTGAACGACATGGCACAGGCAGGTGCACAATTCTGCGTTATGGAAGTATCCTCCCATGCTCTGGAACAGGGGCGCGTGAAAGGAACCGATTTCCGGACGGCTGTCTTTACGAATTTGACACAGGATCATCTGGACTATCATAACTCCGTGGAAGAATACCAGAGTGCTAAAGGGTTGTTTTTCTCACGACTCGGCAATGCTTTTGCCAAAGATCCCAAGCAGCGAAAGTACGCGGTTCTCAACGCAGACGATAAAGCTTCCGAACAGTTTGCGAAACTGACATCAGCTGAAGTCATTACATACGGTTTACACGAGAACGCGGATGTACGTGCATCCGGTATTGCAATAACAGCTCAGGGAACTTCATTTCATGTAGATACTTTTCGAGGCAGTACAGATATTTCACTAAAAATGATCGGTAAATTCAATGTGTATAATACGATGGCAGCCATTGCTGCAGCGCTGCTTGAAGAAGTACCGTTGCAGGATATCAAAAAAAGCCTCGAATCCGTGCCTGGAGTAGAAGGCCGGGTCGAAGCGGTAGATGCGGGACAGCCATTTGCTGTTATTGTGGATTATGCCCACACGCCGGATGGTCTGGATAATGTGCTCCGCACCATCAAGGAATTTGCTCAGGGCAAGATTTTGACCGTGTTTGGCTGCGGGGGAGACCGTGATACGAGCAAGCGTCCGATTATGGGCAAAATCGCTGCAAGATTTAGCGATACCGTCATTGTGACCTCTGATAATCCCAGATCAGAGGATCCTGATCTTATCTTGAAAGATATCGAAGCAGGCCTGTTGGAGGACGGCGTTTCTGAGAAACGTTACCAGCTCATTGTAGACCGCAGGCAAGCAATTAAAAAGGCTATTGAAATGGCAAGCCCGGGAGATGTAGTATTGATTGCGGGGAAAGGTCATGAGACCTATCAACTGATCGCGGGGAAAATGTTTGATTTCGACGACCGCATCGTTGCAAAAGAAGCGATAAGGGGCAGACAATTGTGATCCAAAAACCATTGCGAAGCATCGCAGCCATGTGCTGCGGTGCGCTTATGTGTAAACAAGATGAAGAAGTTATGATTCAAGGAGTTAGTACAGACTCACGGAAAATCCAGCAGGGCAGTTTGTATGTTCCACTTGTTGGCGAACGTTTTGATGGCCATGATTTTGCGGGGCAAGCGCTAGAGTCTAATGCCGGAGCTATACTGTGGCAAGAGGATCATGGTACGCCACCCGAAGGGCCGGTTATCCTTGTTAAGGATACGCTGGTTGCTCTGCAGTCACTGGCTGCTTCCTATCTCGAGCAGAGCGGAGCCAAGGTTGTAGGCATTACTGGCAGCAACGGTAAAACTACGGTAAAGGACATGGTTACAGCACTGCTCGAAACGAAATATAAAGTTCATAAAACACAAGGTAATTTTAACAATCAAATCGGACTTCCGCTTACGGTTCTCGACATGCCGGAGGGAACGGATATTGTCGTGCTGGAGATGGGAATGAGTGGACGTTATGAGATCGAACTGCTGTCCTCAATTGCCCGGCCTGATACGGCAGTTGTTACGAATGTAGGTGAATCACATATGTTGCAGCTTGGCTCTAGGGAGGAAATTGCACGTGCCAAGCTGGAAATTGTTAGTGGCATGAAGCCTGGCGGGCTGCTGATCCATCATGGAGACGAGCCTCTGATTCCTCAAGTGCTTGCCGAGTCCGAAACCAAAAAACCTGACGGGCTACAGACGTTCACCTTTGGGCCCGGGGAAGACAACGATGATTACCCAACAGGCATGATGTTCCATGCCAAGGGAATTATCTTTACCTCCCACCGTCATACCGGTGAGGGATTCAGTTTACCTCTCCTGGGTCGCCATAACGTAGTAAATGCGTTAGCTGCACTAGCAGTTGCCGAGCATTACGGTATCAGCGAAGAACAGATCCGTGAAGGCCTCGCGGGTCTGCGTCTGACAAGCATGCGTATAGAGAGCATTGAAACCGAGCACGGAGTTACGGTATTGAACGATGCATATAATGCAAGCCCAGTGTCTGTCAAAGCAGCTCTGGATGTTCTGGGTGATATGAAAGGCTTCCGTCGGCGAATCGCCGTTCTCGGGGACATGCTTGAATTGGGACTCCGTGAACAGGATTATCATGCTGAAATCGGGCAGTATGTGTCGCCTGACAAGGTAGATATGGTGTTTACTTACGGTCCTCTGTCCATTTATACGGCGGAAACAGCCAAAGCTCGTCTGCCTGAAGGACAGGTAATGGCCTTCACCGATAAAGCAGCATTGATCGAAAGGGTATCGAATGAGGTAACCAATAAAGATGTTGTATTGGTCAAAGGTTCGCGTGGCATGAAACTGGAAGACGTTGTGGAAGCACTAAAAAGCTTGCATAGCGGCAACAACGACGTAAGGGGGTGATCTCATGGACTTTCAACTGTTATTGCTGACGATCGGCGTATCGTTCGTACTTGCTGTCATATCCGCACCGCTGCTTATACCGCTGCTTCGCCGGATGAAATTTGGTCAGCAGGTTCGGGACGATGGTCCGCAAAGTCACCTTAAAAAAGCTGGAACGCCTACAATGGGCGGGGTTATTATTTTATTGGCCTTTACTTTGACTTTTGTGAAATTTTCTCCTGTTGACACGAACTTTTATGTGCTGCTTGTAGGTACACTCGGGTTTGGTCTGATCGGATTTTTAGATGATTACGTGAAAATCGTGTTTCGCCGTTCTTTAGGGCTTACTGCCCGCCAAAAGTTGTTCGGACAGCTTTTGTTTGCCGGCATTATGTGTTGGCTCCTTATTTCGAATGGTCACAGTACAGCGATCGGCGTTCCCGGAACGGACTGGGCATTCGATTGGGGCGGATGGTTTTACTATCCATTTATCGTTGTCATGATGCTTGCGATAAGCAACGCAGTCAACTTTACGGATGGCCTTGACGGATTACTCTCAGGTGTCAGTGCAATTGCTTTTGGAGCATATGCGCTTGTTGCTATCCAGTCTACCTCGTTTGCAGCAGCTTTTTGTGCGGCCGCGATGATCGGGGCTGTACTCGGTTTCCTCGTATTTAACGCCCACCCGGCTAAAGTATTTATGGGTGACACGGGCTCACTCGGAATCGGCGGCGCCATTGGTGCCATCGCTATCGTGACGAAGAGCGAACTGCTGTTTCTAATCATCGGCGGGGTATTCGTGGTGGAAATGCTGTCAGTCGTGCTTCAAGTGGCTTCTTTTAAAACGAGGGGCAAACGTATTTTCAAGATGAGTCCGATTCATCATCACTTTGAATTGTCCGGTTGGTCGGAGTGGCGAGTAGTCATTACATTTTGGGCTGTAGGTCTCGTGCTGGCGGGTCTAGGACTTTATATTAACAAGGGGTTGTAAAGATGAAGCATCCAGAATTTTACCGGGGTAAGGAAGTTGTTGTCTTGGGACTGGCCAAAAGCGGAGTTCAAGTAGCCAAGGTTATGCACAATGCCGGAGCTTTGGTTACTGTTAATGATAAAAAGGAGCGAGAAGAATGTCCCGAAGCTTCGGAGATCGAAGCTTTGGGTATTTCCGTCGTATGCGGAGGACATCCTGAAGGACTCATTCATCAAGGTGTATCCCTTCTTGTGAAAAATCCTGGCATTCCATATCATGTTCCGCCAGTTCTTAAAGCGCAGGAGCTTGGGATTCCGGTTGTGACTGAAGTAGAGGTAGCCTACCATCTTTGCAGCGCGCCGATGATTGGGATTACAGGTTCAAATGGCAAGACGACCACTACTACGTGGGTCGGCAAACTGCTGGAAGCCGCAGGAATGTCGCCGATTGTGGCCGGTAACATAGGAACACCGCTGTGCGAAGCTGCTCAGGAAGCATCCGAACACAACTGGATGGTTGTTGAACTCAGCAGCTTTCAGCTGAAAGGGACGGAAGAATACCGTCCTCGTATAGCCTGTCTGCTGAATGTGGCGGAGACCCATTTGGATTACCATGGTAGTATGGATGATTATGTTGCCTCCAAGGCCAAACTGTTCAGCAATCAGACAACAGAAGATACCGCTGTACTTAATTGGGATGATCCGGTATGCCGGAGCCTCGTGCCATATATCAAAGCTCATATTTTGCCTTTTTCGATGAATGAGAGTCTTCGAGAAGGCGTGCATGTGGTTCCGCCATACTTGCCCGGTGTAGAAGATGAATTGAGCCGTATGGTCGTTTATACGGACAGCAAAGGCTTCAGCCATGAGATCATTCCAGTAGATAAAATAGCTTTGCCTGGCCAATTTAATGTCGCGAATGCACTCGCTTCGTGTGCCATCGCCATTGCCGCGGGAGCTAATATTTCCGCGCTTGCCGGTCCGCTTACGGATTTCCGGGGCGTAGAGCACCGTCTGGAATTTGTGAAGGACATCGATGGTGTCTCCTATTACAACAACTCTAAAGCAACGAACTCCAAGGCTACAAACATGGCATTGACTTCGTTTACCCGTCCGATTGTTCTTATAGCCGGGGGACTCGACAGAGGTTCTAGCTACGAAGAACTTGTGCCTTCTTTAAAAGGACGTGTCAAATCGGTAGTGCTTCTTGGCGAAACGAAGGAAAAAATAGCGAAAGCGGCAGAACTGGCCGGATTAAAGCAAATCGTCCTCGTCGATAATGATGAAGACGCCGCCGCTGCACTCACTGCCGCTGTAAAGAAAGCTGCCGAATTAGCAGACCAGGGGGACATTGTCCTTCTTTCGCCTGCTTGCGCAAGCTGGGACATGTTTTCTTCTTATGCGGTGCGTGGACGCATTTTTAAAGAGGCGGTGCATAATCTGTAAGTAGGGGGGTGGATAAGCCCCTACTTCGTATGCTAAAGGTGGCCTCTTCATGAACAAGAATCGTCCGGCGCCTGATTTATGGCTCCTGATTTGTATTTTGACCCTGCTGACCATCGGAATTGTTATGGTGTACAGCGCGGGGTCCGTACTCGCTTTTCATGATTACGGAGATCAGTTTTATTTTGTGAAGCGGCAGCTGCTTTTTGCAGGTCTTGGTCTTGCTGCCATGTATTTTACTGCAAACATAGATTTTCGCGTGTGGAAAAAATATGCGAAACTCGGCTTATTGATTTGCTTTTTTATGCTTGTGATCGTATTGATCCCAGGTGTGGGCGTTGTTCGCGGTGGTGCGCGTAGCTGGTTGGGTATTAGCTCATTTGGCATTCAACCGTCAGAATTTATGAAGCTAGGAATGATTCTGTTCTTATCCAAGTGGCTCAGCCGTGAGGATTATGACATAACGTCCTTTTCTAAAGGATTAATGCCACCGCTTGGACTGATTGGACTGGCCTTTGGACTAATCATGCTTCAGCCGGATCTTGGAACAGGGGCCGTTATGCTGGGTGCCGCACTCATGATCGTATTTACAGCGGGTGTACGTATGAAGCATCTAGGATTCCTCGCTTTGGGCGGAGTTGCAGGTTTCATCGGTCTCATTCTGACTGCACCGTACAGGCTGAAACGGATTACCGGTTTTCTTGATCCGTGGTCTGATCCTCTTGGAACGGGTTACCAAATTATTCAATCCCTTTATGCGATTGGACCGGGTGGCCTTGGCGGCCTTGGCCTGGGAATGAGCCGTCAGAAATACAGTTACGTTCCTGAGCCCCAGACTGACTTTATTTTCGCTATCCTTGCGGAGGAACTTGGATTTATTGGTGGCTTAATTGTTCTGCTCCTGTTCCTCACACTGGTGTGGCGTGGGATGAGAGTGGCGATGACCGTAAACGACGGCTTTGGAAGTTTGCTGGCTGTCGGTATTATCGGTATGGTTGCCATACAGGTCGTTATTAACATCGGAGTTGTTATAGGGCTTATGCCAGTAACAGGTATCACGCTTCCGCTGATCAGCTATGGAGGTAGTTCCTTGACGCTGATGCTGACCGCGCTAGGCATTTTATTAAATATATCCCGTTATGCGAGGTGAACGGCATGCGTGTCGTATTAACCGGCGGTGGTACGGGGGGCCATATTTACCCCGCCGTCGCTATTGCCAGACAATTTGAAGCGGAGGACCCAAAAACCGCTTTTTTATATATTGGAGGTAAGCAGGGCTTGGAAAGCAAGCTTGTTCCCCAAGAGAGTCTTCCGTTCGAGAGCATCGATATTACTGGTTTCCGCCGGAAGCTGTCCTTTGATAATGTGAAGACCGTAATGCGCTTTTTAAAAGGAGTGTCAACAAGCAAAAAATTGCTTGCTGATTTTAAACCGGATGTGGTAATCGGCACCGGCGGCTATGTGTGCGGACCGGTCGTTTATGCGGCTGCGAAGCTTGGCATTCCGACGATGATTCACGAGCAGAATGCCATACCCGGTCTGACGAATCAGTTTCTGAGTCGCTACGCTTCTACCGTTGCCGTTAGTTTTGAAGGATCGGAAAGCTCATTTTCCAAAGCCAAAAGAGTCGTTTATACCGGTAATCCACGGGCAACCACGGTTCAATCGGCTAATCGTGAACGAGGATTCGCTTCGCTAGGAATACCGATGGACAGCCGTGTTGTGCTCGTTGTTGGAGGAAGCCGTGGGGCTAGGGCCATCAATACAGCGATGATCGGCATGGCGCCGATGCTGACCAAACTTCCGAACGTACATTTTGTATATGTAACCGGAGATTTGTATTTTGAGGGAACTCGTGAGGCGGTGCGCAGCCAACTGGGTACGATATCAAATCATCTCCATATTGTTCCTTATGTGCATAACATGCCGGAAGTGCTCGCCTCTACTTCACTGATTGTGAACCGGGCGGGCGCATCCTTTTTAGCGGAAACGACTTCGCTTGGAATACCTTCTGTGCTTATACCGTCCCCGAATGTGACGAATAATCACCAGGAGGCGAATGCCAGGCAGCTGGAAGATGCGGGAGCGTCCCGAATGATTTTGGAAAAAGATTTGACGGCCGAAATCCTTTTTGCCCGAATAGAAGAGATCATGGGAAATCAGGGTACGCAGCATTCCATGTCCGAAGCCTCACGTCGGCTCGGCAAGCCCGATTCAGCAGCTGTTATTGTTGAGGAAATACGCCGGTTGATCAACAACCGTTAAAACGGCTGGGCGATTGTCACACACCTATAGGGGTCTACATAAGATACTCTATAATCGTGACAATCTCACCCAAGAGGCCGGTATCATCCAGAGCGGCCATCTCTTCGCCAAGCCGGGGAATGGCCTTTTCGGTTTTGAAGTCAAGGGAGGTTTTTGTAAGATGCAGCAGTGGGAACTACAGTTATCGCAATCGAACGTCGGAGCAATATTCAAGAACGAGCCACTGGCAAAATATACAACCTGGAAAATCGGTGGGCCTGCCGATGTTCTGATTGTCCCGGAAACGAAGGAACAATTGGCAGAACTGGCCGCCATTCTCCACACCCACGATATCCCGTGGATACAGCTCGGACGTGGATCCAATATGCTTATATCGGATAAAGGTATACGCGGAGCCGTCATAAAGCTGGGACAGGGATTTGACGAGGTAGTCTTTGACGGTGACTTGGTAACTGCCGGAGGCAGCATGTCATTCGTTAAACTTAGCGTTCTGGCCGGTAAAGAGGGGTTGACCGGTCTGGAGTTTGCTGGAGGTATACCTGGGTCAGTCGGAGGGGCTGTTTATATGAACGCCGGTGCCCACGGGTCTGATGTGTCACGCATATTTAAGTCCGCTGACATTGTACTGGAGTCAGGTGAATTGGTTCACTTTGCTGCGGAAGATATGGAGTTTGATTATCGGCATTCCGTCCTGCATGACAGGAAAGGAATCGTAATTCAGTCGGTGTTTCAGCTCCAGCACGGCGACCGCAAGGAAATCTCGGCGGCCATGGCGTCCTATAAGGACCGCCGGCGGCGTACCCAGCCGCTACAATCCGCAACAGCCGGCAGTGTATTCCGAAATCCGCCTGGTGATCATGCCGCACGGTTGATTGAAGCGGCGGGACTAAAGGGGCTTCGAATCGGAGGCGCCGAGATTTCCCTACAGCATGCCAATTTCATTGAAAACACCGGTCAAGCGACAGCAGAGGACGTGCTCGCCCTGATGAAGAAAGTTCAGGAGACCATCGCAGAGAAACACGGTATAACTTTGGTGCCTGAGGTCTATGTCATGGGAGAGCGGTAAACTCGGAGGTGATACATTGGACAAATTGGTGATTGAGGGCGGAAGCCCCCTATCAGGAACCATACGTATCCATGGAGCAAAAAATGCCGCTTTACCGATTCTGGCGGCAAGCCTTCTTGCCGAAGGAAATTTCCGGCTTAGCAATGTACCACACCTGCTGGACATTGAAGTGATGCTGAACATTCTGAGCCGTCTCGGTTCAAAGTGTAAGCATGAGCTCGAGACGGTCACTGTGGATACTTCATCCGCCAATTCGTTTCATGTGCCGGAAGATTTAATGAAGCAGATGCGATCCTCCATCTTCTTGATGGGTCCTCTGCTGGCCCGATTCGGTGAAGTGACGATTTATCAGCCTGGAGGTTGCGCGATCGGCGAACGGAAAATCGATCTTCATCTCCAGGGACTTCAGGCATTGGGTGCCGAAATCGAGGAAAGTGATCAAAAGATTCACTGTAGAGCCAGTCGCTTAATTGGGGCGGACATTCACCTGGACTTTGCCAGTGTGGGTGCAACCGAGAATATTATGATGGCTGCTGCGACAGCGAAGGGAACAACCGTCCTGACGAATGCGGCACGGGAGCCGGAAATTCAGGACCTGCAGCACTTTTTAAACAAGATGGGCGCCAATATTATTGGAGCAGGAACGGATACGATCACAATCCACGGTGTCGATCGGCTTGAACCTTGCGATTATGAGATCATTCCTGACCGTATCGTCGCAGGTACGGTCATGATCGCGGCAGCCGCAACAAGGGGCAGCGTGACGCTCACCAAATGTAATCCGTCGCATCTGAATTCTCTTATTCACGTGCTAAAGCGCGCTGGTGTTCAAACCAGTATCTGCAATGATATAATGAATATAAGCTGTATGGGCCGTCCGAAAGCTGTAGAGCGGATCGTAACTTCGCCGTATCCGTCTTTTCCGACGGATCTGCAGTCCCAGGTTATGGTGCTGCTGTCGCTGGCTGACGGATTTAGCGTTATGAAAGAGACGGTATTTGAAGGCCGCTTCAAACATGTGGAAGAACTGTCCCGAATGGGCGCTGATATTTCTACAGACATGAACTGCGCATTTATCCGCGGAGTACAGCGAATATATGGTGCCACTGTGGAGGCTACCGACCTTCGGGCCGGTGCGGCGTTAGTCATAGCGGGGCTTGCTGCTCAAGGTACAACGATTGTAGAACAGATTCATCATATTGATCGTGGATATGACCGGATTGAGAACATGTTCCAAGGCTTGGGTGCAAGGATTTACCGCCAGTCACCCGTACCGAAGCCACTAGATTTAGCCAATTGACGATGTCCTGAAGCATCCCTCCCATACGGGAGGGATGACAGGTCTTTCTGGAGAGAGAGGATATGCCAAAGACTCAAATTCCTGTGCTTAAAGAGGACAGGCCTAAACCGAAAACCGGCAGAAAAATCATATTTATTTTAATGCTGCTGTTCCTGGCCCTGCTGGCCGTGCTCTTTTTTCGTTCGCCTGTCAGCAAGGTAACAGAGATTCACTTTACCGGAAATACGTTTAATACGGACAAGCAGTTGATGGAAAAAAGTGAGCTTGCGATCGGGATGCAATTTTTTAGTGTCGATGCCGACAAGGTCAAGGAGCGTGTGACTTCATTAGGGACCATTGAAACTGCTGAAGTGGATAAGAAGTTCCCCGGTGTGGTAAATGTTACTGTTGTTGAATATCCAACGGTTGCCTATGAGCTTGCTAAAAATGGCAGTCTGCAGGCTATCCTGGCCAGCGGGAAATCCATTCCTGTTTCGGCCAGTGGAATCGCCGTGGAGAAGCCTATATTAACTCAGTGGGATCCGAAAGATCCTAACAAGGTTAAATTAAGCGAGGTTTTGGCCGATATACCTAACAGTATGACTTCTGACATTTCAGAAATAATACCATCGCCAACGCCTTCTTTTCCCGACCGTATTAAACTGTATACCCGCTCAAAATTCGAAGTGATCACTGCTGTCTCCTTGCTGCGCGATAAGGTCGAATATCTGAATCAAGTGATAGAGATGGAACAGCCCGGTGTCATTACGATGCTGGAGGCGGATTCCTATGTGCCTTTTAAGCCGGAGAACCTAGATGAGGAGGGCAAATAGCCCCCTACTCAGGAGTAGGAAAAAATGGTATAATTGAATGTATTGGCAACCCGTCGTTCTCCCTCTTTTTTCTCTGACTTTTTGGGCCTCTTTTAGCAGATGTTGGCACTAAAAAAATTGTAGAAAAAAGAGGGAAAGCCCCGCGCGTGTTGAATAAGTAGAGAAGTGTTATTATATTTATAATTTACAATGAGAGAAACAGGAGGTGCCAGGGCTTGAGCAACAATGACATCATTGTTAGTTTGGACATCGGTACATCCAAAGTTCGTGCTATTATTGGGGAAATTAATAATGGAACCTTTAATATTATTGGAGTTGGATCTGCCGACTCGGAGGGAATTCGAAAAGGTGCAATTGTAGATATCGATCAGACCGTACAATCCATTCGCAGTGCTGTTGACCATGCGGAGCGTATGGTCGAAATTCAAATATCCGAAGTGTACGTCGGCATTTCAGGGAATCATATTGGACTTCAAACAAGCCACGGCGTTGTGGCAGTATCGAACGAGGATCGTGAAATTGGTGAGGAGGACATCGACCGAGTGCTGAAAGCAGCCGAAGTTGTTGCATTGCCTCCTGACCGTGAGATCATTGATGTTGTAGCTAAACAGTTTGTAGTAGATGGTCTGGAAGGAATTTCAGATCCCCGCGGTATGATTGGTGTTCGCCTTGAAGTAGAAGCGACAATTATTACAGGTGCTAAAACGGCCATACATAATCTTTTGCGCTGTGTGGAAAAGTCTGGCCTGAAAGTTAAAGACCTTGTACTGATTCCGCTGGGCGCGGGGCAGCTTGCGCTTTCCAAAGACGAGAAAACGATGGGCTCTGTCCTGGTTGATATCGGAGCAGGATCGACAACCCTTACCGTATTCGAAGGAGGAAGCATATCAGCAACGTCAACATTGCCTATTGGCGGAGACTTTGTAACGAATGATATTGCCTACGGTCTTCGGACGTTGACGGATCAAGCTGAGAAGGTAAAGCTGAAGTACGGTTGCGCGTTAATGGATAACGCTGCACCGGAAGTTATGTTTAAAGTGACTCGGATCGGAAGCAATGTGGACAAGGAGTTCACTCAGGAGGATCTTGCAGCCATTATTGAACCCCGAGTTCAAGAAATTTTTCAATTGGTACGCCAAGAAATAAAGCGCTTGGGTTACAATGAGCTTCCCGGAGGTTATATACTTACGGGTGGCACAATGTCCATGCCCGGAGTGCTAGAGGTGGCACAGGCCGAACTGGCGACTTCCGTCCGGATAGCGGTTCCCGATTTCATCGGTGTACGTGACCCTGGATACTGCAGCGGAGTCGGAATTCTTCACAATGCGATCCGGAACATCCGGGTACGCGCGAGTAGTGGAGGAAACAGTAGCAGTAACAACAAGAAACCGGTGAACCGCGCGAAGCAAAATCCTGCCGCAGCAACTCAGGAAAACAGCAGCCAGAAACCGGGATTTATCGAACGTTTGAAAAATATGTTCAGC
Source organism: Paenibacillus uliginis N3/975 (assembly GCF_900177425.1). Classification (NCBI taxonomy): domain Bacteria; kingdom Bacillati; phylum Bacillota; class Bacilli; order Caryophanales; family Paenibacillaceae; genus Paenibacillus; species Paenibacillus uliginis. Next base: position 4,332,841 of record NZ_LT840184.1, on the reverse strand, counting down.
GAGTTTATATAGCGGGTTCATTTGATAGTGGACGTGCCATCCACGCACATTGAGGGGGAGATGGATTAGATGTTGGAATTTGATTTTGAAATGGAGAGCTTGGCCCAGATTAAAGTAATCGGGGTAGGCGGTGGTGGTAGTAATGCAGTAAACCGCATGATTGAGAACGGCGTCCAAGGCGTCGAATTTATAACAGTGAATACGGATGCTCAAGCGCTTCATCTTGCGAAATCTGAGCATAAACTGCAGATCGGGGACAAGCTGACTCGCGGACTTGGTGCCGGTGCGAATCCTGAGGTAGGTAAGAAAGCAGCCGAGGAATCCCGTGATCTGATTATGAATACGCTAAAAGGTGCAGACATGGTATTCGTTACTGCCGGCATGGGTGGCGGAACTGGTACGGGAGCAGCTCCGGTAATCGCAGAAATCGCGAAAGAATGCGGTGCTCTGACCGTGGGTGTCGTAACCCGCCCGTTTACCTTTGAAGGCCGTAAGCGCTCTTCTCATGCAGAGCTTGGTATTGAAGCACTTAAAGAGAAGGTAGACACTCTTATTGTTATTCCAAATGATCGACTGCTTGAGATTGTGGACAAAAAGACTCCGATGCTTGAAGCTTTCCGTGAAGCGGACAATGTTCTTCGGCAAGCGGTTCAGGGTATCTCTGATCTGATCGCGGTACCAGGCCTAATCAACCTTGACTTTGCCGATGTTAAGACCATTATGACCGAGCGCGGTTCGGCCCTAATGGGTATTGGTATGGCTACCGGTGAAAGCCGTGCGGCAGAAGCTGCCCGCAAAGCGATCATGAGTCCTCTCCTCGAAACTTCGATAGAGGGTGCTCGTGGGGTTATTATGAATATTACAGGCGGGGCGAATTTGTCCCTTTATGAAGTAAATGAAGCTGCGGAAATTGTAACTTCTGCATCTGACCCGGAAGTAAATATGATCTTCGGTGCGATTATCGAAGAGAATATGAAGGAAGAGATCAAGGTTACGGTTATTGCAACGGGCTTCGAAAGCAAGCCAGTACAGCAAACGCCACCGCAGCCTGGACGCCGACCTGTTTCGCAAAATGAAGGTCAAGGACAATCACAGCAAGCTGATAAGAGCAATGTGAACCTGAGACCTTTTGGAAATCAGGGTGGCAATGATCAGTTGGATATTCCGACATTCCTTCGCAATCGTTCCCGCAACAACGACTGATGTTAACACAAAGCCTGCTTCTCTCTTAGGAGAAAGCGGGCTTTTTATTTTTAGAATGCATTATTTGTACCCTCTTAAAAGGTATTTGTACTATTTATTTCATAAATGTCCTCTATAAACTGCCTCGCATCGACAAAAATAGTCGGTGGACAACCCACAGGTTTAGACAGACTTTGATTTCTAATCTTCTTATACTAAAAACATCTCCCACAGCCCATAAAAATAATAACCCGGGAAGATTCCTGGCTAGGCAGGTGAATACCCTGGTTGTTTATATCGATTTGATCTTTCTAGCAAACCTGCTCATCGATGGCATATTACTGGCTCTAACCGCATGGATGCGAAGATTGAAGCCGCGATGGTGGAGGCTTTCTTTATCAGCTGCGGCAGGCGCAATGTATGTTGTGATGATGTTTGTGCCGGAACTGACGTTTTTGTTTACTTTTTTGATCAAGTTCGGGCTCTCTTTAATTATGCTGTGGATTGCCTTCGGATTTGTCAGCTTGCAAAGCTACATACGTAACCTTACGGCTTTCTATATGGTGAACTTTGCAGCAGCTGGGGGCATTATCGGTTTTCATTATTTGCTACAAAATTCGGGAGAATTATTCAGTGGAATCTGGTTTACGGCTTCGGGTGGTCTGACGTTCGAATTGAAGGTAGGTTTTTGGTTTACTTGTATTGCTTTTTTTGTAGTGATCATGATTGTCAAAGCGGTTCAGACTAACCGGCGTCAAGTGGAAAATCGGGAAAGTCTATTGGGTCAAGTCACTGTATGTATCGGAGAAAAGAAGATCATGTGTACGGGATTGCTTGATACGGGTAATCAGCTGAGCGATCCCTTGACGCGTACGCCCGTTATGGTAATGGAAGCTTCATTATGGGAATCGTATCTTCCTCCGGCCTGGTGCAAAAAGCTCGCTGAGGGGGAACCGGACAAACTTATAATGGAAATGGGGAGTACTGATTTCGTGTGGCAGGACAGGTTACGGCTCGTGCCGTACCGTGGCGTGAACAGAGGAGCAGCATTCATGTTGGCAATAAAGCCGGACTTGGTACAGATTGAGCTTGGAGGAAAGGAATATGTCACAGCAAAGGTACTTATCGGATTTGACGGCGGCACACTCTCAGGCGAAGGCGCATACCGAGCCATTATTCATCCTGCTCTGACTGAGGGGGAAGGAAGGTTAATGGGATCAACGAATGAAGTGCCTGACGACACTGGTGAAACAAGTGCTGCTGGTTAACGGATGATCCTCTGTAACTATGAAAGGATTTGTGGATTTGAATTTCATAGCGAAAGCCGTATGTTTTTTGATAGACCATTAGAAATGAATTCTATGCTAACGATGGGAGTTTTCCTTTGGAAAACTAAGTGAATGTTTTACGAAGTTAGTTTCCCTACTGGAAACTAAGATAATGCTTACGAAGTAAGTTTTCCTTTGGAAAACTAAGCTAATGCTTACGAAGTAAGTTTCCCTACGGAAAACTTTTAGGAGGAAAAAAGATGCCTGTTAAATGGAAATTGGCGCTTCAGCTGCAGTATTATCGTGTTCTGTTTTTTCTGGGGTTAAAAAGTCAGGAAATCTATTATATCGGTGGCAGCGAGGCGCTTCCACCTCCGCTAACGAGGGAAGAAGAGGAGTATTTACTGCAAAAGCTTCCTTCAGGAGATGCGGCCATACGAGCTATGCTGATTGAACGAAATCTGCGCCTTGTTGTTTACATCGCCCGAAAATTTGAGAACACGGGAATTAACATCGAAGACCTGGTCTCCATTGGGGCAATTGGTTTGATTAAAGCGGTGAATACGTTTGATCCAGAGAAAAAAATTAAGCTTGCTACTTATGCTTCCCGCTGTATTGAGAATGAGATCCTTATGTATCTGCGACGTAACAGCAAGACCCGCAGTGAGGTATCTTTTGATGAACCGCTTAATATTGACTGGGACGGTAATGAATTGCTCCTTTCTGACGTTCTGGGAACGGAAAATGATACCATTGGCCGCAATATTGAGGAGCAGGTGGACCGTAAACTTTTGCAAAAAGCGCTGGATAAGTTGAGTGACCGGGAACGAATGATTATGGAGCTTCGTTTCGGCCTTCAGGATGGCGAAGAAAAGACGCAAAAAGATGTGGCAGACCTGCTTGGCATCTCGCAATCCTACATTTCCCGATTGGAAAAGCGAATTATAAAACGGCTGCGCAAAGAATTCAACAAGATGGTTTAGCTGGAAAACTTCAGGAATAAAATAAAGCCCCTCGGAGATAATGTACAGTAATGTTTCTCCTTGGGAGGTTAGTCATCATGACCCGAAACAAAGTTGAGATTTGTGGTGTGGATACAGCGAAACTGCCAGTTCTGACAAACGTGGAAATGAGGGAGCTTTTTCATTCCCTGCAGCAGAACAACGAACGTTCGGCTAGAGAGAAATTGGTGAATGGCAACCTCAGACTGGTGCTAAGTGTCATTCAGCGTTTTAACAACCGTGGTGAATTTGTTGATGATCTGTTCCAGGTTGGATGTATTGGCCTCATGAAAGCTATCGATAATTTCGATCTTTCGCAAAACGTTAAGTTTTCCACCTACGCCGTACCGATGATTATCGGAGAAATCCGCCGCTATTTAAGGGACAACAACCCGATTCGTGTATCCAGATCCCTGCGGGATATTGCGTACAAAGCATTGCAAATCAGGGATCAGTTAACAAATTTGAATTCCCGTGAACCGACGATATTTGAAATTTCCGAAGCGCTGAATGTGCCCAAGGAAGATGTTGTTTTTGCACTTGATGCAATTCAGGACCCGGTTTCTCTGTTTGAACCGATCTACAATGACGGTGGGGACCCGATTTATGTTATGGATCAAATTAGCGATGATAAGAACAAGGATGTATCATGGATTGAAGAGATTGCACTGCGCGAAGCGATGCATAAGCTGGGGCAGCGTGAAAAAATGATTTTGTCCATGCGTTTTTACGAAGGAAAAACCCAGATGGAAGTTGCCGATGAGATCGGTATTTCGCAGGCTCAGGTGTCCCGTCTTGAAAAGTCAGCCATTAAGCAAATGCAAAAGCATGTCAAAACGTAGGTTCGAACATGTAACCTGAACACCAATACGGTCCCTTCTACGGGGATCGTTTTTTCTTTTGTCTCAAAAAAGAAGTTATTTTGCCGAGCTCGAACATATATTGAAATATAATACACATCTAAGGTGTGATGACTGTGATACCAGATAATCAGATGGTGGGGAAAATGATGAAAATTTCCGACTTTCAAACCAAGGATGTCATTAATATTATTGATGGCAAAAGACTCGGACAGGTGAGCGATCTGGAGCTTGATTTAAGGCAAGGACGGATTGAAGCTATCGTAGTACCGAGTTACGGGAAATTTATGGGTCTGTTTGGTGGCGGGAGCGACCTAGTCATCCCATGGCGGAATATTGTTAAAATCGGATCGGATGTCGTTCTGGTGAAGATGGAGGAAGTCAGAAGAGTGCCTGAAGAGCAGGAGCCTGCCGGTTATTTGGAACGCCCGGATCGGGTGGATCGAAGAACATATTAGGATTATCGATTAACCGTGACTCTTTCCGGCTTCAGAAAATGTATCGATAGACGCTTTTCTGTTACACTGGTGTAGAGGTGAATAACATGGAACCGTTTATGAAGCAGGAGGGGCAGGGGCCGGACCTGTTTGTGCTTAAAGCGTGGAATGAGGAAAGAACCGGCCTTACGGCCGGTTTCAGTGGACGTGGTGGAGGAGAAGGTACTGCTCCTTACGATAGTCTCAACTTAGCTCTTCATGTGGGAGATGATCCGGAGGATGTAATAGTGAACCGGAAGCGGACCGCTGAGACACTTGGCTTCTCACTTGAGGACTGGACGTGCGGTGAGCAGGTGCATAGTAGTAGGGTGGCAGTGATCGGTCTGGAGGAACGGGGAAGAGGAAGTTTGACCCGGCAATCCGCTATTCAAGATACAGACGGATTGCTGACGAACATACCCGGAGTACTGCTGACCTCCTTCTATGCAGATTGCGTCCCGTTGTATTTCTGGGATCCGGTCCATCATGCAGTAGGATTGGCACATGCGGGCTGGAAAGGAACCGTCCTAGAAATCGCAAGCCGTATGGTCGAAAGAATGTCAGATGAGTTCGGCAGCTGTGCCGGAGACATTAGGACAGCTATAGGCCCGTCCATTGGTCAATGTTGTTATGAAGTGGACGATAAGGTCATGTCCAAGGTGAGCGATTTAGGGTTGTCGGCACCGGGTAATAACGATGGCTCAGGCCTTTTTTATACCGACAAGGGAAACGGAAAATTCATGCTGAACTTGAAAGAATTAAACAGACACATTATGATAAAAGCAGGAATATTGACGGATCATATCGAATGTACATCATGGTGTACAAGCTGTCGTAAGGATTTGTTCTTTTCATACCGGAAAGACGGGGGAACGACAGGGCGTATGGCGAGCTGGATCGGAATGAGAAAGAGGTGAGTCTTCCCTTGAGTTTGATAGAGCGCATAGATCAAGTGGAACAGCAGGTATCGGAGGCTTGCCGCAGAAGCGGAAGGAACCGGAATGAGGTCAACGTGATTGCAGTAACGAAATATGTTTCGGTTGATAAAACCGCAGCCGTATTGGATCAGGGAATCCGTCATATCGGAGAGAACCGTTGGCAGACTGCCGAGGAGAAATGGCGTGCTCTTGGAGAACGGGGGATTTGGCATTTTATCGGCCATCTCCAAAGTAACAAGGTGAAAGATGTGATCGGCAGATTTCAATATATTCATTCACTGGATCGACTGTCTCTTGCGAAAGAACTGGAGAAGAAAGCAGCAGCACTGAATGTGCAGGTATCTGCATTTATGCAGCTTAACATTTCAGGTGAATCTACAAAACACGGTCTTCAGCCTGAACAGGCAGTTCCTTTTCTCCAGGAGATTAATCGTTTAAAGCATGTCAATGTGATCGGGCTTATGACTATGGCTCCTTTTGAATCATCTGCTGAGGATACACGTCCTGTATTCCGCGGATTAAGACAACTAAGAGATGAGCTGAATAATCAGGCGCTCACACCGGAGCCGATAACCGAATTGTCCATGGGAATGTCCAATGATTTTGAAGTGGCTATAGAAGAAGGGGCGACCTGGGTGCGTCTGGGCTCAATATTAGTGGGAAAAGAGGAGGATTGACGATGGGCGTGATGAACCGGTTTATGAATTTCCTAGGCTTGCAAGAGGAAGAAGAGGTTGTGGAACGGGAAGTGCTGGCCGCGCAGGAAGAGCCGGTGGAGACGACACCGTTTGAGCAACGTAAAAGTGTAAAAAGCGGCAATGTCGTAAGTATACATTCACAGAAAAACGTTAAGGTTGTGTTGTTAGAGCCTCGTTCGTACGATGAAGCTCAGGAAATTGCTGATCACCTGCGCTCCTTCCGCACGGTTGTAGTTAATCTGCAGCGCGTCCGCAATGATCAGGCGCTGCGTATTATAGATTTTCTTAGCGGAACTGTTTATGCGCTGGGAGGCGGCATTTCGAAGGTGGGCGGTAATATTTTTCTCTGCACGCCGGATACTGTCGAGATTCAAGGTTCTATCTCCGAGATTTTAGCTGACGATCAAGATTACAACAACAGAATGAGGTGATTCGGCTTTGACCGAAAATATTTTTCTAATCGTAGGGGTTTTGTTTCAAATTTATTTTTACATGATTCTTGTGTATGTATTAATGTCCTGGCTCCCGAACGTCCGAGAGAGCTTTATCGGGGAATTGCTTGGTAAGTTTGTTGAGCCTTATCTAGCACCTTTCCGTCGGTTTATTCCGCCGATCATGGGCATGATTGACATTTCTCCGATCATTGCGTTATTTGTGTTACAATTGGCGCAAAGAGGCGTATACGCTATTCTAGAATTCTTCCTTCTGAGATAGAAAGGACATAAGAGATGCATCCGGATATTTACGAACATTTTCACCGGGATGAGCGGGAATTTGTGGACAGAGCATGGGAATGGGTCGTGAACGCAGGCGAGTACCATGAAACCAAGCTGACGGATTTTCTGGATCCCCGGCAGAGATTCATTCTGGAAAGTCTGGTAAACCGTCATCCAGACGTACATGCTGTTTACAGTGGCGGTCATCCCGACGCGGAACGTGTACGTGCTCTCGTTGCTCCGGACTATAGGGATCTCACCCATGAAGATATGGGGCTTAATGTGCTCGGTATTACTTCAGGAGATCAGAAGTTTCTTTCACTGGAGCACGGAGATTACATGGGTTCAGTTTTGGGACTGGGTATTAAACGTTCTAAAATTGGGGATATTTATGTGCTTGAGGATGGTTGTCATGTCGTCGTTACGGACGATATAGGAACTTATCTGCATATGAATTTAAGCCAGGTTCACCGCGTGCATGTTATGACGGAGCTCCTGCCTATGGACAAGCTGAAAGTTAAGGAAATAAAGTTGGAGACCATGGAACTGACAGTCGCTTCGCTTCGTCTGGACGGGATAGCGAGTGATGTGCACCGCATAAGCCGGACTAAAATGGTTATCCCGATCAAAGCTGGGCGCTGTCGTGTGAATTGGAAGGTCGTGGAGGATCCATCGACCATGCTTAAGGATGGCGATATGGTTTCCATGCAGGGTTTTGGTCGATTTAAGGTGCTGGAAACCGGAGGTCTGACAAAAAAAGGGCGATACCGCGTCAAGGTCGGCAAATTTACTTGAGCCGTTTGAAGGATTTGCCGTTTTTTTGTCGAAAGTTTCTAAAATGTAAAATTGTAAGGTTTTTCAATATTATGGCAGTAAAAAATTACGGAGATTATGCCGATACATCTGTTGACCGCTTGTGTTCAAAAACGGGTGGTTCGGCTTCGGACAGCGGATGAAACTGTCATGCGAAGCCATATTCTTAGGAGGTGCGCATCATGCCATTAACACCGCTGGACATACATAATAAGGAATTTGCCAGACGCATCCGTGGTTACGACGAGGACGAGGTTAATGAGTTTTTGGATCAGGTCATTAAAGATTATGAGAGTGTAATCCGTGAAAACAAAGAATTACGTAACGATTTAATGTCTCTTCAGGAGAGATTGGATCATTTCGTCAACATTGAGGAAACACTATCCAAGACAATTATCGTGGCTCAGGAAGCTGCTGATGAGTTGAAGACGAACGCCAAGAAGGAAGCCCAACTGATCGTTATGGAATCGGAAAAGAATGCGGACCGTATCATTAACGAAGCTTTAAGCAAGTCACGTAAAGTTTCATTAGAGGTTGAAGAGCTCAAGAAACAGGCTTCCATTTACCGGACACGCTTCCGCTCGCTGGTTGAAGCTCAGCTGGAGCTCCTAAAGCATGACGGATGGGACTCGCTGGAGAGCCGTGAGCCTAGTCTGGAGCCTAAAGAGATTTACTAAGGTATGCCAGGCAGATGCCATATTGACTTTTCTCCGGAAAGAGTCTATAACTAATAACATATTATGATTTCATATGTATTCGTAGATGGGATAAGTACGCTTTGGAACTGTTCACCAGAGAGTTGGCGTTTGCTGAAAGCCAATGTCCAGACCTTGCGGAAGATCCTCCCGGAGAAGTGAAGCTGAAGCGCTTGATGCGTGTGTAAGCAGAACCGTCAGCCGAACGTTATATCGGCTCCGTGTCTTGGTGAAGACATGGACTTGAGGTGTCGTTACAATGCTATTCCAACAGGAATTTGCGCTGAACGAAATTAGGGTGGTCACGCGAGCCAGGTTCTCGTCCCTTTGGGGATGAGGGCCTTTTTTATTTGGGTATTTACCCAAAATAATCTGAAAGCCGTGAGATAGAATTTAAGAAAGGAAGATCATCATGAACAAAGTAGATGTTAAAGAAAAAGCACGGGCGAGAGAGCTACGTATTTTGAAAAAATGGAACGACGAAGACATATTCAAAAAAACGATCGAGAACCGGGAAGGCAAGCCGAACTATGTTTTTTACGAGGGTCCTCCTACGGCAAACGGAGCTCCGCATATCGGACACGTGCTGGGTCGTGTAATTAAGGACTTTGTCGGCCGTTATCAAACGATGAAGGGCTATAAAGTAGTGCGTAAAGCCGGCTGGGACACCCACGGTCTTCCGGTTGAACTCGGTGTAGAGAAGCAGCTTGGAATCTCCGGTAAACAGGAAATCGAAAATTACGGCGTTGAAGCATTTATCAAAAAATGTAAAGCTAGCGTGTTCGAATATGAACACAAATGGCGCGAGCTGACCGAAGCCATTGGCTACTGGACCGATCTGGATGATCCATACATTACACTTCAGAACAATTACATTGAGAGCGTATGGAACATTTTGGCGACAATCCATGACAAAGGGCTGCTGTATCGTGGACACCGGGTTAGCCCTTACTGCCCAGACTGCCAGACTACACTTAGCTCCCATGAAGTAGCCCAGGGATACGAGGATGTTAAAGATCTGAGTGCTACAGCAAAATTCAAGCTGCATGACAGCGGCGAATACGTACTGGCTTGGACGACAACACCTTGGACGCTTCCGGCTCACGTAGCACTTGCTGTGAATCCGGATATGGATTATGCCCGCGTTCAGCAGGAAGATGGCGTATACATCGTGGCCAGCAATCTAGTTGAAGACGTGATGAAAGGTGATCACACCGTTCTGTCCACATTGAAGGGGGCGGAGCTGGTAGGGAAGAGTTATACTCCTCCATTCAATTTTGTTAAACCGGAAAAAGGAAATATCATCGTTGGTGCTTCCTTCGTAACGGATGCAAGCGGTACGGGTATCGTTCACATGGCTCCTGCCCACGGTGAAGATGACTACCGTGTATGCCGTGAGAATGGCATCAGCTTTGTCAGTGTTGTAAATGCTCAAGGCCGTTATACTGATGAAGTGACGGATTTTGCGGGCCGTTTCGTTAAAGAATGTGATCTGGACATCGTGAAGGCACTTTCGGAAAAAGGACTGCTGTACAGCAAGGAGAAATACGAGCACAGCTATCCATTCTGCTGGCGTTGTAAATCTCCGCTCCTCTATTATGCGATGGAGAGCTGGTTCATCGAGACAACAGCGGTTAAGGACCAACTGATTGCGAACAACAACTCCGTAACTTGGTATCCAGGTCATATACGCGACGGCCGATTCGGGAAATTCTTGGAGGATCTGGTTGACTGGAACATCAGCCGTAACCGGTATTGGGGAACACCGCTAAACGTATGGGTCTGCGAATCAGGCAATCACCAGTTCGCACCGCATAGCCTAGACGAGCTCCGCAAGCACGCCATCGGCGATGTATCGGAGGATCTGGAACTTCACAAACCGTACGTGGACGAAGTGAAAGTGAAATGTCCTCACTGTGAAGGCGTCATGGAACGCACCTCAGAGGTTATTGATGTCTGGTTTGATTCAGGCTCTATGCCATTTGCGCAGTATCACTATCCGTTTAACAAAGACATTGATTTCGAGCAGCAATTCCCGGCAGACATGATCTGTGAAGGGATCGACCAGACACGCGGCTGGTTCTACAGCCTCTTGGCAGTATCCACACTCTTCACGGGTAAAGCGCCGTATAAAGCAGTCATGGCAACAGGTCATATTTTGGATGAAAACGGACAGAAGATGTCCAAGTCCAAAGGAAATACCATCGACCCTTGGGATATCATTAACGAATACGGAACCGATGCATTCCGCTGGGCTCTTCTCGCGGACAGCGCGCCTTGGAACAGCAAACGTTTCTCCAAAGGCATCGTAGGCGAGGCAAAATCCAAAGTTGTTGATACGTTGGTTAACACTCACGCATTCCTGACTCTATATGCAGGTATTGACGGATACGATCCAGCCGAGCATGAGTTCAAGGCATCCGACAATAAGCTGGACCGCTGGATTCTGTCTCGCTTGAACAGCCTCATCCAAGTGGTTGACAAAGGACTTGCCGTTAACGACTTTTTGAATACAGCTAAAGCGATTGAATCCTATGTTGATGAACTGAGCAACTGGTACATCCGTCGGTCGCGTGACCGTTTCTGGGGCAGTGGCCTTGGAGAAGATAAACTGGCAGCTTACGGTACGCTGACTCATGTACTTCTGACATTATCGAAGCTGATGGCGCCATTTACACCGATGTTGTCCGAGGACATTTTTGTGAACCTTGGTGGAGGAGAAAGCGTGCATCTGGCAGACTTCCCGCAAGCGGATGAGTCTATGATCGACAAGACACTTGAGCAAAACATGGAAACCGCTCGCCAGATCGTTGAGCTGGCACGTAACGTCCGTAACGAAACAGCAATTAAGACACGCCAGCCGTTGTCTGAGTTGATCGTTTCGATGGACCGTGATTTTGATCTAGTTGATTATGAAGATATCATCAAAGACGAAATTAACGTAAAGCGTATTGAAGTAGAGACCAGTGATAGTGGTTTTGTAGATTTCACCTTGAAGCTGAATCTGAAGGTAGCAGGCAAAAAGTATGGTAAAAACGTCGGCTTCCTGCAGGGCTTCCTGAAAGGAATGTCGAGTGAGGAAACCCGCAGCGTAGTTCAGAGTGGCGGCGTGAACGTCACTTCACCGGAAGGAGAGCAGCTTCAGATTACAGCTGAGGAACTCCTTGTCGAAAAGCAGGCGAAGGAAGGTTTTGCTTCTGCCTCCGGTTATGGTCTCACTGTTGCGCTCAATACCGACATTACCCCTGAGCTGGAACAGGAAGGTTGGGTCCGCGAAGTGGTTCGTGCTGTACAGGATACACGCAAGAAGCTGGATCTGCCGATTGAGAAACGGGTCATTCTTACACTGGATGCCGATGAAGAGCTTCAAGCTTCCATCACTGCATTTGATCATGTTCTTCGTGAGAATGTACTGGTTACAGATGTACATTTTGGCCAAAAAGAAGGTATGGAAATAGTGGAAATCGGTGGTAAAACGATCGGTATTCACATCGTTTAGTATTCGCTAACAAAGTAACGATTATATAGTTGGATCTATTAAGCCATTGGCTTCGGGTTAAATCCCGGGGCTAGTGGCTTTTTTCTTATCTTGCAGCAGAATGGCAGAGGAAGTTATGAAGCATAATACCATAAATATGGCCTTAAATAATCGTAAGTCACGTAACTGCAGCTAGGAGTACATTTTTGAACATATTCATGGTTATAAAGGAGTCGAATACCCATGGGGGATCAGATCAACGAACATCATTCAAAGGATCGTAACGAATCCTTAAGTACAGACATTGAAAAAGATCAGATTAGCAAGATTTATCTCCTGACCGAGAAAATAGCTCAGCAGATGGAAAAATCCCGTATAATGGAATACACCCAACTTTTGTATAAGCCCTGGAAGGTGATCGGAGTAAACCTGCTGGCAGGAACCGCTAGAGGGGTTGGTATCGCAATAGGGTTTACTTTTTTTGCGGCAACCATCATTTATTTGCTTCAAGCACTAGGGGCACTGAATCTTCCCATCATCGGAGATTACATCGCCGATATTGTCCGTATCGTTCAGCGCCAGCTGGAGCTATCGTAGCTACTCTATATAAAATAAAGCGGAATCGGACTTAAGCCGATTCCGCAATAATTTTCTCTTGAATTAGTCCATTGGATCATCTTCAGGATCAGCATGAGGATCCAATAAATAGCTTCCTTCACCCTTGTTCAAGTAATCGTAATATTGGTCACCGCGAACAATGAATACCTCCGTGTTATCGATATTTGTAGCAACAAAGTTCTCGTATATTTCTACAAAGCCGCCTTGGTCATCATTATTCTCAAAATCCATCTCGTTGTAGCTCGATATGTTGGGGTTCTCAGCCATGGCTGGGGAGTTGGAGCTTCCCATGTTTTCAAGAATTTGCAGCGTATCCTCACCGTCAAAGCCGGAATATTCATGTTCATCCAAACTTGAGCGTCCAAAAGGCGGTGACAGGAACTCCTCTTCTATTGGGCGATTGTGGGATAGAACTTTACGCGGTGTATCCTCCAAACAGTACATGGTATCGGGGATCGCCTGCAGCCGTTCAAAAGGAATAGGCTTACCGCAGACGACACATGTCCCATATTGACCATCCTTCATGGTGTCCAGAGAGTGAAGAACTCGCTGTAATTCGAGTTCGGCTCGATCTTGAAGTGCGACATCCTTTTCTCGGTCATACAGCTCTGTCGCCAAGTCGCCAGGATGATTATCGATATGTGACAGTTCACCGGTTGTATCGCGTTCAGATATACTCAGGCCGTGGTTTTTGTTTTCGTTCAGACGTTCCAGTTCGGCTTTGCGGTCAAGCAGCTGTCGGTGAAGTTGTTTCAGCTCCGCTTCCGTTAAATGTGACATATGCATCTCCCTTCAGGTCTTTTTCAGACCGCTTGGTTCCTATATATAGAATGCTCGTAGATGGTCTTTTTTAGAGACGGAAAATGTTCACCGTATTGGTCGGGAATGGACGTTGTCAAAGCCGCTGTGCTACAATAAGACGAGCTCCATCTCAGATAATGGGGTGGCTCTTTCGCACAAGACAAGATCGGAGTGACAAGTTACTGTGGGCTATTATTTAATCGCGCTAATTGTATTCCTCGTCGATCAGGGAATTAAATATTTGATCGCAACCCGGCTCGAATTGTATGAACAGATTCCAGTGATTGGTGATTTTTTTGTGATCACGTCAAGTCGTAACAGAGGTGCAGCGTTTGGCATTTTGCAGGATCAAATTTGGTTCTTCATTGTTGTAACGGTTGTGGTCGTGGTCGGTATTATCTGGTATATGAAAAAAGTGAAATCTGAAGGCCGCAAGTTGCTGCCGACGGCACTCGCGCTTGTATTGGGCGGGGCGCTCGGGAATTTTATAGACCGCCTTGTAATGGGAGAAGTTGTTGACTTCCTTCAATTCACTTTTGGCACCTACACTTTCCCGATCTTTAATATTGCTGATTCATGTATTGTCATTGGTGTGGGATTGATCATTTTGGACACCATACTGGATGGGAAGCGGGAGCAACAAGCTATTTCCAGTCAACAGAGTTCCGGTAAGGAAGGGAATGAATAATCTTGCAAGATGGCAGAAGACTTGAGAATGAACAGCAGCACGATATGGGCATACATGAAATGAATGAGCATGTATGGATTGTAGACTCCGAAAATGCAAAAGCAAGAATCGATAAATACATAGCGGAGGCGCTGGGTGAAGATGCGTCTCGATCACAGGTTCAGTTGTGGATTACGGAAGGACATGTAAAGGTTAATGACAGCCAGGTGAAATCGAATTATAAACTGGGTGCCGGAGACCGTATTTCACTCTTGATCCCGGAGCCGGCAGCGGTTGAAATCGTACCGGAGAATATTCCTCTCGATATCGCCTATGAAGATAGTGATGTGATCGTTGTAAACAAGCCAAGAGGGATGGTTGTACATCCAGCTCCGGGCCACCCGTCCGGGACACTTGTCAATGCATTAATGTATCATTGCAAAGATTTATCAGGTATTAACGGTGAGCTTCGCCCTGGTATCGTCCATCGGATTGATAAGGATACGTCGGGACTGATCATGGCTGCAAAGAATGATAAGGCACATACGTCACTTGCGGCGCAATTGAAGGAACACAGTGTTACACGGCGTTATTATGCGCTTGTACACGGCAATATAAGCCATGATCAGGGGACGGTTGACGCACCTCTCGGAAGAGATCCTCATGATCGCAAGCTCTACATCGTGACCGACCGAAACAGTAAACATGCGGTTACACATTTTACAGTTCTGGAGCGTTTCGGGGACTACAATCTGCTGGAGCTAAAGCTGGAGACAGGCCGGACGCATCAGATCCGTGTGCATATGAAATACATCGGACATCCATTGGTTGGAGATCCCGTGTATGGCAAAAGTAAAGGATTAAAGATGAACGGCCAGGCGCTTCATGCGGCTGTTCTGGGATTTGTTCATCCTACTACGAACGAATACATGGAATTTACGGCACCTATGCCGGATGAAATAGAGGAACTGTTAGCGTTGCTTCGCAGCCGCTAGCAGTTTTTTTCTTGTATTTTTCGCAGAGCATATTCCAGCTTATTGCATCTAAAGTGACATTTGTGTTATATTCATAATAATTATTGAAAAGAGGAGGTGAGGTAGGATGAATATCGAGATGGTCAACAACTGTATTAGCCGGCTGCCGCTTGCAATGGCTGGCATTGTTCATACTTTTTCTTTCAACGGGAGAAGTCTGTCCAATTTTAACGATACGGATTGTACCATCGCGAGAAGTCACCTGCCTGCCTACACGGATTAAGCCCTTAGAATGGGCTTATCGTTTGCTGAAAAAGGCCGCGGAGCTTGCTCTGCGGCCTTTTTTGTGCTGCAGTAAGGTCTTCTCCACAAAAACCAAATCTTTCTTAAGGAAACTTACGGAAAGAAACGAGGAGGAACCTTATTATGAATTTAATTAATGCTAAGGAATTAACCCAATATTACGGCGCGAATCTCGTGCTTGACCATATTCATTTTGAAATTAATGAAGGAGATAAAGTAGGATTGATTGGCTGTAACGGAAGTGGGAAAACAACGCTGATGTGCCTGCTTGCCGGGCAGCTAGCGCCGGATGAAGGCCAGCTTATGATTAAAAAACATACGAGAATCGGCTATTTAGCTCAAATTCCGACGGTTGAAGAGCATTGTACCATATTCGATGTTTTAACACAGGGTCTGGAAGAGCTGAACGAGTGCCGCCGTCAAATGTCTGAGCTGGAGCAGATGATGGCTGATCCTGTTTATGCCGAAAGTGACGAGGAGCTGGAACGGCTTCTCAGGAGATACGCTTCTCTTCAGGAGCGCTTTGAAAGTGAAGGCGGATATGAGATGGAGGCGAACATCGATCAGGTTGCTCTAGGACTGGGTATTTCGAAAGCGGCGTATGGTCTTCGGTTCGGATCATTGTCTGGAGGGGAACAAACCCGTGTGGCATTGGCTTCCCAACTGATCGTAAAGCCGGAGCTGCTACTGTTGGATGAACCGACTAACCACCTCGACTTGACTCGTACCGAATGGTTGGAATCTTATTTGCGGGATTATGTGGGGACTTGTGTAATTATTTCTCATGACCGTTACTTTCTGGACAGAGTGATATCAAAAACGATTGAACTGGAAGATGGCGAAGCCTTTACGTCGGCTGGTGGATATACAGTCTATATGAAGGAGAAGGAAGAGCGGCTACTGCAGCAATTCAACGCGTATCAGGAGCAGCAGAAGAAAATCAAAAAGATGAAAGAGACCATTAAGCAGTTGGAAGAGTGGGGGCGAAACGGAGATAACGAGAAATTTTTCAAGCGTGCGGCTTCTATGCGCCGGGCACTGGAGAGAATGGAGCGCATCAAGCGTCCGGTGCTGGAGCGTCGTCAGGCGGAATTTGCTCTTGATTCACAGGATCGTTCCGGCCGCAGAGTTGCAGTCTTTGAACAGATAAAAAAATCCTACGGTAATCAATCCGTACTTAAAGATGTAAACGGCTTGCTGGAGTATGGAGACAAGATTGCTTTGATGGGTCAAAATGGCAGCGGCAAGACCACGTTGTTTAAGATTCTGCTCGGAGAAGAGAACCCTGATTCCGGACAGATGGAACGGGGCTCAAGAGTTGAGGTTGGTTATTTGGCTCAGCAGGAGGAACCATCCGATCGAAAAGAAACCGTACTGGGTTATTTCAAAAAGATTGCCAGTGTCGAAGAGGGGGAAGCACGCGGTATGCTGGCCCGGTATTTATTCTATGGTTCTGATGTATTTCGAACCGTAGGACAGCTGTCTGGTGGAGAGTGGACACGACTTCGACTGGCACTGCTGATGCATCAAAAGCCAAACCTGCTCTTGCTTGACGAGCCGACGAATCATCTGGACATTGCCTCCAGAGAAGCGCTGGAAGAGGCGCTATCTGATTATACCGGGACAGTTCTTGCGATTTCTCATGACCGCTATTTTGTAAATCGATTGGCACAGCGAATATGGGAACTTCAGGATGGCCGGCTGACCGTTTTTCATGGTAACTATGATGCTTTCCGTGAAAAAAAGCTTGAGCAACTGACAAGGACGCAAGCCTATGCACATGAAACGCTTAAGCAGGATCATTCAGACAGACTGCTGAGTGGGTTCTCCCACCGGGTGGAGCCATCATCGATGTCTTCATCTGGAGATAAGGTAGCGCATAGCAAAAAAGAGCGCGTCGATCTAAATACTTCTATGGAATTGCAGAAGAAATCAAGGAATAGTGAGCGCTATGCGGAGGTCAAGATTCAGCAGCTCGAACAAGATATTGCCACGCTGGAAGCTAGAATTCATGAGCTCGATTCAAAGATGGAAGTGGAGTCAGTACAGGCAGAGGAGACCGATCATCTGGTTAAGCTGGAACAACGGTGGAAGGAGCGTGAAACTCTTGCTCAGCGGCGTGATGAGCTTCTATCAGAGTGGCTGGAGCTTTCCTAGGAGGGAGCATAATAGTACAAAACATTAGCTATATCATGCATGGTTCATCTTGCGGTTTTACGGCATATTTATCAATATAAGAGGTTGTTCAAAAAGTCCGCTTTTGATCACGAAGTGAATCAGGAAGTGGGCTCGGCATCGAATCTTGAATTCAGCCGTTCCTAAGTGGATGCTTACGAAGTATGTTTCCTCCGGAAACATTTTAGGTGCTCACGTACCCAAAACAGCTGATGATTCCGAAGACGTTTTCTACGAAAACGTGCAGCTCCGCTCCTCAGTCCCTAGCTTCATCCAACTCAAGCGTTTTGAAAAAACGCACATCGGAAGCATATGCTTCGGTGCTGAAAACCGACCTTTTTGAACAGCACTATAAGTGAATGCCATTGTAGGAGATGAGTACAAACCATGAGTATTGAACGATATCAGAAAACGTATATCCAGCAAAACTTCGCAGATCGGATCGGCGGGGCCAATTACGGCAAGGATACCGCCATTTATAAATTTGAAAAAATTAAAAGAGCCAATGCCGCCGCTAAAAAGGAATTTCCGGACACGGAATTGATTGATATGGGCGTTGGAGAGCCAGATGAGATGGCGGATGCCGGCATAGTGAGCAAGCTTGCTGAAGAAGCAGCCAAGCCAGAGAACCGCGGTTATGCAGATAACGGGATACCGGAATTTAAACAAGCTGCTGTCAGATATCTGAAGCGGGTATTTAACGTAGATGGACTGGATGCTGACACAGAGGTGCTGCATTCCATTGGTTCCAAGCCCGCACTTGCTATGCTGCCATCCTGTTTCATCAATCCGGGTGATGTGACCATCATGACGGTTCCGGGTTATCCGGTTCTCGGAACCCATACTAAATACCTTGGCGGGGAAGTATACACGGTGGAATTGAAAAAGGAAAATGCCTTTCTTCCGGATATGAACACTATTCCCGAGGATATCGCTAAGCGTGCGAAATTACTGTATTTGAACTACCCAAACAATCCTACAGGAGCAAGCGCTTCGGTTGAATTTTTCGAAGAGGTTATAGCGTGGGCCCGTCAATATAATGTGGTCGTTATACATGATGCGCCTTATGCCGCTCTTACTTATGATGGCTTGAAGCCTCTGAGCTTCCTGTCCGTCCCGGGAGCAAAAGATGTTGGCGTCGAGCTCCACTCGCTCTCCAAATCGTACAACATGACCGGATGGCGTATCGGCTTTATTGCAGGTAATCCACTCGTTGTGAAAGCATTCGGAGATGTGAAGGACAATAACGATTCCGGACAGTTTATTGCGATCCAGAAAGCAGCTGTTTGGGGGCTTGATCATCCGGAAATAACGGAGAAAATCGCGAGGAAATATTCCCGCCGCCACGATATGCTGGTTGGAGTATTGAACGAGATCGGCTTCAAAGCCGAGAAACCGAAGGGCTCCTTCTTTCTGTATGTCGAAGCGCCGAAAGGGATTAAAGGAGGACGCCGATTTGAGTCAGGTGAGGAGTTCTCCCAGTATTTGATCCGGGAAAAACTCATTTCCACAGTGCCGTGGGATGATGCGGGACATTTTGTACGCTTCTCGGTTACGTTCATCGCTGACAGTGAAGAGTATGAGAAGCGGGTTATTGGAGAAATACGCAGCCGTCTGAATGATGTCGAATTTGAATTTTAGTGTTTAGATTTGACGATTAAAATGATTTGCGTTGCTTGACAACCATTGTGAGGTCTGTCATACTGCAATTAATCGAATAGCACCTTTAAATCAGTCCCGTGAGACTGGCAAGGTAACGTGAACCGAGGTTCATGACATGGAAGCACATTTTCGTCTGCGGATGGAACTTTGCTGCTTTCATAGCATCTCTTTGTGTATATGAGATCAACTCCTTGCCTGCGCGGCAAGGAGTTTTTTTGTGTCTTAGAGCAGAGATTGATGGTAAGGGCTATAACTTAAGGAGGGTTTTACGATGAGCAATGAACAGCATGTGATTATGGACGAAACGGCAATTCGCCGGGCTCTGACAAGAATCGCTCATGAAATATTGGAAAAGAACAAAGGGATTGAGGACTGTGTCCTTATCGGAATACGGACTAGAGGCGTATATCTGGCGCAGCGGATCGCAGAGCGCATTAACGAGATCGAAGGAACACCGATTACCTGGGGAGAAATCGACGTAACATCTTACAGGGACGACCGGGAGTCAGCTTCTGGAGAGCGTTCAGAGGGAGCGAAGCTAAGCCCTGAACACCTTAACATACACGACAAAAAAGTTATCCTGTTCGACGACGTACTCTTTACAGGTCGCACAATCCGGGCAGCGATGGACGCACTGATGGATTGCGGACGACCTCGGATGATACAGCTGGCGGTATTGGCAGACCGTGGACACCGGGAACTACCGATTCGGCCCGATTATATCGGTAAGAACGTGCCAACCTCCAAACATGAAGAGATTATTGTGGCACTATCAGAAGTCGACGGCAAGGACGAAGTAACCATCTCGCAGAGAGAGGAACGATAAAATATGCTGACCGCAACTTCTGTAAAAGAACGAAGCCTGCTTGGACTTAAAGATCTCAGCCGCGAAGAAATTCAATCGATCTTAAACCGGGCCGCCTACTGGGAGGCACAGAGCGAAAAGGTAGTACCTGCATTAAGCCAAAAATTTGTAGTGAACATGTTTTTTGAAAACAGCACAAGAACCCGCTTTTCTTTCGAGATGGCCGAAAAACGTCTGGGAGCCGAAGTGATGAACTTTTCTGCGGGGGTATCAAGCGTGGAAAAAGGGGAATCCATCTACGATACGGTACGGACTCTTGAATCACTCGGGGTAGACGCGGGCGTCATCCGGCTTAAACCGGTAGGTGTATTGCAGGAGCTGGCTCAGTCTATATCCATACCGCTGGTTAATGCGGGGGACGGCAACAACGAACATCCGACTCAAGCGCTGCTGGATCTTTACACGATGAAGAAGGCATTCGGCGACATAAAGGGACTGACGGTGTCCATTATTGGAGATGTTAGGCACAGCCGGGTTGCACGATCGAACGTCTGGGCTCTGAATAAACTCGGAGCGAAAGTGCAGTTGTGCGCTCCGGACTCGATGGTATCATCTACGCTTAAGGAACACGCTTCCTATGTGAGCATGGAAGAGGCACTTAAAGCGGATGTGGTCATGATGCTTCGGGTACAGCTTGAGCGTCACAACCAAGGGCTGTTCAAATCAACCGCCGAGTACCGCGATCAATACGGCTTGACGGAAGAGCGGGCTGCTGGATTATCGGGGCATACGATTATTATGCATCCGGCTCCAGTAAACCGAAATGTGGAGATCGATGATGCAGTTGTAGAGTGCCCGCGGTCGGTGATTTTCCAGCAGATGACGCACGGAGTGCCAATTAGGATGGCAGTCATGGAACGGGCCATGAAGGGTTAAACCAACAAAATGTGTAAATGTACGTTTGAACTTATTAATAAATATACACAAAAATGAATTAATATTATACAATATACAAGAAGCGAACCGCGCTTCTGCAGCGGAGGGGAAACTAAGGTGCTACAAATTATTAAGAATGCCAATGTGATTAATGAACAGGGACAACTCGAACGGAAGGTTATCATCATTGATAACGGAGTGATTCAATCCGTCACAAGCGAAGATCATGAACTGCCGGAACAAAGCGGCATCCGCGTGATTGATGCGGAAGGAAAGCTGGTCACACCGGGATTCATAGATATGCATGTACACCTGAGAGAGCCTGGCTTTGAGCATAAGGAAACGATCGAGAGCGGCAGCCGCTCTGCGGTTAAAGGCGGTTTCAGCACGATCGCCTGCATGCCAAATACAAAGCCTGTAACAGATAACGCAGACACTGTGGCCCTTGTGCTGGAGAAGGCGCGGCAGGCAAATCTGGTGAAAGTGCTGCCCTATGCGGCAATCACCAAGAATGAGCTCGGAAGAGAGCTCACGGATTTTGAAGCTCTAAAAGCGGCAGGAGCGATTGGCTTCACCGACGACGGAGTCGGTGTGCAGAATGCGCAAATGATGAAGGACGCAATGAAAAAAGCAGCCTCGATGGGCATGCCGGTCATTGCACACTGTGAAGATGAATCGCTGGTAAAAGGAGCCTGCGTGACGGAAGGGAAGTTCGCCGAGCAGCATGGACTCAAGGGTATACCGAACGAATCAGAAGCCATCCATGTCGGACGCGATATACTGCTGACGGAAGCAACAGGCGTTCACTATCATGTATGTCATGTAAGCACCGAACAGTCGGTAAGGCTCATCCGCCAGGCTAAAGCGATTGGAATATCTGTAACCGCTGAGGTGTGTCCGCATCACCTGGTGCTGTCTGATGAAGACATCCCTGGCCTTGATGCCAATTGGAAAATGAATCCGCCACTGCGCTCACCACGTGATGTAGAGGCCTGCATCGAGGGACTGCTGGACGGCACGCTCGATATGATCGTAACCGACCATGCTCCGCACAGCGAAGAGGAGAAGGCCAAGGGGATGGAACTTGCACCATTTGGGATTGTAGGCTTTGAGACAGCTTTCCCGCTGCTCTACACGAAATTTGTTGCTACAGGCAAGTGGGATCTCTCCATGCTGGTACAGCGAATGACAAGTGACCCTGCCAGAGTGTTCGGGCTGAACAGTGGTGTGCTGAAAGCAGGCGCACCTGCCGACCTAACCATGATAGATCTGGAAAATGAGAAAGAAGTGGATCCGGAAAACTTCGCAACGAAAGGTCGCAACACACCGTTTACGGGCTGGAAGCTGAAAGGCTGGCCTGTGATGACATGGGTGGACGGCGAGATAAAGTGGTCTGAACATAACGGATTTGAGTAAGTCTCAGGCATTAGAACTTATAAAAAAATAATTTACACATAGATGACAGGAGTGAATGGGATGCAGGCACAGGCAAGATTGTTACTGGAAGACGGCACGCTGTTCAGCGGAAAAGCCTTTGGCGCGGATGCTGAAATGACCGGAGAGGTTGTTTTCAATACTGGAATTACAGGATATCAGGAGGTGCTGTCGGACCCATCATACTGTGGGCAGATTGTAACGATGACATACCCCCTGATCGGCAACTACGGTATCACGCGGGACGACTTTGAGGCGATCCGGCCGTTCGTACATGGCTTTGTTGTTCGCCGGCATGAGCCTGTACCAAGCAACTGGCGCGCGGAGTACAGTGTGGATAGTCTGCTGAAGGAGTACGGCATACCGGGAATTAGTGAAATTGACACTCGGATGCTTACACGGATTATCCGCCACCACGGCACAATGAAAGGGATCTTGACAACATCCTCTAAGCCGGTGGAAGAACTGATGGAAATGCTGAACGACACATCGATTCCGCAGCTCCGGAACCAGGTAGCCCGTACATCCACTCCACAAATGTTCACCAGCCCGGGTCAAAAAGAGCGTATCGTGCTCGTTGACTTCGGTGCGAAGAGCGGTATTTTGAGAGAGTTGACGGCACGCGGCTGCGATGTCATCGTCGTACCTCACGACACGACAGCAGACGAAATCCGCCGCTTGCACCCAGACGGTATACAACTTTCGAACGGCCCTGGGGACCCGAAAGACGTTCCTTATGCTGTCGATATGATTAAGGAGCTTCTTGGCGAATATCCGATCTTCGGTATCTGTCTCGGTCATCAGCTGTTCGCACTTGCGTCTGGCGCAGATACAGAAAAGCTGAAGTTCGGTCACCGTGGAGGCAACCACCCGGTTAAAGAACTGTCGAGCGGTCGCTGCTACATTACGTCACAAAATCACGGTTATACCGTAAACGAAGATTCCATCGCGGGTACGGACCTTGAAATTACACATATCAACAACAACGATAAAACGGTTGAGGGATTGAAACATACTAAATATCCGGCTTTCTCGGTACAGTACCATCCAGAAGCCGCTCCTGGACCGCATGATAGCAGTTATCTGTTCGATGAATTCCTTGAAATGATCGCACACCACAAGAAAAATGAAATCAGGAAGCCGCGTCAAGCGGTTCTGGCCGCAGCCGTGAAAGGAGCTCGCTAATATGCCTAAAAATGAACAGTTGAAAAAAATTCTCGTCATCGGCTCGGGCCCGATCGTCATCGGTCAGGCAGCAGAATTTGATTATGCCGGCACACAGGCTTGCCAGGCTTTGCAAGAAGAAGGTATTGAGGTTGTCCTGATCAACAGCAACCCAGCCACCATCATGACCGACACGAACATGGCGGACAAAGTATATATTGAACCGATCACCCTCGATTTCGTCACGCAAATCATCCGTCAGGAACGTCCTGATGGATTGCTGCCGACACTTGGTGGTCAAACGGGACTTAACATGGCAGTGGAACTGGCACGAGCCGGCATTCTTGAGCAGGAGAATGTGAAGCTGCTCGGCACACAGCTTGATTCAATTGAGAAGGCGGAGGACCGTGACCTGTTCCGTGAGCTTATGCGTGAGCTGGAGCAACCGGTACCGGAGAGCACGATTGTAACAACGCTGGAAGAAGCGCTTGATTTTGCGGAAGAGATTGGTTACCCGCTGATTGTTCGTCCGGCATATACGCTGGGCGGCACGGGGGGCGGGATTTGCGCCGATGAAGAGGAGCTGCGCGAAACGGTATCCTCGGGTATCCGCTACAGCCCGATCAACCAGTGCTTGATTGAGAAAAGTATCGCTGGTATGAAAGAAGTGGAATACGAAGTCATGCGTGATGCGAACGACAACTGTATCGTCGTCTGCAACATGGAGAACTTTGATCCGGTAGGTGTGCATACGGGTGACAGCATCGTTGTGGCTCCAAGCCAGACGCTGTCCGATCGTGAGTACCAGATGCTGAGATCCGCTTCATTAAAAATCATCCGTGCGCTGAACATCGAGGGCGGCTGCAACGTGCAATTTGCACTGGATCCAAACAGCTATCAATACTACGTAATCGAAGTGAACCCGCGGGTAAGCCGCTCTTCAGCCTTGGCTTCGAAAGCTACCGGCTATCCGATTGCCAAAATGGCCGCAAAAATCGCGATGGGTTACACGCTGGATGAAATCGTAAACCCGGTTACCGGTCAAACGTACGCATGTTTCGAGCCGACGCTGGATTACATCGTCAGCAAAATCCCGCGCTGGCCGTTTGATAAATTCATTTCCGCTAACCGTAAGCTCGGTACCCAAATGAAAGCGACTGGCGAAGTTATGGCCATTGGCCGTACGTTCGAAGAGTCGATTCACAAGGCGGTCCGCTCGCTTGAAATCGGTGTGCACCGCCTCTACCTGAAGGGTGCGGAGGAACTCAGTGAAGAAGTGCTGGAACAGCGGCTGATTAAAGCGGATGACGAGCGTATCTTCTTAATCGCTGAAGCCTTCCGTCGCGGCTATGAGTTGCAACAAATCCAGGATCTAACCAACATTGACTGGTGGTTCCTCGATAAGATTGAAGGACTCATTAAATATGAAAGTCATATTCGCAGCGAAGCTGCACTGACATATGAAACACTGTATGAAGCGAAGCGCCTCGGATTTACGGACCGCGCCATTGCGGAGCTGCGTGCCGAAGGCAAGGCAGCATCACACACAACCGAAGAATCGATCCGGTTCCTTCGCCATGAGCACAACCTTCGTCCGGTGTACAAGATGGTTGATACCTGTGCGGCAGAATTTGAATCTTCAACACCTTACTATTACTCAACGTATGAAACAGAGAACGAAGTGATCGAGACGTCGAAGGAGAAAATTATCGTGCTTGGTTCGGGTCCGATCCGGATCGGTCAAGGTATCGAGTTCGACTACTCTACCGTACATGCGGTATGGGCTATCCAGAAAGCCGGATATGAAGCGGTTATTATTAACAATAACCCGGAAACGGTATCGACCGACTTTAACACATCGGACCGCCTATACTTCGAACCGCTGTTCTTCGAAGACGTCATGAACGTCATCGAGCAGGAGAAACCGGTTGGTGTCATCGTTCAATTCGGTGGACAGACTGCAATTAATCTGGCAGCACCGCTGAGAAAAGCAGGGGTGAATATCCTTGGAACAAGCCTGGAAAGCATCGATGAAGCCGAAGACCGTAAGAAATTCGAAGCACTGCTATCCCGACTGAACATCGCTCAACCGAAAGGCAAAACGGTTATTACGGTGGATGAGGCAGTAGGCACCGCACAGATGCTTGGCTACCCGGTACTGGTGAGACCTTCTTACGTGCTTGGCGGACGCGCGATGGAAATCGTGTACTCCGACAGCGAACTGCTGAGTTACATGGAACAAGCAGTGAAGATTAATCCGGAGCATCCGGTCTTGATCGACCGTTACATGCTTGGGAAGGAAGTGGAAGTGGACGCCATCTGCGATGGCGATACAGTCTTGATTCCGGGTATCATGGAGCATGTGGAACGTGCTGGTGTTCACTCCGGAGACTCTATCGCAGTCTACCCACCACAGTACCTTACAGATGAGCTGAAAACAAAGATTACAAATATTACGATCAAAATTGCCAAAGAACTGAAAACTTACGGACTTGTAAACATCCAGTTCATCATCTTCAAAAATGAAGTCTACGTCATTGAAGTGAATCCACGCTCTTCCCGTACAGTACCGTTCCTGAGCAAAGTAACGGGTATTCCGATGGCTAATCTGGCTACTCAGGCTATCCTCGGAATCAAACTGAAAGACCTCGGTTACGAGGAAGGCATGTGGCCTGAAAGCGAGCATGTATCGGTAAAAGTACCGGTATTCTCCTTCGCGAAGCTGCGCCGCGTTGAGCCTACGCTTGGTCCAGAAATGAAGTCAACTGGCGAAGTTATGGGACGCGATGTGAAGTATGCCAAAGCACTTTACAAGGGTCTGATCGGCGCCGGCATGAAGATTCCGTCGACAGGAGCAATTATTGCTACAGTGGCGGACAAGGACAAGGAAGAAGCAGCAGCCCTGCTGAAAGGATTCCATAAGCTAGGTTACAAAATCATCGCTACCGGCGGCACTGCAGCTGCATTGAAGGAAGCGGGACTTGACGTGACAACGGTTAACAAGCTGTCAGAAGGAACGCCTAACATTCTCGACATGATCCGCACCGGTGAAGCGAACTTCGTCTTTAACACGCTGACTAAAGGAAAGACACCGGAGCGTGACGGATTCCGGATCCGCCGTGAAGCGGTGGAGAATGGTGTGGTTTGTATGACATCCCTAGATACGGTACGGGAGCTTCTTACGATGCTGGAGACGATAAACTTCACCTCAGAAGCAATGCCTGTATAACACTTAATAAGGGAGGGGTACGATGAACGCCGGGTATAAAGAAATGGCGGGTCGCCTGATGGTGGCCCTGGATTACTCGGATGCTGCACAGGCGTCCGAATTGGTCCGTAAGCTGGAGGGCATTCCATGCTATATGAAGGTGGGAATGCAGCTGTTTTATACAGCTGGGCCGGATTTTGTAAGAAGCTTGAAAGAAAGAGGCTACTCGGTTTTTCTAGATGTGAAAATGCATGATATTCCGAATACGGTAAAAGGCGGCTCGCATAGTGTGACACGTCTCGGGGTGGATATGTTCAACGTCCATGCTGCAGGTGGTATCGGCATGATGCAGGCGGCAATAGCCGGGGCGGAGGCCGCAGTGGCGGAAACCCCGGGCCTTGTCATGCCCATGATTATTGCGGTGACCCAGCTGACAAGCACGAACCAGACTGTTATGAACGAAGAAATCGGGATTAGCGGCTCGGTTGAAGAGGTGGTTGTCCGGTATGCTTCGCTTGCGAAGGAAGCAGGACTTCACGGTGTTGTTGCTTCTTCTCTGGAAGTAGAAGCGATCTCTGCAGCATGTGGTAACGATTTTAAAACAGTAACCCCTGGTATCCGGCCGGTAGGGTCCGGTATCGGTGATCAAGCCCGCGTATTGACTCCGGGACAAGCTATTTCAAGAGGGAGCCATTACCTGGTTGTGGGCCGTCCGATTACGGCATCGCCGGATCCAAGACAAGCTGCAGAACAAATCATAGAGGAGATGATCGGAGCATGAGTACATTAGCCGAAATACCACAACAAATCGCATCATACCTGTTAAAAATCGAAGCGGTGGCCCTGCGTCCGCACCAGCCGTTCACATGGACATCCGGGATTAAGTCTCCTATCTACTGTGACAACCGGTTGACGATGTCATACCCGGAAATCCGTGACTATATTGCAGAAGCGTTCGCTTCCATCATTCGTGAGCAGTACCCGGATGCTGAAGTGATTGCAGGTACGGCTACAGCCGGAATTCCGCATGCAGCCTGGGTATCCCAGAAGCTGAACCTTCCAATGGCGTATATCCGTGACAAAGCGAAAGGTCACGGCAAGGAAAATATGATCGAAGGTCATATTAAACCGGGGCAGAAGGTCGTCGTTATAGAGGATCTGATTTCTACCGGGGGCAGCTCGCTCAAGGCCGCTAAGGCGGTTCAGGCTACTGGAGCGGAGGCGCTGGCGGTGCTCGCAATATTCAGCTACCAGATGGATAAAGCGGTACAGGCTTTCTCCGAAGCAGGTATCTCGCTGCAAAGCTTGTCTAACTATACTGCATTAACGGAAGTGGCACTGAGTGAAGGTCGGATTCAAGAGGAAGATTTGGAGCTTCTTCAATCGTTTAGAGCCAATCCAGCTGCATACGGTGAAACCAAATAATAGCAATATTGTTCAAGGCTGCTGCCTTTCGTCAAATGACGGGGGCAGCGCTTTTTTTATTTGTTTATTTATACTTGAAGACATTCTGGAGTAAAAATAAGCCTTGACAGATGGTTATATTTGAATCGATAATATGTACTATAAACAAACAAAAAGTATAAAAGGGTGTGTGCTTATGTTAGCTGTAGAAGCTGTTGGCATTAGCAAAATGTACGGTTCCAAACGCGGTGTCACCGATTTAAGCATGGAGGTCAACCAGGGTGAGGTGTTTGGGTTTATTGGACCGAATGGAGCTGGAAAGTCTACAACCATTCGAATGATCATGCAGTTATTGTATCCGACGAAGGGGACACTGAAGGTGCTTGGTACTGTTCTTGACAAGGAGAAGCCTGAGCTGCGTAGACGAATCGGATACTTGCCTTCCGAGATCATATCTTATCCGAATATGAACGGTAAGCAGGCATTGGAGCTGACAGCTAGGGCATACGGTCTAAAGTTGGAGAATACATCAGCTCTGGAATATGCGGAAAGACTTCAATGGAACCCGGGGCAAAAGGTTAAATCGTATTCCCTTGGAAACCGGAAAAAGCTTGGCCTTATTATGGCCCTGCTGCATCAGCCTGAGCTGCTGATTTTGGATGAGCCGACTTCGGGCCTGGATCCATTAGTTCAGCGTGAACTGTTTGCGCTGCTGACCGAATTAAACAAAAAAGAAGGCATGACGATTTTTTTCTCTACTCATGTTCTCTCTGAAGTAGAGAAGCTCTGTGAACGTGTGGCGTTTATCCGTGAAGGACAACTGCTTCGTGTATCCCGTTTGGATGATCTGTCGAATGATCGAACCCATAAGGTTTCTATTCAATTCGAAATGCCTGGAGATCAGATCGAAGCGTATGGATTACGTGAGCTTGATCCCTTTGTTACATTTGACGGGACTCATCATTTGCTTCAAACGGGACAGTCGCTCCAGGTTGCACTGAGTAAACTTTCACAGCTTCCTATCGCCGATCTTACGATACGCCGGCCGACCATAGAGGAATTGTTTATGAATGATTACCGAGCTGATGGAGAGAAGGAGGGAAGACCATGAAATGGAACCTTATTTCTCTTGAACTCCGACAAAACCGACGCAGCTTTTACATCTGTTTGTCTATAACCTTAATCTTTATTGTATTGCTGTTAGGTAAAGCGGAAGCATATGTTAACAATCCGGAGATGGTGAGGTTGATCCAGGGAATGCCGGAGGGTCTGTTGAAAGCTTTTAACATTCAGGTAGAAAGTTTTCAGACCTTTGAGGGTTATTTGGCTACACAGGTGTTTCCTTATTTTATGGTCATATTATCTTCGTTTGCAGCAGCTTGGGCCGCAGGAAGTATTGCCAAGGAACAGGATCGAGGAACTTACGAGTATTTATTTGCACTGCCTTACAGCCGCTCTACGATTTTTTGCTCCAAAGCGGTAGCTCATTGGCTGCATATGACTATAGTGTACGTATTAAGCACGCTTCTTCTTCTTTTGCTAGCAGAGTCATCGGGGCAGTTGGAGCATCTGGGATATCTGCTGCGTCTTCTGTTGGTGGGATATCTGCTCGTTTTATCTCTTATGGGCATTGGATATGGTCTCACGTCCTGGGTATCTTCTGCAGCTGCTTCGGCTGGTGCGGGCATTGCAGTGTTCGCATTTCTGCTTAATCTTTTATCGGGAAGCAATGAGATGATGGAAAAGCTGTCCGTTATCTCACCGTACCG
Source organism: Paenibacillus uliginis N3/975 (assembly GCF_900177425.1). Lineage (NCBI taxonomy): Bacteria > Bacillati > Bacillota > Bacilli > Caryophanales > Paenibacillaceae > Paenibacillus > Paenibacillus uliginis. The sequence goes on along the minus strand of NZ_LT840184.1, from coordinate 4,302,796 downwards.
TTTGTTTGATGCATTTGATATAGTTAAGGGTGGCGAACTGCCAGCCGCAGGATGGATTGTTACATTAGGGCTGTATGGGGTTGGAACAGTGGCAGGCCTACTGATTTTGAAGAGGAGGGACTTGGGCTAAAACCATGAGCGCTAAAAAGAACGCAATATTGGAAACGGGAAAACGATTGTTTCTAGAGCAAGGTATTTTGCAAACGAGCATGGAGCAAATTGCGGAGGCGGTGCCTGTCTCCAAAATGACCATATACAATTATTATCAGAGTAAGGAAGGTCTGCTCGATCATGTGGTTGACAGTCTTGTTGAGACGTCCTGGAATCTGTATCGTGAGGTAATGGACAATGCGAAGGATCCGTTGGATGCGCTGACTGTGTTTTATAAAGAGCAGGAACGCTTTTCAATGAATGTAACACAGCAGTTTATCACGGACCTCGTTAAGTTTCCGGAGCAAATGGAGAAGTTGATGGCGTTCAACCGGGAAAAGATCATTCCGGAGTTTGAAATGATGATTTTTAAGGGGCAACAGTTGGGACAAATCCGGAAGGATATCTCGCCACATCTGCTGGTCGCCTTTCTGACCTTTATGAAGGAGTTTACGGCGAGATCTGAATGGTACGACGGACTGGGCAGCTTGAGCGCGGTCGCCGATCAGCTAATGATTATTTTGTATCATGGAATCATTGAGAAGGGCAACGATAACGCAAGTATCGACTGATGTATCATAATTCATTTAGAAGGGTGTCCTAAAAGCCGTATAAATGGCAGCTGGGAGACCCTTTGTTTTATGGGCAAAACAGTGCTGGTGAGTTAATCATGTGTAAATCAGGTGAATGTTATTGGAATGATTGTAAGACTGCTGGGTATAATAAGCATCGGATGAAAATGAATGCAGATAAGGAGAGTCACGTCATGAACTGGGTTTATTACGGTAAGCTTTATACAACTAAATTTCAAGCCGGATGTTTTGCCAAACGATTGGAACAGGACGCTTGGCTGTTTGGTTATGGGGATCCCCAGGTTGTAGAAGTGTACCGTTCCAGAAAAGGACGATACGGAGTGAGGTATATCCCATGAGAAATTCTGAAATTTATAATTCTGAAATTTTTACTTGACTTCACTGTACTAGATGCTGTATATTTATTCTTGTCGCTGTTAAAGACATCTAATGACGCGGGGTGGAGCAGTTCGGTAGCTCGTCGGGCTCATAACCCGAAGGTCGTAGGTTCAAATCCTGCCCCCGCAACCAATTTATTTAATGGATTTGTCCTTATATGAATTTGTATATGATCAGGGCCCTTAGCTCAGTTGGTTAGAGCGGTCGGCTCATAACCGACTGGTCGGGGGTTCGAGTCCCTCAGGGCCCACTTTACGAAAACCCTTGCGTAGCAAGGGTTTTTTGCTGTTTACAGACAAATGGGATCGTTGGATAAACAGTAAGAAGAGTGCTAGAAATAATGATATGGCCGCACATTTGCTAACGACGGAAGTGTTTCATCCGAGCTGAAATATATTAGAACTGGAAGCATAAAAGGGATTCCTTAAATAAAAAGTTGTTGTATTCCCAACAGGGTAATTATCACACCACCGATTAAAACCGTTATTCCGCGTAATTTACCTACAAGATTGTTTGCGATTGAGAACTGGCAGCTGATTAATGACAAGTGGATGCTGGCAAGAGAGACAGAGGAACGGATTAATTAATCATTCGGGGGCGGTCCATTGTGGCTGCCTTTTTCTTTGGATGAATTGCTTTTGACACTCAGGGCATGGCTTTTTATGTCTGGATATAAAAAGACCCGCAGATTAAATTCTGCGGGCTTGTTTAAGATATAAGAGATTATCAACTTCTTGGAGTCTGCTTCCCTATATCGCAAGAAAAACTTCCGCTAAAAGCGGTCTGTCTTCTTGTAAGTGCGTCGATAGACGTTTTTCTTTAGATATAGGAAAGTACCAACTTCTTGAGTTTGCTTCCCTATATCGCAAGAAAAACTTCTACTAAAAGCGGTCTGTCTTCTTAGGAAATACGTCGATAGACGTTTTTCTTTAGATATAGGAAAGTATCAACTTCTTGGAGTCCGCTTCCCTATATCGCAAGAAAAACTTCTTCTAAAAGCGGTCTGTCTTCTTAGGAAATACGTCGATAGACGTTTTTCTTATACAGAGATGTCCAATTTTTGCCCCAGGTTTGGATCTACACTTTTCTCCATCATTTGCACTAGGCCCTGACCCTGAATGTTAGCCTGGTTTTTTGCCATGTTCAATACTCTGAGACCGACAGCTTGAGACAATGAAGCCTGGCTCATGGATATAGATAATGCTGCAATGTCCATTTGACACCTCCCCTTAACATAATATCGGCAGAAGTATGGTTATTCTTAGCGAAAAAGGATCTTCACAATCTGTGAAATATGAATCAATAGTCATCCGGAAAGTCAAAATAAAAAAATGTATGAAATTTAACGAAGCAAATGTTATAATAACAATCTAAACCGTCCAGACGGTATAGTGAGAGGAGGGTGTTCATGTCTACTAAAAAAAAGCTTTTGGAGGCAGCATCCAAAATTATCATTACCCGGGGAATAGGATCGCTTACATTGGAAGCCGTAGCAAACGAAGCGGGCGTCAGCAAAGGCGGTTTGTTGTACCATTTCCCTAATAAAGAAGAGCTTATTTGCGGGCTGAACCTATATACGATTGAACGTTTCAGGGATCGCATAAGGGAAGAGATGAGTAAAGGCAAAAATTATATAGAGGCTTACACAGAGGCTACCTTGAATGATCTGTTTCAGACTGAATTTTTAGGAATAGATGCAAGTGTGCTGGCAGCTTCCGCTAACCATGCAGCCGTGCTGGAGAAGTGGAACGAGGAATGCACCCGATTTACAGAGGAAGTGTTGAAAGAGGGGATTCCTTTCGAGCTGGGGCTGTCACTGAGATTGGCCTGTGATGGTCTTTGGTATTCCAAAATGTTCGGAATGGGTCAGCTGAAAGAGGAAGAGCAGAGACGGATTATTGCTTATATTCTTCAACAAATCAAGGAGGTTCAGTAGGTGGTCTTTTATCTTTTTTTGGCTGCAGCTATATTATTGGAAGTGTTTGGCTCAACGATGCTGAAGCTATCCAACGGATTTACGAAAATCACCCCGATTATTGGCGTGGTTTTGGGTTATACCACGGCTTTTTACATGCTGTCCAAGGCTTTGCAGGCTCTTCCACTAGGGCTTTCTTATGCAACATGGAGCGGCGTGGGGACGATACTAACTGTCATTATCGGGGTGTATTTCTTTAAAGAAAAGGTGAACCGGCAAGGGATACTCGGGATCGCTATACTTATTGTCGGCATTGTGATGCTTAATTTATCTTAGTAAAGGAGGAACACAGGGGATGGGTGCTGTGTACTTGGGTTTTGCAATTATATTGGAGGCTTTCGGCTCAACCATGTTGAAGCTTTCAGAAGGATTTACAGAGCTGTGGCCTTCTATAGGTGTTGCAGCAGGATACCTCGGGTCGTTCATGTGTCTGTCTTTTGCCCTGAAAAGTATTTCGTTATCTTCCGCCTATGCAACTTGGTCAGGGATCGGTACCGCGCTCACAGCCATCATTGGGGTGCTTTTATTTCAGGAGCATTTGTCTCTGATGAAAGGGATTGCCCTGGTTCTTGTCATTATCGGGATTGTTCTCTTGAACAAGTCTCAGAGTGGGTCTAAAGATTCGGAACCTTCCACGGCTTAAAAGGAAGCAAAAATATAAAAAAGTCTATGTACCAATAAGATACATAGGCTTTTTTGATGTCTAATGATTCACTTGCATGTAATTTTTTGTCTGCTCTCTGTATGACAGCAGTTCAGAGATCGTGACAAAGGAATATCCTCTTTTTTTCAACTCAGGCAAAATAATTTCAAGTGCGTCTGAGGTCTGCGTACTGTTTGACACAAAATCATGCATGAGCACGATATCGCCGTTGTGTGCGTTTTTCAAAACTTTGTCTACGATTCTATCAACGCCGGGCTTCCTCCAATCCAGGGTGTCCTGATGCCAGGACCATAAAATCATAAGGAGACCGTTATTTTTACAAAACTGTACGATCGATTCGTTGTAGCTGCCCCCCGGAGGTCGGAATAGTTCCGGTTTCTGTCCAACCGCTTTATAAACAGCTTCCTGGGTCTTATCCAGCTCTGATGTAATAAGACGGCTGCCGATACGTTCAAATGACGGATGGCTGAATGAATGATTTCCGATCTCATGTCCTTCCTCCAGCTCACGCTTGACGACCTCAGGATGTTTCTCCACGCGGTTGCCGACAACAAAGAAAGTAGCCTTGGCATCATACTGTTTAAGCAGGTTAAGAATTTTGACCGTTGAGACATCGTCGGGACCGTCATCAAAAGTTAATGCGATCACCTTGTTCGGGGTAGGGACCTCCCACACAATTTCGCCGCGTTGTTCGTAATAGTCTCGTTTTTTACTGATCGCTGAAGGCATGGCGCCTGCAGGTGACGTGATCAGTGAAAAGGTGATGACGAACAGCAGCAGTAAACAGAATTTTTTCATCGGTTATTGTGTCCTTTGCTTGTCATGGAAATTGACATTTTTCTTATTATTCTTTGAAGCCGGATGTGATTTTATTCTTTTTTTATTAATTTGCAGGAACCGAGGCGCAGTTGAGAGAGTATTTTTCCGGAAAGGGAGGCGTGATCGATGTGGAGCCTAAAGAAAGCAATCAACCAAGTCCTTGGGCAGTAAAAGCATGGGAGGAGGCTAAAGAAACGGTTATTTTGACGGGTCACGCCCTAAAGAGCCACTTACCCGTGAGGAAGCAGCTATACTGATTAATCGACTCCGGTCGAATCTGTTGCTGGTTGCAGGGAACGAGGAGAAATTTGCGGATTTGGAACGGCGTTTAATTGTTATAGAACGCACTACTGAAGAACAAAGTGATTAAGTTAAGATATTAAGTGGAGGCATATTTGATTGGAATGGAAAAGATGCGTTATTTTAGGCGGATTTAAATAAAATTTATACCGCATATTGACAGCATATATTGATTCGTGGTATTATCATTTTTGTCGCCGATGAAACAAATATTGCTCAGTTGGCGCACAATGATATTATGCCGGGGTGGCGGAACAGGCAGACGCACAGGACTTAAAATCCTGCGGTAGGTGACTACCGTACGGGTTCGACCCCCGTCCTCGGCATCAATGAAAACAAGGGTTTCAGCTCATTTGGGCTGAAACCCTTGTTTGTTTATTAAGCCGATTTGCTAACATGTTGCTAACGCGGCTTCTTTTTCATGTCGATTCGAGGTTTTCTATGCTCTCGGAATTATGTTTGTACTGACTTCACGATGAATGGTTCTTGTTCAGTCTCTGTGTTCGAGGATTCTATTATGATCCAAGCTCAGACGCTGGATTTCTGCTTTAAGGGCTTCTTTATGACAAGGTGAATTATTTATGTCGCATGCTCCAAAGCAAGCTTGACATGGATTCTGGCGATGTTCGACAGCGTGGAAGTATTACCGTATCATCTAATGTCCGCCAAACGGCATACTCATTAAGCGGCTTCCTTATGCTTTTTTGGAAAACAGGTCGTTGATTTTTGTGCTGTATCTTTTTTCGTCTCCATATCGATGTGCGTATAAGTATTGGCTGTAATGTTGAGAGTTGAATGTCCAAGCCATACTTGAATTTCTTTCAGGTTTACACCATTTTTAATCAAGTAGCTTGCTGTCGAGTGCCTGAGATCGTGAACCTGGGCCAATCCGTTCTTTGCAAGTATATCCTTGAATTTGTGGTTCAGGTATTCCGTCTTCAGTGGACTACCATCAGGCCAGCAACATACAAGACCACTATCGATGTAATCTTTACCGTACAGCAGTTTGTTTTTCTTCCGCTGCTTCATTGGGATTAATAATGTTGGCAAATCTAATATTATGAAGATATTATATTTTTTTTATATTAATCTAACAAGAGAAGTTTTTGATGATTCAATGTTTAATAAAACTAATCCCTATAATGATGAAATTGAAATTTCTGTAGAATATGATTTCAATGAATTGATCAATAAAGTACAAGCTAGTACTCATCCTTATGAAGGTTTTCTTAGTGAGTTCTTTTCTGAAATGAAACTTAATGATTTTGGTAGTAACTTAGACCCTACAAATGAAATCGTAGATAAAATCAAGAAATATGTTGAAAAATATACTATAAACAATAAATGTACTTTGGCTTTAAAGTACAACAAAGAGGATAAATCCATATACTGGAATGTGGCGGAATATGACTTTAGAGCCTTCATTTCGGTTAGATTTCCAATCTTCTTTTTGGAGTCTAGAAATATTGATCTTTATAATTGGGAGTTAATTTGGAGGGTTATTGGAGAGATAGCTCCTTTTAGAAAAAAAGTATCTATAAGTAAAAATATAAAAGGTATTTTTGAATTAGATGATGAAATTGAGGGGAATTATGACAACGTTATTTATGGAATTATTGAAGAATTTGAAAAATCGAATATTAAAATTCGTCAAGATAGTGTATATGAAAAAATTAGCCAGATAGTACAGCTTCAATTGGGTGGTAAAGGTTTTGATTATGAGTCTCATCAGTTGAAATTAGGTTCTTATGGAATGAATTCATATTCATTTATGAGTTTATATGTAAAATTAATATTGCGATTATTTGAGAATAAGCATCTTTCAAGTCCATTAATTATGATAGATGAACCAGAATTACATATTCATGCGGCGAATAGGATGGAAAATAGTGGATTTTACGAAGAGGCGGTGGAGCATTATTTAGAGGGAAAACAGACCCAGGATGCTGTTCGGTTGATTGAGAAAAATCTTCATAAGTTAGTGCATTCGAAAACTGTATTTTACTCCAACAAACAAGAAAAGCACATGTTTTTTGTGCAATCGGCATGAAGAGGTTGCGTTATTCTCGGCGATTACGAAATCGAAGCCAGCCAATGCTTTGCCTGACTACTACAGAGCGAATTGTACAACCATTATTATTTCTGCAAAAATTTAGACAATACCACATGCTGAATGAGACAATCCAAATATGTAATGAGAAAGCCTCCAAAACCTCAGTGAGAGTTGTGATGGAGGCTATATTTTCTTATGATTCGTATACCATAGTGGGCAAAGATCAAAAAATGACTCTAAAATAAACGGAATGAGGCAGACTAAAAGATCCGATGGCTCCAGCCGTTAAGCTTGGCGAATGCCTCCACGAAGTAGTAGTCTCCGTATATAAGCGATACGTTGATGTTGGCGTTCTCAGGCTTATGTCCGGTGCCTTGGAGAAGAATCGCTTCATGGTCCGGATTGTCCCAGGTCGCATAATTCTCGCTAAGTGAATACAGGATTCTCTCGGCAGCCGCGTTATAGATCCGGCGTTCCGTGGATGGAACCAGCTCAGCAAGTTCGAGCAGACCGGATGCTGCGATGGCGGCAGCGGAAGTATCGCGCGGCTCGTTTTCTATGTTTTCTACGCGGAAATCCCAATACGGCACATAGTCTTCCGGCAGGGCGGAGACAAAGTAATGCGCTACCCGCTTCGCAGCGTGCAAATAACGCTCAAGTCCGGTGCATCGGTAAGCAATCGCGAGGCCATGAAGCGCCCAGGCATTGCCTCGGCTCCACGCCGAGGAGCCGGAAAAGCCTTGACCGCCCAGCGGTTCTATAAACGCGCCCGTCTCCGGATCAAAAGATAAAATATGACATACCGAGCTGTCCTCGCGAATGGCGTAACGGAGGAAGGTGTCCGCGTGACGTATCGCGATATGCTTGTAACGCGGGTCGCCGGTCGTGCGGCTTGCCCAGAACAACAGGGGGATATTCATCATGCAATCAACAATGGCCCAGCCGAGCGCCTCTTGCCCGTTCCACGCACGAATAAACTCGCCATTCACGTTGAAGCGGCCCGCGAGGAAGTTTGCCGCCTTCAAGCCAATTCGCAGACCTTCCTGATCGCCCGTTAATTCGTATTTGATGACAGCAGTCGGCAGAAACTGAAAGCCGACATCGTGATGCAATTGTACGGGATGCTCGCGGAAGCAGCGCTCCAGATTGGCGTCCCAATCCCAAGCGGCTGTCCGGAATGACTCTTTCCCTGTTGCATCATGCATAACCCAGAGCAGGCCGGGCCAGAAGCCGGACGTCCACCAGTTATCGTCTGTGCTGTCATAGATGCCGTTGGCTTTTGCCACATGGGGAGTTTTATCTCCAATTTGGTTTATCATGTGCTCTACCTTTTCGGTTAATTGCGCCAATATTTTTTCTTTGTATGCCTGATTCATTTTGTAGTAAGCCTCCTCGTCGACCCATGATTGTGGTTAAGCTGCTTGCTATCATTATAGTCTCTGACAAATGGGCAAAGTTACGCTACAATGGTTAAAAATGTTGTTCTGTTGACTTGTTGAAATGAAGGGGTGCAGTCAGTGAAGGGGACGTTGTTTCAGGAAATGGATTACGGGGGACTGTCTTTTCTTTGGTCATACCGCAACTGGTCGCAGCAAGATTTCGAGGGGTATTACCATTGGCATCGGGGCTTCGAGGTGCTGGCTGTGCATCAGGGACACGGCTCGGTTACCGTCAATCAGAAGACGTACGAGCTTAAGCCCGGCATGCTGTTTTATTTCCAACCCTATCAGCTGCATAATGTTTATGCGGAAGTGGATGAAAGCCGGCCGTATGAACGCAGCGTCTTTCATTTCGACCCTGTATTTATGAAGGGCTACTTAAGGACGTTTCCGGCTCTTTATGACGTCTATAAACGAATGCTTCAAGGGCTTATCGCTTTGCAGGGCATAGATATGATCGATTGCAATGAAGAGTTGAATGCGGCTTGCTCCGCATTCCAGAATAGCCTGCTCACTTCCTCAGCCAGCAGCAAGGACGAGCAGAGCGCGCTTTATTTGTTGAAGGTGCTGTCGTTAATTATACGAAAGGTTATTCCGGGGCCCAAGCAGGAGGAGCATATGAAGCCGATTCGCCAATCGGAACGTGTTATGGCATGGATTGAAAATCATTACGGGGAGCCCTTTCAGCTGGAACTGCTTGCGGACGAGCTCCATATGTCAAAATCTTATTTGTCCCGGCTGTTTCGGCAAGAGACGGGTAGCAATATTACGGGCTATTTGACTGCCCGCAGAATGCAGCAGGCTTGCAGTCTGCTTCAAACGACGAACAAATCTGTAGAAGCGATCGGCGAGCAGGTAGGGTTTACGAGCACCTCTTATTTTATTAGCCTGTTCAAACGGATTATGGGCGTGTCTCCGCATCAATACCGCCTGAGGCTGTAGCGGGGAGCAGCGGTAATATAATAGATGCTTCGTTCCATTTAAGGATTCTCTACCTTACGAAGCTGGTTCCGAACGCGGTATTTACTGGGACTGGCGTGAAAATAAGCCCGGAAGGCGCGGCAGAAATAAGGATAGCTGCGAAACCCGGAGGCTTCGGCGATATCTTCCAGTTTCATGTCGCTGTATAGAATTCTCTCCGAGGCAATAGACAGCCTGATCTCGATGACATAACGCATTGGAGATTGCCCGAACGCTTGCTTGAACAAGTGGGAGGCTGTCGACACGCTGATGCCATAACGTTCGGCGATATAGGTCAGCGTCAGCGGCTCGGTAGCATGCTTCTCCAAATACTGCTTCATTTTGTAAGGAATGTTGAGCTCCGGCCTGGAGGCCGCCGCCGTCTGCTTCCGTACATACCTCTCGATAGTTAGACATAAAACTTTGATCAAAGCGTCCATCATTTCCGCATTATCCCCATGAATATTCCGCTTCTCATAGATCAGCTTTCTCCATAATGCCAAGAAGTCTTCCGCCGTATCCAGATGAACCTTGCTTGGAAAATCGTTCCGGCTGCACCACTGCTGAACCCATGCTCCGCTGCAGGATAAGTAGTAATCGGCGCTCTCAATTGGCTGAGAGGCGTCAGCGTCTTTATCGGCCTCAACCACTAACCGGTAGTATTCCCCCTGGCTTGCGGATGATCAGATCGCCGGGCTGCACAACATGTGTCTCATCGTTAATCTCGACACGGCATGTCCCTTTTACCTGGAAGCGCAGGAGCAAGCGATTGTCGGCTGTGCCCTTTTGCAAGGAGCCGGTGAATGGAGAAGTATGATGAGAATAACCGATCAACAGGCAATCGATCCACGATGCGTCTATCATTTGCTGCCACCTCCAAGTGAGTAAACTATTTCTACTATCATAAATGTTGCAAAATAAGTCAACAAGCAGAGAATCGGATATTCACTTCTAAATCAGTTGTCACTATACTGGGGATTAATTAAGTGAAGGGAGATGGTAGTTTGTTGAAGGATAAGATTGCGGTTCAATTGTATACGCTTCGCGAGGAATGCCAAGCAGATTTCCCGGGAGTTCTTCGTAAAATAAGTCAAATTGGCTATGGCGGCGTACAGTTTGCGGGCTTTCAAGGCTATGACCCGCAGGAACTCAAAGCGGTTTTGGACGAAGTTGGATTGAAGACCGCGGGCATGCATGTTGGTTTCCATGACATTGTTGCGAACACAGGCAAAGTGGTCTCGGATGCCAGGCTGTTCGACACACGGGATATTATTTGCCCGAGTATTCCCGCTGAGCTGCGAAATGAAGGCGGATACAAACAACTGAAGAAAGATTTGAACGGTATTGCGAAGCATTTGAAGGGTGAAGGCTTCCGAATCAGCTATCACAATCATGCTTTTGAATTTGAAACGGTGATAGAGGGGCAGGACGCGCTTTCGTACTTGCTTGAGGCTGCTGTAGACAATGAAATTCTCGCAGAGCTAGATGTATACTGGCTTCAGAAGTGCGGTTTTGAGCCAGCATCATTCTTCAAACCATATGCGGACAGGATGCCGATTGTCCATATGAAGGATATGACCGCAGACGGTGAGCAGGCATTTGCGGAAATCGGTACAGGATCGATTGAATTCGAACCGATTATTCGCTGGGGAGAGGAGAACGGAGTTGAGTGGTACGTAGTAGAACAGGATGTTTGCAGAACAGCACCGATGGGCTGCGTGCAAACTAGCTTTACCAATCTATATAATTTAATGTCAAATCTGCAACCGAATCTGTTCGGTGAAGCCTGAGAACGCGACTGCCGAAAAGGCGGACCTCAGTGAGCCGCGAATCGAACAACCGGAATAGCTTTGCTGGCTTTTTTTGTAGAGAGAGGACAGCTCGTCCGAACATCAAACCATCCGGCGCTTCTCAGCTGAAGCGCCGGATGGTTTGCCCGTTATGGAAAGGGCCGGCAATACGGATATGCTCGCATGGCTCGCCCTGGTTGGCGAGGCGCCACAGCATTTTCTCAGCCGCTTTATATCCGGTCTCCCTGATCAGAAGCTGGGGGCGGCTTAATTGCGGCAGCGCCGCCACCGGTCCGTTGGCCAATCCGACTAGGGAGATGTCCTCCGGGATGCGATAGCCCAGGGTGGTGAGGCTGTCGTACAGCCTTACGATATCTTCATCGATGCCGGCAATGATTGCTGTTGGTTGGCTGCTGCGCAGCTTGTCGATCAGCATGGACTCGTCCCAAACGTCCGTTATATGCAGTTCTGCGTCATGATCCAACTGAAGCTCACCCATCATTTCCTCAAACGCCTGCCATCTTCTTGTATACCCCCGCTGACTGTGAATATCTCCTACGTACATAATACGGGTATGGCCAAGCTGCGCGAGCCGGTCCACGGCCATGCAGACGGCTTCGAACACATCCCAGATTACGCTGTCGATCCGGGAAAGCGGTCTCGGATAATTAATCAGCACCTTGGGTAAAGGCAGCTCGAATAGCTTGCGCTCCGTGGAGTCCGAGAGCAGCCGGGGCGCGATGAACAGACCGTCCGCCGTCGGCAAATTGCGCTGCTCCAACCAGTCCGAGAATGCGTGATCCGGCACATCCTCATCCAGCACATAGCTTTCCAGTCGATGATCCAATTGATCGAGCCTCTCTCTTAACCCCTCTGTCAACAATACGTTGTAATTCATAGATTGCCGGGATTGTATCAATACAAATCGAAATTGGAAGGTAGGATAGGGCGCGATGCCACGGCTGACCATCTCACGTGCCTGAGATACAGTCAAATAGCCGCGTACGAAGGCTGTTCGGATAATGCGGCTCCGCGTTTCCTCGGACATGCCGGCTCGTCCGCTCAGCGCTTTGGATATGGTCTGAATCGAAAGACCAAGTTCTTTGGAAAGATCGTGCAGAGTAATCGATTTACGAGTTCCCAATTTCAAAACCGCCTTCCTTTTTTCTCCGTGTGGTTAGGGGATGCGAACGTAAAGCTATCGTCCACGCTAACACTTGACAGCTCTATTTTAAACTAAAGTTCAACTACTTTAGAAGTCCCCCAGCTCCTATAATGAAAATACTTTCAGAGGAGGGGTTAAGCATGAGAAAAATAGAGACGGATATTGTAGTATGCGGCGGAGGGCCGGCGGGGATCAATGCGGCGCTGGCAGCTGGAAGAAGCGGGGCGCGAACGCTGCTGATTGAACGATACGGTTTTCTTGGGGGCATGTCAACTGCAGCTCTGGTCTATCCATGGATGACCTTTCACACGATGGATGGCAAGCAGGTCATTGCCGGAACGGCGCAGGAAATTGTAGACCGCTTGATGGCCGAGGGAGCTTCGCCCGGTCACGTTCGCGATACGGTAGGCTTTGTAAAGACGATCACCCCTTATGATCCTGAAGTGTATAAGGTGTTAACCATCGATATGCTGCGCGAGGCGGGCGTGAAGGTGCTGCTGCACAGCTTCATGGACGAAGTGCAGACCAGGGACGGCCTCATTGAAACGGTACGATTGGCTACCAAGTCCGGGAAGTACGAAATTTCGGCGAAGCAGTTCATCGATGCGACAGGGGACGCCGATCTGGCCTATCTGTCAGGCGCGCCGTGCTTGCAGGGACGCGACAGCGACAATTTGACGCAGCCGATGACGATGAAGTTCCGAATGAGAGGCGTTAATCTGGCGAAGGTGAAACGGTATATGATCGAGCATCCGGACGAGTTTTACAAGAAGACACCTTTCGATGAGCTGGAGGAACTGCCATTGTCCGGCGTATTGGGTTACTTCAAGCATTGGAAGGAGGCTGACCTGCCCATTAACAGAGACCAGGTCCTGTTCTTCACAGGTCCGGGACCGGACGAGGTGCTTGTCAATACGACTCGTGTTCAAGGGCTGGACGGAACTGAACTGGAGGATTTGACGGAAGGAGAGGTGCAGGGCAGGAAGCAGGTGCGCATGGTCGCGGATTTCATGGCCCGCTGCTTGCCAGGCTTCGAGAACGCTTCCATCTCTTCGGTCGGAGCGCAAATCGGCATACGCGAGAGCCGCAGAATAGACGGCTGCTATTCACTCCAGGTACAGGATGTTGTGGATGGACGCGCGTTCGACGATTGCATTGCACGAAGCGGCTATCCCATCGACATTCACGATCCGTCCGGCAAGGGCGTACAGGCCGCATGGGTCCAGGGAGACGGGGCATACGATATTCCTTACCGCTGTTTGCTGCCGAAGCGGATTGACAATCTGCTCGTGGCAGGCCGCTGCATCTCGACGACGCATGAGGCGCTGGCAACGACGCGTCTGACACCTAGCTGCATGGCGACAGGACAGGCTGCGGGTACGGCGGCAGCAATTGCATGGGAGCAGGGTATATCACCGGGAAAAATCGACATTGGACAGCTGCAGGAGCGGCTAATTCATAACGGCGCGCTGCTTCGCAGCGGGCAGACTGTATAGCGCGTATCCGCCAGCAAGATAACGGCCAAATTCAATTGAAGAAATAATTGGAACATGGTAGACTTTTTCATAAGGTCGCCTCGTATCGGAAGTTTGTTGGAAAACAAACATTCTACCGGATGAGCGGCCTTTTTTACCATGTGATAGTATATGTTTTCGCTTACAATCTGTCAGGAGGAATCGGTGAAATGAAGCGGTATATTTCGATACGAGCCAAATTTATAACCCTGTTCGTTCTGCTTATCACCATTCCATTCCTGATAAGCGGAATCAGCACTTACAATAAATTTGCGGAGGAAACCGAAAAAAACTCCAGGGCGTACTCCATGCAAATTATGAATCAAGTGAAAATTAATTTGGAAAATACGATAAAAGACGCGGACAGAATAACTGTGGCTCCCTTGTATAACGAAGACGTGCTGCGTATTTTGGAGAAGCACAATTATGAAGAACCAGGCGAAGAGAAGCTTATTCCGTCGGCGGAAATTACCAAAATGGCAAGAATAGCGGCTTCGCTTACATTGGATCAGCCCGGAATTGAACGAATGATCTTTTTCACCCGCGACGGCATTATGTATAGCGTCGAAGAAAAACTGACGCAGCGTTATTGGAACGAGAAAGGGAATAGCTGGATGCAGGAGGTGCTGGATGCGGAAGGAAGGCTTGTCATTATCGAACCTCACGAGACGACTTATTACAAACGATCGGAGCGGGTTATTTCCGCTGCCAGAGCATTGAATCACCCTGCAACGGGCCAAAGCATCGGGGTTGTCAAAATTGATTTTAACATGAAGGAGCTCGAAGCGTTATTGTCAGAAGTATGGCTCAGCGACAACAGCCAGTTTTACTTGACAAAGGATAACGGCGAGCTGTTATTTCCGGATGAACTGGTTAATTTCCCGGATACCGGTCCGGGGGACGGAACGATAGATTGGAACGGCCAGACTTATCTGTACACAACCATGCACTCCAAATCAACGAAAGTGAATATTCACGGACTTATCCCGATGGCCGATTTGCAACGGGGCGGCAAGGAAATCGTCGGATTTACGATCCTCATTTCAGTCATATCGCTTATCATTGCCTATTTGCTTGCGATCTTTACGTCAGAGCGGCTGGTCAGGCCGATCCGTTATCTTCAGTCGCGCATGCGGCGGGTAAAGGACGGGGCTTTCAGCGAACGGGCAGATTTGAGCTTGATGAATCGCGATGAAATCGGGCAATTGGCCCAGGGTTTCAATCTGATGGTGACGGAAGTGGAGCGGCTGGTCAAGGAGGTATATGAAACGAAACTGCGCGAACGCGAAGCCGAGCTGTCGGCTCTGCAAAGCCAGATTAATCCGCATTTTCTGTACAACACGTTGGAATTGGTAAGCATGCAGGCGCTGAAGGAGAGAAATCTCGAAATCAGCGACATTGTTGCCAGCTTGGGCAAAATGCTGAGATACACGGTTGACAAGCAGGAACGACCGGTGCAATTGAAGGAGGAGATACGGTTCGTTAACGCTTATTTGCAAATTCAGTTATCCAGGCATGGCGAGAAGCTGAGTTCGGAAATGTATGTGGATCCGTCCTTCGAATCTTGTCTTGTACCAAAGCTGCTGCTTCAGCCGCTGGTTGAGAATGCATTGGAGCACGGAATGGGGAATAGCGGATTAACGATAACGATCAGGGCATCCGTGCTGGATCAGGATTTGCTCCTGACTGTACAGGATAATGGGTTGGGGATGCCGCCGCAACGTTTATTGGAGGTTCGTGAGCAGATGTTGTGCAAGCCGGAGCGGGACGGCAGCCGTCCAAAGTTTGGAGATGCGCTTAAAGGCTATGCCATCAAAAATATTCACCATCGCATTCAACTGCTTTATGGCGTGGAATACGGCTTAAGCGTGGAGAGCGATGAGGCTTCCGGAACACTATGGAGAATCCGGCTGCCATTAGAATGGGGGGAATTGGAATGTACAATGTGATGCTGGTAGAAGACGAGAAGAAAATTCAGGAAGGGTTAAAGATAATGATCGAGGAAGTGATCGGCAGTTATAGGGTAACCGCGGAAGCGGAGCACGGTTTCGCTGCGCTGGAGCTTCTCAGAATGCAATCGGTAGATTTGCTGATTACGGATATCCGTATGCCCCAGATGAACGGAATCGAGTTATTGCGGCATGTCCGGGGGCTGTATCCCGACCTTCCCGTATTAATCATCAGCGGGCATGAAGATTTCACTTATGCCAAGGCGGCGATGCGTCACAATGCGTCGGATTACATCCTGAAGCCGGTGGACCGGATTGAGCTTACCCATTTTCTATTGAATTTGAAAGCGCGGCTGGACCGCGAGCGGGCGGTAGAGACGCCTAACGCCGAAGCGGCCCATGAAGATCTGACGATTCGAAGAGTGAAGGAACTGGTCGTCTCTTGTCTGGATCAGGATGTTTCACTTCCATTCATAGCGGAGCAGGTGCATTTGAATCATCAATATTTATCCACGTTGTTTAAAGTGAAGACCGGACAAAATTATTCTGATTATGTGACGGCCTGCCGGATGAGTAAAGCCAGAGAGCTGTTGACCCATACACATTTGAAAATATACGAGATCGCCAACCTTTGCGGCTATGCCGGCGCCAATCACTTTATGGCCGTGTTCCGGCAGCATTGCGGAGTGAAGCCTACCGAATATAGAAAAAGGCCGCTGAGTTAAGGCTGGTCAGATCATTGAGCACAAAACAAAACAGATGCTATGAATATCGTAGTTTTTCTCGAAAATGTGTTGTTTTTCACTGACAGGCTGACTTGTATACTTATTGTTAAGCGCTTCCAAATGGCGCGGAGACTTCATGTATTGCGACAGAATGATTACATTCGGATGTTCGGGAGGTGTAAGTGAAAGCTTGGGTTAGGTTGTATTGGCAGCGCTTACAAATAAACTGCAAGAGAAGAGCAAATGAAATGACATGAAAGAAAGGATGTGATGGATAATGACTAGTCTTACCAAAAGATCTACAGCGTTATTATTAATCCTGAGTATGCTGTTCACGGGTTTGATGGGCTCGAGCCGCGTACAGGCCGAAGCCGATGCGGAGTCTGCCAACCGAATCGTATTCGAGGATTTCGAGAACGGCGCTCCGGATGAGTTTGTTCTCGATACCGTCTCAGCCCCATACTCGGTTGTTCAGACGGATGATGGGAATCACGTTTACAGAAATTTTAATTCGAGTGACAAGCAGTATGCTTATTACAAAAGGGATGACTTGCCGGACGATTACAGTGTTGAGGCGGATATAAGTCTTGACTCTTGGGGCGGTTTGACTCCTGCCGTTCCCGGGCTGTTACTGAAGTATGCGGATGCCGACAACTATTATGAAATCGGTTACAAGAAAAGCGGCGGCACAGCTTCCGCCAAGTTCCATATTCGCAAGCGCTATAACAATACGACATCGTATTTGGCGATGAGTGCGCCGACAAGTTTCAATACGAATAAAGTCTACAAGCTGAGGGGTGAAATCGTCGGCAGCCGGATTCGGCTTTATGTAGACGACGTACTGCTGCTTGACGTTGTCGACAGCAATAATCCGCTGACATCGGGATACCCGGGGTTGTTCGCGCTGCGGACGAATGTGGATTATGATAATTTCGCGGTGTACGACGCTACGCCTGTGGAAGTGCCGGAAGCTCCGTCCGGCCTGAGCATGACCGAGAAAACGAGTTCAACCGTGACCTTGCGATGGAATCCTTCGCCGAGTGAAGAGGTACAATCGTACCAGCTGTTCAATAACGGGGCTCAGGTTGAAGATGCTACGAGTCCGGTTTTCGATTCCGATACGGACACCTGGAGCGCCACGGCGCGCAATTTGACTCCGGAGACGGCTTACTCCTTTACGGTCAGGTCGGTGGGAAGCAATGGTCTGATATCCGAAGACAGTGCAGCAGTTCAAGTGACAACTGAGGAGGCGGTTGCGCCGGAACCGCCATTCCATGTTCACGTCATGGAGACGACGAGCACAACTGTCAAGCTGCAGTGGAATCCGTTGCCAAGCTCGGATGTTAGCCAATATGTGATCTACAACGGCGACAGCCCTGCGGTTTCCGTAAGTTCTTTCACTTATGATGCGAATGGCGGTCTATATAGCGCGCTTGTGTTCAATCTGGAGCCAAGCACTGAATATGCTTTTACCATAAGAGCGCACACGACGACTGAGCTGGCCTCTGTGCCGAGCAATGAGGTGATCGTATCCACACCGGCTCTTAGCGGAGATTCAGCAACCCCGCTGACGGTCGCGGGGTATCGGGCCAGCGGCAGCGATTCCAATATTCCGGAATATGCCATTGACGGCGATATTCAGACAAGGTGGTCGGCGTATGATGACGGGCAATGGATCGAACTGGATCTGGGCTCGGAACAGCTGGTTTCTTATCTGGGAGTCGCTTTCTACCGGGGAGACAATCGCCGCAAGACCATTGATATCGAGGTTTCGAACGACCAGACCAACTGGACACGCGTATACAGCGGCGACAGCAGCGGCACGACGATCCAGGTTGAAGCCTTTGGTTTTGAAGCCGTAACCGCCCGTTATGTACGGGTTGTTGGGCGCGGAGCAAGCGAATGGACAAGCGTAACGGAAATTCAGGTTTACCCTCCCCATGTGGACGGGTTTATATTAAGTGATGTGGAGATTCCGCCAACGGGACCGGATCCGGATTCCCCAATTCCGACAAAGGCAGGTCTCTATTATGCGGATGGCACACCGCATGTGCCGCATGAGGCTCAGACAGTGACCGGCTCTACGTATAATGTCCTGGACTTCGGCGCCGATCCTGCTGACAACGGAATAGATGACGCTCAAGCTATCCGGGCTGCACTGGCTGCAGCGGCGCTTGGGGACGAAGTGTATATTCCGAACGGACACTATCAATTAACGAGCACAGATAAGGACGGAGTTACCCATTTCATTATGAAATCCGGCGTGCAGGTGCGCGGCGAGAGCCAGGATGGCGTTCTGCTGGTCTCCGACCATGCTAACGAACAGGAAGAATATGCTACGGTTGAAGGCATCGTATTCCGCATGGCCGGACAAAACAATATTAAGATCAGCAACATGACGATTACGTCCAGCTGGGACTTAAATTATTCAACGAATACGTCGGTTGCGAATCCGGATCGGGGCGGACCTAAGCAGGTGATCATGATTACCTCTGCTTCCGGCAAACCGTCCTATAACATTATGCTGGACGGACTGACGATCGAGAAGTTTCAACGGACCGGCGTTGTAATTACGAACAGTCATGATGTTATCGTGGAAAATTCGCTTTTTCGCAACGCGACGGACTTAGCCGAGGGCGGAAACGGATACGGCGTTTCTATCGAAGGCAAGTCCAAGGAAAGCCGGCTCGGCAGAGAGGACGACTCTCGTTTCAATGTCGTTCGCAACAACGAGTTTATCGGTCCCTATCTGCGTCACGGAACGCTGGCGCATTCTTACACGCATAACAATCTCATTGAAAACAACTACTACTTGAACTCGGCATTAGACGCTATCGATTTCCACGGAGAAGACGAGTATATGAATGAAGTAAGCGGCAACCATATCGTTGGCGGCGGCGAAGCGGCTGTCGGCGTCGGCAATCCGGGCGCTACGCATGATGCCGCTGGACCAGGCAATTACATTCATAACAATTTAATCGAGAATGTGAAACGGTATGGGGTGCAGGTGTATTTGGGATCTCCCGATACGATTATCGAGAATAATACCATTACCGGATTTACGAACGCGGGGAGCCAGGGAATACGTCTGAAAAATGCGCCCGGAACGATTGTGAAGGGCAATCAGATCGTGAACAATACGGCTTCCGACTTCTGGGGCATAATTGCCATGAAAGACGACGGCGATCCGACCAACGCCGGGAACGGCGCAGGCATACCCAAGAATATTGTCATTCAGGACAATCATGTTACGGGGAATACGAATGGCGTTATGATCTCGCACGGCACGAATATTCGTCTCTACGGCAATGAGATCAGCGGAAATACCGGGACGGATTATGAGAATCAAGTGGCGGTTTCCGAACTGCTGCCGGCAACCAAGGCGGCAAGCGTACAGAAAAATGCTCAGAACACCCCGGTTGCGGATCTCTTACAGATTAAAGGCGGAGACGATAGCGAATCGGCGAGAAGCTATCTGCAATTCGATCTGAATTCCATAGAAGGCAAGCTGGCTACCGCATGGCTCTATGTGTATGGACAGGCGCTGGAGAGCCCTGCTGGAGAGACGGGAGCTGCAACTTCTCTCTATGCAGTGGATAGCAATGACTGGGACAGCGATACAATGCAATGGAATACGTACCAGTCTCCGCCAGAGCTTGGCCAGAAGCTCTCGACTGTGCAGCTGAATAATAACGGCGAGAACGTCTGGTATGTATTCGATGCGACTGTGCTCGTGCAAGAACGTCTGGATGGAGATCGGACGATATCGCTTGCTTTTGCCCAGGATGCCGATCAAACCGGTTACTTGACGCAGCTATACAATGGACCCGACTCCAGCTATAGGCCTTACCTGCGGGTTGAAACTTACCCTCCCGTCGAATTTGCGGCCGTAGCGGTAACGGCGGATCGTTCGCAGCTGGTGCCGGGCATGACTACCCAACTGCATGTGACCGGCACATACAATACAGGATCGGACGTTTCGTTGGAAAATGCGGACATATCTTTCATAAGTCTGACGCCGGATCTAGTGACTGTTGATAATACGGGCGTGGTTACCGCGCTTCAAGCTGGAGAAGCAACATTGCAGGCAGCTGTCGTCTTGGATGGCGTTGCTCGCACTGGAACGTTCGTTCTTAATGTAACCAATAATCTGGCGATTACTGCGCAGTTGTCGGTCGACTCCACGCTGGGTACAAATACAAAAGATAGAGTACTTGACGGAAGCTTGGAAACCCGGTGGATATCAAACGGCTCCCAAACGCCTTATCTGATGCTGGACTGGACAACGGAGCAAACGATCAACCAAGTGAAGCTGTGGAGCGGACATGTGCCGGTTATGGGCTCGGCCAACTGGCATGTCAGAGATTTTGATCTGCAGTTCTTGGAAGACGGAGAATGGAAGACGATAGCCGAAGTCCGAGATAATGATCAGGACGCTTTTTGGAGTCAGTATACGATGTTGAATTTGGAAAACCCCGTCGTGACGACTGCCTTGCGCTTCCATTTTGTCCGTCCGTCATGGGGCAATGGCAATTCGAATGATATGATGGCCAGAATCAATGAGGTGTTTGTCGGCTTCGTCAACGATTAGGAACCATCTCGGCCTAAGTCCTTGTCACGCGGGCTTAGGCCGAAGTTCTGTTATACAGCTGGTTCTATTAAAGTACTCGAATTTACATAGTTTTTCTCGATTTCGTGTTATTTTTTCTGGAAGCCATCAAATTTATACTAGTATTAGAAAGCGGTTACAAACATTGAGAGGGGCATAAAAATGAAGAAATACGGGGTAGTCTTGCTGTCTTTTGTATTGCTGCTCGGCTTGCTGAGCGCATGCGGAGGAAATGGAAAGAACAATAATGGCGCCGTAAAGGCAAACAAGGAAAATGCGAACAATACGCCGAGTGCGGAAGCGGCTGCTGAGTCAAAAGATCCTGTGGAGCTTGAGATGTCCGTTTGGGGCAGCGATGCCCAGGTGACGTTGTATGACGAGCTTGCTGAGGAATACAATAAGCTCCATCCGAATGTGACAGTCAAAACTACCGTGATTCCGTGGGCGGACTACCAGCAGAAACTGGCGATCATGGCAGCGACCAAAACCTCGCCTGATATCGTATGGATCTCAGAGCGCATGATTCCGCAATTTATGAATGGGGGCCAGCTGCTGGATATTTCGTCCGTGAAAGAGGATGCGGCTTATGCGTTCGATGATATAATACCATCCACGCTCACTGCATTTGAAAAGGACGGCAAACTCTACGGCATTCCATTCTCTACGCCGCCTCAGGTCGTTTTCTACAATAAAAATCTGTTTGAAGCGAATGGATTGAAGTCGCCAATGCAGCTTTATGAAGAGGGCAACTGGACTTACGATGAGATGGTCAAAGCGTCCGAAGCGATCTCCAAACCGCAGGAAGGGGTATACGGCGTGAAGTTCATACAAAATTCCTCCAACTGGTCCGACAATCTGATTCCATTGATTTGGGCGATGGGCGGCGAAATCTTCAACGAAGACACAACGCAATTCGCTATGAACACGCCGGAGACGGCCAAAGCGATCAATCTTTTTAAAGGGCTACTCAATAAGAAAGCGCATCCAAGCATCGGCGAGCAGTTAACTTTCGATACAGGTAAGCTTGGTATGGCGTTTGAGAACGTTACCCGTACAAGCGCTTACCGTGACAAAGTTGATTTCGAATGGGATATTGCTCCGCTTCCGGAAGGCGACCATGGCGTCAAGATGCCTATTGGCTTTGGAGGCTATTCGATCTTCAAAGACGCAGAGTATCCGGAAGAAGCATTGGAATATTTAAAATTTATAAGTAATAAGGAAAATGCAGCTAAAGTAGCCGAGTTTTTTGTACCGCAGAGAGAGTCTGTCTTGTACTCCGATGAGTATCTGAACAAGTTCCCGTTCCCGACTGTTGAAACGATGAAATTGGCTGCGTACGATCGGTTGGCCGAAGGTACAATCCGGCCTTCCCATCCGAACTGGGTCAAGATTGACGAGCAGGTGACATTAAACCTGGACGCGATTTTGCTCGGTTCCACGACAACCGAGCAAGCGTTGAAAATTATGGAAGACAGCATTAATCCTCTATTGAAGTAACCCTCCAGAACGATGGAGCATTGCGAGATCGCCATATGAACAATAGGGCGATCTCGGATATTAAAGGGAGGGTTTCGTCATATTCACAACAGGAGGTAGGCGCAAATGGCCGGAGGTAAGCCAGCAGGTTTAGCAACTTTGAAATCAAAAGAAATGTGGACGGGATATTTGTTTATACTGCCTATTGTGGCGGGATATTTAATCTTTCTGTTTGGCCCGATCGTTTACGCTTTCGTGATGAGCTTTACGAATTGGTCGTTATTTGGAAATACGGCGTATATTGGTTTGGATAACTATATTTACGCCATGCGCGATGATCCCGTCTTCTGGGATACGGCCGTGAATACCGTATATTTCTCTGCGGGCTTGGTCCCGCTGAACATTGTATTATCGCTTTTGCTGGCCATGCTGTTGAAACGGAAAATATGGGGCATTGGCTTGTTTCGGACCGCGATCTTTACGCCGGTAGTCGTTTCCCTCGTGGTTTGGGGGATCGTATGGAAGTTTATTTTCTCTACGGACGGCGGATTAGTCAATCTGCTGATCCGAACGTTTGGCGGAACGGAGATTCCTTGGCTTTTCTCGGAAACTTGGACGATGCCTACCGTTATAGTGGTCAGTGCGCTTAAAGGTGTGGGCATGAACATGGTCATCTTCCTGGCCGCTCTGCACGATGTGCCGAAGGATTATTACGAGGCTTCCAAAATTGACGGCGCTTCGCGCTGGGAAACCTTTAAATCCATTACACTGCCAATGATTACGCCAGCCGTATTCATGGTAACGATAATTACCGTTATCGGTTCTCTTAAAGTGTTCGGACAAATCTATGTGATGACAGGCGGAGGGCCGGGAACAAGCACGTACGTGATGGTCTTCTACATTTTCAAACAAGCGTTCCGCTCCTACGAATTCGGTTATGCATCGGCACTGGCATTTATTTTGTTCAGCATTATCCTGGTTCTGACTTTGATACAGTGGAAACTAAGAAAGAGATGGGTACATTATGAACAATAAAAAGATAACATCCAACCTTGCATCCTATCTGGTTCTAACAATCGTTTCCCTCATCGTGTTGTTCCCTTTTTTTTGGATGGTCAGCACATCCTTGAAGACGGAATCCGAGGTGTTTCTATTTCCGCCCCAGTGGATACCCGCAGCTTGGGAGTGGATCAATTATATTCGCGTATTTACGGAAATGCCGTTTCATCTCTACTTTTTTAATAGTATGTATATCGCGGTGCTCGTCACGGCAGGCACTTGTTTCTTGTCCGCATTGGCAGGCTATGCGTTTGCCAGATTGCACTTTCCATTCAAAAACGCGATCTTTCTGTTCCTGCTCAGCGGGATGATGATTCCTACCGAAGTTACGGCCATTCCTTTATTCAGCTGGATGTCAAACCTCGGATTCATCGATACGCATATTCCTCTGATTCTTCCGCCAATGCTTGGATCGGGAGGGATGTTCGGCGTATTTCTCGTACGTCAGTTTCTAATTACTGTTCCTATTGAACTGGATGAAGCAGCCAAAATGGACGGGTGTTCGCCGTGGCGCACGTTCAGGTCGATTATGCTCCCGATCGCCACGCCCGCATTGGCAACCGTAAGCATCTTTACATTCATGAATAGCTGGAACGAGTTTTTTGAACCGCTTATTTATTTAAATACGAAGGAATTGTTCACGCTGCCGATCGGCTTATCCATGCTGACTACGGATGCCGGCGTGGACTGGCCGCTGCTGCTTGCCGCTTCGACCATAGCAACAGTCCCGATTCTGGTCGTTTTCTTCCTGGCTCAAAACAAGTTTATTGAAGGCATTGCCAATACGGGCTTGAAATAATGCGTTTTCTCCAAAAAGGACTGCCAAAGATCAGGACAAGATCAATGGATATTGAGGGAAAGCGAAGAATATAGCTGAAAAGTTTGGATCAATAGGAAATTGGATGTAGGAAAAAGGAATGATACCTAATATAAATGCAGTAATTTTCACATGCGAACGTCAGCCCAATAATGGACTGACGTTTGTTTTTTGACAGCTACTTCGAAACGAAAAAAAGGCATATGTTAACAGTCTGTAGGTTAAAGAGGCTTTTGCTCCGTTAAGATTGAATAAGTCCGCTGGCCATTGCTTCAACCCTGCTTATTTGAGCGTAATACTGCAGTTCTGCAATGTCTGACGCTGTGACTCGTGAGGAATTCGCTGTAATGCTGATGAATGCACTAATACCGCAAGAAAAGGAAGCGCTACTTACTTTCATAGATGCAGCGGAAATCAGTTCTTGGGCTCAGAAAGCAGTCGTGCAAGCGGTACAATCAGACTTGATCAAAGGCAATGAGGATGGTGCTTTCCGTCCACATGACGAAATAACACGTGCAGAGATGGCGTTAATACTCGCAAACGCTTCGGGTAAGTCTACAGGGGAGTATGGTTAGGTGCATTGATTGAAGCCGTATTTTCCAAGAGTGATTCTCAAAAAATATTCGATGTAGTAAATTTCAATCAAGGATACAAGAGGATAAAACCTGACTTTGGTGTAGATCCAAAAGTATATTTGCGCCAATTAATTGAACAGGAAAAACATAGGGTAATGGAAATTATAAGTCATAGAGGGCATTTCAACTATTAAGAAAACCTATAAGGAAGGCTTTACACAGAGTTTATTATCTTCTTGATTATGTCGAACCTAAGGATTTGTAGGAGGAAAACATGGGATTACTATATTCCATTTGCTTTTTAATAGGAAATTTTTCGGGAATTGGTCGTATGGTTTATTTTTTAATTGGAATCAAAAATAGGAAGAATCGAGATAAGAAAATTGACTGCTTAGCGATTGTTCCATTAGTTTGGCTTCAGTTATCACCTGCTGTCGTTCTATTCTTCATTTTTCAGTCTCAATATAGCTGGGTTCAGCATGTACTGATAATAATCGCTTCCTTCGTAGTGGGCTTTAAATGGACTGATTCTTGGGTTCAGACTGTAGGTGAATTTGAAAAAGTGATTTTAGGGGAACAAGAGATAAAAAGAACCGGAAAAAAAAGTGTTGAACAGTACTGGAGAAATTTTTTAGGAAGTATCGTAAAATATTTTCATGAAATTTATGAAAGAATGTTTCCTTATAAAGTTTGGCTAAGAAATTTTAAGAGTTTTCTTCCGCGAGAACAAGATGATAAAACTGTTCAGATATTACAAGAACTAAGCCTAGAAATTGGTGTTTCAAATGTAATTCTTTGCGTATATCCTAGTGGTAATACAGGGGGATACGCTATACTGAAACCACGTTTTAGAAAAGGGTTGTCCTTTGTACTCATCTCATCATTTGCGTCTGAAGAATTATCGTTTGATGAGCTTCGTGCATTGATAGCTCATGAACTAATGCATATTCGTAATAAGGACTATCGTTCTAACAACTCGCTATTTTCTTTAGGAACGATCTATGGTTTCTTATTTGGAACTATGCTTTATGCTTCTTTAATTGATCTATTCCGCAAGCTTTTTCCGTTATTTGCATTAGTCTTATTAATTGCCCTCCCTCTTTTACTGATCGCGTTTATCATTATTTTTTTGTATTTTCTTTGCAGTAAACATGGATATTGGTTTCAGATTAGAGAATTACGTGCAGATAGAAAAAGTTGTAAGCTATCAGGCAACATGCGAGAGGGAATGCTCAAGTTGCTGGAGAGGTTAAAGGTTGAAGAAGCGGCTGAAAACTCAAACACGTTGTGGTTTCAAAAATATTATTCAAGATATAATAGTTGGCACTCCCACCCTAGTATCGAATACCGAATAAAGAAGATACAAGATTATAAAGAATGGTCTTACAAAGATTATTTCAAACATTTCTTTCAAACAATTAAGTGGGCTATAATAGGTAAGGGATGGAGCGGTTCTTGAATAGAGCTACTTAATATTAAGTAAGTCCTTGTGCTAGTTAAGTATGTAGTGATAGGAGAGCACATCGTTGGCAGCGAAGGGTTCGCTTTCATACAAAAAGGGCAGTAACTCAAAGCTTCTGCCCTTCATTTTGCTAACATTTTTGCTAACATGTCTGCATATACAGATTTCCGAACGCAGAGTGCAAGAACATAAAAAATGCCTTTAACCCGCGTGGTTAAAGGATTTGTATTCGATCTTTCCGTGGTGTACAAAAGGGGCTACGAAGACTACTTCAAGACTTAAAATCCTGCGGTAGGTGACTACCGTACGGGTTCGACCCCCGTCCTCGGCATCGTTAGAGCGTAATAAGCAAGTGAAGAAATAAACCGGCTCCCGGATGGGAAGCCGGTTTATTTTTTTGTGAAAAAAGTGTAATATTTTTTATACGTGCGTGTTCAAAAAGGTCGGTTTTCAGCACCGAAGCTTATTCTTCCGATGTGCGTTTTTTCAAACGCTTCAGTTGGAAGAAGCTAGGGAGTGAGGAGCGGAGCTGCACGTTTTCGTAGAAAACGTCTTCGGAAGCATCATCTGTTTTGGGTACGTGAGCACCTGAGATGTTTCCGGAGGAAACATACTTCGTAAGCATTTGCTTAGGACCGGCTGAATTCAAGATTCGATGCCGAGCCTACTTCCTGATTCACTTCGTGATCAAAAGCGGACTTTTTGAACAACCTCTATGTATCTTAAATTTTGTTAGTCCGGAATATCTGCTAGGAGGAGAAATCTTTGTTTAATAACGATTGGGATTCACTTCTGCAAGAAGAGGTAGAGAAGCCTTATTTCGAGCAGTTGCGATTGAAAGTGGCTGAGGAGTATCGGAATTATACTGTTTATCCACCTCAAGAGGATATTTTCCGTGCATTAAAACAGACCTCATACAAGAATACGAAGATTGTTATTTTGGGCCAGGATCCATATCACGGCTACGGGCAGGCTGAGGGCCTTAGCTTTTCCGTTAAACCCGGGGTTAAAATACCTCCATCATTACATAATATTTATAAAGAGCTGACATCGGATATTGGCATATCTACCCCAAGTCATGGATCTTTGATGCATTGGGCTAACCAGGGCGTTCTGCTTCTGAATGCAGTACTAACCGTTCGAGAAGGACAACCTAATTCGCATAAAGGACTGGGGTGGGAACGATTCACGGACGCCATTATTTCGAAATTAAATGAACGTGAAACTCCAATGGTGTTTATTTTATGGGGAAGCTACGCGCAAAAAAAAGGGGCTTATATTGACCGGAGCCGGCATAAGGTGCTAGAGTCAAGTCACCCAAGCCCTTTAGCTGCACGTAAAGGATTTTTCGGAAGCCGACCATTTTCAACGTCGAGTATTTTTTTGAAAGAGCAGGGCATTGAAACGGTAAACTGGGATATTCCCGGCATACCGGTTGCGGAAGCGAAATAGTCCAGGAGGTGGCCAGATTGAAACATTGGATTGGTCGTCGAGTTGTTGTACAGCGTCGTGACGGTACAAAAGTCGCGGTCGAAGGTGTGCTGAAAATATGGGACAGTGTGCATGAGAAATTAGTGATCGTACCGGGCGATGTTGTCGTGCCTTTTCATGCGATTGCCAAGATAGAAAGGGCAGATCGATCTCCGTCTCTGAACAGTATTGGCTACAAAATTAATCATTCCATACAATTTGATAACGCCGTATATTTCCGCTCACATGTGATGGTGTGGAGAGGGGATTCTTTAGCGGCATCTCAAGCGATATTGACAGCACATGATGCAGAAACGGTTACGTTGTCGAATGGTATACGTCTGCGTAAAGATGAACACAGCTTCGTGGTGCGTTCTCTACGCGGAAGAGTTTGATATATACGAAAAATAAAATGTATACAAAAAAGGCGCCAGCCGTAACTCAGGCGCCTTTTCAAATTCTCAAGTTAATTACTAAGCATTCTCTACCTTCTCGGCCAGAAAGAGTTCGTACACTTTAACGACAATGATCTTGAGAACCATATATGCAGGAATGGCCAGAAGTACCCCCAATATTCCGTATAAATCACCACCGACAAGCAGCAGGACAATCGTAGTCAGTGGATGGATCTCGAGCTGTTTACCGTAAATGACAGGAGTCAAAATATTATCCTGAATTTGCTGTGCGATGACAATAACCACTACAGACCAGATGGCAATGCTGGGAGATTCAATAAAGCCGACAATGACAACAGGAATGGTTGCGAGCAGAGCACCGACATATGGAATAAAATTTAGTATGAAAGAGATCAGTGTAAGAAGCAGTGAATAGGGGAGTCCAATGATCAGAAACCCGATATATATCATGACACTGAGCACCAGATTGAGGATCACTTTTCCGATGATGAAATTGCTAAGCGCGTTGTCAATTTCACGAAGTACTTCTTGTCCGTCTTTACGAAACCGTCTGGGTAGGGCACCGAGAAGTTTTGGCGGAAGTTTATTGCTCTCCTTAAGCATGTAATACAACACAATAGGTACGGTTGCAATAATGACAACTACACTGGATACCACTGTAATGAGGTTGCTAATAGAGTCGCTGATCCATGATATAACCTGGTCTACATACTCCATCATACGGTTATAAAGTTCGGATTCTGAAGGAATAAGACGGGACCAGAACGGATTTTGTTGTAGCTGATTCATTTGCTTCTGCATATCTTCGACCAAATTGGGTGCATTCATGATGAAATTTGCAATCTGTTCATTTAATGTCGGCCAAACTACGACGATAAAGATGGTAAGTATTCCGATGAACACACAATAAATTATAAGTACGCCAAGTGAGCGTTTGATCTTTCTCCGTTCAAGATAGTCTACGATGGGCCGCAGTAAATAATAGAAAAATCCGGCCATGGCAATTGGTACGAGAAGCATGTTGAATATGGACAGGATAGGATTGAATAAAAAGCTGATCTTAGAACCGAGATAAATGATTAACAGCAGTGCAATAATACCGAGGCACGTTCGAAAATATTTGCTCTGCACCATAAGGCGTTTCCTCCAGGTTATGTATAATGTCGTACCTAAAAACTGCTTAACAGTACTCATTACTCATTAACCATATTAATATGATTTGAAGAAAAGCGAGATTACTGTTCATAATAAATTAGTGCCTTATCGTCACCTGGGTATGGATCGGTACAAGAGAAGCCAGTTCATTGACATCCTTGTTGTACATACGGATACAACCGTGGGATACAGATCTTCCGATAGAAGAAGGGTCATTCGTTCCATGAATACCGTAATGCGGCTTCGATAAGCCTAGCCAGTATGAACCAAAGGGTCCGCCAGGATTAGGTTGTTTATTAACAATCGTATAGTTTCCAGGAGGTGTCTGTGTAGCTAGTTTACCGACAGCGATAGGGTAGGTGTGTACCACACGATTCCCGTCAAGCAAATGAAGTTGATAATCCGATGTATCAACGATTATCCGGTAATTTGGCATAATGAATCACTCCTTCTTCACCTATCTTATGTGAAGGGAAGAGTCGACGCGCATTAAAGTGTGCGAAATGGGCCTTTAATATCTTTTCCGTTTTTTAACATGTAGTTGTTGAATATTTGACGTAGCCAATGTGCGATATCCTAAATTATTACAACGAAATAAAATGGTCGGAACGTGTTATAGTATAGAAGCGGTAACCAAGCCGTTCTTACACATCAGGAAGGAGATTGACAGTCGTGTCTCCGGTTAATTTTTATAAAAATTATATTAAAAACAATATGTTCACTAAAATACTGCTCCTGTTTGCTGCGATCACTGTGGTGACGATTCTTTCGGTGTCATATCTAATGTATTACTTTTTGTCCCAAACTGCCGTACGAGACGAGCTGGGTAACCAACGCGAAGCGGTAGAGCGGGTAGAACGGTATATCAATCAGAAATACGAGACTGTGCAGTCGTATGTAAATGATTTGTACCGTAGCACCACGCTTAGTGATGACGCTTCCTTTTTTCTGATGAACTCATTCGATGAATACATGGCCAAAAGAATCGACCGGATTATCGGGTCCCGCGGATCCAATTCAGATAGTATTTTGTCTTATTTCAAAAAGCGTCTGGAAGATGATACTGATATTGAAAATATCATTCTTTACAGTGCAGAGAAGCAATACATTTATGTCTACAAGCAGGGGAGTATGAACAAGCTATACCAAGTCAACTCGGCGCGGTCATTCATTCCGGATGTCATGGCACTAGAGAGCTTGAACGTAACGCTGCCCAATGAATGGGTACAGAAACTGACTCGGAACGAAGAAAGTCAGCTGTTTTCCATTCGAAGTCCGATTAATGATATGAGAACCTATAAAAATTTGGGCCAATTGCTTGTTTATTTTCGGACAGAGGGCTTACATCAGATGCTGTCGAGCCAATCACCCAATATGAAGGGATATATTCTGGTATTGTCCGCCGATGGTCAGGTGCTGTTTGATTCTTCAAGTAAGTTCTATGGTAAGCGTTATCCATATGCGGAAGAGCTGCTCAATCCGAAGGAGACCGTGGAGCTGGAGGAAGAGTCTTATATAACCACTTTGTCTAATAATCAAGGGGGATTCACTGTCGTTGGAATCGCTCCCAAAGCGGAGGTTGCAGCGACTTATGAGGGTCTTCGCAGTACGATCATTCTGGCTGCTCTGGCATGCGTATTGTTCGCTGTCCTACTCCCTGCTGTGGTGATTGTTAATTATTCGAAGAGAACTAACAACATTATCCGGTTTATGCGTAAAGTAGAGACCGGGGATTTTGTAGCCAGAATTCAGGATCCGAAGGAAGATCAGCTCGGACAGATTTCACAGAGTTTTAATGAGATGTTGGAAAAACTGACCAAGTATATCGACAAAGTGTATAAAGCGGAGATCAATCAGAAGAATGCGGAATTGTCTGCGCTTCAAGCAAGAATTAACCCCCACTTTTTATATAACACATTGGAAGTCATTCGAATGAGGGCGCTCTCTCAAGGGGCTCAGGATGTTGGTGAGATGATCTACAGCTTATCTGTGCTCTTTAAAAATATGGTGCAGACCAAGGACAATTACACGCTGAAGGATGAACTTGAGGCTTGCCGTTTATACCTTGAACTATTTCGGATCCGGTATAAAGACAAGTTCACCTATGAATTCGACTGGGAGAAGGAGATCGGTGCAATCCCGATGATCAAGATGTCGCTGCAGCCACTAATAGAAAATTATATTGTCCATGGTCTGAAGACAGACCGTTATGATAACCATATTCTCATTACAGCTGTCCGGGAAGATGACCGGGTGCATATTGAAATTCGTGATAATGGTAAAGGAATTACAGCGGACAAGTTGGACAGTATCCTGAAGCGTCTTCAGTTAGCCGAGGCTAGCGGGGAGGAATCATTTGGTCTAAGAAGTGTTAACGAGCGTCTGAAGCTCACTTACGGAAATAAGTTTGGTATGGACATCCAGAGCAAGCCGGGTATCGGTACTACGGTGTCGATTGATTTTCCGGTGACAGAAGAGGAGATGGAAAGTGATGTATAAGGTATTTATCGTAGACGACGAACCTTTTATTATTGAAGGACTGTATGATGCCGTAGATTGGCCGCGGTTCGATATTGAAATTGTTGGTAATGCAGAAAACGGAAAGCTGGCGCTTGAGAAGTTGAAAGAGCTCCCTGTGGATATACTCATTACGGATATCTCTATGCCTGTCATGACAGGGCTCGAGTTAATAGCGGAGGCCAGAAAAATCAAACCGGAGCTTAAAGTTATCATCCTTAGCGGATTTGACGATTTTGCTTATTTAAAGGAAGCCATGCGTCTTGGAATTGAAAATTATCTGCTGAAACCGATTAATCTAAAAGAGCTTGAGGAGACACTCTCTGGTACGATTGAGAAGATCAACGCCTCAAGAGCGAGTTATGCGCTTAATGAATATGATATTTCCATTCTGAGAAGTAATATTTTACACCGCTGGTTAACCGGGAAGATCGAGCCGGAAGAGCTGTCAGAGCGTGCTTCTTTACTGGGTCTTCGACTTGACCAGTCTTATATGATGGTGTCTGTGCTGCGAACTCAATCGGCGAAAGTGGAACAGGCGCTGATACAACTGGTGGAAAATGAAGACAACGTTCTTTATTTGGTCGATTATGACGGAGACTTTGTTGTGATTTTTACGATGGATGATTCCGAAGCTGAGAAACCAAGAGCTATCCGGTTGCTCCAGCAAGTTAGGGAGCAGTGTTTCGGAGAAGATATTTGTATTTCTCTGGGAAGTGTGGAGACCCTTCCAGAGCATAACACGGACAGCTATCGGCATGCGAAAGAGGCTCAGGAGTATTTTCTGGTCCTAGAGCAGCCATCATATGTGGACTATGTAGACATCAAGGAGCGCAAGGAGGAGGCTTCACGATCCTTCTCGTTACATTGGCCTGACTATGCCAAAGGCATTGCAGCAAGGGATAAACAGGAGTTGTTTAACAAAATCGATAGTGATTACGAGCGACTTCGGAATACGCCTGGCATTGTGCCGAGCGCGTTACAAAGCTTTGCTGTAGAACTGATTATCCGTTTTAAGATGGAGCTTAGCGACATTCAATATGGTGCTGCCCCGGACTTCGTTAAAAACACACTTACCCGCATTATGGAATCAGTATCAATAGATGATTTGATTGCTGCTGTGAAGGAGGGGATTGGCGGTCTGGTCGATTCCTTGAACAGCGATATCAAAAGTCCTGTGATTCAGCAAGCTCTTCACCATATTCATCAATCTTATAACGAGGATTTGTCGCTTAAAGTGCTCGCTGGGCAATACCATATTCATCCGGTTTATTTGGGGCATCTTTTTCATAAGGAAACAGGGGAGAGTTTCACGGAGTACATAAACCGTTACCGGATTGAGAAAGCTAAAGAACTGCTTCGTACGACAAACCTTAAAGTTCAAGATATTTCCAGGGAAGTCGGTTATTGGGAAACTGGGTATTTCTACAAGCAATTCAAGAAGTATGTAGGTTTATCGCCAAGAGACTTTAAAGGACTGCTCTGATGTATTGATCAGAGTGGTTTTTTCTTTATTTTCACCATAATAACTTTGATTTTTAACCTATGTGAAACTGCTTTCATCCGGTAACCTTAGAAGTGTAGAAAGTGTACAAGAGAGAAAAAAGGGAGGAAATAAAATGAGTAAATCAAGAAAGAAGTGGCTGCTTCCAGTTACATTGCTGTTGTCCGTTTCTATGCTGTTGTCTGCTTGCGGTGGTGACAAAAAGGATGCTAATGAAAGCGCAAGCAACGATGGCGGTACAGCAACTAAACCAGTGGAACTGATCTGGTATACGATCGGTCAGCCTCAGAAAGATCTGGATAAAGTTGAGGCTGAGATCAATAAGTACACTGCTGAGAAAATCGGTGTAACCGTTGACATGAAGCAGATTGATTTCGGTGACTATACACAAAAAATGCAGGTTATGGCAGCTTCCGGTGAGCCGATGGACATTTTGTTCACAAGCTCATGGGCATTTGATTACGTTCAAAACGCAAGAAAAGGCGCATTCATGGAGCTTGATGAGTTGATTGAGAATCATGGACAAGGCATTAAAGAAGCACTTGACCCTGCTTTCCTGGAAGGCTCCAAGGTTGACGGACATAACTACGCGATCCCGGCTAACAAAGAGCTTCCGGCTCAAGAAGTATGGCGTTTCAACAAAAATCTTGTTGAGAAGCACAACCTGGACATCTCTAACGTGAGATCATTGGAAAGCCTTGAGCCAGTGCTCAAAACAATTAAGGAAAATGAGCCAAATGTTGTACCTCTCGCGATCAACAAAGACTTTGCTCCACTTCTTCCTTTCGACTACGTCATTGAAAAAATGCCGATGGCTGTTTATATGAACGATAAAGAAGAATTGAAAGTTATCAACTTCCTCGAAGCTCCAGAAACGATGGAAACTTTGAAAACAATGAACAAATTCTACAAAGCAGGATACATTTCTCCTGAAGCAGCAACAACAACTTCTACACAAGATTTGTTTACTTCTGGAAACTGGTTTACAGACCGCGCTTCTACACAGCCGTTTGCCGATAACATGTGGGGTGAAAGCTATGGTTACCCAATTGTCTCCGCACCAGCCGGTGACCCTGTCATCTTCAACTGGTCTGTAATGGGTTCCATGCAAGCGATATCCGCGAACTCTGACCATCCTGAAGAAGCTATGAAATTCCTGAATCTGCTTAATACAGACGCAACACTTCGTAATATGGTAGATTCCGGTATTGAAGGCGTACACTACAAGAAACTTAGCGAGAATGTAATGGAAAACTTGCCTGAATCTAAGAACTACGACATGCCTACATTTTCACTTGGTAACGTCATGCTTACTTATTTGAACCCTGAAGATCCTGAGAACAAGTGGGAAGAATTCAAGAAGTTTAACGCATCCGGTCAACCTGCACCGCTGCTCGGCTTCAACTTCGATCCTACAAAGGTATCTTCCGAACTTGCTGCGGTCAACAACGTGAAAGAAGAATTCTGGGCCCCACTGATGACAGGTACTGTAGATCCAGAACAATTCCTGCCTAAAGCAATCGAGAAATTGAAAGCTGCCGGCCTAGACAAAATCATGGCTGAAGCTCAAAGCCAAGTTGACGCTTGGAAAGCAAGCAACAAGTAAGAAGATTGACAATGTGAATACAAGGAGTGCGGTCATCGACCGCCCTCTCTTTTTCATTCACCACGAGGAGGGATAAACGTGAGAGCGATCGGACAATTCTTTAAAAATATTATGCTCAATAAAGCGATGCTGTTCTTTGTTTTGCCTGGAGCCCTTTGGTTTCTCTTTTTCTCCTACTTGCCGATGTTCGGAACGATCATTGCGTTTAAAGAATACCGTTTTAGCCGCGATGGATTTCTGGCCAGTATCATAGACAGCAAGTGGGTCGGACTTGATAACTTTAAATTTTTGTTTAGTACGAACGACGCATATATCATTACGAGAAACACGGTGTTGTATAATTTCGCCTTTATCGTGCTTGGCCTCATCTTGTCTGTTGCCCTGGCGATTGTACTGTCTGAAATCGTAAATAAACGACTGGCGAAAGTTTACCAGACCGGCATGTTTCTGCCTTATTTCTTATCATGGGTAATCGTCGGTTATTTTGCATTCAGCTTTTTAAGTATGGATAAAGGGGTACTCAACCAAATCCTTGGATGGTTCGGTATGGAGCCGATTCAGTGGTACTCGGAAGCAAAATACTGGCCTTACATTTTGACTTTGATCAGCTTGTGGAAATCCATTGGTTATAACAGTGTTATTTATCTCGCATCTATTACGGGGATCGACAAGTCGCTCTATGAAGCGGCTATGATTGACGGCGCGAACAAATGGCAGCAGATCAAGTCAATTACGATCCCAATGCTGAAGCCGCTTATGACCATCTTAACCCTGCTTGCCATAGGCAGAATCTTTTATGCGGATTTCGGACTGTTCTATCAAGTGCCGAGAGATTCCGGTACGCTTTATTCGGTCACGAACGTTATTGATACCTATGTATACCGTGGACTCAAGACTACCGGTGAGATCGGTATGAGTACTGCCGCTGGTCTGTATCAATCTGTTGTCGGATTCGCCCTTGTTATGACTTCGAACTATATCGTGCGCAAATATGACAAGGAAAACGCGTTGTTCTAATCCGCAAATTTTCATCAAAGGGGGTACGTACCGTGAGTAACAGCAAAAGCAAGACCAAGACTCAAGACTTTCATCAGCTCTCCAAGGGTTGGAATATTGGAGCGAACCTGATTGCTGGAATATTTTCCTTTTTGTGTGTATTTCCGTTTCTGTTTGTAATGATCATTTCCTTTACGGATGAGAAATCTCTTGCCCATAACGGGTATCAGATTTTTCCTGAGAAATGGAGTTTGGAAGCGTACAAGTACGTATTCGAGACAGGTGACACGCTGCTCCGCTCGTACGGCGTAACGATCTTCATAACCGTTGTGGGTACGCTCATCAGCTTATGTGTCATCTCATTGTACTCCTATGCGATTTCACGTAAAAGCTTCAAATACCGTAACTTCTTTTCATTTTTCGCATTCTTTACAATGCTCTTTAACGGTGGTCTGGTGCCGACTTATATTGTAGCTACACAGCTTTTGGGACTTAAGGATTCGATCTGGGCGCTCATATGGCCGCTTGCCGTTAACGCCTTTTACATCATGATTCTGCGTACGTTTTATGTCACGAGTGTTCCGGATGCGATTGTTGAGTCCGGTAAAATTGATGGAGCATCGGAGTTCAAAATTTTCTATAAAATCGTTCTTCCGCTTTCCCTTCCTGGGTTGGCAACGATCGGATTGTTCAGCACGCTCGGATACTGGAACGACTGGTTTAACGCGCTCTTGTACATTGATGATCCGAACCTGGTTCCATTGCAGTCCATGTTGATGCGGATTGAAACGAGCATGCAGTTCATTCTGCAAAATTCCCAAAACTCTTCACTTAGCATGGAGGCTCTTCAATCATTGCCTCAGGACACTTCCCGTATGGCGATGGTGGTACTGGCCACCGGACCTATCATTTTGGCTTATCCGTTCTTCCAGCGTTACTTTATCCAAGGCCTGACGATCGGTGCGGTAAAAGAATAATCCATGTTATGACCGGAGGGATTGCAGATGACTTATAAAGATGCTGGCAAGCCAGCCATGGAAAGGGCTCAGCACCTGCTTAGCCTCATGACTCTGGAAGAAAAGATCGGACAGCTGATTCAACCTTTCGGCTGGAAGACCTATGAATATAAGAACGGTCAGATTTCATTAACTGAATCTTTTAAACAGCAAGTGACCAACGGCGGCGTGGGCTCCCTCTACGGGGTGCTCCGTGCTGATCCGTGGACAGGGGTATCGCTCGAAAATGGTCTCTCTCCCCAGGAAGGTGCTCAGGCGGTAAATGAAATTCAACGTTACGCCATTGAGCATTCCCGTCTGGGCATTCCGATTCTGATCGGAGAGGAGTGCTCCCATGGACATATGGCGATCGGTGGGACCGTCTTTCCTGTACCGCTGTCGATAGGAAGCACATGGAATGTAGATCTGTACCGGGAGATGTGTCATGCCGTTGCCGTTGAGACACGAAGCCAGGGCGGGGTAGCTACTTATTCGCCGGTGCTGGATGTGGTGCGTGATCCCCGTTGGGGACGCACGGAAGAATGTTTTGGGGAAGATCCTTATCTGATCAGCAAAATGGGTGTTGCCTCGGTTGAAGGACTTCAAGGTGAGTCTCTTGATCGGGACGACAGTGTGGTTGCAACGTTGAAACACTTTGCGGGATATGGAAGCTCGGAGGGTGGAAGAAATGCCGGACCGGTACATATGGGACGGCGAGAATTGATGGAAGTGGATTTGCTGCCGTTTAAGAAAGCAGTTGAAGCTGGAGCCGAGTCTATTATGCCGGCATATAACGAAATCGACGGAGTCCCATGTACAGTCAATTCCGAGTTACTTGACGAAATTCTCCGCAAGGAATGGGGTTTTGACGGGATGGTCATTACTGACTGCGGAGCTATCGATATGCTTGCTTCCGGTCACGATACGGCGGAGGATGGCATGGATGCCGCGGTTCAGGCCATTCGGGCAGGGATTGATATGGAAATGTCTGGAGAAATGTTCAACAAACATTTGTTAGAAGCCGTAAATCTCGGTAAGCTGGAAACGGAAGTTATTGATCAGGCTGTCCAGCGTGTGCTTTGTCTGAAATTCAAACTCGGATTGTTCGAAAATCCTTATGTTGATCCGAATCGTGCAGGGAACGTCATAGGGAGTAGCGAACATATTGCATTAGCTCATCAGCTTGCCGCTGAAGGTACCGTATTACTCAAGAATGAGAACGGGATTCTTCCGCTGTCCAAGACGTCCGGTAAGATTGCGGTTATCGGTCCGAATGCGGATCAAGGATACAATCAGCTCGGTGATTATACATCACCGCAACCTCCCCACAGCGTGGCTACTGTGCTGAAGGGAATTCGTCAGAAGCTGAAGGATGAGCCGCAGCGTGTGCTGTACGCACCAGGATGCCGGATTAAGGATGATTCAAAAGAAGGTTTTGATTTGGCTTTGTCCTGCGCAGAGCAGGCGGATACGGTCGTTATGGTACTTGGGGGTTCCAGCGCCCGTGATTTCGGGGAAGGAACGATTGACCTGAGAACCGGGGCATCTAAAGTGACGGAGCATGCTTGGAGCGATATGGATTGCGGTGAAGGAATTGACCGAATGACCCTTCAACTGTCGGGTGTACAGCTAGAACTGCTTCAGGAAATTCATAAGCTCGGTAAGCCCGTTGTGGTTGTATTGATCAATGGACGACCTATTGCAGAGCCTTGGATGGACAAGCATGCCCATGCCATTCTTGAAGCTTGGTATCCGGGTCAGGAGGGCGGTCACGCCATTGCCGATATTCTGTTCGGTGATGTCAACCCATCGGGACGTCTGACGATATCGGTACCTAAGCATGTCGGTCAGCTCCCTGTTTATTATCACGGGAAGCGCTCGCGCGGCAAAAGGTACTTGGAAGATGATTCACAGCCGCGCTATCCGTTTGGATATGGACTGAGTTACACTGAGTTCAGCTACAGTGATTTGAAAATTGAACCGCAAGTGATCCGGTCTGACGAACAAGCGACGCTGACCGTTAACGTAACCAATACGGGAGACCGTGAAGGGGACGAAGTCGTTCAGATGTATATATCTGATGCCGTAAGTCATTACACCAGACCTGCCAAAGAGCTAAAGGGCTTCCGCAAGATCCACTTGAAGCCTGGAGAATCAAAGACTGTTGAGTTTACGGTTGGAGCAGAACAATTGCAGTATATCGGCAAAGATTATAAGTATGTTGTTGAGCCAGGTCTGTTCCGCGTGATGGCAGGCAGACATGTCAATGATACGCTTAGCACTGATCTGACGGTGCAGGAGGATTAAATTCATGGAGCGAATTAGACGATTTATCAGGGAATTGTCAGAGCGTCAGTGGCTGGAGGTCATGGGGCTACGGGACTGGGATATTACACGTTCCACTTATAAACTCCCGGGACAATATGAGAATACAGAACCGTATCCTCAAGGAGAGGGATTGGAGCGGTTCCCGAGTAATCAGGGAACAACGTATTTCTTCCGCAAAACACTGGAGCTTCCCGTTACATGGTTTAATGACAAGATCGGTTTCGTGTTCGAGTCTGGAGGAGAGGGTCTGCTGCGTGTGAACGGCCGTTCTTATCAAGGGCTGGACCGGAATCATACGTTTGTCACCTTGGATCCCGAAAGAACCGGACCTAGAGTAGAACTCGAAATTGAGCTGTACGACCCGATTCCAGAGCCGGTGGATCCACTGAACCAGCAGGCGGTCATCCA
This sequence comes from Paenibacillus uliginis N3/975, assembly GCF_900177425.1. NCBI lineage: Bacteria > Bacillati > Bacillota > Bacilli > Caryophanales > Paenibacillaceae > Paenibacillus > Paenibacillus uliginis. Next base: position 4,262,929 of record NZ_LT840184.1, on the reverse strand, counting down.
GCCTCCAATTACCTCCATCCGCAGTATGCTGGTTCGGGTCAATACACCTGTACAAAGTCTGATGTACACCGTGACTGTTATACGCGATTCCATGGTCCTGCTACCTGAGCAGGACTTCAGGCGTGTCCGTCTCATGGAGGCACTTTACCGTGCGATGGACAGGTTCGTTGCCATGGATGAGGCTACAGTGCGTATGGGAGAAGCTGTCATTCGGCTTGAAAAGGACCTCGTTCGCGAGGTTGGTGAGATCGGCAACAATGCTGAGGGGACCGAGCACATGGTCGGTCAGTCACATATTGATATCGCGTGGCTGTGGCCTGTACGGGAGACGGTCCGAAAAACAAGCCGTACCTTTTCAACCGTTGATGCTTTAATGGAGGAGTATCCTCAATATAAATACGCACAGAGCCAGCCGCTGCTGTTTCAGTTTTTGAAAGACAATGACCCCGAGCTATACGAGCGGGTGAAAGAGAGAGTAGCAGAAGGACGCTGGGAGCTGGTCGGAGGAATGTGGGTCGAACCGGACCTGAACATACCGAGCGGGGAATCACTTATGCGTCAAATGCTTTACGGTCAGCGCTTTTATCTGCAGGAGTTTGGGAAAATGTCGGACATTGAGTGGCTTCCGGATACATTCGGTTATTGTGCTTCACTGCCGCAAATTTTGAAACATGGCAGTATCCGTTATTTCATGACCACAAAACTTGGCTGGAATGATACGAACGTATTTCCGTACGACTTATTTCACTGGGTAGGGATTGACGGAACGCCGATGTTGTCCTACCTGAACCATGGAGTGAATGAAAATACACTGCCGAAGGATGTTCATGACCATTGGCAGTCTTACCGTCAGAAAGATGTTCATAACGAGCAGATGCTGCTCTACGGACATGGCGATGGCGGCGGTGGTGCAACCCGTGAAATGCTGGAGTATATCGACCGGGCAGAATTGATGGTAGGCCAGCCGGCCAGCCGTTACAGCACGGCAGCGGAATTTTTCGAAAGTATTGAAGAGCGCAGTCCAAAGCTTCCAACATGGCGAGGGGATCTCTACCTGGAATTGCACCGCGGAACCTATACCACGCATGGTCGTAATAAGAGGTACAACCGGAGAGCGGAAATGCTGTACCGCGAAGCAGAGTTGTGGAACACGCTGGCAGCTCCAGCTATGGCTGATGGACAGATACAAGAAGTAAATACTAAACTTCATGACGGCTGGAAGCTGATTCTTTTAAACCAGTTCCATGACATTATCCCGGGGTCGGCGATTACCGAGTCATACGTGACCTCCGAGAAAGAGTATGGCGAAGTATTCGATAAAGGAAACACATCGCTTCAGATCGGGCTTCAAGCACTCGCTGCACAAGTGAGTACTGAAGGAGAAGGGCTACCATACCTCGTATTCAACAGTTTGGGATGGTCCCGTGATGCCGTCATATCCATACCGTGTGAAGATAGCCCGGATGAGCAAGCTGTTTATGATGCGGGGGGTAACCATCTCAAGAGTGATGTAATGACCGATGACATGGGAGCAGTTTCCTTGACCGTATGTGTGCCGAGCGTACCTGCCTTTGGCTATAAGACCATATGGGTGCGGACAGGAGAATCCTCGGAAGGATTATCCCACAGAGAGCAAGGAAATCTGGATCATCTCTGGGAGAGTGAGTTCTACAAAATTCAGTTCAACGACCGCGGCGAAATCATCAGTCTCTTTGATAAAGAAGCTAACCGTGAAGTGGTGAAGGATGGAGAACGGGCAAACCGGTTTCATTTTTTCCATGACCGTCCTGTGTTATGGGATGCTTGGGACATTGATACCCGTTATGAGGATCAGGTTGCCGGAGAAGCCGAGCTGTTAGAGAAAAAAGTGGTTCTAACGGGTTCGGTAAAGGATATTCTCCGTTTCCGGTGGCGGTTGCATCAATCAGAGATTACTCAGGATATGATTTTGTATCATCAGGATCGCCGAATTGATTTTAAAACCCATGTCAGCTGGAATGAATCACACAAATTACTCAAGGTTGGGTTCCCGATCGACGTCGTGACAGAAAAGGCGACTTATGAGATTCCATTCGGATCCATTGAGCGTCCGACACATCGAAACACGAGCTGGGAACAGGCTCAGTACGAAGTATGTGGTCACCGTTTCGCAGATGTATCGGAATTCGGATACGGTGTCAGCTTGCTGAACGACTGCAAGTACGGTTATGACATTCAGGGCAGCACTATCCGTCTGTCCCTGCTGAGAGCTCCTAAATGGCCGGATGTCACGGCGGACTTGGGAGAGCATCAATTCACGTATTCCTTGTATCCTCATATAGGGGATTGGCGTCAAGCCGGTACGGTCCGAAAAGCTGCAGAGCTGAACTACGAGCTGCCTGTTCTCCCTGAGTCTCCGAAACAGGGAACACTGCCATCGACACATTCATGGATTCCGTTTGAGAGCCAGCATGTCGTGCTCGACACGGTCAAACCTGCAGAAGACGGCAGTGGTGTTGTTCTTCGTTGGTATGAGTCCTCTGGAGGACGTGATTCTGTCACCTTGACATGGCCGCATCCGTTCTCGAAAGTGTGCTTGTCCAATGCACTGGAGGAAGAAATCGAGATTCTTCCAACCACGGAGGGAACGATTTCACTTCAATTTTCACCTTATGAGATCAAAACAGTGAAACTTATATATTCCTAATACCTAACTTACTAAAGGAGCCAATACACATGGAACAATTTAGACTCCCCAAAATACCTATGCCGACCCTTACGCTGCCACAATCCATTCAAGATGTGCTGAAGGAAGCGGAAGAGAAGCTGGCCCATCGCCCTAAGCTTTTACAGTTGTTTAAAAATACGTTTCCGAATACGTTGGAGACGACCACTAAATTGATGGATGATGGCACTACTTTTGTTATCACCGGTGATATTCCTGCAATGTGGCTTCGTGACTCCGTTGAGCAAGTGATGCACTATGTACCATTTTCCAAAAACGATCCAGAATTACAACGTGTTTTAAGTGGTCTGATCAAGCGTCACATGAACTATATTCATATTGACCCTTATGCCAATGCATTTAATGAATCCGCCAATGATTGGCACTGGAACACCGATGACGAGACGGATATGTCTCCATGGGTGTGGGAGCGTAAGTTCGAAATCGATTCCCTGTGCTTCTCCATCCGTCTGGCTTATGCTTACTGGAAGGAGACTGGACTTACGGATGTGTTTGATTCCGGATTTAAAGCAGCTATGCTGAAAATCGTGGAGCTGTTCAAGACGGAGCAATACCATTTCGAACGTTCCCCATACCGCTTCACACGGGATAACGGAATTCCGGAAGACTCCTTACGCAACAACGGACTTGGTATGCCGGTCAATTACACGGGCATGGTATGGTCAGGCTTCCGTTCAAGTGATGACGCTTGTGATTTCCACTACAACATTCCAGGTAACATGTTTGCTGTAGTAGCTCTGCGCCATATGCAAGAATTCGCAGAATGGATTTTCCGTGATATGACACTTCTGGCTGATCTTAAGAAGCTTGAGGCTGAAATTGATCACGGTATTAAGCTCTACGGAATTTACCGTCATCCGGAGTTTGGACCGATATATGCATACGAAACCGATGGATTCGGCAACTATTGCTTGATGGATGATGCAGGTACACCAGGGCTAATGTCCATCCCTTATCTTGGTTATGTAACCGCAGATGATCCGATTTACCAGAACACTAGACGTTTTGCTCTGAGCAAAGAAAATCCGTTCTATTTTGAAGGGAAAATGGCTAAGGGAATCGGAAGTCCGCATACACCAGCGAATTATATCTGGCACATGGCATTGTCCATGCAGGGAATTACGGCATCATCCGCTGAAGAGAAACTTGAAATGATCGCTATGCTGGAATCGACAGATGCGGATACCGGATTCATGCATGAAGGCTTCCACGCTGATGATCCGAAAGTGTTCACCAGATCATGGTTTGCTTGGTCGAACAGCCTGTTCTCTCAACTTGTGTACAAGGCGATGAAAGAAGGCATTTTGTAAGCTTACGTTGATCTAAATTTATGCATGATAAATGTTCTAATAAAAAGGAGACATAACAATGAGCAAAATTATTGGCGAATCCCTAAATAACATCCCTTGGCAAGACAAGCCGGAGGGTCTCAATGCTCCGGTATGGCGCTATTCGGCAAATCCGATTATTGAGCGCCACGCAATCCCGAACTCCAACAGTGTATTCAACTCCGCTGTTGTTCCGTTTGAAGGTGGGTTCGCTGGTGTGTTCCGCTGCGATTCCAGATCGGTTAGTATGGATATTTTCGCTGGTTTCAGTGAAGATGGCATAAACTGGACAATTAATCATGATCCAATCGTGTTCGAAGGCGATGAGGAAATAACGAAGCGCGAATACCGCTACGATCCACGAGTGATCAAAATCGGAGACCGTTATTACATCAACTGGTGTAATGGCTATCATGGCCCGACGATCGGTATTGGGTATACGACCGATTTTAAAACATTCCACCAACTGGAAAACGCCTTTTTGCCGTATAACCGCAACGGGGTAATGTTCCCACGCAAAATTGGTGATTATTACGCGATGCTCAGCCGTCCGAGTGATACAGGCCATACGCCGTTCGGGGATATTTTCTACAGTGTAAGTCCTGATCTTACCTTCTGGGGCAAGCACCGTTATGTAATGGGAACAATTGATGGAGATGCTTCGGCTTGGCAGTCCAAGAAAATCGGACCTGGACCAGTGCCGATCGAAACGGACAAAGGCTGGTTGCTGATTTATCATGGCGTTATCAATACTTGTAACGGCTTCGTTTATCGTATGGGCGTTGCTCTGCTTGATCTGGATCAGCCATGGAAAGTTAAAGCTCGTTCCCGTAACTACATTTTGGGACCTGAAACGACTTACGAATGCATGGGTGACGTACCTAACGTAACGTTCCCTTGCGCGGCGTTGACCGATGCCGATACTGGCCGCATCGCGATTTACTATGGCTGCGCCGACACCGTGACTGGACTCGCGTTTACGACCGTCGACGAGCTGATGAATTACATGGAAGAATACCCTTTGGTAGATGAGGCGTAACTTTCAAATTAATAACAAACGTTAGAGACAGGCAAGCGTGTAAAATGATGAGCACTAAAAACATTTCACACGCTTGTCATGTTCATACAGCATTCTATGAAGCAGGGGGAGACGACAACCATGACCCAATCTAGAAAAGCCCATATCATCTCTCATACTCACTGGGATAGAGAATGGTATTTACCTTATGAGAAACATCATGTACGGCTCATCCAATTGATGGATCAATTGCTTGAGACAATGGAGAAGGATTCGGAGTACCGTTACTTCTTCCTGGATGGACAGACCATTATCCTAGAGGACTACTTACAGGTACGTCCGGAGAAGAAGGAGCAGCTTGAGAAGCTGATCCATGATGGACGTATCCAGATCGGTCCTTGGTATATTTTGCAGGATGCCTTCTTGACGAGCAGTGAAGCGAACGTTCGTAACATGCAGATCGGGCATCAAGATACCGAAGCTTACGGAACGATATCCAAAATTGGCTACTTCCCTGACACATTTGGCCTCGTAGGCCAAACACCGCAGCTGATGAAGCAATCCGGTATCGACAATGCCTTCTTTGGTCGCGGAGTTAAGCCGACAGGCTTTAACAATACGGTATCGGATGGAGACTTTGAGTCTTCATTCTCCGAATTGGTATGGGAAGGTCCAGACGGCTCCAAAGTGCTCGGTATTCTGTTCGCGAACTGGTACAGTAACGGTAACGAAGTTCCTGTCGATGAAGAAGAAGCTAAAGCTTACTGGGAAAGAAAGCTTGCGGATGCTGAGAAATATGCATCAACGGGACAACTTCTCTATATGAACGGATGTGACCACCAGCCGATCCAATGCGATCTTCCGGAAGCGATTCAAACCGCGAAGAAGCTTCATCCGGATACGGAGTTTGTTCACTCTACCTTTGCTGATTACTTGGTAGACTTGAAGAATAGCATGAGCCAGGACTTGTCCTCTGTACAAGGCGAGCTTCGCAGCCAACGTACCGACGGATGGGGGACGCTGGTAAATACAGCTTCCGCTCGTGTTTACCTGAAGCAGATGAATCAGACGGGCCAGAGCATTCTGGAAAAGGTTGCTGAACCGCTTGCTTCCTTCGCAAGTCTGGTTGGACAAGAGTATCCGCACCATCTGTTTACCTACGCTTGGAAGACACTGATGCAGAATCATCCTCACGATAGTATCTGTGGCTGCAGTGTCGATGAGGTTCACCGTGAAATGGTTACTCGTTTCGACAAGAGCCGCCACGTGGCTGAAAGCATTGTGGATGATAGCAAGAAGGCTATCGTTGAAGCCGTTGATACAACGTCTTTTGCTAAGTGGGGGGAGAGTAGCGTTCCTTTCGTTGTATTCAACACTACGGGATGGAAGCGTAGCGGTACGGTAACCGTAGAGCTGGACGCTGAACGGTTATACTTCCGCGATGGATTTTCGCTGGAAGAGACGAGCCGCCGAATGAAAGAAATTGACCTGTCCGGACGTGCCGTTGTGGATAGCGAAGGAAACAGCGTAGCGTTTACGATGGAAGATCTGGGACTCCAGTTCGGATATGATCTGCCAGATGACAAATTCCGTCAGCCTTACATGTGCCGGAGAGTGAAGCTGACTTTCGAAGCTAAAGACTTGTCAGCACTCGGAATTAAAACCTATGCGTTTGTGAGGGGCAATGTGAAGCCAGCTGTCCCTGCGTCTTTGCTCGCTGGAGACAGAGTACTGGAGAACGGAACTCTGAAAGTGGAGCTTGCATCAGACGGTTCCTTCACTTTGACAGACAAGAGAAGCGGACAAGTCTTCCGTGATCTCGGCGTGTATGAGAACACCGGAGATATCGGTAACGAGTATATGTTTAAGCAGCCAGAGGGTGAAGAAGCTCTGACAACCAAGGGTCTTGACGCCAAGATCCGTATTGTAGAGGATACACCATATCGTGCAACCCTGGAAGTGATTCATGAGTGGGAAATACCGGTATCAGCTGACGAGAAGCTTGATCAGGAGCAGCACGAGCTGATCTATTATCCGCAGCGTAAAGCTCAGCGGTCAAGTGAGACAGTTATGCTGTCGATCCGTACACTAATTTCCTTGAACAGGGAAGGCAAAGGCATCGAACTGGAAGCAACTTTCAATAATCAGGCGAAGGATCATCGTCTGCGGGCATTGTTCCCAACGGATCTGGAAACTTCCGTTCACCATGCTGATTCCATGTTCGAAATCGTATCACGAAATAATGTTCCCGCCAAAGAATGGGAGAACCCTAGTAATACAGCACACCAGCAAGCATTTGTTGATGTGGGCGGGGAAGGTGCCGGACTTACAGTGGCCAATCTTGGATTGAATGAATATGAAGTTTTACGCGATGGACGAAATACGATTGCGGTAACGATGCTACGTGCAGTTGGCGAGCTTGGTGACTGGGGATACTTCCCGACGCCGGAAGCACAGTGTCTGGGTGTTAATACCGTACGTATGGAAATCATTCCTCACAATGGTGATGGGATTGCTTCCGGTGCATATGCAGAAGCTTATCAGTTCCAGATTCCATGGACAGTATGCCAGACTGGCATTCACGAGGGAACGGTATCTCCGGATTTCGCTGCTTTCGAATGGGAAAACGAAGATCTTGCATTCTCGTCGCTTAAAGTTAGCCGTAAATCGGGTGATATGATGCTTCGCTGGTTTAATATGGGTGAAGCTCCTGCTGAACTGACACTGCAGTCCAAGCTTTCTGGGGCGCAGGCTTACAAGACGACGATTCTAGAAGAAACAGGAGATCTCCAGCCATTTAATGATCGTGGAGAATTCTCGCTTTCTGTGAAACCTTACGAAATCTTGACCATCGGTGTGAAAGCTTAATGGTCATGAATAGGTAAAAGAATAAATCAATACTTGACTAAAGTCCGATTCCTGCATTTCATGCGGGAATCGGACTTTGTTGCATACTTGGCTCATATTTCTCGAGAAACGCCTTTGTCGTCCTTTAAAAAGGACGTCAAAGGCGTTTCTTCTTGTTGTCAACAATTATATCAATATGATATAATTGTGATATCACATTGATATATAGGAGGGGTATTAAACATGCAAGAAAAACCAGCGTTGAAGCTAAACGGCTATCTCGGAATTATTGTATCGTTACTGCTTATCGGTCTGGCTGCATTTCTGTTCATTTCCACGGATTCTGTTGGTCCAGCCCTGATAATTCCAGTTCTCTTGATTATTGCAGCTATACTGATTCTTTCAGGCATAACCATTGTTCAACCGAATGAGGCCAAAGTTCTTACTTTATTCGGAACCTATGTAGGTGTAATAAGAGAGCAGGGGCTATGGGTAGCTATTCCCTTAACCATTAAATCCAGAGTTTCTCTTCGTGTCATCAACTTTAACAGTGAAAAGTTAAAGGTCAATGATCTGGAGGGGAATCCGATTGAAATAGCTGCTGTAGTTGTCTATAAAGTTTCGGACAGCGCAAAAGCAACATTTGATGTAGAGGATTACGAAGAATTTGTTCAGATTCAAAGTGAGACAGGTATTCGCCACATTGCCAGTCAATATGCCTATGATCATTTTGAGAAAGAAACAGATATGTCATTGCGGAAAAATAGTGATGAAATCGCTGACTTTTTAGCGCAAGATCTTCAGAGCCGTCTGGCAGTTGCCGGAGTTGATGTTATTGAGGCTCGTATAATGCACCTTGCCTACGCTTCTGAAGTAGCATCTGCTATGCTGCAGAGACAACAGGCACAGGCTGTATTGTCTGCACGTAAAGTTATTGTAGATGGTGCTGTCGGTTTGGTAAAAAGCGCAATCGAGCAATTAGCGGATGAAGGCGTTGTCGAGCTGGACGATGATAAAAAGGCACAAATGGTAAATAATCTGATGGTTGCCATTGTGTCGGAAAAAGGAACACAGCCTGTTATTAACACAGGAAGTATCCATTAGGACCTGGTTATATGGCAAAACGAAAAGCTTATCCGCTAAGAATCGATCCTAAGCTTTATGACGCTCTTGAAAAATGGGCTGATGATGAGCTGCGAAGCGTTAATGCTCAAATCGAGATTCTTTTGAAAGAAGCCGTGAAGAAAGCAGGAAGATGGAAAAAAGATAAAGAGTGAAATGAATGGATAGATTCAGCAGATTATTTTCTCTGCTTGTGTCTATCCTTTTTTGAGATCTAAGAAAGTATAACTAGGGTGTCGTAAAATATTTGATTCTTTTTGTCAATAATATGATTGAAAAAATCATAATTTTGATTTAAACTATCATCGAAACGCTGAGTTCATGATCGTGAAATCACAAAATGAGGTGAGGACTAGTGAATCAGGTTAGAGTAGGTGTGATTGGTGTTGGAGGCAGAAGCTCCATTGTGGAATACTGGCATCAGCCCGGCGGAAGGTCCATTGTAACGGGTGCAGCAGACATTTCTTTGGAAGCACTTTCAAATTTTCGAGAGACGGTTAATCCGGATGCTTTTGTTACGACGGACTACCATGAGCTGTTATCACGGGAGGACATTGACGCAGTGGTTATTCTTTCGCCGGATTATCTACATGAAGAGCAAGCTATTGCCGCATTTCGGGCAGGAAAACATGTATACTGCGATAAACCGCTGGCTATTACTCCGGAAGGGTGTGATCGCATCCTGGACGAATGGAAACAGTCGGGAAAACATCTCATGATCGGGTTCAATATGCGGTACATGAGCATGTACCAGACGATGAAGGAGATAATTGATTCAAGGGTAATCGGTGATATCAAAGCGGTTTGGGTGAGGCATTTTGTCGGGTTGGGCGGATATTATTATTATCATGACTGGCACGGTACAAGGGCAAATACAACTTCACTGCTTCTACAGAAAGCTTCGCATGACATTGATGTCATTCACTGGATTACAGGCAAGTATACGAGAAAGGTGTCTGCATTCGGCAGCCTGGATTACTACGGAGGGGATATGCCGAATGATCTGTATTGTCCTGAATGTGAACGGCAAAAGACTTGCCCTGACGTGAGTCTGGATCGGCTGACCCAATGTGCTTTCCGTGAAGAAATCGATGTTGAAGATAATAATATGGTCATTATGGAGTTGGAGGGCGGCATCAAAGCTTCTTATTTGCAGTGCCATTTTACGCCGGACTATTCCCGCAATTATACCTTTATTGGAACAAAGGGCCGGATCGAGAACGATGATGTGAATGATAAAATTCATGTCAAAACCAGAAAGTCAGGCTCCTGGCATGAAATGAGCGACATTACCTACGAGATGAAAAAAATGCCCGGAACTCATTCAGGCGCTGACCCGCGGATTTGCGAAGATTTTATTAACCTCGTGCTGGATAACAAGCAGCCTTTAGCGAGCCCGTTTGACGGCAGAATGAGTGTTGTGGTAGGCTGCGCGGCTACGGAATCCATTCGTGCGGGAGGGAAAGTCGTCCAAATCGATCAAGGTAAACATCGTCCGGCCACAGAGCATCAGGAAAAGCTTCCGATTTAAGGAATGATGCATCTGCACTAAATACCCACAAGCTTTTACTTCATACTTCAATACTTCGTAGCTATTAGATAAATGTTACCGAGCGACCGCTTTCTGTTATCGATTCAGGAAACGGTCGTTTTTTAAATCATTATGTTTGAAAAAATCATTCATAATAATGATTGAAGGAATCATAATAATGATTTAATATATCATTATAACGATGCGAGGGGAGACGTTCTTTTATGATGAAAGGAAAGTTGACTTACCCGGAGATTGGACAACAGGCTGAAGCGATGGCAGCTGCATGGGAGCAGCTAGCCAGACAACAGGATTGGGTTGAGAAATATATTGGTAATCCTGCATACGAAGAAGTTATATTTATTGGTTCGGGTTCATCCTATTATCAGGCCCAGACGATGGCAGCGACTTTCCGTTATTGGATCACAAGGCCGGCGAGCGCATTTCCTTCCTCGGAAATTTTCTTGTTCAGGGACCAGTCTTCGGCAAAGCAAGGTAAAAAATTGCTTGTCGGCGTATCGCGTTCCGGTGAATCTACTGAAGTAATTTTGGCCATTGACTCGGTTAGAGGTCTCGAAAACTGGGATACATGCGGAATCACTTGTTACGAAGACAGTGGTATGGCTAAGCAAACGGAATGTCTCGTATCACCGTTCGGTAAAGAAAAAAGCACAGTCATGACGAAATCATTCGTAAGTATGACATTTATGATGCAAGCGGCTATAGCAGCAGCTGCAGGCGGCGGTTACTCAAATGAAATGAGAACGGTGATGGATCAGGCCGGGGCAAAAATAGCAGAAGCCGATGCTTTTGCCAAAGGGCTGATCGAGAACAACGATTTTATTAAAACGATATACCTCGGCATGGGCAGTTATTTTGGTATTGCGCAAGAGGCATGCCTCAAACTGAAGGAAATGTCTTATACTTGGACTGAAAGCTACGGCACCCTTGAATTCAGACACGGTCCAAAATCGATTATCGAACAGGGCTCGCTCGTTGTATTGCTGCTCTCGGAGACGGCAAGATCTTATGAGTTGAAAGTCGCTGAGGAGATGAAGGCTTACGGGGCTTACGTACTCGTAATTACAGCCTGCGCGGGCGACGACACCGCTTTCGCGGACGCCGTGTTTGAGATTGGGGCAATTGATGTGAGCGATGAAGCTCGTGCCGTTATGTATTTGCCGCTTCTTCAATATATCGGCTTCTGGACAGCTGTTAACAAAGACGTTGATCCTGATGAACCACGTAATTTGACGCAAGTAGTCAAGATTTAACAAGCGTTCGCCAGGCAGGCTCGAAATAGTTGAAGCGGCACTTCAAAATCCCCAGCTAGGAGGAAATAATAGCAAATGGCACGTATCGGAATGAAAGCAGAACGACAAAACCAAATCCTGAGTGCGCTGGAGATGAAGGGAGAAATGTCACTTCAAGAGCTGATGACGGCGTTTAATTGTTCGGAGGCTACAGTTAGAAGGGATCTTGAGGAATTGGAGCAAAGCGGAAACGTCATCAGACGTGTCGGCGGCGGAGCAATGTATGTGAAGCCGGCTTCGGTATACGAGGTTCCGTTCATCGAGAAGCAGCACGTATTATACCCGGAAAAATTGGAGATCGCCCGATTGGCGGCTTCATTAGTTCAAGAAGGGGATGTCATCGGATTAACCGGGGGCACAACCACTTTCCTGATTTCCCAGCAGTTAAAACATAGAAAAAATATTACGGTCGTTACTAATGCCGTAAATATTGCGATGGAACTGTCCGAGAACAGCGACCTTCAAGTGGTTCTGACCGGCGGTGTACTGCGCAACAAAAGCTTTGAGCTGTGCGGCCCGCTGGCAGAGCAGACCGTCAATGCTGTCAACATAAACACGATGTTTATGGGGATTGACGGGTTTACAACTTCCGGTGTAAGTACTTACTCGGAGCTGGAAGCGAACATAGCACGCATGCTTATGCGCCGTGCGGATAAAACGATTGCGGTATTCGATCATACTAAAATCGGCCGTGCTTCCTTGTTTACGGTGGCCCAGCTAGAAGAGCTATATGGCTGTATCACGGATGAGCAACCGTCTGACGCATTGGTCAACGCTTTAAAGGAAGCCGGAACTTCACTATATGTAGCCGAGAGCGAATAATCCTTAGGAGGAGAAACGATGAGTTTCTGGATCGGTGTGGATGTCGGAGGAACAAACATTGTTTGCGGTATCGTGGATGAGAAAGGTGAAGTGCTGGACTCCATAAAAAAGCCTACACAGGCTTTTCTCGGCACTTCGTCCGTTCTGGATCATATGGCTCAAATGGTTTCCGAAGTTACTGCCAGAGCAGGACTCTCCGGCAAGGTGGCCGGCATCGGCATCGGTATTCCGGGATTGGTGAACCCTTGGGATGGGATTGCTCTGTATTCCGCCAATTTGAATTGGCGTGATGTTCCCTTGAGTACGGAATTGTCCAGACGTACATCATTGCCGGTTTATATCGATAATGATGTGCGGATGTATGTTTATGGTGAAGCGGTGTATGGTGCGGGCCTGGGTGTTGATTACGTCCTTGGACTGACCGTGGGAACTGGTATCGCATCGGCTATGGTCAGTCAGGGACAGCTTTATTACGGGTACCGTGATCTAGCCGGCGAAATTGGTCACGGGACGATGGACGGCGAATCCGCTCCATGCGGGTGCGGCTTTGATGGCTGTTTGGAAGCAGCCGCCTCAGCCTCCGGCATGGTGCGTGAGGCGAAACGTTTTATAGCCGAGGGGAAACCGACCCTATTGTCACAGTGGTTTCCTGGAGACGATCTACAACGCCTATCGGCGGCCGATATTTCGAAAGCGATGGATGCGGGAGATTCCTTAGCTTCCGATATTATGAATCACGCCGGAGAACTTCTTGGTAAAGCGCTTGTACCAGCCGTGCATATACTCAGTCCGCAGGTGATTATTATTGGCGGTGGCGGGGCAATGGCTGGAGAAAGACTGCTAACACCGCTGCGCCAAACATTAATGTCACGGTTGCTGCCGGATTTCAGGCAGCACGTCACCATCAAGACAGCAGTGCTTGGAGATGATGCCGGCGTGATCGGAAGTGCCATGCAGGCGAAGCAGCGTCATGAGATAAAGCAATCATAATTTTGGATCTTGGGGAGGATTTTACAATGACCATTATATCATCTACGCCATTATTAGAGGCTGCTCGCAGTGGGGGATACTGCATCGGCGCTTTCAACGTACACACACTGGAAATGCTTCAGGCTGTTGTCGAGGCTGCTGAAGAAACGCAATCTCCGTTAATTATTCAATCCACGGTAGGAACCGTGAAACATCTTGGGCCGGATTATATTGCAAAGGCCGCGAAGGTAGCTTCCGAAAGATCCAGCATTCCGATTGCACTTCATTTGGATCATTGTTCCGATTTTAATATCATTATGCAGTGTATCCGGGCCGGATACAGCTCCGTAATGATCGATGCCTCTCATGAAGCATTTGATGTCAACGTGGCCATGACTAAGAAGGTTGTTGAAGCAGCGAATGCGGTAGGAATTAACGTGGAAGCTGAACTTGGGCGAGTTGGCGGCGTAGAGGATGATATCGTTGTAGACGAACAGCATGCCCTGCTTGCAGATCCGGATGAATGCGCCCGGTTTGTAGAGTTAACCGGAGTGCATACGCTCGCTCCTGCCATTGGTACCGCTCATGGGATTTACAAGGGAGAGCCCAACATTGACTTTGAACGCATTCGGAACATTGCCTCAAAAGTTTCAGTTCCGCTTGTGCTTCATGGCGGGTCCGGCATTCCCGATGAACAAGTCAGACGCTGCGTAGCGGAAGGTATGTCCAAAATGAATGTTGCGACTGAGCTCCGTATCGTGTTTTCCAATGCGATTAAAGAAGTGTTTGATCAGAATCCAGAGGAAAACGATCCTCGTAAATACATGGTTCCGGCGAAACAGGCTTTGAAAAAGGCTGCGATCGAAAAGATGCGTCTGTGCGGCTCTTTTGGAAAAGCTAAGGATTATTACCAATGAATCAAGGCATTGTCACCGTAACTTTAAATGCCGCTATCGATAAAACATATTACATGAACGGCTGGTCAACGGGAACTGTCATGCGTGTGGATCGTATTCATGCTATTGCTGGCGGCAAAGGTCTTAATGTTTCAAGGGTTCTGCATCAGCTTGGACATCCGGAGGTAACTGCGACAGGCTTTACAGCCGGGTATAACGGGCAGTTTATTGTCCGTGCAGCTGAGAGTGAGGGATTTGGGACAGATTTCGTATCCATCGAAGGTGAATCGAGAGTTTGCCTTAGTATTGTGGACGAGGAAAACCATACCTTTACGGAAGTTTTGGAACCGGGGCCACTGGTGACTCCGGAAGACGAGGAGAGAATGAAGTCCAAAATCGGAGATTTGGCGCAAAAGGCCGGTCTTATCATTATTTCCGGGAGTCTGCCGAGAGGGTGCAGGCCGGAGCTTTACACCGAATTGATTGAGATTTGCTCCTCCCACGGTTCAGAGGTATTCCTTGATACGAGTGGGGCTGCGCTTGTAGAGGGGATGAAAGGCAAGCCTGGATTCATCAAACCGAATGAGGATGAAATAAAACCATGGCTAAACGACATCATTGTTGCTGATCGCAATACGGACTCGGAATCGGATGCTGAAGTCTCTCTGCATAACTACGGGGCAGCCATCCAAAAACTTGCCAAGGATACCGGAATTTCGAGAGTGATTGTCACTTTGGGCGCACTGGGTGCATTGGCTTGTATTGGCGACACTGTTTATCGGGTACATATCCCCCGGATGAACATAGTTAATCCGGTAGGCAGTGGGGATTCCTTTGTAGCGGGATATGCATTTGCACATGTCCGCAACATGCCGGCTATGGAATGCCTGTGTTATGCCGCTGCTGCGGGAAGTGCGAATGCACTCAATCCGACTGCAGGGTGCGTAGTACCGACTGATTTTGGGCGGTTGCTAGAGCAAATTAAGGTTGAACCATGGAGCTGATTGCAGGTCAGGAAGTAGTGCGGATATATATTCAGGGATTCAAAAGCTAGTTAAATATTTGGCCAAACCCCCCCTTCGAATCGACAAGGGAAAAAGGACATCTGAACAAATGTACCTCTTCTTGTTGAACGGAAGGGGGTTTTCTCTTTTTCTGAGTTTAAAGGATTCGAATTAGAGAGTAGTAGGAAGAAAATTTCATGAAGGCAGCAAAAAAGCCAAACACATGAAAAGTGCTCAGCTTCTGCATATGATCGTATTTATTTTTGAATGAGTACAGGGGTGTTCATTTTGACCTTATCAAACAGCCAGCGGACTTCTTTGTTATGCATTCGAATACATCCTTCAGAGATATATTTACCGATCGAGGATGGATTGTTGTTTCCGTGAATAGCGTAGGCATAACTTGTTCTGCCGTTGATTTTTACGTTAATGCCCAACCAGCGATCACCGAGTGGATTTTTGGGGTCACCGCCTTTAATGCGTTCTTTATAGTAAGGTCTGTTTTTTGTTTTTTCATGAATTTTAAACAGGCCTTCGGGCGTGTAGGAAGGTTTCTTTCCTGTGGCGACTGAGAACGTCTTGATTGCTTTGCCTTTTTCATAGTAGGTCATCTTGTTGCTGGATTTGTCGATCACAATAAACTGCGCATATTTGGCGTATTTACTGTCCAGCTTCTTGCTGGCTGCGTCGGATTGGTTGACAACGGGGATGACGAACAAAAGGAGCAAAGCAAAGATGAGTGTACGATATAACATTTTGAAGATGTAAATCACCTCTTTCCGCTTTTCCAGTATATGAGAGAGAACTCGAATGTTGCCGCTTTTTAATACGAATGTGCAATAGACCAAGTTGTTTTTTGTAGAAGGCAAGTACTGGTTAATTAATAATGTCGTTGGGCCGGTATTTATTGGATGTAAAGACGGCGACAATTATTATACGTTCCAACCTGTGAAAAGGAAACATTTTCTTTCTGAAATTTCGCGCAAAAAAATCCCTTTAGGTGTAGAAGTAGTCAGGCCATCGACATGAATGGTCCTGCGACTTGTTTACACTCAAAGGGATTTACTTGTTCTAAAAAAGGAGACTATTGCTCTTGCATAGTCGTCTTCTCATATGCAATTAACGTAACTTCTTTGCCCGTAAGGTCGGCTATAGCCGCTTCCGCAGCTTTTATAGCGCCTAGGGTCTGTTCATCACCGCTAAGCGAAGCAATTTGGTATTCATCCGTTTTAATGTTCATTCTGTTTCACCTCCCTAATTTCAGGGTTTAGATACAGGATAGGTTTCCCATTTAAATGACATTGAATGCATAGATGTGAATTCTAAGGGGGGGAAGTGAACATGGATCTGACAAAACTCTTGTATCTTCATCCAAACGATTTACTTCGTTAGAAATCTTACTATTTCTGAATTTATCAAATCAGCTTGTTCATGATTTATGGAATGCCCTGCTCCTTTTATGATCTTATAAGTTAAATTTAACTCTTCGAATGCTTTAATCGATTCGGGGTAATAAGAAAGTCTATCCTGATCTCCCAGCATAAAGAGTCCTTCTTCTCTAGATATTTTGAAGTCGGGTTTACTTATGGAAGGCGTTTTATGTAACATCATAGAAGCATTATTAAATGACTTCAACAATATATGCCAATGTGATAAAAGAGCAGGTTTACGAATAAATGAATCCCCACCATCGCCCGATAATTTTTTCAAAAGTTTTGCTACGTTTTTGGGGGTTGGGAATAACGCTTCCGGCAAAAATAATAGCATTTTTCTCAAATTATTTGTCTTGTATCCTTCAACAGATGGGCCGCCTGCAAGTCCAACAATTTTATCAAAACGGTTAGGCAATTTACATTTGAACAGTTGCACTAAATAGCAACCATATGAAACTCCAATGGCGTACACTTTATCTAACTTAAGAGCATCTAGCAACTCTTCAATCCATAACACTTGATTAAAGCCTTTTGAGTAATTTCCATTTGGCTGACTTTTACCAGCGCCACCGATAGCGTCGACTGCTATCACATGAAACTCTTTTGAAAGATCCTTTATGTTATATATCCACATAACTGCTGAATTGTCGCCTACACCGTGAAACAAAAGTACAGGTATATGGTCTGGATTTCCAGCAATAATCAGATGTGTGTTCCCATAAGTGCCCTCTATAACTTTTTCTTCATAAGCTACATCCCACTCAGCTAATAAATGATTATAGGATTCATACACTGCCTTTTGCTTTTTCTCACTTTTAAAGACTTTAGGCATCGGGTAGTCCCCCTTATGAGTTTTCAGCAATCACTTTTTCTAGACAAGCATTCCAAAGAGGATATTCAATACCTAACCCCTGAAAACAAAACTGAACGATCTCTTTTAATGCAATGGAATCATCATCCTGGTTTATCGTGTTTGATCCCGTGATAAGTTTTGAATATTCAAAGAGATTTGCTACAAAAACAGACCAAAAGCTATTGGCTGCGCGACTTGGATCGGTTGCTGGAATCATCCCTTGTGAAATTCCATTTTCAATCATACTGGACAGCGCTTTTCGATGTATATCAGATTTCGAAGCACCCTCTTTCCATTTTTCTGGGCCAAATATTGCATAAGCGTCAAAAGGTACTCGAATAAAAAACTGCATCATAAGTGGATTGTCTTTGTTTGCACCAAATATCCTGTAAACGTAATACATTAACTGTTCAATGGGATTTCTCCCGTCTTCATTTGTTAGCAAATGATTTGAAAACGTATAGCCTTCTTCAAACATCCAGGAATACAATTCAATAAATAAGTCTTTTTTTGTTTTGTAATAATAATAGATTAAACCCTTTGCAAGTTGAGCTTCGTTTGCCACGATATCCATATCCGTGCCATGATACCCGTATCGTACATACACAGAAAGGGTAGCGGTTAGGATTTGCCTTTTTCTAGCCTCTCGGACTAAGGCATTTTTCGCTTGATTTTTCCCCATATATACCTCCTTTGATATTATTGACTTAATATTAAGTCAATAATATTATGATCTCCAGATAACTGTCAAATTATAACGTACTTAAAGTCGGAAGTCTTCAAAAAACAAGGTTATAAGAAGTTCGCTACGCTACTTTCTTTTATAAAGAAACGGGTATGGTAAATGAATAGTATCCATATTTTCCCTAGCATTTGTATCATCCAAAATTTATTATGAAATATATAGGGATACTCTTACCCGAACTAAAATGGCTGCGGATATCAAAGCAGAGTAAAAAGGAGCGAAATGGTTTTCAAACTAGGGATCTCGTCCATTTTGGTTCGAGACCACAATTCAGGTCTATCAGGACAAGATTGAGGAGTGGCGCAACAAAAAGTAGATAAAAGGTCTAGGGGGAATTTGGTGGAAGTATTTTGGTTTATGTTTTGTTCAATGATTGAAACGCTGGCCATTTATTCATTGATAATGTCGTTGTTTAGATTCAAAACATCCGAGTACATATGGCAGGCATTATTCGTGATGCTGTTTGCAAATTTACAAAGTTTTATTTTACGTAATGAACTTTCACTAGCTTTTGTTGCACCATTAATTACCATCGTAATATTCATCTTTTTGTTTACGACGGTCATTAAAGTACCAGTGTTATGGTCAGCGACTTGTACAATAATTGCTTATGTATTGTACGCATTAATTCAAACCGTTTATGTTATGGCCCTCTTTGAGTCAGTTGAGGAGGTTCAAACACCAGGAACCGATGCATACGTGCTTCAACTAATTTCAGGTGCCACAGCCTTATTATTATCTTGTTTAATGTATAGGTTTGGAATTGGATTTTCGTTTGATTTTGAAAAGTTGCGATTCAAATTCGAGCATATTGTAATGACGGTTCTCATTGTTACAGTTCTACTTCTGGTTAGTGTGATTTTTTATTACAACCGAATTTGGATTAATATCATTTTTTTCGCTATTACTTTTGGACTGTTCATTTACTACATGATCCGAACAGAGGAGAAAGATGTGAATGATGATTGAAACCGTAGCTCTTAAGATCGCAGAGGGAATCAAAAGACAAGTCCCAGAACATAAAGCCTCTGTTAATATTCTTAAGCATGCCATAGCAATTGTACTAAACATCGTACTTATAATCTCTTTTACACTGATCGGTTCATTTATAACTGGAAACACAAAACAGGCATTAACCGCATTAATCGGATTTGCACTTCTTCGACAGTTTTCGGGAGGGTTTCATTTAAAAACGGGGGCTGGGTGCATTATTGTTACAACAGTTTTGTTTACGGGGATATCGTTCATCGAACTGCCAGTGTTGTATATTCAGATATTTAATATTATCAGTCTCTTGCTTGTGGGCATCTTTGCTCCCAGCAGGATTGAAAAGCAATCCAGAATACCAAAGATTCATTATCCTAAACTACGGATTATCAGCATGTTGATTGTTGTTTCAAATGTTTTTATTCAATCTTCTACATTGGCCGTTTCATTTCTAGTCCAATCATTGAGTTTGATTTACTTGAAAGGAGGTGAGACCCATGACACTGATCGATAAAGTTAAACGTAACACCGCTTCTGTTCTTGCTTCAGCTTTGACGCTGGTTGCAGTATTTTTCGTAAATGTTGCTAGCCCTGTTTATGTCTACAGCGGTGATACACCTGAAGAGTTGTTGAAATAAATTAGAATGGGCTGATTCAATGCAATATCTGTCTGTAACACGGGATATTGATGGAGAATCAGGAATTGTAAGTCTAAGCAGGGATAACATTATATTTCAGGAATACATAAAGTCAATTCAGCGTGTTGTTTAGTAGGATATAGGGCACCAAGGCACCACTGCATAAAAATAAGAACCCCCCCTTGATGCACAGAGGCCACTGAAGAACCTGTGGTTTTGACAGAACAGCTAAAAGAGTACGAAACAAAAGACGGCCCTTATCCCGATTTTTGGGGATGGGGTCGTCTTTTGCTGTTTAAGAGGGCTTTATGAGACCTTTACGACTGGTCAGTTACTTCATCAGTTTTAATATTCTCTTTAAATTTACAGCAAGAATAGCCATGGCACTTTGTAACTCTATGGCAACAAGACCCGAAGATGACGCTACGTCATACCCGTGCCTGTGTTTGAGTTCGCTGTTCTTCGCTTCAATCTTGTAGCGTTCTATCGCCTTTTCCTTAAAGTACTCGCTTTCCTGATCGCCATATGGCCTCCCTTACACACATACATGCCCGCATCCTTATTGAATTGGAATTGGTCTTCTTTCTTTCGGCCCCTTTTGTAATGAGCGGATTCAGCTTGGCAATGAGCTCAATGCTATTGCTCTTGGTATACACTATGTTATCTTATTCGGAGTACGCTGTGTCTCCTATGACCGTTTTAACTTCCATACCGGCTGCATTGCTTTTTTTCAATCGGCTCCTGAAGTTGCTTACCGTCGTTCTTTTCGCCCGTTGTGACAACGGCTGCTGTAATAATCCGTTCCTCGGTCATGGCAAGATGCGTTTTGTATCCAAAGAACGATGTATCCGCGCTCTTGTAAATCCTGATCCAATGTGCAGACATAAAAAAAACGCGGCATCCTTGGGTGTCCCGTAGTGGTACAATGAGTATTGGCCGGTTGCCCGGCCTGATGGACGCGCAGAAAGACAAGGAAATGGCGCAGTAGCAGCATGACGCAACCATCCGGCGGTACGCCGGGACTTGTGGATATTTTGTCCACAAGTGGCACGGGTTTGGGGGAACCCCAACAAGCAATTTTGTGCACACTTGAATTGCTTGCGGGTATAGTGGTAAGCGGATAATGATATCTACATATCAGCCAGAAGGTGTAGTCGTTTTGCTTGCCAGGCTCTTAATTATCCGAATATACTTAAAAACAGTAGATCACCGAATAATCAGATTGGTTGATGATAAATTTACGCACAGACTGTATTCAATAACTATTTATACATAGCGAGGACAAAATGATTAAGTTAGCAATTTGCGACGATGACATTTCGGTGTGCAATTCAATTGAAGATATGATATGCAAAATGGAGCTCGGCAACCTATCTCTGGACGTATTTGGTAGTGGCGCTGAGTTAATGGACTATATGAATACGAACGAAGAGCGATTCAATATCTATTTGTTGGATATTGAAATGCCGCACACCAGCGGAATTGAAACCGCCGCCTGTATTCGGAAAGCAGACCGGGACGCCCTTATTGTATTTGTTACCAGTCACAAGGAGTATGTTTATGAAGTTTTTAAGGTACTTCCGTTCCGATTTTTGTGCAAGCCAGTGCAATTTGATGCTTTGAAAGTCGTATTGCAGGACGCAGTTGAGCACATCCGGCGAGAAAACCAGATTTTCTTTTTTCAGATAGGCCATGAAAAGCGGCAATTGCCGTACCGGGAAATTTCCTTTTTTGAGGGAGCCGGGCGAAAAGTGCGCATTCACAGCATAGGGGGAACCGTGGAATATTATGAGCGAATTTCAAAGGTCGCGGACACGCTGGACGCAAATCTGTTCACCCAAATTCACGCATCCTATATTGTAAATATGGAGTGTATCCGCGTAATCAGACAAGACGAGGTGGAACTTGCCGGAGGTGTAAAGCTGCCGGTGAGCCGTAAATACCAAATAGTATTGAAACAGGATCATATATCCTTTCTCAAACGGCGGGGAGGTTTCCAATGAACATTTTTCCGTCAATTGATTTCGTATATCTGTTTTTGCTGCAATTCATGTTTGGACTTGTGGATATGGTATTAGTCGCCCGTTTGTACGAACGTATTTATGGCCGACCTGCCATCAGCAGAAACAAAATATATGCTCTGGCTCTTGGATTAGGAGCAATAACCGCCATCGTGTGGCGGCTCATTTTGGCGCATCATCGGCCGACCTCCACGCCGCCTGCAACATTGATCAGTAGTCTCCTGTTGTTGCCTCTTTTTCGTGAAACAAACCGAAGAAAAAAAGTCCTGTTCAGCCTTGTGCTGTTTGCGGTGGCCTGTCTTTGGCTTTCCGCCTATGATTTGGTTGTAACGCCAATGCCCAATAAAAACAATTGGCTTATAGAGGTTATGTACCACATGGGCTTCTGGCTTATACTTGAGGCAACAGGATATATTGGCCGCAAGAGGCGGCAAGTAGTTCCGCCCTCTATGTGGGCACTTCTCACAGCTATCTCGGTCATCAGTATTCTGGTATACTTTGGGATGTTCGATCACATTATGAGCCGTGAAGGGCCTTATGCTTACACGATTGAGATCGTGGTCATGTTGGCTTTATTGTTTATTAACATTGCGCTGTTTGTGCTATTCGACCGCTTTGCCGCTTTTACCGAGTCCGACCGTGAACGGCACTTACTGGAGCAGCAGTTACAACTGCAAAACAAGCACTATCAACAGTTGGAGCGGCTCCACAGCCAAATACGCACCCTACATCACGATGTGCGAAACCACCTAAACGCTGCGGCGACACTCGCCACGCAAGGGGATCAGGGAGCTCTGGAGCATTATCTGTGGGAGGCTTCCTGTCAGATCGGTCACTACGAACAAGCGGTGATGACCGGCAATCCCACCTTAGATACGATTCTGAACATAAAAATTGCAGAATTAAAGCAGTCCAATATCACCATGGAAACAGATGTCCATGTGCCTGCGGATTTGAAGCTCACGTTTGATCAGGCGTCTACTATTTTTGGCAATTTGCTTGACAATGTACGAGAGGCTTGTGAAAAATTACCGAAAGAGAGGCGTTGGGTGCGTATTGTCTTGGCCTATGTCAATCAGTCATTGATCATCAGTATCGTAAATGCAACAGCAGAAGAAGTCGGCGCGTGGGAAGGGAAATTTCCGGTATCAAGCAAGACTGACCGGACGAGTCACGGCTTGGGGCTTAAAAGTGTGCTGCAAAAGGTGGAACCGAACGGATCATTGTGTATTAAAAGTCAACCTGAGTCTTTTACGATAGAAATAGTGCTTTATGGCCTATAAACCAATTTTAACGAGTACAGTGTTCAATTTTGACAACATCAATAAATCCTCCTTGTGGTGGCGCTATACTGTTTATAACAAAAACAGGCGACGCAAGGAGGATATTTTAATGAAAAAATTAGCTATATCAATATTGGCTATTTTCATGGTAGCAACAACATCAGGCTGTTCACTTAGCACACAAAGGATTGTTGAGCGATCAGTTCAAAAAGCTGTGTCTGAGAGTATCAATGAGGCGACAGATGGGGCCATATCAGATTCTATCAGTGAAATTACAAGTCAGGCTGTCGCAGAAGCAATAGCCGCCAGTGATTTTGGAGCAATGGTTGAATTTGTTGCGGCCACAGTCAATGAGTCAATGAATGAAGCCATGAGTGAGATAAATTCCGATTCCATGCGAAAAATAATGGCCGAGGACATTCGTGAAGCAATGGCAGACGTTGACTATGATGATTTTGACATGACCAAAAAACAGAAAATTGAGATATGGTCGGCAGATGAAAGTCAGTTGCTCCGCACGATTACCGACAACCGTGAAATTATAGACTATGTTAGAAATGAACACATAGAAGATTGGCAGTTTTTCAGCGAAATTCCTAAAGATGCAGAAGTTCTATATAAAATCGTATATTGGCGGGAGACTACAAAAACGGCTGTGAACCCAAATAGCAAATTAGTCATCAGTGCCCGCGATACCCTATATAAAACTTCCGATGGCAATTACTACATTCATACCGAAGTTGCTGGTATAGACATTGTACAATTGGTAGCTCATATTCCAAAAGAAGTAGGCCAATTTTTAATTGGCGTTGCGGAAGGAGACGAGATTTTACTCCCTGCTGAATAATAATGACCGAACTTGTAGAGCGTTAAGAAGTTGGGTCATATCCCCGCCGCGCAAGCGGAAAAGAAAAAAATGTGCGGCGGCGGGTGTTTCTCCATGCAGGTGAGACCTTTATCATCTGCACAGGCAATGTAAATCTTCTAAATAGACGCGTCCCGCAGTTCTTTTGCGTGGTCGCGTTTTGTGCTGCCCTTTTTTCAGACAAGCCCAGCTACATATGGACATTTTGTCCAGAAGTGCGGTACTGTCCCGGCTGCCGATCCCCGCCATACTCCATTTCGATTTTGCGCGTTTTCCCAAAAAATCGAAATGGAGGCTTTATCATGGTGAAAATCAATCTGAAACAGTATTACCCGTGGTACACCCAGGATGAAATCATAGAGATATCTGAGGAAGTATACGAGGCCATACGCGCCGGGGAGCAGCAGGAAGGTGGATAAATACATCGGTAGAATCGTCGACATTATCTACATAGATCATAATGGAAAGATCACGCAGCGACGAATTGAAGTGCTTGGAGTAAAGGATGGTCGAGTTAGGGCGAAATGTTTAACCTCTGGCGCTCCGAGACTATTTAATGAAGAGAATATTTTGGCAATGAAACCTGTTGGGGGTGGCTGCAATGCTTCCTGACCTAGATCGTGAGCTGCTGTGTATCCTAGTCAACTAACCCAATGCACCGACGTATGATGCCGACAATGTGTTTGATCGAGCATATATATATAAAGACGACAGCCGTTAGGGCTGTCGTCTTAAAGTTGTTATTGCCGGAAGTTTAGCGTCACTCCGCAATAAGTCTGTCAGCGTATACAGCGACATTACCGCTGCTATAAGTAATTTTCAATTTGTAGTAATCTGCCGGTTGATTGGAAGCAGTACTTTTTCGGTTTTCGACTCGCCTGGACGCACTGAGACGATTGTTGAGCCTACGGGAACGTCGCCCGCAGGAGTCACTTTGAGCAGAGTAAGCGTGACAGACCCCCATGAATTAAAATTCTGGTTGTAATATGAAGCCTCGTACGAAATGTTGCCGGAGAGATAATAGGGTGGCGAAGTGGCTTCAAACGCTCTAGCTGACGCCATCGATGCGAGCGAAAGCAGCATGATCATCATGAAGGAAATTACGGAAATTTTTTTCATAATTACATCTCCCTTCATAATAAGGTAAACTATTTAATCTGTATTTATATATTTATACTAAATATGTAAATAAAAAGAATTCGAATATTTGGATAAAAATACTAGTTTTCAGCAGCGCCGCAAGGCGTACTTTTTTTATGTCCTCGGTGGGTTCTTATATATAAAGAGAGACAGGGCTCCAACGAAGATGGCATGAAATTAAAATAACGCCCAATGGACTTGGGCGTATAATTGCCAACGTAATCTCTCAGTTGTTCGCACAATCGAGAGGTAGAGGAGATTATTAAAGATCTATGGTTCCAAAGATCGATTTATTACTAGGGTTTCTAAACGTGACAGAGGTAATATCCAAGTTTTCTGGCAGAGAAAGCGAAACTTGAATAATCTTTGTCTCACCGGCGAACAAATTGTTATGGTTGTAGGAAGTGGCTGAACTTATTTTCTTACCACCGATAACAGCATGATCCAAAAAATCTAATGCACCCCATGCGAATCTGTCCGTAGGCTCTGCGTTAAGTGTTGCTTCAAATTGGATTATGGCGAACTTGTGTCCTGATTCTGCAAGCGTACCGGACGTTTCTCCAGGCTTTGAAGGGATGAAATCTGTGTAACTTACACTATTCACTTTTATTGTCATATCACCTTTCGTAGCAGTTTCATTGAGCTTGAGTTTCAATGGTGTTTGTGGTGCACTTGATTGATTTGAACTTAATTGGGGATTTGATGTTGTTTGTGATCCTTTTGTCTTCAATTCTATTTTCTTAGCCTTGTTATCGAATGAAGACACTTCAGCATTTAACATCTCAGCTACTTCACGAACCGGAAGGTAGGTGGTGCCTTTATATACAATCGGGTCTGATTTGAGGGTTTGTTTTTGACCATCCACCACAAACGTGAATTTGGATAGGACGGCTTGGATAGTTCCTGGGGCAGCTGCTGCAATTGTTGCGGATCCGATCATCATACCGAGCGCTAAAGTGGCGACGGTTTTAATGATTTTTTTGTTCAAAATGATACATCTCCTTTTTTAATCAAGTATAACACTTATTACGGAAGATTTTGGATGGAGTTTTATATTTTGGGAGTAGCTGCTTTTATCATGATTATTGAACTTACTGATCCAAGATTGTTTATCGTTGTTGTTGCATGTTGGGTAATGGGTTTGGGCTTAAGCGAACACCGAAAATACCAGACTGGAGTATCTTATATAATATCCTTGTCCTTGCGGTAGGACTAACAACTGGTTTGCTAGGTTGGACCGTAGAGGCAATTCTACAAGGCATCCTTGCTGGAGCCCTTTGCTGTATTTGGTAAACAAGCTGTAAAGCAACCTGTAAAGCAACCTGTAAAGGCGGTGAGTGATTCGTGAAAAAGGTATGGATTGATGCAGGTCATGGCGGTAAGGATTCCGGCGCGGTCGGAAATGGGTTGAAAGAAAAGGATATTGCTCTGGATGTATCCTTGGGTGTAAAGAAACGCCTGGAAGATAATTATGACGGTGTGCAGGTGCTGCTAACCAGATCCACAGATGTTTTCCTGGAGCTATCTGAACGAACCAAAGCGGCAGATAAAGCTGAAGCTGATATTCTTGTTTCTGTCCATTGTAACGCTGGGGGTGGAGCCGGTGGTTTTGAGACTTTTAGATATATCAATCCACAGCCGGCATCTGTAGCTTTACAGAATGTTCTTCACAAGGAGATCATGGTCGCATTAAAACCATTTGGCGTGATCGATCGGGGGCAGAAAGCAAAGAACCTGCACATGGTTCGCGAGAGCAAAATGCCAGCCGTATTGACCGAAAATCTATTTATAGATGTGGCTTCGGATGCTGCCAAACTTAAGCGTAAGGAAATAATTGATGCCTTAATTGAGGGTCATGTAACCGGGGTCGCAAAATACCTGGGGCTTCAGAAAAAGGAGGCAAAACCAGTGACGAAGGAAAGAGATATCAATGTGGTAAGTCCTTGGGCATCTACAGCATGGAAGGAAATGACCGAGAATGGATACTTTGACGGCAAACGACCGGGAGCACTCATGACTCGGGAAGAGGTTGCTATTGTGCTGAATAGATTTCGTAAAAATGAACTCCAGAAATAAACCAAAGACCCTGAAGGCACATGCCTACAGGGTCTCTCTTCAGCTTTGTGGATATTTGATCTTATTAAATGAAAGCACAAGCACTTAAGATGATAACCAGCAAGATGAACAATACCAGGACTATTCCTACTGTGCTGCCGAATCCACCACCGCATCCTCCGCCGTATCCACCTACTACTCCACTCATGAATGATACCTCCTTTTAACTACACCTTATCTTATGTTGATTAAATTAGGTGGTAAGGGCTTTTAGGTAATAAGTGAGCCTAATTTGCTTATAAACGATAAAGGCAGTGGCATAGATTATTGGGTACGATCGTAAAAGTAGGAGATGATAAAGCAAGAGTTAAGTATGGGATGACTTGTTCTGATGCAGAAAAGGTGTTAGGACCAGGAGAAAAAACGGATTATGATAATAGATTTGAATATGCATCAGGTGTGAAAAATATGTATCGTGATGACAAGGTAGCTGGCATCTATTTAGATATGGATTCCGCGATTGTATCCGTTACTTTTGATGATAACGGGTATGCAGATACAATCACATTGCTTGATCAAAGAATGGCAACACTGTATAATTAAAGGCAATGACCGATCAAATGCTGAGCGGTCATTTTTATTTTTTTTGTTAACAAATCGCTTCTATAGAAATGAGTCCATGAAATAGCTCTAAAAGAGTTGTCCAGCTGAGCTTTGTCCCCATTTTGTCGACAATTCCTTTTATGAGGAGAGAAATCTTAACTTAAAAAAAAGAAAAACCCTTACGGCGTAAGGGTTTTTGGCTATGATCTGTAGTGGGCTCGAACCACTGACCCCTACCCTGTCAAGATAGATAAACGTTCAGTAACAATCAGTAAAATACAGTCATATCAAGGGTTTGAGGGAGATATACGATATTCCGTTCAGTAGGCTTTCGTACCCTTTAATAGGTGTTTTCGTATCAAAATTCGTATCAATTGCAACGGTGATGAATTAGCTTCCGTTGCTGTAGAACGCTTGTCCGAAGGCTTCTGCAACGTCTTCTTGAATGTCGGGTCTTATGTGAGCGTAATTATCGATCATTCGAGTATCAGACCAGCCAAGTCGCTCCGCAATTGCTTGAGGAGTTTCTCTATTTTTAATGAGGAATGTTACATGGGTATGTCTTAAGTCATGGAATCGAATCTTTTTCAGATCACGGCCAACTTGAATACCCTTATCACGCTTATCTTGTAATTCCCGATTTATCTTTGCGACAATTCGATCAAAGGAACGGTTCACGTTACGCGGAGATACTGGACCCCCAGTACGTGTGCAGACAACAAGATCACGGTCCTCGAATACATCTGCAAATTCCATTTGTTTTTCTCTTGATTTTGTACGGTGTCGGATGAGAGTATCCGCAGTGTCTTTGTCTAACCTGATCGGCCTAACACCTGATATAGTTTTAGCACCTACCTCAAAGTTCTTACCTTTATGGTCTAAAATCTGAGTAATGCTAATTATTCGGGTATTCTTGTCAAAGTCTTTCCAACGCAGCCCGAGTATTTCTCCTTGGCGCATACCTGTGGTCAATGCGAGTAAGAACACAATATAGAGCGGATCTGCTGCTGCGACCTTGAGGAATTGATGTGCTTCTTCAATGGTCCATACCTGCATTTCTTTTTTTCGAGCTGTAGGACGATCAACGTCTTCAGCAGGGTTATCGGCTATCATCTTTTCCTTCTTAGCTTGTTTTAATGATGCTTTAATGAGGGTATGACACTTTTGAATATTCTCATCAGACAAAGACTTGCTTTCAAAGAGGTGATTGTAGAGGTCTTGAATATCTCTCATGGTGATCCAACCAACTTCGATATCTCCTAGACCAACCGTTTTTCCCCTTGAATTTTCCCTCATAGGCAGGATGTGGTTCTGGAATAGTTTTTCGTAATTCACCAATGTTTGTGGCTTCACGCTGGAATTTTTATCATCAAGCCAATCTTCTATAAAAACTTTGTACGGTGTTTTAGAAGGGTTTATAAAGGTGCCCTTGTTAACCTGGTCCTCAACTTCGGCCATAGCTGCCTTTACTTCTTTCTTTGTCCTAAAGCCCCTCCGTAGGATCTGCTTATACTTCCCACCTTCTTTGTAATTTACCTTAAAGTAATACGTCTTTGTCTTTTCATCCTCATACCAAGGCATTATTCATCACCAGCCTTATGTTCCAAGATATCATTTGGTTGGACCTTAAAATAAGTGCAGAGCTTATCAATTACATCGAGAGACACGTTATCCCCTTTTTCAAATTTCGCAAGGGTAGACGGTCCGATGCCAATCGCCTCACGCAAGTCTGTTTTCTTCATATCATTATCAATTAGTAATTTAAAAAGCGGCTTGTAATTGAACGGCATATAAATACCCCTTTCGATAAATTATATATAAAATATAATAAAAATAATACAGGAAGTCAAATATTACGTTTGACATAATGTATATTAAATGATATATTATATACAGGAAGTGAAACATGAGCTTCTGGAAAGGGTGAGGAAATGAAAGATTGGGTTGGGATCCTGACCGCTATAATCCAACTGGTAACGGCTGTGATGCTGTACCAGATGGCGGCAAAGGGCAACAAAAAAGGAACCAAAAAACGACGCGTGCGGCGCAGACGTTAGTAGGTTCCACCGGAGGGAGTTAGTGGCTCCCTCCTCCCAATCTTATCATAAATGGTTTTACCTATACAATATGGCGGCGGCCTTACGCGGGGAGGATAAAAAATGCAAAAAGAAAAACAGTTTGAATTAGGGGATCATGTTAAATACACCAACCCAAACGGTGTCTATATAGGTGTGAAGAAGATAATAGGGTATGAATTATGGTCTGGAGAGCATTATTCGGATCACAGATACTACATTGAGCCATCGGACACCCCTTGGTACCCAGTAAGCGAAGAGAGTCTGAAATTGTGCACAGACTAAATTAACGCAGGGGCTTCGGCCCCTCTAAGGAGGAATGAACGTGGAAACAGTGACTTTAGTGATTGGGCTTGCAGCTCTGGTGATCAGTATAATGGCGTTGTTTGTAGCCACGAAATCTTTGAAAAAATAAAATCTCGAGAGGTGATTATCTTGTGTTCGGAAACGAAAACGATTATTTGTAAAGAAGGCAATCTTCTACTCGTTTGCGTCGAAGGTCAGGTTGAGCTCGGTGGCGAGACATACAACACATGGCACCATGAGATATGGACCGACTACGAGAAGTATGAGGCGGGGATTTCGGAGGAATGGTTAGACGACGGTCCGCGGATCTATTGTACTAGTCTAGCCGGGTACTCCAATGAGGCAGCTCTGTCAGTATTTAAAAGTAGACTGACTTAATTATGGGGCGTACTAAAATAATTCGAAAATATTATTAAAATTATTCGAAAAAACTATAAACGATTAGGTTTTTTATAGGTTATAGTTATAACATAGGAAATCGAGAAGAGGACACCACAGGGGCATGAATGCCCTGTTGATCGGGCTGGCAGCTGCCGGCCTTTTTTATTGGGAGTGGTGTAAAGCTTCCTTCTCGAAATCTGAACGCTTGTCGAACGCTATGCGGCGAGTGATAAGGCAAAGGGATGCCGAGATAACTATACGGCACGGTCTCGGTGTCCTGGATGCCTGCTCTTATTATTTACAACACTTACCGCCTCTCAATGAACTTACCAAACGGTATAATCAAAGAGAGGTGTTTTTATGTTCATTAATCCTATGTTATTAGAAACAGCAGCTGATGGTCCTTTTAGCCATCAGGATTATATATTTGAACCAAAGATCGACGGACACCGCCTTTTGTTTTCTCAGCAGAACGGACGAGTCCGACTTTACACCAGGCACGAGACAGAGTGCACCAATCAGTACCCGGAACTGCTGACACCGTTTGATAATGACATTCTCTTGGATGGAGAAGTTGCCTGCACCGATGCTTCGACTGGCCGTGTAGACTTCGAAACTGTCATGAGCCGTTTTCAAGCCAAAAAGGAGCCACGTATACAGCAGCTAATGGGCATATCGCCTGTTACCTATGTTGTGTTCGATATCCTTCGATACAAAGGTCAAGACCTTCGAAAGCTGCCTCTGATGCAGCGCAAGGAGATTCTGAGCAATATTGAGATGCCGAACCAACATTTTGGCGTTATCCCGTTTGTGGAGGCAGCTGGAGAGGCATTGTTTGAGCAAATGGTAGCCCAGAAGCTTGAGGGTATGGTCGGTAAGTTACAGAACAGTACTTACGAAAGCCGCCGATCACCAGCATGGCAGAAGGTGATCAATTGGACTTATGCTGATGTCTTTATTACCGGTTATCGCAAAGAGGAGTTTGGTTGGCTTGCTGCAGTTCCAACAGACTCAGGCCGATTACGCCCAGCTGGTGTTATTGAGTTGGGAGTGCCGCCAAAAGCCAAGAAAGCTTTTTATGGAGTGAGCCAGCAACTTGTATCAGGTGAGGATAAGAATTTCGTCCACCTTGAGCCGCGGATCCGGGTGAAGGTTAAGACGCGGAACTGGTATAAGTCAGGCATGCTGCGGTCGCCAGCGTTCGTTGAGTTTGTTTTGTGATTTGGAAATGAAGGAATCCATCCTCTGATGTCGAAATTTGATGTCGAGGGAGGTGGCTTACTTGAATAAGGAAAGATTACGCTATGCTATTCTGAAAGAAGTTAATGAAGGGAACACTCCTCTTACAGAAGAAGACTTCGATGTGAGTGAAAATGAGTTTGATGACGCAGTGAATTTTCTTTCAAGGGAAAAATACCTGACGGGATTGTTATGGGCAGGTGACAGACCTCATCTCCATAAAATAGGACCTGTACTTACCGAACGAGGTGAGAAGTACCTAAACGAAAATAGTATACTGTCTAAAACCTATAGAGGGCTAAAAGAAGTAAGAGAATGGATCAAACTATAATTGATTAAACACAGTCGCTCAAATGAGCGGCTTTTTCTTTTACATAAAATTCTGAGGGGGAGGTGATTCGAGTGATAAGAAACCAATCTATTTACATCGGTCCGACTTACTGCTATCTTGAGTTGATTTTAGTGGGGGTCATTATACGAAATGGGTTGGGGGAATCAAAAAAAGATGCATTTCTGGGAAGATGACAAATAGACTTTATAAGAAAAGGATGTGTGATAAATGACAAATAATATATTAGATTATGGAGCTGATCCCAATGGGGTTACTGATAGTCGTTCAGCATTGAATGCTGCAATATCAGACAATTCTTCAGATACAATATATATCCCAAAGGGTGTATATCTCATCGGTCAAAATATTACAATTCTATCGAATAAAAAGCTTATATTTGATAGAAATGCAAGACTAAAGCCCGCAGCAGGAATAGGAATGGAAATTAACGGTACATGGGATGCTAATCCTGACGATCACATTTTTGATCTATCGATTGGGGGCTCCATCACTGGAAATTGTAAGATAGATGAAATATATCCTGAATGGTTCGGTGCTAAGGGTGATGGAGTTGCAGACGATCTAATTCCCATTAAAACGGCTATTAACTTAGCTGTAAACTCAAAAAAAATTACTCTGGATGGCGGCTATGCACTTACTATTCCGGTCATACTCCAGCCAAAACGGTACAGAGTAACAGATACGATCTATATCACCAAGTCTGCTAATGCAATAACTAGCATGACAGGGCGAGCGACCCAGCTACTCATAAAGGGTTCAGGGATAAGTTCGTCTATAGAACTAGACAAGCAGAACGGTACGCTTTTGGATATGTGGAACACATCTGTATGTTTTAAAGATGTAGGTTTATGGGCTGTTAAAGGTGGGGCGACAGTCATGAAGCTAGGCAAGAATGATCCGGTAAATCTGTACGAATTGAGACAGTCTAGGTTTGTAAATGTGTTCTTCAGAGGAAACGTTAACCTAGAGGTCGAGCGCATATTTGATTCTTCATTCTATGACTGTTTCTTTGCCATATCGGGGGATAGTGGTGTCGCCATAAACCTGACTAAACCAACCATCGACAATCACAATAATGTCAATCTTAGAAGATGTCATTTTGAAGTAAGTGCAAACAACTGCACTTGGATTAAGGCTAGAGGGGATAGTGTAAGAACAGATGGGTATCATCACGGTTTTAACTTTGACGGCTGTCATTTTGAGACAAGATCATACACCACCACTATACTTGATCTGGATACGGTTAATTCGTTTGCATTCTACCGATGCCAAATGACGCAAAACGGTAGATCAGATGGCTCAGATACCGTAAGTAGTGCTGTATCCTTGATAAAGTTGAATAATGTTGCGGGAATATCTTTTGATACCTGCGGTATAAGTAGACAAAATGACGTTAGTACAGCACCTCTTCTAGTAAAAGCTTCTGGTGTATGTAATGCTGTCACGTTCAGGAACGTGATTTCTGCGACATGTGGAGATAAAACTGGAGGTAGGAAGAATTTCATAGATGACTCTCAGTGTACAACAAAGAGAGGAATTCGGCTTGATAATTGTATGTTAACTACGTTCGGCAACAAGTCGTCCAACGATGAAAGATTGTACTTATCAGCAGGGTCCAATAACAGGGATTGGCAGCTGTTTGATGATACATCCAGAGCGAACAGAAACTTGATGGTGGGGTACACAAGCAACTCAGCAGTAGACCTAATACCTTTTGCGGACGCGCCTTTTGGCTTTTCTAGCGCCGGGCAATTTTTCTCTAAGTTTGGATACTCCGGATTGACTACAAACGTGGCTAATGGGTCTACCTATTCTTACGCTCTCCCAGGAGAAATAAATGCCAACAAGAGGGGGATATACATGTTTGCCCTTGATACTAACACTGGATTAGAGTGGGGCATAGTTGTTAGTACTGGATCCAATCTTGTCACTATGATATTAGGTAGCAACGTAGAAAACGGTGGCAACGTCGAACCAAACGTAACCGGAAAGCTGAACATATGGTGCGGTGCCAATGGGACTATAAACTTCAAGAACTTATATGGTTCTAATAGAGATTTGGTTGTTATTCCATTCACTTTTGGCAAGGTTTTTACGTAGAAGAAGATGCATTGCTGCTGCAGGATACATGCTTAACTTTAAAGAAAAAGGGCGAATAACAATGAATTGTGTAACTTTTTACGAGGTAACATGTGGAAAACGGGCGAATTTGACCCCATACCACCTTTGACGACCAATTAAGAACATCAGTATAATGGTCTTGTCCTTCTTATCTCTCTAGTAACTAAGTACAATGCTTTTAAGGACGGAGCGTAGCGGTACGTTTGCAATTCGTCTTCAACGATATTTAAAAGAGATCATTAAAAACGGCGCGTGCCGAAACGTCTTTTCAGTTTCGGTACTAGGACGGGTGAATGCCGCTAGGCAGAGGGGCGGCTATGAGCCCCTTTTTTCTTTCATTGGGTCATGTTCTTCAATGACCCAGCTCTTGATCTTAAACACGCGCTATGTAACTTTAGTGCTCTAAATAGAATAGCGATGAACAATGTTTCACCTCAACAGAACACCTCAAAATATGGGGTGTTTTTTTATTGGGGAAAGGATGAGGTTTGTGACGAGAATCCGTGATCTTAAAATAGAGGCACTCAATATCCACCATGAAATTCAGACTCAGCGGAAAGGATTTATCCAACGTATACGATTGAAACGGAAACTGAAAATCCTGTTGAATGAGATTGAGTACCAGGAAGGCAGACGCCAATATGCAAATAGGCCATACAGTAAGCCGGTAATAGTACAACCGCCTGCTCGATATGAATCTGAGGCGCACACCTTCGGCTGTCAATGTGGATGTTGGTTAGAGACCCTTGAATCATTTGGGGTAAAGAAAGGGTGAATGTAATGGATAAGGATATAGCCAGTCACAAGATGCTGTATTCAGACCAGGCTGTAGCTTATAGGGCAAAGTGTATCTATATGAATCTCATTGAGGAATTTGATGAGGATACGGCAAAGAGTCTATTAACTGCTGCAATGCCAGAGATCTACAAGGAAGCTCAATCACACCGTTATGGAGTACCAGCTGATTACAAGCCTACTAGCCGAGGGACAACGAATGCTGAGAAGAGAAGATGTAAATGCAACGGATGAGGGTGAATAACATGAACAGCTATAGAAATGTACTTCGTGAGCCGGAACATAACGAAGAGGTGGTTATACAGAAGAGTAGTGCGGTGGGACGTACAGAGGATCCAACCTTACTCAGCACCCTTAATCCAATACACGTCATCAGATCGATTAGAAGAGGTCATACAGGCGCTGTGTGATAGAGATGAATAAATGTAGACATATAAAATCGGGCTGAAATGGGCCGAATTTTTGGTCACGGGTCCCTCTGGGGGTTCAGAATGAGTGCGGGTGCGGACGACCCCGAAATATCGCTAGATTTTAATTTTTAAAATCACTTTCCCTTTATATGTACTTTTCGCCTAATGAGAGCCCCGCCGAGGGCTCTTTATGCTTCAATAGTAGAAATATCGCTTCTAATAATACACCGTTAAAAACCGCCTTAAAATCGGTCTGAGAACACCATCAAAATATAGATACAAAAAGGAAAGTGGGGGAACGAAATTGAGGAAAGGAGAAAAGAAGCCGGAAGGCATCGTTGGAACAAGTGAATTAGCCGCAATTGTGGGCAAAACCAAGCAATGGATTAGTCAATTGACGCGCGATGGAGTACTCACTCAGGTATCGCGTGGAAAGTACAACCTCGCTGAATCAGTACAGGCTTACATCAAGCATATTACGGGTGTTGCTGAGGAGGGGAAGGTCAGTTACAACGATGAGAAAGCTCAGCACGAGCAGATAAAAAAAGAAATTGCTTTGCTTGAGTTGGAGGAGAAACGGAAGAATCTGCACACGACCGAAGATGTCTTGGAAGCATGGGGTGAGTTGGTTGTGAACTTCCGGGGTGCAATCATGGTCTTGGCTCCAAACCTGTCCACGGATCTGGCATATATGACAGATGCGAAAGAAATTCGGTTGCTATTGGAAGATAGGTTCACGGATGCATTGATTGGACTATCGAAATATGACCCCCTTAAACAGGATGATGGAAGTCCCGGTGGTGATGGGCTGTGAAACCCAGCAAACGACGAACACTCGGGCTTATAAAACAGGTCGTCGGTTTGGTCGCGCCTCCCGATCCGATTACCGTTACAGAATGGGCTGAGGAAAACCGGGTGCTCTCTGCCGAGGATTCGGCCGAAAAAGGACCGTGGAGAACTGACCGGGTACCGTATATGCGAACGATTATGGATGCTACAACCGACCCGAACATTGACACCATTGTAATGATGGCTGGTTCTCAGCTCGGGAAGACGGCTTTCCAGCTTAATGTGATCGGATATTACACCGGACACGACCCGTCTCCAATCATGATGGTTCAACCAGACCTAGGCGTCGCAAAAGACTTCTCCAATGACCGCTTGGGCCCACTGTATCGAGATTCACCGCAACTCGCCAAGCTGTTTGGCAAAAGTAAAAGCAGGAACAGCCGAGATACGATTTATTATAAGAGCTTTAAAGGTGGGCGGATCAACATCGCTGGTTCGAACGCTCCGGCATCACTGGCTTCTAAGCCGATCCGCATCCTGCTTGCGGACGAGATCGATCGTTTTGCGATTTCTGCTGGTAATGAGGGTTCACCATTGGACCTTGCGATCAAGAGGACAACCACTTTTTACAACCGTCGGATGGTCTTCGTTTCGACCCCGACGATCAAAGGGAAATCCGAGATTGAAAAGCTATACGAGGACAGCACACAAGAGAAGCTTCACTTCATGTGTCCAAGCTGCGACCATCTCCAAACGCTTCAATGGAACCGGATCAAGTATACCTACGACGAAGAGACGAGCCAGTGTACCGAAGTGACGCACGCTTGCGAGGAATGTGGGGCGATGCATGAGGAACATGAGTGGAAACGGGATTATGCAAATAGAACGAAGTGGATTGCAAGCAAAAAGCACGCTACAACTCGCGGATTTCACCTCTCTGCTTTAGCTGCGACCATAAATTACACTTGGAAAATGGCTGTAAAAGAGTGGATAGCAGCCAACAAAAAGGGTAAACAGGCCATTAAAGTATTCATAAATACGGTCCTCGCTGAGCTTTGGGAGGAAGAGGGCCAGAAACTTGAGCACGAAATCCTGATGAATCGCCGCGAAATGTACCAAGCTAGGGTTCCCGAAGGTGTTCGGTACATCACAGCTGCGGTAGATACCCAAGATACACGCTTCGAAATCGATGTAGTCGGCTGGGGCAAAGGATATTCCAGTTGGAGGATACAGCGCCATGTTATCGTTGGGGACCTCAATCAGCAGCAACCATGGCAGGAGTTGGATGAATTCCTTTCACGGACCTGGAAGGATGCAGCTGGTCGCACGTTCCGGCCGGTTAGAACCCTGATTGACTCCGGGGGTCACTTCACGCTGAAAGTTTATAAGTTTTGCAAGCCCCGACAAGCGCGGAACATCTACGCCCTCAAGGGGGAAGAGAAGGGAGACGGACAGGAGACTCCGCTCCTTAACGGTATAAGCACGAACAACGTCCCGAAAGCGACTGTCGTTCGTGTCGGGGTTTCTGAGGGGAAGTCGATTATATTTTCTTCGCTTAGCCTGGAGCCAGGCAAGCCGGGATCATGCCGGTTCCCACTGCCGCACCCGGACAATCCAGACCCATTCGTGTACGACGAAGAATATTTCCAGCAACTCACGGCAGAGCAGCTTGTCACCCGGTATAAAGAGGGCAAGCCATACATGGCTTGGGTACAGACAAGAGCTCGAAACGAGGCTCTTGACCTGGCGGTTTACAACCGGGCAGCGATTGAGATGATAAATCCCAATTTCGACCTGCCTTTGCCTGAACCAGGAGGTGTGGCCACCGGGGCAAAGCGCCCCAAAAGATCAAAGAAAAAGAACGTAGCCAGCAGCATATAGCCCACTGGAAGGAGGTGAGAAAGGGAAAATGCCAAGAATATCCTACGAAGAAGCTAAGGCGAAATACAAGATGTGGAGTGATGCAGAGGATGCACGTTCCACCGGGGCGTCATATTCCATTGCGGGGAGAGCGTTAACGAGAACAACCATGGAAGAAATCCAAATGATGAAACGAAAGTATGGTCGGATCATCGATGCGTATGAGAATGGTGGCAAACGTCGTTCCAGAACGTCGGGGATTTACCCTGTTGACCGATGAACATCATTGATAAGGCGCTAAACATATTCGCTCCTGGAATTGCTGCTAAGCGCGAGCAGGCCAGGACGGAGGTCGTGAGACAACAAGCTGTACGCAAGGTCACCAATAGCTTAATCGGTGGAGTTGGAAGCAACGGGCGAGGATATGGCAAGCATGGAGCCAGCACAACTAAGTCGTCCATGCTGTTCTGGAAAACCCCTGTCGGAGATGCTGACACGGACATTCACCAGAACGTTCCAAAGCTTCGCGAGAGGGCACGGGATCTGCATATGGGTTCGGATATCGTCGCCGCAGCTCACAAAGGTCTGCGGACCAATATTGTGGGTACCGGCTTACGGCTGAATCCGGCTTTTGATGCCAGTTACCTAGGGTTGACAAAAGAACACGCAGAAACGCTTCGTAGCTCCATTCAGAGAGAATGGGCTCTGTGGGCAGATACAACCAAGTGCGACGCTGCCGGACTCAACGACTTTTATGAACTACAAGGACTGGCCTTCATTTCAACCCTTATGAGTGGCGATGTATTCGCGCTGATGCCAAGTAAACCACGTCCTTGGTCGGTGTATGACCTGAAAGTGAATCTGATCGAGGCGGACAGATGTGCAACTCCTCCTGATAAAGTCAACATTGACAGGGAACGCATCCAGTCAGGGGTTGAGGTAGATGCCGACGGAATGGTTGTTGCTTATCATTTCAGCAACCGACACCCCGGAGCAGGCGGATACAGTCTGAGCGGGTCAAATGAATGGGTCCGCGTTAATAAATACGGCAAGCGCACCGGGCGGGTGAACGTACTTCACTTGTTCGAGGCAGAAAGGCCAGGGCAACGTCGAGGCATTCCGGTCATCGCTCCAATCATTGAATCGCTGAAGCAACTCAGCCAATACACGAATGCCGAGCTTGCCGCCGCAGTAATCACGTCCATGTACACGGTCTTTATTACAACACCCGCCGATGACGAGGGAGGAACCCCGTTTGACGGTGTCGGGATGGACGATGAAGATTTGGATGGCGCTGAAGATGTACCGGGCGCCACAGGAGATGAGATAAAGCTCGGACAAGGCGCCATCATGCGGACCGATCCGGGGGAGGATGTTAAGTTTGCCGACCCTACTAGGCCGAATCCGAACTATGAAGCCTTCGTCCGTGCCATGCTTAAACAGATTGCCGCAGCTTTAGAGCTTCCATATGAGATCTTGACCAAGCAATTCACGAGCTCTTATTCAGCTTCTCGCGGCGCACTGCTGGAAGCTTGGAAAATGTATCGTATGCGCCGCGCTTGGCTATCAAAAACGTTCTGCCAGCCCATTTATGAAGAATGGTTTGTGGAGGCAGTATCCAAAGGAAGAATTGACGCACCCGGCATCTTTGATGATCCGGCTATTTTTGCTGCCTACACAAAGGCCGAATGGCACGGACCATCGCAGGGGTTGCTTGACCCAACCAAAGAGGTACAAGCAGCCGTCATGAGGATGGACAACAATCTTTCTACCGGAACGCGCGAAACAGCCGAGATCAACGGTGGATCATGGGAGGACAATGTTCAGCAGCGCGCTTATGAGCAAACCCGCCTGAAAAAATTGGGACTTGTGCAAGCTGCTCCGACGGTTGTCACACCGTCCGAACCTTCGAATGAAGGCGATGAAGACAACGATGACGAGGAAGGGGGTGAACAAAACTAATGTCTAAGAAACTCAAGCTTAACGGACCTGTTATCTCTGATGATGAAAAATGGATTTACGATTGGTTTGACATTCCAACGATTAGCCCCGGAGTTGTTTCGGACTTTTTGGACGAGGCAAACGGGGATGAAGTTGAATTGCTTATCAATTCTGGCGGAGGATTGGTTGATTCAGGTTCGGAAATCTACACTATGCTTAAATCTTACGCCGAACATCACTCCGTTGATGTAACGAGCAAGATTACTGCCTTGGCTGGCTCTTCTGCTTCAGTAATTGCAATGGGAGGAACCAGGGTTCTGATGTCTCCAACAGCCCAGATCATGATTCACAACTCGTCCACGATTGCATGGGGGGACAAGAATTCCATGGATGGTGTGTCAGAAATGTTGAAAAACACTGACGAAGCCATCGCCAACGCTTACATGCTTAAAACGGGTATGGATCGCGACGAGCTTCTCGCCATGATGAACAAAGCAACCTGGTTGAACGCTCAGCAGGCTGTTGAATTGGGATTCGCTGACGAAATCATGTTCACCGAAAAGGTTGCAGTAACTAATAACGCTGCCGCGGGGCATGTGCTCCCGCCGGAAGTCATCGAAAAGATGCGTAATCAGTATAGCGATCACAAACAAACGGCTAAAGCTGTTGCCGCTGTCCCGCCAGCACCAAAACCTATTAAAAACAAGGAGGAACCAAAAACAATGGACATCAATGAATTGAAGGAAAAACACCCTGAGCTGGTTGATCAGATCGAGAATGAGGCACAAACAGCCGAGCGTTCACGCATTGCAGCTTTGCAAGCATATGCGACAGCACCGGGTGCAGCTGCGTTTATTAACGAGGCTATCACCAACGGGGAAACTGTACAGGACGTTGCGGTGAAGGTAATGGAAGCTTCGATGAAGCGCAACGGCCAAGAGGCTACAAACCGCGCATTGGATGCGAAGGAAAGCGGCGTTGACGACGTGGCGACACTCGAAGCCAAAACACCTGAGACAGCCAAAGAAGAAAAAAAGGGCGATGCAGTAGCCAATATGGTTGCTATGGCCCAAAACATCAAAAAGAATGGAGGCCGTAAATAATGGCGGAGTATACAAGTCCATCGTTTGACGAATTGTTTGCAGGAGGCGTTCAGCCGGAGAGAATGACGGCGATTATCATCAAGTCCGGGGCCGGGGTAGTGACGCGTGGCACTGTATTGGGACGTGTGAGCCAACTGCCTGAAAGCGACCTATACGCTGGCACGCCGATCGTGGTTCCGGTAAATTCAGCGAACACAGACGGTTCCGAAAACCCGTACTGCATTCTCGCGGATACCATTGTTGATGCCACCACGGGTGAGGCTCGTGCTGCTGCTTACCTCGACGGTGAATTCAACCGTGATGCACTCAAATTTGGTGGTACTGATAAAGTGGCCCAACATGAGGTTGCAATGCGTAACGTCGGCCTGATCACTAAACGAGTAGTTAAATAAGGGAGGATATAAAAACATGGCATCTTACCACGAAATTTTAGAAATTCCAACACTTGTACAGGTTGTTGAAGCATTCCCGAAAGATTCGTATTACTTGACTAATACGTTCGCGAGTGAAGGAGAGACTTTCACGACAGATGAAATTGAAATTCAAACCAAAAAGGGTCATCGCCCTTTGGCTCCGTACGTAAATGAATTGCTTCCAGGTAAGGTTGTATTGCGTACTGGGTTCACTTCCAAAACGTATAAGCCTGCGCTGGTGAAACCAATGCGCGTGATTACTCGTCACGATCTGAAAGTGAAACAGGCAGGTGAAACACTGCTGAATCCTAAATCTCCAGAACAACGTTATCAGGAATTGATTGTCAAGGACCTGTCAGAGCTTACAGACACTATCGATCGTCGTAAAGTGCAGCAACTCTCCGAAATCATGTTCACGGGTAAAACCGAGCAGATTGGTGAGGGTGTAAGTCAAGTTCTCGATTGGGGTTTTACGAACAAAGAGGTCTTGTCCGGCACAGACTTGTTTTCCAATCCTGACACCGATGTCATAGAATATCTGACTGATAAGGTTCAAGAGGTAATGGACAAGAGCGGTCGGACAATGCGTCGTGTACTCACAACCGGAAAGGTTGCTCGAACTATCGTAAACCATCCAACAGTGCAAAAACTGATCGAAGCCAAAAAGGAAACTTTGGACGTGGGCGATCTGAATCAACGCATCTTGCCGGAAGGTGTAATCTTTCACGGTTACCTGCGCCAAGCTAACTTGGAAATCTGGTCTTACACCAACTCTTACACAGATGAAGCTGGCGATGAAGTGAGTTACATCCCAGAAGGAACTCTTGCTTTGCTTCCTGACGGTCAACCGTTCGAATTCTTGTACGGTGCGAACCTGGTCGCTAACGAGAACGGTGATTTTGTGTTTGCTCAAGCTGAAATCTACCCACAAGTATTAAGCGAAGTTGAACCGCCAAGTCGTAAACTGCAATTGCTGTCCCGTCCGATCTGCGTTCCAGTTAACGTTGATGGCTGGTACGTCGCAAAAGTTCTTTAATCCAAAGGAGGATAAAAAACATGGCATACGTAACTTTAACTAATGTTCGTCATAACGGTAAGAAATACGGTATCGGTGAAGAATTCCCAACCACTGGGGTGAAAAAAGAGGAGATCGAACGCTTGGTAGATTCTAAAGCTATCGTTGATCCTGAAGCTGAAGCGAAGGCAATCAAAGAAGCTGCTGCTAAGAAAGCGAAGGAAGACGCCGAATAGGGAGGCTGATTCGCTATGAATCTTAAACAGCAAATGGCGAAGGATGTTTTCTCGGTCTTCATGAATTCAAACGAATTCGCTGAGGTCCATACCGTCACCACTTATGACAAAGTCAAAGGGAATATCCATCGTCAATTGAAAATGATCATCGAAGCATTCACGCTGGACGGTCGACCTCTGCAGTATGCTGAGGGAGTAT
Source organism: Paenibacillus uliginis N3/975 (assembly GCF_900177425.1). Lineage (NCBI taxonomy): Bacteria > Bacillati > Bacillota > Bacilli > Caryophanales > Paenibacillaceae > Paenibacillus > Paenibacillus uliginis. The sequence continues at coordinate 4,219,496 of NZ_LT840184.1, read as the reverse complement.
CTGTTCATAACGTAGTCGTTCATATCGAGCATCGAATTCTCGGCTTTACCCCCCGTGTGGATCAGGATTTCGCTCTAGATGGATCATGGTACAAAGTAATGGGGGTATCGAATGAGACGGGGATCCTTAAAATCGTGCTGCAAGCCAACGGTAAACGGCCATGAGTGATTTTATCGATGTGAAGGACAATTTCAAGCAGGTAAACCGGTCGCTGAAGCAAATGGACAAGGCGGTGCGTCAGGCTGTCTTGTCCAGCATTAACCGGGCTACGCAGCGGGCAAAGACGGAAACGGGGCGCAAGGTGCGCGAGAAGTATGTTATCAAGCAGAAAGAGGTAGTCCAGACGATCCGCATTAAGAAAGCTGCGAGCAACAAGTTGCAGGCAACGCTGACTTCTCAAGGTCACTCCATTCCCCTGATTAAATTCACGGTGGCACCGAAGCGCAAGCTTAAGAAAGCTCCTAAGGCGTTAAAGGCTGCGGTATATCGGGGTGGGGTCAAGAAGCCTATCCCTGGTGCATTTATCGCTACCGCTGGGACCCATCTCGGAGTATTTATGAGAGCAGGCAGAAAGCGGCTACCGATCGGAGAGCTACGCGGACCAGCTGTACCGTCGATGGTCGGCAATGAAGAGGTCCGAGAGCATGTGCAACAGGTGTATGGTGAGGAAATGGAGAAGCGCCTGCCGCATGAATTGGATAGGATGTTAGGGAGGCTGAAAGCGTGACGCCTGTTATTTTAATGAATAAGCTGCAGCAGTATTTGCAGGATTTAACGAAAGATATGGCTCTTGGCGCCGGGATCCCGCCTAATATCTATCAGGTTGATTTACCGGCAAGGGATGTTCCGAGTTACGAGCCTCCTGTAGAGGGCACGGATATGCCGCCCCCGCCGTCATCTCCACCTTTAGAGACGACACTTCCAGACGAGAAAGACGAACGGTGGCCGTTTATCATCATTGTTTTTAGCGATCCAGCTGAGGATAATGAGGAGGGGTACCGCACGGTACAAATGGATTTAATTTTTGGATGTGAAGGAAGAGGTTCCGATGGATACATGGATGTGCTGCATCTCATGGAATACGTCAGGGCCTCTTTTTTGCGAGAAACATATGAAGGATGGCCATCCCGGTTAACACGACCGCTCTCAATGGGATTTTACGAAGAGCAGGCTGATCCGTATTGGATGGGCTACATGTCTACCACGTGGGAAATGCCATCTATAGTACAGGAGGTATGGAGGAATGGCTACTAAGAAAAATCAGGGACAAGATCAAGAGAGGCAAGAGATACAGCCTTTGACCCGTACGAGCGAAGCGCCACAGGAGCCTAAGGTTGAAGTGGCTGCTGAGCCAGAGCAACTAATTTATATCGGACCGTCGATCAGAATGAACGGCGTTGGGATCCGGACAAATCAAGTGTTTATCGGCGGGCATCCGGAATACTTCAAGGCTCTTTATGCGGAATATCCGCTTATCAAAAATTTGTTTGTGCCAGTTGATCAGCTGCAGGAATCATTAAAACAAATCAAACAGACTGGGACTGCGTTAAACACGGCCCTCCAGTCACTGAAAGGAGTGTAACATATGGCTGAATTTCATGGTGTAAAAGCCACAGAGGTATATCAACCAAAGAAGGCAGTGGAACAAACCAATACGTTGCCGCTATACATCGGAACGGCACCGATTAACCTTGCTGATAACCCGTCTGCTGCTGTTAACAAGGTTATCCTTGCCAATAGCATGGACGATTTCAAGCGGAAACTTGGCTACTCTGATGACTGGAAATCCTACACATTGTGCGAAGCAGCAAAGTTGCATCTTGATGAGAATGAACAAGGTCCTATCGCCTTCGTGAACGTCCTTGATGTTACGGATACGGAAACCACAGCAGCGGCAGCAGTGGACTTTATTGATGGCATGCACGCCATTGATAAAGAGGGTGTCCTGAAAGCCTCGGTAACCGTCGCTGATGGCTCGACAACATATGACCTGGGTAAAGATTACACCCTGACGTTTAACGACGCTGGTAAGCTCGTCATTTCAATCGTGGCAGGCGGTGCTATCCCAGTAGGTACCAGCTCCCTGCAAGTCGGATACAAATCTCTAAAGCCATCAGCAGTTACGGCTAGCCGCATCATCGGTGGAACAGATGCACAGACTGGGGTCAGAACAGGGATGGAACTGATTGAAGAAGTGTTTTTGGAGACTTCCTTTGTCCCGAATTTGATCGTCGCACCGGGATTTTCACACGATCCTGTTGTCGGTGCGGTGATGGTAGCTAAGACCAAATCTATCAACGGTTTGTTCGAGGCTCATGCAGTGACCGACCTGGACCCAAGTCAGAAATATGTTGATGTTGTGGCATGGAAAGAGGAAAACGGCTATACCAGCCATCTCCAAACCAACACATATCCAATGGCGACATACAAGGGGCGCACTTACCACATGTCTACTCTGGTCACAGCAACCATGGTTGCGACTGACGGTCAGAATGAAGGGGTGCCGGTTCAGACTCCGTCGAACCAGCCGATTACAGCGGACGGACTGGTCTACGCTGATGGCACTCCAGTTCTTATTCCATACGATCAAGCAAATGTACTGAATGCTAACGGCATCGTGACAGGCATCCGCTGGACGGGTGGATTCAACGCATGGGGCAACCGGACAGGTGCTTATCCGGAATATACGGATGCGCAGCGTACATTCATTCCGGTTCGGCGGATGTTCTCTTATATCAAAAATCAACTGGTTCTCCGGCATTGGCAGCAGGTGGACAATCCACTCAATATCCGACTGATTGAATCGATAGCTGATGGAGCTAACGTCTGGATTAACGGCTTGGTTGGTGCAGGTTACTTGCTCGGCGGGCGCGTTGAATTCCTCGCTGCAGACAATCCAAGTGACCAACTTGGCAACGGCAAGGTCGTATACCGAGTGTACGTCACACCGCCGTCCATGGCACAGGAAATTGAATTCTTTGTCTTCTACGACGTATCATATTTGGCTGCTTTGACAGCAGCTTAAGGAGGGTCTTAAATGGCTGGAAATATTCCCATTAAACTGGAAGGTGTGGCGTTATACATTGAGGGAAGTGACAATGATTTTGCCACAGGCGATATCACACTTCCATCATTAACGCCGCTAACTAGCACGGTTTCAGGTGCCGGGATCCTAGGGGAGCTTGATCTTCCTTCACCTGGACATTACAGTTCGATGGAATTGGGAATTACGTGGAGAACCATTAACAAGTATGTATTTGAGCTGGCTGGCTCGCAGATGAAGGGGCTTGAAATTCGCGGTGCCTTCAATGAATTTGATAACACAAGATCTGCTTTTGTGACTCGTGCTATAAAAATTGTTGTTCGTGGTGTAGGTAAAGGGGTCGATCTCGGAACACTCGCAGTCAATGCTGCCACCGATACAACCAATACAATCGAAGCCACCTATTTGAAAATATTCATTGATGGTGCTTCAGTATTTGAATTGGACAAACTTAATTATATCAGTCGGATTAACGGTAAAGATGACATGTTCGACGTAAGAAAAGCTTTAGGAAAGGCCTAATTTACGAAGGAGGAACAGAGGATGAGCGAAAAAACAATCAATACTGAAAAAGTGGTAAATACTGAAAATTTGGAAGAAGTAAAGCAGGCCGGGACAGTGATTAAATTGTCCCGGCCTGTTGTTTGGGAGGACGCGGAGATTAAAGAACTCCGGATCGACATTGCTACTCTCTCAGGTGACGACATTATGGATATCGAGTCGGACTTTATGGATTTTGTACGTGGTCAAAGAAATGTCTACGTTGCATTTAAAGTAGATCATCCTGGGTATTTGGCTGTTCTCGCTGCTAAAGGCGCAGGCGTACATCCAAACCTCATGAAGAAGCTTTCTGCACGAGATTTCTTGAAAGCGACAGGTGCTGCAAAAGATTTTTTGAACGGTTTGGTTTAGCCAATAATCCTATTCGTAGTTTAATGAGAATCTCGATAAGGTTGTCCCGTGTTATGAAGGGGGATCTCTCTTATTGGATGAGCATACCGATCTGGACGCTGTATGAGTGGGATACGGCTTTTGAAGAAGTCAATAACGAAGATAAATCTCGGAAGGGAGGGGGTTAACCCATGCCAAAGAAATACGAAATGTCGTTTGAATTGAACGGCGACATAGACCCCCGACTAAAGAGGTCGTTTGACACCATGAGCAGGGACGTCACGGATCTCGGCAAGGACCTTGGCGATCTACGTAAGGTAAGAAGTTTTGACCAGATAACCAAGGATACACGGCAGGCTTCAGGTGCATTCCATGAACTTCGAGAGAACGCTGCGGAATTTGGGGATGTTTTTGGCCGGGTTGCCCAATACACTGGAGCTTATGCCATTATCGAAAAGATAACCGGTTCAATCGGTGAAATGATCAATACCATCGGTGAGCTTGACGCCCAATCAGGACAGCTTGCAGCGGCTACAGGGGCCACAGCAAAGGAATTGGCGGGACTTCAGGACATTTCCCAGTCTTTGTACCGTAAAGGACTTGGTGAGGGCGTGAACGACCTCACAGACGCTTTGGTCGTCGCTAGAAATGTCACCAAACAGGAAGGCGATGAACTGGCGACAACGACCAGGAATGCGATTGTCCTGCAAGACGTCTTCCGTTTTGACATTCCAGAGTCTGTTAAAGCCTCGGACACCATGATGCGGCAGTTTGGTATCACGTCCGAAGAATCGATGAACTTGCTCGCCCAGGGGGCACAGCGGGGGCTGGATAAGTCCGGTGAACTGCTGGACTCCGCGAATGAGTACGCACCGCAGTTTGCTGCACTCGGCTACTCAGCTAATGAGATGATGGATTTCTTTGCTTCAGGACTTCAAGCAGGCGCCTGGAACCTTTTTATTAGGGCTTTATGGTGGCGACACCATATCGAAACCTCTCTAATTCATGGAACCCCCTAACGTAAAGACGAGGGAAATCATGAGCGAAGCCTGCTGATAGCAGGAACGTGCAACGACTATCGGTGAAAAACCGAGTACACGCAAGCGCGTGGAAATGGGAGGGGACTCGCAAAGAGTTCTTGATATAGTCTGATCTGCATGGAAACATGCAGCTGCCTGATAGGGCGGGGCGAGGTGTAGCGGACCTCGCTGAACACAATGTGATAAAGTAGGCGACCTCGCGAAGGAATTTAATATCCGGATCCAAGATGGTAGTGATAAGACCGCTGATGCCCTGGGAGCTTTGTTTGCTCCAGAGGGAATCGAAGAGTTCACCATGGCTCTCACCAAAGGCGGAACGAAGTCCGCCGAATATCTGGAACTGCTCAAGCATGTGTCCGCGGATACCGCCAAGGAAATGGTCAAGAACTTGAAAAAGGGCGGCAAAGGCGCTGAAGATACATTCAAGGCATTATCAGGTATGTTGGGCGATGGCGATAAAATTCTTACAGACCTGAGCACAGGGGCTATTAAAGGTAAGGATGTTATGCAAAGGGTCATCACCGAACTCTCAACAATCGAGGACAATGTTTATCGTAATGTGCTCGGCGTGGAGTTGTTCGGCACGCAATGGGAGGATTTGGAGAAGGAAGTCGTGGCTGCTCTTGGTTCAACCCAAAGTCAGTTTGACATGACAACGGCAACCATGGAAGAAATGGCTGCCGTCAAATACGACAACTTGACGCATGACCTTAAGGTGTTGGGGCGGGAATTGATGGATGAAGTGATCATCCCGATCGGTGAGGACTTGATGCCGGTACTGAAGGACATGACAGCTTGGGCAAAGGACAATAAAGACGTAATAAAAGCTATTGGGCTTGCCGTTCCTGCCGCCATGCTTGCGAAAAATTCAGTGAGCATGGTTAAAGATATCACTAAAGTTAAAAAAGCCGTTTTCGATACAACGGATGGAGTAAGCAAGTTCGGCAAGTTCGCAGGGCTGTTAACTAATCCGGTAGGCTTGGCCGTTGGTGCTGTTGGCGCCCTCACTATGGGAGTTATCGCTTATAAAAAGCACCAAGATATGGCCCGTCAATCCCTCATTAACATGGGGGATAAGCTAGAAGAAACTGCTAAACAGTACGATGCAGCTTCTGAAAAAGCGCAACAGACCAATGACTTGGTTTGGACTTATAACAATCTGAGCGATGCAATAGCAAACAGTAGTGGAAATTCTCAAGAGCTTGTTGCCCAAAAAGAAAAATTAGCTGAAGTGACTGCAAAACTGCAAGAACTTTATCCCGAGACCATAACTCAATATGATGTTGAAAGTGGTAAGGTCAGGGAAAAAGTAGGGCTCTTAAAGCAGGAATCAGACGCGGAGCTTGAACTTGCAAAGCTACGACTTGAGAAGGAAGCTGCTGAAGGTCAGAAAAAGCTTCCGGAGTTGGAAGAGGAAATATTATCGCTCGAAAAGCAGACTGCCGACTTACAAGAGCAAAAACAAGCACTTGATGCCGCGTTGCCTGCACTTAAAGAGTATCAGGCTGAGTACCAAAAAATCATACAGGCTGATGATTCGGAGGGCCGTACTGCGCAACTCGAGGCTCTTCGGCAGAAGGCAGATGAAGTTGGGGACACGGTGGGCTTCGTATTTGACAACATCACTCACCTAGGTTTATTGGATAGCAATATTAAGGATTTGACTAATGATAGAATAAGCACGTTAGATTCATATATCGCCAAAATGGAAGAGCTCGGGACAGCACGAACCAGCTACGAAGATTTATATCAAGCCCAGCTCAACCTCATCGAACTGGACTACGGTGCGGATCTGGAAGAACAGGCAAGCAAGTACACAACGCTATCACAGAAAGAACAAGAACGTTTCACTCGAGCGATGCAGGATGTATCTAATCTGCGCCAAGAGATGGATCTCTTGCCGACAGAAAAACAAATAAATGTCGATGTGTTGTGGAATCAAATTGGTAACCCTGTTAACTTCATGCAACTACCGAAAAAAGGGACAGGTTTTAATGGGTATGCTGATGGCGGGCATATCACTCAACCCGAACTGGCGTGGATTGGCGAAGGTGGGGATGATGAATATGTTATTCCAGTCAATAATTCAAAACGCTCTAAGGGTCTTTATGCTGCAGCAGGTGAGGCTTTGGGAATAACTCCGAGTGGTAATTTCGCTCCTGTGTATAGCCCACAGATAACCATTCAAGGCAATGCAGATGAGCAGATGGTCCGGACAGTTATGAAAGATTCCCAGCGTGATTGGGAGGCACACCTGAACGCACATGAACGTCAGCGACAAAGGATGTCGATATCATGAAAACCTATAGAACAATTCAGGGCGATACTTGGGATGGTATCGCCTTTTCAATTGCTGGCAAGGAGTCTTTTATGACTCAGTTGATGAATGCAAACCCTGACCATGTGGAGTTTGTTATCTTCCCAGCAGGTATCATCCTGAATGTGCCAGAAGTGCCTGTCTCTATGGCTTCTACGCTACCACCTTGGAGACTGGAGGATGATGAGTAATGAAAACGGTCGTGGATGGACGCAGGGCCTCTCTGATGCTTAAATACAACGGTAAAGAGATGGGGGTCGAGTACCTAAACAAATATCTTAAGGAGTTTAACTATACGGATGCAGCTCCTGGAGATCAGGACATCATCTCAGTGACATTAGATGACAGGGATGCGAACTGGCAAGGAACCTGGAAGCCGGTATTTGGTGACAAGCTCATAGCAGAGATTACAGTGGTTAATTGGGATAAACAAGGTGAGAAAGCGAAGCTCCCGTGTGGATCGTTTGAAGTAGACGCTATAGATATTAAAGGACCACCGGATGAGGCAATCATACAAGCCTCAGTTCTTCCGCTTAGTGGCGCTCAGGCAAAGCAGGAGAAACGGACAAAAGCATGGGAGAAGGTCAAGCTTGAAACTATCGCTGACGATATAGCCAGACGTGCAAAGTTAAAACTTGTGTACTCAGCCTCCTCTAATCCTTCATACGATCGTCTAGATCAGAGCGATCAATCCGACCTACCCTTTTTGGTTAAAACTGCTAAGGACGAAGGTATAGCCGTCAAAATATCAGGTGGTAAGTTAGTTCTATTTGACGAAGCTGAGTATGAGAAGAAACCAGCAGTTTTGGACATTGTTCGGGGCAAGAGTAAGATCTTAAACTACAGCTTTAGCGAGAGCAGCACGGCAACAGCATATGGATCTTGTATTGTTACCTATCGTCCACCAGCTCCAGCGAAGAAGGCTAAAAAGAAGGGGAAAGGTAAGGGTGGTAAGTCCGAGCCCAAAGCTGTAGCAGCAAAGACAAAAACTCCTAAGGTGATTATAGGGGAATATAGTCTGCCAAATGCAAAGGGACTTCCAGTGCTTCGGATTAATGAGCGTGTGGAAACCGTTGCCGAAGCTAAACGGCTGGCTAAAAACAAGCTGCGGGAGCAGAACAAGCAGGCTGGACTAGCCACATTCACCCTTGATGGAGATATCCGACTAGCTTCTAGTGTGACAGTTAACGTGAAGGGTCACGGACGATTTGACGGTAAATACATCATTGTGAGTGCGACACATAAAGTCGGTACACAAGCATACACAACTGATATTCAAATACGCAAGGTTTTGGGGTGGTGAGATTGAGTGCAATTAGAAATATTTTTCGGATCGGGACATGTTCCACATCAGATCCGGAATCAGGAACAATAACAGCCTTTTTTGAGGATCGGGATGATATGGTTTCCGGTGATCTTCCCGTGCTTACTCGCGGTGGATGGGCACGCAGTAATGAATTGCCAGAGCCCGGTCAAGAGGTGGCTTGTTTATTCCTTGCTAATGGGATAAGTGAGGGCATATGTTTGGGTGTAATTGAGGATGAGGAGGACCCACCAGGAACGCCTGATCAGCGAGGAGTTTGGTTTGAGGATGGTAGTTATGTTTATTATGACCGAACCACTCAAAAACTGATGGTTAAGGCTGCAGGAGGCGTCTCCCTTGAAGGGGATGTGACCATTAAAGGTAACCTGACTGTAGAGGGAACCATCACACGAGGCGGTGAAATCATATGAAGATTGGACTTGGTGCATTAGGGGATATCGTGTTTATTTCTTCGTTCAAGACCCCTATTAAGGTCCGGACGTTTCAAGATTTTCAACGTGATTCATCGGCCCGATGGGGGACAAATGAAATACATCTGCAAAAGCCCCGTAGCCAGTTTTTAGGCCCGGGGCTTGATACGATTACCTTCACAATGTCTTTTGATGTGAGTCTTGGTATGAATCCCCGAAAAGAGATGGAAAAGCTACTTAAATATGAGAGGGATGGAAAGGTGCTGCTGTTACAAATCGGGGGAAAGGCACTCGGACAAGGAAAGTGGAAGATTATGAGTCTTGGTCAATCGTGGGAACGCATTGATCGAGATGGAAATCTCCTGAAGTCGTCGCTGTCCGTTACATTGGAGGAATACGTATGATTGAGCATAAGGTGATCGGAACGCCGCCGGCTGCCATGAGATTCGGTCTAACCGGCATCGACTCTATCAAGCAGAATATACAGGTCATAGCAAGCACATATGCAGGCACGGTCCCTCTGGATCGTGCCTTTGGTATATCTCCTGAGGTTGTCGATCAGCCTTACCCCCTTTCTCAGGCGCTCCTGGTTAACGAACTCATAGCTGCCATTACCGAATTTGAGCCAAGAGCGGAAGTCATCAGTATTGATTATGAGCAAGGCGAAGAAGAAGCGGAGCAGGGCATCTTACGGCCTGTTATCCGGTTCGTGGAAAGAGAGGTGCAGTGATGACACTCGTTGATTTACCGGATATCAAATTTGTTGAGGATGATGTGGACAAGGTTTTTGCCGAGTTGGTCACCATCTTCCAGGGGATCACCGGTCGGATATTAAACCGAGCTGATCCTGATATGCTGGCTCTTCGGGCGTTCGGGATGATGTTTGTCCAGCAACGCGTTCTTATTAATCAGGTGGCAAAGGGTGAGTTACTTCGTTATGCCAAGGGCGTTATTCTTGATCACTTGGGTGATCCGGAAACGCCTCGGCTGCAGGCTGAACCAGCTCTTACTACAGAGCGATTCACGCTATCTATCCCCCTTGTAACTCCACAGGTCATCCCAGCGGGAACCCGAGTCGCTCCAGAAGGTGCAGAGGGTTCTATTTTATTTGCCACTAAAAACGCGGTGACCATTCCAGCGGGAGTCACATCAATTGATGTCCTGATCGAGTGCGTAACACCAGGTGTGATTGGAAATGGTTTTTTGTCAGGACAGGTTAATACACTGATCGACCCTTTACCGTTTGTCGCGTCCGTGACGAACCTGACCACCACCACAGGCGGCGCAGATACCGAGGATGACGATTCATATCGGGAGCGCATCAGAATGGCTCCTGAGTCGTTTTCTACGGCTGGACCGGAACAAGGATACATTTACTGGGCCAAGACCGCCAGTGCCGCTATTGTGGACGTTGCGGCCGTGTCAGAGTCACCGGTGGAGGTTACTGTCGTGCCATTGCTTGAGGGAGGGGTTATCCCGACTCAGGAAATCCTTGACGCTGTGGCTGAAAAAGTTAATGGCCGTAGAATCCGACCACTTACAGATAAGGTTACCGTCCAGGCTCCTGCGGTAGTCCCTTACAACATCGAGTTAACCTATTACATCAGCAGTGATCGTGCTGCCGAGTCCTTGGTCATACGGGATGCTGTAGAGAAGGCCGTGGCGTCCTATGCGTTGTGGCAGAAATCAAAGCTTGGACGGCATATAAATCAGTCCGAGCTGATCGGCAGGATTATGAATGTCGGAGCACTTCGGGTTAATGTGGTCAGTCCTGTCTATACGCCGATAACTGATCTGCAGGTGGCCCAAGATGTGACGATTAACGCCACGTTCGGAGGTTTTGCCAATGATTAATATCGATCAGATAAGCATCTATGACCTACTGCCGCCGAATGCGCAGGCAGATCCGACTGTATCCGCGGCAGCTCGTTCCTTGGATAGCCACATGCAGGAACTCACTCAGCAGGTTAAAGATCTTTCCTTTTACCGCCGACTACTTGCAGGAAAGATCACGGATGCCGAAGCGGATGAGCGGGCGTGGCAGAACCATGTTGATTTCTGGGATACGTCACTTCCCTTGGAGCAGAAGATTCAACTGCTGATGAACGCTAAGGAATTTCATCGGATCAAAGGGACGCCTGCTGCCATTGAGGACCTGGTAACGATCCTCTTTGGTGAGGGCAAGGTCGAAGAGTGGTTTGAATACGGAGGGGAACCGGGTTACTTTCAGGTCATTACGAATAATCCGGAAGTAACGCAGGAGAAAGCACAGGAATTCTATCGAGCGGTCGAATCGGTCAAGCGGCTGAGCGCTCATTTGGAGCGAGTGATCCTGTCTCAATCTGAACCGATTAACTTATATTTTGCTGGTGTGTTGCGTATGGGCGAGAAAATGACAGTAAGGATGGTGTAATACATGGGGGCATTTGGTGGTTTTATTCAGACCAATAAAGGCCGTAACCTGCAAGCTAAGGCAGAGGCGGGAGCATTACTAAAATTTACACGGATGGGTGTAGGTGACGGTCAACTAGGAGGGCAGTCCATCACTACGTTGAACCGGTTGATCAGCGAGAAGAAATCATTACCGATCACTCGGCTGAAAACTTTAATGACGGCACAAGCAATCGTGGGGGCTGTCTTATCTAATCAAGACGTGACCACAGGATTTTACTTCCGGGAGATGGGTATTTTTGCTCAAGATCCTGATGAGGGCGAAATCCTATATGCGTACGGTAATTCAGGCAGCGGAGCAGAGTATATTCCGCCAGCTGGTGCAGCCGATATCATCGAGAAGACAATTGATATGATCGTCACTTTCGGACAGGCTCAGAATGTCTCAGCTGTGATAAACAGCTCCTTGATATTCGCAACTCCTGACGATGTGGCTGAATCACTAGCAGAGGCAAAGAAATATACAGATGAGAAGATTGCTGCAATTGATGTAGACATCCCAGATGCCTCTCTAACCGAAAAGGGTATCGTGCAGCTATCCAATGCAACGAACAGCGTTGCTGAAAACATGGCCGCAACGCCTAAAGCGGTCAAAGCGGCAATGGACGAAGCCATTGCGGGAAAGCAGCTTGGAGTTGAGCAGAAAGCGAATGTGGTTGCCGCGCTCAATTCCATAGGGGTACAGGCATCCACAAATGAATCATGGGCGCAGTTGATTCCGAAGATATCGGCTATCATTCGGGCGTCCGGGAATGCAATAGCAGCGGATCTATTGGTCGGGAAAAGTGCTTCGAATGCCAGCGGCCCATTTAATGGTGGTATGCCTAACCGAAGCGCGGAAAACACCCACATGCCGGGGCTTGAATCAACCGTATGGCCGGGGGACCGCTTTTTCATTCGCCCACCGCAAGGCTATTATGATGGGGGGTCCTGGGTAACGGCGATGGTACCGGGGTTGACTGCGAATAACCTTCGGTCCGGGGTTAATGTTGCGGGCTTGTTGGGTACGTTAATCGAGGGCAAGCCTTTTGCGTCAGGAAGCGCTATTGTGAAGGATCGTATAGAATTTACTATGGATGGAGGCGGGAGGCAAGACACCGCATATATAGAAGTTAACGGACTTGCCTTTGTTCCGAAAAGAATTGTTGTCTATACTGCTAGCCTTGTTTCTGCGGTACATGTCGCAGAAACTGGCATGACTGGAATTATACAAAATGCTTGGAATTACCTTTACGGAAATTATTTTACACAGACCTTCAGTGGCACAAGCTTTAGAATTCCGGTGTCATCCAGAAGTTCCGCCATTGTCGGCAGTACAGTGTATTGGGAGGTGTATGGTTAATGAATATAGGGTCTAAAATTTATTTTGATAAGATTACGGGCGATGTGATAGAAAATACCGGTGAGCGCACCGGGGCTGTTGTTGAGACGACGCGCGAACAAGACTTCGAGGTATACATCGCACTTTCTGAACGCGTCCCGGAAACAGTTGGAATGATACAACTTGAGTATGGAGCGTATGCATCAGACTTTGCGGAGGGCGGACGGATCACACGGGTTGATCTGAGCGCACTCAAACCGTTGTTTACCTATCCTGATCCAACGGACCCAGAGACACCACAGGAGCCACGACCAGCACTAAGTTCACAGGTTGAAGAGCTGAAGCAAGAAAACACTCTGCTGAAAGCTCAGACTACAGTTTTATCAGAGCGCACAGATTTCGTTGAGGACGTTATTGCGGAGATGGCCACACAGGTTTACAAGTGATCCGGCGCTTCATCACTTGGTTATTTCTGAAAGGAGGTGACACGGATATGATGGCAATGTTTTTTGCACAGCGGGTAATCTTGGGTAAAACCAAGTATGTTGAGGTACCATCCACATTACAACCAGGAGTTAAGGATATCCTGACAGATAGTGGTCTTGAATTTCTGATCGAAGAATAGTTTTAACCAGCGCGCCGCAAGGCGTATTTTTTATGCCCTCGGTTATCCGGGGGCTTATTATTAAAAAAAGAGAGTAGGGGAAGGTCATGGGGGAGTGGTCACATGTTATAAAAACCATATCCGCAGTATCGGGGGCGCTGATGGGTTACATGTTTGGAGGTTGGAGCCTGTTGATACATTTATTACTATGGTTTGTAATTGTAGATTGGCTGACGGGATGGGCAGCCGCATGGATTAATGGAGAGCTTAAAAGCCGGAAAGGTTATTTTGGAATCGCTCGAAAAGTTGCTATTTTTCTTTTGGTTGCACTTTCTCATTTTATCGATAATGCATTAGGAGGATTACAGTATTTTCAAAATGCTGTGGTCTTTTTTTATTTGGCGAACGAGCTGCTTTCAATCTTAGAAAACGTTGGAAGAATGGGTTTACCGGTCCCAAAGGTATTAAGAAAAGCTATTGAGATATTCAACGAGAAAAGCGGAGAAAAGGCAGTAGAGGATGATGATTCAGGGATTGCACACAGACCAATTGATAGATTGGAAGAATAGAATAATACATGGAATTACGATTCCGAAAGGGTGAGATAAATGGAATGGAACATGATTTTAGAACTCATTGATCCAAGGTTGTTAATTGTTGTGGTTGCATGTTGGGTTATCGGATTTATCTTAAAGAAGACTCCGAAGGTACCTGATTGGAGCATCGTTTATATCGTTATTGTGTTTGCTGTGGGACTTACAGTGGGGCTGATTGGATGGAGCGTTGAAGCGCTGATACAGGGAATCCTAGCCGGTGCATTCGCGGTGTTCGGTCATCAGGCTGTGAAGCAAACGAAAGAAGGGATTAAGTCATGAGGAAGGTATGGATTGATGCAGGTCACGGCGGTAAGGATCCTGGAGCTGTTGGAAACGGGCTGCAGGAAAAGGATATCGTCCTGGTGTTATCCAAAGGCATCAAGCAGCGTCTGGAGTCAGATTACGAGGGCGTGCAAGTCTTACTAACCAGAGGCATGGATGTGTTCCACGAGTTGAGGGATCGAACTGCTGCAGCTAACAAAGCTGGTGCAGATCTCCTTGTCTCCATTCACTGTAATGCAGGAGGCGGAGCTGGTGGGTTTGAGTCATTCAGATATACCAATGCTTCAGCGGCTTCGAAGTCCCTGCAAGACGTGCTTCATAAGGAGATCATGGCTGCGCTCAAAGCATTTGCAGTTACTGATCGCGGCCAGAAGGCAGCGAACCTCCACATGGTCCGTGAATCTAAAATGCCAGCGGTCCTGACGGAGAACCTGTTTATCGATGTGGCAGCTGGTGCGGCCAAGCTGAAACGGCAGGATGTCATTAATGCATTGATTGATGGCCATGTTACAGGGATCGCGAAATACCTGGGCCTTAAAAAAAGGGAGGCTGCAGCTACTGTGAGCGATAAGGTAACAGTCATCGTAAATGGAAAACGGATTGCTGATGGGAAACTTGAGAGCGGAGTGACATATGTACCTCTGCGGGCCGTGGGTGAAGCTCTTGACGCTAAAGTAGGGTGGGAAAAAGAAACAAAGACAGCTACACTAACAAAGTTTTAAATAATACTGAAGACCCCACCAGCTTTGCTGGCGGGGTTCTTTTTTTCTTAGATGAACGGAAAACACCAAAAAAGTTGAAGAAAATATGGAAATTAAAACCTAATGATTACATATATTAATGGATTAATTATCCTTTTAATGTTAAGGTGGGTATGTTCATTTGAGAAGAGAGGGGAGAAGTTTGATGAAACAAACTCAAAAAAAAATATTGCGTGATTTGATCTATTTGGTACTAATTATCGTACTGCTCACTTACGGAAGTATACTATTATCCAACAGTTACACACAGGCTAGAGAACGCTTTGAGTTTAGCCCAACTAATACAACGTTAATCTTATTACTGTGTTTTGGGGGAATTGGAGCTTTACTTGGTTCTGATAACATCATACTCACTAAAAAGACTAAATATATTATTGATAAATCACGATTTCTAACACTTACTCTACCATCCTTTATTGTCTCAATGAGTTATATTTGGTCTGACTTGGGACTCTTAAATTTCAATAATTCGATATATCTATTCATTCTTGAACATGATTATATTCTCATTGTTTCTAGTATAGTATTTGGGTATTCTATATCCTCTGCTTTTAGGAAAAAAGTATAAAATATTAAATGTGTTGATATTATATGGTGTAATTGGTATATTGTAGGAGGTCATAAAAACAAAGGAGGATCAAAGTATGAAGAAGATCAGTTCGTTAGTTTTATGTCTAGGATTGTTTTTTGGAGTTGTTTCACCTGCAACGACATCTGCGTCTAAAGCTGATGCTTTGAAACCAGATCTCGAGTTTGGAGCGGTTATTACTAATGAGAATGGTGAAGTGTTAGATTATGAGATTAAAGATGTGAAGAGAACTTCTTCTAAGGCGGAGACTATTGGAACTTACGACAACTCTTCGGGTAACAAGGAGATAACTGAAACCTATGAGGTTACGGTTGTGCTTCCATCTTCAGAGATTAGTCCTATGGATTCAGCAGGAGGAGAAAAAGAGGAGAATTCTGTTAAAGCAAGTATGACTGTTACTTACGATTGGCGTCAAAAGGCTAATAGTCCTACAAGAAAAGAGATCAAGATCAACAACTTCAGTGGTAAATGGGAGCCAGGACAATTTATTATTGTAAGCAATAGATATGCTTCCATGAATGACGGTGAAAGTTTTCCTGGTAACAAAATAGAAAAAAACCCTACCTCAAATACTTTTAGTTATAATACCGGATGGGGTTATGTTGAGTGGTACCCTGACACACAAGTCTCTGGACCAAGAGGTAATACAGAGGCAACTTTGACAGTTGCGGGGATGGGTGGAACTGCGAATATATTCTTGTTCGTAGTTGTTAGATAGTTGAATTTTCTAAACTCCTAAAGTACCCTATAAAGGGATTTATTGAATGTAGTGTTATAATTACCTCATACATGTGAGGACCCTACCGGCTCTATGCCGGTAGGGTCCTTTCTGCTTTAATCTTCGAAAAGCTCATTCATGAGCCCATCAATTTCATTTCTTCGCTTTTTTGTCTCATCTTTGTCCACGGTAAAATGGTTGCCATCGATTTTAATAACATCCCCAACCTCCGCATCACTTGGTAGGAGATGCTTTGGGTAATGCAGTGTTTTACCATCCTCGACTTCGACTACAGCGATATCGTCCTCAAATCGGTCAATAACTCCCTTTATCATTTTGGTTACCTCACAGTATCGAATTTTATTGTCTTCCCGTCGCTTACAGCAGTAATCGTACCTTGAGTATCAGTCCTGTACACAGTTACTTTAGCTCTCTTCAAGCGATTGATAATAGCAGACTTTGGGTGGCCATATTTATTATCTTTCCCTGCACTGATTACGGCATACGTTGGTCTGACCGCATTGAGGAAATCTTGCGATGTCGATGTGTCCGATCCATGATGTCCCACCTTCAGGACGTCGACTTTCAAGAGTTTTGGACTCTTCAACATGTCCTTTTCACTTCTGGCCTCTGCGTCGCCAGTAAAGAGGAAGGAAGTGTTGCCGTATTGTACTCGTAGCACAGCACTCCAAGCGTTTAAGTCTTTGCCATACTCCGCAACGGGGGCAACAAACTCCGCTGTAATTCCATCAAGCGGGAGCGTTAGACCGACTTTAGCAGTTTTTATCTTTAACCCGCTGTTTTTAACTGCAAGCAAAAAATCCTTATATGTATTTGTGGTGTGTGATACTCGTGGGGCATAAACAGACTTAACCGGTATGGCATCGATCACCGTATCCAACCCGCCAATATGATCGGCGTCCGGGTGTGTTGCAATGATTGCATCCAAACTTTTAACGCCAAGCTGCTTAAGATAATCAACCACTTCGTCGCCCTTGTGGTTATCCCCGCCGTCTATTAGAATATGTTGACCTTTAGGTGTCTGTATCAGTGTGGAATCACCCTGTCCAACGTCGAGGTAATAGACTCGCAGTGTGCCTGATGCCTGTTCTTGCTGTAACTTTGGCATAGTCTGGTCAGTTTCTTTTTCACTAGTTGTAATACTTGAAATCGGGGAGCAGGCAACCAGTACAGATAAAATAAGTGCAAGTGTTATGTATAGTTTTTTCATAATGCCTCCTTATGTATTGATTTTAACACATTAAAATAAATACAAAGACCCTACCGGCGTGCGTGTGCTGGCAGGGTCTTTTTTGCGTTACAGATGGTTACCACCTTGCAATAACTATGCCTATTGTAATTAAGCTGATAACGATCGATGCAACTGAAAGCCATGATGTTAATTTGAGCATTTTAGAGGCGTTCATTTGATCAGCTCCTTTATGGTATAATCGAGTAAAGAAGAACGACACCTTATATTTCACCAACCCTTTGGGAAGCCCCTTGTGGGGCTCCCTTCCGGGTCGTCTGATTAGCGAACCAGAGCGGTGATGAGGGTGATGATCGAGACAATCAAGCTGATGATTGCAGTCATTAGCATGATCTTTGCAGTCCGTTCATCGCGTCGTTCTTCTTTTCTCGTCTTTCGCATTTTTTCTTTCACCTCCTTATACTCTTATTATACAACGAATATCGTTGATCATCAACTAAAATAGTTGAAATAATTAACTAATATCGTTGATGTTTTTTATGTGTTGGGGTATATTAAATATGAGGTGAGTATAATGCTGTATTTAAAATTAAGTGAGCTCATGGACGAAAAGCGTATTAATACAAAGCAATTAAGCGAGATGACGGGGATACGCTGGAATACTGTTGATGACATGGTTAAGAACAAATCGAAGCATTGGTCTCCTGAGAATCTGGAGAAGGTAATGCTTGCTTTAGAGATCAGCAATATTTCAGACTTGATTGAATACAAAAAAGACCCTATCGATTAAGGGTCTTTTGTTTTATCGTAATTGAATTAACCTACTTACATGATCGATATCCAAAATAGGTATGTAAACCACTCCATTATCACTTCGAATCTTAACCCGATCCGCGCAAGTCTCGGCGATCCCTTGCAGTATTTCTCCATCCATCAACCTGATTGTAACTGATTGTTTCTTCTCAATTGCCGCAAGTATTTCTTTTCTCCACATGAGCAAGGCAACCCCCTTTTCTCTTCTGGTCGTTTATTCTTCAAACACAATTGAATTCCTTCTTTTGTCATTGATAAAAGAACGAACGTTCGCATATAATACAAACAAACGTTCTCTTTTTGAGGTGAGGAATGATGTTGAGTATTGGGTTAGAGCCAGAAGAAACTAAACTGGTTAAGGATTACACTTTGATCCCTTTGTTGCTTGATGTTCTTGAAAAGGATCGAGCGATTCTTTGCGTGTCAGATTTAAAGACATCAGAAATGACTAACGTTATAATCGATCATTTACAGGCAGCTGCTTTAGGTGATTTGGCTCAAGTACGAAGAGACATGCGTGAGTGCGGTTTGAAAGTTTATGAAGAGCGAAGGACAAAGCTCGGCATTGAAGTTGAGTTTATTTGCAGAGGATATCATCATAAGCTGTCTATGCTTTGGGGGCTGATCGAAGCAGAGGTTATTCAGCGGTCTTACACTTACTTGGGTTTAAATATTTCGGACAGAGGGTGCGAACAGTGAAGGCATCGAACCGAGTGGTCATGTTGGCAGACTGCCAATCTTTTTATGCAAGTGTGGAAAAAGTAGACCATCCACAGTACAAAGATCGTCCACTAGTAGTTGCAGGGGACCCAGAGCGGCGGTCTGGCATCGTACTGGCAGCTTGCCCAATTGCCAAGTCAAAAGGGATAACGACTGCAGAGAGGATAGGGGAGGCAGTCGCCAAATGCCCTGATCTTGTTGTTATTAGACCGCGGATGCAAAAGTATATAGATGTGTCCATGCAAATTACGGAGATATACAAGCAGTATACAGACCTTGTGGAGCCGTACAGCATCGATGAGCAGTTTCTGGATGTAACCGGCTCTTTACACCTGTTCGGCTGCACACCAAAGGAACTTGCGCAAATTATTCAAAATCATATCCAAGAGTCAACGGGAGTATATGCCCGTTTTGGCATTTCAGAAACCAAAATCCTAGCAAAGACAGCGTGTGACAATTACGCCAAGAAAAATTCATCCGGCATATACACCTTGACCAAAGAAATGCTTCCCGAAACGCTTTGGAAACGGCCCGTGAGTGATATGTTTATGGCTGGAAGCCGTATGACACGTCATTTTGTCTCGATGGGCATGCCTACGATCGGCAGCGTTGCAGAAACAACGCTTGGTAAGTTAAAGCAGATGATGCGCCGGAAGTTTGGTAAAAACTCAGATATTCAGGCAGAGATGTATTGGCGTATTGCCAACGGAATTGACGACAGCCCAGTACGGCCAGGGACACATCAGGTCGCCCCCAAGTCTGTAGGGCATATGATGACGCTCCCTAGGGATTATGGCACTTTGGCGGAGATTAAGGTCATACTGTTGGAACTAACGGAGCTGGTCTGCCAGCGTTGCCGTGCTCTTGGTTGTATGGGTCATGTGGTATCTGTTGGCTGTATGGGGGCAGATTATGACCATCCCACAGGATTTAACCATCAAATGAAGATGGAGGACCCCTCCAATATTACTAATCAAGTCTACCGATGGGCGTGTAGGCTTCTTGAGTTGTATTGGGACGGTCTGCCGGTCCGGCGTGTAGGCATAAGTTTGACGCAGCTGACACCAGATACGGAATATCAAATGTCGCTGTTTGATTCAGGTAGGGAGAAGTCCATGGCCTTGGAAAAAGCTACTGATGCTTTGAAAAACAAATACGGTAATTCTATTCTCATCAGAGCTGCATCGATGACAGCAGCAGGCCAAGCGCTTGATCGTTCAGCTAAGATTGGAGGACACTATAAATGACAACACGAAAAAAGCTGGAGGGTAACGGACTTTGGGAATCAAGCCGTATGATGCTGCCTGAGCATAAAGAAGCTATTATTTGTCAGCAACATGAAGAATGCCGAAAAGGAAGGCCAATACTAGATGCGCAGGAAATCGAACTAATCGAAAGCGCGTTGGCCGAATCTTATAATGACCATCGAAGAATTACATTGCAACTGTTTGATGAGTACGAGGATTTGCAATTGACCGGCATCGTTGTTATGGTCCATAAATTCAGACGGGAGATTAAGCTGTCGATAGAGACAGACGAATGGCAGTGGATTCGAATTGAAGACATAATTTCGGCCACTTAAAGAACTGTAATAATTACAATGACGAAACATTAAAAAACCTGTCAGCTAAGATGCCGACAGGTTTAATTATTATAGGCCATATTTATCTTTGAGTTTTTGATGTAATTCTATAGCTTTGTCTTTGTTATCATTTTCGATAAATTTAGCAAGTTCCTCGAAATCATTTTGCTGTTCTTCTGATAAAAGAAGATAATTACTCTTAATAAGATCAGCGATGTCAGTTCGATTTTCTAACGATACGGGACCGACAGACTCAACGTATATTTGAGCAGCTTCAATAGAAAGAGCAGCAAATTTATCGTTTGCTTCAGTTAGAACATTCGAGGTGGTTTTAGGCTCAATGTATTCCCCGCCTAATTTCGCATGCAAAGCCCGCACTTTTTCTACATCCTCTTGATCCATTAGATCTGCCAACTCAAGAAATTGTTTCTTGTCCTCACCATCTGCCAGGTTCCGAATAAATTCGGATGACGATTTTGCTTCTTCTGTTTCTCCCATTTCCATTAATTTAATGTAAAGCTCAGCTTCTTTAAGTAATAATTGACGACTTTGATCAACTGATTTTCCCTCTGAGTTACCACAAGCCGTAACAGCAAGTAATATGAGAATCAGCACAGTAAACACCCATGTTTTCTTCACTTTCTCACCTCATATAATTATTACTTAAAGTCTAGCAGATTCAGGTAATCTTGTTTAGCCCCAAAAATCTGCAGCATTCAAATAATGTCGAGGAAATGAAAAAGAAAATTAGAGATTGAACCTTGAATATATTATGTGCTATTATGAGAACCATATCATATATTTACCAATTAACTTACTCCTAGCCTGGGCAGAAGGGGCTTTCTAAGTAGATTAATTATTGATTAGTGGTTTACAAAGGCCGCTACAAAATCAAGTTTGAGGACAGAAGCATCATCTCTTTTAAAAAAAAGTTCAATAGTGATAGTTATACGCACACTTATTGAATTTTGAATTTCAAAAGAGATACTTCTTATCTTATTTGATATTTGTAGTGGCCTTTTTGCGTCCAAAAAACTTTAAAGGGGGTGGTGCTAGGAAGGTTTTGTAACTAAGGAGTGATGTGTCACCCGTTTGGGTGACAAGTAGCCCGGGGGAGAGTGAAAACCACTCAACTCCTGCGAACGACTTTGAGGATGTATAAATCTGTGATGCGGCAGCCTAAAATGTGAGCAGCATTAAAGGCAAATTCGAGGGACATCTTGCGTTCTCCATTGATGAGCTTACTTACATACTGGCGTGAAACACCCATACGTTTAGCAAACTCTGCTTGTGTCCATCCCTTCTCATTTAGTCGTTCCAGCAGGGTGCAATCCCCGAGCTGGAAACTCATTCATAACTCCTTTCGTTTTCGGAACATTCGTTCTCGTTTTTTGTTCGGTTTTATGATATGCTTTTTTTACAATCTCACACGGAAAAATCAGGCATTGCACTATTACTGGAGGGCTGTACATGCAAAAATCAGAAGCTGACATTAGTTTAGAAGATTATTTGAAGATGCTTACTAATAAAGGTATCGATGTTTCTGAAGTGAACACTTACTTGGATAACCTTATTTTTTCCAGCGTTTCAAAGCAGCTTCTAAAAGATTGATAACGTCATCCGCCTCTTCTTTACTTAATTCATGCCCCTTATACGTAAGTTTAAATTGGTTTAACTTTTCAATAGGAATATCAGCTAACTCCGACTCCTCATGAGGATCGGAGTTTTTATTTGTAATATCAACACCATAAAAATTGAGGGACGTTTTCTTCAGCAAATAGTCGGTTGTTGCTTTTAATATTTCTGACACGTTAATTAATATTTCTCCACTTAGTCCACGTTTTCCCCGTTCAATATCATACAGGTACTGAGTTGAAATTCCGAGTTCGGCAGCCACCTCTGGACCGCTTAACCCCAATTCTTTTCTGCGTTCTCTTATACGGTTACTGTTATCCAATTCTCATCGCTCCTTAAAAATAAAGCTATATGCTGAATAGATACTATCACTAAAATATTTAAAAGTAAACACGCAAATAGCTGGAAATAGGAGAAAAATCAAGCATTAAGCTGTATATAGCTTAAAATATCTCTAAAATAACGCAATATGCTTTATTTTTCACTTTGATAAATAAAGCTATTAGCGTGATAATACGAATCACAGGAGGTGAGCAACATAATGGATTTTTCCAAGGCAGTTAAGGTGGTTATGGAGAAAACGGGAATGAGGAAAGCCGAAATTGCCCGTGCAACAGGATACAGCTATCAGCACATACATGATTTGTTGGCAGGTGAACGTAGATGGAACGAAGACTCGATAAATAAAGTCTGCGATGCACTTGGAATTACGATCAGTATTTCTTGTACTGCTACTGATGAAAAGGATGGTGAGTATGAACGAGCTAACATTATCTAACGATCTTCAGATTATAACCGCTGAAATAAACAGTTACAAACAAATCGCCGGACAGTCAGTATTCGAGATCGGCAAACGATTAATGCACGTAAAGGAAAATGACTTGGCTCATGGGCAATGGGAAACATGGCTTGAACAGGTTGATTTAATTCCGCGAACCGCACAGCGAATGATTCAGGCGTATGAGCAGTTCTCAAATACGACGACGTCGTCGCTTTTGGAAACAAGCAAAATCTTTGAAATGCTCTCACTTCCAGAATCTATCGACAGGGAAGAGTTCATCGAACAGGAACACGAAATCCCTTCAACGGGAGAAACGAAGACAGTTGATGAAATGACGGTCCGTGAACTCCGGGAAGTGAAGAAGGCGCTAAAGAATGCAGAACAGGATAGGGCAGCAGCCGAACAGCGAGCTCACGAAGCTGAGATGGACAAGCAGGCTGCAATAGCACAAAAGCATGCTCTTGCCCAACAGATTGAAACGTTAAAATCCAACACACAACGTTCACCGGAGGATGAAAAGAAGCTGCGTGAGCTGATCGAGGAAAACCAGCGTTTGTATCAAGCTAATCGCAGGATGGAAGACGAAATGCTTGAGCGGAATACCGCTGATGAAAATGCCCGTTCAAATCTTCGAAAAATGAAGGAGTCACTGAACAAAACAAGGGCCTATGTGGATGTCGATCTGTCAAGCGCTCTGATGTACTTCTCATCCATTTCAGATCACCGTGAAGCTCAAGAATACGCCGCTAAATTTTGGGCGGAGTTGGATGAAACAATCAGTCGCAATCGGGCCAAATGGAACCAAGCATTACAGAATCCAATTATTGAGGAGGTAGGGGAGGATGCAGGCAAAGTTTTTGACATCAGTTGAAGTGCAATCATTACAAGAACGTCTGAGCTTGTATGAAAAGCAAATTGAGGCATTGAAAAAGCGCGTGATTTGCACGCGTAAAGATCAAGAAGCGCTTCGAGTGAGGGGAAGAGCTCGGATGATCGAACTGTTGGGAGATCCGGATTCAGAGAATTTTAAGGCTAATAAGCGGCGTGGATTTTCAATGCTCTGGAGTGAGTACAGGCAGTGGTTTAAGCCGATTCGATCATACCGTGACACCCTTGAAAAAGATTATGACGCGGGAATCAAATTTATTGAAGAGTGGATTCCATCAGTACAACAGGCGATTTCATTATCGTGCTGCCCATTGTGTCAGCAGCAACCCGGGATGACTGAAATAGATGATCTGAAGTTGTGCCGTAGTTGCGCAAAGATCATCAACGAAGGACGGTGATTAACATGGCAGTCATCATCCACCCAGCACACCGTAAACTAGCCGAGCTTGTACAAATGATAATTGACCATCATAGTGGCGAGCTTAAAGTCAGAAATCTTGAGATGAGATTGCTTTTCCCACTATTGATGGACAACCTCATGCTAGTCCGAGAGACGGATGAGTTGAAGAACCTGGCGCTTGAAGCACAGACAGCGGGGGATATGGATTGGGTGCAAGAGATCACCGTCAAATTAGATGAAATGGAGGCGAAGTACTCGTGACGCAGATTAATGAAATCCCTGTGGAAGTCATGAGCCACTATAACAACCTTCACATATTCTCAGAAAGTGGCCTTGTGAATCCCGCGAAAATTGACTTCGTCCTGATGGAAATCGCAATGATCGAACGCGACTTTCCTCGCATCAGGGAATCACAATGACCGCATTGCTGATCGTCGCAGCTTGGGTCCTCATCAATGCATTGTTTGTCTTCCGGCTTTGGATGGTAGCAGAGATGAAAGAAAGGAGAAGCAAACTTGAACGCAGCAAATGAACTACGCAAGAAGATGGTACAAGCCTTGCAAGCTGAACGGCGTATGCTGGCTGAGCGCAGATACCTGGAAGCGCTGGATGCTCGTGGAGAATACCGGAGATGCCGTCAGGAGCTATTGAAACTGTGGGGTGATCGTCGGGATGTAATGCAGGAAGTCATATAAAACATCATTCACTGGAAGGAGGTGAAACAGGAGATGAGCAAGGTCGAGATAGGAAAGAAATTTAAGCTCAAGTCAACGGGGCAGCGATTTGTTGTGGTGGAGGAAATCAAAATATTCAGATTATCACCAGTTGCCGCACCAGCATTCCACACACCGAATTTGACGGAACAGGATGTACTGGATCAATTCGAACCATATGAGGAAGGAGATGAAAACGACAGAAGCTGCTGAGATGGTTCTGAAGGGGCTATTATGCCAAGTGTGCGGGGCTTATGTGGATGGCGAGGAGCCGGGGTATCCACGTAAGTGTGAAGATTGCGAAAACGAATAACTGGAGGTGAACAAACCAATGAAACCAAGTATTGGACGTATAGTTCATTTTAACGATGAAGTGGGTAAGACACTAGCTGCAGTTATTGTCGCAGTTGTAGACAATGTTGTGAATTTATCTGTATGGAATGAATTCGGACATCAGTTCAATGTTTTAAACGTTCGCCAAGGTAACGAACCTGGTCAATGGAACTGGCCGCCGCGCGTGTAAAATCGGTAACACCTATTATTTTTTTGCCAAAATCGGGTTTTTGAGCCCTAAAAAAGGAGAATGAGCAATGACAAAGCTGAAAGTTGAGTTGGAGCTGGACTGGTTTGACTCTGAAACTGGAACCGTTTCGGATGAACTTAGAACCGAGGTTGTAAGGGGCTTGCAAGATCGTTTGATCAATAAAGTAGAAAAGCAAGTACAGTCTACGATTGAATCAAAAATCAAAGAAGCTGCTGACAAGGTAACAAGTGATTTCCTTATTGCCATCTTCGAAGAAAAACTTCAAAACATCAAAATCCCATATGACACAGGCATGTGGAGGGATGAGGTGAAGTTACTATCCCTCAGTGAATTTGTTGGTACGCAGTATGACAAGTTCCTTGAACGAAAGGTATTCGATGAATATGGCAAACGTACAGACCGCGAACGCGAAGCTAAATATACCGTTCATGAATATTTCGCCAAGAATATGCTCGGCAAGGAGCTTGAAAAGAAACTATCGGAACTTATAGCAGATGCACGGCAGAAGGCTGAAAATACTGTTCTGAGCACGCTCGAAAAGAACTTACGCGAACAGCTTTCCGCAGATATTATCAATCGCCTGAATATTCCTTCAATGCTCAAGAGTTTGCAAGAGAAAGCTGCTGAAATAGAACTGGATGGGAATTAACAATAAAAATTAATAGAAAGCGAGGAAATCACATGGATCAAAAGACGTTGGAATGGATGGCAGAGCGAGTGACGAAAGGTAAAGCCATCATGAGGAAAATCGAGGAGCTTAATCGCACGCGCACCGGGATGATTATTTGCGATCGGATGAGATTCTTTGATAAACACGGAAATACAACTGGACACATTGATAGTTTTGCTAAAAAACCTGACCTCGGTTCGAATGAGTTGATTGGTGAGATAAATACGCTTGTTATTGAAGCTATCAACCGTGAAATTACTCGGCTCGAACAAGAACTTGCGGAGCTTTAAAGCATGAGAACAGAAAGCGAACTGTTTAGTAGTTTCCGCGAATCTCTTACACCTGAAACCCTGAAAGACATCGATAAGCTGCTGTTTCTATACGAATGGTACCTGGAGGAAACCGATCCAAAGCATAGGGAAGTTCTGAAAGGCCAGATGAACATCATCGAACAAAAATACAACCTTGTCACAGATCACACAAAAAAAGCCGCCCAATGAGAGCGGTCAATAAGAAATTATACAAATTCATAATACCACGGAAAGCGAGGAAGGCAAATGGTAAAGCAAATCAAGATTATCTCTTTAACCTTTAGATATTTCAAAGGTCTTCAGGAAGTCACTCTTCAGCCAGACGGTCAGGACACCAACATCTACGGCCCCAATGCAGCGGGTAAGACGACTCTATTCGATGGTTTCTACTGGCTCCTGTTTAACAAGGACAGCAGGGAGAAGGGGAAACCTGAGAAATGGATTAAAACCCTGGAATCTAACGGTGAGCCGATGCATGGAGTTGAGCACGAGGTCATTGGTGTTCTTGAAGTTGATGGGAAGCGCCGGGAGTTCCGTAAAGTATTCACCGAAAAATGGACGAAGAAGCGCGGAGCTGCTACTGCTGAATTCACAGGTCATAAGACAAATCATTTTGTTGATGGCGCTCCATACAGTGAAGGAAATTACACAACTGAGATTTCAAAGATCATTGACGAGGAAGCGTTCAAACTGCTGACTAATCCATCGTACTATGCTGAGCGACTTGATTTAAATGAACGCCGAAAGTTGTTGTTGGAGGTCTGCGGTGACATATCCGACAACGAAGTTATCTCGAACAACAAGGATTTGTCCGAGCTTCCGTCAATTCTGGAAAATCGGACCTTGGATATTCACAAAAATAAGATCAAAAGCGATCAGGCTCGAATTAATAGCAGGCTGAAGGAAATCCCCAACGGCATAGCAGAAATCAAGCGAGTTATGCCTGATACTGACGGTCTGAATGAGGAAATGATGCAAAAGCAAATCGAGACGCTTCGCGACCGGATCCGCAACAAAGAAGACGAAATGAACCGAATCCAGAACGGCGGGGAGATAGCTGTTAAAACAAACCGTCTGCGGGAGATCGATGGCGAGCTGCTTCAGATCAAAAATGAAATCCAGGCAGGTTCGTTTGAAAAAATCAGTGCCAAGCGCCAGCATCTCTCCAAGAAAAACGCCGACTATGGGGCGCTTGAGGATGCAACGAAAAGGATGGAAGCCCATGTAACAAGGCTGCGCTCCCAAATTAAAGAGAACGAGGAAACGAGAGCCCGGCTGCGTGATGAGCGAGACAAGGAAAAAGAATCGCAGTTCGTTTATTCCGGTGAAGACTCGTGTGCAACTTGCGGTCAATCGTTGCCCATAGAAAAGGTTGAAGAAGCGCGGAAAAGGGCAGAGGAGCAGTTTAACACACGAAAATCCCAAACCCTTGAACAGATCGTGTCTCGCGGAAAAACCGAAAAGCTTTTGGCTGATCAATGGGCTAAAGAAATTGAACAGATCACAGACACAATCGAAACTAACCGAATCAAGATGGATGCCCTGGACCAAGAAATCAAAGAGCTCGTGACAGGAATCGAAACACTCGAGTCATCTACTCCAAACATTGCTTCTGATCCAGTGTATGCAAGCAAATTGCAGGAGCGCGAGGAAATTGAGCGCACGATACGAGAACTTCGCTCACAGTCTGTCAGTGCCTTAAGTGAGGCCCGTTTGGAAGTGGTAAGTCTGCGTGCTGAACTCGAGTCCCAAGAAAGAAAATACGCCGGGTTCGATCAGATCCAAAGAGGGCAGAAGCGCATCGAGGAGCTGAAGACAGAGGAGAAAGAACTTGCTCGGCAATATGAAGAATTGGAGCGGCAGCTCTATCTGACAGAGGAGTTTACTCGCACAAAAGTTCAGATGCTCGAATCCAAGATCAACGCCAAGTTCCGTAACGTGAAATTCCGGTTGTTCGAAACCCAGGTTAACGGCGCTTTGAATGAGACATGCAAAATCCTTTATGGTCCGAACCTGGTTCCATACGAAGACGGCCTAAACCGAGCAGCACAGGTTAATGCCGGCTTGGATATCATCAATACTCTGTCGGAGCATTACAAGGTGATCGCTCCAATATTTATCGATAACGCTGAGGCTGTGACTGATATCGAGAGCACGGCAGGCCAGCAAATCAGATTGATCGTAAGCAAAGAATATCACGACTTATACGTTGATAAAGCCGAAACCCACACAGGAGGCGTTTAACCTTGAGTAACCAAACTTATTCCACTGGATTAACAAAAGTGAATGATACATTCCTTCCAATGATCGAAAGTCAATTAGTCAATAACGGCATCAACATGGATCAGTATTCGAAGCAGTGCGTTATGAATGCTTTGTCTTCCATCAACGCTGCTTTGGACACAAAAGGATTGAGCTTCAACGACTCGCAGCTCGACAAAAACAATGTGACGACAACCCTGCTGAATGTGGCTGCACTGAAGTTGAATGCGGCTGCCAGTCCGCGCGAAGTGTACTTCCAAATCCGGAACGTCAAGGTCAAGGTCGATGGTAAGGACGTTTGGAAGAAGCAGATTGAAATGGGGATCGAAGGCGACGGTAACGATGCGATCCTGAGTAACTTCGGTCGAAACGTCGATCAGGTCCGTCCCTTCTGGTTGGTGCGAGAAGGAGATGAATTCGAATACCCGTCCTTTAATGGATTGGAGATGACTCCTCCGAAATGGACACCTAAAGGCAAGGGGGATGTCGTGCGGGTTGTGTATCCGATCATCTTCAAGGATCAGAGTATTCAATACTTTATTTCAGAACGTGATGACGTAGCTAAAAACCTCGTCGCACATATTCAAAATAACATGATGAACGAAACGTTCGGCGTGCTGCCAGCAGGGAAAACGAGATATGACGCTAATGCTGACCAGTTAAAGAAAATTGCTGAGAAGAAAACTGTTCTGTTGAAGAAAGCTTCAGAACTCGGATTGAAGGCACTGGATGATGACGAGCTTCAAAAATGGATTAGCCCGGCATGGTCTGAGTATCACAGCCGTGAGGCCATGATCATTCGTAAGATGCGGAACAACTTGGTCAAAAAGATTCCAAAAGATTTCGGTAGCGCCTTTGTTGAGCTGATTCATGATCAAGCTTCAGACGGCGATTATGCTGCAGTCCGAGAGGAGATCACAGAAAGAGCCAATCGTGAACCGATCGACATCAAGCCTGAGACGCCAACTGAACCACAATGGAAGCCACAAGACGAGCCTGCTCCTGATCAACCTAAACAGGAACAGAAGATGGAGACACCACCTCCAGCCAGCAATAAGCCTGAGAAGAACAACGTTCCAGCTGACGACGATTTCTGATGATCGAGATTAAGCCATTAGGGTCCAGCAGCGCGGGCAATGCCTATTATGTGACTGACGGTCATACACCCCTGCTGCTGGAGTGCGGGCTTCGGTTCAAGGACATACAACGAGCCCTAAATTATCGAATGTCGGAAATAGCTGGTTGTTTAATGACCCACCATCACCAAGATCATTCTTTGGCTGCGCGGAATATCATGAGATTCGGAATTGACCTGTATGCTTCTGCTGGAGCGTTGGAAGCAGCTGGATTGTGTGGGCATCGTGCAATCTCTGTGAAGGCCAGGGAGCAATTCAGACTAGGTACATGGACGATCCTGCCATTCGAGGTCGAACACGACGCTGACGAACCACTTGGATTCCTACTCGTGAACAAGGTTGGGGAAAAGCTGTTATTCGCAACAGATACCTGGTATATCCAGTTCCAGTTTAGCGGTCTGACACATTTGCTCATAGAGTGCAATTATTCAGAACATATTTTGGACCAGAACATAATCTCAGGAATAGTCGGCGTTGAGCGAAAGCGACGTTTGCTGAAATCCCATTTCAGCCTTGAAAACATGAAGGAATTCATCAGAGCAAACGACATGAGTAAGGTCAAAGAAATCTGGTTGATTCACTTGTCTGATACGAACAGTGATGCTGATCTTTTCAAACAGGAAGTACAAGCTTTGACTGGGTGCCCTGTGTATGTCGCTGATAGATAGATCATCTGAATGGAGTGAAAGTATTGAAGAATGGAAAGAATCCCACACTCAGGCAAAAACGATTCATAGAAGCAGCTGGACTTGATCCTAATGACTGGCTTGTTTACAAGGTTAAGGCTGATCTGCTTCAAATTATCCATCGCAAGAACGAATCCACCAAAATCATAAACGCTTAGGAGGCGCATTTCACATGAAATCTCAAATGAACGGCTTTCCTATCTACTTATGGAACAGGCAGTTGTAGAAATATATGAACGTTGCCCAGATTGCCAGATATGCGGCAACGAGATTAACCCAGGACGAGAGGAATACATTGATGATTTTCGGGTGTGTCCTCGGTGCCACGGGGAATTGAATACCAAACAAAGCTATTCACGCTTAAAGAGAACGTTGGTGAGGAGGCATGAGCGGGTTTATCCCGATTGGTAGAGAGCTTCAAAATCACTGGCTCAGGCGTGATAAAGATTACTGGATGGTGTTTTGTGAAATGTACTTTCTGGCCCGTTATTCAGACAAGCCTGAGATACGAACCATAGACGGGCTGGAAGTCACAATCCATCACAAGGAATTCATTTTTGGTCGCCCTGGTTGGAGTCGGAGGCTTGATATATCCGAGCAGCGGCTGAAGACTCTCATCAAAAAACTGATTGATGAAGGGTTCATAAAACAGACCCAAAGGCACAGTAAATTCACTGTTTATTCCTTCGAATATGAGCCCGAAATAATCCAAAATAGCAACCAGCAGAACAACCAGCACAGCAACCAGCAGAATTTTTCAGAGCAACCAGCAGGAACCCAAGCAGGACAAGGGATTTCAGGCACAATCAACCAGCAGAATTTTTCAGAGCAACCAGCACAGCAACCAGCAGAGCAACCAATGAAAGAAGAAGGTATTAAAGAAGAAGGTATTAAAGAAGAATGTTTAACTGATAAAACTCACAAAGGGGCTGTAGACAAAATGGCTTCTAAATCCAAAGTGGAAAAGAGTCGTGAGGGCAAAAGTGAATATGCAGAAAGTGTATGGCTCAAGCCCGAAGAACATGAGAAGCTGCTGAACGAGTTTGGACAAGAAGGATTAACGTGGATGCTCGATGTTCTCAGTTCATACAAATTATCCGTGGATAAGTTTTATGCAAGTGATTATGCAGTGTTTAAACGAGGTGGATGGTTGCGATTGAAATATGAGGAACATCTGTCTAAGAACAAACAAAAGTCTGGGGGGTACAAAAATCGTAGCCAACAGGCGAATGAAGACTTTGACGATCTGAAACAACTTTATGCCAACGAGGTGAACAAAGGTGCAGACAATATCAATGCCGGAAGTGATCGGATTGTTGGCGAAAATCAAAAGGGCATATCCAGGCTTCACAAATCTAATTAACCGCGATGAAAGTGGTAGGGCTCTATCAAGTCCAACTGCAGAGCTTTGGCATGAAAGACTGAATATCAATGGGGTCACGTTGGATCAAGCTATGTACGCCTTGGATTTACACATTGATAACGAGAGATTCGAACCGACTATAGCCGATATTCTTAGACCTAAAAAACAACTTTCTATTTATGACGTGCAGAAAATTGAGCGAGAGCAAGAAGTTTTGTCCTTGAAGGAGTACCACGAAAACAATATTGTCGGTCCACCCCCAGATCATGTTCTGGAGAAGCTACAAAAACTTTTTAACAAGACTAGGGTTCCGGCCTTCAAGGATTACAGCGGCGGCGGTGATGAAAATGAATGATTACAACTACTTATACGAAGCTGAGATCAACGTCCTGGGATCGATAATGTTGGATAAAACACTTATGGACGACTGCGTTCTGATGCCGGAATCATTCTCCCCGGCTTGGGACAATGGGAAAATCTTCGAGGTGCTAAAGTACGCGTATAAGAAATTCTCAGATCAGCCGGATCCCTTTTACCTCCCCTTACTTGCACAACATTGGGGGAAGAAAGTGGAGAAGATCGGCGGATTCAGTAGAATCACTGAAATCCAAAGATCAGTTCCGCACACCAATGGGATGTTCAGGCATTATCAACAGATTGTTAACGATGAATATGTACAGCGTGAGATGAAAGATGCTGCGGAGCTAATAGCAACAGGGAAAACAACCTTGCAAAACGCCAAGGCTCGCATGGAAGAACTGGAGGATATCCAGGCTAGAACATCGATTAAGGACGGCCCGATGAATCTATCGGATCTACTTGAGAGGCATACGTCGATAATCATCAAGCGGTCGCAACACCCTGGAGGTGTAACCGGACGTAAGTCATGCAGCACAGATTACAACAACATGAGTAAAGGGCATCAGAACGGTGATTTTATCGTCGTCGGAGCCAGGCCGTCGGTAGGTAAATCAGCTTACCTTTGCAATGAAGCTTATGCATCCAGTGAAGACGGATCGACTTCATTTATTGTCTCTGGTGAAGATGGGGCATTTAATATGCTTGAGAGAATGATCGGGGCGGTTGGACGGGTCAAGATATCGCACATGAAGTCCGGCCAGATGACAGAAAGTGACTGGGAACGTTACAGTAGGGCCGCCGATTTGATTGGTGAACGTAAGATATTCATCGACGATTCGTCAGGCCCGACCATTGAACATATATGGCGTACCGTTCGCAGGATGGTCAAGCTGTATCCCAAAATGACACTGTATATTGATTACCTTCAGCATCTCCGAAGTGAAAAGAACTTCACGAGCGAGAGGGAAATGTACAAGTATATCTCTTATCAACTCAAACAAATTGCTCGTACGTTAATGATTCCGGTTGTGTGTTTGGCTGCGGTAGGAAGAAGCGTAGATCAGCGACAAGATAAGCGTCCTATGATGTCAGATATTCGAGATTGCGGAAATATTGAGAGCGATGCTGATATCGTTATATTCCTTTACCGGGACGATTACTACAACGCAGATAGCGCCCGTAAAGGTCTGATTGATCTGATCGTTGCCAAGGGTCGAAACGTCGGCACTGGAACGATAACCATGGTGTTTGACAAACCGTACCAGTCCTTCTTGAATATCACCGAAGAAATGAAGCAAAAGCGCAAGGAGAAGGGATTAAGCGCATGAGCCGAGTTATAAAAGATGACGAAGAATTCAACCGTGCTATACAAGGCATGGTCTCATTGACGGAAGAATTGGAAGATATCGATCCGTTGGCGGACGAGGAGGACATTAACCGGAAAAAGTGGATGCTCACTCGAACCGCACAGCTTGTGCAGGAATACAGCAGAGGAAAGTACGCGGAAGAGTTCCCGGAATTACGTAAGAAGTATGAAGAATTAGGATGGCCTTATCAGGACCTAAGCGGAGGACCAAAACACATACCGGAACAAATACAGCCGGAATCTGAACAGGCGCCAGAAAACGAACCACAGGAGCCACAGCAGCCAGTTGAAGAGAAGCCGAAGAAGAGTTTGGGAGGATGGCTGGATTTTTAGAAAGCGAGGGGAAACGGATGCCAGAACATATATGCTTTGCTATCCCTCTGATTGATTATCCGGTTAAGGGATACCAGCCAGGGGATATGAGAGTGAAGCTTCAGGAAGAAGTAAACGAGTTGGTTGAGGAAATTGAGTCAGCGAACTACGATCAGCGCCGCATGCTCAGCGAACTGTTTGATGTACTTCAGGTAACCGTTGGGCTAATCCGGCAGCAGGCAAGGGAGATCACGTCACCAAGCGAAGCAAACAAAGTACTCGACGATGTGATTAAACGAGCTTATTTTGATCATCTCTACAAGATTAATGAGTACGCACGGCAGCGGTCATGGGAGGTTGTGCAAGATGCCAGGATGTAAGTTTCCAAAGTGTAACCATGCTGCTGAAGGTACTTGGGCATTGGTCGATCTCTGTGGTGAGCATCGTGAAGCGATCAGTAACGAGACCAACCTTTATTACCGGAAAAAAATTAATCAACATCAGCGGTACCTTTACCATCAGATATCCTGGTTGATTTCATGGAGCCGTGAGGCATCAGAATGAGAATCGTCGGCATCGACCCCGCCACAAATACAGGAGTGGTCATCTTGGATGCCACGGGACAGCCCATAGGAGCAGCTGTACTGACAGGGAAAGGAGAGTATAAGCCGGGTGGCATCACTCAAGAGCAGCGGATTTCCCTTGAAAATCAGATATACAGCATTCTCCGGCCCGGAGATGTGGTCACCAAAGAGGGGATTGGGCACGCAACCGAAATGTTGATCACCACAGCCAAGATTCACGGCGGTCTCGAAGGGATGATCACCCGCAGGGGGCTAGAATTCGACGAGGTTGCCCCCAATGCCGTTAAGAAATTCGTAAATGTAAGCGGCTGGGTAGGGGAGCCTGGATCCAAACAACGACTCAAAGGGAAAGCAAAAAAAGAGGCAATGGCAGCCGCGGCCCTGGAGCACTTCGGATACTCCAACCCAAGGCATGACGTGGTTGACGCTTATATCATCGCCAAGATCGGCGAGGCGGTTTATCGGATCCGGAACGGTGAGAAGACGCTGGACGATTTCCATCTGGAGTACCAGCGAGAAGTGATCTGGTCCATCATCGATCCGGTCGGATACAAAGAGTACGAGAAAACGAAGAAGAAAAAATCAAAATCGACCAAACGCCGGGGGAAGCCTGCGGCGGCAGATAGTCACACCCAATTGACGGAACAGCCGTTCTTATTTTGAGTGAAGGAGGGATGATATGGGCACATCTGTACCCAATTGGAAGAATGAAATTCAAGGTGGATCACCACCAAGCGAAATCAATCATTACACCCTTAATCCAGAGGAATTAGCTGCGATACAAGGCAAACCGATTCCACCATCACACAAAAAACCAATAGGATTTGCAACCAAAATTAAGGAGGTCGAAACAAATATGGCAAAGGTGAAAAAGCAGGATTACCTATCACTACGGGCTAAGGGATTGTCCAAAGAACAAGCTTCCAAGAAACTCGGAACTACGTTGGCAAGCCTTGAAAGCTACTGGCTTACGAAACAGTGGGGCATTAAAGATGAAGCTGCTGAAGAGGTAGCGATTTTCAGATACAAGGAAGCCATCAAAGGGAAAAAGGAGAAGTCCGAGGATACTGCTGTAAAAAAAGAGGTACCAGTTGAGCCAGAGATTGGACCTCTTCCGATCCACCTTGAAATGGATACGATACAAAAAGAGGAGATCCCGCAAATACCTGTACGTCTGCCTCAAGAACAGGCAGATGCATTGAGAATGGTCCTACAGGTCAAAGAGCCGGATGAGATTGTCCTGCATCACTCACAGACGTTCATTATTACACGTGAGAGAAGGCTGGGTGAGCTCGATCCGCTGAATGATATGACGATGGATGACATGATCCGCGCAGTGTATTTTGGCTACGAGATCAAGCGGACTCCAGAGGAACAGCTGCTGTATGAGTTTGAGCAAGCAGAAGCGATGTATGGAGCTCAAGAAGGTTTGGCTTATCGTACAGGTTTGCAGATCGCCGCTGAGATCTTAGGGCATAAGGTTGTGGGTGTAAATGCTTAACCCACATAACCCTACTATTAATTCGACTACCACACAAAAATTTTCAAAATTGAACCAACGATAAGAGCTGCTCCTACACCGATGTTTAATAATCCAATAATTCTGAAACGTAATAAATCAGCATCATCTAGGGTCACGTCTTCAGGGATCTTTTTGATCCATCTAACCCAGTCAGAATCGGGTTTTAACAAAAAAAGAAACGCTAGTACGGTAACAAAAAGTCCAAGCAACATAACAAACAAATCTAGAACTAACATAAAATCACCTCTTATATGTAATACGCGATAAATTTCAAGAAGTTTTCATACCAAAGGAGCGATAAACGATGATCGGAAAAGCGAGCGAAATCTTTGTGACGCAAATCAAGACGATAGAAAATGACCTTGACCTTCGTATCACTAAGTTTTTAAGCAATAACCCAGCCTTCCAAATTATAAAGATGGACTTCACGACAGTCATGATGGTTCGTGGAAGCCATCAACAGCAAACTCAATACGCCAGAGATACGGTATTTATCACATACAAACAGCCTTAACCGCCATAACCCATCAAGGAGGGATAAAACGTGCCCTACCAATGCATGAACACCGGCATGAAGCTCAACGTCAGAGCGGACCAGCGATTAAAACGCCGTTCAGCTGATAGGGTGGCTGCTGGACAACGTTGGGAGTTCGTTCGGGGGATGTACGGCAACGTGTATGAGGTAGTCGATCATGAACGCTTTTGCTGGTATCGACAAGATCGACCGGTCGAAGGTCAAGGAGATGTGTTCGAAGGATTTCTGCCTTACAAGTGCGATTACTGCCAGCAGATCGTTAACACAATCGACCACGTTCAATATAAGGCAATTTACTGGTACTACGTGAGGCCTAAGCTTCCAAATGCCGAATGGAAACAAACATCTGTTCAAGTTAGGTTCAGCCGTTGTGAAGCTTGCAAACATGGCCCTTTGCCCTTTCCTCGGGAAATGGTTGGGTATCACATGACTGAGCTATACCAGGGCGAGAAATTGATCTATCAGCAAGAACGGCGGTTGTAATTCCAGGTGTGGTTGTAATTCCAGGTGTGGTTGTAATTCCAGGTGTGGTTGCAAGCTCCAGTATAAGGAGGAAAGACATATATGACATACAATGTCGAGGCAATTGCTTAAGTTTAATGATGGTGTTGCTTATGTGCTGGATAAGCCAATCGAGTACAAGTACTACCAACAAGGTGATTTGATCATTGGTATTGATGATAGCTGCACCTTTATAAAGTCATATTATTATGATCGACCAAGTCCAGGGTTCTACGCCTTCGGTGGGCATAAATTCGACATCCCTCTTGAAAATGGAGAGGTTGTACATTGTTATGGTCAATGGTGGGATGGAGGTTATGAAAAAGTAGAAAGTTTGCTAGGAGAAGAGCTTGTGAGTGTAACCTATAGAGACATTCAATCACTAGAAAACTGTTTTGTTTTTACAGGTAGCTGTGCAATCAAGGACAGCATTGAAAAGCTACGTCAGACTTATACTGGCGAGGTATACGAGTACAGGGCATATGAAGCTATGTTAAAAGGTCGGGATTACCCAGTAGGTAAGGGATAGACATGAATAGCCAAGTAAAGCCGAAATACAAATTCAAATTCGGAGACCTCATTGAGAACCATTATGCCAGTGAAGACAATCCAAGACGAATCGGGATTTTTATTCGAAAAAAAAGCAAAGGACACTTCGAAATGACAGATGGCAAGGGGACGTTTTGGTTAAGCGCAAATGACAATGACAAACTCGTTAAGATCGGCAACATCATTCATGACACCCCACCAGCATCCACCACTACGCCGGAAGATAAAGAAGCATTCGCACGTATAAACGCTATTTATTATTCCGAGCACCAACAATTTTTAAATCAGCGTAGAGAGCTGGCGGATGAAAAACTTCGTGCTGATCAGCTGACGAAGGTTGCGGAGGATCTCAACAATGAACTCTTCTCGGCAAACATGACGATTGAAGGGTTGGAGTTAGAAGTCAGTTCGCTTCAAGCGAGATTGAGGGAGGAAGAAGAATGACAAGGGAAGAGATACTGGCTATGAAGCCGTGGCAAATAGATAGGCATGTCCATGAGATATTGTTCGATGGTGAAGACTTATCTGAATTTGAGTATAAGGGCAACGGATCTTATGTGAAGGTTACAGATACAAGTGTTATATGGCGAGATGTTCCGAACTACTCCACGAATTTATCCGCAGCATGGGAAGTGTTCGAAAAATTTGGTTACCATGCATTTATTGAAACTAATCATGGCGGTGGTTACATCGCATCAGTCAACTGTATAGCCGCATTTGCTATCACTGCTCCTGAAGCCATCTGTAAAGCTGCTCTTATTGCTGTGTTGGACCCTATCAACCTACCTGGAGATTTTTAATTTAATCGATAACCGAGAGGAGCAATAATCCATGAAAACAAGCATGAACGTACTTTTTAAATCGATGCAAAAAGATGATAAGAAAGAGATCCTGAAGTTTGAAATCAAGGGTGCCGAGGATGTGGACGGCGAAGCTGAGCTGTTTGATTTATCCGGTGATATCGTTGTGATTTCCATGGAAGTCGGTGGAGATGATGTTTGCGGCGAGATCAACGCTGAGTTCATTTCAATGCAACGTGATAGTAAAAAGACAGTGATGAAATTCGGTATTAAAGGTGACAGCGACGATAAGGCAGCGAAGTTATATCGGTTCGCTGGTCGTAACGTAACACTGAATGTCGCTCCAAGCCAGATGAGTATAGAGGAGTTTAACGAGCCGAGAGAAGGTATTCGCGGCAAGATCAATCCAGATGGCACGGTCGAGGTTGAGGACGAGAACCAGATGACACTGGAAGAGGCAGCTGCAGCTGAAGAAGATGGACCACCGATGCCAGACAATGATGATGATCTGCCGTTTTAACATAATTCATTTCCCGGCTTCGGTCGGGGATCCCCTTCAAGTTTGGAATTGAGGTGATAAGGTGGGTCAACAAAGCTTTTTGCCAGAGATAGACCGGAAGAAGACACAGGCAGCCGTTGAAGCTGCTTTCGAGAAATACAGGATATATAAGTACTTGACCTTTGAAGAGCGTGAGGCAAGCATCACAGCCTCATATGAGGATAGGCCGAGTGGCCCTACAAATGTGACCAGTGATCAAACTGCAAGCATTGCGATTTACAACGTTGACTCGAGTAAACATCGGAATGATTACTGCGATCGTATTGAGCGTTTGGTAAAACGTCTGCCACGCATGGAAAAATTCCTGATCGAGGA
Organism: Paenibacillus uliginis N3/975; assembly: GCF_900177425.1. Classification (NCBI taxonomy): domain Bacteria; kingdom Bacillati; phylum Bacillota; class Bacilli; order Caryophanales; family Paenibacillaceae; genus Paenibacillus; species Paenibacillus uliginis. The sequence goes on along the minus strand of NZ_LT840184.1, from coordinate 4,180,032 downwards.
GCGTTACATGACAACCGAGCATGATTATATTACTGATCAAAAGGTGTATAGTTTCAGTTTTCAGCCACCGATCAGCGAGAAGACTTATAGCAAAATCAGATGGAGGGCGTTCTACAAACTGGCTTTAAATATGAATTTAGTGGTGGAAAAGGTGTAAAAATAGGAAGGTGATCAATATGGGGACTATCACTAATAGCTTGGATTGGAATGATTACCCGATGACTCTTAGACCAAAGCACATCGAGCAGATAATGGGGATGAGTCAAAAGAAAACATATGAATTTTTAGCAGACGCTCCATTCCACGTAGCCCGAGCAGGAAGAGATATTTACATCAGTAAAATGGTATTTAGAAATTGGTTTGAGGGAACGAATTTTGATACCATCCCAGAAAAAGTAAGCAGCGGAGCATAACCGCTGCTTTTTTCGTATCATTCGTATCGAAAGTCGATTCGTATCAAATTCGTATCACGGCACCAAAAACAGAGAGGTGTATAAACAAGAAAAAACCCCTGCGGCTTAGTGCCACAAGGGTTTTCGTTGATGATCTGTAGTGGGCTCGAACCACTGACCCCTACCCTGTCAAGATAGTGCTCTCCCAGCTGAGCTAACAGATCATAATAAAATAATAAATATGCTGTTTCGAAAGACAATTTATATATTATCAGCTGCCTTTACAAGTGTCAATTGTTTTCTCGTTATAAAATCCGGTAATCCGGTTCAGACTAAAGGAAAGCATGGTTTTTCCAGAAAGAAGAGAGGGCTGCATGATGGTAAGAAAGCATCTGAGATTAAGTGGGATTGGAATTTGCACCGTGCTTTTGGCTGTCCCAATGCTCGGTGGGTGCAGTATTTCCTCAAGATCGTCCGTAGAGATGGAAAACCTACAAGCACCATCTGCACCTGTACTACAAAATGTCTATGACCGTTCAGTCGATAAAGATGTTTATTCGTCTGGTCGGGGACGGGGGGAGAGCCTGATTCCTGAACCGTCTCTAAAGCCGCAGGATAGTCTTCGAGATTCAGTGAAATAGTCGAGATTACCTCAACGGTAACAGCACACCACAAAACCGTCGCCCGGAAAGAGCTGACGGTTTTGTGGTGTGCTTTCTATTCATCATCCCATTTGCGGGAATAACCTTTTTTGATGGTATAAAACATGGGGTAAATCAACAGAACCGAAATGATGATAGACCAAATAATTGTGCCTTTCATACCCATGCCCACTTGCAGCCCCTTTCCAATAGTATACATTTCACTCTACTATACAGGAAAACAAAAATTTTGTATAATAATTCATCTATATCCGGCGAAGTGATGCAGGAAATTCCCCATATAAAGAGGTGTTTATATTGGCAGCAGAAATCATCAATGTTACGACAGAGGAGCAGTTGCGTGAAGCGCTGGACATTCGTAAGGAAGTATTTGTCATTGAGCAGAAGGTACCGTTAGATATTGAGATCGACGAACTTGATAGTCTGGATGCCGACGCGCATCATATCCTGATTAAATACGAAGGGGAATATGCGGCAACAGGCAGGGTGACATATTACAATAAAGATTCAGCCAAAATGCAGCGTATTGCTGTTCGGAAGCCTTTTCGATCTAAAGGTCTAGGCCGTGTGCTGTTAATGGCTATGGAGACTCAAGCCCGTGAACTGAAGCTGTTACATTCCGTGCTCGATGCACAATGCCAGGCGGAAGCTTTTTACAGTAAGCTCGGTTACGTTACCACTTCGGATGAGCCTTTTGACGATGCTGGAATACCCCATGTACGGATGAAAAAACAACTTCAATAAACTTAAAATTACAGCCATTCTAACTAAAAGACCCCGAATCAATGTTCGGGGTCTTTGTTAAGTCGATAGACGTTTTCCTTAAAATATCGGCATATTATCGAGGTTGTTGCTCGGGTCGCCATCGGCATTGGAGCGAAGATGCATCTCATTGTCCCGCCCACGGAATACGTTCAGGTTCTTAATTTCATTGTTTTGAACCATTTGTTGAGCGGCCTTGTAGTCTACGACAGAGCCTGTATCGAGCTTCAGCTGTACAATGTCACCATCACCGTTCTTACGTACGGCTACTACTTCTGCTTGTTGATCATTGTTCATTTGATATCGCCTCCCACACCTAGCTTCCCCGCTACACCCAGGATTCTATTCATGAGCGGACTGGATAAAGATATCTACTTGCTGTTACAACTCGTAAATACGTTGCTGTTCGAGAAATTGCATACTATCCGTACGGCCCTCATAACTTCTCATTTCGTCACCGTAATGCATGAGATAGATCTGTTTGCAGATATGCTCCGGTAGGCTAAGCAGCTCTTCTAGTGTGGTGTGAACCGCACCATGGCCTTCGAGCTGACACTCATGCAATATAACTTCGCAACCGCGTTCGTTCACCAAACGATTTAGCAGTTCCGGATCAAAAATCATATCTGCGCTGTAAAAAATGCGGTCATTGAAATAGATGGAGAAACTGTCCTTCCCTGGGATATGCCGTGTCTGGATAAGCTCGGCCCGAATGCCTGGTGATATATCAACGGCTGTCCCTGGTTGAAGTGGACGGACATCAAATACATCATTCAGAGACGTGATTGATCCTTCCTGATACAATCCTCCACGCAAAGTGTTTTCCCATAACGGCATAACGAGCGCTTCAGCTATGTATAACGCTATTTTGCGGTTGTATTGCATTTTCATTCTGAACGCCAGTTCTTCCAAACCGCCAACGTGATCCGCATGAATATGCGTAATGAGCACAGCATCTACAGACTCAAAGGATCGACCAAGACGATGAAGTGCCATAGGCGCTGTAACACCGCAGTCGAGAAGAAGGGTAAAGTTTTCGTCAATGATAAGTGCATTGTTATTAAAAAAAGACTTTGCGAAAGCACCACCGGTACCGATCATTTGCAGTTTTAGTGTCAATGAACTCAACCTCCAGGCGATAATGATAATAGAGTAAGCTAATAGGTATATTTTAACGAATTCTCTGTTTATTTACACGGATTATTATGTGTTTATCCTTAACTTAAAAAAATTGACCATTAATTACCTATATCTGCGCAACTTTGTTTTTTACCTTGTAGTATACACATATAACAACTAGAAAAAGTAGCGGAGGGATGCTTTTATATGAAATTGAAATGGAAAAAAATAATGGCCTGCACACTTGTCCTTTCATTAATGGGCGGAAGCTCTTTGTTGTTTGCGGATTCCTTTAAAGAACATGTACGAGTATGGATGAATGGCCAGGAGCTGAAAGACGGGGGCTATCTGATAGAAGGCAAAACATACATTCCGGTCCGTGATATTGATGGTGCGGTACATTGGGACAAGGATAGTGGAAAAGTGATTATTATCCAGCCCAATGTGCATATTTTCCTGTTCAAAGGAAATACTGTTTTCGGGAACGTAAATAAAGGCAAACTGAAATTTAATGTGTTCAGCCAAATCGATACATTAAATGATAACATCCATTCGGTTAAAGTTGCGATCTCGGATCCGGCCGGAAAAGTGACGGATATACAGACCCAGGAAGTCAAGAATAGTAAAGATAATTTCTGGTTCCGTACGGATGACTTCACGTATGATTTCAACACAGTCGGTAAGTATTCCGTCGGCTTTTACATCAAGACTTCAGCTGAATCCAGCTTTGTAAAAGTGGCTGAAAAAGTAATTACAGTTTTGAATTAATGTGTTGGTGTTGGTAAATTGACCTAGTTATTTTTCCGTGTTACCATACGGGAGTAGATAATTTTAACTGAAGTGAGGTATTACTCAATGAGCGATCACAAACATGAACACGGAGATGCATGTGGCTGCGGTCACGATCACGATCATGAGCACGACCACGACCATGAAGAGTTTGTGCTTACTTTGACGGACGAGCATGGCAAAGAAGTGGAAATGGTACTCGTAGAGACATTTGATGTTAACGAGAAGCTGTATGCACTTCTTCTTGAACGTGAAAATCCGGGAGCAGACGGCGTCATTCTGCGTATGGAAGAAGAGAATGAAGAAATGGTTCTTTACAATATCGAAGATGAAGAAGAATGGAATGCGGTTGAAGCAGCTTATAACGAGCTGGTAGCAGCTCAGGAATAGTATATGTTAAACGTAAAGACCCCAGTGCAACGCACTGGGGTCTTTGATCTCTCCCGCCTTTTTTAGAAGATCGGGTCGGCCTCAACAATGACCTTAACGTTTTGAATGCTGCGGTCCTCTGGTCCTTTAACCGGAAGTCCGACATCTACGTGGTCAATAATATAATCGATGTTATCTTGGGAAATAACCTCGCCCGGCAGAAGAATAGGAATACCCGGCGGATATACATAAATGAACTCCGCAATAATCCGTCCTGCAGATTCCTTGAACGGAACAACTTCTGTATCGCCATAAAACGCGTCCCGTGGGATTAGAGAAAGCTGAGGAATTTCTGGGATTTTCACAATCAATTCATTGATTTCATTCACATTATTGTAAGTCTTGGACAAATGTCGGAGAGCGGTGATCAGTGTTTCAATGGAATCTGCCGTGTCTCCAGGTGTGACCAAACACAAAATGTTGTACATATCACTGAGTTCGACCTCTATGTTGTAGTGCTCACGAAGCCAGTTCTCGGTCTCATATCCGGTAATACCTAAGTGGCGTACGTGAATGGTCAGTTTAGTGGGGTCAAGGCTATAGGTCGCTTCGCCACCGTCCAAAATGTCCTCCCCAAAGCAGTACAAGCCTTCGATCTCATTGATCGACCGCCTAGCATACTGAGACATTTCAATCGCTGTTTCGCACATTTTATGCCCATTCAGTGCCAGGTTGCGCCGAGACGTATCGAGTGACGCCAGCAAAATGTAGGAGGTTGACGTCGTGGTTAGCATACTGATAATCGTCTGGATTCTAAACGGATTCACATAACCGTTTTTCGTGTTGACATTGAGTACAGAGCTTTGAGTCATCGACCCACCAAGCTTATGGACACTCGTTGCGGCCATATCAGCACCGGCCTCCATCGCTGACATCGGCAGGTCATCATGGAAATGAATCAGCACACCGTGCGCCTCATCAACCAAGACCGGTACGTTGTAACTGTGCGCCAGATCCACGATTTCTTTCAGGTTTGCACTGACACCGAAATAGGTTGGGTTGATGACAAGAACCGCTTTAGCATCAGGGTGTCTTTTCAACGCTTTGCGTACGGAGCTAATTGTAATTCCATGATCGATTCCTACATTGGAGTCCTGTGCTGGCGATACAAATACAGGCTTGGCTCCGGAATAGATAATGGCAGACAATACAGATTTGTGAACATTTCGGGGTACGATGATTTTGTCTCCAGGAGAGCAGACAGACATGATCATGGTCATGATCGCTCCGCTTGTACCCTGAACGCTAAAGAAGGTGTAATCCGCTCCAAAGGCATCTGCCGCAAGCTTCTGTGCTTCTTCGATCACACCGGTAGGCTGATGAAGATCATCTAGCGGAGCGATGTTAATCAAATCTATCGAGAGGGCATTATCCCCTATAAATTCCCGGAATTCTGCATCAGTACCGAGACCCTTCTTATGCCCCGGAATGTGAAATTGCACCGGGTTTTTGGCCGCGTGTTCTTTCAATGCGGTGAAGAGCGGTGTACGGCTATGGTCCATGGACGCTGTCACAACCTTTCTGTGTGTGAAATTGTTTATGATTGTCTATTTGTGTTTCATATAAACAAAATTGAGTATAGCAAAATGGAGGGGGAATGCAAGCAAAGGATATAGGAGGCATGTCTTCCCGAGAACAGGCAAGAATAGAGATATCGCTGTAACAGTATGAACGATGGGATGTGAAAATATGTCGCAAGTCATTTCCCCGGTGAAAAAGCGCCGATTAATGTCTCCTTTTTTCTTTGAGCTGCTCGCGATTATTTTTTTAGTCGAGTTTATTAAGGGATCATTACTCGTGGCGGTTCTGCCGGTATATATGAAAAATGTTCTGGGTGTATCGGGAACCGTTATTGGCGTTGCCTTTGCCTTACAGTATTTGGGGGACAACCTGTTTCGCAGTCCTGCAGGCTGGATCGCGGAACGCCTTGGCTTCCGGGCAACCATGTCCGTAGCACTGTCGATGGTTGTCATCGGCGTGGTAATTATTGCATTTACCGACGGGCCGTTTTGGCTGTCGCTAGCATGCCTTATCCTTGGAACGGGAACAGCTCCTCTATGGCCTTGCGCCATGACCGGAGCCACGGAAATATCCGGCCCGAACAACAGCAACGGGACGGCGATGGGAGCCCTGGAGACTGCGGCACTGGCAGGAACGGGAGTCGGGCCGATCACGATGAACTTTGTGATGGAGCATACGAACAAAAATTATCAGACAACTTTCTTAATTATGATTGGAGCGGGCATTATTCTTGTCCTGACCGCGCTGCTGCTTCCAGGCAGAGTGAAGTCAAAAGTGAAATCCGAAGTTTCTTCTTCTGCAGCAGCTGCTGGAAAGGGATTGAAATATGGATTTAACAAACTACGGACAAGCGTCAAGGCTACACTTCATGAGATAAAGACGACTTTGAATATCAGCTGGCTGGTGTATCCAGCGTTATTTTTACAGTCCTCTGTCATCGGGCTCCTCAGTCCGGTACTGACGCTGTATGTCAGCAACGAGCTTGGGGCTTCACCAAACCAATATAGTCTGATGCTCATTGTCGGGGGAGGAATTACGGTGCTTGCACTTATTCCGGCAGGTAAACTGATTGACCGTTTTGGAACGAAATGGTTTCTGAACGCCGGATTTCTACTTTGCGCGTTTACACTGAGTATTTTTACTTTGTTTACAGCACTACCGATTGTTTTTGGTCTGGTGTCCGTTGTCGGTATCGCGTATGCCATGATTTTGCCGGCCTGGAACACCTTTGTTGCCAGTATGGTCCCGAAAGGCGAGAGAGGTACCGTCTGGGGCTTCTTCTTAACTCTGCAGGGCTCAGGTATGGTGTTTGGACCCATCGTATCTGGCTGGCTGTGGGACGGTGTTGGTCACGGTGCACCATTTATAGCGAGCGGAATCGTTATGGGGATACTGTTCTTCATTCACCTTTTCCTTAGTCGCCGTCAGAGACCTTCTGTTCATCCGAGACGTGCCAAGGCTTGATTCAAAATAAAGGTACAACAAAATATAGCCTTTGCTCGCATAATGCGAATGAAGGCTATATTTTTTTAAAACCCAAAAATTTAAAATGCCATCCGGTACAGTGGTAGCAGAGTCTCAAAGGTATCCTGAATGGTTTCGACCAGCTTGTCACCTTCAATGCTTGCAGCTTCCTCTCGAGGAATGCGAAGGCCACACATAACTTCGGCTTTTTTCACCTGTTTCAGTTTGTTGATGAGAACGCCGAAGCTTTCTTTGCTCATGTCGGCATGTGGTGTGCCATCAGGGTTCATATGATCCGTTGACCAGTAATATGACTTGGGTAGCTTGGAATTGATTTTGGATAACTGCTTTTCAAGGTTGCCAGCGAACACGGTTTTGTTCGGACTTTCATATATAATCGCAAAAATGATGAACAGATGCGATTCGAACATGCCAACCTCGAAATGGGGAAGGGCCTTGTAACCGCGTTTGTTGGCTGCCCAGGCAACCCAAGTATCAATAGGCGGATTGACGGTACGGCGCGCGTGTTTGGCAACATGGACGAACATTTCTTCACCGCATAAGGCGGATATGTATGGAGCAATCTCTGCGCCAAGCGTCTCCAGCTTCGGACGGACACGTTCAATCAACACTTCCATACGGTTTTCCAGACCTGGAACAAGGAATACATCGAAATCGTCTGCGGTAAATCCCGTGAAATTCATATATAAACAGCCTCCCTGTATCTAGTTATAACGTGTGCTTGTGGACAACCCACGAGACCCTTTGTTGAGGCGGACCGGGCAATAACCGGACATAAGCCGGAGTATAAGGTTTGGGCCCCTTTTTTGAAATATAAGAAAGTATAAATTTCATGTTACATGCTTGACTTATATTTCTCGAAGAAACGCCGCCATCCTTTATAATGGACGCCGAAGGCGTTTCTTCTTGGAGGGTAAAAATAGTCAATAAACCAAGTTACCGTTACATAAGATGAAGTATAAGATATAGATAAGACAACGTCAAAGCAATCCATCGGGGCAAAACATCTCAGCCGCGTAAGATAGGAGAAGGAGTACCGGGGAGGGAGTGCCGTGAATAAGAGCGAGGAAGTGGAGTACTGCAATCTGGAACTCCGGTTTGACCGCCGGCATATCCAGGACTTGATTAAGGAACTGATCCAGGAAGGGTATTCGCTTTATTGGAGTGAGAACGAGGCCCAATTCGTTATTTCGATCAGGACGGGTCGAAAGCTTGTGAAACTGCGCTTCCAACGTACGGGCAGCGGCTATAAACTGGTCGGTGATTATATGATCAGGGATCCGAAGCTTGCGGAGTGGATGGAGAAGTTGATCGAGAACACGCGCGGTCATGCGGTCGTTAAACGGTTTAAAGACCGGCAGATTTTGATTGAAAATATTTTGTTTGGCGAAGTTATCCGGCTTGTAGAGATCTCAGGCTATCGGCAGCGTGTGCTCTACCAGAAAGGAACGCCAATGACGGAGCAAGAGATGGTTCGTCTGTTCGAATCGAAGGAAGGGGAACGCCGATTGCTGCTGTGCAAGCTGGAGACCGATGACGAGCTGGAGAAACTGCACGAGGCGATACAAGCGGGAAATGTAAGCGCCGCTGACGACTGCAAAAAAAGACTTCAGGAGCTTTCTCTGGAATTGTTTCGTCTTGAATGGTAACAGGATTCTTGCACAAACTAAAAAGCACGAACAACACCTCAAGCATCCAGGGGTGTTTTCGCGCGACCTGTTTTCGTAGAAGGGGTTCACTTCTCTGCGGAAAAACGTTAATATAAGTGTATTGTTACTTATCTCTCATTTTGACAATATGGGATGAAATGTACAAATATATTGGAGTAAAGGATGGAGAAACCAGATGGCAAAACAACAAATTGGTGTGATTGGCCTTGCTGTAATGGGTAAAAATTTGGCTCTTAACATCGAGAGCAAAGGCTTCACCGTATCCGTATATAATCGCTCTCCGCAAAAGACAGAGGATTTGCTGAAGGAAGCGGAAGGAAAAAACCTTACTGGAACCTTTTCCATCGAGGAATTTGTGAAGTCGCTTGAAACTCCGCGCAAAATTCTAATCATGGTTCAAGCTGGACAAGCTACTGATGGTACGATTGAGCAGCTTCTGCCTCATCTGGACCAAGGTGACATTATTATCGACGGAGGTAATGCTTACTTCCCGGATACCGTTCGCCGTAGCAAAGAGCTTGAAGCCAAAGGCTTCCGTTTCATCGGTGCCGGTGTATCAGGCGGAGAAGAAGGAGCGCTTAAAGGGCCTTCCATCATGCCTGGCGGACAAAAGAGTGCATATGAACTGGTTCAACCGATCTTAACGGCGATTTCTGCTAAAATAAACGAAGAACCTTGCTGTACATATATCGGCCCGGATGGTGCTGGGCATTATGTAAAAATGGTCCACAACGGCATTGAGTACGGCGACATGCAGCTGATTTGCGAAGCCTACCATCTCCTTAAGGATGTGCTGGGACTGGATGCCAAAGAACTGCATGCTATTTTCTCGGAATGGAACAAAGGCGAGCTCGACAGCTACCTGATTGAAATCACTGCTGATATCTTCTCGAAATACGATGAAGAGACTGGTAAACCGATGGTTGAAGTCATCCTGGATACCGCTGGTCAAAAAGGTACTGGTAAATGGACAAGCCAAAGTTCCTTGGATCTAGGCGTTCCATTGTCGATGATTACCGAATCCGTATTTTCCCGCTTCCTGTCAGCTATGAAAGAAGAGCGTGTGGAAGCAAGCAAAATTTTGAACGGTCCAAAAACGGAAAGCTTCTCTGGCGACAAAGCGGAATTTATCGAAAATGTCCGCAAAGCGCTGTTCGCGAGCAAAATCGTGTCCTACGCTCAAGGCTTTGCACAGCTTCGCGTAGCTTCCGATGAATACAACTGGGATCTTCAATTCGGAGAACTGGCTAAAATTTGGCGTGGTGGTTGCATCATCCGTTCCCGTTTCCTGCAAAATATCACCGACGCATACAATAATAATCCTGAACTGAAAAACTTGCTCTTGGATCCATTCTTTAAAGAGATCATTGAAAATTATCAGGATGCATGGCGTAAGGTCATCACTTCCGCTGTGACTTTGGGAATTCCGGTACCAGGCTTCGCAAGTGCGCTGGCATATTACGACAGCTACCGTACAGCGAATCTTCCAGCCAACCTGCTTCAGGCGCAGCGTGACTACTTCGGAGCGCATACCTTTAAACGTGTGGATAAAGAAGGCGTATTCCACTTCAACTGGATGGATTAATATCGGTTAGTCCATGCACGATATCCAATAGACAAGCGCGAATGTTGTCATTATCGGCATGAAAGTGCGCTTTACTGTTGAGCAGTAGCATAGCTGCCTCACAGTAACTGTTGAAGCTTTGCAATAACCGTGGCTTTGAGAGGTCCAGCAGCGCTGGGTCTTTCGAAGCCACTTTTTTTTGCACGTAGTGCAGGACCCATATAATGTCCTCACGACAGAGAGGATGCGTAGGGTCCAAAATCTGGCTGAGTCTCTTTGGTGGTTCCGGTCGGGTGAAATGGTCGTAAGACATAGTCTTGATATCACTCCTGACAATCTTAATCTTTGAAATGGGTATTATTATTTTTATGACAAATGGGCAAAACATAGACTCGTAAAATATAAATATATGAAATGCTCTCATCAGGCTAGGTTGCTGGATTGTCCAAACTTTTCGGCCTGTGGTATGATATGAAAAAGTTTAATAGGATGAATGCGTAAATGGGGTGAGGAATTGAATCAAACAGACCGCAATATCATTCTGATCGGTATGATGGGGACGGGGAAGAGCACGGTCGGCCATCTAATATCACAGCAATTGAATTATACCCTCGTTGATCTGGACTCTGAAATTGAGAAGGCGGTGGGTAAGTCGATACCGGCCATGTTTGAGTCTGAAGGGGAACCTTTTTTTCGCAATGCAGAAGCTGATGTATTAGAGAAAGTTCTCGGACGACAAAGACTTGTTATTGCCACTGGTGGAGGAGCTGTACTTCGGAAAGAAAATTGTGAGCTTATGAGCAGCAAAGGCTGGGTTGCAGCGCTTACGGCTGATGAAGCGGCTATCGTCCAGCGTGTCCGGGGAGATGTGGGTCGTCCGCTGCTGGCCGGGAACTTGGTGGAACGAGTACGACAGATTATGAAGGAACGCAAAGAATGTTATCAGTTTGCGGATGTTACCGTGGACACAACGGGAAAATCTGCTCATGAAGTAGCCCTTGATATTTTAATGCATTACCGCGGCTAAGCCTCAAGGATTGTATCCGGCGTATAAGAGGCGGGAAACCATTCCCGCCCAGCTCAGTAGCCACATAATGAGGAGACCCTGTCCGCGGGACTATTCCTCATCCGCATACCACTGGAGCATGCCGCCACTCATATTAACAATATTGTCGATACCCTGATGGCTCAAAAAATTACACACATGTTCGCTGCGTCTGCCGCTGCGGCAGATGAAAATAACTTCGGTGTTCCGGGGGATTTCGTCCAGCCGGCTAGGGATGTCACCCATCGGAATATGCTTGGCGCCGGCAATCATGCCATGCGCAACTTCATCGTCTTCACGCACGTCGATCATGTAAATGTTTTCTCCACTTTGGAGTCTGCTTTTTAATTCGGAAGGTTCAATTTGAGAAATTGGTTTCATTAATGTGACCTCTTTTCTGAAGATTATCGTGCATATAATTATGCCTTTATGATACCGAAGCAGAGAATTACATGTCAATTTTTCCATTTTGTGAAAAGAGAATGAAGATAGAACGATACTTACTAAAAAAGGAGAGAATACATAATGGACGTTATTGTCAGACCGACACCCGAGTTAAAAGGGGAAATTGGAGCCTTGTCTTCCAAAAACTATACCACTCGTTATTTGCTTGTTGCGGCGCTTGCCGAAGGGGAAAGTACGATTTACTATCCGGCCCACAGTGAAGATAGCGATGCGATGAGACGCTGCATTCAGGACCTCGGAGCAACGCTGGTTGAAGATGACGAGAAGGCGGTTATTACTGGCTTTGGACGCTCTCCGAAAAATGTGAAAGAACTGAATGTTGGAAATGCAGGAGCCGTACTCCGGTTTTTGATGGGAATTACTGTATTGTCCAAGGAAGTTACATTTGTAAATACTTATCCGGATTCACTTGGCAAACGTCCCCATGATGACCTCATCGACGCACTTGGTCAGCTAGGGGTTGAGGTGGATCACAACAATGGACGGCTGCCGATTACAATCCGTGGTGGCCAGCCGAAAGGCGGAAATATTTCGGTTTCGGGTTCGGTCAGTTCCCAGTACCTCAGCGCGCTACTGTTCGTTACGCCGTTGCTAGCGGAAGACAGTGAAATTACGGTTACAGGTGATCTGAAGTCTAAGGTCGTGATCGGCCAGACGCTTGAAGTACTTGAACAGGCAGGCATCGTCATTCATGCAACTGATGACTATATGCATTTCCGTGTTCCGGGAGGTCAGAGCTATCAAGCTAAAACATATACCGTGCAGGGAGACTATCCTGGGTCGGCAGCCGTTCTTGCCGCTGCTGCGGTTACACAATCGGATGTGACGATTCGAAATCTGTCCGAGGACAGCAAACAGGGTGAACGAGCGATTATCGATGTGCTGAAGATGATGCAGACTCCTCTGACACATGAGAATGGGGATGTTCGTGTACAAGGAAACGGCAAACTGCAGGCGCTGGAATTTGACGGGGATACGGCAACGGATGCCGTTCTGGCCATGGTTGCTGCCGCAGTGTTCGCGGAAGGGACTTCCCGTTTCTATAACGTGGAGAATCTTCGCTATAAGGAATGTGACCGGATTACGGATTATTTGAACGAACTTCGCAAAGCAGGAGCAAATGTTGAGGAAAAGCAGGCCGAAATCATCGTTCACGGTCGTCCGGAAGGTGTGGAAGGCGGCGTAGAAATTAATGCGCATTATGATCATCGGGTTATTATGGCTCTGACCGTAGTTGGACTTCGTTCTGAGAAACCCTTGCTCATTAAGGACGCGCACCATGTTGCTAAGTCATATCCTCAATACTTCGATCATTTAAAAGCGCTTGGCGCCGATGTGGAATGGGTAAAATAGATTAGCGGTATAAAGAAATCTTCGGGAAACTCCGGAAAGGTAGGTATTCAAGATGGCGTTTGAGAATCCTTCACGTGAACAAATAGCAGACATTTTACGGAATGCTGGCAACATTGCGGTCGTTGGTTTGTCAGACCGAACGGACCGTACGTCATACATGGTCTCGCAGGCAATGCAAAACCGAGGCTATCGCATTATCCCTGTGAATCCAAAAGCGTCCGAAATTCTGGGTGAGAAGTGTTACGCATCACTTCAGGACATCCCTGAGCCGGTTGATATTGTGAATGTGTTCAGAAGAAGTGAATACTGTGCTGACGTGGCGCGTGAGGCAGCTGAGATCGGTGCTAAGGTATTATGGCTTCAGCAAGGTGTGGTTAGTAGCGAGGCTGCAGCAATTGCGGATGAGCACGGTATGATCGCGATCATGGATCGGTGTATAAAGGTAGAGGATTCCATCGCATTGAGGGGAAAATAATCATTCATGACTAAAGTGTTAGGCAGGTCCCAGCATTGGGGCTTGTCCTTTTTTTCATAGGCCATATCTTTTGACAAAATCCAGATCAGCGCTTACCATCTAGAATAGAAAGGAGGGCTCGCCTTGAACTGGTTGGGATCATTACAGCAATTGGGCAGAGCAGTCATGCTCCCTACTATGGCTCTTCCTGCGGCAGCTCTCCTGCTTAGTATAGGGAGTTTGCCATGGGCTTCATGGGGATTTGAAAATTTGGGCGAGATCGCTTCTGCGGCCGGCCACGGTGTGTTCTATTATATGCCCTATTTATTCGCGATCGGAGTCGCTTGGGGACTGTCTAATCAGGGAGGTCCTGCGGGATTAGCGGCGCTGGCAGGTATGTTCATCTATGCTCAGGTCACCTCGATCGCCGGTGACGGAAGCGTTCAGCCATCAACCTTGATCGGTATCATATTCGGAATTGTTTCGAGTATAGTTTACAACCGTTTTAAACATATAAAGCTTCCGGAGGCGATACAATTTTTCGGAGGCTCTCGTTTTGTTCTGCTCACTATGGGATTTTTCTCCGCCCTTTTTGCCTGGGGAATGATAAGTGTTGCCCCATTCATACAGAGGGGGTTTGAAGCCTTTTATACGCTGACCGTACATATGGGTGGATTCGGATTGTTTTTATACGGGATTTTGTACCGGGTTCTGACGGCTTTTGGGCTTCACCATATATTAAACAATGTTTACTGGTTTCAGCTTGGTACATATGAAACAGCGGACGGCACGATCGTTCAAGGTGATCTGCCCCGATTTTTTGCAGGTGACCCGACAGCGGGGGATTTTATGGCCGGATTGTTTCCGATCATGATGTTCGCCCTGCCTGCTATTGCATTCGCAATTATTGGGGAAGCACGGGAGGATCTGAAACCAAAGGTCAAAAAGACGTTTATGCGTTCGGCTCTCGTATGTTTTTTGACAGGGGTATCAGAGCAGATAGAGTTCGCCTTTTTGTTTGCTTCACCATATTTGTATGTCCTGCACGCGTTGATGGCCGGGTTTGCCATGGTTTTGACGTATACATTTGATATTCATCATGGCTTTTCGTATTCCGCAGGGTTTATCGATTTTGTGATCAACTATCATCTGTCCCAAAATGCGTGGATACTCATTCCGATTGGTATTGCCTACGGATTAATTTATTATTTTCTATTCAGGTGGGCGATCCGCAGGTTCGGGATTCCAACACCGGGACGTGAGGAAGGCTCTGCGCTGGAAGGATGGGCCGGGAATATCCCATATCAGGCTCCGCTAATTTTGGATGCGCTGGGTGGTAAGGACAATATCGTACAGGTAGAATCCTGTATGACTCGGTTAAGGTTGACCGTATACAACGATCGTCAGATTGATACAAACGCACTTAAGCTTCTCGGTTCGGCAGGCATTATTAAGCTGGGCGGCGGCAACGTGCAGGTTGTATTCGGTACGTATTCCGAGCTGATCCGCGAGGAGATCAACAAGCTGATGCAGCGGGATCTGCCACGGGTATTGTTCAGTGCTCCAGTCCAAGGCCGGATGCTGCCTATTGAGGAAGTGCCGGATGATATTTTTGCAGCCAAGCTAGTGGGCAGCGGTGTGGCCTTTATTCCGGAAAAGGGTGAGTTGGTATCGCCTGTATACGGAACAGTTATGCATATATATCCTACAATGCACGCTATCGGTATTTCCACGCCAGAAGGCTTGGAGGTTCTAATACACATTGGTATCGATACTTCGCAGCTGAAGGGGCCGTTTACGGCCGTCGTAAGCGAAGGAGACGCGGTGGAGCCAGGACAATTACTGGTAAAATTTGATCTTGGTTATCTAAAGACACACGCGGCCTCACTTGCAACACCAATGGTTATTACGAATCCGGATAAAGTAAGGTCATGGAGTTTTGCACCGTTCAAATCGGTCAAAAAAGGGCAATCATCGGTCATGTCAGTTGTATTAAATGAAAGTAACGCTGGGGGTAGAGAATCATGATTCAAGGCATTGGCGCAGCAGCGGGCGTTGCGTTCGGCAAGGCGTTTGTGCTTCCTCATTGGGAGCTTGATCTGCCAGATTCTGAAATCGACGCCGTCGATTTGGCCAAAGAGTTCGAGCGCCTTTATGAAGGCATACGGACCTCCAAGGATGAAATTGAATATATCAAGAACGAATTCAAAGAAATGGTGGGGGATGAAGAGTCGCATATTTTTGATGCACACCTCGCTATTTTGGAGGATCCGGTGTTCATGAATGAAATTCAGGGTCTGATTGAGCGTCAATACAAAGCGGCCGAAGTTGCTGTAAAGGAAGCTATTGACCATTTTGTATCGATGTTCGATCTGCTCGATGATGAATATATGAAAGAGCGGGCGCTTGATATCAAGGATGTCGGAAACCGTCTTCTCAAACATTTGCTTGGTGCGCCTGAAGTGACACTGCCGTCGGATACACAGCCATATATTCTGGTGGCTAAGGAGCTGTCTCCGTCGCAGCTTGCTCACCTCAACCCATCTCACGTTTTGGGCATTGTGACAATGGCGGGTGGGAAAACTTCCCATTCTGCTATTATGGCCAGAGCAATCGGGATTCCGCTTGTGTCTGGCATTGAGAACCGTTTGGAGAAGCCGATCCAGACAGGAGAGTTCCTTGTGCTGGACGGAGATGAGGGGCATCTGTACATTAATCCCAATCAGATGATACTGGACCGCTACAAGGCGATCCGGGATGAGCAGCGAAAGAAGAAGGAACAGCTTCAGCTGCTCTCGACTGTGGAGGCTGTTACAAAGGATGGTTCATATTTCCACCTCGCAGCGAACATGAACTCTTTGAAGGAACTGGATATGGCCTTGGGAAATGGTGCTGAGGGCGTAGGCTTGTTCCGCACAGAATTTCTTTACATGGACCGAAGCACATTCCCTACGGAAAATGAACAGTTCGAGGTATACCGACAGGTTGCTGAAAAAGCAGGGGATTCATCTGTCGTTATCCGAACACTCGATATCGGCGGCGATAAGCAGTTGGATTATTTTTCATTGCCTGAGGAAGAAAACCCAGTGCTTGGATATCGCGCGATCCGGATCAGTCTGGATCGGACGGAGTTGTTCCAGACGCAGCTGACCGCCATTTTAAGAGCCAGCAGCTACGGAAATGTTAAGATTATGTATCCGATGATCTCTTCCGTTGATGAGATACACCAAGCTAATGAAATTCTTAAACGCTCCATGGCCGATCTTGACCGTCGTGGCATTTCCTATAATCCACACATCAAGGTTGGCATCATGATTGAAGTGCCGGCTGCGGTGACCATTGCCGATCTCCTTGCTGAGGAGAGTGACTTTTTCAGTATTGGAACGAACGATTTAGTGCAGTATGTACTGGCGGTGGATCGTATGAACGAGCAGATTGCTCATATGTACCATCCGTTCCACCCGGCGGTGCTGCGTATGCTTCGGTCTACTGTAGAGGCCGCCAAGCAAGCTGGAATACCTGTCAGTGTATGTGGAGAACTCGCTGGCGATGAACGTGCAGTTCCACTCTGGCTTAAGCTCGGAGTGCAGGACCTGAGTATGTCTCCGCTTTCTTTGCTTAAGGTAAAGCACCGTGTTCTTAATACGAATTCGGAGGAGGCCAAGAAGGAGGCGACAGCCTGTTTCAAGCTTCGTACGAGTGCTGAGGTTGAAGAACGTCTTACCAATTTCGCGGAACGGAACAGTTTTTTAACCGATGGTAACGGTAAGGATATTTCGGCTTCGTAATGGTGCTTTTAGTCTAACTCTGAATATATTGTGATCGTTTTTTGGATAGGACAAGCCTTCTCCAAACCAGATAAAATTGAACAAAGCCGTCACGGATGAGATTGAACTCAGTCGTAGACGGCTTTTTCGTTAGAAGCATATATTCAGGTTACAAAAATAGTCTTAATATTGTTGCCCGCCTGCCAGTGCATCGCAAAACGCTTTGCCGTAAGGAGGGAGATCCGGAGGACGCCGTGCAGATATAATGTGCCCGTCGGTGACTACCGCTTCATCTATCCAGACAGCCCCTCCGTTTTCCATGTCATCACGGATTCCGGGTGTGGAAGTGACGGTGACGCCGTTTAAAATTTTGGCTGAAATCAGCACCCATCCTGCATGACATATTTGCCCGATAGGCTTTTTATCCTCGTGCATTTCACGTACGAATTGAAGTACTTTGTCATAACGGCGAAGTTTATCGGGCGCCCATCCACCCGGCACGAGAATTCCATCATAATCTTTGCTGTCAAGCTCATCAAACGAATATTCTGCAGTGGCTGGAACACCGTACTTGCCGATATAAGTTTTCCCTTTCTCCAGCCCGGCCAGATGAACTTCAGCACCTTCCTCACGAACCCGGTAAACGGGATACCATAATTCCAAATCCTCAAACTCTTCGTCAACAAGAGCAATTACTTTTTTACCAGTTAGTCTCATAGGTACAGAGCTCCTTTCGGTGAACAAATCCCGGCATGATCTAATAAATCTAAAATAATCCGCTGCCGAATAAGTTTATTGTAACAAAAAGTTTACGAGGATTCATTCTTTCGCCATATTTAAAACATTTAGATACATAAATGGTAATAAAAGCATCATCACAAATTTGAAGAGATCTCTGATATGATAGTCAAATAGGACTATTCATATCGAAGAGTAATATTTTTTTGTAATCGATTGAAAGACCCAGAATTCAGATTAACTAGACATTATGATATAGGATTTGAGGTGGCCCATTTGTTGAAGCTTTGCAACTGCGGACAAATTATGAGAATGGAACTGAGAAAGTTAGTATATGCACGAAAGGCATGCATCTGTCATGTCCCTGTTTATGCTTGTCAGAATTGTTCAACATATGAACTCATGCCTCTGGTAAAGCCGGATTTGCTGGACTACATAAACTCGCTGGGAGATGTAAAGAGCCAAACCTGGGTTTCATTTGCTGATATTTATGAACCCGTATCTGTGTTGCGGGAAGTATTGTCGTCATCCAGTGATTCACTCCAGGAATTTCAGCAGCGTTACAAGGCTGCGTTTGAAGATCGCGTTAATATGCTGCTTGATCTTTACCGCTTTGCTAAAATGAAGGATGACTCGGTATGGATGGATGAAATCATGACCCGTCTTGAGAAGGTAAATGCTTTTTTACAGTTAAAAATGGAAAATTCAGATTTTTGTGCAAGTTAATCGACATATTTTGTCGAGGTTGTTGGATTTTTCACGAACATTTTGTTAGGATATAAGTTAGGAACTTCAATACAATGAAGGGAATGTATATCCTATGGCGACTATGACCAAAATGACTACAAACGAACAATTGCGTACAGCGCTGGAATCAACTCACCAGAAGGCGCTGCTACTGTTCAAGCACAGCACACGATGTCCCATCAGCGTCAGAGCTTACGAGGAAGTGACTGCTTATCTGCAGAATCATCCGAACGAACAGATAGACTACGCTATGATTGATGTGGTGGCTGATCGTCCGGTTTCGAATGAAGCCGCGGACGTTTTAAGCGTTAAGCATGAATCGCCGCAAGTTATTGTTATAAGGCAAGGAGCGCCGGTCTGGCATACATCCCATTCCCATATTACGGCTGAAGCGCTGAGAGGCAAATTGGACAGCCTGTAAGGCTGTGTCATTGCACAAAGCAGTAATTTGTCGTATCATAAATTTAATTGGCTTTTGAACGTATGTTTGAATGAAAGAAAATTTATTGGCAATGGAGAGAAGGAATTTGACGGTAACCATTTACGATGTGGCGCGTGAAGCAGGCGTTTCGATGGCGACGGTATCGCGGGTTGTCAACAATAACCCCAACGTTAAGCCTCAAACCCGGAAGAAAGTTTATGAAGCAATAGAGCGTTTGGGATATCGTCCTAATGCGGTAGCCAGAGGTCTGGCTAGCAAGAAGACAACAACCGTCGGCGTTGTAATCCCAGACATTTCGAACTCTATTTTTGCTGAAATTGCTCGGGGTATCGAAGATATCGCCAACATGTACCATTACAATATCATTTTGTGTAACGCCGACAAGCGGAAGGAAAAAGAAATTCGTGTTATCAATACGTTGCTTGAGAAGCAGGTGGACGGGCTCTTGTTCATGGGCGGAACCGTGACGGACGAGCACATCCAGGCATTCCAGACCTCGGCAGTGCCGATTGTTCTCTGTGCTACTCGTGATGAGAAAGGCTCATACCCTTCGGTTGATATCGATCACGAGCAAGCTGCTTTTGATGCAGTGAGTACTCTGATTCGACATGGACACCGCGAGATTGCAATGATCAGTGGTACTCTGCAGGATCCAGCTAATGGCTATGCCCGTTTTCACGGTTATAAGAAGGCACTTGAGGCAGCTGGTATTGAATACCAAGAAGATCTCGTGCGTATCGGTAATTACCGTTATGAATCTGGTGTAGAAGCTATGAAGTATTTCTTGGGCCTGAAGAAGAAACCGACGGCTATATTTGCGGCAACGGATGAAATGGCCATCGGAGCGATTCATAGCATTCAAGATGAAGGCTATAAAGTTCCGGATGATTTCTCAATCATTAGTGTCGACAACATTCGTATGGCGTCCATGGTTCGTCCGCAGCTGACAACAGTTGCCCAGCCGATGTACGATTTGGGAGCCGTGGCAATGCGCTTGCTTACTAAATTGATGAAAAAAGAAAACGTGGAAAATTCTCGTGTTATTTTACCGCATGAGACGATTCTTCGTCTTTCCGTTAGTCATGTAAACGAGTAGTTGTTCATGTTTAACATACAAATGTATATTTGTTGAAAAAAGCTCCTTCAGGGAGCTTTTTTCTAGTGTTTGAAATTTGAAGTCTTTGTACGGCTTACGTCCTGGAAATTAGAGTGCGTATATGCTGGTATATGAAAGAGTGGAGGGGCATAAAGAATTATGACAACTTCTATAATTGGTCTGATTGGTGCGATGGACGAAGAGATTGAGCTGCTTTTGGCTCAAATGGATAGTAGTGAAAAAGTGTCGAAAGCAGGAGTGAATTACGTAGCTGGCACATTGCAAGGGAGAAAAGTAGTGGTATGTAAGTCAGGTGTAGGTAAGGTAAATGCCGCAGTGACGACTCAAATATTGATCGATTATTTCGGTGTATCCCAAGTGTTGTTTACGGGTGTGGCGGGCGCGCTTGATCCAAGATTGAATATTGGGGATATTGTCATTTCTTCTTCCTGCATGCAGCATGATATGGATGTGACGCCTCTTGGTTATGAACGGGGTGTGATACCATACCAGAGCATTTCTGATTTTCTAGCAGATGAGCACCTGATCAGCCTCGCTGAGACCGCTTGTAAGGAGCTTGCAGCGGAAGGTTACCTTGTGGGGAAGGTATTATCTGGAGATCAATTTATCGCCAGCAGAGACACTGTACAAACGCTGTATGAGCAGCTGAACGGTGCCTGTGCGGAGATGGAGGGATCTGCTGTAGCTCAGGTCTGCCATATGAATGGTGTGCCTTACGTCGTTATTCGTTCTATGTCGGATAAAGCTGACGGATCCGCACATGTTAATTTTGCAGAATTCACCGTTAAAGCTTCCCAGCGATCTCATTCTATTGTCAGTCATATATTAAATCATCTGTAAAATATAAAGTTTTGCATTTCATATATTCATGTTGAAACGGCGCTGCCATCCATAAAAGGATGGCAGCGCCGTTTCCATTAAGTATATCTAAATTTAATCAATACATAAACCGTTGCTGGAATCGTATTCGGTCAAACTGTTCTTGCGAGGATAGAGGTACCTGTTTACCGATCTTCACCATGAGACAGTTCGCCGGATGGGAACAAATTTCCGGATCATCGGTAGCATACCATTCCATCTCTACGACTTTCATCAGCCGTTCCATCATTTTACGGTAATCCCATACGTTCAGGCCGCTTCCTTTGAGATCCCAATGCCAGTAATATTCAGTTGTAAATACGATATACTGCTCCATTTGTCCGTCTTCAAAAGCAGTCTGAATCATTTTTTGGCCTAGTCCTAATGAACGGTAATCATTCGCTACTTCAATAGCTCCGAGCTCGATCAAATCTTCCATTTTTCCTTGGGACCATCGCTCTTGTTCATCAGCATAGTGAAAGGTCACATATCCGACAATGGTTTCTCCGTCGCGGGTAATAATAATTCTTCCTTCAGGCAGTTCTGCTATTTCAATCAGCGCTTCATGCTGTTCCGCAGGACGGCGAAAGGCATTGAGATCAGGGTGCATCGTCAGCTCTGAGATACGCTGGGGCGGTACTGGGCCTTCAATAATCAGGCGGCGGTCTTCAGGAAACAAGAGATGAGACTTGTACAGCTTGCAGTGTTCCATCCGGTACGCTCCTTTCAAGTACATAACCTACTTATAGCAAAAAAATAAAAAAATGAAAAGCAATGACAGGAATTCCTAACCTATGATATAATCACTTCGACATAAAACCTTCACAATTATATCATTGACTTTCGAGTTTTCTCTCGAAAATCTTAGGTCAATGCACGATGACTTGAGCCTCAAGATGACCTGCCGTTTGTGAATTCTATAGTTACATTCATATCATTTGTAAGCGCTGTCCACAAGTAGGGGAACGATTTAAGAATGAGGAGGATGCAATCATGAATCAAACGCATAGCGAAGTACTGCCTAGTGAAGTATCTAGTTCGAACATGAACAAATACGAGCAATCGGTCGCCCAGTTTTCCTGGGATGAGATCGAACGCCATTTCACTTGGTATGAGACAGGGAAAGTCAACATGGCTTATGAAGCAATTGACCGGCATGTAGCCGAAGGACGGGGAGAGAAGACAGCGCTGCTGTATAGTGACGCATCGCGTGATGAAGCCATCTCCTTCGCCCAATTGAAGGAGCAGTCCGATAAATTCGGAAATATTCTCCGTAAATACGGAATAGGAAAAGGCGAGAGAGTTTTCATCTTTATGCCGCGCTCACCTGAGCTTTATGTCAGCTTGCTTGGTATTTTGAAGGTAGGGGCTGTGGTTGGCCCATTGTTCGAAGCGTTCATGGAAACAGCTGTTAAGGACCGGCTGGAGGATAGCGGTGCCGTAGCACTCGTTACGACCCCTGCTCTGTTGTCTCGTGTGAAACGAGATGAGCTGCCGGAATTGAAGCATATATTCGTTGTCGGCGAGAATACGCCGGAGGACGAGGGAATTATCGATTTTTTCAGTGCAATGGAAGGTGCTTCGTCTGATCTGGAGATCGAATGGCTGGATCGAGAAGACGGATTGATCATGCATTATACATCTGGTTCGACAGGCAGACCTAAAGGCGTGTATCATGTGCAGAATGCTATGATTCAGCACTACTACACAGGTAAGGTCGTTCTGGATCTGCGAGAAGATGATATTTACTGGTGTACTGCGGACCCGGGCTGGGTTACCGGAACATCTTACGGTATTTTTGCGCCTTGGCTCAATGGGGCAACGAATGTTATTCGAGGCGGTCGTTTCAGTCCCCAGGACTGGTATGGAACGCTTGCGAAGTATAAGGTAACGATATGGTACAGTGCTCCCACCGCATTTCGCATGCTGATGGGTGCAGGCTCTGATTTGATCTCCCAGTACGACCTGAGCAATCTGCGTCATGTGTTGTCTGTAGGAGAGCCTCTGAACCCTGAGGTGGTGCGCTGGGGCTATAAAGCTTACAAGCAGCGTATTCATGATACATGGTGGATGACGGAGACTGGAGCACAATTGATTTGTAACTATCCGAGCATGGCGATTAAGCCTGGATCCATGGGCCGACCGCTGCCGGGTATAACCGCAGCCATTCTCGATGATCAAGGACGAGAGGTGGCGCCATACACGATGGGCAACCTCGCAATCAAAACAACATGGCCGTCCATGATGAGACAGGTCTGGAACAATCCTGCTAAATATGAGGAATATTTCAGAATTCCGGGCTGGTACGTTTCCGGTGACTCTGCTTACATGGACGAAGAAGGATATTTCTGGTTCCAGGGCCGGATTGATGATGTCATTAATTCTTCCGGTGAGCGGATCGGGCCTTTTGAGGTGGAGAGCAAGCTGGTAGAGCACCCTGCGGTCGCAGAAGCAGGTGTTATCGGTAAGCCTGACGTAACAAGAGGCGAGATCATCAAGGCCTTTATCTCGCTCCGTGAAGGTTATGAGCCTACACAGGAGCTCAAGGACGAGATTTACCGCTTTGTGAAGGAAGGATTGTCAGCGCATGCTGCCCCGCGGGAAATCGAATTTAAAGATAAATTGCCAAAGACCCGTTCCGGTAAAATCATGCGCCGTGTTCTGAAGGCATGGGAGCTGGATCTGCCAACAGGCGATCTGTCGACGATTGAGGATTAATTACTTAAATGAAAGAGCAGTCGCTTGAGTCTTACACGACTCAAGCGACTGCTCTTTATTTTTCAAGAGATAAGAAAGTGTAAACATCGGAGTAAATTACGTCTCTCTCGCAAGAAAAACTACCGCTAAGAGCGGTCTGTCTTGTTTGAGTTACGTCGATAGAGGTTTTGCGTATACTTCGTTGAATAATAACAAGGGCCGCCTCTATGAGCAGATATTTCTGCTATAGAGGTGGCCCTTATTGCATAGATTGGTTTAATTTTTTTCGAAAAATACCGTTGGTGAAGCTGAAGATTCTCCAACTGGATTTACAGCTGTAATCCGGAACGTCCCGCTGATTGGGGAACTATTACTGGAGTGGAATTCGTTGGTTTGACTTGTTCCGATTATTTGATAGATCCCGTCATTGTTAGGACTGAAATAGACGTTATACAAGGTTACTCCATCCTCAGAAGGGTTAGCGCTCCAAGTTGCCCGGAATCCGTCAGGTGTAGCCTGGATCGTTGGCTGTCCCGGCTGTTGAGGCATAGAGGTTGGTCCCTGAGGACCAGTGTCAGGAATTTCTTCCGTTCCTTCATCAGGTGTAACGCCGTCAGTTTCATTGCCCAGATCTGGTGTTGGATCTGGATCAGGGACAGGACTGTTTCCAACGATAGCACTTGGCTCAGAGGCTTTTCCTGCGACGTCCACTGCAACAATGTAGTAGGTTACATTTGAGCCCCCAGAAGTGGTAAATTGTTTCGTACCGTCTGCCATAACAACTTGACCTTGGTTCATAAACGGACCGCCATTTGCGGAACGGTACAGTCTGTAGCCAACAACATCAGGTGATCCACTTGGCGAAAAGGTGATAACACCCTTGGAGTAGTTTAAGTTTTTCGGAGGAGTTGGTGCTCTTCCATCATCCACTCTCGGGTCGACCTTAGTCGGCATGCCTTTGTTGGCATCCTCTGGAATGTAGAATTGCAACGACTCATGACCTCCACGCATGACAGCGAATGCAGCTTCAAGCTCCTTGATCAGTTCATCGATCGGCTTTACCCGTTTAATGACGATCTGCTCTTTGAGAAACTCTTCAGGCGTTCCATCTCTAGGAATATAATTAGCGCCTTTATAAGTAATATATTTGGCTTTGGCCAGGCTGTCGTCTCTTTCCGTAGGTACAAACTTTGCATTAAACAGATCCGTAACAAACTTGTCAGTCAGCTCAGTTGGCAGCTTTCCACTGTATGCTGATACGGTTTTGGACACGATACCTTCAGGTTTTTTAAACTCTTTTGTTGGGAACAGGTCAGGTTTAAGGTTGATCGTTTCATTCATGACCTTGGCCCAGATGCTTTGTGCATGGGTTCGTTGAGGTTTATCCAGCGTATTTACGGAATGCTTATAGCCGACCCACACACCCAAAGTAATGTCGGGAGAGTAGCCTAAGAACCAGCTGTCTCCATAGTCTTGGCTTGAACCTGTCTTACCGACTACCGGTACTTTATTGAAGTGCTTATAGTTGTCCCGCACAGTGCTGCCTGATCCGTTGGTTATAACGGTACGCATCATATCGGTCATCAGGTAAGCGGTCTGACTAGAAAATACCTGAACAGGTTTAGTCTCATGTTTATATACAATCTTGCCATTAGAATCCACAATTTTATCGATTAAATAAGCGTCTGTAAATTTCCCTTGGTTACCGATTGCGCTATAGGCATTAGTCAACTCCTCAACAGACGTGCCGTGAGTAAGTCCGCCTATAACACCGGTACCTGCGGCATAGTCCCTTTCCACTAGGGTGGTAATACCGAGTTTTTTAGAGAACTCCAAGGCACTCTCAATGCCGATTACATTGTTGAATAGATTCAGCGCGACGGTGTTCGTTGAGTGGTTCAGCGCTTCTCGCGCGGTCATAAGACCCTTATAGCGCCAGTTTACGTTTTTCGGGATATGATAGCCGTTCGAACCATCCTTCAAAATAACCGGAGAGTCATCCACAATGCTGCCTGGTTGAACCTTACCTGAATCAAGCGCAGGCAAGTAAGCGGCAATCGGTTTCATGGCCGATCCCGGCTGACGGACCATCTGGGTAGCGTAGTTCATCTCTTCTGTTTTAAAATCCCGGCCCTCAATCATACCAAGGATGGCGCCGGTCTTGTTGT
The DNA here is from genome assembly GCF_900177425.1 of Paenibacillus uliginis N3/975. Classification (NCBI taxonomy): domain Bacteria; kingdom Bacillati; phylum Bacillota; class Bacilli; order Caryophanales; family Paenibacillaceae; genus Paenibacillus; species Paenibacillus uliginis. The sequence continues at coordinate 4,153,788 of NZ_LT840184.1, read as the reverse complement.
TGATCATCATTGCGGCGGTTTGTTCTTTCCCTTTGGTTTCACTGTCGGGAAAGAAGTTGCTGTCATCTTCCGCAATCTTCCGCATCGCACCATAAATTGTGCGGTCTATGGTCGTGTATATTCGATAGCCGCCGGTGCTCAGCTCAGACCGTGCCTCATCCATCAAATCGCCGTTTTCTTTCGTTTGTTCCCCATCGACTTTCGGATTGTTCAGCTCCATAATAATTTTGGAAGCTTGACGTTCAACCTCCATCATCAGATATGGGTAGGTAACATATGCCTTTTGGGTACGTGGAGCAAGAGATTTTTTAATGTCGAAAGCTTTTGCTTCTTTATGCTCGGCCGGAGTGAGTTTACCTTCCTCCAGCATACGATCAAGCACGAGCCCTTGTCGTTTCATAGCACGTTTAAATGACTTCTCATCAAACTCCCCGATACCGTTGAAAGCCGAATAAGCGGAAGGGAGCTGGGGAAGACCTGCTAAATAGGCCGCCTGGGCAATGTTCAGTTTGTTAAGATCGCTAATGTTAAAAATACCTTTAGACGCTGCTTTGATTCCGAACACATTATAGCCGTTTGAACCATTCCCGTAAGGTACTTTGTTCAAGTAGGCCGTTATGATTTGTTCCTTGCTTAAAAAACGTTCCAAGCGGAATGATAGTAAAATTTCTTTCACTTTCCGGTCACTTGTCTTGTCGCGGCTTAAAAAGGCTTGCCTTGCGAGCTGCTGTGTAAGTGTGCTGCCGCCTGTCTGAATAGGCTCATTCAAGAGGCGCTGCTTTACAGCACGGGCAGTGCCCATGAAGTCTACCCCTTTATGTGTATAAAAACGATTATCTTCTATGGATACAACCGCATCAATGACAATTTGGGGAATTTCATCATGTTTTACGGGTCGCCGGTCTTCTTCTGTCCGGAGCTGTCCAATAGGGGAGCCGTCGCCAAAGTAGGCGAAGCCAGTGACGGCGTTATCGTCCATCTTTTGTTCGATGAGAGCTCTTGATCTTACGGGTTCATCTTTAACGATAGAGGTTACGTACCCTAAGACGGATCCTCCGATGAACAGCGTTCCCATCAAACCAATCACAAAGAGCCAGCCCAGTACAGATCCAATTTTTCGTCCAATGGATCTTTTCGGAGGGCGCTTGTTCTCAGGCTCCTGTTTTTTCTCCTCAACCATGAATGTTACTCCTCCTTTTAACGCACCTATTATAGCATAAATTGACGGTTTTGAATCATCATATCGCATCCTGTCGTTCCCATTTTACGGAAGTTTATTTTTTTGGAATTGCTGTATTATAAATAATGGTAAAAGCGCATAACGAAAAAAGCTTAGAAGGACCTCAGTAGAAGGGTAAAAAGATGTTTACAGAGTCGGTGGGGGGGCCATTCGCAGTATTTTTAAAAGTATATTTGACAAAAAAAAGACAGGTGCACCTGAGGAAGCTCTTCCTATCATTTTGGGAGAGAATCCTGGTGTATCTGTCTTTATTGGCAGAGAAAAACCCGGAAGTAAAACCTCCGGGTTTTGTAAATCAATCTTAACGGTTGTAGAATTCGACGATTTGTTTCTCGTCGATATCTTGAGACAATTCGGAACGTTCTGGCAGACGGATGTACTTGCCTTCCATTGCAGTTTCATCGAATTCAAGGTAAGCAGGAAGATGTACGCGGTTAGCCAAAGCATCTTTAATTGCAGAAAGGCCGCGGCTTCTTTCACGAAGACCGATTACGTCGCCTGTGCTAACAGCGAAAGAAGCGATGTCCACTTTTTTGCCGTTTACAGTTACGTGACCATGTGCAACCAGTTGACGAGCACCTGCACGGGAGTTGCTGAAGCCAAGACGATAAACGAGGTTGTCCAGACGGCTCTCAAGCAGGAACATAAAGTTCTCACCGGCGATACCTTTCATGCCTGTTGCTTTATCGAACAGGGTGCGGAATTGTTTCTCACCCAAACCATACATATGGCGCAGTTTTTGCTTTTCTTGAAGCTGCATTCCGTAGTTGCTCATTTTTCTCCGTTGGTTAGGACCATGTTGTCCTGGAGGAAAAGGGCGTTTCAATTCTTTGCCAGTACCGCTGAGGGAGATGCCCACACGACGGCTTAATTTAAATTTAGGACCGGTGTAACGTGCCATGTAATATAGACTCCTTTGTAATTAAGTTTCATTTAGGGCTCTATTTGCGCCGTATTTGTTTATTACTGTCCGGTATGGTATCCGGCAGATCTGACGGGAAAGTTCAGCCGCTGTCCTGTCAGCAACAAATATCGTGAGGGTGACACAACGTTCCGCCCAATTCAAATGGAATGCATTGCATTCTTGTTCAACAATAAATATTATATGAAATGGTGATATAAAGTCAAGTTGAAGATTCCTATAACCTTTGTCTAATTTTGTCGATAGGACCATGGACCTAAAAAATATGAGTGAAACTCCGAAATTATAATGCAAAATTGGGTAGAAAAGAGTAATATAAGATTAATAGTAAATTATTGATTTAATCTAGAATACATACTATGTTGCTGTACTGCTTAACAGTGAGAAGGAAAGCGGCGGGTTACTACGTCGCAGTCGCGCAGGCATTGGTTAGATGAAGGCTTGCGCATTTAAACCGGAATACTGGGTCTTTAGACAGACCTTTATAATGGTGCAAAGGAGCGCCCTTTATGTCAGAAGAACAACGGAAAGTTTCTGAAAGCTCTCCCGGTTCTACGGCCATGTTTAACGGTCCCGGGCGAATTCCTAAAACGGAGTCTTATGTGTGGCACCAGACGATGGATATAACACCTTCAGACTTCCCCTATCTTCAGCAGTTAATGGAAGAGAGTTTTGAAGAGTGGATGAAGGAGAGCGCAGGGCTCCAAATGGTATCCAAGGCTGATTGGGCTGTCATTAGTTCGACTGGGGAATGGTTGGTTGGAGATCCCATGCTGCAGGAATATTTCTCAGCCGGGGATGACAGCACTTTAAAGCGAGCCTTGGAGATAAGAGCGGCTGCGGCTGGTAGCAGTGAAGACCGTCTTGGCGGCAAAATTGTATGTGCGTCTCCTGTGTTTTCAAGAACTCACGGTGATTTGTTTGCTGTACTGATCAGTGTCTCTTCTGCAGAGATAGGGAAAGAACAGGCTCAATTTATGACAGAAGCGGCAGCGTTAATGCTTCGCGCTTGTTTTTACCGCCGTTTTGAATGCATATTTGTAGAAGATTTGGCTAAAATTCATAGCCAAGCAGAGCGGGAAGCCCGCAGACGCTCTGTCCTGTTTCAAGTTGTGAAGCGAATGCATGCCCAGATTAATGTGGACGGGGTACTTACTGAAATGCTGGTCAGCGTTCTTGACCTTTATCCAAACGTGAACGTGAAGCTGTTCATGTCGCAGGATCACCAGAGCAGCCATCCATTGGTACGTCCTTTGCTTTTGCACCATTGGCAAGAAAAAGTGTATGTCCGAACCTTTATGGAAGGTGCCCTGACTATTTGCGAGAATCGGGATCAGCCGCAGGGACTAATAGAAATCGGTGTTCCCGTAGGGGGAAAGCAGGGTGTCTATGGTGTTCTTCACCTTGTGGTCAAGCGTGAGGAAATGGAGGATATGGATCTTGATCTGCTTGGTATGATGGCGGATGCCGCAGGGACGGCTTTCGAAAATGCCAAGTTGTACGAGCAGTCGAACCTGATGATCCACGAACTGCGAATGATCAACGAACTGACCCAGCAGCTGAACAAAAGTTTGCAGTTGGCGGACATTTATCAGTTTGCCAATGAGGAACTTCGTAAAATATTGGCCGCAGAGTATTGCTGTATTCTGAGTTATAACGAGGAGCTTGGTGGACTGGAGGTCATGTCGTGTAATGCCGCGTGGCTGACTAAAGAAATGTTCGAGAAAGATTATGGCTTGGGAGGGCTGGTATATCATTCAAAAGAGCCTCTGATCCTGGCGGATTACACGGAAGAACGTCCTGCGGTATCCAAGCTGATGGATACGACGGGATCCAATTCAACTATCGCGACACCTCTGACCGTAAATGGGGAAATACAGGGCGTTATATTGTTGACCCACAGAAAAAAACATTATTTTTCTTACGATAACTACCGCCTGCTTCAAGCGCTAACGAGCCATATCGGACTTGCGGTAGGGAATGCTTCCCTGCATGCGGAGGTAAGACGGATGGCGAATCGGGACATGCTGACAGAGCTTTATGCTCGGCATTATCTCGATGAAGCTATACATGAATGCCAAAGCCGTGATTTTTGTGGCTCGCTAATCGTGGTCGATATTGACCAATTCAAGCAGGTGAACGATACTTTTGGGCACCAGCGTGGCGATAAAATATTAAAGCAGGTCAGCGGTATCGTAAGAACGTCCATCCGGCAAAGTGACATTGCTGCCAGGTGGGGTGGGGAAGAACTTGCGGTTTACCTTCCCGGCTTAGGTATTGAGCAGGCACTTCAGGTGGCTGAGCGCATACGTTTAAGGGTTGCGGATGAGACAGAGCCGAGAGTGACCGTCTCCTGCGGCATATCGGAATGGAACTGGATGCATGACAGAATTAGTGTTGAATCTCTTTTTTACCGTGCGGATATGGCGCTTTACGAAGCCAAGAACAGCGGGCGAAATCGGATTGTGGTTGAAAAAACCGATACTTCGGAGGAATAAAGGAAGCCCAGCGGCTGTGATATGCCGGTGGGCTTTTTTTGTATAAATGGGAAAGGGACGGTTAGCCTAAGAGGGATGAATATACGAAAGGCTGATCATGATGATAGGATACAGAACAATTTTACGTTTTCGCAATATGATGTTTTGGCTGAGCTTGACGCTCTGTGTACAGGGCTGCGGAATGGAGCAGCTTTCTGCTGAACAATCTTTTAATCGGGCAGTTGCCGGGTTGGAAGGAGTGGATAATTTTACGTTTAAAGGAGATGCGGCGATCCGGAACGGGGACAGCGGTATTTTTAAGCAGACGGTCGCTTTTGAAGGTCAGCTTCAGAATCATAACCTACTCACTTTAACGACTGCTAAATCGCCCCCTTCTTCGTCTACAGCCTCAACGTATTCCGCTGGAAGTATGAGCATGGACGGTTTGAAGGGGAAGATGAAATATGAGAAGGGCGCTTGGCGGCCCCTTGCCTCCGGCTACTCGAATGGTGACTGGATGTCACGGTTGAATCCCTTGGAACAGCTTCAATACATCGGTGATACCGATAAAAAAGTAGCAGAGGAGTATGGTGCAGCGCGTGGTACCAAAGTGCTCCGGATTGAACTGGCTCCTGAAGCTTCCCGGAAGATGCTGAGTGAAGCGCTGAACGGGCAAATGAAGCAACTTCGTAATCGTATGGACCAAAAGGGCGACTTACTCTACTCAGATAACGCCAAGGCACGAGAGAGACTTCAAGCAGTGTGGGAGCGGGAGAATCAGGAGTTAAACCGGTTACTTTCCAATACAGATGTTTCGACCGTTTTTCATTTGACAGTAAACAAAAAATCATACCTGCCCCAAAAACTGTCCTCAGAGCGTAAAATTTCTTATAAAGATCCTTCCGGGCGTAAGTGGGACGAAACGATGGTGTCGGACATCAGCTTTTCGGAATTCCGATAATTTTCCGGTGGCGGCTGACGTCACACCTTTTACCGTGATACAATATAATAATGAATTTACCGCTGTTCAATTGAGAACAAGCAGGCAAATCAGCTCAAGGAGGTTATATGAATGCGTGATCCAAGAATTCAGAAATTAGCCGAAAACCTGGTTGGTTATTCGGTGGATATGCAACCAGGTGAGAATGTGCTGATCGAGATGATCGGCTCAGAACGTGATCTGCTTAATGCCATTATCGAAGAAGTTGGGAAAAAGGGAGGTCACCCTTTTGTCCAGCTGACCGATAAAACGGTACAGCGTGCAATGCTGAAGAATGCTACGAAAGAGCAACTTACACTGTGGGCTGAACTGGACTTGAACCGGATGAAACAGATGGACTGCTATATCGGTATCCGTGCAGGAGAGAACGTAAACGATCTGTCCGATGTCCCGGAAGAGAACATGAAGCTGTACAACTCCCTGTACTCGCATCCTGTACATAGTGAAGAGCGTGTGAAGCGCACGAAATGGGTAGTTCTCCGTTATCCGAATGCGAGCATGGCACAGCTGGCTAACACTAGCACAGAAGCCTTTGAAGACTTCTACTTTGACGTATGCAACCTAGATTACTCCAAGATGGATCGTGCACAGGATCCGTTGGCGGAACTGATGAGAAAGACCGACAAGGTCCGTATTGTTGGTCCTGGAACAGACCTTAGCTTTTCGATTAAGGGGATTGGAGCTGAAAAATGCTCTGGTCAGAAGAACATACCAGACGGAGAAGTATACACTGCGCCGGTTCGTGATTCCGTTAATGGAACGATTTGTTACAACTCTCCGACGCTGTATAACGGTGTCACTTTTGAAAATATTAAATTCCGTTTCGAGAACGGTAAAATTGTAGAAGCAACGAGCAGTGATACGGCCCGGATAAACGAAATTCTGGATTCCGATGAAGGCGCCCGTTATATCGGTGAATTCGCGATCGGTTTCAACCCGTATATTCTAACACCGATGAAAGATATTCTGTTTGATGAGAAGATCGCTGGAAGTCTTCATTTTACACCTGGTCAAGCCTATGATGTGACGGACAACGGCAACCGTTCTTCCATCCACTGGGATCTGGTATTGATTCAGCGTCCGGAATATGGCGGTGGGGAAATCTATTTTGATGATGTGCTGATCCGTAAAGATGGTATGTTCGTGATTCCTGAACTTGAGGGACTAAATCCAGAAAATCTGAAATAAAATGAAATATAGTTGCATAAGAAAACGGATTCAATGTATCATGAAGGAGAAATAAACAGCATTTCTTTACATCTTAAAGTTACGGAGGGATTCGTATGTCCAATAACAATGCGATCGTTGTAGACATTTCTCAGACAGCAGGCCAGTTCTCATCTTCTATTGTTTTGCAGGCTGAGAACAAGTACATCGATGTAAAGAGCATTCTGGGCTTGTTCACAACATTGGTGAGCCACCAGAGCTATGAGCTACACGTTCACGGTCCGGATGCCGATGAAGCAAAAAAAGCGATGATCGACGTATTTTCAAAGCATGGCTTGAATGTAACCGTGGTTGCTGAATAAATTCAGCGAAAAACATCCTTCCTAAAACGGAAGGATGTTTTTATATCATTGAGGAGCACTTTTGAACTGGTCCTTGTATTGACTTGCGATTTCGTCTAATATTAGATGTAGTAACCGTGCAGTGATAATAACATAGGGGGGAAGATCATGACTTCATCTGATTTGCAAGAACAGCTTCACCTTAAAGCGATCAGTCTTCTACATGAAGATGCAGATAAAATTCAAAAGCTCATTGAAGTGCAGATGGAGAATCTGGCAACCCGTTACTGCCCTCTCTATGAGGAAGTGCTGGATACCCAAATGTACGGATTTTCAAGAGAAGTTGATTTTGCTGTCCGTGCCGGGCTTCTTCCGGAAGTGACGGGGAAACAACTGCTCAGCAAGCTGGAACGTAATCTGGCTCTGTTATATGAAGCCATGAACCAAGCCGAATAGCCTGTCCAGTACAGGCGATACATAGAAACGCATGCGCGCGGGGGAGTGTCGGCATGCGTTTTTTTAATGTTTTGGTTTTATTGAGACGGTTAAAATACAAAAGACGCGTTATACGGAGGAAGACTCAGTATGACGCGTCTTTTATTTGAAAATGAGCAAAACAACAGGGCTCTAAACGAGATAAAAAGAGAAGCCCAGGATGACATAGACCGCAAGAAGCATAAGTCCTTCGTACCAGTTGGTTGCGCCGTCCTGTGTGATCGATTTGGCGATAAAAACGGCCACACCAATTGCCACGAGCTCGATGGTCGTAAATACGATATCCATCGTATCACCCATAAAAAAGCTGATGAATACCAGAACAGGGGCTACAAACAAGGCAATTTGGAGACTGCTGCCGACTGCAATTTCTACGGCCGCACCGATTTTATTCTTCATAGCGAGCATGATGGCTGCACTATGTTCTGCGGCGTTACCGACAATCGCTACGAGGAATGCACCGACAAACAGTTCACTAAGTCCGTATTCATGACTGACGGGCTCCAGAACCCCGACAAGCCATTCACTGACAAAGGCGACCATTACGGTGGCCACGATAAGATAAGTGATTGAACGCCCTTTGGACCATGTAGGACCGTGTTCATGCGGAAGTTCTTGATCACTGCTGTCACTGACATCAGCCAAATAGTTTTTGTGTGTGATCATGGAGAATAACAGCCACGCGAGATAGGCGGCAATGAGAATTCCGGCCACAATCAGGCTCAAGAATTTAGTGTCCGACTCCGTAATGGAGTGGGTATTCAGAAATACGGCGGGGATGAATAGCGCGATAATACCTAATATCATCAGGGAACCGTTCAATCCGGCAAGAGTGACGTTGTATTTCTGGACTTTGAATTTCAGACCGCCTGCAAATAGGCTGAGTCCGAGGACGAGCAGTAGGTTACCGATGATAGAACCGGTGATACTTGCTTTTACCATATCGTATAGCCCTTGCCTTACCAAAAGGATGGCGATGATGAGCTCGGCAGCATTACCGAAGGTCGCATTCAGGAAACCTCCGAGCCGCTGTCCGGCATAGTGGGCGACGCTTTCTGTCGCTTTTCCGAGAAATCCCGCGACAAAAATAACCGAGACGGCCGACAAAATGAACTGCAGCGTAAAATTCCAACCTAAGAAGTGTCCTGCTGCGCTCAGCAGGAATGTAATGACTAGCAGTGCGGGACTTAACCACTTTTTCAAAGCGTACACCTACCTTTAGCTATGTAAAAAATTGAGTATTCTTTTACAATATACCCCAAACTTTGACTAAAATAAACGCAAGTTTTTAACCAGCATTTGCTTTTTAGGCCTGTTAGGATTTACAATAACGAATAATGAGGATGAAGGAGGATTTGACATGGCGGAACAACTTCAACTGGATAACGGTTTGATTCGGATATCGGATGATGTCGTCTCGAAAATCGCCGGAATGGCTGCCTTGGAGACTCCAGGGATCGCAGCAATGTCCGGTGGATTGTCTGAAGGCTGGGCGAAACGGCTTAGCGGCAAAAATGTACAAAAAGGTGTGACAGTGGAGGTAGGTCAACTTGAAGCAGCGATTGACCTGCGCATTATTGTGCTGTATGAGACACCGATACATGAAGTGTGCCGTATGCTTCAGCAGAACGTACGTGAAGCTGTAGAGAGCATGACAGGACTTCGAGTTGTCGAAGTTAATGTCAAAGTCGAAGGCGTCGCTTTCAAGGACGATGAGATTGATGACATTCCATATCGTGCGAAATAAGCCAATCAGAATAAGGAAATATAAATCAGAAAAGACTACCGGGTTGCCCGGTAGTCTTTTTTTATGACGGATTTTACATGTTCTTCCTTATCGGGACGGTTACTTTCTCTAGAGATGCTAAGCATGATTCCCATGGCGAGCATCATAACCAGCAAGGAAGATCCGCCATAGCTGATGAATGGAAGAGTTACACCCGTTATTGGTATGGTGTTGGTTACTCCGCCAATGTTGATGAATGCCTGAATGGCGATAAGACCCATGATCCCTATGCCGGTAAGTGTTCCGAAAGGGTCCGGGCAGCGTAGAGCAACGATTATACCCCTCCATATAAAATACAGATAAATCAGTAAAAATATCGAGGTGCCTATAAACCCAAATTCTTCACCGATAACGGAAAAGATAAAGTCGTTGTACGGGTTCGGCAAATAATGAAGTTTCTGCACGCCTTCACCATATCCAGCCCCGGTCGCCCCCCCCTGCCCGATGGCAATGAGGGATTGGACCAGGTTATATCCTGTACCAGATTGGTCCTTAAAGGGATCGAGGTAAGCCTCAATCCGGCCCATTTTGTAGTTGCTGCTGGCCTCTTGCTGCACATCTCCGCCGGAGATAGAATCGAACAGGGAGCCGACTCCGATCGTCAAAGCCAATCCGAGTGCGACAAGCGATATACACGCTGTAATATGCTTCACACTGGCGCCACCGGCATAGATGATTAATCCGCTTGTGGCCACAAGGATAAAGGTAGAACCTAAATCGGGCTGAAGCATGATCAGACCGGCAACAATCCCTACGATAATAAGAACCGGGAAGAAACCGCCCTTCCATTGACGGATCCGTTCCCCCTTCTTCGTTATCAGTGCAGCCAGATATACAATCGTGGCGATCTTGGCCAGTTCTGTCGGCTGAATGCCTAGTTTACCAAGATTAAACCAACTGGAAGCACCGTTGGTAGCTTTTCCGACGACTACAACAAGGATCAGCATGATTAACGATAAGAAAAAAACGGGTATAAATAGCTTTTTGTACTTCTTGTAATTGATGTTCATCGCGACCAGCATCACAAAGGTACCGACAATCGCAAAAATAAGTTGACGTTTGGTGAAATAAAGCGGGTCGTGCCCCCATTTCTGGCTAAAGACGGTCAAGCTGGAGCTGGAACTGAACACCATAAGCAATCCGAATCCCACCAACAGCAAGGTAAGGATCAGCAGCTGGAAATCCGGCGTCCCTCTCTTGGGCTGTGGTTTGTTTGTTTTCATAACATTACCGTTACGCTTCCAGCAGCAATTTTAGTTCTTGCAACTTCTTCGTGGCAACGTTCAGAATAGGCTGCGGAGCCGGAGTGTCATATTCCAGCCCATGCGGGAATGTGGCTTTTCCCAAGTAAACGGCTTCAATTTGAAGCACGGTGTCGGGTTTCTCCAGTTTTCCTTCCACAGCGCGGGTATTGATCCGAAGGAAGTACTCTGCATCGCTCTTCTTATCTTCAATTTTCAAATCATATGTAGCACGGTAGTATTCCCACTGCCAGCGGATAAAGCCTACCTTCTCGGCACTTTCATCGAGATAAGCCAAATCACTTTTTAAGCCATCCAAGCCCGTATTCTCAAAAATCATGGCGTTAGTAACCCCCTTAATTAGTCCCTACAAAGTTCTTTAAATATGATAGTATTTTTCAAGAACTTGTGCAAGCCTGATAGCCCGCCAATTGTAAGGTCTGGCATGATGGTGTTACAAGAATAGCGCGGAGTAACCGAGTGGATTATTTTGAGAATAAGAAGTATATAGACCGTCTTTTTTCTGCTACAATGAAATTAATGAAGGCTTCTGCGGTGTTTGGTGATCCCGTCATGGCGGTGGGAGCTTCGGGAGGTACGATCAAACCGGGGAAGATAAGGTCATCACGCAGAGGGAACTGGAGGAAGAAACAGACGTATTGTGCGGTGAAATAAAATAAGTAGGAAGCGCTTACCCGATAGACGTTTTTCTTACCGATGATGTACGCAAGGTAGCGAAAGCTGCAGCCGGATAAAGATGCTGAGGTTAGATTGAGCCGTTCAGGCGGGGGGAAGGATGATCGATATGAACGAGCAAGTATACTTGGAACAGCTGTTTCCGAAAATGGTGGAATGGCGGCGTTATTTACATATGAACCCTGAAGTGTCTTTTCAGGAAGAGAAGACATCCGCTTTTGTCGAGGCGCGTTTACGTGAAATGGGGTACGAAGTAACCACGGGAATGGGTGGTCATGGAGTGATGGCGGTTCTAAAAGGAGGGCAGCCTGGAAAGACAATCGTGCTGCGTGCGGATATGGACGCACTGCCGATTCAGGATGAGAAGAGCTGTGAGTACAAATCCACTGTAACAGGTGTAATGCACGCCTGTGGTCATGACGGACATACGTCTATCCTTCTGGCAGCTGCTTCTTACTTCCGGCAAAATCAGGAGACGGTCCGTGGAGAAATCCGGTTTATGTTTCAGCCAGCGGAAGAGGCGTGCCCTGGTGGCGCTCTTGGAATGATTGAAGCAGGCGCACTAAACGGAGCGGATGTCATTTACGGCCTGCACTTGTGGACACCGCTTAAGCTTGGGACGGCAGCAAGCACGCCCGGTCCTGTAATGGCAGCTGCGGATGAGTTCTTTATCGACATTATCGGACGGGGCGGACACGGCGGAATGCCGCACGTGACCGCTGATGCCGTCGTGGCAGGTTCTGCTCTCGTTATGCAGCTGCAGACCATTGTCAGCCGGTCGGTCGACCCGCTGCAGCCGGCAGTCGTCACGGTAGGAACGATCGAAGGCGGTTCCGCCCAAAATGTGATTGCCGACCGATGCCGGATTACCGGAACAGTCCGTACATTTGATGAAGATACTCGTAAGCTTATCCGTACCCGATTAGAGTCGATCACACGGATGACAGCTGAAGCATACGGAACGGAAACCGCGATTGAATATCTCAGCGGTTATCCTGCGGTTGTGAATGATGAGAATGAAGCAGAACGCTTTTTCCGGACGGCCCCGCGCATTTTTGGAGAGAATCAGGTTCATCTTTCTCCTAAAATCATGCCAGCTGAGGATTTTGCTTACTATTTGCGTGAAATACCGGGATGCTTTATGTTTGTGGGAGCGGGGAATGCAGAAAAGGACGCTGTCTATCCTCATCATCACCCAAGATTTGATTTCGACGAGGATGCCATGCTGCACGGGCTAAAGCTAATGATCGAAATGGTGCGCTCCTATCAAGATGAGTTTGCTCAAGGATGACCTGAAGGTTGAAAGAGTTCAAGCGTTTCTAAGCCGCATGGAACCGGGATAAATTGGGAATAGTAAACTTGGGGAAGTTCAGATCCGTATTCAGACGGGGATGAACTTCTTTTTGCGAATACAGCCAAATCTATAGGAATAGCCAAGGAGGAATACAATTGATAAAAGACAAACCGTGCATTGTCCAGCGAGACCGGACGATCCTCTTGGAAGTGGAGCATTCCGGTTTTGAAGAAGCCCGTGAACAGTTGTCACGATATGCTGATTTGGTTAAAAGTCCGTCCTCTTTTCATACATACCGGATTACTCCTTTGTCTTTGTGGAACGCAGTAGCATCGGGATGGAATGCCGAACAAATATGCGGGAGCCTTCAGTCACTATCCCGCTTCGACGTGCCTTCTACACTGTTAGAGGAAATTTTAAGGCTTGTATCGAGATACGGACAGCTCACACTATTGAAACATCCAGAACGTGAAGAGTCGCTTATCCTCCGATGTGAGGATGAAGAACTTATGCATGATATTAAACTGCAGCCCTCCTTATCTAAGGCAGGACTAACCTTTTTGACGAATACGGTCGCAGAGGTACCCTCGGAACGAAGAGGGATGTTGAAGCAGGAGCTGACGCGTCTTGGATACCCCGTGATGGATTACGCCGGATATCAGGACGGACAGTTTCTTCGGATTCATTGGCAAGGTGAAGCGTATGAGGTAGAAGGCCCCGGCAGACTTGGAACAAACAGGCTGTACAAGGCGGATGAGGCTTCAGGAGAAACAAAGCACGGTCAAAGTAATCGCACATCTTTCCGCCTACGTGATTATCAGCAGGAGGCAGCGGAAGCGTTTCGGGACAGTGGAGGAAAAGGGGGGAGCGGTGTACTCGTTCTTCCTTGCGGAGCAGGAAAGACCGTCATCGGTATGGCGGCGATGCGGGAGCTTCAATGCGAAACACTGATTCTGACGTCCAATACGACCTCGGTCCGGCAATGGATGTCGGAGCTGCAGGAGAAGACTTCGCTCCAATCTTCCGATATCGGTGAGTATACGGGTCAGCGTAAAGAGGTGCGGCCGGTGACGGTGGCAACATATCAGATATTGACTCATCGCCACAACAAAGAGGACGAGCTCCGCCATATGAAATTGTTCAACGAAAGAAGTTGGGGACTGATTATATACGATGAGGTTCACTTGCTTCCTGCACCTGTGTTTCGGGCAACCGCAGACATTCAAGCAACCCGGCGACTCGGTTTAACGGCAACGCTGGTCAGGGAGGACGGTCGGGAGCATGATGTGTTCTCCTTGATCGGTCCAAAGCGTTATGAGATGCCTTGGAAGACGTTAGAGGAAAAAGGCTGGATTGCCACCGTGGATTGTGCAGAAGTGAGGGTACCCATGACGGACAGCCTGAAGGAACAATGCCATTATGCCGGCACCCGCGAGCAGTATCGTCTGGCATCGGAAAATCCTGCGAAGATGGACGTAGTGAAGAGACTACTAGAGCGTCATTCCGGTGCTCAGACTCTCATTATAGGACAGTACCTGAACCAACTGGATTCAATTTCCAGGGAGATGGATATTCCGCTCATCTCGGGTCAAATGCCACAGCACCAGCGCAACGAGCTGTATGCTGCTTTCAGGAGAGGAGATCAGCGAATTCTTGTCGTCTCCAAAGTAGCTAATTTTGCAGTGGATTTGCCGGACGCTTCAGTGGCCATTGAAATATCCGGTAGCTTTGGTTCGAGACAGGAAGAGGCACAGAGGCTTGGTCGTATTCTGCGTCCGAAGGCTGGTGATAACAAGGCATACTTTTATGCGCTCGTTTCACAGGATAGCCGGGAAGAGGTATTTGCACTTCGCAGGCAACTGTTTCTTATTGAGCAGGGCTATCAGTATCGGACTGTAACGGAGCCTTCTATCGGAAATAAGGGTTCTCAAGCTTTCGAGGACGGCGCTGAGCCTGGAAAGGAGGCAGCAGGTACGACATGATGGATATTCAAGACAGGTCACCCCGCCAATTACCAACATCGGAACAAAACGTATTGTATCGGATTTGGACTGCTTTTGCCGGCCAGGTATTTGATGAGGAAAAGCTGCTTTCCCTTGATATCCCGCCACTCATCGGGGCTGAAGTGCTGACCGCCTTCTTGGGTCTCAGGCAAGACGGATGGGTGAAAGCAGTCAAGAAAGCCTGGGGCGAGCGATTATACTTCATTCCCTCGGAAAGACTGCTCTTTGTGCAGGAAGCTTTTTTTACACCATCCCAGACTCTGGAGGAAGTTTCTGCAGCGATTCTGTCGTTTGAGGCGAAGCTGGGACTGGCTCTGGATGTATTTAATGCGTTGGTGTACGGTGCGAAGAATGGTGGTTTTCCGCTAACTTCAAAAGGGACAGTACATAAAAAGCATATTCAAAAGCTGGATGAACCTGAGGGCCTTACAGGATCGGATATTGCCGCCATCGGGCTGCAGTATGCCCATTCGGATGCCTATCCTCCACGTGCTGCCGTGCTGCTGGACCTACTCCTTAGTCTGGGGTTGCTGTCCAAGGAGAGTAACGCCCTTGTGTTAAAGGAGGATGCACTTCAAGAATGGCTGGATCTGTCACTGGAGCGTATGAATAGTCTCCTCTTTCAGAGCATTATGGAAAGATACGGTCGAACGAATCCGGAAAGTCAGCATTTACGCCAGTTATTGTGTCATAAGGGCTTTAGAGAAGACGTCTGGTATGATGTGGACCGCCTGCTGGACGAAATGACGGCTGCAGGTATCGAGATGAAGGAGCGCAGGAATGAATTATATGATGAAGGAAAGGCATGGCTCCGTTTTCTGGCAGGGGCGGGCTGGGCTGATGTAGGCACAAGTAATGACGAACATTTGCTGATCCGGTGGAAAATACCTGCTGGACGATTTCTCAAAGGCGAGGTCGACGACAGGACTGCTTCTGCTACAGGGTACTTATTTATTCAGCCGGATTATGAAGTTATGGTGCCGCCGGATACCCCCTTCTCAGTTCGTTGGAGCTTGGCCCAGTGTGCAGAACGTGTATCCGATGACCATATGTCGGTTTACCGTCTTACCAAAGGATCTGTTGCGCTTGCAGCTGATCTGGGGATGAGCCCGGAACAGGTGACTGATTTTATTGTCAGCCAGGCGCTCTCTGGTGTACCTGACAATGTGGCGGCAGCTCTCGCACAGTGGGGACGTGAAGTGGGTAGAACTTCATTTGCGGAACTAACTGTAATGCAGTGTGAAACGGTGGAAGAAGGTGATCAGATCGCGGCTCATCCCAAATTAACGGAGTGGATTCATCGCCTGGGCCCCCTGTATTTTGCCGTAAAGCCCGAACATGTAACCGAAATCAGAAAGATCCTTACAGTTGCCGGACTTCCGCCTAAACGCCAGATTGGCGGTTTTGATCAGACTGCTGGCCAATGGCGGCAAGAGGAACATCGACAAGCAGAAGCAGAAAGAACGGACAGCCTTTACCGAAAAGGGGATTACGATCATTTCAAATCCTCGGGTCTTGTATATAGTGGAAGGAATGAGCATTATTTTCAGCCAGATTCCGAAATACCGGACAAGCAGGATCTGTTTCCCGGACTTGCAAAGATTCCTGTCATGTGGACAAGGGATTGGCGCAGTTATCACAGTACAACAGCTAAGCAAATCATGGAACAGGCGCTGGATTGGAAAGTTAAGGTGGAGCTTGGTATGGAAAATAAAAAAACCGAATTTATACCGAAACGGCTGTTCCGTAATCCATGGAGGGTATCTGGGCTGATATATTCATCAGACTCGGAGAAGCCGGAACAGATTGAGCTGAGTGAAGGCGGATGGCAGGAGATGAGACTGATTGTGCCGGGTCAATCCTGAGGCGGACGTCCATTTCTCTATAGAATAAACAGTTCCCAATCAGCATCTTTTCAATCATTTTGGCGGTGTTCAACTGCAGTTTCCCCCTTCTTAAGCAGCGTCCGTTATGCTATGATAAAGAAGTCCACCTTTTGGGCGGACTAATTTATAAAGAAGCGGGATGAGATCATGAGCGTATCGGAATTGAACACGGTTGATATGGCCGAAGTGCTCACCTACGCCTATGAATTGGGCGACATGATTAATGCATCCGTCGAGGTGGCGGATTATCTATATTGGAAACAGGCTGTTGAGAACGATCCGGGAATTCAGGCCCTGATTAATAAACTTGACGCCAAGAAGGAATTGTTCGAGGAAACACAGCGGTTCGGTCATTTCCACCCTAATTATCATTCGGCTAAAGATGAAGTTAGTGCGGTAGAAGCGGAGCTTGAAGCATTTGAAGCTGTTGTGCGGTTTAAGGTTGCAGAGAAGAACCTGGATGATCTGCTGTTTAATATGTCCGAGAAAATCGCATTTTCAGTGTCGGACACGATTAAAGTTCCAAGCAACAACGCCCTTCCAAAAAAAGGGTGCGCAAGCGGCGGCGGCTGCCAGTGCGGCTGATCTGAGCGGTAATAGATAGAGATGAAAGAGAGGCGAGACCAGGATGCTGGCGGAACGAACCGGTTATATTATTTGGGTAAGTGATGTGAAAGCAGCAAGAAACCTTGAGAAATACGGCAGTGTGCACTATATTTCACGTCGAATGCAATATGTTGTAATGTACGTTAACGCTGATCGTGCGGACGAGACAGTCAAGAATATTCGCAGACTTTCCTACGTCCGTAAAATCGAGCGTTCGTACCGGAACGAGATTAAGACGGAATACAGCAGTAACGTGCCTGACAAGACCAAATTTTTCGGACCATGAATGAACTTCTCCGGTTAGCACCCGGTCTTGCCGATAAGTTGAATATGCAAAATACAAGCGGCCGCGAGGCCGCTTTTTTTAGTGTGCCACGCATGGCAATTAACTAGTGGTGAAAGTCCACTGTGGGGGTTTGTAGTTATCAACTTATCTAGCAAGAAAAACTACGACTAAGTGCGGTCTGTCTTCCTTGAGGTACGTCGATAGATTTTTTTACATTAGAAAATAGAACTTTGCGAATCCATGAAATACCGTGATTTTAATTTTCAAGAACTATTCACAAAGAAAAAAGTTTCTGACTTGTGCATAATTAAGGAATGATGTAATATGTTGGGTATATATACATAGACATAAAGACCCATTGGGTGGAGAGTGATAATCCATGCGCGACAAAGGGACAGAGCGGTGGAGCACCTACGAACCGTTTTACATTACGTTAAATGACAAGAAAATAGCAGACATCGTCATAACAAATCATGCCAAAAGTCGGTACACGGATCGGGTGGAACATCACGATACTCCTCATGAGGAGATTGGGGCCTGGATGTGGGAATGTTTGAAACAGGATCGCATTGTGCCTTATTACAGAAATGAGCAGGATGTGTATCTTATTGATGATGATCTCGTCGTAGTTGCGGAATTTTCAGAGCTGGAACACGAACGTGATCTAATCGGAAACCCGCTGCATCGGATGATTATTGTGACTTTTCTCGGACGGATGTCTGAGACGATTGAACTTCGGGATCTAAAATCCTATTATTCATGGTTACGTCACTCCCGGCGTATGACCTTAATAAAAAACAGCCGTAAACGGAAATAGAGCATGCGTGTGACAGCACGGATGCTCTTTTTGTATAGATCTGAGAAGTTCGGTAAAATAGAGAAATAAATGATGCAAAGAGGAGTTGTAGAGATGGAATCGGGTCAACAAACGTCATCAATGGCTGACAGAAGAAAAGGCTGCGATCTTCATACACATACGCTGGCTTCGGACGGGATGAACGAGCCCTCCGAGAACGTGCGCCTTGCGTACGAAAAAGGTCTATACGCTATTGCGATAACTGATCATGACACGGTTTCTGGTGTTCAAGAGGCTCTTGAAGCGGGTAAGCGTTACGGGATGACAGTTGTCCCAGGCGTGGAAATCAGCACCATGGCAGGTGGTAAGGATATTCATATTCTTGGATATTACGTAGATACGGAAGACAAAGATTTTCTGAACCGTCTGTCCAATCTGCGTAATACGAGAAATGAGCGCAACGAGAAAATCATTCGTAATCTGCAAAGTCTTGGTATTGAAATAACGATGGAAGAGGTTATTTCAGGCCTTGATCGGGATTTGAAGCCGGATGAAAGCATTGGCCGTCCTCATATAGCAGACACACTCGTAAAAAAAGGATTTGCCTCGAATATGCGTGATGCATTTGACCGTTACCTGGCGCACGGGGGTCTAGCCTACGCTGCTCAGCCTCGCATTTCTCCGCAGGAAGCGTGTTCGTGGATAAGAGAGGCTGGCGGAACGGCGGTATTGGCGCATCCGGGTCTGTATGATGATGACGGACTTGTAAGTGAAATTATTAAGGAGGCCCATCCATCTGGTATTGAAGTTTTCCACTCGGATCACGGACCAGAGGAAGAACGCCGTTATGGGGCAATGGCTGAGGATTTTGGTCTGATCGTGACGGCAGGCTCCGATTATCACGGTGAGCGGCAGGGAGCTGTGTTTCATGGGGATATTGGCAATCGCTCTGTGCCTGAAGATGTGCTGGAGCAGTTAAAGGCTGCGCGTGGATAGAGCCGGTAATTATTATTGAATTAAATGAATCCACTAAGCCTACGTTTTAAAGACGCTGCAAGTACGAATCGTTCCTCCAATCGCTGTTGCTCCCGAATTTCTTGAATTATTCCATAGAGGAAGAAATTCGGGAGCAAAGGCGACCGCTTTCGCTTCTCCGGAATCGCTTCGTCCTTTCCGCTGCTTCGTGTTTATCCATCAATCCTTTATCTCACTTAGCACACATACTCTTTCTGCTAAATAGCTGAGTCCATCCCTTTCAAGCACCGTCCCTTCGGATTGCAAGGGGGAGGGTGGGTGAAGATGTGGGCGACTGTTTTTTGCCCACGATTTTAAGAACAAGGGCAACGTTCCTGATAAAGAAAATGACCGCATCACCGATTATTTATCGGGAAGCAGTCGTTTAAACGATAGTTTTTTATTATGGGTCTGCTTGACGTGAGATGACCGCCCGTCATGCAGACCTTTTTAAATATTATGTGGGAGACTGAAGAATATGCGTGTTTGCTCGAGCAAGAGGTATTCCAAGTAAACCACCGCCATGGTGGTGGGAAAGTAAAGGTGAAGTACGCCGTGTACTCCATCTCAAAGGCATGTTCTGGAAAGGATGATTTGAGATGTCACCGATACCCAAGAAACAAAAGGTAGCTAAGATAATTTAGCTGTGAGGAATGCGGTGGAGAGACGTATCCGGAGTACTATAAGGGGCACATGGCTACGAATACAGGATAAGTGATGTGAAAAATGAAACTGGGTGTAGGTAGAAGTCACACCCAGCTATATAGATTGAACTAAAGAAAAGGAAGTACTTCAACGGAGAAGGCGGAATTATTCTGGAGAAACGGTAGTGGTCGACCGAAGCTTTCCACAGGAAAGCTCGCTTCGAAAGCATAAGCTGTCCCCGGATTTCAACATTAGAATAAAATAATAAAAGAAATCTGGGGGCAACAGCGATCGGAAGAATAATCCGCATTCTTAGTGATGCTCAGACTAAGAATCATTAGTTCGACCATTACTTTCTCTGGTTCTTAATAACATTCGGCAGGCTCTTGATGAGCTGTGCATCCGGTGTCACAAATAGCGTCTTTTGGTGATCATAGATGACAAACCCCGGTTTCGAGCCGCTTGGCTTACGAACATGACGGATCAACGTGTAATCAACGGGCACGCTGCTGGATTCTTTGGCTTGACTGTAATAGGCGGCCAATTGGGCAGCTTCCTGCAATGTGTTCTCCCCGAAACTGTCGCTGCGGATGACCACGTGAGAACCGGGAATATCTTTTGTATGAAGCCAGGTGTCGTTCGACGAGGCCAGACGGTTCGTGACATATTCATTTTGCAAGTTGTTTTTACCTACGTATAGCTCGATCCCTTCCGATGAAGTGTACATATGCAGTGTAGGTTTGTCATTCTTTTTCTTCTTTCGTGTCTTGCGGCTACGGTCGCGTAGATAGCCTTGCTGGATCAGCTCTTCTCGTATCTCGTCAATATCGTTCAGTGAGGCGTGGGCCAATTGTTGCAGCAGGTTTTCAATATAACTGATCTCCTCACGGGTCTTGATGAGCTGTTCATCGATAACGGCCAGGCTGTTTTTGTATTTGTTGTACTTCTTGAAATAACGCTGTGCGTTATCGGACGGAGACAGCAGAGGATCAAGCGGGATGGTGATCATTTGCTGATCCTCGTCGTAATAATTAAGCAGTTCTGCTTGTTTGTCACCCTTTTGAATACTGTGCAGTGAGGCGAATAGCAGCTCGCCGGAAATGCGGTAACGGTCAGCGTCTCCGGCTTCCTCCAGATCCTCATGCAGCTTATCGAGCTTCTTGATGTTTTTGGAGCGTTCGTTCTGCAGGAAACGGAGCAGATCGCTCACCTTCTGCTTAACGGTATCCCGCTGAGCCTTGTCGCCGTAGTAATCTTCCAGACATTTGCTAGGGGAGTCGTAATGCTCTGTTTGCCCCGGAAGCATTGTGAGCGGGATGACGGAAAATACCATTTTCCCTTTGACGTTCACTCCGCTCACGGGTGTGTAGCGGTGGTTTTCAACTTCGGTCATTATTTCGGAAAAAGCGTTCCATAACCCGCCGCAGTCTTTCTCGGCACTGGAAGGATCTCCACCAGTCGTATAACCAGCCCGATGGGCAATCTCCTGTGCTGCAAGAGGACTCATTCCGCTAAAAGAATCTACCAGGCATGCAATAGGATCATCTGAACTGAGCAGACAAGATTCCCGGAACTGTTCCTGCACGGTCTCCAGTGGATTCAGCTTATTCTGCTGCGGAGGTTCAGTGTAAGCCACCCCCGGCATAATGATCCGGTAGCTGCTGATCGCTGGTGTGACGTGATGGATTCCGTCGAGTATGGTTCCTGTGGAATGATCCAGGAGGATGATGTTGCTGTGACGGCCCATAAGTTCAATGATGATCGTTTTGGAGGAAACATCTCCAAGTTCATCCCGCTGCCGGACACGGATGTGGATGATTCGTTCCATGCCGATTTGTTTGATTTCCTCGATAATTCCGCTCTCACAATGTTTCCGCATCAGCATACAGAACATCGGAGCTTCGGGCGGGTTGAGGAAGCTCTCTTCCGTCAGGTGCACCCGGGGATACGTCGGATTTGCGGAAAGCAAAATCTTGGCGTTTCCGTTCTGTGATCGGATGTGGAGCACAATATCCCGTTCATTCGGTTGATATATTTTACTGATCCGGGCGCCCCGACAAGCTGTAAGCTCATGCACAATCGCCCGTGTTACAATACCGTCCAATGCCATTCGTCATTCTCCTATCTGTTACGTTACCCTTCTTGCTTTCTTCTCTATGATGCCATACTTCGCGCAAAAACTTAAGGGCCAGGCTGTGATATTTGTGGTCCTGTCCGAATACATTTACGTTAAGAGGTGGAAAAGCTGTCGTCCGCCGGAACTGGAGAAACAACCGGGAGGGAAAGGAAGCATGGAACAAAAGTTATGGCACCAGATGGATGTTGATGAACTGCAGCAGGTGATGCGGGTGCATCCGCAGCAGGGCCTCACGGAAGAGGAAGCAGGAGAAAGACGGAAAACCAGCGGGTTGAACGAACTGTCCGAGGGCAAGAAAATATCTCCGTTCACACTGTTGTTGAATCAATTCAAGGACTTCATGGTGCTCGTGCTCCTTGGTGCCACGTTGGTATCCGGTCTGCTCGGAGAATACCTAGATGCCGTGACCATCATCGCCATCATTTTAATTAATGGAGTGCTCGGCTTTGTACAAGAATTTCGGGCCGAACGTTCACTCCGGGCATTGAAACAGCTGTCAGCACCTACTTCCAAAGTGCTGCGGGACGGAAAAGTAATCCATATTGCGGCAAAAGGATTGGTTCCGGGAGATATTATTCTGGTAGAAAGCGGAGACCGGATTCCAGCGGATGTCCGCTGGCTGGAGACAAGCAGCTGCAGTGTGGAAGAATCGGCTTTAACCGGTGAATCGCTGCCTGTGAACAAACATTCAGAGCCTATTTCAGAGCATGATGTACCTCTTGGTGACCTGAAAAATATCGGGTACATGGGCACGATGGTATCCCGCGGAACAGCGAAGGGAATGGTCGTCCGTACAGGGATGGATACCGAGATGGGCAAAATTGCGGATTTGATTCAAAATACTGAATCCCAGGAAACTCCGCTGCAGCATCGTTTGGAGCAACTTGGAAAAATACTGATCGGCGTCTCACTTGCACTGACCGTTTTGGTTGTTGTTACGGGAATTTTGCATGGCCAGCCGGCGGCAGGCATGTTCCTGGCAGGAGTCAGCCTTGCTGTTGCCGCGATTCCTGAAGGTCTTCCAGCCATCGTGACCATAGCGCTGGCGCTTGGTGTGCAGCGGATGATCAAACGTAAAGCTATCGTAAGAAAACTCCCATCGGTTGAAACGCTAGGCTGCGCTTCTGTTATCTGTTCGGACAAAACCGGTACGTTGACGCAAAATAAAATGACGGTAACCCGCGTCTGGATTGGTGGCCGGATGCTGGAAGTTACGGGACAAGGCTATGAGCCATCCGGTCAAATCCTGAAGGACGGAAAGTCCGTCGAGCTCCGGACGGATCAAGCTTTACGAAGACTTCTACAGATCGGCGGTCTGTGCAACAATGCCGAAATTCATGAGAGTACGTCTGAAGAAACAAGGTCAAAACGCAAGGGTAAGGAAGAAGAGCTGCAGCCTGTCAGCTGGGAGCTCAAGGGTGATCCGACAGAGGGCGCGCTGCTTACACTCTCTGCAAAAATGGGGCTTAGCCAGGGTACACTCGCTGCTTCTTATCAGCGTGATAAGGAATTCCCATTCGACTCCGAACGTAAACTGATGTCTGTTATTGTCAGTCACCAAGGCGGACGCTTGCTATGTACTAAAGGTGCGCCGGATGTGCTGCTAGATGCTTGTACTTATATTTTATGGGAAGGCAATGTCGTACCTTTGACCGGGACGCTACGGCAAAAGGTGCTGGCGGCCAACGAATCCATGGCTTCCTCGGCACTGCGCGTACTCGGGATGGCATATCGGGATCTTCGTTCTTACGATAAGCCGGAATCTGAACGAGAGGCTGAATGTCAACTTATCTTTACGGGGCTTGCCGGTATGATTGATCCTCCGCGTCGTGAAGTCCGGGATGCGATTGCAACATGCCGCCGGGCGGGAATCAAGACGGTTATGATTACGGGAGATCATCGCACGACAGCGGAAGCCATCGCAAGTCAGCTTGGTATTATGCCGCGTAATGGACATTCGATGACCGGGCAGGAACTGTCCCGTCTTGACGACAAGCAACTGGATGCGAAGGTCGATCAGACATACGTATATGCCCGAGTCTCACCTGAGCACAAGCTGAGAATTGTAAAGTCGCTCCAGCGAAAGGGACATGTGGTCGCTATGACCGGAGACGGTGTCAACGATGCCCCTGCGATCAAGGCGTCGGATATCGGTATAGCTATGGGGATTACGGGTACGGATGTGACCAAAGAAGCCTCAGCGCTAGTACTGAGCGACGATAACTTCTCCACCATCGTAGCCGCGATTGAAGAAGGGCGGAGCATATACGAAAATATCCGTAAGTTTATCAGATATCTCCTTGCCTCTAATGTTGGCGAAATATTGACGATGTTCTTTGCTATGATGATGGGTCTGCCGCTGCCATTGGTACCGATTCAGATTTTGTGGGTGAACCTTGTGACCGACGGACTTCCTGCTATGGCGCTCGGGGTTGATCAGCCTGAGAAAGATTTAATGGAGCATAAGCCGCGCGGGGCCAAGGAAAATATATTTGCAAGACGTCTCGGATGGAAGATTATCAGCCGCGGTGTGTTGATCGGTCTGTGTACATTGGGAGCCTTCTGGCTTACGCTGCGGACAGCACCGGATCAGGCCGGACAGCTGGCTAAGGCGCAGACAGTGGCATTTGCCACCCTCGTCATGGCTCAGTTGATTCACGTGTTCGACTGCCGTAGCTCACGGTCCATTTTCCACCGTAATCCGCTTCAGAACAAATATCTGGTATTAGCCGTACTGTCTTCGGTACTGCTCATGCTGGGTGTTATATACATCGAAGCTCTGCAGCCGATATTTAAAACGGTTCCGCTGGGACTGAGAGATTGGGCGATCACGCTTGTTGGTGCCGGTATTCCAACATTCTTGATGGGTGTAGGTAGCGTGTGGGGTGGTAAGCGTCACCGTGACCGCCGCAACATGATGACGAAAAGTGCAAATCTTTCGGCATAAAGTAAATTTGAAAATCCGTCTTGCTGCGGTATGCTGATTTCCATTAGCAGCTGCAGAGGAGATGGGTTTTCTTATGTTATTCACGAAAATGAACGGACTTGGAAATGATTTTATTATCGTATACGGCGAGAAGGATCTACCGATTAATGCTGCAGAACTAGCTGTAAAATGGTGCAATCGATTTTTCGGAATCGGGGCCGACGGACTTGTATATATATTGCCTTCTGACAAAGCCGACTTTAAGATGCGAATCATGAATTCTGACGGTTCTGAAGCCGAGCAATGCGGAAATGCCATTCGTTGTGTGGCTAGATACGTCTACGATCACGGATATGCCAATGGCAGTGAGGTCACGATTGAAACGCTAGGGGCAGGCGTACAGAAAGTCAATCTCAAAATGGATGGGAATCAGGTCCGAAGCGTAAGGGTAGATATGGGAGAACCAATACTTGAAGGGTTGAAGGTTCCAACTACGCTGGATCACAACCCGGTAGTGAAACATCCAATCGAGGTGGACGGACGGCAATTCAGCTTTACGGCTGTGTCGATGGGCAATCCTCACTGCGTGATCTATGTAGATGATGCCGTTCACTTTGACCTATCGGTATGGGGACCGAAGCTGGAAGTCCATCCGTTTTTTCCGAAAAAGATCAACGTTGAAATTGCTACCATAAAGGCGCGGAATTATGTGGATATGCGTGTGTGGGAGCGGGGTGTCGGGCCTACGCTGGCTTGCGGGACTGGTGCATGCGCAACTTTGGTAGCGTCAGTGCTGAACGGCAAAACGGATCGGGCTGCTGTTATCTCACTTAAAGGCGGTGATTTGTTCATTGAATGGGATAAGGCTGATAACCATGTATATATGACAGGTCCGGCTGAGATGGTATTTGAAGGAGAGATTCCGATAGAGCTGCGGGCTGCAGGGATACAGTAATATCGGATGGAAATTTATTTTATATGTTTCACGTATGTATAAGTCACTTAATATTTCTCGAAGAAACGCTCTTCATCCTTAATAAAGGATACCGAAAGCGTTTCTTTTTGTCTCTTTATCTTTGGGAAGTATTTATGATACATTAATATGAAACTATAGTCAGGTAGGGGGAGTACGATGAGACCGGATCTGCGACAAGCATGGGGAAACAAGGTACTAATCGGGGATGGAGCGATGGGTACTTTCTTATATCAAAAAGGTTTCCCGGTAGGGATATCCTATGAGGAGTTGAATCTGACCTCCCCGGAAGTCATAGGAGATGTACATCGCCAGTATATAGAAGCTGGTGCTCAGGTACTCGAGAGCAATACGTTTTCTGCGAATTACGATAAACTTTCGAAGTATGGTCTTGAATCGAGAGTGGATGAGATAAACCGGGCAGGCGTACGCATTGCTCGTGAAGCCGCTGGCAAGGACGGATACGTTGTCGGGGCAATAGGCTCCATACGTGGAGGGAAGCGGAACAATATATCGACCGATGAGCTGAAAAGGCACTTTGAACAACAGATTCATTCACTGCTGTCGGAGGGCGTGGATGGTATAGTGCTGGAAACCTTTTATGATGTTGAGGAAATGCTTCTGGCTTTATCCCAGGTGCGTAAGGTAAGTGATATGCCGGTTATCTCTCAGTTTGCGGTGGAAGATATCGCTAGAACACTTGATGGACATACGATGACAGAAGCGTTTCGCATTGTTTCTCAGGAAGGTGCGGATGTATTCGGATTCAACTGCCGGACTGGACCTAATGGAATGCTGCGTGCCCTGGAGACACTACAGGGAGTCAAGACACTACCGGCTTCAGTATTTCCTAACGCGGGTATTGCCGATTATGTGGACGGTGAATACCGTTACGGAGCCAGTCCTGAATACTTCGGGAAAATGGCAGTGCAGTTTGCTGACATGGGGGCCCGGATTATCGGGGGCTGCTGTGGGACGACACCGGCGCATATCGCCGAGATTTCGTCTGCTCTTACGAACTACATTCCGTCTCCGCTGCCGGAGCCTTCTATGGAAGACGTAGACCGAGACCGGATCGTACTGCATGAACATCCGGAACAAGAACAAGGAATGGAACAGAGCGGCGAGCCTACACTTGTTGATCTTGTAAAGGAGCGGCATACGGTCATTGTCGAACTGGACCCGCCTCGTGATCTAGATATTACAAAATTCATGAAGGGCGCTGAAGCGTTAAAAAGAGCGGGAGTAGACGCGCTGACGATGGCCGACAATTCGCTGGCTGTCACCCGGATGAGCAATATGGCACTTGGCCATCTTGTTCACAGCCGTACCGGTCTCCGGCCTTTGATTCACATCGCTTGCCGGGACCGGAACTTGATTGGGACGCAGTCCCACATGATGGGCTTTGATGCACTTGGAATTGATCATGTACTGGCTGTCACAGGCGATCCTGCCCGGTTCGGGGATTTACCGGGTTCCAGCTCTGTTTATGATCTGACTTCCTTTGAAATTATACGCATGATCAAGCAGTTGAACGAGGGCGTGGCTTTCTCGGGTAAGCCTCTGAAGCAGAAGGCGAAGTTTGTTGTTGGGGCAGCGTTTAATCCGAATGTAAGGCATCTTGATAAAGCGGTGCAGCGGCTGGAGAAAAAAATAGCCAGCGGTGCCGACTATGTGATGACCCAGCCAGTGTATGATCCGGAACTCATCGTAAAGTTGAGGGAAGCTACCAAGCATCTGGACATTCCAATTTTTATCGGGATTATGCCTTTAGCAAGCGGTCGGAATGCAGAGTATCTTCATAATGAAGTGCCTGGTATCCAGTTGTCCGACGAAGTGCGTGAACGGATGGCTGGCCTTGAAGGTGAAGAGGGCAGGTCTATGGGTGTGAAGATTGGGAAAGAACTATTGGATGTCGCGGCTGAGCATTTTAAAGGCATATACCTGATGACACCGTTTATGTTTTATGAGATGACGGCCCAGTTAACAGAATACGTATGGGAGTTATCCGACCGCCGATTGTCCCCCTTGTTTCATTAATAGTTATCAATTACAATAGTATAATGGATGTGATTCCGATGTCATTAAGTATGACCGGATTTGGTCAATCCGCCATCAAATTTGAGGGTTATACGGTTACCTTTGAAGTGAAGTCAGTGAATCACCGGTATTGCGAAGTTTTATTCCGGATGCCGCGTGAATGGGCTTGCTTTGAAGATTCTTTAAGAAGGACCGTACAGTCCCGCATCGGACGTGGGCGGATCGATGTTTACATTAATAAAGAAAGCGACGGCGAGAACTCCTCGGCGGTCCTTAATCATGCGATGGTTAAGGCTTATTTGAAAGCCGCGGATGAATTGGTGGGCTACGGCATTGAAGGGAAGCCAACAATTAGTGACATTCTTTCATTGCCTGAAGTTCTGATCAGCCGAAGTGAGCAGCCGGGCGAAGATAAGCGCCAGCAATGGGGCGAAATGTTATGCGGCGGGCTTGACAGTGCTCTGGATGGACTGATGCAAATGCGCAGTGCAGAAGGATCTCACCTAGCCCAAGATATGGAGCAACGGCTTGAACGCCTTCAGTCTTTGCAGACAGAGATGGTGAGCCTTGCTCCGACCGTCACAGCTGAATACCGGACACGCCTGCGTCAGCGCTTGGAGGTCTTGAATGACGGCTCGTTGGCTTTCGATGAACATATATTTGGAATGGAAGTCGCTTTGTTTGCGGAGCGCTCCAATATTGATGAAGAATTGATTCGTTTGCATAGCCATTTCAATCAATGCAGACAGCTTTTGCATCAGAAGGGGCCTACAGGACGCAAACTGGATTTTCTGATCCAGGAAATGAACAGGGAAGTCAATACGATTGGATCCAAAGCCAATCATCTGACTCTGGTAAACCGTGTTGTCGAAATGAAAGCGGAACTGGAGAAGATTCGTGAACAAGCCGCAAATGTAGAATAAGCAGGCTTATTCGGCAAATAGAGTCAAATGTATAGGGGGAACAACCGCAATATGGCAATCAAACTCATTAATATCGGCTTCGGGAATATCGTATCGGCTAATCGTATCATTTCTATCGTAAGCCCCGAATCAGCTCCGATTAAGCGGATTATTCAAGAAGCAAGGGATCGTCATATGCTGATTGATGCCACTTACGGCCGCCGGACAAGGGCTGTGATCATAACGGACAGCGATCATGTCATTTTGTCGGCTGTGCAACCGGAGACGGTTGCTCACCGTTTATCCAGCAAAGATGATGACAACGACGAATAAAGATGGGGAGTATTATGTCTACAAAGGGATTATTAATTGTATTGTCCGGTCCGTCCGGTGTAGGTAAAGGAACGGTATGTAGCGCACTGCGCAGTTTAGTTCCGGATCTGGTATACTCGGTTTCAGCCACAACGCGCAAACCGCGTATGGGCGAAGTGGACGGTGTTAACTATTTTTTCAAGGAACGTGAACAGTTTCTCTCCATGATCGAGAATGATCAGCTCTTGGAATTTGCGGAGTATGTCGGTAATTATTACGGTACTCCGCGCGATTTTGTGGAAGAGACCATAGCAAACGGTAAGGATATTATTTTGGAGATTGAAGTGCAAGGTGCGTTGAAGGTTAAAGAGAAGTTCCCTGAGGGGATATTTATTTTCCTGACTCCGCCGTCTTTGGATGAATTAAAGGACCGGATTGTTGGGCGCGGCACGGAAAATCAGGCCACGATAGATCACCGGATGTCTGTAGCGGTTGATGAAATGGAATTGATACGGCATTATGATTATGCGGTTGTCAATGACGAAATCAATCACGCATGCAAACGAATAGAATCTATCATTATTGCCGAACACTGTAAAGTCGTGAAGTGAGATCATTATTAGCTTCCTTTTTGACAGTGAGAGATCATTAGTATATGAAAATGAGGTGCTTTGAAACTATGCTATATCCTTCCATCGATGAAATGATGAACAAAGTAGACAGTAAGTATTCGCTCGTTGTTGCGGCTTCCCGCCGTGCACGTCAGTTGCGCGAAGGTGAGAACAGTGAGCTGAAAAACCCGAAATCCCATAAACATGTGGGTGTTGCTCTCGAGGAAATCTACGGTGATTTCATTCGTGTTGAAAAGGGCGAAGAGTAAGCTTCCTGACATTTTAATAAGATGCTATACAAAAATGTGACAACCGAAAGGTTGTTATTTTTTTGAGAATATAAGCAATGTATAAGATTTTATTTATACTCGGCTTATATTCTCGCAGAAGCGGCTTACCGATATAAGTTTTGCTTCTTTGTTGTTTTAATACATAAAGCGGGGGGAGCAGTCATGTTAAACGGTAAAGTTATTGTGCTTGGAGTTACGGGCGGCATTGCGGCGTACAAGGCCGCTACGCTGTGCAGTAGACTCGTCCAAAAGGGGGCTGATGTGCATGTGATTATGACGTCCTCGGCCAAGCAGTTTATTACTGAGCTAACACTGCAGTCGCTTACTAAAAATCCGGTATACAGCGATACGTTTGATGAACGTGACCCTTCAGTCGTATCCCATATTCATCTGGCAGATCTGGCCGACTTGGTATTGGTAGCTCCGGCTACGGCCAACGTCATAGGCAAAATGGCAAACGGCCTTGCTGATGATATGCTTACGACTACACTTCTGGCAACTACGGCACCAATCATTATTTCCCCGGCAATGAATGTGCATATGTATTCACATCCCGCGGTTGTAGCGAACATGGAAACACTGGTTTCCCGCGGAGTATCGATGATCGAGCCCGGTGAGGGCCTACTCGCTTGCGGCTATGTCGGCAAAGGTCGTATGGAAGAGCCGGAAAGAATCGTTGAAGTGGTGGAAAGGTTTTTCGAACAGCAGGAAATGGACCGGGCGCTCTCTGGAAAAGATAAGGCAGAGGGGATTTTGTCAGGTAAAAAGGTAGTCGTAACCGCAGGCGGAACGATCGAACGCATTGATCCGGTGCGTTACATTACAAATGATTCATCTGGCAAAATGGGCTTTGCGATAGCCAAGGCGGCAAAAGAAATGGGTGCGGACGTTCATTTGATCGCAGCTCATACTGATGTATCTCTTCCGGAGGGTATAAAGGCGGAGCGGGTGGAATCAGCTCAGGACATGTATGAAGCTGTCATGCGGGAGTTCGATGACAGTGACCTGATCATCAAAGCTGCCGCGGTAGCCGACTATCGGCCGATGAAAGCAGCCTCTTCGAAGCTGAAAAAGCAGGGAGAGACCATGACGCTGGAGCTGGTCAAAACGACAGATATTCTGGAGACCATGGGCAAATCCAAAAAATCACAGTTTCTGATCGGATTCGCTGCCGAAACCAATATGGTGGAACAGTATGCGATGGACAAGCTGCGCCGTAAAAACTGCGATCTTATCGTAGCGAATGACGTTACAAAATCCGGCGTTGGATTTGGAACAGATACGAACAGTGTGCAAATATTCGACTCGGAAGGGCTCGCACTTCATCTTCCGCTCATGTCCAAGGAGGATGTGGCCCGGCGCCTGCTTACTTTGGCAGCTGAGCGAATGGCAAAGGGGGAATCTTGATGGAAATGGCCAGAGTGATTGTGGACGTTCCGTCCAAGGACACCGACCGGCCGTTTGATTATCTGATCCCAGAACGGCTTCGGCCGTGGGTTGAGGTTGGAAGTCGGGTAGGCGTCCCTTTCGGGCATCGGACACTGCAAGGTTTCGTTGTGTCTCTACATCCGCGTCCCGAGATGGATTATGCCAAAATGAAGCCAATCCAGGAAGTTCTGGACTTCGCTCCTCCGCTGTCCCCAGCGCTGATTAAGCTCAGCGAGTGGATGAAAGAGCGTTATGCGTGCCGTCAAATCACGGCACTGCAGTCCATGCTTCCAACAGCGCTTAAAGGGAAAGCGGAGCGTTATATTACACTCGGAAATCCTGATGAGGATAACAGCGGGCCGGAAGACGGCCTGTTTGCTGTGCTTCCCGAAAATGAAGTGGGGCAAGCGGTTTTGGATTTTGTTAAACAACGTGGTGAAGTCACATTAGAGCAAGTAAACCGGGCTTTCCCGAATGACTCAGATCAGATCAAAGCCTTGCTGGCACGGGGGCTACTGCTTGAGCATCAACAGATTAAGGACAAGCTGCAGAAAAAGACGATGAAAGCTGTGGAATTGGCTGTAGAAGTTGCAGAGGCACAGGAAGCGCTAGCGTCATTTCCGGCAAAAGCCCAGCGCCAAAAAGAAGTTCTCGCATATATCATTGAAATGGAATCATTCCTTCCTATAGCCATGAAAGAAGTGCTGTCTGCTCTCGGGGTGACAGCCGGAACCGTTAAAGCTCTTGCTGATAAAGGGTATATCCGGATCGAGGATATGGAAGTCTTTCGGGATCCTTATAAAGGCCGGGATTTTAAACCGAGCGAACCGCTTGTTCTTACACAAGAGCAACAGAAGGTGTACAGCCGAATTGTTTATAAGCTGGATGAGCGCCGGCATAGCGTCTTTCTATTACACGGGGTCACCGGGAGTGGGAAGACGGAAATCTATCTTCAGAGTATCCAGCGCTGCCTGGAGCAGGAACGACAAGCGATCGTGCTTGTTCCGGAAATCTCACTTACACCTCAGATGGTTGAACGATTTAAAGGACGTTTTGGAGATCTGGTTGCCGTGATGCACAGCCGGCTTTCGGACGGTGAGCGCTATGACGAGTGGAGAAAAATTCATGAGGGTCGCGCTTCGGTGGTCGTTGGAGCGCGTTCGGCTATTTTTGCACCTTTTGACCGCCTTGGATTGATCATTATGGATGAGGAGCATGAGACCTCCTATAAACAGGAAGAAACGCCGAAGTATCACGCCAGAGATGTGGCGATTCGCCGGGCATCAGAAACAGGCGCAGCCGTAATCTTGGGCTCGGCTACCCCTTCGCTGGAGAGTTATCATGCTGCCAGATCGCAATTCCAGGAGGATTTTGCACCGGAATTGCTGGAAATGCCGACACGTGCGTTAGGCAACCGGCTGCCGGAAGTTACTATTGTTGATATGCGTGAAGAGTTAAAGGAAGGTAATCGTTCCATGTTCAGCCGTCTTCTTCACGAGGCGATTGCGATCCGGCTAGAGCGGGGAGAGCAGACGGTGCTGCTGCTTAACCGGCGCGGATACTCCACGTTTGTGATGTGCCGCAGTTGCGGCTACGTGGCAGGCTGTCCGGAATGCGACATTTCACTGACATACCATCAGAAATCGAACAATCTACGTTGTCACTACTGTGGATATGCGCATCAGGCTCCGGAAGTGTGTCCGGACTGTGGAAGCGAGCATATCCGTTATTTCGGAACCGGGACACAGCGTGTCGAGGAAGAGCTTGCCAAACTGTTTCCGGGAATCCGGGTGATCCGGATGGATGTGGATACGACGACAGAGAAGGGTTCGCATGAAAAGCTGCTGAAGCAGTTTAGGGATAAAAAAGCGGATGTTCTGCTCGGTACCCAGATGGTAGCCAAAGGCCTTGATTTTCCGGATGTGACGCTTGTCGGTGTCATTACAGCGGATTCGGCACTGAACCTGCCAGATTTCAGGGCAGCTGAGAAGACGTTCCAGCTATTAACCCAGGTTGCCGGCCGTGCAGGCCGTCATCAGCTGCCGGGAGAGGTTGTCATTCAGTCCTATACGCCCGAGCATTATTCTATTATTCATGCGAGTGGACACGACTATCTGACGTTCGTTAAGGATGAGCTCAAGCACCGCAAGGCGCTGCATTATCCTCCATATTGCAGGCTTATTCTGGTGACACTATCGCATGAGCAGCTGCCGCTACTTGTCCGTCTCGCGGAAAATTATGCGGCAGATTTGAAGGGAAGGGCGGACCGAAGAGGCTGGTTCGGCAGTCTGGACCGTTTTGCCGCTGACGCCCTGGATGTTCTGGGGCCCGTAGCATCGCCTATTCCAAGGCTAAAAAATAGATACAGATTCCAATGTATGATAAAATGGCGTGGGACGATGGATGCTGTCTCGCTTGTCAGGCAGGTGGCTGAGGAGCTACAGGATTCGGTGCGTGACACGAAGTTGCAAATCAGCATTGACGTGGACCCGCAAATGTTAATGTAATACAGCATATTTTGAATGAAAAGTGTGAGGAAGGTGTCATGATGGCAATACGTATTATTGTTAAGGAACCGGATGAAGTGCTGCACAAAAAGGCCAAGGAAGTTACAAAAGTAACGCCAAACGTTCAGAAACTGCTGGATGATATGGCGGATACCATGTACGATGCGGACGGTGTTGGCCTTGCTGCACCTCAGGTTGGCATATTAAAACGTCTTATTGTGGTAGATGCGGGGGATGAGCATGGGTTGATCAAGATGATGAACCCGGAAATTCTGGAAAGTGAAGGCGAACAGTTCGGGCCTGAAGGCTGCCTAAGCATCCCTGGATGGAACGGCGATGTGCGCCGTGCCGAGCAGGTAAAGGTGAAGGGACTTGATCGCGAAGGTAATGAACTGATCGTGACGGCGACGGGTCTGCTAGCCCGTGCTTTTCAGCATGAAATAGACCATCTGAACGGGGTTCTGTTTACAGACATCGCGGAACGGGTGTACGAATATGATCCGAACCTGCCTCCACGGAGGGAGCTGGAAAACCGATGAATATCGTATTTATGGGTACTCCTGCGTTCGCCGTGCCCAGTCTCGACATGCTGGTGGCTGAAGGCTACAACATTACGGCAGTTGTAACGCAGCCGGACCGACCGCAGGGACGGAAAAAGGTACTTACACCTACACCGGTAAAGGAAGCGGCTTTGCGTCACGGCATTCCTGTATTGCAGCCGCAGCGCCTGCGCAGCCCGGAAGCGGTAGCTGAGCTTTCAAAATATGAGCCGGATATGATTGTTACGGCAGCGTACGGTCAAATTTTGCCGAAAGCCGTATTGGATATGCCTTCGCTCGGCTGCTTGAACGTTCATGGATCGCTCCTCCCTAAGTATAGGGGAGGGGCTCCCATCCAGCGTTGTATCATCAACGGGGAGAAGGTTACGGGCATCACATTAATGTATATGGCGGAAGGCCTTGATACGGGGGACATGATTGCCCGCGTGGAAGTTCCGATCCAGGATGACGACACCGCTGGAACGATGTTCGAGAAGCTTAGCATCACCGGAGCTTCTCTTCTGAAAGAGCAGCTTCCGTCTCTGACAGGTGGTAAGGTGCAGGCCGTTCCTCAGAACAATGAGGAGGCAACGTATGCCCCGAACCTGTCACGCGAAGACGAGAAGATTGATTGGACTCGCACATCCCGGGAAATCTACAACCAGATACGAGGACTTGTTCCGTATTCCGGTGGATTTACCCTTTGGAACGACGAGGTGTTCAAAGTATGGGCGGCTGCAGCTCCCGAGAACGGAAGTGCCGCCTCAGGCCAAGCTATTCCTGGAACGGTGCTCGACCTGAGCGAGAACGGGATCGTGGTGAAGACCGGCGACAGCTCCCTGACATTGTTATCGGTTCAGCCGAGCGGTAAAAAAGCGATGGATGCTGCACAGTTTAGCCGTGGGACAAGCATGACGCTCGGGACGGTGCTGACGTGAGCGGACGAGGAAACACCTCTCCTAGAGGGCGTACATTATCAGCCAGAGAACTGGCTATGAATGTTCTGACGCAGGTGGAGCAGGAAGGGGCATACAGCAATCTGCTGCTCAATACGGCCCTTCAGAAGGCTTCTCTTGAAAAGGGTGACGCCGGGCTTGCAACGGAGCTTGTATATGGAACGATATCCCGCCTGAACACCTTGGATTATTTCCTGGACCGGTTTGTCAAAAAAGGTACAGCCAAGCTGCAGCCCTGGGTAAGAGCGTTGCTACGGTTGAGCCTGTACCAGATTGTGTATCTGGATCGGATTCCGGAGCATGCTGTTGTCAGTGAGGCTGTTAACCTGGCGAAGCGGCGCGGTCATCAGGGAATATCAGGTATGGTCAATGGGGTGCTGCGAAACATACTCCGGCAAAAGGATGAGCTGGTTGTCCCTGATAACTTGCCCGCAGCGGACCGGATTTCTCTCCGTCATTCCCATCCGAAATGGCTTGTGGAACGCTGGATCGAACAATATGGAGAGGATACGGCTGAAGCGATTTGTGAAGCTAATAATGAGCCGCCTGCCGTTAGTGTCCGGGTCAATACAACGATGATCAGCCGTGATGGCATGTTGGAAGAGATGATTAACAGCGGTCTTGAGGCGGTACCCTCACAACTGAGTCCGTATGGAATTATCGTAAGAAGCGGTGGAAATATGGCCCATACAGACTGGTATCGTGACGGAATGATCTCCATCCAGGATGAGAGCTCGATGCTGGTCGCCGAGGCTGTTCATCCGGCCCCTGGCATGCGTGTTCTGGACTGCTGCGCCGCCCCAGGCGGCAAGACGGCTCATATGGGCGAAATCATGAAGGACGAAGGTTCCGTCATAGCCAATGATCTGCACTCCCATAAACAGAAGCTCATATCCGAGCAGGCGGAGCGGCTGGGTCTGGGCAGTATTATGACGGTTACAGGCAATGCGCTGGATTTAGCGAAAAACTACGAGCCTGAATCCTTCGACCGTATTTTGCTGGATGCACCCTGCTCAGGGCTTGGCGTGATCCGGCGGAAGCCGGATCTGAAATGGGTCAAGACGCCTGAGGATATTCAAGAAATTGCAAAACTGCAGGGTGAATTGCTGCAATCGGTATCCGGCCTTGTTCGGCCTGGTGGAGTACTTGTATACAGTACTTGTACAATCGAACCCGGAGAGAATGAAGGGACGGTTGCCGCATTTTTGGCCGACAATCCAAACTTTGAGGTCGCTGATGATGAAGCCGGTAGTATGAGCCGGGCATTGAAGAATGCACTCCCCCGAGGTGGGGGCGTGCAGATCCTTCCGCAGCATTTTCACAGTGACGGATTTTATATTGTGAGACTTCGCAGGCTCTCTTAAGGGCTCTGTTTGCAGGACAATAGGAATGGCCCGCCTTGCTGGCGGGTTTTCTCTTTTACCGTCTCTTTTATTTATGTTAGAATAGGAAGAATGAGAAAAGAGATGCATATGAATGAAAAAGACAGGTGGAATGAGATGAACCCTTTTATATACGATTTATCGCTTGAGGAGCTTCAAGCGTGGGCTCAGGACAATGGAGAACCCGCATTCCGCGGTTCCCAAATATATGATTGGTTGTATGTTAAACGCGTAGATTCCTTCGAAGAGATGACAAATCTTTCTAAAGATCTGCGCCAAAAGCTGGAGGAGCAGTTCAGTTTCGTAACTTTGAAAGAAATTACCAAGTTTGAATCAAAAGACGGTACAGTCAAGTTTCTGTTCGGACTGCATGACGATCATGCGATCGAGACCGTTATTATGAAACATAATTACGGTAACAGCATTTGCGTGACAACCCAGGTGGGCTGCCGAATTGGCTGTACGTTTTGTGCTTCTACCTTGGGCGGGTTGAAACGGGATTTAACATCCGGCGAGATCGTTGCCCAAGTCGTTCAAGCGCAGAAGATTCTTGACAAGAAAGGGGAGCGCGTCAGCAGTATTGTAATTATGGGCACCGGGGAACCGTTCGAGAATTATGAAGCAACGATGAAGTTTCTGCGGACCATGATTCATGAGAAAGGGCTGAACATCGGGCAGCGCCATATTACGGTGTCGACAAGCGGTATCGTACCTAACATCTATAAGTTTGCCGAGGAAAACACTCAAATCAACCTGGCGATATCTATCCATGCGCCGAACGATACTCTTCGTTCCAAGCTGATGCCGGTCAATCGGCGTTATCCATTCGATGATGTCATCGAAGCTCTTCGGTATTACCAGGCTAAGACAGGACGCCGCATCACGTTTGAGTATGCTTTGATCGGTGGTGTCAATGACCAGGCTGAGCATGCGGAAGAGCTGGCAGATGTAATTAAAGACATGAATTGCTACGTCAACCTGATCCCGGTCAACCACGTGCCGGAACGGAAGTACGTCCGCACGTCGCGCAACGATATTTTTAATTTTCAACGTACGCTCGCAGATAAGGGTGTTAATGTAACCATCCGCCGTGAACAGGGTCACGATATTGCTGCCGCTTGCGGTCAGCTTCGGGCCAAGCATATGGAGTTGAGGTGAGAATAATTTGATCAATACGGTTCATGTCAGCCATGTCGGACGGGTTCGGCAGGTGAATGAGGACTCTGTCCTGATCCGTCATTTGGAGCATGGCTATACACTCGGCATTGTAGCCGACGGCATGGGGGGTCACCTTGCGGGGGACACCGCCAGCAAGCTCGCGGTTCAGACCGTGGCTGAAGACTTATCTTCCCTGGAACCGGATATGTCCATGGACGGTATTCGGGCAGCGTTAAGCGACGCCATCCTGCATGCTAATGAAGTGATATATCAGGAAGCTTCCGCCGATGAGCGGCTGCACAACATGGGAACGACCATTGTAGCCGTGCTGCTTCGGGGCCATGAAGGTTATATCGGGCATATCGGTGATAGCCGTGCATATAAAATTTCAACAGGTCAAGTGATCCGGCTGACAGATGATCACACACTGGTCAATGAACTGTTTAAAAGCGGTCAGATTACCGAGGAGGAATTAGAGTCTCATCCGCGTAAAAATGTGCTGATACGGGCGCTAGGAACGGATATAGATGTATCTGTTGAATTGAGCCCGGTAGCCATTGAGGCGGGAGAGGTGCTGTTGTTATGCAGTGACGGGCTAAGTAATCCGGTTAGAAGAGACCGGATAGGACAAATTGTCGGCTCACTTGAACTTCCTCTGGAGGAAAAAGCAGACCGCCTGCTTCAACTGGCACTTCTCGCCGGAGGCGACGACAACATCACCGTCGCCCTGTTTGAACATCAAGAAGAAGGTGCTGGGCAACGTATAAAGGGGTGGAATTCATGATCGGACATGAATTGGCTGGTCGTTACAAGATCATAGAACGAATCGGCGGCGGTGGAATGGCGCTGGTCTACAAGGCACAGGATATTTTACTGAACCGAAACGTAGCGATCAAAGTGCTGCGGCAGCAGTTTGTGCACGATGAGGAATTTATCCGCCGTTTCAGGCGTGAGGCACAATCTGCGGCGTCATTGTCGCATCCGAATGTGGTCAGCATTTATGATGTTGGCCAAGAGGATGAAGTTCATTATATCGTCATGGAATATATCGAGGGCAACAACCTCAACGAAATCATTAAAGAGAGAGCTCCGCTTCAGGTAGACGAGGCGGTACGAATTGCTTCTCAAATTTGTGATGCACTGGATCATGCCCATCATAATCAGATCATTCATCGTGATATCAAACCGCATAACATTTTAATCGGTCGCAATGGCCGTGTAAAAGTAACGGATTTCGGTATTGCGAGAGCTGTAACTTCTACGACGATTACCCAGACAGGATCTGTTGTGGGTTCTGTGCATTACTTTTCCCCAGAGCATGCCAAGGGCGTAGCTACCGGAGAGAAGTCGGATTTATATTCTCTTGGTATTGTATTGTATCAAATGCTGACGGCACGTCTGCCGTTTCTCGGAGAAAGTCCGATCAGTGTGGCGCTTAAACATCTTCAGGAGGAATTTGATGAGCCTAGGGAAGTGAACCCGCTTATTCCTCAAAGTGTGGAGAATGTTATTCTGAAATCGATGCGTAAAAATCCGCAGGAACGTTATCAATCTGCGGAAGAAATGATGCAGGATCTGGAAACTTGTCTGCTGCCTAACCGGCGGAATGAGCCTAAGGTCGATTTCGAAGATGATGAGGATCAGACCCGTGTGATGCCTGCTATCAAAACGATGCAGCCTGGTAATCATGTTACTGCTCCCGTCTATGATCCTGAGGATGAAGAACCGGATAAGGAAGAAGTTAAGCCCGGAAATCCGAAGAAGAAATGGAAAAAACCAGCGCTTATAATCGGTTTAGTCCTTCTGTTTCTGGGTATCCTGGCTGGTGTAGTTATTTATGTGAATAAAATGCTGGTTGTGCCTGAGGTCACGATTCCTAGCGTAGTGAAAATGACAGAAGAAGATGCTGTTCGTACGCTGGAGGAACTGGGCCTTGTTGTTGATAACAATGTGATCAGACTTTACAAGCAGGGTGTAGACGAAGGTATTGTGTATGAGCAAAGTAAGAACGAAGGAACTGTCGTCAAGGAAGGTTCAATTATTCAATTATCGGTAGGAGCCGCCAAAGAGTTAAGCAAAATGCCGGAATTAAGCGGGAAAACGCTAGATGAGGTACTCAAGCTGCTGAAAGGCCAAAAGGTGAGCGAAGACCAGATTGATACAAATGAAGAGCACAGTGACAGCGTACCGGCAGGGGAGATCATTTCCCAGTTACCAGTTAGCGGTGAGGAATTTGATCCGGACACAGTCCAAGTCCGGCTGATTGTAAGTAAAGGCAAGCAATCTGTGACTATGTATAACCTGATCGGTAAGTCTCGAAGCGAAGCGGAGAGTCTGATTAGGGAGCTCGGACTTCGGGTAGGTACGGTGGAACCAGTACCAAGCTTCACCGTGAAAAAAGGTGAAGTTATCGAGCAGTGGCCTTGGGAACCAAACCAGCCTGCCACGCCGGGAACGGAACAAAGCTTGAAAGTAAGCTCGGGTTATCCGCCTGAAGCGTTGAACTATACCTTTAAGGTTCCGGTGGCACCTAACCGTGAGGGAGAGCAAAGCCAGATTCGTATCGTTTACTCTGATGCGCTAGGTGACAATCAGGAAGGGGAAAGCCGCACGATCACCACAACGGAGATTATTCCGGTGAAACTCCTACTAGCTCCGGAGAAAAACGGCTCGGTAGAAATTTATCGGGATGGCCGTGCGCTTGATACGTACTCGGTATTATATACCGACGCCAAGAACGGAACGGTGCCACAGCCTGAGATTGAAGCACCGCCTGTGCCTGAGGTTCCTGTCACTACTGATCCTCCACAGGAAGATATTGGTGGAGACAATGGTGGAGATCAGGGTACAGATCAAGGTACAGATCAAGGAACAGATCAGGGTGAAGAGAACGGTCATGAAGATGACTCGGCTTTATCCAATGAGGGTAAAGGTAAAGGCGATAAGATGAAGGATTCGAAGAAAAATCACGATGATATTGATGCCGCAGGATGGGGCAGGTAAGAAGTTTACACCAACTACACGAAAGTGAGGCCTGCATATGCTTGAAGGACTGATTGTTAAGGCACTGAGCGGATATTACTACGTCAAACCACTGCGAGAAGGCAATGTTGTATCCGGGGAAGACCCATCGGTTCAATGCAGAGCCCGCGGAATTTTCAAAAAAAGAGGTGTTTCTCCGCTTGTCGGAGATCGTGTAATGTACTCTTTGACCGAGAATGGGGAGGGGACCGTGGAAGAAATTCTTCCGCGGTCTTCCCAATTAATACGTCCTCCAGTAGCTAATGTTCATTTAGCCGTTCTTTTATTTTCAGTAAGAGAACCGGATATGAGCTTGCTGCTGTTGGACAAATTCCTCGTACATATTGAGCACTCTGATCTAAAGGCTCTAATCTGTTTAACGAAGCAGGATCTTGCCGATG
Source organism: Paenibacillus uliginis N3/975 (assembly GCF_900177425.1). Taxonomy (NCBI): domain Bacteria; kingdom Bacillati; phylum Bacillota; class Bacilli; order Caryophanales; family Paenibacillaceae; genus Paenibacillus; species Paenibacillus uliginis. Next base: position 4,112,310 of record NZ_LT840184.1, on the reverse strand, counting down.
ATTCCGGTGACTCCACGGAAGAAGTAAAGCGTGTATACGAGAAGATCGGTTACGAGGTTATCGTGACGAGTTCGTTGCAGGGAGTCGGTACTGAGGAAGTCAAGGAACGGCTCGCGGGACAAATCAGTGTATTTTCCGGTCAATCGGGTGTAGGTAAATCCTCATTGCTCAATGCGTTAATGCCTGGACTGTCTTTGGAGACGAGTGAGATCAGTATGCGGCTTGGACGCGGACGTCATACGACAAGGCATGTTGAGCTGATAGAGCTGGATAATGGGGGCTTTGTCGCCGATACTCCGGGATTCAGTCAGCTGGATTTTCTTGAACTGGGCGTAGAGGAGTTGTCCAGCTGCTTCAGGGAGTTCATTCCTTATGCGGAGAATTGTAAGTTCAGAGGCTGTAGTCATACACACGAACCCGGTTGTCAGGTCATTCAGGCCAAAGAAGATGGAGACATCGCAGATAGCCGTTATAAACACTATGTTGATTTTTTTACAGAAATGAAAGACAAGAAGCGGAGGTACTAACGTTATGATTAAGATAGCGCCATCGATACTTTCGGCGGATTTTGCCAAACTTGGTGATGAAATTGCAGAAGCACAGGCGGGAGGAGCGGACTGGATCCATGTAGACGTGATGGACGGCCATTTCGTGCCTAATATTACGCTTGGACCTCCAATCGTTCAGGCGATCAGACCCCACACTACACTGCCACTGGATGTACATTTGATGATTGAGCAGCCGGAGTGTTATATCGCTGATTTCGCATTAGCTGGGGCTGACTATATTACTGTTCATGCAGAAACCTGCCCACATCTCCACCGTGTCATTCATTTGATTAAGGAGCACGGGGCTAAGGCTGGTGTAGCCATTAATCCGGGAACTCCTGCCCATGTCCTACAGGAAGTTCTGCCTGATCTGGATATGGTGCTCGTTATGACCGTTAACCCCGGTTTCGGCGGACAAGCTTTCATCGAGCGCACCGTGCGGAAAATTGAGCAGTTGAGAGAGTGGATTGCCAATTCCCCGAATCCGGGAATTCATATAGAGGTAGACGGCGGTATAACATCCGAGACGGCTCCGCTCGTAACGAAGGCCGGTGCAGACGTACTGGTGGCTGGAAGCGCCGTTTTTGGCAAGCCGGATCGCTCGTCTGCTATCGCAGAGATTCGCAAGAGCGCGCAGTTCTAAAGACGTAAGTCTGTGAGCTGGATGCATAGGGCGGAGATTACCCGCATAAATATGGTTACATGAGCTGGGTTCTCATGTAGCCTTTTTTGTTCGTGTTCACATCTATGGGCTTGGTGCATAAAATAACCTAGAAGGCATGAGAATGATGGGGAGGGTGAGACATGAAATTTTATACGTTCAAGCTGCCGAAGTTTTTGGGAGGTTTTGTGAAGGCCATTTTGAACACGTTTCACAAAGGCTGACAGCTTGTCCCGGCATAACAAAACCTCCGCCCGGGACAGCAACGGCGTGACTGTTACCGGGAAAGAGGCATTAAAAAAAGCACCTGCTGCGTTCAGGGTGCTTTTTGTTTAGTCACATGTATCTAAACGAAAGAAAAACTTCCTTGTCCCGCGCAGCCCTTTAGAAAGCTGGAGATTAAGAAAGTTTTTCTAAAAATATAAGAAAGTATTATATTTCCATTACTTGGCTTATATTTCTCGCAGAAACGCCATCGTCCTTCTCAATGGACGATGCAATCGTTTCTGCTTGTATGGGCATAGATTAATTATACGCGAGTCACTTTACCGGATTTCAAAGCGCGAGTGCTAACGTATACACGTTTTGGCTTGCCGTCTACCAGAATGCGAACTTTCTGAACGTTTACGCCCCAAGAACGTTTGTTGTGGTTGTTGGCGTGGGAAACGTGGTTACCAGTACCTGGTTTCTTACCTGTCACATAACATTTGCGAGACATAGATTACACCTCCTTGTTTCATAACCCTGCATAAAACAATACTTAAATATAATATCACAGTAAAAATTGCTGCGTCAACTATCCTAAAAACATTTATTTCTCTTTCCTCTTATAGTACAATGTTATTTAGTCCATAATATTTCCGAAGAAATACGGTGGGCTAATCGGTATGTCCCTCTCTTTGCAGAGTAAGCTGCCGAAGGCTCGTCAGACGCGAGGCCAGCCCATCACCGGCGTTGTGACTAATTCATTTAATCATAGCATGTCTATTATTTGTTGGGCGATGATCGGTTTAAGGCTCTGAAATAGAACAAAAAAACATACAATTAAAGCGTTATTTGTATCAAGCCAGGAAGGGGAATTCTCATTGAGTAAGCGTTCTTTGAATGGAACAGAATTTACCGCGATGGTTCTAGCCGGAGCGGAACAACTGCAGCTACATGCAGAACACGTCAATTCCCTGAATGTTTTTCCGGTGCCGGATGGCGACACGGGAACGAACATGAATTTGACGATGACTGCGGGTGTGGCCGAACTGAAAAGCAAGTATACGGAATCTTTAGGGCACAGTGCTGGTGTACTGTCGAAAGGGCTCCTGATGGGCGCCCGGGGGAACTCCGGGGTTATTTTGTCCCAACTGTTCCGCGGCTTCAGCCGTTATGCAGCTCCTTACACGGAACTGAACCCTAGTCAGTTTGCTACTGCGCTGCAGACGGGTGTAGAGGCAGCTTATAAAGCAGTTGTTAAACCGGTTGAGGGAACAATCCTCACGGTAGCGAAGGAAGCTGCCAAGCATGCTGTTTATTTTTCCCGCAGAAGCAACGATGTCGTGGAATTGATGGAGCAAGTATTGGCAAAGGCCAAGGAGACCCTATCCCAAACTCCGGATATGCTGCCGGTTTTGAAGCAGGTAGGTGTTGTGGACTCCGGAGGACAAGGCCTCGTATACATCTATGAAGGGTTTCTGAAAGCGCTGAAAAATGGTGTTTCTTCTTCAGAAGTGTCTCCCGCATCTGTAGAACAGACTGTATCACGGGTAGCTGTGACTGGTATTGTAACCCATCCGGATTTAGCGACGGTACAGGTTCCAGCTTCAGCACAATCGAGACTTTCGACGGAAGATATCGAATATTTGTACGATATGGAATTTTTCATTAACCGACAGCTGGGCAACGCCCAACCTGCAGAATTTGATGAAGATAAATTTAGAAAAGCGCTTTCCGTGAATGGTGATTCCATCATCGTGATCGCCGACGATGAAACGATTAAAGTGCACGTGCATTCCAAAGCTCCGGGTGAGGTGCTGAACCTAGCTTTGCTGTATGGCGAAATTACGCAGATTCATATTCTGAATATGCGTGAGCAGCACCGTGACCTGTTGTCTACAGGCATGGACATCGCACCGATGCCTGAGCTGTTTGCAGATATCCCGGCTGAAACCAAGACACCTGAAGCCCCGGCTGTTCCCCCTGCGGACGAGCTGGCACCATACGGTTTTATCGCTGTGTCGTCAGGTGAGGGCATTTCGAGTATTTTCAAAAGTCTTGGCGTAGATGTTGTACTGGCCGGCGGTCAAACCATGAATCCGAGCACGGAGGATTTTGTGAATGCGATAACGTCTATTTCCGCACAACAGATATTTATCCTGCCGAATAACTCCAATATTGTGCTTGCTGCACAACAGGCGAGAGAACTGCTGGAAGGAGAGCGCAGCGTAACCGTGATTCCGAGCAAGACGATTCCACAAGGGATTGCCGCCGCCTTTGAATTCCAGGAAGACGAGAGTGTCGAAAGCAATACCGATAATATGCTTGAAGCGGTTTCCCGTGTTCAATCTGGACAAGTAACGTACGCCGTACGGGACACCAATATTGACGAGCTTCAGATTAAGGCCGGAGAATACATCGGCATCCAAAATTCGAAGATCGTTGCAGCAGCACCAGATCTGCTGAACGCATGTCAGGAGTTACTCGGTAAAATGCTGAGTTCCGGAGATGAAATCATCACGCTTCTTACGGGTGAGGATGCAACCGAGGAAATCACAGAGGGTTTGATCTCTTGGCTTGAGGATAACTATCCGAATGCAGAAGTGGAAGTACACTATGGAGGACAACCGATTTACGCTTATCTGTTCTCTGTAGAAGTTTAATATATTTCTCGCAGAAACACCGTCGCCCTTTGAATAGGACGACGAAGTCGTTTCTACTTATGTAAATTGATGGTCATTTATTAGGAGGGGTTCCCGGTGAAGAAAACCGTTATTGTCACAGACAGCACAGCGGATATTCCGGCAGACCTGGTGAAGAAATACGACATACGAATTGTCCCATTGCGTCTTATGTTCGGCAGTGATACGTATCTCGATGGAGTAGAAATTTCCGCTGGCGAGTTTTATAAGAAGCTCGTCGAATCGACTCAACTGCCGACAACTTCGCAGCCCTCCCCGGCTGACTTTGTGGGGGTATATGATTCAATCCTGAAGGAGTTTCCCGGCTGTTCTATTCTTTCGATGCACCTCTCTTCAGGAATGAGCGGCACCTACCAGTCGGCACTGCTGGCTACTTCCCTAATAGAGGGAGAAGCTGATATAACGGTGTGGGATTCAAAATCAGCGTCATATGGCTATGGATTGTTTATTGTTCATGCAGCCCAGTTGGCTGCTGAGGGAGTGCCGGTAGAAGAGATACTATCCTCTACCGAAGAACTTCGCAGTAAGCGTTGTCTATATTTTTTGGTAGACACACTAGAATATTTACAAAAAGGTGGGCGCATCGGTAAAGCTTCAGCTGTACTGGGTACACTGTTGAATATTAAACCGATCCTGTCTATCGATGATGAAGGTATTATTTATTCGGTTGAAAAAGTAAGAGGCCGCAAGAAAGCAACTGCCAGAATGATTGAATTGTTCCAAAATGATCTGGCAGGTGTTACGAATATTAATGTAGCGGTGGGCACTACGGCAGATCCGGCTTCTGTTGATGATTTTCTGGAGCAATTGTCTGCCGTGTTTACGGTGAAAGAAACGGTCCTGTCCGACATCGGCCCCGTCATCGGCAGCCATGTCGGACCGGGTACCATTGCCGCGTATATCTGGCCCGCTTGATTGGGGGAGCATTATGAGTCTCGATCTGGATCAAATATCCGTAAGACAGATAAACGGCGTGAGCGCCCTGAAAGAAGGGGAGCTTCACGCCTTTGGCGTCTCTACGGTTAAAGATTTGTTGGAGTATTACCCGTTCCGGTATGAGGATTACCGCCTCCGCTCACTCAGCGAGGTAAAGGACGGGGATAAAATTACGATACAGGCCAAAATAGCGGGTATCCCTGTGCTACAGAGATACGGACGTAAGTCCCGTTTGTCGTGCAAAATGCTGGCTGAGAATTGGATGTTTACCGCTACTTGGTTTAACCGCCACTTCCTAAAGGATCAGCTGACGACGGGCCGGGAAATCGTGCTGACGGGAAAATGGGATCAGAGACGTCTACAGCTGACGGCGTCGGAATCCGAATTTCCGGATAAAGGAGCGTACCGGAGCGGAACGCTGCAGCCTGTATATTCTATTGGCGGAAAGATAACTCAAGGCTGGATTCGAAAAACGATCGGACAGGCATTGCAGCAGTACGGTGAGATGATCCCAGAAATCCTTCCGCCCGCACTTCTTCAGAAGTATGATCTGATGCCGCGCAAGCAGGCTATCGCTACCATTCATCAGCCGGTGGATTCCAAAGAAGGTCAGGAAGGGCGGCGGCGGATGGTGTATGAAGAGCTGTTTATGTTCCAGCTGAAAATGCAGGCGTTCCGTGCGTTGAACCGCGACCGGATGGACGGTGTAGTACATACCACAGACAATTCAACCATAAGGGAGTTTGTACGGAGTCTGCCCTTTGAGCTTACGGATGCGCAGAAGAAGGTGGAGCTTGAGATTTTGCATGATATGCGCTCGCCGTATTGCATGAACCGGTTGCTTCAAGGTGATGTTGGTTCTGGTAAAACGGTCGTGGCGGCGATCGCTTTGTACACAACTGTAAGATCAGGCTTCCAGGGTGCTTTGATGGTGCCTACGGAGATTTTAGCTGAGCAGCATATGCGTTCACTGCAAAAGCTGTTTGAACCGTTTGGAGTGACTGTGGGGCTTCTGACAGGCAGCGTGACGGGGAAGAGACGCAAGGATCTTCTTGCCTCGTTGCAGATGGGGTTGACCGACATCGTTGTCGGTACGCATGCTTTGATACAAGAGGATGTGTATTTCCGCCAACTGGGGCTTGTGGTGACGGATGAGCAGCACCGTTTTGGCGTGAATCAGCGCAGCGTGCTTCGCCGGAAAGGATATAATCCGGATGTTCTGACGATGACCGCTACACCGATTCCCCGGACGATGGCCATTACCGCCTTTGGTGATATGGATGTCTCTACCTTGTCGGAGAGACCGAAGGGACGAATTCCCATTACGACTTACTGGGTCAAGCATGATCTGATGGAACGTGTTCTGGGATTTATCGCGAGAGAAGTGGAGCAAGGCCGTCAGGCTTATCTGATCTGTCCGCTTATTGAGGAATCCGACAAGCTCGATGTGCAAAATGCGATTGATCTTCATGTCCAGATGCAGCAGGCCTTCCCGAAATATCGCGTGGGACTGCTCCACGGCCGAATGACGCCAGCGGAGAAGGATGAGGTCATGCGCGGCTTTTACAGCAACGAATTGCAGCTGCTCATTTCAACCACGGTCGTCGAAGTTGGGGTTGACGTTCCTAATGCTACATTGATGATTATTATGGACGCTGACCGCTTCGGTCTGTCCCAGCTCCATCAGCTGCGCGGCAGGGTAGGCAGGGGCGCTCACGCCTCTTACTGTATCCTGGTTGCCGATCCGAAGTCTGAGGTTGGTCAGGAACGTATGGAGGTCATGACCGAGACTGAAGACGGATTCGAGGTAGCACGCCGGGACTTGGACCTGCGGGGACCGGGTGACTTCTTCGGTACGAAGCAGAGCGGACTTCCGGAGTTCCGGCTGGCTGACATGGTTGCGGATTTTGAAGTGGTGGAGCAGGCAAGAGATGATGCTGCCACTTTAGTCGGGGATGCTTCTTTCTGGACATCTCCAGCCTATGCTTCTTTACGTGAATATTTGCAGAAGGAACAGATTTTTCAAGGTGATCTTATTGATTAAGTTGAACAAGGTAGCACAATGGACCGGCCCTCGTCATATACTCAAACAGTGACAGGAGTTATTACGGGAGGTGCCAAACGTTTGAGCTATCAACAGTATGGAATTAGTCCGCAACTGGTGGAACGCATCAAGCTGAAAATGAAAAATCCTGCCTATAAGGAAAGGATTAAAAACCTGGTTCAAGGTTTATCAAAAGCTGATCTTCAAAATAGTGCAAAAGTGCATCAGATGGTACGGACAATAACAGGGATTTTGAATGAAAGACTGAGTCCAGCGCATGAACAGCAGATTGTTCAGTTTGTTCTTTCTCAGCGTATTGATCCGAACAATACGTTTCACTTGATTAAGCTCTGGGGCATGTTCCGCTAGGTTCAGCGGTTTATGCCAAGTGGATACCAATAAGCCCCTGCACGGATTACATTCCTTGCAGGGGCTTATTCATGTGCAAGGCATAGCCGTTCGTCCGCTATCATGTAACGCCACACTGCGTTGGAAACGCCGCGCGCTCTGAGCTGCGAATGGTGTGAAAAGCTCTAGCTGGTGATGGGCCTGATGCAGTCTGGGGTATCATTTTTAACCGAATTAACGCTTGTTCCAACAACGGTGGCAGTCATCTCAACAGCAGGAAAGGGACCGAGCAGCCGCTTGAGATCACCTGAACCTGCGCTCCGGCTGAGCCACAAGGCTTCGTCTTCAGGACTAAGTATGACGGGCATCCGGTTATGAATACGTTCCATCAGCTGATTGGGCCGGGTAGTGATGACGGTACAGGTGCTGAGCTTGCTCCCATCCGGTGTGGTCCACATATCGTATAGGCCTGCCATGCTGAATATCCCGCCGTCCTTCATACCGATCCGGTGAGGTGTTTTGGCGTCCGCTGTGCGCTGCCATTCGTAGAAACCGTCGGCGGGGATAAGACATCTTTTGCGTATGAAAGGTGTCTTGAATGCCGGCTTTTCCTCCAGCGTTTCACTTCGGGCGTTGATCATTTTCGCGGCACCGGAAGAGTCGCGTGACCAGGAAGGGATAAGCCCCCAGCGCAACTGTCCGATGCGGCGGCGTACGCCGTCATGAATAACTGCAGTGACCATCTGCGTTGGTGCAATGTTATAACGGGGGGTATGAAAAGGGGAAGTGGATTCAGGATCAATCAGATACCGTTCCATCAGATCCTCCCATGTGACGGTAAGTGTGAAACGGCCGCACATACAATTCGCCTCCTTCAGGCACAATGATAATAGTCGCATTGTGAAAATTAAAAATCTCGTACTATATAGATTGAATTAAAGATTCTTAGCCTAAGCATCACTACGAATGCGGATTATTCTTCCGATCGGCTCTTGCCCCCAGATTTTTTTATGTATTCATATAACGTTGAAATCCGGGGGACAGCTCATGCTTCCGAAGCGAGCTTTCCTGTGGAAAGCTTTTAGGCGAACACTTCGTTTCTCCAAAATAATTCCGCCTTCTCCGTTGAAGTTTTTCTATTTCTTTAGTTCATCTTATATAGCTCGCTTAATCTAAAGTATACACGTAGTTAATGTTGGCGAAAAATGAAATTGTCACCTATAATAGTTAGGTGTGTTTTTTGCATCACGTGATTTTCAACATCAGAAATGGAGGCAATCAAGTGTTTGATTTAAAAGCCAATGGGACTTCGGTCAAAACAGAAGTCATTGCAGGAGCGACCACGTTTTTTACCATGGCGTACATTATGGTGGTAAACCCGCTGATCTTGTCCGGAGCAGGTGTTCCATTTGAGCAGAGCTTTACCGCAACCGTTATAGCCGCGGTGATCGGTACCCTGCTGATGGGCCTAGTAGCCCGTTATCCGATCGCTGTAGCGCCAGGTATGGGGCTCAACGCGTATTTTACATATTCTGTTGTTCAAGGGCATGCCAATTTGTCCTATATTGAAGCTTTCTCGGCTGTATTTATCGCAGGGATCCTGTTTCTACTGTTGTCGATGACCACACTGCGCAGTCGGTTGATCGAAATGATCCCGCCGAATTTAAAACATGCCATTACGGCGGGAATCGGCTTGTTTATCGCTTTTATCGGCTTGCGGATGAGCGGGATCGTCACAGCTCACCCGGACAATCTGGTAGCACTGGGTGATCTGCACCATCCTTCGGTTGTGCTCGCGTTGGTTGGCCTTGGGATAACCTTGATTCTGTTGTCCCGAGATATTAAGGGAGCCTTGTTTATCGGGATGATCATTACTGGTATTATCGCTTATTTTGCGGATATGTTATCCTTTTCAAACGGAATTATGTCTGTACCTTCGCTCCCTGAGGGGATCTTGGTCTGGAATCCAATTGAGGCCGCAGGTAATGTTATTTCCAACAGTTTGTATGCGGTCGTCTTTTCCTTCCTGCTAGTGACCCTGTTTGATACAACGGGTACAGTGGTCGGCGTAGCTGAACAGGCGGGCCTGATGAAGGATAACAAGCTGCCGCGTTCCGAGCGTGCCATGTTTTCTGATTCCATCGCAACCGTTGCCGGATCCATGGTCGGTACGAGCCCTACGACCGCTTATGTCGAATCTGCGGCCGGTGTGGGCGCTGGCGGTCGGACAGGACTGACGGCGGTTGTCGTTGCAGTGCTGTTTGCTATTGCGGCGTTTTTCGGACCGCTCGTTGGAGCAGTATCCGGCTTGTCTGCGATTACGGCACCTTCACTGATTGTGGTTGGATGCCTGATGCTGAGCAATGTCCGAAGCATTAAATGGGACGACTTCGATGAAGCGTTCCCTGCATTTCTCGTCATTCTGACGATGCCACTCACATCGAGTATTGCGACAGGTATCGCGCTTGGCTTTATCTCTTATCCGCTGATGAAAGTGGTTAAAGGTAAATTCCGCGCGGTGCACCCGCTGATGTACATTTTTGCCGTATTGTTTGTACTGCAGCTTGTGTTTGTTCCCCATTAATCATGGGTATGTGAAACGAAAAAAGCCAGAGAATTTCCCCTGTAATTCAGGGAGATTCTCTGGCTTTTTTTAGAGATAGGTAAAAACATAAACTTCGGAGTGAATTGCAACCTTATCTCGTATATGAGCGTGATCCATTACCAGAAACAGATCAGGAAGGAAGCTCTGTATCTGCTGCCTCCAAAATATCACAAAGCGGTATCCATGAGCCCTGAATGCAAATACGTTGTTTGAAGCTATCAATGCGATCAACCATGCCGGTCACGTTGTAATCCCCGTATTCCCCGAATACCTGAAGTTGTACAGCCCCTTTGTTATGGTAGGCTAGGCTCAACTTTTCAGCGATCCATTCCACCTGCTGCTCATCGAGAAAAGGATGCTCCTGCTTATGCTTTTGTTCCTGTTTGGCTAAAATAGCGTCACGATGCTCAAACAACATCATCCGGCTGGACTCCCATAGTCCATTGCCCGTCAGTTTCTTCATTTGTAGTGACCTCCGATCTTCGTGTTAAGAAACTTTAGCTGACTGGTGTTTTTCAAGGAGGAACCGAAGTAAACCGAGGCAGGTCCGTATACTTCCCGTATTTCATCCATCGTGTGCTCCAGATGCATCAGTCTTTCCCGGTCTCCGAACAGGGAAAGCTGGTAGACGTCATCGCTCTGCAGTTCGCCCAGAGAGAGCCAAATTTTCCGCACCGGCCCTCCATTCCAGTGAGTATCGAACAGCTGCTTCGCTACAGCGTATACCTCGCGCGAGAGATGAGTCGGATCCGGGAGTTTTACCTGACGAGAAAACCCCACCGGGTGGTCAAAGTCAGCGCCCTGCGCACCGGCTTGAACCACATTGCCCATATAGCCCTTGGCGCGGGCCCGCGCACAGATCAGCATGGACAGTTCATTTAATATGACATCGATATCCTCGCGGCTGTCATAATCGACAGGCAGTGTGGTCTGCCGTCCAATTCCTTTTTGCTGCTCAAAAGCGTCCGGGGTGACAGGGGAGTCGTCATAGCCGTTCGCCGTTCGCCATAGTACCTCGCTCCAGATGTCGCAGTTTTTTTTCATGTAACGTTTCATCTTCCGCTTGAGTTCTCCAAGAGGAGTGTGGGCCAGCTCGCCAATGGTATGAATGCCAAGGCGGGCCAAATGGCGTGTCGTTTTGGAGCCGACACCGAACATTTTGTGGACAGAGCAAGACCAGAGGGCTTCCATATTGTGTTCGTTCAATTCGTAAATGCCGTCTTCGTTTTTTTTGGCAAAATTGTCACAGGCCATTTTGGCGAGGATCTTGTTTCGTCCAATGCCGACACGGGTGTAAATGCCGGTTTCCTCCTGCACCCTCATCTGGATGTGACGGGCGAGCTCCGCAGGCGAACATCCGAAATGCGCCAGACTGGCGGTCACATCAACGAATTGCTCGTCAATGCTGAACGGCTCCACGAGATCCGAATACGACTCCAGGATGGTCATGATCTGCAGTGACAACCGGATATAGGCGCTCATCCGGGGTTTCATGACGATGAGATCAGGGCATTTCTGCTGAGCTTGCCATAAGGCTTCAGCCGTCGTTACACCGTGACTCTTAGCCAGGGGGCAGGCGGCTAGAATGATGCCGCTTCGCCGGGACGGATCACCTGATACGACGAGCGGTTTGTTTTTGTAAGCGGGGTGGGCCGCTTTTTCAACAGAGGCATAAAAGGATTGGCAGTCTGCCAAAAAGATGACACGTTGCTGACGTTTATGCATGTCATTTCACCCCTTATCCTATTCAAGACTGATGTGAAGCGCCTTGGCTAGCCGTTGCTCGATGTCGGCTCTCACAAAATCCCACTGCAGCTCCATGTGATGCTGGTAACCGCGGCACCGGTAACGGAGCAGCAGCGAATACTCCTTCCGGTGGGTTTCCATAATCGTGATGCTGCGCGCTCGGCAGTCATTTTTGAGCCGGCTCAGCCTGGTCATGGAGGATCTCTGAATCTCCCTCAGGCGTCCTATATAAAGATCCGTCAGGCCTGATGTTTCCATGCTCCGGATATCCTTCTCCAGGACATCAAGCAGGATGGGCAGGATTGTACATTCCTTCACTATTTGGAGCTCTTCCCCGGTTTGCAGCGGAGATGTGGACATAGCTGCATCGGCCTCCTCCGGTTCTTCATACATTCTTCATTATTATATACCGAACACACGTTCTGTATGCAAGCGGTAAATACCGTTAATTGGGTTAGGAAAAGTAAATACTGGCTATTGCACTACACCCATTTAAGATTTTCCCTGCTAAAATTACGCTTGACTTGCACTTAACTTCAACCTTTAAGCTTGATCTATTTACCCTACATCCAGGTTAGAAGCTGGAAAAAAGATAGGGACAAGAGATGGAGGTAATCAGAATGAATATCATGGATTGGTTACTGATTATAAACAGTATTGCAGTGGCGCTTGCCATGCTTTTTGTCAAACGAAATCCGCGTCTGGATATCGCAATGCTGGCGCTGGTTGCGATATCCGTTTTATTACATGGTCTGTCGGACCGGTTCCGCCTGCAGCTTTTTCCAACTTACGCCGTTGTGCTCGTAATCGCCGTTTTTCTTGTAATAAGGGTGCTCAAGCCTGTCGCTGAGCCACGACCAAAGTCCGTTTTCAAGAAAAGCTCGCTATCGGTCGTCGTCGTTGCAGTTACGGTCATTTCAGTTTTATTTTCCAATTATTTTCCTATCTTCACCATGCCAGAACCGACCGGTAAATATGCAGTCGGCACGATTTCTCGGCACCTGACGGATGAGACTCGCGAGGAGACGATAACCGATGAACCGGGCGACAAACGCGAGCTGATGGTGAATGTATGGTATCCTGTCGACGCCGAAGCGGCCAAGTCGATGCCCAAAGAACATTTTGCCTCTGAACTGAGCGAGGCGATCATGGGGGTTTACAGCTTTCCAAAACAATTGTTCAGCCATGTGAAGGCTATCCCAACTCATGTGGTGAAAGATGCGGCCATTTCAACAGCTGAAAAGAAATATCCGGTCGTGTTGTTTTCGCCGGGCAATAGCTCCACCCGTTTCCAAAGCATGACAACGGTCGAAGAGCTTGTCAGTCACGGCTTCATTGTTGTCGGCATGGATCATCCCTATACAGCTGCCAAAATTGTGTTCCCAGACGGCAGGGAAATTGTGTAGAAGGAATGGTTTCAGACAGACTCTGGGGCTGAAATGTACAAGTTTAATTCAGGAATGGTCGGCATTCGGGCGGCAGATGCCAGCTTCGTACTGGACACGCTCACACAATGGAATGCAAATGATCCTGACGAACGATTGACTGGCAAGCTGGACCTGGATCATGTCGGTATTTTCGGCCATTCCCTTGGCGGCGCTACTGCAGCTGAGGCACTGGCGACAGATGGCCGCTTCAAGGCAGGCCTGAGCTGGGAAGGCGCCACTTGGGGAACAGTCGCGCATACGGCACTGAAACAGCCTTTCATGTATATCATGACTGAGGACACGGATAAAAGCTTTGACCCGAGTTCCGAGAAAGTCTCTGTATTTTATGATGAGTTTGTCGGCGATTTGAAATTCATTATGACAAATAGCCTGAACGATACGTATTATTTGACGGTCGATCAATTTCACCACCAGAGCTTTACAGAACTTGCGCTGCTGTCTCCGCCGCTGTTTGCTAACGGCCTTGATCCAGTGCATACTGTGGACATAAACCGCTCTTATGCAAAATCGTTTTTTGACCGGTATTTGAAAGGTGATACGAATCAACCGTTGCTGGACGGGCCTTCTCCTGATTTTCCTGAAGTGAAGTTTGATATAAGATGGGCCTATACGAAAAAAAGAGGATAGCTGGTTCGATGGGAGGGCGGTTCATATGACGGGAATGACACGAGGGGAGCTGGCCAAGCAGACCGGATTGAGCACGGCAACGATACGTTATTACGAAGATAACGGCATATTGCCGATGCCGGAACGAGCCGCCAACGGCTATCGGCTGTACTCCCAGGATTATTTGGCGAAAGTTAAATTTATTAAAGATGCCAAGTTATTAGGCTATTCACTGAAAGAAATTCGGGATATACTGCGAATGATTAGTCATGATGCAGAAAGAGAGATGTTACTGAAGAACACGGTACGCCAAAAGATTAAGGAAATCGAGGCGAATATGGAAACCTTGCAATCGTTGCATTCCTTGCTGTCAGGGCTGCTCGAAACGTCCCAGGAGGAAATTTCCGAATATTTAGATGCTCTTAAAATGCCCAACTCGGCTACTGCCCAAGGCGAATAAATATCGCCCGGCTTTCCATCTACAACCAGCAAGGCTGCCGCAGGCAACCTTTGCTGGTTGATTTCTTATTTAACGATTAATAGCGATCCTTCCCGAAAATAATCCTTGAATCTCCTGCTACAGGAGGTTTTATTATGTGTGCAAGAGAAGCTGCTGCATTTCTATTTCATACGCAGCAGACAAGGAGGCATATAGGATATGAGGATTGTGGAATGGATTTATCTTATTTTTAACGTGGTTATGCTTGTATGGCTAATAGGGGCGCGGAACAAGCCCCTGCGGATGCTCTGGGGAGGATTTGCCGTCTCCGCTGCACTCCTGCTTGTGCATGGATTGGTGGAGGGACTACGTTGGCCCCTGATCCCCGGTTATCTGTTAACCTTGGTCCCGTTGATTGTTCTGGTTGTAAAAACCCGGAACCAGTCATCGTCCAAAGTGACGGACGGACGCTCCGGCACATCAAGCGGGAAGCTGCGCCGCATACGGATGATTGCATCATCCGTGCTGGTATTGGTATACGCCGCAGTGGCGCTTGGGCTACCGTTGCTGTTCCCGGTTTTATCGTTTGAGAAGCCGACAGGTCCTTATGGAATCGGGACGGTGACCTATAACTGGACGGATAACAGCCGTGAAGAAGTATTGACTCCGGAAACAGGGGATAAACGCGAGCTGGTGGTGCAAATCTGGTATCCGACGAGTAAGGATGCCAAAGGAACAACGGCGCCTTACGTGTCTGATCCGGCTGTGTATGAGCAAGCTTTTCATGATGTATTGGAAATGCCGAAGCTGCTATTCACCAACCTTGGGGATGTCAAGACACATGCGATACAGGAGGCGAAATTGTCCGACTCGGAAGCCAAGTATCCGGTACTTGTTTTTTCACATGGCCTGCATGGATACGAAAACCAGAATACGTTCCAAGTCGAACAATTGGTCGGTAATGGTTATATCGTCGTGGGCATTAATCATACGTACAGCAGCCTGGCATCGGTGTTTTCGGATGGACGGGTGGCCTATTTTGAATCGCAAGGTAAGGAAGGCTTTGAAAAGCTGAAATTCAATAACTTGGATGTGCTCAACGAGGGTTGGGTAAAGGATGTCCAGTTTGTGTTGGATGAGGTGGAGAAGCTTGCAGCTAATGATCCGGATCAAAGGTTCACGGGGCATATGGACCTGGATCGCATCGGCATGTTTGGCCACTCTTTTGGCGGGGCAACAGCCGTGCAGATGCTGCTGACCGATTCAAGAGTCAAGGCAGGCATGAATATGGATGGTGTGTTGTACGGCGAGAAGCGCATTCCGGCGGAAGGTGTAGGCAAGCCGTTTCTGATGATCAGTGCAGACGATACGCTGAATGGTGCAACCAGTATGAGTGATAAAGAGATTGCGGCGATGGGTACGAACCGTGACGTGATCAAAACCTATTATGAAGAAGTATTCGCCCGGTATGCTCCGGTAACGGCAGGCGGAAACTACTGGATGAAGCTTAACAATACAGTACATCTGAGCTTTTCGGATCTGTTGCTCGTTTCTCCGCTCCTTGAATGGGCCCAGGGCGTAGATGCGCGCGATACGCAGGAACTCGTTAACGACTACACGCTGGACTTTTTTAATCATTTTCTGAAAGGACTACCGTTTGAGAAGCTAGACCACTCTGTTGGAGAAAACCCTGAATTCTCGCTGGAACAAGGGTAATCTCTTGTATACCCGGCCTGGTTCAACTTTAGCGGCGACGGCCCAATATGCAACCTTGTCTACTGGACCTGCCGCAGTGATGGTGATCGGCTACAACGATTCCGTCTGTGTGCGATCCAATTGCCCTAGTCTATGGCGCATCCCATCCATCAGCAGGCTGACGCCGTCTACAACTACACTAGACTCCGGGTTAAGGATTGTGCACAGTTTGTTGAAGCGCAGAATCCGCTCTGTGACGGAGTTTAGCATATAACGGGCCTGTTTACGAAAAAAAGCTTCTTCGTCACCGGATTGTTCTGAACTGGCGTACATCATGACAAAATCCTGGACGACGGCTTGTACGGCCGGGCTGCCCGCAGGCCATTGCTGCTCCAGCGCAGTCGTGGTCCGGATGCGGATCTCCTCCATTTTCCTGACCCAGTCTTCTGCCCGAACCTGCGGGTGGTGAACCATGCTGAAGAAGGGAAGCTCGCAGCGAGCAAGATCAGCCAGATAGCCCGGATCACTGATTAGTTCCTGAAGCTCGTTCCAGGCAAGCGTTTGTCTGGCGGACAGCTTGTTTTCTTTCATAATATACTTGTCGAAAAAATGAAAAAACGAGACTCTCCATTCCTGCGGTACTCCTTCCAGGATACGGGATTCTTCCATCTTGGCGGAAACAAATTGTTTCCGTTTTTCCACGTTTGCCGACAGCGAATCAACCAATCCTGTGATGTAGCGCAGTGATTGTCCGGCATCGCTGGCCGATTCTGACTCGTATTGTTTAGCCTGACGTAAAATCGAAATCATGGAATTCAGCGTCCCAACCTGTACTTCCAGTGCCTCGATCTGTAGGTCCAGTGCTTCGGTAATGCCGGTCTCGCCGGAGATCAGATTGCGGATATCTTGTATGCTGAAATTCAGATAACGAAGCGTTGAGATGAGCTCCAGCCTCCAGAGGTCCTTCGCTGTATAGAGGCGATGCCCGCCTTCGGTATGGCTAGATGGCTTGAGCAGTTCTATTTCGTCATAGTAACGAATGGTTTTAACGGTGGACCCGATCATTTTTGCGGCTTCCCCAATGGTGTAGGTATCTTTTGACTGCAACTGTATCACCCCTTATTCATTATTATACAGGTTCCGGCGGCTGGAGATTCAAGTCTGGGATGTACAGAGCGACAATTTGAGCGGGAGCCAATCGTATATTTTATCCGCTACTGGAAATATTATCTTTGTCTATGCTCATGACAGAAACGAGGAGGTAACTATGGCTTCAACTACAGCACTTTACGACAAACTTGGCGGCGAAGAAACGATTGGGAAAGTTGTGGATTATTTTTACGAACTCGTTTTAGCTGACGAAACCGTCAGCCACTTTTTTGCCAACACGGACATGGAGAAACAACGCCGACATCAAACCAAATTCATCAGCTTCGCTCTGGGCGGCCCAAACCAATATTCAGGGCAATCCATGTCAAAAGTACACTCTGGCATGAATCTGCAACCTGTACACTTTGATGCGATCGTGAAACATTTACATGATGCGTTAAAACACTTTGGGGTAAATGAAGATAATATCAACCAAGCACTAAGTACTGTCGAAACCTTGAGAGACGATGTAATGTACAAATAGGAAATTCAGCCGAGCGGTTCAGGAAGTTAATTCTATTCCTGCTCACGACTCGGCTTTTTTATTCTCCTTTCCTATTAACCTTTGACGAGGTATAATCTGGGTTAACTAATTTATTACAGCAATGGAAGCTTAGGTGTATAAGCAGCTGTTTTTATTTTGCGTAAAAGGAGACATCCATGAGACCGATTTGATCTGACCATTTGAACTTATTTCCGAAACTGCTATCCGGTTTCTATCAAATTGAATAAGGGAGTTATGAAAGTAATGTTCAAACGGTCATTTTACTATTTATGGGGTTCGCAGACCCTTTCCAATACAGTCGATGTATTGTATTTAGTTGCTCTTACTACTTTTGTCCTGGAGCGAACCAATTCTGTCATTTTTGCAACGCTGGTGCCTTTTTTTCGGGTAACCGCCCAACTCATCAGCGGATTACTGGCGCCGTTAATCATCGCCAAATATCGATTGCCTATTTTGCTTGCCCTGTCGCAGTGCGGGCAATTTTTGTTGTTTGTACTGCTTGCGGGGTACTTATCGCCTTGGATCGGTGGTGAGAACCTAACGATAATATACGGATTTATTATTTGCATCTCCTTTTTAGACGGCTGGACGACACCGACCCGCAACGCCTTGGTACCGCGCTTGGTGTCCGATCACGTCTTGATGAAGGCGAATGGGCTGATCGCAACGACGGACCAGATAGTTCAGTTCGCCGGCTGGGCGGTCAGCGGGCTGTTAGTCGCCATGCTGGGATCGTTCCCAGTGCTGCTTATCGTGGCATCAGGGTATGGTCTGGCAATGGTTGTCACCTTTATGATTGAAGATCCGACAGAACCTAAACGCCGGAATTTTTGGGATTGGCATGGAACAGCGTCTAGTATCGGCTTGAGTAAACAACCGAGGGAGCATTCCGAAGCGAATAGGCGTACGGCCTCGCGTTGGGATACGTTGAAGGAGGGCTGGATCGTATTATTTAAATCTCCGCGCCTTCGCGCTCTCACGATGATGGACATGACCGATATGCTGGGAGGTTCCGTATGGGCAGGTGCATTCATGCTCGTATTCGTTAAAGAGGTGCTGCACAAAAACGAACAATGGTGGGGGTACATTAACGCCAGCTATTTTGCCGGTGCGGTGCTTGGGGGCCTTCTGGTCGTTGCTTTTGTCGATCGGTTGGAAAAAAGAATGTTCTCGGTCATGCTATTAGGAATGCTTGGGTACGCAGTCTTGACCCTGTTGTTCGCTCTTAACACTTCCGCGCCGTTAGCGCTCTTGTTAGTTCTGTTAACAGGACCGTTTACCGAACTGGCTGCGGTATCCCGGCGAACACTGATCCAGCGCAGCGCCCCAAAAGAATTACTGCCGATGGTGTTCTCAGCCCAATCAACCTTGCTTAACACGGTGTTTGGCGTTTCTTTGCTGCTAATGAGCGCGGCTGCCGAACTGTTCGGAATTGTGAATATGTACTTATTTGCCGCTGCCTTGAGTGTTTTTGCGGCTCTTGTCGGGTGGATCAACCGCAAATCATTCGTATCCGTACGGAAAGTTATTCGGGGAACTGAAATAGAACCTAAACTATAAACCGATACGGAAATTAAAAAGAGTAGATGTCGTGATGACATCTGCTCTTTATGGAGAAGTTTTTGTTCGGCGGGAGGAGCCATGATGATCCGAAAATATACAAGCTGGTTATTTACTTTGTATTTCATTTTTAAATTCATGGTAGTCTTGATGACCGATGGTAAGCGAGTGCCGTTGTATGATTTGGTTTTTTATGATAAAATCCAGATTTATATTAAGAGACATAACTTAATTGCTATACCCCAAAAGCTCTTTATTTCAAATCACATCGTCCAATGTTTTGCAATAATATGTTTTGAAACTGAAAGGATACTCGCTCGATTTCAAACCTTTAAGGAACCGGACCCATTCTGCCTTACTAATTGAATGTCTCTCATCGGTCGGTTCACATAAAGGAGGTTCCAATGAAATCGGTTAAGCACAATATTTACAATAAAATGAATATGGCACTCTACCGTCATCGGCTCAAGCCATATTATGAAATATTAAAGAGTATTAAAAGTTTTCAAATGAACGATTGGAGCGACTCGAAAATCAAAGGGTTTGCCCAGGAACTCAAGCATAAATCTCAAACGGGCGTTCCACTAAAGAATTTGCTTACCGAGGCGGCAGCTTTGGTGGGTGAAGCGGTATGGCGCTCGCTGCGAATCCGATTGTACGAAACACAATTAGTAGCTGGGTTGGCCCTTCATGATGCAAATATGGTGGAGATGCACACGGGTGAAGGGAAGACGCTTTCTGCTGTTCTTCCGGCTTATTTAAATGCGCTGCAGGGAAAAGGATCTCATATCTTTACGTTTAATGATTATTTAGCAAGCAGGGATGCCGACTGGATGGGACCGGTTTATCAATTTTTGGACCTTACCGTAGGACGCATAACAGAAGGATCTAACATGCAGGAGCGAAAGTCAGCTTATTCTGCCGATATTACTTATTTGACAGCCAAGCAGGCTTGTTTTGATTATATGAAAGACTCGTTGGTATACGATGTAAACAAAAGGGTACAACGATCTCTTCATTTTGTACTGGTGGACGAAGCTGATTCGATTTTAATTGATGAGGCAAGGATACCGCTTGTTATTGCAGGGAAAACAGACGATACCAGAGTTAATTTCAGCAGGATGTCCAGTATTGTTAAGCAGCTCCTGCCAGTTATTGATTACGATACGGACGAGAATGAGCGAAATGTATACTTAACAGAAGCTGGAGCTGAAAAGGTTGAGTCGTTGCTTCATTGCGGCAATTTATACGACATCGAAAACTCCGACAAGCTATCCGAGCTCAATTGTGGGCTTCATGCTGAGGTTTTGCTGAAGAAAGGTGTTCATTATATCGTACGAGACGGAGCCGTACAGCTCATTGATGAGTTTACCGGAAGGATAGCGGATAAAAGGCACTGGCCCGATGGTTTGCAGGCGGCAGTGGAAGTAAAGGAAGGGCTCAAAGTTCAAGCCGGCGGGAAAATTCTGGGCTCGATGACTCTGCAGCACTTTTTAAGCTTATACCAAAAAATATGTGGTATGACGGCAACCGCCCAATCATCTGCAGATGAGTTTAGAGACATATATGCTTTGGATGTTGTAATAATACCTCCCAACAAACCATGTCAGAGAATCGACTTTCCACATTTAATATTTTCGGATAAAGAGGCAAAGAGGAAAGCAATCATTAGTGAGATTGTTTCTGTTCATGAGACGGGCCGACCCATATTGGTGGGTACCTCCAGCGTTGAGGAATCCAATCAACTCTCGAACGATTTGGTGAGGAAGGGGATTCCATGCCATGTACTGAATGCACAACATGATCAGCAAGAGGCTGAAATCATATCCAGGGCGGGAGTGCTTAATGCAGTCACGGTTTCAACAAATATGGCTGGTCGGGGAGTGGATATCATTCTTGGCGGGGGAGATCCTGAAGAATACAAAAAAGTGGTGGCACTTGGGGGACTATATGTTATCGGCACAAATCTTCATGAAAGCAGCCGTGTTGATAAGCAATTGAGAGGACGAGCTGGCCGACAAGGAGATCCGGGATCATCGAAGTTTATCATAAGTTTGGAAGACGATATTTTGGTTAAGTTTGGACTGAAAGAGGCGCTTCCTAAAGAGTACTGTAGTCTGAGGCAGGAAACTCCTCTTAAAGGTTCAAAAATTCAAAATATCATCAATCATATTCAGCTTGTCATAGAAGGTCAAAATTATGACATTAAAAAGACGCTAAATAAATACGCTGATCTTCTTGAGCAACAACGAAGAATATTATATGCAAGACGGACGGATGTACTTTTTGATATTATAAAGCCTAGTATATTGGCATCAAAAGAACCGGAATGGTATCGAAAATTGTGTCACACATTCGGACAGATAGAAGTTGACGAAAAAGAGAAGTATGTCCTGCTGGTTCAAATCGATAAATGTTGGTCTGACTATCTGGAGTATGCATCCTATGTAAAAGAAGGCATACATCTGGAAAGCTTGAGCAATAAAAACCCTTTGGATGAGTACAATCGGCTTATTATTCAATCCTATGAAGAGCTGAACCAAAACATTGAAACAGAGGTACTACACATCTTTTTAAAGATGGATTTAACTAAAGAAATGATTAATCTTGATTTGAATGAGATGAGAATCCCTTCAGCAACATGGACATATATCATAAACGATAATTTTTTTCAGAACAGAGTTAATTTGTTCTAATTGGAATCCGGTGAGGCGTGTGTTCGACGGCTTCACCGGATTTTTTGCTTACAGTAGTAGGTTAGTGTGAGGAAGCTGTTGACTAATTAAAGAAACGACTAGCTTTTATCCGGAGAAGCTGTCAATTGCACCCGAAAAGCAGCGGGAGAAATGCCTTTGTCCTGGGTGAACAGTCGAGTGAAATAATGGACGGATGAGAAACCGGTTCATTCGGTAATCAGCTTGATTGGATCGTTGGTTTGCTTGAGCAGCAGTTCTGTGGCTCGGATACGTCGACGCATCGGATATTCCTACCGCTGTTCTGGGCTATATAGTTTCAGTCCGAAACCTCACTCTAATAGACGAATTTGCCCCATATAACGGAACGTGAGTCCGTCCGCATGAAGTCGATGGCCGATTTTTCTTAATACAACAAAAGAAGCCATCCCATCGTAAATGGAATGGCTTCGCTTTATGTGTGTTACTATTTTGCAGGTCGTGGCGCTGCGGTCGATTCTCTTGTAATAAGCTTCGTTGGCAGCAATAGTTCCATGTATGGCTCATGCTTGTGATCCATACGCCAGAACAGCTGCTCTACCGCCTTGCGTCCGAACAGTTTCAAATCAACATCCATCGTTGTCGTTAGCGGCGTCGACAAGCGAGACAGTTGCCCGTTGTCGAAGCTGCAAACGGATACGTCATCTGGCACCTGATAGCCGAGCTGGTGTAGCGTGGAGTTGACGAGAAAGCCAAGGCCGTCGTTTACGCAAAACCAAGCGGTAGGTTGAGTGCTGACAGTTGTCATTTTCTTCATGATATATTCCGATTGCTCGATGGCATCTGTTATGATCCAGTCTGGGTTGGCTTCGATACCGTAATCGTGCAGTGCAAGCCGGAATCCTTCCATACGCTCGTAATAGCTGGGCGAGAAATCGATGTTACCCATAAAGCCGATATTCCGGTGACCGAGTTCGATTAAATGATGAGTGGCCTCATAAGCACTGAATCGGTTGTTCGTCAATATGCAGTCCGCCTGAATGGCCGGATGATGATGGTCTATCAGGACGGTCGGGATGTCTGTGTCGATAACTGCGTTCGTATAGGAGGTACTCAGATGAGATAAAATGAGTATGCCGTCCACGTCCTGATTTTCTAGGAAAGAAGGCAGGATGAGCAAGCTCTCTGAATCTTTATCGATTGATTGGATAAGTAGATGTTTGCCGCGCTGTCTTGTCTCTTGTTCCACACTCAAATAAATTTCCCCGAAAAAACTCTTCCGAGCAAACGCAAAATCAGAAGCAATCAGGGCGATATTGCCGGAAGTCTCCATTCGTCGTTTCTTACGTGCAGCGGGGTATACGTACCCCATCTGCTCCGCTATATCGACGATAAGCTGGCGAGTTTCTTCGCTGACTCCATCCTTGCCAGACAGGGCCTGTGACACAGAATTTTTGGAAATGTTCAGCCGGTCGGCGATATCTTGCATCGTAACTTTCGATTTCATAAGGGATGGACCCTTCCTCTCTATAACGGTGGTCTTAAGAAACGATGTCTCAAAAAAGAACGACGTTTCAAAAAAGTTTACATATTGTTAGTTGTGCATAAAAAGCTATGGAAATTTCTCATACTAGTAGAAGTTATTTGAAAAATTACCTCTTCATCATGATACTTCGCGTAATAAAAACTTCGTTGCCTGTAATCACTACTAATATAAATTATGCCATATAACTCAAAATTACAAAACATCATTATTGACTGTATTGTAACGTTACAAATATAAATAGTAAAGTAAGAATTGAAAGTAAATGATTTGTAGATCATTATTAAATCATGTCAAAAAATGCTGATAAGGCATTGACAAACTTGAAAAAATAAATAATAATGTGACTACAAACGCTTTCAGTTAGTTTGTAATTTATTTTGTAACGTTACAATTAACATTGTAATGAATTTTGTTACACTGAAGTCATTCTCAGGAGGTTTGTTTAATGAAGAAGAAACTGTCAATCTTGCTTGCATTAACGATGATCGCTTCCGTCTTGGCCGCTTGCGGCAAGTCAGAAGCGCCTAACAAAGCCGCAGATGGAGTTACGACCATCGAGTTCTGGGCTGCGCCGAATCCTCCGCAGCAGGCGTTTTGGATGGAAATGGCTAAGGCTTACGAGCAAGTCAATCCGAAGGTTAAAGTAAACGTCAGCGCGATCAAAGAATCGCCAAGCTCAGAGGCGAGCATTCAGGCGGCGATTGCCGGCGGAAGCGCACCAACCATTTCGGAGAACATCAACCGTGGCTTCGCGGCTCAGCTTGCGAACAGCAAGGCGCTCGTACCACTCAATACACTGCCACAATATGAAGAAATCGTATCTGGCCGCAACATGAAAAACACGATCGAACCTTGGAAATTTTCCGACGATAACCAATATGTGATTCCAATTTACTCCAACCCGATGTTGTTCGGCTGGCGCCTTGACATTTTGAAGGAGCTTGGCTACAACGAGCCGCCAAAAACGTATAGCGAAGTGCTGGACGTGGCGAAAAAGCTGAAAGCTAAATACCCTGACAAATACGTATGGGCTAAAGGTGCGGATCTTGAAGATCCTACGGCTTGGAAGCGCTGGTTCGACTTCTTTATGCTGTACAACGCTGCTTCCGATGGCAATAAGTTCATTGAAGGAAACAATTTCGTAGCTGACGATGCTGCAGGTATCCAAGTGTTGGAGTTTGTTGACAACCTGCGCAAAGAAAAAGCAATTTTGTCGAAAAACGTAACAGATCCATTTGAGTCGGGTACCGGCATCTTCACGGATCTTGGTCCATGGACATTTAACTATTGGAAAGAGAAATTCCCGGAAATGAAGTACAATGAAAACTTTACGCTTTCTCTGCCTCCGGTTCCGGACGGAATGAACCAGGCTGAAGCGAAGACGTTCTCTGACGCGAAGGGCCTCGTTATGTTTGCCAGCACTCCGAAGGAAGAGCAGGAAGCAGGTGCCGAGTTCCTGAAGTGGGTATTCTCTGATGCGAAGAACGACGCGAAATGGTTCGAAACGACGAACTTGCCTCCGGCACGCGACGACTTGGCGGAATTGCCTGAATTCAAGACAATTATGGAGAAATCGCCAGAGCTTGAGCCGTATGCGAAGTCGGTTCCACAAGGGATCCCGGCTATCGATAACGCCCGTTACAACGAACTGCAAACACTGATTGGACAAGAAGCGTTCAATAAAGTGGTTAGGGGCGAGATCGATCCGAAGACCGGTTGGGAGAACATGAAGAAGGCGATTGAAGGGGAACTTCAACAATGATTAATAAAAGCAACAATAGGTTAGGCTGGCTTTTTGCCAGCCCCTACCTTGTTTTTTCACTTATATTCTTTTTGGGACCGCTGATTTGGTCGTTTTTTCTCTCGTTTACGAACTGGGATTTGATTTCACCGACATTTGACATCGTAGGGTTGAAAAACTTTGCCAAAGCACTAGCTTCACCAGGCGTGCAATCATCCTTCTGGGTCACATACAAGTTCATGCTCGTCTTTGTGCCGCTTGTAACCATTATGTCGCTCGGGGTGGCGGTGCTTGTACAGGGACTGCCAAAGTTCCGCAGCCTGTACTTGATTGGCTTCTTTCTGCCGTACCTATCTTCAGGCGTCGTGGCGTCGCTGATTGCGAAGGGCTTTTTGTCCTTTAACAGTCCGATAAACGTCTTCCTGCGTGATAAGTTTGGGCTCGACATCAACTGGCTCGGCTCTCCGATGTCGGCGTTGTTCATCGTAGCGCTTATCATCGCCTGGAAATTTACCGGATACTATGCGCTCATTCTGACTTCTGGTCTTGAGAGTATTGACAAGGAAGTATATGAGGCCGCGGCGATTGACGGAGTAACGGACCGTCAGCGCTTTTGGAAGGTCACGCTTCCTTTGCTGTATCCGGCGATGTACACAACACTTATTTTGTCATTCGGCGTTACTTTCGGCATCTTTACGGAGGTATACCAGCTGACGGGCGGTGGACCGAACTTCGCCACAAACACATGGCAGATGGAGATTTACAATCAAGCATTCAAAAACTTGCAGGCAGGTTATGCATCAGCAATCGCCATAATGGCATCTGTCGTGACGTTCATTTCCATTTTTGTCATCAAAAAACTGCTAGAAATGTGGGGTAAGCGAAATGGTTGGGTCTAAACAAAACAACAAGTACCGTTTAACAGTCCGTTATATCATTGCCACGCTTCTGCTTCTGGTCATGGTATACCCGTACTTGTATATGGTGTTGAACTCGTTTGCCGATTGGTCGCAGGTCGACCGCCAGCTCGTGCCGTCCACTTTTTCCCTGAAATCGTACGAATGGCTCTTTACGGGCGGGGAAGTCGGCATTGCAAGGCCGTGGCTAAATTCATTCTTCAACAGCGTTATCGTTTCTGTTGCTTCGACGGCGCTTATGATGCTCTTCGGGGTTATGGTCGCGTATGCGTTGTCTAAGCTTAATTTCAAGGGGAGAGATACGATAAACAACTTCGTGTTGTTTCACATGTTCTTCCCGGCGATCATTTTGCTCATCCCGAACTTCCTCGTTATTCAGAAGGTTGGGTTGTACGACACGTACTGGGCGCTGATCATTCCGAAAGCGGTCAGCTTGTGGGCTATCTTTATGTATACGAACTTCTTCAAGGCGGTTCCGACGGTGTTCATTGAGGCGGCGAAGTTGGACGGAGCGTCCGACTTCAAGATTTTGTACCGCATCATGCTGCCAATGTCGCGTTCCATTACGGCCGTCATCTTCCTGTTCCTGCTCATGGAACGTTGGACAGAGCTCCTGTGGGACATGATCGTTGTACGGAGCGACAACATGCTGACGCTGAACGTACTCCTGTCGCAGATGTTCGGTCCTTACGGCGGGTATCCAGGCCCGCTGTATGCGGCTTCGGTGCTCTTGACGCTGCCGATTATTATCATGTTCCTCATCTTCGGTAAGAAGTTTAAAGAGGGTATGCAGTTCAGCCTTAAGTAACTAGCACTTGCAAGTAACTGGGTCAAGCATGGGGAGTGGAGAAAATGGAAACGCCGTGGTGGAAATCAGCCGTTTTCTATGAAATTTACATGCCGAGCTTTTGCGACGGCAATGCGGACGGCATCGGCGATTTCGCCGGTATTACGTCAAAGCTCGATGATTTGCAGGAGCTAGGCGTGGACGGCCTCTGGCTGACGCCATTCTACCGTTCGCCAAAGGTGGATAACGGCTACGATATCGCCGACTATACTGCCATCGATCCTGATTATGGCACGATGGAGGATTTCGATAAATTCATTCACGAGGCGCATACCCGGGGAATTAAAGTTATTGTCGACCTCGTGCTGAACCATACGTCGGCGGATCATGCTTGGTTTCATGAGTCCCGTTCATCTCGCTCGAATCCAAAGCGCGATTGGTACATCTGGAAAGATCCGGTGAACGGCGGCCCGCCGAACAACTGGGAATCATTTTTTGGTGGATCAGCATGGGAATACGACAAATCGACCGGACAGTATTACTATCACGCCTTTGCAAAAGAGCAGGTAGATCTGAACTGGGCGCATCCCGAGGTGCGAACGGCGATGAAGGACGTTATGGGCTTCTGGCTCGACAAGGGCATCGACGGCTTCCGGCTTGATGTGATCAATTTCCTGAAGGTTTCCGGGTCATTTACGGATAATCCGTATGACTCGGACAAGGGCGAGCAGGAGCATGTATACGATAAGGACCAAGACGGCATTTTGGACGCGATCGCGGATATTTGTGCTTACGTGCATGAGCGGGAAGGAACGTTCATGGTTGGTGAAGTCGGTTCAGAGGATATGGACGTGCTGAGCCGCTACAGTGGCAGCGGACTGCTTGACGTCGTGTTCAACTTCAATCTGGGCAGCCAGGAGACATTGTCACCAGGCCGTCTCTATGAAGAACTGCGAAAGATGGAAGACATTCACGCACCCGATCAGCTACCAACGCTGTTCTTTAGCAGCCATGACATGCCGCGACATATTTCCCGGTTCGGTGACGGGGGTTCGGAGCTGGAAGAGAAGCGGGCAAAGCTGATCGCTACGCTGATGCTAACGGCGAAGGGCGTACCGTTCCTCTATTATGGTGACGAAATTGGGATGCGTGATTTCACGGCAGAGCGGATTGAAGATATGCGCGACATCCAGGGGCTAACCACTTTTCAACTGGCGCTGGAGAGTGGCAAGACAGCTGACGAGGCTCTGCGGGCGGCTAATGCGAAGTGTCGGGATAAATCGCGGACGCCGATGCAGTGGAACGAAGACGTCTACGGTGGCTTCTCGCCAGTTCCGCCTTGGATCGGCATGGGGTCGAACCACAGCGTACTGAACGTGCAAACCGGGAAGCAGTCGGCCGATTCGCTTTATGCGTTCTATCGCAAGCTTATTGCGCTCCGCCGCCAGCATCCGGCGCTGCACGACGGTGATTATGCGCGGTTGGAACGCCGAGAAGATGCCTTGATGTACGTCAAGCGTGCGGCCGGCGAAGAAGCCCTCGTCGTGCTCAACTTCGGGGCGAAGCCGTTGGAGCTTTCACCCGAAGAGCTGCTGGCAGGCGAGTCACGCTTGGCCTTGTCGTCAAGCCGTGATTCGGCAGCAGATATCGAATCGTTTATTCTTGGGCCGCACGAAGCGGCCATATGGATAAGCGGAATTAATCAGTGAAGGAGATATACCCACATGGAGTTAAACAAAGGCAGTGTAAAGACATGTGAAACACTGTTGCAGGAATATAACGAGCATGCACCGCTAGCAGAGAAAGCGGAGAAATTGGTGTTCACCGGAGTTGGTGACAAAGATGTTTACAATATTACGGCCCCATTTGAAGACGAAGGGGAGCAGGTTATTGCTGGACGCGTAGAATCGCGTGACAGCGAGCATTCAGAAGTCCATTTCTTCGTCGAGCTGGAAGGAAAATGGGTGCCGCGAGAAGGGGCGCCAATGTTTACGCTGCAGGATCCGTTCCAAACGCACATCGGCGGCGAGTTGGTACTCGGCGGTGTGCAGATTTATCCGCATCCAACGATGGAAAACGCGCTCATGTGGCGTACCGTATTTTATAAAGGCAAGAACATTGCTTCGCTTCAACCGTTCTTTACAGGACCGGACGGCATGAAAGACCTGCGACTCGTCGAGCTGAAGGATGGCAGCATTGGCGTCTTTACCAGACCACAGGGAGACAAGGGCGGCCGTGGCAAGATCGGCTTTTCCCGTGTGAACCGTTTGGAGGACTTATCAATCGATCTTATTAATGAAACGCCGCTGCTTGACGGACAATTTACCGACGAAGAGTGGGGAGGCGCCAACGAGGCGCACCTGCTGAATAATGGGTACCTCGGCGTACTGGGCCATGTCGCCAGCTTCGATGCACAAGGCGATCGCCACTATTATCCGATGGTATTCGCTCTCGACCCGGCAACGGGCCAATTTTCCGACATCGAACTGATCGCTGTCCGGAACAAGTTTCTTCCGGGAGCTGCAAAGCGTAGTGACCTTGAGGACGTCGTATTCAGTGGCGGTCTCGTACGCAATGAAGACGGAACGGCTACACTGTACGCCGGCATCAGCGATGCGGAAGCGCATCGGCTGACCATTGCTGATCCGTTTGAGAAATTTGAACAGGCTTAATAGGGTTAACATTTTGCTTAAGGAGTCTACATCAATGAACATTTACCGCTATGAAGAAAATCCGCTTATTACGCCGGCTGACGTTAAGCCACATCGCGACGACTTTGAAGTCATTGGCGCGTTCAACGCGGGCGTTGCGACTTATAATGGGGAGACGCTCTTGCTGCTGCGCGTAGCGGAGCGTCCGATAAGCAACGATCCGAACATCGTTAAAGCACCGGTGTTTAATCCGGAGACGAAGGAGCTTGACCTGATCGAGCTGCGTACAGATGACGAGCGTTACGACTTCTCCGATCCGCGCGTCATCCGTAACAAGGCGCAAAGTGCAACATTTGAATATTTGACTTCAATCTCTTATATCCGTATCGCGCGTAGCAAGGACGGGCACAACTTTACAATCGACGACGAGCCATTCGTCTATCCGTCCACTTCGCTTGAAACGTTCGGGATCGAAGATCCCCGCGTGACACAAATCGGCGACACTTATTACATCTATTTCTCCGCCGTATCTCCGGTTGGTGTCGGCGAATCGATGGTATCGACAAAGGACTTCGTGAATGTGACACATCACGGCATGATTTTTGGCCCGGACAATAAAGATGTGCTCATCTTCCCGGAGAAAATCAACGGCAAATATTATGCGCTGCACCGTCCGACAACAAAGAGTATTGGTAACCCGGAAATCTGGATTGCCGAGTCGGAGAACCTGCTTTATTGGGGCAACCACAAGCATCTGCTCGGACTGCGTCCGGGAATGTGGGATGGCGGCCGTATGGGCGGCGGCGCTGTGCCGTTTAAGACAGAAAAGGGATGGCTTGAACTCTACCATGGTGCAACGAAGGAGCACCGTTACTGCATGGGCGCCGTTCTGCTGGATTTGAACGACCCGACAAAAGTTATCGCTCGTTCCGGACAACCTGTTATGGAGCCGGATGCGGACTATGAGAAGAAGGGCTTCTTTGGCGACGTTGTCTTCTCTTGCGGGGCCGTCGTTGAAGGCGATACGGTGAAAATGTATTACGGTGTGGCCGATACATCGATGGCATGCGCTGAGCTTAGCGTGAAAGAAATTTTGGATAGCTTAACTTATTTGTAATCCTATAGAAATAGAGTGAAGAGAAGACGCCAAAACCAAGACGGTTTTGGCGTCTTCTGGATAGGAGAAGGAAATGAAACTAAACGAGAACTGGAAGCTGCGCGATTTCAACGTTGGTGAAGCACGCGATTTGGAGGTTGCTTCGCCCGACTATATCGATTATTTCTGGATGACGACGAAGGTGCCTGGTGACGTTCATACGACGCTGATCGAGCGGGGCATTATCGCAGATCCGTTCTATGGACACAACGATCAGCAGTGCCGATGGGTCGAGGAAAAGGTATGGTGGTACCGTACTGTATTTACCTGGGATGGTGAGATGGATGCCGGAGAGCGGATGGAGCTGCTCTTCGAAGGGCTAGATACGTTCGCGACCGTATATTTGAACGGGGTGGAGCTGGGCTCTACGGACAACATGTTTATCTCCCATTCATTTGAGGCGACGCGGGAGCTGAAGAAGGGTAAAAATGTGTTGGCAATTAAAATCGACCCAGTGCATCTGCATGCCAAGGACAAGATGCAGTATTATTGGTCCGGATTCAGTAAGAAACGGATCTGGACGCGCAAGGCGCAGAGCCATTATGGCTGGGACTGGGGTCCGCGACTAGTCTGTGCGGGCATCTGGAAAGATGTGCATCTCGTCAAGCGTCGTCATGCTTATGTAGAGAGCGTATTTGCACGAACAGTTGAAGTAACGGATAGAGAAGCAACCGTGGACGTAACGGTTGACGTGCGGGCGTTTGAACGGGGCAAGGTCTACTCGGCCTACGTAGAATTGCTGGATGCTACGGGAAAACAAGTAGCAGCAGAGTCGTTCTCGCTTGAGCGTAATACGGGACTCGTGCAGGATGGAGCTATTTGTGCGAATGGCTTGGCTGGTGATGTTACTCTGCGGGTGCCGAATCCTTCGCTATGGTGGACGCATGATCTGGGTGACCCATATCTGTATCAGTTAAAGGTGTCACTGCTGAGCGAAAGTGAAGCGGTTGATGTGCATGAAGAGCGGTTCGGTATTCGCACGTTGGAGCTGATGCGGCGCGACGAGGAGGGCCGCCATGCCTTCACATTTGTGCTGAACGGTGTGAAACTGTTCGCCAAGGGGGCGAACTGGATTCCGATTGACAGCTTTATTGCGGCAGTGCCCGACGCCCGTTACAGCCATCTGATTCGGATGGCGAAGGACGCCAACATGAAC
This sequence comes from Paenibacillus uliginis N3/975, assembly GCF_900177425.1. Lineage (NCBI taxonomy): Bacteria > Bacillati > Bacillota > Bacilli > Caryophanales > Paenibacillaceae > Paenibacillus > Paenibacillus uliginis. The sequence continues at coordinate 4,080,488 of NZ_LT840184.1, read as the reverse complement.
ATGCTGCGCGTCTGGGGCGGCGGTATCTACGAGCGTGACATATTTTACGACGAATGCGATAGACTAGGGTTACTTGTCTGGCAGGATTTTATGTTTGCCTGCGCGCTCTATCCGGACTACAATCAAAACTTCATGAATAATGTGCGCCACGAAATCGAGCAAGTTGTCAAGCGGCTGCGCAGCCGGACATGCCTTGCAATCTGGTGTGGCAACAACGAGAATGACTGGTTGTATGAGGCGCTTCATGCGAGCGGGGAAATCCCTCATCCGTTCTATGGTGAGAAGATTTACCACGAGCTGATGCCAGCTCTACTCGACACACTTGACCCGACACGTCTGTACTGGCCGAGCTCGCCGTATGGGGGCAACGATCACAATTCACGCGAGGAGGGTGACACCCACAATTGGCAGGTGTGGCATGGCAATATCGAGCCGCGGGTGTTCGGTGAGCCGCAGGTGCAGGACTACAGTGTGGAAGGTTTGTCGTTCAAAAAGTTTAAGGGCGATACAACGAAGTTCGCGAGCGAATTCGGCATGCACGCGTCGTCTAACCGCTATACGCTGCAGCGCAACATTCCGGAAAGCCAGTTCTATTGGGGCAGCGAAGAGATGATGTACCGCAACAAGGATATCCACCATCCGAAGGGTATTTTGCTCATGGAAGGATATACGGGCGCGCCCACCAATATAGAAGAATATATGAATTATTCCATGCTGACGCAGGCGGAAGGGCTTAAGTACGGTATCGAGCATTACCGCCGCAATAAGCCGGACACGAGCGGCGCGCTGTTCTGGCAATTGAACGACTGCTGGCCAGGAACGAGTTGGTCGGTCATCGATTACTACGGACTGCCGAAGGCGGCGTATCATTATTCGCGTAAATTTTTTGCGCATGTGTTGCTGACGGTGGATCATGATGCCGATCAGGAGTTTGTGTTGTGGGCGCTGAATGACCGCATTCAGAACTATGACGATACGGTGCAGCTGACGGTGTACCGGATGGATGGCACGGTATTGTCAGAGCGCGAATTCGATCTGTCCGTACCGGCTAACGGCAAGGTACAGGTCGCTTCGTTGTCCGAAGCGGAGCTCACGTGTGGAGCTGATGCGTCAGACGTCGTATGTGTGGCGAGCTCGGGAAGTGGCGCCACGGAGGATAACTTCATCTACTTGCGAGATTACAAGGATATGCGCTTCGACTCGGCCCAGCTTCGGGTGGAAGTAGACAAGGCGGCCGCTGTTATCAGGGTGACAACGGATCGGGTAGCTCGCATGGTCAAGCTGGAGCTTGATGAGGAGTGGATAGTGCTGAGCGATAATTTCTTCGATCTTCTACCGGGGCAGACGAAGGAAATATCGGTAACGCAATCTGACGGTAAGCCGATCCCATGGGAGACATTGAGCGTGTCCGCTTTGAATGTGATCGGGAACAGCGCGCGCGGGTGACCAATAATAACAGGTTGAGGCTTGGAGCGGTCAGTTGGTAGGCTCTTGAGCCGGACATCAATATTTCGGAGAAAAGGGATGAGAGCATGAAGGCAGCGGTTCTTCGTGGTACGTTGAACATGGAAGTGATGGAGTGGGTTGAAAGGACGCTCGGTAAAGACGAGGTTATGGTGCGTGTCGCCTGCTGCGGTATTTGCGGCACAGACCAGCATATTTATCACGGCCATCCGGGATCAGCGGAGGTCGAGCCGCCGATTGTGCTCGGCCATGAGCTGGCGGGTGTCGTCGAGGCTGTGGGGGAACCAGTCACGGCTCTGCAGCCGGGCGACCGGGTATCGGTCGACCCGAATATGTATTGCGGGTCATGCGAATATTGCCGCGGTGGGCGTGCTCATCTGTGCGACCGGCTGCAAGCCGTCGGCGTGACAAGGGACGGTGGTATGGGCGAGATGTGTGTCGTGCCGGCGGCCAACTGCTACAAGCTGCCGGATCACGTCAGTTTGATGGAGGGGGCTATGGTCGAGCCGCTTGGTTGTGTGCTGCACGGCTACAAGAAGCTGGATCTGCGGCCGAATCAGCACGTGCTGATCGCAGGTGGTGGCTTCATCGGCCAGTTATTCCTGCAGCTCGTCAAGGCGGCGGGTGTCTCGCACATTACGGTGAGCGAGCCGAATTCGCATAAGCGAGAAGCGTTGCTGGCGCTCGGCGCGCATGCCGTTGTGTCGCCGTTTGACACCGAAGAGGCGGCCGGGCTGCTGGACTCCGCCGACGTCGTCATCGAATGCGTCGGCCGGCCCGAATCGGTCGAGCTGGCTGTCGCAGCGGCGCGCAAGGGAGGCCAAGTGCTGCTCTTCGGCGTCGCCTCGCCGGATGCGAGCGCAAGCTTCTCACCGTACGAAATTTTCAGCAAAGAGCTGCGTATCATGGGCTCGTTCATCAATCCGTACACGCACGAGGAGGCGATTGCGCTCATCGCGCAAGGCATCGTGCGGATCGAACCGCTCATCAGCCACTGCTTTCACTTGAACGACTTGCCGGATGTCATGGCTACGTATCCGGAGCTCAATGTAACCAAAGCGGTTGTTGTGCATAAATAGCTCGACAAAAGTTGTCCGCGACAACGAATAAGGCTATCCTACAGTCATTAAAGATGATTGTGGGATAGCCTTTTTTCTTCCTCATTCAAGGCAGCTTAGGCAATTCATATGGCCAGAGACAAAGAGGTAACGTATAAGCCGAACTTGAAAAATGCCTCGAACTATAAATCTCTTGAGGAATATATCCATACATGTGTGTTTTTTTCAAAAGTTCATAAGTGATTTGCTCAGTGAATGATTCGCAAATCCCTTTGTGAGAGGTATATTTACGAAGTGCGGTAATACGCGTAATATGGAAGTGTTCACGAAGTTCGTAGATAAGATGTTAGCTGAAATTGACCATAAGGGGTGAGATGATGAGTCTATTAATACGATTAATGCGTCCTCCATTTTTTAGTGTTATAGGAATAATGATATTTGTTCTTGCAGTAATAATGAAATTATCTTTTATTTTTGCGACGGATATAGGCATGAAAATAGTTACCTCAACTTCTTTTGCAGGCTTAATATTTTGCAGTACCTTGTGGGGGATTTTGGGGTTCTATGAATTTATTATTTTAATGAAGACATTTGTGAATTTGAAATTGAGATATGAGAATGGAGAAATCGATATAAAAACCTTTCATGATAAGTTAAGAGCTTCAAAATCAAATTACATAATCAATATTATTTACGTGATAATTGTAATCCTTTCATTTATTTATGTTGTACTCAATTGGGAAGAGATCAATATTTAAAGAAAGCTTGAGTGTACTTCAAAGAAGAGATCAACATCAGCTAACAATGTATTTACGCTGTAAAGATACGCTTCTTGGTCGCCAGATGCGTTAGACAGGGGCGTGGAATCAGGCGAAACCCTACGAGGCTAAGTGGCGGAGCCACCCGGTCGCTCAGCGACCTTAAGCCTCCCCTCTCGGGTTCGTGAATACAACAACGTTATGTGAAAGGGATGCACAATACAATTCCAAAAACTTATAAAAACAATATAAGAACACTTGTGCGTAGATGTAAATAAAGGTAAAATATAACTACAATTGAATCTTGGGTGGGCATGGTTTCCCTTCGAAAGGAGGTGAAGCCATGGAAGTTAAGGATGCATTAACGATTATGTTCCTCCTATTTGGATCATTCATTCTTGCTCTTTTAACCTACATTAATAACAACAAGAGAAAGTAAAAACCCACCCTAAGATTGGAAGTCGAAGGTGGGTTTGTTCCGTACTGACCAAGAAGGGAATACCCATCCAAGCCAATTGTATGGACCAAGTGTTAGCGCACTTGGTTTTTATTAACTTATAATAACACATGTAAAAACATGTATCAAAACAATATTGAAAAACGATCTAAAAATATGTAAGAAATTCAATGGAGGCATCACTATCATATAACACTATATCTACGCCGCGTCGCTACGCCCCTTGGTCTGCCCGAAGGTTTTCGGAGAAGTGGATTCAGCAGACAACCCTGCAAGGCTAAGTGGCGAAGCCACCCGGCAGCTACGCTGTTTTAAGCCGCTTGAACGTCGTGAATGCAGAAACGTTATAGGAAATCAGCGCAAATCAATACAAAATAGGTGGACCATACTATATGAATTATTTCGATCATTTAGAATCTGAAAAGACAGATATAATTAAACGGTTAGAAAAATTATTTGAGCTATATAAAGTTGAACCCGTTGGCAATGGATATATAGACTGCATCGTTATGAAGGATAAGTTAGAGAACTTTATTAGTGAACTATCAGTTATAGGTATACTTGTTACCGATGTTTCATGATGGTGTTATGTAAACCCGGATAGTGCTGAATCATTAGGATGTCCCCATGGAATGGGTGGTCCAAAGTCTGAATATTATGATGGTTGGTTCAGTGAGTTGCAGAATGATCTGTATGAGGTTGATAAGAAAAGTGTAGACTCAATATTTTATGATAAGGAATTGGTTTCTTTAACGAATTCGGATACATTGAAGGCAATTCAAGACCTATTGAAAGAACCTTTTAAATACACACCCGCTGAATATATAGAAGGAAATAAGTGTGTTATGCCTGGTTTATGGTTGCTTGTCCCAGATGATTGGAAACGAGGATAACTATAATAAACCAATCATTAAAGCATATGTAACTTTTTAATGGAATGCGCTGAAATCCAATAACATAATATCACGCAGTAGGCCGACTGGCGTCGTCTCTTGGTCCACCAGAGGAGATTGGCGCATGAAGGCGGAGTCAGGCGGACAACCCTGCATTGGCTAAGTACGTCGGACCCGGCGACTTCGTCGCCTTAAGCTAGTGAGGGTTCGTGAATACGGGAACGTTATAGGAAACCAGCTCCAGATTCACCGAAGTAAATATAGACTCTAACATAATAATGGTATTGAATAATAAAGCTATTATTAAAAATTGTAGAAGTGAGGAGGCGAAAATTTACAGTGAGTGAACAAATGGGATCAAAAGCAAATAAGCGACTTGACAGTGTTCGTGTACTTGTTCAAGAAATGATCATATCAATGGTTAGCATACTCCAGAGACAGGAAGCGTGTGTTCATTTGAACGGGGTGTCTAACTTTTCCTCAATGCTTGCAAAGAAAAGAGGACAAAATCAGGAATTGGCAGCAATCATAGGATTACTTCACGATTATTATTACTATAAAACCGGAATCCATGAGTTTCCTGGTCCCAACAGTGCCGAGACCGTAAGACCTCTATTAAGAGATATGAATATTTTTACTAAAGAAGAGCAGACCACAATCCTAAAGGCAATCTTTCATCGAGGGGACAGAAGTAGGGTCCATGGTCCATATGAAGAAATCGTCAAGGATGCATATGTGATGCAGCTGTACTTTCAGAATTCGAGCCGTATTTTATCGCAGCAGGATGTTAGTAGACTTCGGAATGTGTTTCGTGAATTGGCGATTCCAGAAGATTTTTCGGACGAGATGCATGACAGTGACAAGAGAGGGATTCTCCAGAACACGGACAGACGCAGTAAATTGGCTGATATTGCGGAAGCACTTGGGAGAGAGAACATCATTGGAGTGCCGGGAGATGAACGATATCGAGAAATCTGTAACTATTGGCCTGATCAAGGTATCTATAAAGTATTACAGAGCAATTGGTGCGCTGCTTTCGTGTATCACTGCTGCATGCAAGCTGGATTTCAACTACCGATTCGAGACCCGAATGGTATGTATCGGCTGGCTGGGGTAGGGGCTTGGTTAGATTGGGCACAGTTACCTGAAACCGGATTTCTTTGTTTTGATGGGCAGAATGGGTTTACTCCTCAACGCGGCGATATCGTGATCTACGAAAAATTGCTAACCGATGTCTCACACGATCATATAGGTATTGTTTTAGCATGCGATGACAAAGAAATATTAGTTGCAGAGGGTAACAGAGATAATCAGAATTACTCCAGCGTTTTCTACAGAGATAGGTGGCGTTGCATACTTGGCTATATCCGTATCGATAATGACTACCGATTTCATTTTAGTGGCGATTACAATCCAATTATTTAAGGATGATTGACAATGGATTGTGCTTTGTTCGTAAGGATTTGAACTACAGGAGAAGTATGATTAACTAATAATGTAGGCATTTCGAAGAAAGCGCTGACATTCTATAAAATGTATCTACGCTGCGGGCAGACAACCTTGCACTGGCTAACCGCATCGCGGCCGTTCCTATCGGACCTTAAGCGTGAGGGTTCGTAGATACAAGAACGTTATCGGAAAGATACGCAAGGAAATTATTAATAAAAATACTTATGTGTTTATGAGGGAGAATAATATGTCTGATATCATTTTTGAAAATATCAAGATCACACTAGAATCGAATGACACTGATTATGAAGAGGTTTGTAATAATTTATATCAGTATAATGTTCGCGCAACCAATGAATTATTAAAAAAACCTGGGAAGGATATAAATTTATATTTAAAAGATGAATCGGGAAAAGCAATGGGCGGTTTGTTTTGTGAAACTTGGTTATACGGATTGTATCTTGATGTTTTTTGGATAGCTGATGAATATAGACATAAAGGATATGGAAAAGTTATGTTGACTGAAGCAGAAAGATTGGGGAAAGAACTCGGATGTACATTTGCCCATACTTGCACTTTTACCTATCAATCTCCGGAATTTTATAAGAATATGGGTTATGAGATATTTGGAGTTAATGATGAATACCCAGATGGAATAAAACAATATTTTTTGAAAAAGAAGTTGTAATGAAAGATTAATAATGTCACGAGTATAATTCAGAAAGTATATCAAAGATGACGTATCCATCCAATAACACAGTATTCATGCATCGGCTCAGCCTCGGTCAGAAATAGCGAATTCACTATGTGGCTTGGTCACTGACAACCTGCTGACGCAGGTTCATGAATACCCGGAACGTTAGGTGAAATCATATGCAAATACTTTTTTAAGGGGGAATTCTTAGATGCATATTAGAGGAATAATCCTTGAGGGTTATTCAAACTCTGGGAAAACTTCATTATTAAGAACAATAAAATTAATGATGTCTCAAGATGAAAGTGCAGAACGAAGTCTTATTGTTCTGGGAGAGCACTATTCTCAAGTTTTAAATAATGTGAACGGAGATTTTTTATCTTTAGGGAGGTCCGATCATATTAAGTTACTGCAAGAAAGAGCAGAAATGTTAAAGAGATTAAATGAATGGGCTATCGGGTTAGGCCCATTTTCTCGTAAATCAAGAGGATTGTTTTTTGTTCTAGAGCGTTTTCATCTAAATCACAGAGTAGCCTTTAGCGATACGTTAAGCAATGAAATTGTAGAATTAGAACAGAATTTGGTTGTACTTAATGCGAAATGTGCATTGTTGACCATTTCGGATGATATTGTTGAGGAAAGAATAATGAGCAGAGATGCTGGATTGTGGAAAGGAAAACCGAAAGAAGAGATTATAAATGCATGTAATGAACTAGTAGAAACACAAAAACTATTAAGAGAACAAGTTAAATTGTCTAAAGTGCCATCAATTGAGATAAATACTGATTCTAAAGAATGGGATAAATACGCGAAACAAATAATTGAGTATACTGATCTTGAAGGATAATACTGAGGGGCATATTACACCGCCTAACAATACATTCACGCATCGATCCATACGGCCCTCGGTCCGTGGGAAATAGATTCGAAGCAGCTGATTTAGCGGATAACCCTGTACCGACTAAGATAAGAGTTATCTAAGCCGGTGAGGGTTCGTGAATGCAAGAACGTTATGCGAAAGTCCTGAGAACATATATTCATATAAATCTGAAAGACTAAAGATTATATCTGAGAAAGGATTCGATGATGAATAATAAAACAACTACAATTTACTTATTGACACTCCCACCCCTAAAGGGGCAAGTTTGCAGGCACAGATAGGATTCTTGAGTAGTTAACGCCCTCAATCCATTTCTGTTTTGGACAACTCTCAAGTTTAGGGCGTGTCATCGCCCCTCCTAAGACAGTGCATATAGCATCTTAGGCTCTCACCCTGTTACCAGATGAGACAGGTTGTTTGCTCAAATGTTTTAGCGTCTTGTTCTTGACGACTTCATACATTTTACGTGGCGAAAGAGTTAGTCGCCACAACCGCATATGTATACTATTTTCAAAGAGCGAGCATACGTTCACTATACCCTAACTGGCAGTGTAGGGCAATTAAGCTGTCTAATGACAGCCCTTGCCCTAAGCCGATTCATCCCATGCCTAAAGGCTAGGGCTTTTTTTCGGCTAGAATATGTAAGACATGGATAGACAGAATGGAATGTCGAACATAAATTACAAGGACATCAAGACTCTCCATTAACAGATTTAGGGGTTAAACAAGCTCAATGGTTAGGTGAATCAATACAGAATGAGCAGATAGATATTATTTATTCAAGTTCAAGTCGTAGAGCCGAAAGAACAGCTGAACTAATAAGGGGTTTAAGGGAAATCGAAATAATTGAAAATGATAATTTGAAAGAGATTAATTTAGGAGTTTGGGAAGGTAAACGTCAAGAAGCAGTTAAGGAGTTATATCCGGAGCAATTTCACTATTTTTGGCAGGATCCAGAGAAGTTTAATGTACAGAGTAGCGAAACTTTTCAGGATGTATCGAAACGAGCAATAAAACAATTACATCAAATTATTGATAAAAACCAAGGTAAATCAATATTGATAGTAACTCATACCGTTGTAGTTAAATTGCTTATGGCATATTTTGAAGATCGACCTATAAAGGATATTTGGAATCCTCCGTATATACATCCAGCCTGTTTATGTAAGATTGAATTCGAAATGAATAAAACAAATATTATTTTACATGGAGATATAAGTCATTTTAAAGAAGACCCTATTGTAGGTTGATCAGGAAGCAGGACCTTTGCATAACAAAATATTCGCGCTGTGGCCCCTGACGGAGCCTTGGTCTGCCCGAGGCATTTCGAGGAAGTTGAATCAGTCAGACAACCCTGTGAACCTAACCGCTTCGCGGCCGGGACTAGGTCCCTTAAGGTTCTCGGGTTCGTGAGTACAAGAACGTTAAGCAAAAACGTGCTAACCCTTTTAAAACCAACAATTTTAGAAGGAGACTTCAAGATGATAAAAGAAGAACAGCCACATAAGTACCACGTGCTGGCTCGAGGAGTCATATTAACCGATAACCATCTTTTAGTTGCCCATTGCATAGGAATGGATAACACATTTTTACCAGGAGGACATGTTGAGTTTCATGAAAGTATTAGAACCTCTTTGTATAGAGAGATAAATGAAGAACTTGGTTTAATAAGTGAAGTCGGGCCGTATATAGGAGCAGTAGAAGCTGAACACGAAGATGAAGGAACATATCATCAAGAGATAAACCATATTTTTATTACTAAATTAGAAAACGCAGATTATAGAAAGAATCCAGAATCAAAAGAGAGCCATTTAGAATTTTATTGGATACCCATAAATGAGATGGACCGACATAACCTTCTTCCTCAACCAATGAGAAAGATTATTGAAAACTATATAAATGATGTTGAAGGGCCCTTTTTCGAAAGTACATTCGAAGAAGTTTAGTGGGGTTTATCGACAGGGCAAGTCTTCGTATAACACAACATTCACACTGCAGGCTACGCCCTGGTCTGCAGAAGAGAATTCGAGGAAGAAATTGGCAAGCAGACAACCCTGCGAAGCAAGTCTGGCGACATGTCTGGGCAATCACTGCGCTTGATCGCTGGAGCAGCTTAAGCCTCTCGGGTTCGTGAATACGGGAACGTTATCGGAAATCTCCATGAACATAATCAAGACTATTTATTTATTAATTACGAATAACATCCTAATTACTAGTATAATTCTCAACAAGAATAAATAGTCGCGAGCGAATTCGAGCAATGAGTAACCCCTTCGACTTGTTTGTTAATATGGGAGGAATCCCCAGATTTTTATTTAATTCTTTTAAAAACGACGGATTGTAATATGAAGTGCGACGCCTAAAAAAACAAAAGCCCATGTTGGATTCGTGTAAAATGGAAGTTACCACACTCACCATTACACAAGGAGAATCTCACCATGGGTTACAAACATCTTACCATAACGGAACGATCCAAACTAGAACTGCTCGTACAAATGAAATGCTCTCTGCGTGAAATTGCCCAAAAGCTTGGCCGTCATCCTTCCACCATCGGCCGAGAAATCAATCGAGGTCGAAAAGGTAAGGAATACGAAGCACGCTCAGCCCAGCAGGCGTCTTTGGAACGCAGAGCTTCGAACGGGCCCAAGGGTAAGTATACTTCCGAGCTTGCAGAAGAAATCAACCACAAGCTGAAGGAAACCTGGTCCCCCGAGCAGATTGCAGAAAGACGACGAGTCGAAGGTAAGCCTTTTGTCTGCTTCAAAACGATCTACAGATGGCTCTACACGGGGCGTCTCGCAGCTAGAGAGGTTAAGGTTCTACGGCATAAAGGCAAGCGGCAAAAGCCAGTGGAAACACGAGGTCGCTTCCTCGTCGGTACCCCGATTAGCCAGCGCCCTAAAGAAGTCCGAAAACGGACCACCTTTGGCCACTGGGAACTCGATACCGTAGTGTCCAGTCGCGGCAATAGCAAGGCTTGTGTTGCCAGCTTCGTGGAACGGAAAACCCGGATGTATTTGGCTCTCAAATGCCCAATCGGCTCATTCTATGGAAGTCGCCTTTGGTGTTCTCGCTAGCCAATACCCGGCCTCAGCAATGCTAACAGCTACTTCAGACCGAGGAAAAGAGTTCGCCTGTTATGCAAATCTGGAGCACTTCCATGGCGTGCAGATGTACTTTGCAGACCCCTACTCCTCTTGGCAGCGAGGCTCCAACGAAAACGGTAATGGCCTTCTTCGGGAGTTCTTCCCTAAAGGATATGATTTTTCCATGGTTACGGATGAAGAGCTGGCGTACGCTGTCTCTCTCATCAATAACCGGGCTCGCAAATGTCTGGGCTAGAAGTCTGCTCACGAAGCTTTCATGGGGGAGCTGTCGCACTTCGCTTGACAATCCGTCAAACAAAAAGGAAGGTGTGCATGTATGGAAAGAAGGCATGAGGTCTTGTTTGAGCAGTTGAATACATACCGAAGCGAGCTGCTGGAAATGGTTGCAGGGCTATCTGAGACAGAGGCCGAGATTATTCCTAAAGGGTTTAATAATAATATCCGTTGGAATCTGGGTCATATTTGTGTGGATCAATATTTATGGATCCGAGCACTCACGAAAGAGGAAATGCCTATCCCTATGACATTCAATGAATGGTTTGGTTATGGTTCCAGCCCTTCCCGGTTCAATGATGAAACTCCGACATTTTCCAAGCTCATTCCGATTTTGCAACAGCAGCCACGCATCATTCAGGAGAGGTATCAGGATCATATGGAGGAGGAGTTTGTTCCGACAGAAATGGGGATGCATACCATTGAGCAGGTACTCATCAGAACCATTTTTCATGAAGGGCTGCATATTGGCGCGATTCAGACTTTGAAGAGGCAGCTGAGTAGCGAAGCAGGACGTAGTTAATTACGGTTTCCCGCACACTTGAACTTATAACGTTTGGATAAGAAACAAAACAGGCAGTTTAATGAGGCACTGAAGAAACTTGTAGTTTTTCGGAGTAGTTAAGAAGTACGAATCAGAAGACAACCTTCATTCCCAGTTTGCTGGGGGTAAAGGTCGTCTTTTTATTATCTAAGCTGGCCTATATTGTTGGATTCTTGCTTCAACAGCTTCAATATTCGTTTTAGATTAACCATGAATATGGCCATAGCGCCTTGGAGTTCTGCCTAGTAGACCCGAGGAGTGCTTGAATAATAGAAAAACATCTGAACATTCCGTAAGATGGTTTTGCGACGAATCCAACTGTAAGGAATGACAGAAGAAGCAATGGAGTGGGGAATAAAGACCGAGCAGAGAAGCTTAGACGCTACACTATGGGATGGATCAACTACTTCAAAATAGCCGACACGAAGAAACTGCTCGAAACTACGGACAAATGGATGAGAAGGCGAATTCGCATGATCTACTGGAAACAATGGAAACGAGTGAAGACAAAGTTCGCGATGTTGCAATCACTCAGAATCCAGAAACAGAAAGCATGGGAATAGGCATACACAAGAAAGAGCTATTGGAGAATATCCAATAGCCCAATCCTCTCTAAATCCCTCGGGAATAATACCCTCAAAGGACTCGGGTCGGCTACTCAACTAATGGGTATCCTCCTACCCGATTATGTTCAGTGAAATGATAGAGGAATCCTCATTTTGGAGTCCGAGACGATATTTAGAAATTGGTGTTGCAGCTCCTTAATCAATTCCTATCCAGTTTTCCTCCTAATAACTGATCTTCACCTGAATGTCCTGCTCATAATTGCCGAAACATCTGCCGAACAGACTGACGCCGCCCGCATTTCGGGCATCTTCCGGGGAACTGATACGGAACCGGAGTTCCTCGGTCGGCTGGATCGGAATATCTTGAATGCACACATCGGACAGCAGGACTCCGTCCATATACGTACCGGAAGAAGTAATGAGCAGTGTCTTGAGCAGGCCATGCTGAGTGCTGCCTGGTTCCCACCATGTGGGAGTAAGCTTGCCGCGTATGCTCCCGAAATCACCAGGAGAAGTCCACATGCATACGAGAGTGTCGTTTACCAAGAACGAGATGTCTGATGCCCAATCCTCCGCATAGCCGGGCGCTTCCGAACCGATCTCAAGGGATATGCGAAGATTAGTGATGTTGTTTCTACCTGTCATGTAATTCGGTATACGGTACTCCACATACCCGCTAGCGAACCAAATATGCTGTGCTTTCACATGTTCAGGTTCGGCGAAGTATCGCGGGTCATCTCGCATTCCGATCAGCTTCGTCTCGGAGGCCAGTCCACATGTAGGTTTGACTTGATATTCGGTGTACTGTCCCACAGGAATAGACACGGAATATGAGTTCTGATCCTGCGTAGGCTCTTCTGGTGTTTTGGAGGTTTTGAAAATTAATGTCGCGGTATCCAGTCGAAGCGAGCACTGTTTCTGCATCCCGCGCTTGCCTGCTGTCATCTCTGTATGAATGATTCCAGCTTCTTCAAGCTGCTGGACATGCTTAGTCACGATTGCAGAGGACATGTCTAGTCTTTGAGCCATCTCTCTGATGTTGAGGCTTTCTTTACTCAGCATTTCGATCATTCGAATTCGAGTTTCTGAGGCCAGCGCAACAAATAAGGATAGATTACTTTGATTAACCTTTAACTCCATTTCCGGACCCCGCCTTTACTATTTCCATTATGTTGATATCAACCATTGTATAACTAATTAATTAACTAAACAAGATTATGGTTGACTAAATTCAGTTATTATTTTAAAATTTGCTTGAAGCACCATTGAGTTAATTATTAATCATTAGATTAACTAAACAGGAGTGATTAACGATGACCATGGAATCAAGCAACCCGGCAATCCCACGTTCGGAATATCCAAGACCACAGTTTCTCCGCAAGGAGTGGTTAAGCCTAAATGGAGAGTGGGATTTTAGTTTTGATGATACAGGAATCGGTGAGGATGAACATTGGTATCAAACAGATGTATCCGCTTTCTTCACGCGGGAAATCAATGTACCCTTTACGTTTCAAAGTAAACTAAGCGGCATAGAGGACCCATCCTTTCATGATATTGTGTGGTACCGCAAAACTTTCGAGATCCCGGAGGATTGGAGTGGAAAGCGGATTGTGCTTCATTTTGGTGCAGTTGACTATTTAGCAAAAGTTTGGGTTAACGGTCAACTGGTTGCTGTGCATGAGGGTGGACATACGCCGTTCCAGGCAGATATTACACCTTCGCTCGTAGAAAGTAGCAATACGATAGTTCTGCGAGCGGAAGATTTCAGCCGCGATGTGACCTTGCCGCGGGGCAAGCAATATTGGCTTGAGAATTCCGCAAGTATTTTCTATACCCGTACAACGGGGATATGGCAGAGCGTATGGCTTGAGCCACTGGAGACAGTGCATATAAATAAGGTAACACTCACGCCGGATATTGATCGTAATGAAATTCGGGTTCGAACTTATATCCAAGGCCTCAAGGCCTTAGATCATCTTAAGCTACAAATGACAGTATCGTATAAGGGTGAAATGATTGCCGAGGACCAATCTATGATCAGGCATGCGGAAGAGTTCCGGTCAATCGGACTGAATGATTTTACGGATCATGGCCTCGGCCGTTTATGGAGTCCTGAGCATACGAACCTTTATGACATTCAATTCCGGCTCATTCGTGAGGAAGAGGCTATTGATGAAGTTATGAGTTATTTTGGGATGCGGAAGGTTTCGATTGAAGATGGTAAGTTCTGTCTGAATAACCGTCCATATTTCCAGAGACTCGCGCTGGATCAAGGATATTTCCCCGAAGGAATTCTAACCGCGCCGACGGACGATGCATTGAAACGTGATGTTGAGCTGGCGAAGGAAATGGGATTTAACGGGGTGAGAAAGCATCAGAAGACCGAGGATCCGCGGTTTATGTATTGGTGTGACAAGCTCGGTCTGCTACTATGGGGCGAGGCAGCAAATGCGTACGATTACTCGGAAGAATATGTTGGACGTTTCACTAGAGAGTGGCTGGAGATCATTGAGCGTGACTATAACCATCCATGTATTGTTACATGGGTTCCACTGAACGAAAGCTGGGGGATTCCAAATGTCCAGGTCGATAAGCGCCAGCAGCAGCATGGACTAGCCATGTATCATCTAACGAAGTCTTTGGATGAGACAAGACCGGTTGTATATAACGATGGATGGGAGCAGATGACAACCGATCTGGCAACCATTCATGATTACGAGAGTCGTCAAGAAGTGCTGGAAGACAGATATGCAACAACGGAATCTGCTGTGCAAGCGATGCCGGCCAATCGTCGGATTTTTGTCGGTGGAGCTTCCTATCAAGGTCAGCCGATACTTGTATCAGAGTTTGGCGGTATTGCATTCAAGAAGAGCGAGTGGGAGGGCTGGGGTTACTCGGGAGCAGAGAATGAAGAGGACTTCCTGCGCAAGCTCAAGGCAGTAGTTGATCCGATGTTCTCTTCGCCGGTAATCCAAGGATATTGCTATACACAGCTGACGGATGTGGAGCAAGAAATCAATGGCTTGCTTACATATGATAGACAACCTAAGGCGCCGCTTGAGGATATTCGCAGCATCATGATGGGAAAATGAAGTCCTAGTATACTTGCCTTTCCGATAAAGAGGGGGCATGTATGAAGGAGGAAAGGGAGATGAGGACATGACAGGAACGAATGCCTACGAGGGCGCTTATCATAATGAGAACGCGGTGTATCTAAGGGCAGGAGCCTATGAAGCAGTGATGCTCCCGGATACTGGGGGGAACTTGATTGCCTTCCGGAACCATGAGAAAGGATATCGATTTTTACATGAACCTGGACTTGAACAAATGGAGGAATTTAAAGCGAGACCGATGATTCATGGCATTCCTGTGCTGTTTCCTCCAAACCGTTATGAGGATGGTAAATTTCCATGGAACGGCGAGGTCCATCATCTGCCGATTAATGAAGAAGCAACGGGTCATCATTTACATGGATTTGTATATAACATTCCGTGGAAGGTGGACGAATTCGGTCACTCCAAAGAGGAGGCATTTGTCACCGTTTCTATCGAGGTGGATGAGAACCATCCGGTATTTCAGAGCTTTCCTTTCCAATTTCATATTCAGCTCCGCTACAGCCTGAGTCATCAGGGCTTGTCCCAACGTGTAACTGTCACCAATATCGGGCAAGAAGTGATGCCTTGTCTGCTGGCGTTTCATACGTCGATCAATGCTCCATATGTGGAGGGCGGCAACGCTAAGGATTACCGCTTAAAGCTTACGATTGGAAAACGGTGGGAGCTTAATGGCCGAATGCTACCGACTGGATCGCATCTCGAACTGTCTCCGGATGAGCTGGTCATGCAAGGCGCTGGCGTCTATCCATTCTTTGAAAGTATGGACAATCATTATACCTCCGCTGCTCAAAACGGGCGAAACCGAATGGAGCTTACGGATATAAAAGAAAAACTGACACTCATTTATGACGTTGGCACCTCCTATAAGCAATGGATGATCTGGAATAACGAAGCGACCGAAGGATTCTTCTGTCCTGAACCGCAGATTAACTTGGTCAATGCACCCAATATGGAGATGCCGAAGGAGGAAATCGGACTGTTCAGTCTGCAGCCTAATGAAATATGGGAAGAGACGAGCAGGATGTATGTGAAGCAGAGCAGTGAAAGTTGATCACGGTGGTATTTCATAATTAACTCAAAATAATATTAAAAAGGAGTCTTCAATATGACACATTTCAATTCTGTTCCACGCCCCGAATATCCTAGACCTCAGTGGGTACGTCCCGACTGGATCAATTTAAACGGTCAATGGCAATTTGAAATCGATCATGGCAAAAGTGGAAAGGAACGGGGGTATGCTGAATCCGGGCACGATCTGTCAGGAACAATAACGGTTCCTTTCTGTCCGGAAAGCAAGCTGTCCGGCGTAGAGTATAAAGACTTTATGGCTGCGGTGTGGTATAAAAGGGAATTTACCGTACCGGAGTCATGGACGAATGGCCGAATTCTACTTCACTTTGGTGCAGTTGATTACGAAACTGAGGTATGGGTTAACGGCGTATCCGTCGGCACGCATCGTGGAGGGTATTCCCCGTTTAGTTTTGATATCACTTCGAGTGTGCGGGCGGGCGTAAATATCATTACCGTCTATGCAGAGGATGACGTCCGTTCAGGGCTTCAGCCGCGGGGCAAGCAAAGTGGGAGATTTTACTCGAGTGGCTGCGATTACACGCGAACCACGGGTATTTGGCAGACGGTATGGATTGAGCAAGTGTCTGAGATATACTTATCTGATATGAAGTTAGTGGCTGATCCTGACAATGCTTGCGTGCATTTGGACTTGAAGATTGAGGGGAATGCAGCAGGAGCAAAACTTACCGCATCCGCCATGTTTGAAGATAAACCGGTTGGTGATGTCAGTGTACATGTGTCAGGACCATCTGTAAAACTGACCATTCCACTATCAGAAATTCACTTATGGGAGGTTGGCAACGGTAGGCTATATGACCTGAAGATATCCCTACATAAACAAGGTCAGGTGAGTGATTCAGTCAATTCCTATTTTGGTCTTCGAACCGTTAGGTTGGACGGAATGGCTTTCCGAATTAATGAACGATCCGTGTTTCAGCGTCTTGTGCTGGATCAAGGATTTTATCCAGATGGCATCTATACCGCTCCGAGCGATGAGGATCTACGTAAAGATATCGAAATATCGATGGGACTTGGATTTAACGGTGCTAGACTGCATGAGAAAATGTTCGAACCTCGCTTTCTATACTGGGCTGACCAGTTAGGTTATCTCGTATGGGGGGAGCATGCGAATTGGGGACTTGATATTACCAAACCAGAGGGCGTGTCTCAGTTCTTACCTGAATGGCTCGAAGGAATGGAACGCGATTTCAATCATCCTGCGCTCATAGGTTGGTGTCCTTTTAACGAGACGTGGGATCATAATGGCACAAGGCAAAACAACGATGTCCTGCGGATTGTTTACGAAGTTACAAAACGAATGGATCCGACTCGACCGGTCATTGATACTAGCGGAAACTATCATGTGGTGACGGATATTTTTGATATCCATGATTACGATCAAAATCCGGAGACGTTCCGAGCGAAATATGAACCAATGAAAGCTGGCGGAGAAGTCTACAATACGTTTCCGGATAGACAAAAGTATGAAGGACAGCCTTATTTCATTAGCGAGTATGGTGGCATTTGGTGGAATCCGGATCAGAAGGATGAGAAATCTTGGGGGTATGGCGATAGACCGACATCCGAAGAGGCCTTTCTGGAACGTTATGAAGGGTTAACAAGTACACTGCTTGATCATCCCATGATGTTCGGATTTTGCTATACACAGTTATACGATGTGGAGCAGGAAGTGAATGGCCTGTACACATACGACAGAAAGCCGAAATTTGATCCTGAAATCATCCGCCGTATTAATTCCCGTAAGGCTGCAATCGAAGATTAAAACTGACTCGTGACCGTTACTGGTGCATCGCTGCCCAATAAGCCTGACTAATAGAAACATTTTTGCCGCTGTGCGGTCTGTAAAAAATGACTAAATAATAAACAAAGATCAGCAGTAAACTTTGCGAGATTAAGTTTACTGCTGTTTGTTATTTTAGTAGATGAGGTGTCAAGCTATGGCAGATTTCTAGTTCTCAGCAGCGGCCCCTCGAATGAACATTTCATCTTGGATAGTAGTTCATAGTTTGCTTCGTTCGGTCATGTTAACATGTGAGTATCCCATGGTGAGATGCTCCTTGTGTAATGGTGGTTGTTGGCTCCATTTCACGCGAATCTCCCATGGGTATTTCCATATCTAGGAGTCGCAGTACATATCACACTCACCAACGGGGGGACAGGAAATGAAAATATTAATTGTCGATGATGAGCCAAGGCATTGCAGGGGAATGGCTGGTATGATTCGGGCAACCCGTTCCCATGCACAGGTCATCATCGCCAGGGACGGCGTTCAAGGCCTTGAAGCAGCTCGGAACGAACGCCCAGATGTTATATTAACCGATATTCGTATGCCTTATATGGACGGACTTTCCTTGCTCTCTAAGCTTGCAGAGGGTGATTATAAACCGAAGGTCGTTATGCTAAGTGCTTATAATTTGTTTGATTATGCGCAGCAAGCACTCCGCCACGGAGCTTATGATTATTTACTTAAACCTGTCGACATCGACAAGCTGGAAGAGGTCCTAACACGTATCGAGATCGAGCTTTCCAAGGAAGCCGCGGAGAGAAGGAAAGCTGAATGGATTCAGGACAGACTAGCGGTGACGGTCACCGCGCACCGCAAACAATTGGTGATGGAGTGGCTGTTCGGAACCTTGTCCACCGCTGGGCAGCGGGAGCTGGAACGAATGGGCTTGCATCAAGGTGAGGGCACGATCGTCTACAGTATTTTTCGGCCGGGAAGGGAACAGAAATCTATGCTGTCTGCAAATATAGAGGAACTGATTCATGATGTTGAGGCGTTCTGGTCTAGCTTCGGCAATGCTCTAAGTGTCGTCTTGCATGTACCTGGGCCAGAGGACAATCGCAACTACAATGTTGAGATTGCTACCGTCGTTCATGTGCAGGGGAATGTTTTGAGGGAACGGCGCAGTAGCTTACATGCTGAACTAGATACGCTTAACGCAAGATGGGACAGCTACGGCAGGCTGACACATGCAGTAGGCCCGGGTTGCGAAGATCTCGGAAAGTTAGCGTCTCGTGTTTACCGATCTGCCATGGAAGCTAGTACATATCTATTTCACGATTGCTGGAAAGGGGTGCTGTTCTGCGATGAGCTTCTGCACACACGGAAGCAACCTTCCTTTGAATTAGATGGAGAAGTGTTCAAGAAATCGCTGCAAGGGGAAGAAGCAGGTACTGCAATTCGGCTATGCCGTAATGCATTCGAGAAGCTTGCCGGAGAAGGACAGACTGATCCGGCTGTCATTAAAGATTATGCGTCCTTTATGTTGACCAAGCTACAGAACAGCTTGGGTGATCGTCTTGGAACGGAGACCGTGAAGAGGTTGGCCGAAGCATCCGTTGAATCCATATCAACCTGTGAGTCATTCTCCAGTTTGATGGAAATATTGGATGCTTGTTTGGCCGAGGTTCACGGTTGTTGGCGTCGATGGAAGCACGACAAGCGGGAACTTGTCATTGACAGCTGCGTTGCTCTGATTCAGGAAAGGTTCATGGAGAATCTATCTCTAGAATCGGTTGCCTCACGATATCATTTTAACGTTTCCTATTTCAGTACGATGTTCAAGAATCGGACCGGTAAGAGCTTCTCTGATTATCTGATAGAAGTTCGAATGAAGCGGGCCGAGGAACTGCTTGCAGGTAATGAAATGAAAATCTATGAAATCGCTAAATGTTGCGGTTACCGGGATACCAAATATTTTTCCAGGGTATTCAAGAAGCATGCAGGGATGTCTCCGGAGAGTTTCAGACATCTGTCCATTCCGCTGGTGCAAAAGGGTGAGAACCTATGAGATTTCGCTATCGGCTGTTGGCCAGTTACTTAGTTCTGATTGCGCTCCCGCTGTTGGTGCTTAGCATCGTCTACTACGTCACCAGTCTGCGCATGGTGACGGAACAAGCGCAGCAGAATGTATACGAAATCGTTAAGAAAAGCAACGAAGTGATGGATACGAAGCTGCGCAAAGTGGAACAAGGCACGCTGGCTCTGTTTGTGGACAAGGAGTTATATAAAATCTTTAATGGGCTGGATTCTTCGAATAAGGCGGAGTTGCTTGATGCCGATCGACAAATATCGTCTATTTTGAGTAAATATTTTACGCAGAACGAAGATGTCTATGCCTATCAACTATGGACATCGTATTATACATTCGGTACGCAGCGTGCTCTGCCTCAGGGCGATCCGACCCGCTCACACATCTATCAGACAGCGGAGAACGCGGAAGGGAAAATGATCTGGTATCCGACATATGACTTTATTCAGATGTTCGGTCAGCAATGGCTGAGTGATAGCGATATCGAATATCGTTATATGTTCTCGGCAACCCGACTCCTGAATTTTTCTCATCTGGAGAACTCATCGATTGTTAAACTGAAGTCCGGGGTAGAGCGTCCGATTCTAAATATTAGCTTCAAAGCGGATGTGTTTCAATCGCTGTTCAACAACAGCATTCCTTCTGGTTCCGATTACTTGGTTATCGATCCTGAAAACCATGTGGTCGCAAGCTCCAACGCTGATCAAATCACTAAAATCTATGGTGAAACCTGGCTGGATGACTTTCGGCAAATCGGTAGCGGAACGCGAAAAGTAGAGCTGGGTAATGAACGGATGATCGTGTGCTTCGACCGTTCCTCAGTAACCGGCTGGCTCTCAGTGGTCATGACGCCGGAGTCGGCTCTTGTCGGCAGACTTGTGAGCACAGCTCAGATTTCAACACTCGTACTTTCCGCTCTTCTAGGTCTGATTGCGGTTATTTTTGCCTATTTCATTATAGGCCGAATTACCGGTCCGATCCGCAAGCTGCTTATAACGATGAAATCCGTCGGAGAAGGAGACTTCGGGGCACGCGTAGCGGTCGAGACAAAGGATGAGTTCGGCTTTTTGCTATTGCGGTTTAATCGGATGAATGACCGAATTCAAATGTTAATTCAAGAAAACTATGAAATTCAGCTCAAGGAAAAACAGGCGGAGATTCAAGCTCTCAACATGCAGATGAATCCCCACTTTTTGTACAACACACTTAATATTATGAACTGGATGGCAATTGAAACGGGCCAGAGGGAACTTAGTAAGATGCTTGTCGGTCTTTCCAATATGCTGCATTATACTTCACGAAAAGATTGGAACGCGGTAAATCTGTCTGAGGAGATTGAATGGATGAACCATTATTTCTTTATTATGTCGACCCGATTTGAGAACAAGTTTAGCGTTGAATATAAAATCGATCCGATGCTGTATGAAATGAAAGTGCCGAGACTTCTGTTCCAACCGTTTGTTGAGAATGCGATTCTGCATGGCCTCGATCAGCTTGAAACGGGCGGACTTATCACGGTGAGCGGAAGAAATGAAGATGGATACCGAATATTTGAGGTGGCTGACAACGGACGGGGAATGAGCGAAGATACGGTTCAAAAGATTCTGGATAAAAGATCGACTTCGGTCGGTATCATAAACACGATTTCGCGCATTCAAATGGCCTACGGTAAAGAATATGGCGTTGACATAAGTTCTCTGCCAGGGAAGGGAACAACGGTGATTATCAAGCTGCCGCCGATTCCCCAAAAATAGTCCACCATTCCAATGAAGTTCGGGTTTTGGAAGCGCTATCTGGATTTTATAATGGGAGCATACATCATATAGACTGCAGCTATGTGATAGACAGAGTTTGAGAGGGGTTAGATATGACATGAAACGACAGAAGAAATCTACACTTGCGTTAATCGTAATGCTGATTATGACGTTGACTGTATTACCTGCTTGTACGAAGTCCGATGCAGGTAAGGATCTTACTTCGGAAACAAACGGAACATCTGAGGAACAAATTACATTGCGTCTAACATTATGGGGATCGCCCAGAGAGATAGATGTTAACAAGAAAGCAGTAGCTAAATTTGAAGAGAAGAATCCCAATGTGAAAGTCGATATGCAGTTTATTCCAACGGATTATGATACCAAGCTGACAACGATGGTTGCGGGCAATGATGAGCCGGACGTCGCGATGATGGAGTCAGGAACGATCGCTTACCCGCTCGCGGAAGAAGGGAAGTTCTTGAATTTACAGCCTTATCTTGAAAACGATCCAGATATAAGTATGGATAGCTTGGTGCCGAACATTACATATTCATCTGAAGTAGGCAATATTATCGGTATTGCTCCAGGACCGGAGTCGTATGCTCTATTTTACAATGAAGATGCTTTTAAGGATGCCGGACTGCCCGCACCCCCGAGCAAAATTTCAGAAGCTTGGACATGGGATGAATTCGTTGATGTTGCGAAGCAGCTGACGCTGGACAACAAAGGCCGAAATGCAGCCGATCCGGCATTTGATCCGAAGAATATTAAACAATACGGGGTCAACATAGGTACTTTCTGGGGTGCTTACAGTAACTTTATCTATTCAAACGGTGGCGATTTTATTTCAGCCGATGGAAAGACGTTTGCGATGAATCAACCGGAAGCTGTTGAGGCACTCCAAAAGCTCGCAGACCTGGTTAACGTTCATCACGTGTCACCATCACCTGTCCAATCGAAGAATATTCCAGCAACGAATGTCGCGCTACAGACAAGAAAAGTAGCGATGGCGGTTGACGGTCAATGGAACACCAGTGCTCTGGCAAGTTCAAACTTCAATTTTAATGTTGGTGTATTACCAGTGATGAAGGAACCGGTTACAACCGTTGTTGCTGGTATGTTCTCCGTATTTAAGTCTACCGAGCATCCGGAAGAAGCATGGGAACTTGTCAAAGCACTGATCGATCCGGAATCATCGATTGACATGTTGCAGGATGGCGTTTGGATGCCAGCGCTTAAAAGTTGGTATACCGACGAGGCGCTTGTGTCTAGATGGACAGATAATCTTAAATCACGTCCTTCGGGTTATAAGGATGCCGTTATTGATGTAATGCTCAACTACAGTCATCAAACACCAACCGGCTATGTGAAAAATTTCAACAAGTTAATGGATGTCGTTACTCCAGCGTTGGATAAAGTATGGCTTGGACAGCAATCAGCTCAAGAAGCGATGGACGCTATCGCTGATAAAGCGCAGGCTCATGTTAAGGGACGTCGTGATATAGAATAAATTGATTTGTTCATGAAACAATGCGGAGAGGAGGTTGTTCTAGAAATAGAACGCCTTCTACCTTCCATCAGCTTATGATTAGGAGGGCTCGAATGGATACATCTATGAATACGCATCAATTTAACGCCAAAATGAAACAAAAATCGAAAAGGCGAGAGCGGAAGGCAATATGGTATGGGCTTTTATTTACAGCTCCAGCAATACTGGGCTTTATCCTGTTTACAGCCGGTCCCATGATTGCGAGCCTCGTGCTTGGTCTCACTGACTATAGTGTGTTTAAGGATCAGATCAGTTTTGTTGGCTTGGAAAATTTTAGTGCGATGTTTTCGGGACAGGATGAATACTTCTATAAATCGCTCAGTGCGACATTTTACTTCGTCATTCTGCGCGTGCCCGCCGTCATTATTATTTCTTTTATGATTGCGCTCCTGCTCAATATGAATATTAAGGCCAGAGCCCTTTTCAGAACGATCATTTATCTACCTAGTATTGTACCGGCTGTCGCGTCAGCGATGATTTGGCTTTGGCTTCTCAATCCCGATCTTGGTCTGGTGAATACGGTATTAGAGTGGCTACATTTGCCGACCAGCAATTGGCTGTTCTCGGAATCGACCGTCATTCCCTCTGTGGTGCTGACAACGCTATGGGGCATCGGCGGTACAGTTATTATCTTTTTGGCCGGATTGGCCGGCATTCCGAAATCCTATTACGAAGCAATTGATGTAGACGGAGGTGGATGGTTCCGCAAACTTACCACGATTACCATTCCGATGGTAACGCCTACGATTTTCTTTAATGCGGTCATGACAATTATCAGCTCCTTTCAAGTATTTAACGAAGCGTACATCTTGACGCAAGGCGGACCAAATAACAAGAGTTTGTTCTATGTGTATTACTTGTGGAAAACGGCGTTTACGAATACCGAGATGGGTTACGCCTCCGCGCTGGCCTGGGTACTCTTTATTATTATTCTCTTCTTTACTTTCTTGGTGTTCAAAACTTCAAAATCATGGGTTTACTACGAGGGGGAAGGGCGCTGATGAAAGATTCAAAGTTGAAACTGGCGGCAGGTTATGTGGCGCTGATTATCATTTCCATGATGTTTATCATGCCATTTGTCTGGTTGATTCGCAGCGCTTTGATGGATTTATCGCAAATTTTCATTATGCCGCCGGAATGGATTCCGAATCCGTTTCGATGGGATAACTTCAAAAGAGCGTTAACGGTACTACCGTTCGGGACATTTTTTGTGAATACACTTGTCATCGTTATCTCCACACTGATCGGCACCGTGGTTACCAGTACGATTGCAGCGTTTGGGTTTTCGCGTATCCAATGGAAAGGGCGAGACATTGTCTTTGCCATTCTGCTGTCAAGCATGATGCTTCCCTCTGCGGTAACGATGATTCCAAGCTTCCTCGGGTGGAAGTGGCTTGGTTTTTACGATACATTTTACCCGCTGATAGTACCTGCATTTTTCGGCGGCGGCATGTTCAATATATTTTTACTACGCCAGTTTTACATGGGGATTCCAAGAGATTTCGACGAAGCTGCAGTCGTGGATGGCGCCTCTTATTTTCAGATTTTTTTCCGCATTTTATTGCCGCTTAGCCGTTCGGCGGTAATTGTAGTGGCATTATTTACATTCTTGGCATCCTGGAACGACTTTATGGGGCCGTTGATTTATTTGAAAAGCGATAATCGATTTACACTCGCGCTTGGCTTGCAAATGTTTCAGGGGTCGTATAGTGCACAATGGGATTTGCTAATGGCAGCATCCGCTGTGGTTGTTCTGCCATGCGTGATCGTGTTCCTCATTGGACAGCGTTATTTTCTTGAAGGTATTACGCTCACTGGACTTAAGGGCTAATAATTATGGAGGCAAGGAGAGAATGACATGAAGAAAAGGGAGCAAAAATTGCAATATTGGCAGGCCGTTCCTTTTACCAAAGTAAGGATTGAGGATTCCTTCTGGCGGCCGCGCCTGGAAGTGCTGAAGCGGGTTACGCTAAGAACCTGCCTGGATAAATGCGAGCAGACAGGGCGCATTTCGAATTTTGCCAAAGCGGGCGGTTTGATGGAAGGGAACTTTGAGGGGATTTATTTTAATGATTCCGATGTGTATAAGGTGCTTGAAGGTGTCGCCTATTCCCTGATGACAGATCGTGATCCTGCACTTGAGCAGGAGGTCGATCGGATTTTTGATCTGATTGCAGCCGCGCAGGAAGAAGACGGATATCTTTCGACTTACTTCACGCTTGAGGCACCGGATCAAAAATGGATCGACATGGAGCGGCACGAAATGTATAATGGCGGTCACCTGATTGAAGCGGCGGTTGCGTATTATGAAGCAACAGGCAAACGGGTACTGCTGGATGTCGCCTGTCGACTTGCTGATCATTACGACAACTTGTTCGGTCCAGGGAAACGTCACTGGGTAGAAGGGCATGAAGAGATCGAGCTTGCGCTCGTTAAGTTGTACCGAGTGACGGGTGAGGAGCGTTACTGGAAGCTATCCCTGTGGCTGCTTGAGGAACGGGGTCACGGTCATGGCGTGGGTACAATTTGGAACCGGGAAGAATGGGGGCCAGCTTACTGCCAGGATGATGTACCGGTAAAAGATATCGAGAAGGTGACGGGGCACGCAGTACGTGCGATGTACTTGTATGCCGCAATGGCTGATGTCGTTCTTGCATCGAAGGATACGTCTTACGTTGGCGCACTCAATAAGGTATGGTCGAACACGGTGGAGCGGAACATGTACATCACCGGCGGTATCGGACCTTCCCAGCACAATGAGGGCTTCACGCATGATTATGACATGCCGAACGAAACAGCCTACTGTGAGACATGTGCAGCTATCGCAATGGTATATTGGAATCATCGAATGAACCTGCTAGAAGGCGATGCCAAATATGCGGACATTGTGGAACGGGAGATGTACAACGGGGCTTTATCAGGCATATCCCTATCGGGAGACCAGTTCTTCTATGTTAATCCGCTGGTTTCGACGGGGGATCATCATCGTACGGCTTGGTACGATACGTCCTGTTGCCCAACCAACCTTGCTCGATTCCTGCCTTCGATTGGTCAATATGTATATGCCCTTACGGATGACGGCATTGCGGTCAATCAATATATTGACGGCGAGAGTGAAATGCAACTTAGTGGAGACGGGCCGTCCGTTCGTATTATCCAGCGGACGAACTACCCGTGGAACGGCAGGATAGAGCTTGAGGTACAACTGGAGACAACGGCAACGTTTACGTTGAAGCTGCGCATCCCTGGATGGTGCAAGAGTTATCAGATATCTGCCGGTGACACCGTGCCTAAGGATATCGAAACACTGACCAATGACGGATATCTTGTCTTGCAACGCGAGTGGGTACCTGGTCAAACCATCGTACTGGAGTTAGATATGCCAGTTGAAGCTGTTCGGGCCAGATCGGAAGTGGTGGCGAATCGCGAACGGGTCGCCATTCAAAGAGGTCCGGTCGTCTATTGCCTAGAAGCGGTGGACAATCCGGAAGTAGAGTACGACTCATTAGCGATTTCTGCACATCAGCCGATGGCTATAAACGATCGTCCCGAGTTACTAGGCGGCGTTGTGACCCTTTCAGGCCGGGATGAGGAAGGCAGACCGATTACACTTATCCCGTACTATGCATGGGATAATCGGGAACCAGGCTTCATGCAGGTTTGGATCCCAGAAGCTAAGGAAGAGGTGCTGTATTCAAGCTAATTCGGGGACTTGGACTTATAACCCGCAAGAAGGATGTTTTGATACAAAGGACCCTCTTGGAGAGTCCTGCAAAACGAATACAGTATCTGTAAAATGAAGCCCGGTACCTTGTCGGTACCGGGTTTGTTGTATAATGGAAGAAAAGTAAAAGTGAGACGAGCCTGTTGTTGCATGCCGGTAGACAATTAACTGCATCATTCCAAGCGGAATTATATAATCTTGTTCCTGAAGATCACTTGTTGCGAAAGATTCATCGCATTGTAGACTTCAGCTTCATTCATGAGTTGGTCGAAAACAGCTATTGCAAATATTACGGCAGACCGGCTAATGAGCCTGAGCTTCTTTTTCGTCTGCTCTTTTTGCAAATCCTTTACAATCTTTCGGATGAACGAGTTGTTCAGGAAGCGCAGGTGAATTTAGCGTACAAATGGTTTTCTTGGCGTTAATCCAGAAGATCCCTTGCCAGATGCCTCGCAATTGTCGCGCTTTCGGAATCATCGCCTTGGTGCAAGTCAAGTGGAAGACGTGTTGAAACAAGTGGTGAGTCAATGTGTGGAGAAAGGACTCATTAAGAGTAAAACCATTATTTTGGATGCTACTCATACCCAGCAAGCAGTCAAAAGCAGCGACCTTTGGACGTGTTACGGTTAGCTATGACGGAAGAAGAGATTATTACAGCGGTTGAAGTCACGCCCGGCAGTAGCGATGATGGAAAACAACTGCCCTCCCTGTTGTCGAAAACTCAAGCAAATGGCATGCGGTAACGGAAATTTGAATATTAAGCCAAATGAATGTTGGGTACTTGAAGATTCTAAAAATGGTATTCAAGCAGCAAATGCTGCAGGAATGAAATGTATAGGTTTTATTAATCAGAATTCAGGAGATCAAGGTTTATCAAGAGCGGATACTATCGTTAATAACATAAGAGATATTAAGGTGATGGATCTCTTGTTGGAATAATCGAAGAGGTCCAGTTAGAACAGCTATCGGACAGTTGAGTTGAAGAATGGATATAACTGTGTTTCCTCTTTTTTATGAGTTCATATAAAACAAGTGATCGATTATATAGGAGGCACCCCATTGAAAACAATTCAAAAGATGTTTGAGCATTTAAATTGGGCTAATCAACGCATTCTAGAAACATTGCAAAATGTAGAGATTGGGGAGCAGCAGTTAAGTTTATTTTCTCATATTCTATATTCTGAACAAGTATGGCTAACTAGATTAAAAGGAATGGACAGTTCACAAATGCCCATCTGGTCGGATGGTGATATAACAGTCTGTGCAAAACTTATTAAACAAAATGAAAAAAACTTCATAAATCTCTTGCTGAAACAGCAAAAACTGACTTAGATAACTTAATAACATACACAAATAGTAGTGGTAAAGAATTTATGACTTCTATACGAGATATTTTAACTCACGTAGCACTTCATGGTCAGTATCATCGAGGACAGATTAACTCGCGATTTAGAGCAGATGGTATTGATCCAGTTAACATGGATTATATTACTTTTGTAAGATAGATGTATCAGATTAAGTAATCCTTGCTGAAGAACTGTTTTTAATTGTTTGCTTGTTTAACATGTTATGTGGAATAGCCGAAAAATCAATTTAAATAATGACAGATACAGAAAAAGAGCAAATTGAAGAACTAGAAAAAATATTAGAAGACATTATAAATGAGAAAATGCCAACAAAGAAGGCCAGTAAATTAGAAGGTGCAGCTAAGGAGAAATATGAAGCGAACATTGGTTATTGGATCAGGTGGATCGGGTAAATCAACCCTATCCCAAAAGCTCGGTGATACTGGATCTCCCGGTCATACATTTGGATACTTATTTTTGGAATCCCAATTGGGTCCCTAAACCAAATGAAGAGTAGGATAAGATTGTTGAACAATTTACAAACGAAGATCATTGGATAATTGATGGTAACTATTCTAGGACCATGGATATCAGGATTAAGAAAGCGGATTTAATCATTTTTTTGGACATGCCAGGACTTCTATGTATGTATCGAATTATTAAACGGCGAATTATGTATCATCAGAAAACTAGACCTGATATGAATGCAGAATGCAAAGAAAAATTAGATTGGAAATTTATTGAATGGGTTTGGAATTATAGAGCAAGAAGTCGAATGAACACAATTAAAAAACTTGAACAGTTAAATTAATTAATAGAAAGACTAGATAAAAAGAGACATATTTGAAAGTGATTTCAACATAATAGAGTCTATTTTAAAGACACTGAAAACAATGTAAATGAATTGTACACCTTAAATATGAAAGCGGATTATATAGATAGATTTAATAAAGGGTTAATAAAGTGTTAGAAGATCTAAGAAATCGGTTCATCGAGTAACCGCATTGTGGATTAACTAACCGGTCTTTATTTGGTGGTAGTATGTTTCAATAATCTAGGCTATGTTAAACTTTGTTGTTGATATTTGATAATTACGAACAAGTGTTCTATAATAAGGGCAATATAACTGTTCGGAGATGATTTGCCCATGGATTTAAAGGAACTGAAAAAGCTTGCTGATACGTTGGACGATAATGGTAAGCGAGAACTTATCTACTTTTTGCAGTCCCGAACCAAGGGAGTGGCACTTCCAGTTCGAGCGATTGATGAAATTCAAGAGCAGAAGCATAAAGATGGACTTGTTTGCCCGCATTGCAAAAACCATTCTGTTGTTCGATTTGGAAAGTACGCTGTAAGAACACGCACTGGAGAGGTTAAACGTCAACGTTACCGTTGTAAGTCCTGTCGCCAAACATTCAATGACCTTACGAACACCCCTCTGCAACGAACGAGGCGACCTCATATGTGGGTTCGTTTTATCGAATGCATGATTGAGGGCTTTTCTCTGAGAAAATGTGCAGAGCAGTTAAACGATGAAGTCACGCATGTCACCTTGTTTTACTGGCGGCATAAGATTCTTTCCGCTCTGAAGCAGATTCCAACCGAAGCATTTCAAGATATTGTTGAAATGGACGAGACCTACTTTCTTTACTCGGAAAAGGGCAAGCGGAATATTGCCGAACGCAAGCCACGTAAACGTGGCGGCAAAGCGAAATATCGTGGTATAAGCCACGATCAAGTGTGCGTGCTGGTTGCCCGTGACCGTCAGAAAATGACTTACTCTGGCGTACTTGGGCGTGGACGTATTCGGACTACAAAATTAGACGAAGCGATTGGTGGTCATCTATCTGACTCAAACGTGTTATGCACTGATTCATGGAGGGCATTTAGCTCCTATGCGAATTCAAAAGGCATGACTCATTACCGATTCAAATCCGACGGAAAACAACGTGTGAAAGGCGTGTACCATATCCAAAACGTAAACAGCTACCACAGCCGCTTGAAGAAATGGATGGATCGCTTCAATGGTGTTGCAACAAAGTATTTGCAGAATTACTTGGCGTGGTTTCGTTACTTAGACAGCAAGGAATATGAGAATACCGCATCGAATAAGAAAAATATGTTGGTCAAATCGTGCCTGTTTACTGTGACCGACACGAACACCAAACTTCGGCTTTCTGCTTATTCTTGTTAAGCTAACGGGCAGTTATGCGTAACTTCCAGGGAATGTAAACATCTAAATAATAACGTAAGGAACGAGGAGGCAGACAATTCATGGGAGGAACGAATGTATGGGATGCGGAGTGGGAGGTTAACGAAGAGCAGGCGCGGACGCTGATCGGCAGACAATTCCCTCAGCTGTCATCGAAGCAAGTGAAGCGATTGGGCTGGGGCTGGGACAATACGGTTTTTCTCATCGGTGACGAGTACGTGTTCCGGTTTCCAAGAAGAACGATTGCAGTTGGCTCGATTCGTATGGAAGGGAAGCTGCTGCCGAAGCTGGAGGCATATATGACCATCCCCTATCCGAAACCGTTGTTTTATGGCGAAGCAAGTGACGAATACCCGGCACCATTTCTTGGCTATGCCTACGTGCCAGGAGATTTCCCAATCGGTTTGACGGAAGAACGTCGGGCTTTATCGGCAGAGACGCTGGCGAAATTTTTGCGGAGATTGCATGAGTTTCCGGTGCAGGCGGCGCTGAAGTGCGGAGTTCAGCAAGATCATCGAAACTTGACGGACATAGCATCGCGCAAAGTGAAATTGGAGGGCTTTCTATCTAAGGTGGTTGAACACTTGTCGCCGGAGGAGTCCGGTGTGATCGAAGCGTATATTAGCAGGCTGCAAAAGGACCGTGTCGAGGCGGTGAATGCACTGCTACATGGCGATCTTCATTTCAAAAATATGCTTGTGAATGAGAACGGGATCGTTTCCGGCATCATTGATTGGGGCGATCTGAGCGTAGGCCATCCGGCTTGCGATTTGAGCGTTGCTTATAGCTTTTTACCACCTTACGCTCGCGGCGTGTTTTTCGAAACGTACGGAGGAGCGGACGAGGAAACGAAGCTGCTGGCGCGGCTGATCGCGGTATACATCCCCATACTGATCTTAATGCAAGCGGTCGATGACGGGAATGAAGCGATTGCGGCAGAGGCGAAATCCAACATCATGCGGGCACTGTCGGATTAGGCTCATTATTTCGTTGCGGCTATGGGGCTATGGTGGCTATCGGCACCATTTTGTCGTTTAAAGGCCGCGATAAGGTACGATCCGCCTTCTCTGATGCCGCTTTATGTTGAGGAACACGAAATTCAACAGAGTAAGTCGTTGCGCTAACGGGACACGATAGCAATAAACCGCCTTTTCAACGAAGGCGGTTTTCTTATGGTCAAATATCAACATTAGAATTTAACATAGCCATAATCTAAAAGAAAAAAATAGTAGTATAAGGGGTCTGCGGAAGAATGAGTATTTTTAAGAAATTAAGAAATGAATATGTAATTTGGCATGCAAATCGTGTTAAGTTTCCTGAATTTATACCAAGCTCTATAGTCAGAAAAAAAGTAGCCTTTTCTGGGAGGATGCAAAAGGTAGGATTCCGCTTAGAAATATATTGTATTGCTCGAAGAATGAAATTAACTGGATGGGTGAGAAATTTAAAAGATGGGAGTGTGGAAGCAGAATTACAAGGGGGAAAAGTCGCATATTGATTTTCTGGTCAATTGCATGCGGTCATTGAAACGGGCGTCTGTAAAGAAAATGACAATAATTGATCTGCCTATTAGAGAGGGTGAAGAAAGCTTTACAATAGTGGAATAAAGTACATATAGTATAAGTGACTTATTCCAGAGATTACACCGGGTTATAAAAGATGGGATATCTATTTTAACATCACATTGGAATAAAGCAAGCAACCCAAACCCAGATATACTGTTTTCATCTAAAGAATCTTCTACTCCGTAGGGGAAGTTGATCTTTATCGAAATCCTTACGATAGAAACGATAATACATTCGGTGCAACTCTGAGTGGAGGCACAGAATGGGACTCTGAAAATGGTATGGAAATTGTTATTCGGGGCAGTAAGGTTCTTGAGGTGCGTGAGTATTTAGCTTATGGCAAATTTGCAATATGAAACAAGACTGACGGAAATGAATAAGTAAGCGATGTGCCGCGGCAATATAAGATATTATTTAAGTAATTCGAGATGACGCTGACATCCTATAACAATGTATTCGCGCTGTGGCCCCTGACGGAGCCTTGGTCTGCCCGAGGCATTTCGAGGAAGTTGAATCAGTCAGATAATCCTGCGAACCTAACTGAGTCGGGGCCGGGACTAGGTCCCTTAAGGTTCTCGGGTTCGTAAATACAAGAACGTTAGACGAAAACGTGCTAACCCTATTAAAAACCAACAATTTTAGAAGGAGACTTCAAGATGATAAGAGAAGAACAACCACAAAAGTACCACGTGCTGGCTCGAGGAGTCATATTAACCGATAACCATCTTTTAGTTGCCCATTGCATAGGAATGGATAACACATTTTTACCAGGAGGACATGTTGAGTTTCATGAAAGTATTAGAACCTCTTTGTATAGAGAGATAAATGAAGAACTTGGTTTAATAAGTGAAGTCGGGCCGTATATAGGAGCAGTAGAAGCTGAACACGAAGATGAAGGAACATATCATCAAGAGATAAACCATATTTTTATTACTAAATTAGAAAACGCAGATTATAGAAAGAATCCAGAATCAAAAGAGAGCCATTTAGAATTTTATTGGATACCCATAAATGAGATGGACCGACATAACCTTCTTCCTCAACCAATGAGAAAGATTATTGAAAACTATATAAATGATGTTGAAGGGCCCTTTTTCGAAAGTACATTCGAAGAAGTTTAGTGGGGTTTATCGACAGGGCAAGTCTTCGTATAACACAACATTCACACTGCAGGCTACGCCCTGGTCTGCAGAAGAGAATTCGAGGAAGAAATTGGCAAGCAGACAACCCTGCGAAGCAAGTCTGGCGACATGTCTGGGCAATCGCTGCGCTTGATCGCTGGAGCAGCTTAAGCCTCTCGGGTTCGTGAATGTTTTAACGTTATAGGAAATTACCAAAAGATTTAAATGAAAGTCGGGAAAGTATGTCAAAGATTATATTACTTCGGGGGAAAGCCGGAGTAGGGAAAACTTTTATTTCAAATGAATTGGCTAAGAGAGTGAATGTACCAATAATCAGAAAGGATGATATTTTTGATACTGTTTTCAATTACATTTCGGATAATGTCCTTAGAAACAAATTTTGTTATGAAATGCTATTAAAGATTATTCAAACAAATATGGAGTGTAATACTGATATTATTATTGACTGCCCATTTCATTTTAATAATCAATTACTTGATTTAAAGAAACACATTGAGAACAACAAGGGAATCTTTAAACCAATATTATGTATCTGTAGCAATGAGGTTCTTTGGGCCGAACGTTTCAATCAAAGAAAGGCTAATCCTAATCCCAACAATATAATCACAGAATTTGAAGAAATGAAACAACACTATTTTAATAGAGGCATAGAATCAACCCCTTTAGACGGTGAATTAGTTATAGACAGTATTAAAAATATAGACGAACTAATAAAACAAACTATCACATATATAGAGAATTTGTAAGTTTTTCTATGATGGCAAACGCCCTCTGATCTGCTCGAGGTATTTCGAGGAAGTGAGGGTTCGTTGATACACAAACGTTAGATGAAATTGCTTAATACGTAGAAGCAGAGGAACAAAAAAATGAAAACACAAATTAAAGAATTAATTGATGAATTTATTAATTTTGATAAGTCTATAAAACCAGAATTAGAGGCAATTATTTTGTGCGGTTCACATGCCAACGGCCTTGCCACCGATCATAGCGATATTGATCTTTGCTGTATTGGCAACTTCAAAGAATTCAGGAGAGAGTATAGAACTTTTAAAGATTATGAGTTTCAATTAATGATTGCCCCGTGGGAATGGTATCATGAAGTTATTAGTACCTATGAAAGGAAAGGCAATATTGGAACAATAACCTCAATGTTGGCTAATGGCATTTGCTGGTGGAGTTACAACGAAACCAGATGGAGCGCCTTGAAAGAAGAAGCAATCAAATTTTTTGGTCAAGGTCCTACTCCAGTATCTACAGATGAGATACTAAGAATTCGGAGACGAATTACAGAGTTGTATAATAATTTCATCGACGAGGTTGATGAATTAACCTCTAGGTGGATTAAAAATCAAATTATGACCGTCTGTGTAGAAGCTCATTTTACAATAAGAAATTGGTGGGCTGTAAAGACTAAATATCAAATTAATATGTTGCGGGATCTTGATCCAGAATTTGTTAGATTTATTGAAGAAAGTATTAATAATGATAAAGCAGTAAAGAAGTTATGTAATTATATATTGAACCCTGTTGGTGGTTTAATTCTGAGCAAGAAGGAAGATCTCTAGCTAATTCGAAGAAGAGTTAACTTTAGCTAAAACCGTATTCACGCTGCGGGCTAGCGCCCTTGGTCTGCCAAGCGCATATCGGAGAAGTAGAGTCAGGTAGACAACCGTGCACTGGCTAAGTCCGTCGGACCCAGGGCATACGCCCCTTAAGCCAGTGAGGATTCGTGAATACAAATACGTTAGACGAACCCGCCAGAAGCATACAAAATAAAAGATCGAATTGGAGTTCATATGGATATTAACCTTGTTCCAATAAGAAAAGAAGAAAAAGATGTATTATACAATCTATATCAATTTTATCTCTATGACTTTAGTCAATTTACAGACGAGGATCACAACGGATTTGGAAAATATGAAATAACCATTGATTATTATTGGGAGGGTGACCCTCGATGGAATCCATATTTTATTGAGATTAGTGGAATTAAG
Organism: Paenibacillus uliginis N3/975; assembly: GCF_900177425.1. Lineage (NCBI taxonomy): Bacteria > Bacillati > Bacillota > Bacilli > Caryophanales > Paenibacillaceae > Paenibacillus > Paenibacillus uliginis. Next base: position 4,045,033 of record NZ_LT840184.1, on the reverse strand, counting down.
GTTGGATTTTTGGTCGTGCTTTTTGAGAATATGGACACTGACCCCGATCCGACACACGTAATCTATGACTTTATGATACTGCGAAAATATAGGGGACAAGGAATAGGTAAGGCGGCTGCAATCAAGGCGTTTAATTTGTATAAAGCAAAGTGGAAAGTAGTACAATTGGAGAATAACACTCCTGCAATATCGTTTTGGAGAAATGTCATAAGGGATTTTACAAAGGATAATTATATAGAGAGATTTAGAGATGATGTAAGGAAATACATGCAAGAATTTAGTACGAAAGAATAGAAGAGCATATTTACTGAATACACTGGAGCGGATATTAAACAAACCGGATTATATAATTTGATGCCTGATTCCTAATTCGTCGCGTTTGCTCCACGGTCGCCAGTGGAATTTCTATATAGCGAATTCAAGCGACACATTCAACCAGCTAAGTCTGAGGACCCGTTCCCTTTGGTCACTTAAGTCGCTTGAACGTCAGGAACGTGCGAACGTTATGCGAAACACCCAGAAAGGATTCAGAAAACATGAAAACAAAAATATCTAAACTAGGGCCTGTCTTCAAACTATAAAACTAGCATTATAAGTGGTAAAATCAGGTTATGAAGAGACGATACGAAATACATGACGATCAGTGGGAACTTATCAAAGACGTGTTGCCAGCCGAACGAAAGAAACAAGGAGGACGACCTGCAAAAAATAACCGGACCATGCTCAATGCCATGCTCTGGATTGCTAGAACCGGCGCGCCTTGGCGCGATTTACCGGAGTATTATGGTCCCTGGAAATCGGTTTACACTCGGTTTCGTCGGTGGCAAATGTCAGGCGTATGGGAGCGAGTCCTTGAACAGATTTCGATTGAACCCGACTTCGAAAATGTGATGATCGATGCGACGATTGTTCGCGTTCATCAACATGGAGCCGGAGCAAAAGGGGGCAGCAATTTCAGGCAATCGGCCGCTCCAGAGGCGGATTAACAACCAAAATCCATGCAATTGTAGATGCGCTGGGTAACCCTTTGCGTTTTGAACTCACCGGCGGCCAAAATCATGATTGTGTGACCGGTTATGACATGTTGAAATGCATGGAACTCGCTGGAGCAAACGTGTTGGCTGATCGAGCTTATGACACCAATGATATTCTCGATTTTCTTCATGAGCAGCAGGCTCAGCCCGTGATTCCGAGCAAAAAATCTCGTAAGATTCAGCGTGAATGTGACTGGTGGCTCTACAAAGAACGTCATGAAATCGAATGTTTTTTCAACAAGATTAAACACTACCGCCGGATAGCTACCCGGTTCGATAAATTAGCCTGTACGTTTAGAGCTTTTTTGACACTGGCTTCCATTATGGTTTGGTTGGCTTAGGTTTGAAGACAGGCCCTAGCAGAGCTAATTGCTAAAGAAACATTTTTGAAAAACGAGGTATATTCATTTGGAGAAGTTCAAGAAACGATAAATTACATTCTTGAATATCTAGATATAATCGGTGCAGATAATCTTCATCTAAGAAACCCTTTAAACCTTGATGAAAATATTTTTTATTTCAGGAAGAGAGATATTCCTATGACGGGAAATGAAATAGTGACCGGTGAATATTTATTATTTGATTACACAGGCCACAATGAGGATATGTTTTTAAGGCAACTAAATTCATTAAATGAGATTGAAGATGAAATTACAAATGGTGGAGGGATAACCAATCCGTTTACTACTTTTCAAATTGCAATAATTAATGGAATGGTTCGAGATTACGAAATTTACTTTACAAATAAATTAGATAGTAAAGAATACAAGTTTATTAAGGATATTCATGATGCTCTACCTGAGTTTAAGAGCATCTTTGATAAGTCGAGTGTAGAACAAGAACGTGAGTACGATATAACAAACGCAAGGATAGTCTGGAAAGCATAATCGAGGAAGCTGGGTGCATTACATAGCACTGTATTCACGCTTCGGGCTGACGCCCTCGGTCCGGACCGAAGTGAAGAAGCAAGGAAGCGGAATCAGCCGGACAAACCTGAGAGGCTAAGTCCTACCGGACCCAGTCACTACGCTTATCCGGTTCATAGATACAATGAAGGGAGGCAAATATATGGCCCTTGATGGATATTTATCGGATGTGAATAATCAAAGACAATATTACTTTCCTATAGAAGACGCCTTCCATGAAGCAATTTTTCAAAATCATAAGATCTGGAATAGCTATATTCAATTAAGAAAGCTAAAGGACTACTATGGGACTGCAAAATACAATGAAATTGAAGTGAAAGCCCTTGCAGACGATTTCGAACAGTACATGTGCAATATCAATTCAATATATCATGCCAGAATAAATGAACTAATAATTAAATTGAGAGACAGAAGAATAGTAAAAGCATTATTTGCTGGAGATTAAGTGTGATAACGGAATGTATCCGAAAGACTTTAAATCAAGGAAGATCTTTTGGATTCATTTCGGGATTAGGAGCGGTAACAGCGGATGCAATATATGGTAATGAGATCATGATGTAAACCGTAAAGAGAGTTATATAAAGGGAGAAAAATAATTATGAAAAACGGAATAGTAATTTTCCTAAACGCACTTCAAGTGCAGGGAAAACAAGTATTTCTAATCAGCTTAAGCAGATATTCAATGAAGATTTCATTTACTTATCTGTCGATAACGCAATTGCTGGTGTGAATGACATGTTAATGAGTATGTATGGTGAACACATATCCAGAGAGGAAATAAGAACGTTTGACATTCTATATCGGCGTACATTGTCCTATTGACGAACTCGAACGAAGAGAACGAGAAAGAAAAGACAGACCGATAGGATTAGCCAGAGCACAAATTGAGATTGTACATAAACATAGCAGATATGATCTAGAAGTGAATACGAAAAAAAACTCAATCATTGAGTGTGCAAGTATGATTAAAGAATTTGTGAGTAATACATATCAGCATTGTATTGAGGATTTATTAATGCTAGGGTTTACCGTTTGTTTTATTAAGCAAAACTCTAAGATTTTATTATTAAATCGTGGATTTCCTGCTTGGATGGGCAACTGGAATGGAAAGAGTTTGAGTGGATAGTAAATCCTAAAAACACAGGGGTAGCAAACGATATTCCAGCAATCTTAGAGCACAAAATATTGAAAAGCAAAGTGAATTACTTGGAAACAAGGAGGAAATTGAATAGAAAACCATTAGAAGGCATCTCGTGGAAGGCCGTGGCATCAGATGACACCGTATTCACGCTGCAGCTGGCTGGCGCCGGCCGTGCTCCACCGGAAGAATTTCAAGAAAGAGGAGTCAGACGGACAAGTGTTTTCACAACATCGACACACATATACCCTACGTGGGTATGGTATTATACATATGAATTAATCATTATGTTTAAGGGAGAGATGACATGGAAATCGCAATCATGCTTTACGATGGAATCACATCATTAGATGCAATTGGTCCCTATGAAGTATTTGCTGCTACACAGAAATGTAAAGTGAAGTTTGTTGCCAAGAAAAAAGGGTTAATCAAACTGGACTCAAAAATGGGTTGTTTGCATGCTGATTACAGCTTTTCTGAAGTTACTTCAGCTGATATTCTTGTCGTTCCTGGTTGCAGTCCTCCAAATTATAAAAATCCAATGAATGATGAAGAAACGTTGAATTGGATTCGCCAAATACATGAGACCACGAAATGGACTACGTCGGTTTGTACCGGCTCTCTGATTTTGAGCGCCGCAGGCTTGTTGAATGGAGCCCCTGCAACCAGTCATTGGGGATCCTTCGACCTGCTCCAGTCTCTTGGAGCCATTCCAACAGATGAGAGAGTGGTTCGCCATGGCAAAATTGTAACAGCAGCCGGTGTCTCCTCTGGTATCGACATGGCACTTCAATTAGTAGCATGGGAATTAGGGGAAGATATGGGCAAAGGAGTCCAGTTGATTTTGGAATACGATCCTCAGCCTCCGTTTGATACGGGTTCAACAAAGAAAGCGCCGGCGTCATTGGTAGAACCGATAAGAGGAATGCTTCAAGAGTTTTCAAAGCGAGAGCCCAATATTTAAATCACAAATAAGTCAGCCACGTGGGCGTGGCACCGGTAAATTTTTAGGCTTATAAGAGTAAAAGTGGTAGCTTTAGGGGTCATCCCGAAGCTACCATCTTTACTTTTTGGTCTATGCTTGCTTACTTCAACAGATTATGGGCAAGGGAAAAGCCACCTGACCTTTAGATTTACTTTTGCTAAGCATTAATGATTCTTAAAAAATTGGATTGCTTTCTCGAGGTATATTTTTTCGTCTTCCCTCAATTCATCTTCCCAGGCAATCGCGCCTACGGGGCATGCCACTTCGCACGCGCCGCAATCGATGCAAATACGGGGATTGATGTAATATTGATCATGACCTTCTTCAATACAATCTACCGGACATACCTCCAGGCATTCACCAGCTTTTTCATCGATACAGTCAGCGGTAATTACAAATGACATAGAATCCCAACCTTTTTACGTTATGATTAGAATGGTTTTGGCTTCAAGCAGCCTGCTCCATTATTTTTTTGCTGCTTCATAAAGCCGTTCTACTTCGCTCCAGTTGACGATGTTCCAGAATGCCGCAACGTAATCAACTCGTTTGTTTTGATATTTGAGGTAATAAGCATGTTCCCATACGTCCAATCCTAACAATGGCGTAAGTCCGCCCATTAAAGGACTGTCCTGGTTCGGCAAACTAGAGATTTTGAGTTTTTCGCGTTTGTCCAAGCTGAGCCAAGCCCAGCCGGATCCAAAACGTGCCGCAGCCGCTTTTGCAAACTCCGCCTTGAATGCTTCGAAGCCGCCTAATTGTTGATGGATCGCTTCGGCCAGCGCGCCACCAGGCTGCCCGCCCCCATCAGGTCCAATCGTTTTCCAGAACAACGAATGGTTGGCATGCCCGCCTCCGTTATTTCGCACAGCAGTACGAATGTCCTCGGGAACGAGCTCCAGCTTTTGAATAAGAGCATCGACGCTTTTGCTCTGAAGCTCAGGATATTTATTCAGCGCTGTATTCAAGTTTGTTATGTAGGTGTGGTGGTGGCGGCCATGATGAATGAGCATCGTTTGCTCATCAATGTACGGCTCCAGCGCGTTTGCAGGGTAAGACAATGTCGGTAATTGGTGTGCCATATTCAAAATTCCTCCTTCACAAAGTTAGATGCTGCAGATTTAAGTGTAGTCAATATTTGATATATAATCAACATATAATTATATAAAGTATAAAATATATTCGATCCGTCCGATGATATGGGAGATACGAGGAAAGGGATCGACACCGTATCGTTGGCCGATCTGGTCTTGATCGGGACTCAAATCAAAAAAATAAACCTCGAATCTAGGATTGGAGGTTTCGTCGCCGTATTCGATATACGCATTTTTTATCGCCTTTGGTTAGGCATTCTGGACGAGTAATATCCGCATCCAGTAAAGATTCGAACAACCGCAATTCACATTGGCAGGCATGGTTGTATTGATTGGCGATTTGGGAGATCGGACAGTTGTGCTCGATAAAAACATATTCGTCATCGCTTGTTTTCTTCAATTCAACCATGTAGCCATTTTCGTTCTGAATATTGGCAAGTTCAGATACTTTGTCTTGAAAATCTTTGTCTTCCATTAAGCTGGTATACTTTTTGTATAACGTTTCCTTACGACGTTCAAACAATCTCTCGACCATATTTTCGCCCGATTCCTTCACCAGCTCGTCGAGCAAGTCGAGGGCAACGGCGTGATATTTATTCGGAAACAGCACATTGGCGCGTTCTGTCAAATGGTATGCGGCAGTTGGTCTTCCCATCGGCTGCCGAATAATTCTCGATTCAATGAATCCGTCGCGTTCCAGTGCGTCGATATGGCGGCGGACGGCCATGGACGTAATGTTCAGGCGATCCGTAAGTTCTTTAGCGCTAAGCTCGTCATTTGTTTTTAGCAGATGTAATATCGTTTCACGAGTCGATAAATCGGCTTTAGGTTGCAAAGGAATCACCACCTTGATTAGAACTTCATTTTGCGGACAAAACAAAAAGATATTTTATCTATAAAAAGTATTGTAACACAATATAACGGGTTGACAAGTACGACTGCATTCATCATAATTTATATACATAATAGTATACAATATATAAATAAATGAAATGAGGGAGTAACCCATGATTCATATTAGCGAAGTAGCAACAGATAAGATCGTCGACATGTTAAAGGACATCGGCGGGGATCAATATTTTTTGCGTCTTGGCGTAAGCGAAGACGGTTGCAGCGGTTTGTCGTACAGTATCAGCTTTGACGATTCGCTGGAAGAGGGAGATCAGGTCATTGGATGGGGGGGATTTCAGGTTGCTATCGATTATGCTAGCGAACAGTTCCTTGAAGGTGTACAAATCGATTACAAGGAAACGGGTATGACCGGAGGTTTTACGATCGACAACCCCAATGCCAAATTTACATGCGGCTGCGGAGCCAGCTTTCGGACTGCCACTTACCGGGGCAAAGCGAAAAAATGCGATTGATTGTCCAGAAAAAGATGGTTGAAAAAAATGACCTTTGTAATTACGTCTGGGTGTGTTGGAGAAAAAGCGGAAGATTGTATTGATGTATGTCCTCTCGATTGCATTAAGGACGGCGAATATCAATAATAATTGACTTTTTCAAAAACGGATAGAGAGGGATCGAGGAGGAATACATATTGAAGATTATCGTTACGGATGCAGCAGTGGATTGCTTCAAGAAGGACTGGGAATATTCCATAGGAGACTATGTACGTATATATGTCCGGTATAGTGGCGGTGGGGAAGATGCATTCGCATTTGGCATTACGAGAGACGAGCCACGTTATCCCGCAATATCGAATGTTTATGGCGGTATTACATTTTTTATCGAGGAAAATGATTTATGGTATTTGGATGGCCGCGATCTGACAATCGATTGCTTCCATGAGGATATTGTATTTGCCCGGGGGTGAGCTGTCCGAGCTTCATCCCAGAAGGAATCGCAAAGAAAATATACGACTTAATGGAAGTATAAAAAAACAGCGATCTATCGAAAATGAAAATATCCCTTTTGCGGTGAAGCCATTGTCGTGCATCATGCAATTGGCCATCATGAAGGAAAAGGAATAAATGCATCTTATACAAAACACTCCACCTCAATTCTGAAGTGGAGTGTTTGACGTGAAGCTGCGCTAAACTTGCGGTTCAATATTATGATTATGCCGGAACAGGTTGGTTGGGTCGTATTTCTGCTTGAGGGTCGCCAATTTTTCGTAATTGTCCCCGTATGTATCTTTGGTAATTTGGCGATCGGCCTGAACGGTATTCAGATAGGACGTGCTGCGAAGTGAATATGGCAGCATCGCCTCATAAACGGAATCAATCCATTCCTTGCACTGCTTCGCTTCTTCCATTGGAAAATCGATGTCGAATAAGAGAAGGAATGATGCATCCCGAACGGCAAACGCCGTTGCGTCTGGAGACACGCGATTCATTCGGCCGTGGCATTCCCAGAATTGAACCAATACGGACGGTCTTGGTAATTGCTCCAATTTACCCAGCAGGGCGTCAATCGTTTCATCGTTTAACTCTTTAACAAACAGCGATGACCCATAAACAGGGACATCCTTTGGAGCCACCTGGTCAAATCTCGATTGCAGCTCCGTATATCGGACGATACCTGTGTTATCCGAGATCGGTTGAGCCAATTCGCGCAGTGGTTGAACGGCTTTTTCTCCATCGGCTTTATCACCTGAGTACAAACCGGCTATAATAATGACTCGTTTATTGTGCAACGACTCGGGTACACCCGGAGCGGCAGGCATTTGAACGGTCATCATATTAAACGACACTTCGTCGGGAGCTGTTCGTAAAAAAGCTTGCGCATTATGCAAAACTTGTTTTGCATCCTTGTAATCGTACATGACGTCAATCGCCAGAACTTCAGGTCCAATCGGATACAATTGAAATTCAAATGAGGTGACAACACCGAAGTTGCCTCCGCCACCACGTATAGCCCAATACAGATCGGGATGTTCCTGTTCGCTGACCTGAATCGCTTCGCCTTCGGCCGTAACGATATGGGCCGATACGATATTGTCGCTCGTTAAGCCGTATTTACCTCTCAAGTAACCGATCCCGCCGCATAAAGCGAGTCCGGCGATGCCCGTTTCCGTAACGGTTCCCGTTGGCGTCGCCAAGCCGAACTTTTGCGTTTCCGCATCAACTTCGCCCAACGTTGCTCCGGCTTCTACAATCGCGATGTGTCGCTTTGTATCGACGGTCACCTTACGCATATCGGATAAATCTATCATGATGCCGTGATCGCATACCGCCGTTCCGGCCACGTGATGACCGCCGCCACGGATCGATACCGTGAAGCCCTTTTCTTTAGCAAATTTTACGGCAGCGACAACATCGGAAACGGCTTTGCAAACCAAAATCGCCGCCGGATGTTTATCTACGGAGGTGTTCCAAACCTTTCGTCTTTCGTTGTAGCCTTCCTCGCCCGGTACAATGAGACGTCCGTTCACATTAGCCTTTAATTGCTCGAACAATTGAGATCCCTCCTTGGTATTGTGGATTGTCCACCACTCTTTTCAGACTCGATCGTTATCGTCGTAGATGGAACTGTGTTCATTGTAGGTTACATAACATACATAGTAAACATAAATATATATTATATATCGGATGTATTTTCGATACTATGCCACTTAATAGTTGAGGACTTCTCAAGCTGTGCTGCAGCGATCGAACTACTGGCGACGGAGGTTGTACCTGCTATATGACGGGAGACTGCCCGGAATCAGAGGCATCATAATCCAATGCGGTCGAGATGTATACCAGATGAATAAAGATGTATATTGACAAATCAGAATGCTGGTACCATACTTATTAATCATATTTATATATAAAGTTTAAAAATATGATTAATAAGTTGCTTGGACGTGTAATTCTTGCTGCATGTCCGGGACGATTCAGATGAGGTGAAGGTGAGATAATGACAGAGAACCTGGAGTTATATGATGTTACTATTTTGGGAGGTGGCCCTGCGGGGATGTATACTGCTTTCTACAGCGGGATACGCGAATTAAAGACGAAGGTGATCGACGCCCAGTACCAATTGGGAGGCACACTGTTGTATTATTTGGACAAGATGGTGTGGGATGTAGGTGGAATACCGCCAATAACAGGCAAACAGCTGACTGAGCATTTGATCCAGCAGGTGAATACATTTGAACCAACCATTGTGTTGGGGCAAGAAATTGACGATTTGGAGCGAAGGGATGACGGTACTTTTGTACTTACCTCCACAGCCGGAGATCGGCATTGGACGCGAACTATTATTATGGCGATTGGCTTTGGCGGATTGCGCAAGTCGGTTAAGATCGAGATCGACGGGGCAGAACGCTACGAAAATACGAATTTATATTATTCGGTACATAATCTGGAAGACTTTCGGGGCAAGCGGGTATTGATCTCTGGAGGCGGTGATTCGGCTGTTGATTGGGCGAATGAGTTGGAACCGATTGCGGCGAGTGTGACGTTGGTTCATCGGCGTGACCAATTCAAGGGGCTTGAGCGAAGCGTATCAAACATGAAAGCTTCTTCCGTGTCGATTCGGACGCCTTATCGGGTGGAGGGGTTTCATAGTGAAGACGGAGTGTCGATTCAGCAGGTCAATATATGCCATGCAGAATCGGGGGAGAGTGAGCAACTGCATGTGGATGCGGTGATTGTATGCCATGGGGTGACATATGAGTATGGACGGATTCGGGAATGGGGACTCGGCATTGGCAAATGGAATCTTGACGTAACCGATAAAATGGAAACGGCGATTCCCGGCATTTTCGCTGTGGGCGATTTCGTTCATTATGGGAGCAAGGTCATGCTTATTGCCGGGGCGTTCAATGATGCAGTGCTGGCCCTAAACAGTGCGAAGCTGTATATCGAGCCAAATGCGGAGAAGATGGCCAGAATATCGTCCGAAAACACCCGATTCAATGAATTAAACCGGCAGTTAGGCGTAGTTGACGATGACGAGTAAAAAGGGAACTAAGCCATCCCTTTAATACCACTGGCGCCTGAGAGCATTGACACGTTGCAAGGGCTGGAATTATAATGGTCATAGCAACTATCATCATGTCAATTATCATGGAGGCCTCCATTGGAATTAGAAAAATATATAGGCGTTATTGTACACCGGGCTGATCTGAAGCTGAACAACTATTATCAAAAAGTAGTTAACCCCTTTGACATTACAGTCGATCAATGGGAAATACTAGTCATTCTGTGGGAAAGGGAGGGAATTACTCAAAAAGAGCTTGCCGAAAGATTGTACAAGGATCAGACGAACATTGCCCGCATGCTGTTCAAGCTGGAGAAGAAAGGTTTTATTTATCGTGTGACGCATGAGACGGATCGGAGATCTCTACGCGTATATTTGACCGATAAAGGACACGAGATTAAAGATGAAATTCTTGCTCCTTCGATTGAAGCGTACAAGAAAACGATTGAAGGATTAACGGAAGAAGAAGTTGAGACTTTCCGCAGGATTCTTTCTGTCATGTACAACAATGTTAAAGATCTCTAAAGGAGGTCAGGGAATATAGTTGTCATGACCATTATGATCAAAGCTAGTATATAATAAGAAGTTGTGGAGAGTGATACGATGGAAACAAATCATACTAAAGCCGGAATTTTTGACGTTCCGTACCGAGCGTTGACAATTGGTATTATTCTTGCCGTAACAACCGTAGCATTTGAAGGGCTGGCCATTACGACGATTGCTCCTAATGTGGCGCAGCATTTGAACGGTCTGCATTTATATGGATGGATATTCAGCTCTTTTTTATTGTCGCAAATCGTTGGTTCCATGATCATCGGACAGCAGATTAACAAACTAGGCGTGTATACCTCATTTATCGTATCAATTCTCATCTTTGTGATCGGTATAACGGTTGCGGGGACTTCCGTGAATATGCCCATGTTAATCGCAGGGAGAGCGTTTCAAGGTTTTGGCGCGGGTGCGATTATAACCTGTGTTTACTACAGCATTACATTAAGTTATCCCGACGCGCTCAGAACGAAAATACTTGCTGCATTTTCAAGCGCTTATATTATGCCGGCATTAATCGGTCCTTATTTGGCAGGACTTCTGGCGGAATTTTTCTCGTGGAGAGTTGTATTCTGGTTTGTTCTTCCGTTGATCGCTTTAGCCGTCATGCTGACTCTTCCTTCATTCCGTAAGCTTCAGCTTCAGGCAAGCGTGAATAACACAACGATTAAAAAAGGCTTTTCCAAAGAAGTGTATGCGATTATATTAACTGTCGGTACGGGATTGCTGCTAACTGGGTTAGGTTGGATATCCGAATGGAAAGGAATTGTGCTGACGATTGCAGGAGTTCTCATCATGATTAAACCTTTGCGCAAGTTATTGCCAGAAGGTACCTTTACTGTTAAAAAGGGTTTGCCGGCAACTATCGTTACAAGAGGGTTATATGTTGCGTGTTACGTTGCTACGGAAAGCTACGTTGTGTTGGCGCTAACCGAAGTGAAGGGGTTTTCTGCAGATCTCGCAGGGTTGATTGTTGCTGCTGGTGCATTAAGCTGGTCTACCGCAGCTTGGCTGCAATCCCGGTTTGATGAAAGAGACGGCGGCACCGGCAGAAGAAAACGAGTAATTATCGGTATCGGTATCATGATCGTTGGAGTCGCGTTAGTTATCGCTTCAATCAGGCTTCCAGACGACGGACTCGTATATGCATTGATATCGCAGCTATTCACAGGATTCGGCATCGGCCTGGCCAATCCGACGACAGGCGCTATCGCACTGCAGCATGCCCGGGCAGGCGAAGAAGGGGAAGTTTCCGCCGTTATTCAATTCATCGATGCATTTAGTCCGGGACTAAGCATCGGGATCGGCGGAGCTTTAATAGCGATTAGCGAAACGTTTAAGTGGGGCATTTTTACGGGGGTTATGCTGGCGTTGTTGATTCAGCTGCTTTTTATCATCATAAGTTTTGTCATTTCCTTCCGCATACAAAAAGAAAAGCAGGCTAAACAGTCTTCGTTTCCATTGACGTAATGGGTCTGTAGAATCGTTATTGATAGGAAGAAGGCCATAGAAGATCTGAAAGAAGTCGAATTGTTGGAAGACTTTTGTTAGAACCCATTGTTAAATAAATGGGTTCTTTTCTGCGTTTTAGTTCAATACGAGAACGAGTTTTAAGTTCGAAGAATCTGGATAACTGGATGGAACTCTTAAAGGAAACATATGAGAACCTAGAAATAGTTTATGAAGGAGGAGAATCATCCAGAGAAGCAATGAATAGAGGAATGGAAGTAATTAACGAAATTATCAACGGACCATACCAAAATGTAGTGGTAGTAACTCATGGTGCATTAATGTCTTTGATATTAAAGTATTTTAATAATTCTATAGGATATGAAGAATGGCGTAAATTAACAAATCCTGATATTTATTTAATAAGTAAAGAAAATCAGGAATATGAAGTGGGTCGAATTTGGATGTAGACTTAGTGGCAGATAGTGAGCAGGAAGACGACATTACCTGTTTACATCGTATTTGCGCTGCAATACTAACACTTCTGGGTTTGCCAGAGACATTTTGATGAAGCGGTATTTGTTAAGTCGGAGGTGTTTAAGAGCATGTTGAAGGCATCTCAAGATAGCACTTAATCATATAACAACGATTTTTCGCTGCGATCTGAAATTCCTTGATCTACCTGAGGATCTTCGAGAAAAGGATTACCATTAACTATCAATTGTGATATCGTGAAATTAGTATAACTGTAAAATGGAGGCAGCAACCATGGTGACAATTGAGGATTTTATGAAATTAGATATTCGTGTCGGTACTGTTATTAAAGCAGAGCCGTTTCCAGAAGCTCGAAAACCTGCAATAAAATTAGAAATCGATTTTGGTGAGATGGGGATTAAACACTCTTCTGCTCAAATTACACAAAGATATGAACCAGAACAACTTATTGGACGTCAAGTAATCGCTGTAATGAATTTTCCTGTTAGACGTATCGCCGGTTTTAAATCGGAGGTGTTGGTCATCGGCGGTGTTCCTGTAGAGGGTGATGTGGTGCTCCTAAAACCAGATGAACCTGTTAAAAACGGTACACCTATTGCCTAAGACATTAGTGAATATTTAGTTTGGACCAAGTGTTCGTAACACTTGGTCTTTATTACATAATTAAAAAGGAGTTGAAAGCAAACTTGTTAGAACAAGTGAGTGATTCAAAAAGATACAAAGGAGAGATTAAAATAATATTTTCAAAAGACTATATCTTTCAAAGATATGATACAGATAGAGAAAAGATTTCTGAGATGTTGATTGCCATGAGCAGAAATAATCGAACTTTTGAATCACTGAATGAAAGCGAGAGGACGCTCTCATTAGCTTGCAGGCTTGATGGAGAAATTGGTAATGGTGGATTGTCACAGTATTTTTTAAATAGTGAAGGTGTATACATTGAAGAGACAATTAAATGTTTACAATCTCTTAATGCACATGAACATAGAAAAATATTTGATCAAGCTAGTACGGCATATTTATCAAATGAGGATGAAGAAACGAAATATAAATATTGGTCAGATTTAACCGAGAAGTACGATCGGATTGATTATAATTTAATATACAAGTTGTTGATTGAATTTGTAAGAAACCATTGGAATGATTTTGAATAGTGATTTTTATGAAGAGGGAACATTACAGCTCGGAATACAAGTGCTCAATCATGTGAAGTTAATAAAATACGAAATTAGGAGGGGATCTTAGTGCCAAGTCATGATGAAATATATAAGGATCTATCTTTTTCATATGAGGATATGGTTAGTCGGCAACCTGATTTAACGGAGTATATTAAAGAAATCAGGTCATATAAAGGACTGGATGTTTTAGATCTAGGGGCTGGATCAGGAGGCTTTCAAGCTTTATAGCCCTGGAAGCTAACTCACTAGTTTGTACAGATATATCTGAATCTATGTTAGAGCTTTTAGACAAAAAATTAATTAATAATAGTTTGTCTCGCAATTGGACTACCGTTGTAGCTGATCATCGAAAGCTTCCAATCGACAATGCATCAATTGATTTAATTGTATCTGGTTGGAGCATTAGTTACTTAACTAACACGGGCAATATTGATTGGAAAGAGAACCTAGAGTTAATCGTTTCTGAACTTATGCGTGTCTTGAAACCTGCAGGGACAATTATAATATTGGAGACTTTGGGAACTGGAACTGAAAGCCCCAATCCACCTAAGTTTTTAACAGAATATTATTCGCTTCTTGAGAGTAAATACGGTTTTTCACATCGCTGGATAAGGACAGATTATCAGTTTGCAAATACGACAGAAGCTAAAGAAAATATGGAGTTTTTCTTTGGCTCAGATATTTCAAGAAAGATCGATGAAAACCAGTGGTCAACCGTACCTGAATGTGCAGGAATATGGTGGAAGCATGTGTGAACGTTGATCAACCAGGGAGGATTATATGAAAATCTCAATTAGTTTGACTGACCAATCTACAAAATTTATTGTAAACAACTTGTACCCGCTATACTTACATGATTTATCTGAAATATGGGAATGGAAACCGAATAGATATGGTGTATATGAAGATGATGATATATTGACGTTGAATGAGCAAAACAAAGTTTTCGATGTCTGGTGGGAGAATCCATCTGTACTATTCCCGTATTTAGTTAGAGTAGATGATATCCCGGCAGGCTTTGCGTTTGTAGCAACTCCACCTTACACGCCTCATGGCAGTGAATTTTTCATGAATGAGTTTTTTATGTTGAGGCCATTCCGTGGGAAAGGTATAGCTGAAGCTGCAGCAGTACAAGTGTTTAATAAACATAAAGGGTCTTGGGAACTGCAAACAAACCCGACAGAAGCAAATAAGAGGGCTCAATCATTTTGGAGAAAAACAATTCAAAATTACACTTCTGAATCACACCAAGAGGAGTTTGCCAATACAGAGAATGACGGATACAAGATCATTTTTAGATTTGATAATAGTCATTTATAGACTTGTAGATATTAATATAAAGGTGTATTGCCATAGAGAACATCCTTGCGGAATCGCAGACGGTTCTCTATAATAGATAAACAACTTCATAACTGGATGAAGTTTACGGGAGACAGGCGATGGCTTGGCCGAAGGGGCAAAACTCTCAGGCGTTTGCATCATTCTCAAAGGATTGAAGCAAGCAGGACCGTAGACGGACAGAACTCTGGAGAGACTCCGCTGATGTGGGGCACCGAAGGGGCAAGACGTGTCAGTACACGTTAAAACTCTCAGGTAAAAGGACAGGGATTGCAGATATTATGCATCATTATTCGAATTTGTGATTATAATCACCTATCGTTTTATTTGCTTTTCTGCAAAAATGTCCCCAGAGTCAAATCTATCGATTTGACTCTTTTTTCGTGTCGTGAGACACATCGATATCGATGCTGAAGAGGGGAAGAGGAATGTACATGTTAGAACAATGGTTAGACAGTGTGGATCATTTTGTATGGGGGCCGCCGCTTCTTGTATTGTTGGTGGGGACGGGGATTTTTTTCACATTCCGCCTCGGTTTGCTACAAGTTTTTCGTCTGCCGCTGGCACTCAAGCTCGTATTCACCGCAAAAAATGAAGGGCAAGGAGACGTAACTAGCTTTGGCGCGCTTGCTACCGCCCTGGCTGCCACCATTGGAACGGGGAACATTGTCGGTGTAGCGACCGCTATTCAAATGGGCGGCCCGGGAGCGCTGTTCTGGATGTGGATGGCTGCTTTTTTTGGCATGGCAACCAAATACGCCGAAGGTGTGCTGGCCGTAAAGTACCGGAAGATAGACGAGAATGGGCAAGTATCGGGTGGGCCGATGTATTATATTGAACAAGGCTTGGGTGTAAGATATAAACCGCTGGCTGTGTTTTTCGCTGTGAGTGGGGTATTGGTCGCATTTTTCGGGATTGGCACCTTCCCGCAAGTCAATGCCATTGTAACGTCTACGCAGTCAAGTTTGGGTATTCCAGTCGCTGCAACTGCAGCTGTAGTGACCGCTTTGACTGCATTGGTGACCTTTGGAGGGCTCAAGAATATTACAAGGGTGACCACGAAAGTTGTGCCCATCATGGCCATTGTCTATGTGGTAACAAGCTGCATCGTGCTTATTGCCTTCGCTGATAAGCTTCCATACGCTCTGTCGCTCGTGTTTCAGAGCGCGTTCAATCCGACCGCGGCAGGCGGCGGATTTCTCGGCGCTACTGTTATGCTGGCTATTCGCAACGGCATCGCAAGAGGTGTATTTTCAAATGAATCCGGTCTTGGCAGTGCGCCGATTGCGGCCGCTGCGGCCAAGGTGAAATGGCCTGCGGAGCAGGGACTTGTGTCGATGACGGGCACTTTTATAGATACGATTATTGTATGCACACTGACCGGATTGACTCTGATTGTAACCGGCGCTTGGAATGGGGCTGCGGAAGGAGCGGAAATGACACAAGCGGCGTTTGATGCGGCATTACCGTTTGGCTCCTTAATTCTTATGTTTTGCCTCATTTTATTTGCGTTTACGACGATTCTAGGCTGGAATTATTACGGCGAACGCTGCATCGTATACTTATTTGGCGTTAAATCAATCCTGCCTTACCGCATCGTGTTTATCGTTCTGGTCGGAGTGGGCGCGTTTATCAAGCTACAAGCGATCTGGCTGCTCGCGGATATTGTGAATGGACTGATGGCACTGCCGAACCTAGTTGCCCTGCTTGGTTTGTCTGGGGTGGTTGTGACTGAAACGCGTCTTTATCTAAGGCATATGAAACAGAGATAAGAAGGGATTCTGAAAGATAATAAGAGTACAGTAAGGGCGAAGGGCATTTGGACCTCAATAAGACAATGTTTGCTGAGACATGATGGATTTTTCAAAGCGGTATAGTTGTTTATGTGATGAGTGAACAAAATATTGCATTTCCGCTATTGGGCTTACGCCCCTTGCTTTACAGATGTATAATCAAGGAAGATGATCCAGACAACACGCGACCTGACCTAAGATAGGAGATATCTAAGGCCGGGTCGTCTTTTTTTAGGTGGTGTGTCGTCATGAATACGAGAGCGATATACGATAGAACGAAGAATTATATGAAAGTCTCAACTAGTTTGACTGACCAAAAAATTATACTTCAGAATCACACCAAGAGGAGTTTGCCAATACAGAGAATGACGGATACAAGATCATTTTCAGATTTAATAATAGTCATTTATTGACTGTAGATATTAATATAAGGGTGTTTAGTTATGAAGAAAAAGACAAGAAACATGATTATAGATGAAAAAGAATATGTATATGTTTTGAATCAAAAATATAACGAAAAAAGAAGCCATATTACATTAAAGGTTTCTCTAAAAGATAAGAAAAATTTAACATTAACGTTCCTTTTTTGTACATGGGATGATCCTATTACTGGCAGCCCACTATTGATAGGCGTTGATTTGAAAAATAAAAAGACAAATAAAGTAGAAACTTTTAATTTACATCATCCAAAAACGATTAAAAAGTTCATCTTATACGGCTTAAGAAATGGTTGGACCGGAGAAAACATAATCGAATTTCAAAATGGACTAGAAATTTTAAGCGAAATGGGCTATGACATTGCTTGGCTTACACCAAAAACAAATCATTAGGGGTCTAAAGGAGAGATAGAAGTGCAGGCAATTATTTCTTGATATGCGAGAGACAATGCATGACTCAGCATATTTCGGCTGACTGTATACGCAGACAGACTTAATCAGGTGGGATATCGCATAAATATTAGCTGTAGTACTGAAAAAGAGAATTTGGAGGTGTTTCCATGAAGGTATGGATAAAACATCAAGATCCAAACAACAAGTACGGAGCTAAGTTTACTTTAGGCGATAGAGATACACTTTTGCCTGAGACTGCGATTATTTCAGTAACAAGGGGAGAAAGATTCAATATTTTCAGAATTATCATAAATGGAATTGTTAATGAATTTGTTAAGAAACAACTAACTAAGAATGAAAAATTATTATATGCCGAACTCTCAGGACAACTTCAGAGTGGAATTGGTCAAACTGTTACGGTGTGGAAAGATGGGAGCTCGATGAATAATTTTAGAACCAAAGGAGCTCATAAATTTGCAACCAAATTTTTTGCATGGGTTTTTTATGGAGGTAAGGTGCAAGCCTATTTCTTAACCTGGAAAATTTCAAACCAGATTCCTATGGATCATGAAATCGAAGAAACGATTAAAAAATATGGTAGACATTTTGATGGAGGAAAACTGATCAGACAAGCTCAAAAACCTCCAAAATAACAAATTAATCGAAGGGAATACATATATAAAATGAAGGATTGGCCTTTTTCGTTTCGCATGATGAAGATGATGGGGCATGGCAATTTCATTCAAATGATGAAGCTAGCGAAGATGATGCGATGATAATTACAATAGAAGAGCATGGACAGATTAATATGGCTTTAGTCTTATAGAGAAGAATCATATGAGCGTGAATAAAGATGGGAGAAACCTAAACTATGAAAATCAAAGCGATAAATCATTTATGTTTTTCCGTATCCGATTTAGAAACGTCCATTGATTTTTATACCCATGTGTTTGAAGCAAAGCTATTAGTAAAGGGAAGAAGGCTAGCTTATTTTGATTTAAATGGCTTATGGGTTGCCCTAAACCAAGAGGATATCGACCGGAGTCAGAATCAAAGGACATATACGCATATTGCCTTCACGATTAAAGAGAAAGACTTTGATCTATTATTAAATAGATTGAAAGATTTGCGTGTGGATATATTGCCAGGGAGAGATCGAGATGAAAAGGATAAAAAATCGATTTATTTCTTGGATCCTGATGGTCATATGTTTGAGTTTCATACAGGGCATCTAAAAGATCGGTTAGATTATTACAAGGCCGATAAAGAGCATATGGAGTTTTATGAATGATCAAAGCAATGTAGGTTCAGTATTCATAGCTCAAGAAATAAATATCATGCTTCAAAGGAGTCGGTATAAATGTATTATAAACAACTATTTACAAGACTTAATATAGAAGTACCTAATGATTTCATAGAGATTTTGGAGTTACATAAAGAAAAACAAAACGCTAATGAGTTTTCATTAAGAGTAATGGATTCAGATGAGATCGTAGAACTTATTGAATTTTTATCTGATATTGAAGTGTATCAAAATATAATCCCTTTATGGACTGATGACAACTCAAATTATGTTGGAGTCTTTTATCAAGGCCCTTTAAAATACAAAATTTGTTATATCGACCATGAAGAAACTGATATCTCACCAAGCTTCAGAAGTGTAAGCTCATTTATTCGTTCCATTGAACAAGATCCTGATCTTGATTGGAGAGAACTAAAAAAAGAGTACCCCGTAGAAACAGAAAGTTGCCTTCAAGATCTTGAAGATGATCAGAAAAGCATTGATGAGTTAAACCATTTATTGAATTCCAATGATCTTGATGACGATCTCAGATGTCAGCTTCTTTTTTCAATCATGGCTTTAACACCAAAAATGCATCTCGATTCATTGGTCAAATATTTAGATGATGAGGATATGTACGTACAGGAAAGAGCTTGTGAAATTCTAGGATATCACAGATATATTCCAGCTAAAGATAAGTTAATCGAGGTTTCGGAATCTGGAATGCATAATGGGAAACAAGCAGCAAAAGGAGCTCTGTCAAGACTTCGAGGGTGAGGGTTCATAAGGCTCGTAAGGCTAATGTATTATCGCTAACAAACTGAATAAAAGGAGCTTGCTAAATGTCTGATTATTATTGGGACAAGCAGATCGAATATCTCAGAAAAACTCGTTGGTTATACTACAATGATGATTATCTGGACTTCTTGGTTAAGGGAGTTTGGAAGATCGACAAGCCTGTGAACATCATTGATTATGGATGCGGCTACGGATTTCTCGGACTAAAGCTCCTTCCACTGTTACCTGAAGGGTCCACCTACACGGGGATTGACAAGGGTACTGACTTAATCAATCGAGCAAAAGAAATATTTCTAAACCTGCCTTATCCCACTGAATTTAAAGTAGTCGATATAGAAGAAATGGATAGCCAGCCGATGTATGACATAGCTATTTGTCATGCATTTTTATTACATATGACTGATTCTAGGAAAATTGTTCAGAAGATGATCGACCATGTCTTTGATAACGGTAAAGTGATTTGTTTTGAACCTCATTGGATTGCAAATTCGTCGAATTATTATGTTGATAGTCTTGATCAGTCCCAATACATACGGTTAGGGATATTACAAAAATTGTTTGAAGAAGATTCTAGACTAAATGGTAAAGACGGAAACATCGGAATACAACTGCCAATCATCCTAAGTCAATTGGGATTAGACAATGTAGAGTGCAGAGTGAGCGATAGAGTTAACTTCTTAGACCAAAACATGGACTTGAAAAATAAGGAAAAACTTTTTGATTCTTTACGAGAAGAAGGGTTAGGAAAAGAACCTGAATGTTTGAAGGATACGTTAAATAACCTAATGAATAGGGGATTAACGCACCAAGAAGCCTCGGATCAGCATGAGGCTGAATTACTGTTTTCTAGAGAATTTGGACCTCAATCCTGGCTAACATATGCTCCAAACATGAAAATATCTTTTGGAACAGTAAAGAGATAGAGAGGAGCCAGGATGACCATATTATATAAGGAGCTTGTTCCTAGCGGGGAAGATTTTATTAAGCTAATTGAAAGTGCCAGCTGGAAGGGATAACGGATAAGGGATAAGGGGCCAGAAAAATTAGGATTGGCTTTACACAATAGCTGGTATGTAATGTCAGGTATGAAGAAGACAAATTAGTCAGTATAGGAAGGATTATCTCAGACGGCGTATTTCAAGCGATTATATGCGATTTAATCGTGTTAACAGAATATCAAGGAAGAGGGATTGGAAGTAAGATATTAAAGAAGTTGCTATATCAATGTGAAACGAATGAAATATTGATGGTGCAGCTTTTTGCAGCCAAAGATAAAAATACTTATTATAAGAAATTTGGTTTTGAGAATCGACCTGATGATGCATCAGGTATGAGATGGCAATATCGAAACATTTTTTGATGATCGGAGGTTTTTATTTTGCTGATTTCAAATATGAACCCTGAAAAATTAACGAAAGAGTGTTGAAATCGGTTGAGTTATATAAGAATGGTCGGGCACCGTTGATTTTGTTTACTGGGGGAGATAGATTCGGTCAAAGAAACCCCCATGAGTCCATATTTATGCGGGATGAGGCCATTAAACTTGGAGTGCCTGCTGAATCAATTCTTATAGAACAAGTATCAAACCATACAAAAGAGAATATTTTGGCTTCACTTATGGTACTTGATCGTGCTGTAGGATTAGAAAAAATAAATCGTTTATTGTTAGTTAGCGCGCCAGGGCACATGCGTCGATGTCTTTTATTGTTAAAGACGTTTATGTCTCCGTGGTATGAATATGTATGGTGTCCAGATGATCGGAAGTTAGGACAGGCAAACAACTGGTGGACAGATACAACAGAAGAAAAAAGAGTAAGGGACGAGCTGTATAAAGTTATTTACGGTGTGAAGGGGAAATATTTTGTGGATGCAGAAGTTGATATATAAGAGTTGGTAACTACTTTAGAAAGAAATCGAGGAGGACATTATGGATAACAATTTAGCAAAAGAAATCTATGAAGTAGCGCATTTAACAGGAACTTTCACTCTTAGATCTGGTCAAATCTCGAATGAATATTTCGATAAGTATTTGTTTGAATCCAATCCTGCAGTGTTATCTAAAGTGGCTGATCAATTAGCTTTATTGATACCAGATGGTATCGAAGTGCTGGCAGGGCTTGAAATGGGCGGGATACCTATAGCTACAGCTCTTTCCTTGAAATCTAACATACCAGCTGCATTTGTGAGAAAGAAAGCTAAGGAATATGGAACATGCAAGTTAGCAGAAGGAACTAACATAGAAGGTAAGAGAATTTGCATTATTGAAGATGTTGTAACAACTGGAGGACAAGTCATACTAAGTGCCAATGACTTACGGAGTGCAGGAGCCATAGTTGAAGATATGATATGCGTAATTGAACGAAATCCGGAAGGAAGAAGGAACTTAGAAGAGATCGGACTTAAAGTACACTCACTTTTTAAGATGGAGGAGTTAATCGCTGCTGGGAAGTCGTGATATCGCCTAACAAAGTTTTGACACGATAATGACCAAGACGATATTTAAAATACAACGAGGTAAATCCAATGGAAATAAAGAAGATATACGATCTGTCAATTGAAGAATTGAACTCTCTTGGGATATTTGGTTACACATCTAATCAAAAGTATGAAGTGACCAAAGAAGAAACATTACATACATTTTCTTTGCAATTGAATCTAATTAATCTTGATAAGCCGTATGTTAAGCAAGAATTGAATGATGACGATGACCTTGATCGGTATCAGAAGCTTGTTAAGCTGGGGTATTCGCTGGGGCTTTATTTAGATAACAAGCTAGCAGCGATTGCCATCGCCGAACCACAGTTGTGGAATAACACGTTATTGCTGTGGCATTTTCAGGTTCACGAGAACTATAGAAGAAAATCCTATGGAAGTATATTAATGAATAGAATGATTGATTTAGCTGAAGAGAACGGATTCCGAGCCGTTACACTGGAAACACAGAATACGAATGCGCCGGCCATACATTTTTATAAACAATGTGGCTTTATGATCGAAGGAGTCGACTTATCTTTTTATACCAATCTAGATAACGGTAATGAGGAAATTGCATTGTTCATGAGAAAGAAGATAGATAAAGATTATTCTATAGAATAGAAACAACGAGGATGAGTAAAATATGACTCCATGGTATGAATTAAATGAAATTAATGATGACTTCATTAAATTTGTTATATTGATTGCGGAATTTAATGACCAATTGATCATTATAAGAAATAAAAAACGTGGCGGCTGGGAAATTCCTGGTGGCAATAGAGAGCCAGGTGAATCATTACTTTTTACTGCAAGTAGAGAGCTATATGAAGAAACAGGTGCGACTCAATTTGAATTAGAGGCATTTGGAATAACGATGTTGAATGGGAATCATGGCATGGTATTTTTTGCGGGAATAGAGAGTATGTCCGACCTACCTAATTATGAAATTGATGAAATTAAATTCGTCGATCAATTACCAGAAGGGCTGAATTTTGGAGAGATGTTTTATACCGCATTAAACAAGTGGAATGAATACAATCGGAAGAACACACAGAAACACAGTGTTGATATTAAAGACTTATTCGACAACATGGGGTGGGGATGATCAGAAATGTTTAAATATGAAATAGATGATTCTATTTTTCTGTCGTTATTTGAGATCAAGGATGCAGAAAAATTATATGACTTAATCGATCGAAATCGGACTCACCTTGGTGAGTGGCTGAAGTTTCCGAGTGTTACTTTACAAGCGGATGATTCTAAAGCTTTTATTGAGAGAACACGTATGCGATATGCTCAGGATGAAGGGTACTGGTTAGGAATATGGAATAACAACGAATTAGTGGGTTCTATAGGCTATTTATATATAGATCGAGAGAATAAAAAAACGGAAATTGGATATTGGCTAGGTAAAGAATGTGAGGGCAAAGGAATTATTTTTAATTCTGTAAAAGAGCTAATTCAGTATGCTTTTGATGAGCTTAAGTTGAATAAAGTTGAAATAGGAGTCGCTACAGAGAACATGAAGAGCCGTGCTATTCCAGAAAATCTCGGATTCAAACGTGAAGGTGAACTAAGAGATTATGAATATATTAATGGAAGGTTTCTTAATAGAGTAATTTATGGATTAAAAGCGGAGGAATGGAACTGACCACTCCTTGAAAGGACTATGAAGATGACAGTAGAAGCCGTGATCTTTGACTTGGACAATACACTTGTTAATCGAAAGAATGCTTTCATGAAATATTCGGAATGGTTTATTGATCAATTTGTAGTAACCACTGATACACTACATAGAAATGAAATCATCGAATATATACGAATAGCAGATCGAGATGGTTATCGTAAAAGAGGTGAGCTTTATGAAGAACTGTTAACTACTTTGCCAATGAAAAATTCTGAAATAACCGTTAAAGATTTATTGGAACCATGGTTTTCTGAATTTTATAAACATACGGTTCTTATGGACGGAGCTTTCGAAATACTAGATTACTTAAAACAAAAGGATATAAAGCTAGGCTTAATTACAAATGGTTCTGTACACACTCAAAACTCAAAAATAGATCAAGTTATGTTAAGAAGCTATTTTGATACGATTATAGTGTCGGATGAAGTAAAGCTGAAGAAACCAGATAAACGGATATTTGAACTTGCACTTGAAAGATTGAACGTCAATCCCCGAGGTAGTTGGTATGTTGGTGACCATCCGATGAATGATATACAGGGAGCGGTAAATGCAGGACTTAATGCGATATGGTTAAAGGGCTTTATGGGTTGGGGAGACAATATTGAAGAGCCTAAATATGTAATCGATAACTTGAATGCAATAAAAGTGATTTTGGAAGAGGTGGGTCATAAACAATGATAGAACTAAACACAAATGAGTACTATAAATCAACAGGGCCACCTATAGAGTGAAAGTCCGAACAGGCGCTTACTATAGTCAAAGGCATTTCTATTTACGTTACGAAAGGAAGCGGCTGTCATGGTTTCTGTTGAAGTATTAGGCAGTACATGTGGAGACGATGAATTTAGAGCTTTACTAAATAACACGATGAACACCTATCTAATTACACCACATTCATTAAGCAAAATTACTGGAATTGATGAAAATGTAATAACGGGCTTTGCAAACGGTGACATGGATGTATCTATTGATCTTAGAAAAGACTTTAATTCCTTATTGGAACTAATTACGATGCTATCTATAGGCATGGAGAAGGTTGATGAAAACGATAGGGTCAGGGCTATTATTGAAGGCTTGAATCACGTCTATGATATTACAATCGATACCTTGGCACTATATTCCAAAGTGCATAGTGACGATATTTTACAGTTTCTGAAGGATGTTAACTCTGTCCCGCTTGAGAAGCGCTATCGCATCGCAGTCACAAGTCTTTTTCTTCATTACTTATTTAAGCAGTCGCAAAAGATATAGGGTGTCACCGATCGTTCCAGTGCTTCATCCACAATCATGTGAACCGTTGGTGTTGGTGTGAAACTGCTCGACGACTATAAAGCTGCTTATAGGTTGCGGCTTTTTTTGTCGTTCTTAGAATGGAATGGATGTTTTCTTGCATGATCTAATATGATGCCATAAGATCCAATTTCCCCTTTTTTGGATACCCTGTATCTTGAAGGACTGAATTTACTTTAGTCGATTAGCAATAATTTTATATTTTGATACTCTGTTTTCTGATTTCTGACATAGACAGCTCTGAAAAATAGGCTTTTAATCAAGGGAAGCGACAGTTGATTGATCTATTTTTAAATGGATTCAGAAATCATTGAACAAAAGGAAGGCGAATCCAATGAGTAACCATGTATTGCTCTTCCATGAAATTGATCAAAATTCCATACCATACGTTGGGGGGAAGGGTGCTAATCTTGGCGAAATGACAAAGGCCGGTTTTCCAGTGCCACAAGGCTTTTGTATCACCACTTCTGCTTATTTTGCTTTCATTCAGACGAGTGAGAGGATGGATCATTTTTTTCGTTTACTGGATCAAGTTTCTTATGAGAATCTGGATGAAATTCGCGTATTAGGTCAACAAATCAGAGAGCATCTGAAGGAACTTCCAATTCCGGAATCCATACAAGTTTCCATCTTGAAGGCGTGGGGGCAGCTAGGTACAGACAAAGCCTATGCTGTTCGTTCCAGCGCGACTACGGAAGATTTACCAGATGCTTCTTTTGCCGGACAGCAGGAAACCTATCTGAATGTTAAGGGGAAAGAGCAGTTTCTGGAATCCGTAAAATGCTGCTGGGCTTCGTTGTTTACCGATAGAGCTATCGTGTACCGTTCAAAAAATGGATTTGATCATCGTTCCGTGCTGCTGTCTGTTGTTGTGCAGGAGATGATTTTTCCAGAGGTTTCGGGCATTATGTTTACGGCGGATCCGATAAACGGAAATCGGAATACGGTATCTGTGGATGCGAGCTTCGGACTGGGTGAAGCACTCGTATCAGGGATCGTGTCCGCTGATTTATATCAAGTACATAAAGGAGCTATTGTCCAAAAGAAAATTGCAACCAAGAAAGTGGCTATCTACTCCAGTCCAGCTGGTGGTACGGTGACGGAGGAACTTCCCAGAGAAAAGCAGGATCTTCAGGCTTTGGGTGATGCAGACATTATCGAGCTTGCTGAGTTGGGAAAGCGGATTGAGAGACACTATGGCTCTGAACAAGATATCGAGTGGTGCTGGTATGATCAGAAATTTTACATTGTGCAGAGCCGTCCGATTACATCGCTTTATCCGGTTCCTAAAGTTTCGGATGAACATTTGCATTTGTTCTTTTCTTTTGGTCATCAGCAGATGATGCCTGCTGTTCTAAGTCCGATGGCCAGATCCATATGGCGTACCATGTTCCCTTTTGGAAAATCGTCTGTCATCTCAGAATCAAAGTATATGCTCGAAGCGGGAGGTAGGCTCTTTATCGATTTAACCTCGCTGCTGCAAATTAAGCAGGCCCGAAAAGTTGTACCGCTCTTGTTACGCGAGGTTGATGAGCTTATTGGGAGTGCGTTCCGGGAATTTGTTCAACGACCGGATTTTATACAAAATCGAGTCGACCCAGGCGTAAAAAAGAAAGTTAAAAAGACGTTATTCCCGATTGCCGGAAATGTATTGAAAAATATTTTGATAAGAAATCCGGTTGAAGCCATGCCGAGAGCTCAAAAAATAACTCAGGGCTATTTGCAGGAATGTCAGGCTTATATCCGTAATGCCTCTGGCGCTGAACGTATTGCAAGAATTCAGGAAAGTTGCGGCAGTTTTGTGTTGCCGCTTTTTACGAATGTAGCGACTTTGGTAGCGCCAGGAATGATTGCTATGAAACGAATTCAGTACTTGTCAAAAAAATGGCTGGGGGATGACCATAGCGTAAGTCTGTTAAACAAATCTTTACCCGGTAATGTGACGTCGGAAATGGGTCTCCGGATTGGGGATTTGGCAGACATCGCCCGGCAGAATCCTGAGATTGCAGAGTACCTCAAAGTAGCGACAGCTGATCGTTTTTACGAAGACCTTAAAGAAACAGATAAGAATGGGGTTTTCACCAAAGAGTTTATGCTCTTTATGGAGGAATACGGTATGAGATGCCCCGGAGAGATTGATGTGCAAAATGTGAGATGGAAGGATGATCCGACTTTACTTGTCCCTTCTATTCTAAATCAGCTTCATGGTCTCAGGCAGGGAGAGCATCGAGCACGCTTTAATGCGGGGATGATTGAAGCAGAAGAAACAGCTAGGGATATCATAGCCAAGCTTCGCAAAACTCCTGGAGGACTTATGAAAGCGAAGATTATGACAAGGTGGATTCGTATTTTCCGGAACGTGATGGGGCTGCGTGAATGGCCTAAATATACGATGGTGCAGTATCTCGAAATATTTCGAACTGCCATGTTGGAAGAAGGACAGAGGCTTGTAAACGGAGGGGTCTTGAAGCTGCCATCCGACGTGTTTTATCTGACACTCTCCGAGCTCTTCAATCTTGTAAAGGGCGATGAACATGTAGATGCTCAAAAAATAGTGGAATCAAGAATGAGGCAAATGGAGCAGGACCAAAAACGTACACCTCCACGAGTGATTACAAGCGAAGGGGAAATCATTACAGGGAAGCGGAGCAATGCCAATGCACCGGAAGGGGCACTTCTTGGAACACCTGTATCTGCTGGCATTGTCGAAGGCTATGCCAAGGTTGTACTTAAGGCGGACGAAGCAAACCTGAGCCCGGGCGAGATCTTAATTGCCCCATTTACGGACCCGGGATGGACACCCCTCTTTAACGCGTCCAAAGGGTTGGTTATGGAGGTTGGGGGAATGATGACGCATGGTGCTGTTATAGCCAGAGAATACGGTATTCCCGCCGTGGTAGGCATCGATAACGCAACTGAATTAGTGAAGGATGGGGATTGGATTAGAGTTAACGGGACCGAAGGTTATATTGAGATCCTTAAAAGGAATGGAGAATAAGTAGAAGTATTGCGATCTAGGCAGGCCACTCAAGGATTCATCCTGGGGGGCCTGCTTATTTTTGTGGTTCACGGGCCGCTTTCTCCCTCAGCGGCTTGTCCATCGGTTGCTTATTAAGCATTTGATTATGTTAGACAAAGTTCGTTCGTTGCATCGGTAGTGAGAGCGGACTTACATAAATTAGTTGAGTTTGTACCTACAGAGCGATAGCTTCTCGCTTAATCGGTTTACGTCCATTATTTCGTTAACGATGACAAGGTTTTTCGATATATTTCTTTTAGATCCACGGTATTTTGAATGTACATTTGAAAACTATATCATCTAAAATTGCTTCCTAGATTGTGACGTAATTTTAACAGTGCTATTGGTTTATGGAGGAGATATGCACAAAGCAGCGGAGAGGACGAAGCGATTCCGGAGAAGCGGTAGCGGTAAAAGCTTTCCAAAGGAAAGCTCGCATCGAAAGCATATGCTCTTTGTCCCCGAATTTCTTCCACTAAGAAGTAATTCAGGAAATTCGGGGGGCAAGAGCGATTGTAGGAACGATTCGTAATCGTAGCGTCTCATAAGAGACAAAGTAGCTCGGTCATCGGGTTTTTCGGTTTTTGTAATGAAAATTGGTTCTGTTTAGTTCAATTAAGTTCAATATACAAATTAAAACCGTTCGTTTTAGTTCAAATCACGGTTTATATGATTGCCAAATGAACGAAAAACCTGCAATATAGAAGGTGGCATTGTATTAAAAGAAGGGACGTGGAGACGTGATACATACACAAGGCTTGAAAAGTCCTTATCAAAAGCGGCAGGCTGAAATCATCAGTCTAATCGCCCATAACGCGGAAAGCAGAACACTTCTGGAGGGCAGCTTGTGGTTTCACAACGATGTCAGAAATAACTTTTATTATGCTTCCTATCTTTTTGCAGCTGCAGTAAATCCTGAACTTCCTGTGGAGTTTGACAGAGAGCAGGCCAAGGGAACAGCAGAGCGAGTGCTGCTCGAAGTACTTTCTCTGCAAAATCAACAGCTTGGAACGAAGTTGTACGGTCACTGGCCGCTCGGACTTCATCCCGTTCCGCAAGACGCGCCTCTGAATGAACTCCCTGTTGAAATTATGGGTTCATTGATGGCTTATTTTTTCCAGGAATATGGTGCTCATTTCAGCGTGCAGCTGAAAATGGCCTTCGACCACACACTAGAGCATATTTATAACAGTGGTTTCTTCCGAAAGCCTGTGGTTTATTACAACCACCACGAGGCAAAATATACGGCGGCGAAGCTTATTTTCGGGACGTTGTTTGATGATCAGGATTTAAGAGAAGACGGCCTGAACAGCCTGAAGACAACACTTCAATATATAAAGAGCAACGGCATGCCTGAATACGGAGCTCTCCCTTGGTTCTGGCATTGGGTGCAAGCGTTCACCTGCGCACTTGAAATAACGGGTGACAGTGACATGGAGCTGAAGAATTTATTGTGTGAAATGCTGGATTTCTTGTGGAATGAGCGGGCATCGTTTTATTTGAAAGGCGCTTGGGTCGGTCCGCATTCCCGCGGCTGGCCGCATGATATTCCGGGAGATGGTAACCTACTGCACGATTATATTCAATTCGGGGATTTTGTGCTGCCGAAGGAAATGCCGCGTACGGAATATGCTGGATTTTTGTTCTACGAGGCTCCAGCAAGTGCACAGGCTACGGCATTGAAAAAAAGAGAACCGATTGAGGTGAAAAAGCTAACGCATAAGGTAGTCCCCGGCGCTTCGGAATTCCCTAAACTCCACAGCTACACCTATGTTACTCCAGACTTTGCTGCAGGTGGTCTGTGGGAACGGGGTGATGAATTTGATAATGAGCAGTTAAGATGGAGCTTCTCACTTCCGGTGTCGGGAGAAGGTGAGGCCAACCAATTGTTCTTTTTCCATCCGGGTGACTACTATTATGAGGGTGATCCGAGACATCAAAGTGGGCATATGGAAGTGCTATATCATCGGAATGTGATTATGGCGCTATTTCCAGTTTCGAGTGAAGATCAAGATAACCTTGTTGGCGTGCTTCCGAAGGGAAAATGGATTATGCATGATCGATCCTTGTTCGGACAAGCGAGGGGAGTTTATTTTGCCATATATCTTTCTGTTCCTTATGAGCTTATACAGAGAAATAAATATATCGAAGTGGCAGCGAAGGGCTTGCCAGGTGGGGTTGTAGTAGAAGCAATCCGATCTGCTGAAGCAGAGGAACAAGGGATTCTGGGGCTCGAGCAGTTTGCCGATGCCATGAAGAAACACAGTCCTGAGTTTAATAGTTCTTCGACGGTGAAGGCTACCTATACAAGCTGGGTCGGAAATCATAAGCTCATATGTACTGCGGGCAGCGGAATAGCGACTGCTGAAGTTGACGGAGCAGCTGTTTCTTTTGATAATTATACCGTGTAGAGTCTATATGACTAAGTAAAGCTGGTTTAAAAGATATCGACTTCGTGAAAAATCGAGATGGGACGTCCCATCTCGATTTTTTTATATAACAGGTGCATAAAAGCGCTCATATACCAAAGCCATGAGATTTCTTAAACTGCTCCGGGGTCATACCCTCAAGTCTTTTGAATACGGTGCAAAAATAACTCGGGTGCTCAAAGCCGGATCGCATGGAGATGTCCTGTATTTTTTGTTCAGGCTCCAGAAAAATCAGCTGTTTACTGCGGTTAATCCGTTCCCTGTTCACATATTCCATCGGCCGAATATTCATAGCTTGCTTGAATAGTAAGCAAAGGTTCTGGCGCGCTTTGACTGATAATGACAGAGGTAACAAGCTGGAAGAGCGAAGTGCAGTCTGGCGGTCTGTTAGTGAAGAAAGACGTCTACAGAAGTTAAGATGTAAGCAGTGGCCGTCCTCTGCAACGATAGAAGTTCATTATCTCCTTCCAACATCTCCGGAATCATTCTGTACATTAATTTATACTGTGCGCGGGGATGGAGAGGTGCAGGTGCTGCAGCAATTAACCCCAGGAACCGGGCTACCCGAAATACCTGAAGTGGGGCTGATGTTTGAGCTGGACGGATCGTTTGATCAATTGTCTTGGTATGGCAAAGGGCCGTTTGAAAATTATTCAGACCGGAACACCGGCGCTAAAATCGGTCTTTATTCCGGCACGGTGAAGGCTCAGTGGGTTCCTTAGCTGCGGCCGCAGGAGTGCGGTAACAAGACGGAGGTCCGCAGAGCCTCGACTACGGACAGTCAAGGCACCGGAGTCATCATTCAAGGCTTGCCGAAGTTTGAACTGAACGTGCTACCGTAAAGGTGTGGTCAAGTAAGAGAATGATTAATGCAATGAGGAGTACGAGAGAGCAGACGCTGGAGTCCGGCCAGATACATGAAAGAGACGAATTCACGTGTGGCTTCGTATACGGAGATTTCTTCTTTTAAAACCATTGATTATGCACGTAGCGTCTTGGGACACCCCTTTTTCGCCCCAAGAAGTCCATGTTAGCAAAATATCATTATTATGCTATATTATTGCTTAAGACTAGAATATTCCAAATCCTCACTGAAATTGGATGTGAGACAAGTATATCTCGGTTATACATGCAGGTAACAACGAATTAATAAGTTTTGATCATTGCAGAATGAAAGAGAGGTTCTTAGAATGAATCATAAAGCTGTTGTCCTCGGTTCGAACTTTTATATAGGACTAAGCGTCATCCGATGTCTTGGAACTCATGGTATGTACACGGTGGCTATGGACTATTCCAAGGAAAATACATATGGTGCCAAATCCAAATATTTAAGTGAGCAAATTATTGTTCCCCACTATAAAGAGCAGGAAGACGAATTGGTCAAATTCCTGATCGAGTATTCCAAGCAGCAGGAAGGCAAGCCAGTTTTGTTTGCGACGGTTGATCCGTATGTGGAATTTGTTGACGCCCATTTGGATGAGCTGAAACCGTATTATCTCATAAACATGACGGAGCAGGGATTTTGGAGCAGCATAATGGATAAGGCATTTTTACATACTCTTGCTTCTAAGCATGGGGTGCGGCTGCCCGAAACGGTTCACCCTCTTGAAGAAGGTTTTGAAGATAAGGTAACAGCTGAGATTGGTTTTCCATGCATCGTGAAGCCGACGGACTCCCCATTGTTTGTATCCACTTTCCGGGCGAAGATTTTTATATGCAAGACTATGGATGAAGTAAGAGCAGCTGTCAAAAAAGCCAATGACGCTAATCTTGAGGTTGTTGTGCAGCGGATTATACCGGGTTTTGATGACCATGTGTATACATTTGATGCCTATCTGGATCAAAACTCCAAGGTTACCCATTGGATGACTTGCCAGAAGCAGAGGCAATTTCCGATACATTTTGGAGCCTCCACGTATACAAAGCAGAAGTATGTAGAGGAGCTGTATACGATCGGAGCACCTTTTTTGGAAGCGATAGGATATAAGGGCTTTGCCGAGATCGAGTTTAAAAAAGACGCGAAAACAGGTGAGTTTTATCTTCTGGAGATTAATGCAAGAACGACAACCTTGAACTCGCTGCTTCACAAATGCGGTATTAATTTCCCACTGTTGGCTTATAACGAGCTAACAGGAAAAGAGATTGGAAGCAAGGCGCTTCGGGAAGATACGGGGATAGCGTTTTGTTTTCTGACAGAGGATTTGATATCATCCAGGCAATACGTTAGAAACAAAGAGCTGACCAGAACCGAAATCTTGAAGTCTTATTTTAGAAAAAAGGCACCTGCAGTATGGAGCTTTAAAGATCCGGCCCCTGCTTTTTCATTCACCTATATGATGCTGAAAAAAGTGAAGAAGAAGCTTGTAGGGTAAAGTTTGGACGGAGGCTGAGCTCAGAGGCTACGGGATAATCAACAGACGTGGGGGATAAATATGTTCTTAAAAACAGATAGAATAATCATTCGCGATTTAGAAAGAAAGGACAAGGAAAATTTATATAAAATTGTCCATCAAAAAAATTTAGTTCGTTTTATGCGAGATTGGTCAGAAGATAATTCATCACCAGAAAGTTTTATTGAGTATATTGACTGGCATCAAAGTCAAAAAGAGTCAACCGATGTATATGAAAATAAAAGATATGCAGTAGTCTTAGCCAATACCGATGAACTAATTGGAATGGTAGGTATGGGAATTGAAGATACGTTAAATGAAGTAGAAATGGCATATTTTATAGATGAACATTACCAAGGTAAAGGATATGGTACAGAGGCTTTATCTACTTTAATGAAATGGTGCTTTGATGTGTCAGATATTTCATATTTGATATTAACAATAGACTGTGCAAATGAGGCGTCATGCAAAGTGGCTGAAAAAGCAGGGTTTGAATTATTTGAAAAAAGAACCCCTATTAGTCATAAGCAACCTAACATGGAAAGCGAAAGTTATTATTATTATCGTAAATACAGGGAAGAATCATAGTTACTGCAGGACAGAGGCTGAATCAGCTTCTGTCCTTGACTTTTTTAATCCATCCTAGGCTGCTTGAGTAAGTTATGGGGAGGGGAGAATCGTATTTTGATGGATGTGATATAGTACATGCTTGTTTAATGGACTGTCTTTCTCAACCTTCGGGTGACTGAACGTTTTAATAAATCGCATACCGATTTTTGTCATTACGTTTTTCGAAGGCTCATTAATATCGGCTGTAAAACTGTAAATATCGCGAAGGCCCAATTCGTTAAATCCGTATTGCAAGCAGGCTGCAGCACCCTCCGTTGCATATCCTTTTCCCCAAGCTTCTTTTTTTAGTCGCCAGCCAATTTCTATACACGGTGTAAAATCGGCCTTAAATGTTGCCCTATGAAATCCTATAAACCCAATAAATTCTTTATTATCCTTCACTTCAACGGCATATAACCCAAATCCGCATTCTTTAAGCTCGGAAACAATGGATTGATAGAATATTTGGGTTTCCTCCGTTGATAAGGATTTAGGGAAATATGTCATAACCTCTTTATCTGCATTGAGTTTACTAAATGGCTCCAAGTCTGCTTGTTCCCAGTCACGAAATTTCAATCTCGCGGTTTCCAGATAGATCATGGTTCATCCTCCAAACGAAGTATATTATACGCTTTATCATACTACCAACGGCATGATCAAGAACAGAAATAACGCAAGATTTATGATGGAGCTTATCGCAATTTCATAGCTGAAGGAAAAATAATAAACGTCTGTGCTTTGGTCATTCATTGGCACATAATTGTATATTCCCGTAAATGGCGAGATAGAGAGAGTTGAAACGACAGCAGACAACAATTTCATGAAAGGTCTGTTATACAACGGTCTCCTCACGTATCCAACCTCCATTTATTGAGAATAAAGCATAATAAATCTAATTATAGTATGTCATTTATGAAACCGCTCACTATATTTTTATGTGTCGTAATTTTATATAATATTTGTCGTATAGTTCTACTAAAAAAATGATTCAAGATGTGTTACTTTTATAAGTGAATGTCAGGATATTATATATTGGGAGGTATGACCAATTGAGCATTAAAATCGGCAAGATCAGCTACTGGCATGTTCACGCCTGGGATTATACGAAACAGGCTCAGGAGCATGACGATACGGAGATTGCAGCAGTCTGGGATGAAGATCCGGTACGCGGAAAAAAAGCCGCCGATCAGCTTCAAGTTCCATTTTATGAAAATCTAGATGACATGCTTGCTCAAAAGGATCTCGATGCGGTCATTGTGGATGCCCCTACGAATATGCACCGCGATGTTATGCTTGCAGTTGCCAAGGCGGGAAAACACATCTTTACCGAAAAAGTGATTGCTCCGACATTAACGGAAGTGAATGAAATTGTGTCAGAGGTTGAGAAGCAAGGCGTGAAATTGACTGTTTCTTTACCTCGTTTAAATGATGGATACACGCTGGCTGTTCAGGACATTTTGAACCAGGATCTGCTTGGAAAGATTACTTACGTCAGAGTCCGTTTGTCCCATAACGGGGCTTTAGCTGGCTGGCTTCCTGAACATTTTTATAGTCTGGAGCAATGCTTTGGTGGTGCGCTGATTGATCTTGGCTGTCATCCGATGTATTTGACCCGGTTGTTTTTGGGAGAAGAGGTAACTGGAGTGAGCGCTAATTTCGGTTATGTGACAGGCAAAGAGGTAGAGGATAATGCAGCAGCAACATTGCATACGGCATCTGGTGCAATCGGTGTGGTGGAAGCGGGCTTTGTGAACTGTCACTCCCCATTTACAATCGAGGTTCACGGTACCGAGGGTACTTTGTTGTACGGAACACCAGAAGAGAAGCTCCTGCTAAAAACGAACCGCTCCGGAGAAGGCAACCCGGTCTGGACAGAAGTGCCTGTGCGTGATAATCGTGAAAGCGCGTTCCATCAGTGGGTTGGTCACATTCAGAATGGTACAACAGCTGATGATAATATTAACATGGCTATAGAACTTACCCGTTTGATGGAAGCCGCTAACCTTTCTAATAAAGAAGGCCGTGTTGTCCGGCTGGAAGAGTTAAAATCTTAAGTTTATGGATGATTTAAAGCGTGGAACCACTTTTCCTTACGGAGTGATGTTTGAGAAGCAGGATATGCTCGAGAGGCTGGACATTCGGATCGCGTGGGGCCATTACGAGATTCATGTTTTGAGATTTCATCTGACCACGTTTTCCCCGGGAAAAGTGATAGATTTTCATAATCATGCTGAATTTGAGTTTCATTTTATCCCGAGAGGTAAGGGGCGGGTGATTCTCGAGGAGCAGGCTTACTCTTTATCGGAGGGGATGTTCTATTTAACGGGCCCTGGCGTCATGCATTATCAGGAGGCGGATATCCATGAAGCTATGGATGAGCTTTGTCTGCATGTCGATATTACGGAGAAACTAAGGATAGATGTTGACCCCTGGGAGGCTGCTGAGGCTGAGGAGTGTATCGAGAAGTTGAGAAAGCTACCGCTCATACCAGCCTATGATTCCCATAAAGCGATGAATTGTTTTCTCGAAGCCTATCATGTGTGTGACGGTAAGTTTGCAGGATATTACACATCGATTAAACAATTGGTCATTAGTATTTTAATGAAGGCCGCAAGAGCTTACGATTCAGATGGAATTCGAGCAGAGGCGCCGGTTCGGGATATGCTTTCTTATCGTTATCAATATGCCATTCATTATATGGAGGCAAATTATCCGGCAAGCCTTACGTTGGAAAATGTGGCTGAGAAACTGAATATCAGCCCAAGGCAGCTGCAAAGGGTTTTTAAGCAGATGAACCCGAAAAGCTCCTTTAGTAAGGCGCTGGAAGATATCCGATTGGAAGCGGTATGCCGCAGGCTGAAAGAAAGCTCGATGCCGATTGAACAAATTGCCCAGTCTGAAGGCTTTGCGAATGCTACCTATTTACATGCGGTGTTCCGCAAGCGTTTGGGCATGACGCCAGGAGCATACCGCAAGGCAAAAACAAAAATAATGAAAAGTGATGGTGATTAGGATGAGTAAAGTATATCGTGTAGGTATTATCGGATGTGGCGGAATTGCGAACGGCAAGCATTTGCCGAGTTTAAGCAAGCTGAACAGTGTTGAGCTTGTAGCGTTTTGTGATATCGTTCAAAGCCGTGCAGAAGAAGCAGCTTCAAAATATGGTATCGACGAGGCAAAGGTTTATTCGGATTACACAGAACTGCTGCAGGACGACACGATTGATATTATTCATGTTCTTACGCCAAACGAGTCCCATGCAGAAATTTCTATTGCTTCCCTTGAAGCAGGCAAACATGTTATGTGTGAAAAGCCGATGGCAAAGACCGCTGCAGAAGCACGTAGCATGGTTGAAGCAGCAAAGAGAAGTGGTAAGAAGCTGACGATCGGTTACAACAACCGCTTCAGAGAAGACAGCTTGTATCTGAAACAGCTGTGTGAAGATGGAGAGCTTGGTCATGTTTATTTTGCAAAAGCGCATGCGATCCGCAGAAGAGCCGTTCCAACCTGGGGAGTATTCCTGGATGAAGAAAAGCAAGGCGGAGGCCCGTTGATCGATATCGGTACCCACGCGCTGGACCTTACTCTGTGGATGATGGACAACTACAAACCGAAAGTAGTTCTGGGAACGAAGTATCACGAGCTTGCTAAAAAAGAGAATGCTGCGAATGCTTGGGGTCCGTGGGATCCGGAGAAGTTCACGGTAGAGGATTCAGCCTTCGGCATGATCGTTATGGAGAATGGAGCTACGGTCATGTTGGAATCTAGCTGGGCACTGAACTCTCTTGAAGTGGATGAGGCGAAGTGCAGTTTGAGTGGTACAGAGGCAGGTGCGGATATGAAGGAAGGCCTTCGTATCAACGGTGAGAAATTCAGCCGCTTATACACCAACAACATTGATTTAGGGTCTGGCGGGGTCGCTTTTTATGAAGGTCGTGAGGAAAGTGCGCCGGATATTGAGATGAGAAAATGGATTGAAGCGATTGACAAGGATCTGGAGCCGGTTGTAACTCCTGAACAGGCATGTGTCGTTTCTGAAATTTTGGAAGCCTTGTATGAATCGGCCCGTACCGGAAAAGCCGTTTATATGAATGAAAACAAATAATAAAGATAACGTTTATCTGCACAATATATTTATAATTTATGAAGACACATGTTAATTGCTGAAGATCAAAGGAGCTGTAAATTCATGACTACTACTAAACACGCTATCGTCATCGTAGGGTATGGAGGTATGGGAAGTTACCATGCCAAGCTGATCAAGGATAACAATTATCTTGAAGTTACAGGAACGTACGACATCTTGGAAAATCGTCGGACAGCGTCTATTGAAGCAGGTTACCCTGCTTATGAAAGCTACGAAGAGGTACTGAGCGACTCTGCCGTTGATGTAGTCCTCATCGCTACGCCTAACGATGTGCACAAAGAATTGGCACTACAAGCATTTAAAGCCGGCAAGCATGTCATCTGCGAGAAGCCGGTTACCCTTTCCGTTCAAGACTTTAAGGAGATGGTTGCTGCCGCTGATGAAGCAGGCCGAGTGCTGATGGTTCACCAAAACCGCCGTTGGGATGAAGATTTCTTGACGATCAAGCAAATGTATAACGAGAAAACGATTGGGGACCTATTCCGTATTGAATCAAGGGTTCACGGGGCTAACGGCATTCCAGGAGACTGGCGCCATCTCGAGCAACATGGCGGCGGCATGCTCCTCGATTGGGGCGTTCATCTGCTGGATCAAATCCTCTTTATGGTTGACAGCCGGATTACTAGCCTGAGCAGCCGCTTGAGCTTTATTTTGGGCGACGAAGTTGATGACGGCTTTGAAGCTAATCTGCAATTCGAAAATGGGGTATCCGCCGTTATTGAAGTCGGAACGACCAATTTCATCACGCTGCCACGTTGGTATGTCAAGGGAACCGAAGGAACAGGTGTTATTGAGGACTGGTCTTTAAATGGCAGAGTGGTTTCAAGAAATCAGGATGCCGTTAAAGTGGAACCTACTCCGATTCAAGCTGGGGTGGGCCTGACCAAAACGATGGCTCCTCCTTCGGAAGAAGCTACCATCACAGGTACGCTTCCTGAACCGTTCCGTAATTCCAGCAGCTTTTTCGACAACTTTGCGGCTGTCATTGAAGGAAAGAGTGAGCCGATTGTGAAGAACGAGGAAGTGCTGCGTGTACTGAATCTGATTGATGCTGTATTCGAGTCAGGCAGAACGGGAGAAACCTTGAAGGATTTTGATATTTACCCTGCGTAAGGAAACATAGCAGCAGGAGTAATTAACAGAAATGAATCGTACTGCTGAAGATCAGTTATGTTTTAGAACTACTCTAAAGCCATAACTGATCTTTTGTTTTTAAAGTTTAAGCAATTCACTGCAAAAAACCACCTGCTCTGAAGTGACCCCATAAAGTTAGACAGGTTATGTCATTAGGCGACTTGTTGGGCATGAATTCGGTACTGTACCGGACTCATGCCTTTTAGTTTTGCCTTAATACGCTTGTTGTTGTAATAATCGATGTATTTTGATAGCTCTTTTTTAAAATGTGCGATACTTTCAAATTCCTTTAAATACAGAAATTCAGATTTCATGATGCCAAAGAAGTTCTCGATGACAGCGTTGTCGTAGCAGTTACCTTTTCGGGACATACTTTGCTTGATACCGCATTCTTTGAGGGCATGACGATACTGTTTCATCTGATAGTGCCAACCTTGGTCAGAATGAATAAGGGGCTTATCTTCATCTGTTAATCGGCTACATGCTTGATCTAACATCGTTGAAACAAGCGAGTAGACCGGTCTTGAACCGATCGTATACGTAATAATTTCACCATTGTATAGATCTAGCATTGGAGATAAATACAGCTTTTCTCCAAATAATTTAAACTCTGTAATATCTGTAACCCACTTCTCATTTGGCTTTTCAGCGTAAAAGTTACGTTCTAATATGTTCGGTGCAATCTTGCCAACCGTCCCTTTGTACGAACGATATTTTTTCATGCG
Organism: Paenibacillus uliginis N3/975; assembly: GCF_900177425.1. NCBI lineage: Bacteria > Bacillati > Bacillota > Bacilli > Caryophanales > Paenibacillaceae > Paenibacillus > Paenibacillus uliginis. The sequence continues at coordinate 4,005,328 of NZ_LT840184.1, read as the reverse complement.
TACCAAGCATTTTAATCCCAATACTTTCATCAAACGTTGTACCTTTTTATGATTCACACGGTATCCACGATTCACTAACTCGTCACGAATACGACGATAACCATAGCGCCCCTCATGCTCCTCATAAATGGCTTGGATAATGTCTTTTAACTCCGTATCTCTATCTGGCATCCCAAACGTTTTTACCGCGTAATAATACGTGCTACGAGGGATATCTGCTAGCTGTAGAAGTGCTTTCACCGAAAATTCGTTCCTTAGTTCATAGACTACTTGAGCTTTGTCTTGTTTGGTGATTTTTCCTTGTTTTGAACTAAGGCATTCAACTTTTTTAAATATGCATTCTCCATTCGTAAACGCTCTACCTCTGCATGTAAAGCCTCTACAGATCCTTCTACTAACGTTTGATTCTTTTGTTTATTAGATTCTTTTTTCATGGGTGAACGCCCCTTTTTCTTTGGTTGTAGAGCGTCCATTCCATGTAATTCTAAGCTCCTTTGCCAGCTTAAAATGGTACTATGACTCGCAATATTAAATACCGCAGCCGTTTCTCTAACAGACGTCCCAAATTCGTTCATATAATTAAGTACGTCTAGTTTAAACTGTACAGGATATGATGTATAGCCCTTTTTAAAAGCTTCATCACCATGATGCTCATATTGTCTAATCCAGTTTAAAAAGACAGTATGGTGAATACCTATGGATTTTGCGATAGCTTTTAAGCTGTCGGATCCCTTTTGGTAACGCATAACTGCTTGTATTTTTTCATCTGTACTGAATCTGGTCATATAAAAACTGCACCTCCAATAGTTAGATGGTGTCTAACAATTGGGGTGCAGTTCACTCCACAAAGATTTGCTTACGGGGCAAGTGGTCTTTTTATTAAGCAGGTTACAGCTGATCTGATGTTAAATCCAGCCAGTTCATTTCTTCACGCGACAGTTTTAGGAGCGCTCCCTCTTGACAGGAGGTAAGCTCTTCGGTACTTTGTGCACCGATTAGGGCGCAGGCCGGAAACGGCTGATTCAGCACGTAGGCGAGAGCAATCTGTATTGCCGTTACATTTTTGGAGGCTGCGAGCTGTTTCGCACGCTCCAGTCGCTCCCAGTTGTCATCATTGTAGAACACCCGAACCAGGTCTGCATTATCACGGATTTCCGGTGAGAAACGCCCAGTGAAAAATCCTCTAGCTTGGGAAGACCATGACAACAGTGGAAGTTGCTCCGCTTCATGCCAAGCACAGGTCTCGGCATCTGCGGAGACACACCCTGTCCAGAACGGTTCATTGGCCTTCGCGAGGCTTAAGTTCGGACTGCTGAAGGAGAACCCGGCCAAGCCGTTCGCTGAGGCATATTCGTTCGCTGCCTGAATCCGCTGCCAGGTCCAGTTGGAAACTCCGATGGCTCCGACGGTTCCAGATGCCATGTATTCATTCAGGGCTTCCACAACTTCACCGACTGGTACCGCAGGGTCATCCCGGTGCAAAGCGTACAAGTCGATAAAATCGGTCTGTAATTTTTCCAGACTCATCGTAATGTCGCTTCGGATGTCCTGTTTGTTCACACGGGGGCCGTTCTGATCATGATGAGCACCTTTTGTCAAAATGACCCACTGGTCCCGATTGCCCCTCTCCTGCATATAACGCCCGATGACTTCCTCACTTTGACCCCCGCAGTATATATGGGCCGTGTCAATGGAATTGCCGCCGATGGAAAAATAAGCATCCAAATTGGCAGCGGCTTTCTCATAATTGTCGTGATAGAAGTAATCGGATCCCTTCATCAGGACAGATACAGGTTTGTTTAATCCTTTAATGGAGATGGTTTTCATAACTGCTTAACCTCCTTCAATCCAGTTAAAGTGTAACTCTTATTCGTTCGCGGGCAGACAGCAAGCAAGCATCAATTACTTTCATATTGCTGATCGCGTCTTCTGTTCCAAAACGCAGTGGTGCGTTATTCAAGATAACATCGGCCAGATGATCTCCTTGCTCACTGTAAGCGTTTGCCTCAGAGATCGCTATTAGTTGTCGTTCACCGTTTTTGTTCAGGTAAAAATGGTCGCCGCCTGCCGGTATGCTGTAGGCGTAAGGAACTTCGATGCTTCCTTCCGTTCCGAGGACTTCAAGCGGGTTTCGGAACGCTGCCCACATGCCGCAATCAAACGTTAGTGACACAGCATTGCCAAATTCGATCAGTCCGGAGGCCATCATATCGACATCATCATGCTCTGGAGAGAAGAACGCTTGGACGGTAACAGCTTCAGGTTCCTGATCCAACAAAAGACGGGCAGCGTGAATAGGGTAACAGCCAACATCGTAGATTGAACCGCCTCCCCAATCTTTTCGATAGCGAACATTTTGAGTGTCCGCCGCATTGTTGAATGTAAATGAACTGTGTATGGCGCGAATCTGGCCAATGGAGCCTGAATTTAGCAGGTCCTTGATCATGTCATAGCGCGGATGATAACGATACATGAAAGCTTCGGACAGGATGACACCAGCTTTTGCTGCCGCTTCCGCCATTTCAGCTGCTTCACGCGCCGTTAACGCAAGCGGCTTCTCGCATAGAATATGCTTGCCTGCTTCCGCTGCCCGAATGCTCCATTCTTTATGCAGATGGTTCGGAAGCGGTATGTATACAGCGTCGATATCAGGGTCCTCCAGCAGAGCTTCGTAGCTACCGTATGCTTCTGGAATATTGAATTCTTCTGCTGTAGATTTGGATTTGTCTATATCGCGGCTGGCGATGGCAGATACTTCATTGAACTTGGATTCCTGGAGACCTGGAATGACCGCCCGTTTCGCGATGCTGGCGCAGCCCAGTATACCCCATTTAAGTTTGCGACTCATATGAATGATCAGCTCCTAAATGTAATTAATATTATATTGTGATTATATGAGACCGATTCTAAAATTAATATAGTATTATTTTGTGAGTATGTATAACAATATTGTCATGGAGATGCTGTATGAAAAGACAAATTCACCTGCTTACCCTTCCGCAAATGCCGTTTTTCTGTTTCCCGGAATCGGTTGGTATCTATCGGGATGAGCCAGATCACTATGTATTTCGAAAAGCCGGGGCATTGAACAACTTCAATATTCACTATGTCGCTTCTGGTAAAGGGTACGTCGAGATCGATAACCAAGTGTATGAGCTTGGACCGGGAGAAGCGGTATTATATTTACCGATGCAAATTCAGCATTACTACAGCAGTGAAGATGATCCTTGGGACGTTCGCTGGGTGCATTTTTATGGGAGCGGTCTACAAAATTACTTCATTGAGCGAAACTTTCACAAAAGCCAATTGTGGAGTATTCGCCAGCAAGCCGCTTTTGAACTCGCCCATGAAGCACTGCTTCGCGAGGCTGAAACAAACCGTATGTTGGATTTGACGCATCTGTCGACACTTACTTACGCTTTACTTGCCGTATTCGTTCAGCAGGCCTCACCGTTATCACGGAGTAAACTGCATACGTCTGGCAAGCGTATTCTGGAGCTGCTGCCCATGATGCAACAAGAGGCGGCTCAGCCGTTCGTTTTGGAGGAATGGGCGGAACGGCTCGGTGTCAGTACGTACTATTTCTGTAAGCTGTTCCGGAATGTAATGGAGATGACGCCGATGGATTTCATCACTCGCTGCCGGCTTCAAATGGCGAAGCAGTGGCTGCTGGAACGAAAGGATATTACGATCGGGCAGATTGCTGTAGATGCCGGTTATCCAAGCGTGAGTTATTTTAACAAAAGGTTTATGGAGCATGAGGGAATGACGCCATCGGAGTATAGACGGTTGTTTAAGGTGTAATCAACGTCTATCCCCTATATTCAAGGCATAGCACCCGTAAGAAAGGCGAATCATCTGCCTTTGCTTCCGGGTGCTTCCTGCGTAAGAACTTCCGTATCATATTTTTGTGAACATACATGATCTATCCTGGTCTTGTTAACCAGCGGTGGCTCTTTATGAGTTTATTGCTTGGGCTTATAATCGGTCGGAGACTGACCGGTCCAGCGGCGGAACTGTCTGGAGAAATGGCTGGCTGAACGAAAGCCAAGCTTCTCGGCAATGTCTGTCATCGGCAGATTGGTCGTGACGAGGAGCTCTTTGGCAGAGTTGAGCTTTTGGCGGCTTATATACTGTCTTGGGGACAGACCATAAACTTTGGAAAAGAGTTTGCTGCATTGGCTGCGGCTTAAATTCAACTCCTTCGCTACACTGGCTACGGACGTTTCCTCGTTTATGCCTTGGGACAATTTTTCTTCAATAGCATGGGCAACATCCGTTGCTGGCAGAGATCCCTCCCGGGCTGTTGGAATGTGTGGTGCAGGAAGCTCGCGCAGCAAGGTTAGAATATCATGAATGATAAGAAGGGTATAGGACTGCAGCAGCAGCTTGTCTTCAAACCGGAAAGTTTCTGTCGTTTCAGAGCCTTCTGGAGACTGGTTACGTTGAATGATTCTTTCAAGTTCGGCGACGTAGGAGCTTAGTTTCGTCCGCTCTGCTTCTTGATGAGGGATATGCCGATACGGAGCAGTGGCCAGCATACTGCGGATTTCGGGAACATCCAGATCAAAATGCACATTAAAATATCCGTACTGCGAGCCGGAAGTATTCATCGTCTGATGTCTCATACCAGCCTTGATCAGAATCCAATCTCCCGGGCGCAAAATAATGTTGTCACGGTTGACCTCCTGAATGACTTCGCCTTCAAGGCAGCATAACAGCTCGAATAAATGATGGTGATGTCTCGGATAACACCATCCGGGAGGCTGGACGTCGAAATGGCAGCCTACAACCTGCAAAGTATTGATCAAATCCATAGGCAGCTCCTTGTATATGTAATAGCTTTTCTACTGATCTGTTGCCGTATAACCATCATAACATGAGTGTAATGAGAGTAAGTGTAAATATGGCACAAAAGGTATAGAAAATGCTCCATTTGGAGATTGAGGAAAATGCCCCTTTCATGGATGATACAAGTATGGCAACGTTAATGTTCATTACATTATGGAGGGATAGCCGTGACTCAATTACAAGTGGTAAACCAACAATTTCAATGGGATGGGAAGCCGTTTCAAATCCTGTCCGGCGCAGTGCACTATTTTCGTGTAGTTCCGGAATATTGGGAAGATCGTCTCTTAAAACTGAAAGCATGCGGATTCAATACGGTGGAAACGTATCTTCCCTGGAATTTGCATGAACCGCAGGAAGGACAATTTTGTTTTGAAGGTTTAGCAGATGTGGAAGGGTTTGTCCGGATTGCCGAGAAACTGGGCCTGCATGTGATTTTGAGACCTAGTCCATATATATGTGCGGAATGGGAATTCGGAGGATTGCCGGCATGGCTTCTCCGTTACCCGGATATCAAATTGAGGTGTATGGATGAGGTGTACCTAGAGAAGGTCGACCGATATTACGATACACTGATCCCTCGACTAGTTCCGCTGCTGAGCACGAACGGTGGTCCTGTTATTGCCGTGCAGATCGAGAATGAATACGGCAGTTACGGTAATGACCAATCCTATTTGAATTACTTGAAAGAAGGCCTGATCAGCCGAGGGGTGGACGTACTGCTGTTTACGTCCGACGGCCCGGACAACGGAATGCTGCAAGGCGGGAGTATGCCAGGTGTGCTTGCAACGGTTAACTTCGGATCAAGACCGGAAGAGGCTTTTGCAAAGTTAAGAGAATACCGCCCGGATGAACCGCTGATGTGCATGGAGTACTGGAATGGTTGGTTCGATCATTGGCTGAAGCCGCATCATACGCGTGATGCTCAAGATGCAGCCGGTGTGTTTGACAATATGCTGCAAGCGGGCGCTTCCGTTAATTTTTATATGTTCCATGGAGGAACGAATTTTGGTTTTTATAATGGAGCTAATTATCATGACAAGTATGAAGCGACCATTACGAGCTATGACTACGATTCTCCCTTATCTGAGAGTGGGGATGTAACCGATAAATATGAGGCTGTGCGCAGCGTCATCGAAGGTTTTCGGGAAAAGGTTGCTCTGAACCTGCCCGACTTGGCGGAACTGCCATCACCTATACCGAAAAAGAGTTACGGTACTATCACAATGACACAAAAAGCTGACATGTTAGATCAATTGCCTCATCTGTCAGAGCCAGTGAAGAGCATAGCCCCCGTTCCCATGGAAATGCTTGGACAAAGTTATGGCTTCATCGTATATTCAACGCATATTTCTGGGCCCCGTATTGGAGAGTCTTTGCACCTTCAAGAGGTGCACGACCGGGCTCAGATTTTTCTGGACGGCGTTTATCAAGGAACGACAGAGCGGTGGAACCCGAAAAGTTTCCCACTCCATATTCCTGAAAGCGGCGCCAAACTGGATATTGTTGTTGAGAACATGGGCCGCGTGAACTACGGTCCCAAGCTCAAGGACCATAAAGGAATTACCGAAGGGGTAAGGATGAACAATCAGTTTCTGTTTGACTGGACGATTTATCCGCTGCCATTGGAAGACACATCCTCCGTTCTGTTCACGGATATGGCGGCGATCGAGGAAAGAACCGACCGACCGGGGTTCTATAAGAGCGAGTTTGATGTCGAAGATATCGCCGACACTTTCGTTCGCTTAGATGGCTGGTGCAAGGGAGTTGTTTGGATCAACGGCTTTAATCTTGGGCGTTACTGGAAGGAAGGACCACAACGGACACTGTACCTTCCCGGCCCGCTCCTTCGAAAAGGCACTAATGAAATCGTAATTCTTGAATTGCATCATACGGATACGGCTCAGATTGAACTGGTGGATAAACCGGATTTGGGTTAGCCGGAGCAGGACCGACGGCCCCTTGAACATTTAGGCGAATATCATGACTTCGGACGACGCTTACTGTAATTATTAAATGCGATCAAGCGCTGCGGGCTTGAGGTAATAAAGGGAGACGATCCAATGGAAACAGAAATCTTAGCAAAACCTACAAAACAGCAGCTGCAATGGCAGGATATGGAGATGGGCATGTTTTGCCACTTTGGAATGAATACGTTTTGCGATCAGGAATGGGGGGAGGGCAACGATTCACCTGACTTGTTTAACCCCTCCCGCTTAGATGTAAGGCAGTGGGTTCGAACGGCAAAAGAAGCGGGATTCAAATATTTTATTTTAACCACCAAGCACCATGATGGTTTCTGTCTATGGCCGACTCGCACAACGGATTACTCGGTGAAGTCCAGTCTGTGGAGACAGGGGCAAGGGGATGTGGTTCGGGAATGTGCGGATGCTTGTATGGAGGAAGGTATTGGCTTTGGAATTTACTTGTCCCCTTGGGACCGGCATGAGCCGTGTTATGAAAACAAAGAAGCGTATGACGATTTTTATGCCGAGCAGCTGACAGAGCTTCTCACACAATATGGACCGCTCGTGGAAATATGGTTTGACGGGGCGGGGTCTGAAGGAAGAGAGTATGATTGGCCCCGGATTATGGGACTCATAGAGCAGTATCAGCCGGATGCGTTGATCTTCAATATGGGGGCGCCGACGATTCGCTGGGTGGGGAACGAGGACGGGGTGGCTCCTTATCCTTGCTGGAATACCGCGGAGAGTGCCAGAGTCAGTATGTTCACGGAGGAGTCGCTGACATGGTTGCCGGAGACGCCTCGATGGGTACCTGCTGAATGCGATGTTCCTATTCGCAAGGAGCACTGGTTCTGGCACCCTGATGATGAGCACAGTCTGCACACCCTGGATCACTTACTGGATGTGTATTACCGATCCGTTGGACATGGATGCAATCTGCTTCTTAATCTCGCACCTGATCATACGGGATTGCTGCCGAAGACGGATGTAGAACGTGTACTGGAGTTCGGTAATGAGCTAAGAAAGAGGTTTTCTGCCCCGCTGGCTGAAACATCAAGCGCTGGAAGCATTGTGGAACTGTTGATGGAAACGGAAGAATCTATAAATCATATAGTACTGATGGAGGAAATTTCTCAGGGAGAGCGAATCCGTGCTTATGTATTGGAGGCCTGGCAGCAGGATACCTGGACAGAATTGGTTCGCGGAAGCGCGATCGGCCATAAGAAAATTGACTCTTTCGACACCATTCGTACAGACCGGATCCGGTTAAGGGTGCTGGAAAGTGCGGGAGAGCCGCTTATCCGTTCTCTTAAGACATTTAATATCTAAAGAAAAAGAAACTTATACTATCGAAATAACTCATAAATAGGTTTTTATAACTATGCTTACTTATTTGGAAAATATTGATCAAAGAAGAGGGTCCCAGAGTGGGACTCTCTTCTTATTTTGTATAACAACCCAACATTTAACAATCCCGTAGTGGCGCACTTTTCAACTACTTTCATGTCATACTATGGTATCAATTTTGTAATAACTATGGATAATGATGTAAAAATAGCCGTAACTTTAGCAATTTTTCAGCGTCTAATTAAACGATTAGAGAAAATTTTCTGAAAATAGCCTGGTTTCTCTCTCGTGGTTTACAGTGGAATTCTTATCGTCTTTATGCGTGGTATGTGGGAGACCGGCCATTAATTGATGATGTGAGAACGAGGAGAAAGTGATGCTGTTTATTCCTCTTCCGCTGCCTGAGAGAGGGACTTGGTCTGGCAGAGACAAGCCTGTTACCCTGTTACATCCTTATGACTATTATACTGATATGAAAAGTTGGTAAATCAGGTGCATAGCGCTCAAGGCTATACCAGACTTAGAATGGCCTGTATAGCTACTGCCGAAAAGCACGGCAAACTAGACCGAGCATATTAAGAACAAGAAGAAGGTGAGTTGATAAGGCAATGAGCAAAACAAAACGATGGGTACTGTTAGGAGTATTGATCGTCGTACTGCTCTGTGGTGCCGCCGCCATTTTTGGATTTTTTCGGCCGTCATTAAAAACCTTCGCGGATACAGATGGGACAAAATTGAAATTCAAAACAGAGGGTACAGGCTTTCTTCTATACGGTGAAAATGAAAAATGGAACGAAATGTTTGTAAAAGGCGTCAATCTGGGAGCAACGGTTCCGGGTCACTTTCCAGGCGAGCTGCCCGCAACCGAGGAGGATTATCTTCGCTGGTTTAAACAGATTGATGAGATGGGGGCGAATGTAATACGGCTTTATACCGTACACAACCCGGTTTTTTACTCAGCAATCGTGAAATATAACCGGGATAAAGGTGAGGATCCGCTTTACTTCATGCAGGGCATATGGTCCCCCGAAGAGCAGCTTATCGAACAGCAAGATGCATATGCGGACAATATTCATCAGATGTTCAAGGAGGAGATCGCCAAAGCGGTAGCTGCTGTGTACGGGGATGTGACGGTGGATGCAAAGCATGGTGCTTCAAGCGGTAAATACACAACAAATGCCGGGAAATATTTGATGGCGTGGCATGTAGGTACAGAATGGGATCCGGCCATGGTCAAAAATACGAATGATAAACATAAGGATGTCTCACGTCTTGAAGGGACCTATTTCTCTGCTACTGCAGAAGCGAGTCCGTTTGAGAATTGGCTTGCGGGCTTGCTTGACTACACAGCTGCAGAAGAGCAGAAATACGGATGGCAGCATCCGATTACCTTTACGAACTGGGTTACGACAGATGTGCTTGAGCATCCGGGAGAGCCACTGTTCGAAGAAGACATGGTGTCTGTAGATGCACGGCATATCAAGCCGGTGGATTGGGACGCAGGTTATTTTGCTTCCTATCACGTTTATCCGTATTATCCCGATTTTTTCCGGACTGACAAAAGTCTGCGAACGATTTCCGACGGAAAGGGAGGTTATAACACCTATAAAGCCTATCTGCGGAAATTAAAGGCGGAATATACGGATATGCCGATTATGGTCACTGAATACGGTGTACCGTCTTCCATGGGAATATCCCATCACGGACCGGGCGGCCGAGATCAGGGTGGACATGATGAACAGGAGCAGGGAGAGATCAACGTTTCCTTAACCAATGATATTTATGATGAAGGTTATTCGGGAGCTATCCTTTTTATGTGGCAGGATGAATGGTTCAAGAAGACTTGGAATACGATGCCGTTCGAAATCCCTGCAGATAGGCGGGCTTACTGGCTGAATGTGCTGACGAACGAAAAGATGTTCGGCGTCCTTGCCATGCTGCCTGGCAAGGAGGAGCTACTAACCATGGACGGAAATTTGTCAGATTGGGACAAGTTGCCGGAAGGAGAGGTGAAACACTGGGAAGGTAAGGCTTCCGGTGTGAAAGCAATGCAGCTGACTCATGATGAGGCTTATCTGTACATTGGTATGGAGCTTGATCAGGAATTTGATCCGAAGAAATCTAAGCTCTACATCGGGGCGGATACGATAGAAGGCGGCGAGCAGCCGCTGAAAGAATTGGCAGGCCGAACATTGGAAGGCGGTGGTCTAGAGACGCTTATTGGGCTAGGAAAAGACAGTGAATCACAGGTCAAGATCGCCCCTTCCTATGACTTCCACAAACGCCTCTATGGCAAGGAAGGATACTGGATGCTTCCTGAGGATGAAGAGGAGGCTGACCAAGGAAACAATCCGGCCGGAAATCCTGTGCCGTTTAATTCCTGGAAACTGGGTATTAGCCTCATGATGAATCCGCCGGATACGCGCTTTGCGCATCCATTTGTTGATGAGACGGTCGGATTTCTAAAGCGCGGCTCCACGAATCCCGAAGCGCAGGATTTCAGCTCGCTTGCCACCTGGCAGTACGAAGGCAATGTCGTTGAAATACGTATTCCATGGATGCTACTCGGCTTCGCGGATCCAAGTTCTCTACAGGTCATTGACTATAGCGCGATAGAGGATCGAAGAACATTCAAGACGGCGACAGCCGGAGGTATACGTCTGGTACCGTGGATTGTAGACCGAACAGAGGTTGGAAATGTGGACAATAACAGTACAGTAGGTGAAGTAATTAGCCTGCAGAGCACCGCTCCGTATACATGGGAACCGTGGGAAACGGTCAAGTACAGCGAACGTTTGAAGAAGAGCTATTATGCGATGAAGGAGTTTTTTACCGGAGTGCCTGATATCCGGGACAGCAAATAGTTAACAAAAAAAGGAGGAACCATCGGATATGTTTTCAAATTTAGCCTTGGCTTATATGTTCATTTATGTTTGTCTGGGCCTGATCGCACTCGGCATAATCCTGTTGTTCCAAATGAAAATAAAGCATAATGCCGAACAAAAGCAGTCAGAGTTATACCAAAAGAAACACCGTGATTATTTCATGTACGTGCAGGCTCATCTGCATGATGATGTTTCGCTTGAGCTTCCGCCAGGGAACCTCAAAGCGCTGGAACGCCGGGTTATACAAGATAAATTTATGGAATGGATCGAGCAGTTCAAGGGAGAAGCGCAGACCAAACTGATCGGGTTGTGCAAAGAGGCCGGTTTCGTTGAACTTGAAATCCGTGCACTTGGAAGCTTCCGTTACGGTCGACGAATTGAGGCGGCTTACCGTCTGGGTGGCATGAGGGCTGAGGAGGCGGTTCCAGCACTCGAAGTGCTGCTGGACCGAACCAAGTATGGTCCCTCGACCATTATTATTTCCCGGGCTATTGCCAAGAGTGCAGACCGGCCGGATCAAATCCGCGCTATGCTGTCGAAGCTTTTATCTTATGAGAAGCCGATTCACCATATGGCAGCCGATATTTTGCTCGAAACCCGTTTGGATTCAGCTGGTCTGATGCGCAAGCTACTGGATGATCCGAATCCAGGTCTGGTTAAAGTAGCTCTGGTTGCCATGTGGGGACAGGCGGTGCCTGCGGTCGTTCCCGCACTCGACCGGCTGGTCGGATCCGAGCAGAAGGATGTTCGTGCTGAGGCGGTTAAACTGTATCTCAGCTCAAATCCGGTGTTGAAGGACGAGACGATCGCCCAGCTTATGAATGACGGTGAGTGGGAGGTGCGCGCGGCAGCCGCTAAAGCACTCGGTCCGCTTCATGCGGCAGGTAGCATACCGCTGTTGTCCGCTGCGCTTCAGGATGAGAACTGGCATGTCCGGAATAATAGTGCGGAAAGTTTGTCGTTATTAGGAGAGCAAGGCTTTGATGTACTTTGCCAAGCTGCATTAACCAGGACCGGTGCGGCGCGGGAAACGGCACTCAACCGGATTGAACGGATTATGGCGAAAGAAAGTGATCACGAGGCGGTCGACCAAATGGTTGCATTTAACAAAAAAAAGCTGCTTTACGAAAGTTATTTCGGTGTTCAGCCGAACAAGCGGACCGTACAAGTGGCAAGAGTAGGAGGGGATTACACTGCTTAGAGACATCCTGCTCACATACGGTATGGTAGCTATTTATTATGTCATGATCGTCAATGTGCTCTATTTTGCAATATTATTGTTTTCTTTCATGAATATCGGAAGTATTTTCAGGCGGGCATCGTTTTCCAAATACAATACGCTGTCGGGCTCGGAGCTGGTTCCATCGGTATCCTTGCTCGTTCCGTCCTACAATGAGGAACTGACCATTATTGAGAACGTCCGCTGTCTTATGACACTTAACTATCCGACGTATGAGGTCATTGTGATTAACGACGGGTCTTCCGACGAAACACTGGATGTGCTCATCAAGGAATATGGCCTTCAACGTATCTCGAATCCTGAGTTTCGAGGGACGATTAATACGAAAAAGGTCCGAGGCGTTTACTATAACGAGCAGTATCCACATCTGTTCGTTATCGATAAGGAAAATGGGGGTAAAGCGGATTCGCTGAATGCGGGCATTAACATGTCCCGTTATCCTCTTATTTCCTCCATTGATGCTGACTCTTTGCTGGAGAAGGATGCGCTAATCCGCATGGCACGGATGTACATGGAAAATCCGGAGGAAACTGTCGCTGTTGGCGGGGATGTACGCATTGCCAATGGTTGTGTCATCGAGAATGGAGCGGTTAAGAACGTTTCGCTGCCGCGCCGGATGTGGCCGATGTTCCAATCTATTGAGTATTTGAAGGCGTTCCTTGGCGGGAGGATTGGATGGAGTCATATTAACGGACTTATTATTGTTTCTGGAGCTTTCGGTCTGTTCCGTAAGGATTATGTCATTGCCGTTGGCGGATACCGTGGTGGATATCCCGGAGAGGATATGAACATTATTATCAAACTGCACCGCTATATGCTGGAGAACAAAATCCGTTACCGGATCGCGTTTTGCCCCGAGGCGGTCTGTTGGACGCAGGCACCGGACAGCTATCATATTTTGTCCAACCAACGAAAGCGCTGGGGCCGGGGGAATCTGAAGAACATGATCGAGAACCGGGACATGGTATTCAACCCCAAGTACAAGACGATGGGCATGATGACCATGCCTTACAACGTTATTTTCGAAGCATTAAACCCTTACATTAGAATCACGGGCCTGCTGGCTCTGATAGGATATGTTTTGCTGGATATGACCAATTGGCAGATTCTTGTGGTGTTCGGATTGGTGAACCTTTTGAGTGGTTACCTGCTTAGTGTGGGGGCGCTCATATTGGAGGAGATGGCCTTCCGCCGATACAACAAGCTGTCTGATCTTGTGAAAATGCTTCTCTTCTCGGCGCTCAAGTTTGTCGGATATCACCAACTTGGCGTCTTGTGGAGAGTGCAGGGACATATTCAATACCTTCAGAACAATAACTCCTGGGGAACGATGACCCGGCAGAGCTGGAAAGATGAGAAAAAGGCCGCCTGACTTCCGGGCCCGATTGATTTTATCATAATTCAAAGTGAGAAAGGTGGATTTGATCATGTCTCAAACGGCAACAATGCAAAGAGAGCAAGGTACGGATCTGTACAGTATTTTGGAACAAGAAGTACGGAAAGACCCAAGCGGGACGTGTGCCCTCCTATTCTTATACTGCGCTGGTGAATCACCTGGTCTTGAAGGCCAGGTGAAAGGTTTCTTTAATCCGTTGTCCGGCTTACATGGCGAGGTCCGGAAGGATCCTGTCACGAAGACGTTGGCAGTCATCCTGCCGGGTATGACGCTGGATGCAGCCCATTACCAGGCGCTGCTGCTCAAGCAGCTTTTGCTGGAGATGAACGAGAATTATGATCCCCGGATCACACTCGCGGCTATGTCCGATGCCCCTCCGCCGCAAGTGCTGAAGCAGATGGCGGAGTCCGCCCGCCTCAGCACCTCTCCAGACATTCATATCTTTACCGAAGATGAGGCGGGTGCGGATACGAACCGGATTCTGATTGTGGATAATGACGCGACGGTGCGTGAATTTTTGCAAATTCGTCTGGCTATGCAGGGTTACGAAACTTTGGAAGCAGTCGATGGACTGGAGGCGCTGGAGCTTATTCCGAAGTGGGAGCCTGACTTGGTACTGACCGAGCTAAATCTGTATGGCATTGATGGTCTTCCGTTCATTTATCATATTCAGCAGCTTGATGTGAAGGCACCGCCTAAAATTGTCGTGCTGACCGAGAAGCGTGTAGAGCAGACGATTAGCCAATGCTTCCAGAACGGGGTGGACGATTATGTGACCAAGCCGTTCTCACCGGTAGAGCTGGATGCCCGTATCCGCCGATGCCTTCACTAAACAATTGAAATAGCACGTTTTTGGAGCTTCTTAAGACTATACACCGATGGAGGTAGATGTTTGTGAACGAGGAATACGAAACTTTGTTAAACGCGATTGAAAGCAAGAAAGCTGTTCTGGGGGTAGTGGGACTCGGTTATGTGGGACTTCCCCTGGCCGTGGAAATGGTTAAGCAGGGCTTTACGGTAGTAGGTATCGATCTTGACCCTGACAAAATTGACCGGATCTATCGGGGAGATTCCTATATTTCCGATATCTCGTCCGAAGAACTGGCTGCTTGCATGCAGACAGGGCGATTCAAACCTACAACGGATTACAGCATGATTGCTGTCATTGATGCGATCAGCATCTGTGTGCCGACTCCTCTGAGCGAGAATCAGGACCCGGACACTTCATATATCACCATGGTAGTAGAGCAGCTCAAGCGTTTCATGAAGCCGCGACTGCTAATAACGCTGGAGAGCACAACGTATCCGGGTACAACGGAGGAATTGATCCAGTCGGAGATTGAAGCCCTTGGCTACACGGCCGGTAAAGATTTTTTTCTCTGTTTCTCCCCGGAGCGTGTCGATCCGTCGAACAGTCGCTTTAACACCCGGAACACGCCTAAGGTGATTGGCGGAACGACGGAAGCATGTCTGAAGCTGGGAGCAGCCCTGTACAAAGAATACGTGGATACGGTTGTGCCCGTCAGCTCGCCGAAGGTTGCCGAAATGTCCAAGTTACTGGAAAATACATTCCGGAGCGTCAACATCGCTTTTGTTAACGAGATGGCGATGATGTGCGATCGAATGGGTATCGATGTTTGGGAAGTCATTGATGCTGCAGCCACGAAGCCGTTTGGCTTTATGCCGTTCTATCCTGGGCCCGGCATTGGGGGGCACTGCATCCCGCTGGACCCGATGTACTTGTCCTGGAAGGCGAAGGGATTCCGCTTCTACAGCAAGTTTATCGAGTTGGCCCAGTCGACCAATGACAATATGCCTTACTATGTGATTAACAAGACGGCTACCATTCTGAATGAATATGCCAAATCTATTAAACGCTCGAATATTCTGCTGCTCGGTATGGCGTACAAGCCGGATATTAGCGATCTGCGGGAATCACCTGGGCTTGAGGTTTACGAGCAGTTTAAAGAGAACGGGGCTAACGTTGACTATTACGATCCGCATGCTCGCAGCTTCGTGGACAAAAACGGCGAAACGGTCAATAGCGTCGATTATGATATAAAAAAGTTCCGCAAGTATGACTGCATGGTGTTAATTACGAATCACAACAGTTTCGATTACAGTCTTATCGCTTCTATGGGTGTGCCTATTCTTGACACCCGCAACGCGTTTAACACGTATGCCCAGCCACATATATATAAAATCGGCCACTCGGTTCAGCATGTTCCGGAGCCGGGCGAAGCGATGCTAATTTGAACTGGAATGGAGGAGAGGAATGAGGCGTTTATCCGCAAAAGCCAAGTTTTACATCACCGCCGTGATCATCTGTCTTTTGCTGCTCCTCTTTCTTCTTCCATCAGCACCTGTGAAACAAGATAAAGCGACATGGCTGTGGGACGCTGCTATCATTCGCAGTGAATCTGAAGAGATTCTGGATTTCAGCGGAAGAGAAGGAGTCACTACCATTTTTCTGCAAATTCAAGAGAGTGTGCCTACGGAAGATTACCGCCGATTTGTCCGTTCTGCACATGAGGCGAATATTGCTGTACATGCCTTGGGCGGGGCACCTGACTGGGCGTATGCTGATCAGCGTGAAGAAGGGGGGAAATTAATGTCCTGGCTTGAAGAATATAATATGGAGTCGAAGCCGGAGGAACGCTTTCAAGGTGTTCAGCTGGATGTTGAGCCCTATGTCTTAAGACGCTGGGAACGTGAACAGGAGCAGGTCGTCAGGGAATGGAGCAGGAATATGGAGTCATGGGTGCAGGAAGCAAGACGCCAGGGGCTGGAGATTAGCGCTGCGGTTCCTTTTTGGCTGGATTCGATACCAGGGCCTGAAGGTTCAGGCAATTTCAGCCGTTGGATGCTGGAACAGAGTGATGCTGTTGCGGTCATGTCTTACCGGGACGATGGGGAGAAGATGTATGAATTGTCCCGCGAAGAGCTGGAGCAGGCGGATGAGCTGGGCAAATCCGTTTGGATCGGTATGGAACTGACAGATACGAAAGAAGGAGATCATCTAACTTTCCACGGTAAAAGTGCAAAGGTGATGAAGAACGAAGCGCACCGTGCGGCTGCATTAGGGACGGAACATCCGTCTTTTGCCGGCCTTGCTGTTCATCATTATCAGGCATGGCACCGCAAAACAACTGCTATGACGAACGAGAACGACAATCGATAATGGATGAACAGGATTCAGAGTGAAAAGCAGACACTTTATGGTAAACAGCCGTTTCCCGATACAGATGGGGAACGGCTGTTATTTTTCTGAGTAGCGCTTAGATGAAGTAAATGGTTCTCAGCGGGATCAATGAATTAGCCTTGATTCTCTGGCTTTCCGCACCAGACGGTTCCCCGCGCGGTTTATAGGTTTCTTCAGTCCGATACCGATGGCGAGTGCCGCGACCGCAAAGACGAGCAGGATGAGTAAGTCGCGATATACAATGTCCCACAAAATGCCCCCGACCGCTTCGCGCATCATGCTGATGGCATAGGTAAAGGGAAGGAAGGGATGAAGAGCCTGAAAGAAGGCGGGAGTCATCTGAATGGGGAACGTTCCTCCCGCGCCTGCCAGCTGAAGCACAAGCAATACGATCGCCATCGCCTTGCCTACATTGCCGAAGACGGATACGAGCGTGTATACGATCAGCATGAATACCGAGCTGATTACAACAGCAAACAACACAAACCAGGTGGGATTAACGACATAGGTTCCCAGAAGAAACAGGTCACCGAGCGTGACGAACAGCGCCTGACAGACTGCGATGGACAAGAAGGTGAGAAAGCGGCCAAAATATACTGCTGTGCTTCCGAACGCAGCCTCTTCATGATGCACCTCCACGCTTAGCAGTGAAACGAGTAGTAGTGCCCCGACCCACAGTGATAAGGTCGTGAAAAAGGGAGACATGGCTGAGCCGTAGTTCGGAATCGGGTACAACCGGTTTTCTTTAAGTACCACCGGCTCCGCAAAGAATTGGCTTTCCTTCTCGAAATTGTTCTTGAGCAAACTGATAATCTCCCCGAGCTCCCCTTCTTGCTCCAGCTTGCGGAACCCGTCTGCGAGTTTGGAAATTTGCTGCTCGGCTTCTGGAAGACGGTTCTGTACGGCAATTGCTTCTTTTCCACCTGCGGCAAGGCCGGTTTCTGCATGCTGGAGAATTTGGTTTACATCAGGGAGTGCCTTTAAAGCCTGGTTTAGCTCGGTTTGGACAGTCTGAGCTGTCTTCCCCGCCCGTTCCAGACCTGCAGAAATCCGGGGGCCGATCTCGCTATCATAGCGACTTAGCAGCCTACCTGACAATTTGGCTGCATCATCTGCCAGCTGCTTTAATCTAGTGAGCTGATCTGCTCCAGCTTCACCATCTTCTCCTATGGCCGTAATGGCGGCCTGAATTCCTTCTTGAAGCGAAGCCCATCGCTCGCTGATACGTTTTAGATCGGCGCCCGCAGCGGCCGCGCCGGTGCCCGGTATAGCTGAATCCAGCTGTTGGAACAATTCGGACAGCCGTTTCGCCACTATTGCGGCTTCCCCGGCGCGTGTCCCAACCTCTTTCAAGCGAGCCTGAGCTTCCTCAGGAGAAATCCCGGACTGCTCTGCGAGGGCTATTGCCTGCTGAACGGAGGTTGCAGCTTCATTCAGAACAGCAAGGTCCTGCTTTACACGCGGCTCAAGCGACACGGACGCTTCGGATGCCTGTTTGGCAAATCCGGCAAGAGCCCCTGCCGCCTCCTGACCGCTGCGGCCCATCTCCTCCAGCACTGGCAGTGTCTTTTTTGATTGGGCGACCAGTTTGCTGGCGGTTTGCATATCCGTTATGGCGGTTTCCAAGGCCCTGTTTAGCTCTGGAAAATGATTCTCGATGCGAAACACTAAACTCTCAACCTTTTTAATCGTTGGGAGTTCATTTTCCAGCTCGATCCCAAGTTCATTGAACATTTGGAAGATAGTCCCGTCAGCTGTTTTAATAAAATTTTTGCTGACCTCTTCAACAATGCTGGACGCTCCTTTAGCTGTGACCTTTGGAGCGACTGCATTTATTTTTTCGTTCGTATAATATAGAATTTCCGCTTTTACCGGTTCGTCCGTAAGTACGGTGCCGATCCGTGCCGAGAAATCCTCAGGAATAACAATGGCGGCATAATCATCACCGTGTTGTACACCTTTTATAGCCGATTCTTGATCTGTAAACCGCCACCCCAGACTGTGGTTGTTCTGGAGTGAACGTATAATTTCTTGCCCTGCGTTGATCGGCGTGCCGTGAAGCGTCGTACCTGCATCCAAATTGGCTACCGAGATGGATAAACCGGAGGTTTGGCTGTATGGATCCCATGAGGATGCAATATTAAACCAGGCGTAGAGCGAAGGCAGCACGGCGAGACCTATAATCAATATGGCGGTAGCCCAATTTGTCGTTATGTTTTTGAGGTCGGTGAGGTAGATACGGATCATATTCCGAATGACACATCCCTCTCTTTCAAGTCCGTTTAGGCTAGTATGCCGCCAAATTTGAACCTGAATACCGATGAAGCCTGTTCATGGCTTCTTTCTGGATAAGTTCCCATGATAACCATAGAGTCCGGTGATAGCCACGGCACATAAACACGGCTTCAATTCCTCCAGATTTACGAGTTTCTTCCGAGATCCGGATACCGTGAACGCGAAGCCTTTGGCGGACAGACCAGAGATTTCTGGAGGTTTCCTTTTCAATGAGGCCGAGGCTACGGATATAAAGTGTGGGCATTTTCAGGGAAAGTGTATGAAGGGTATCGATGTCCCGTCTCAGCATTTTCAGCATAATGCCGTGTACCACATAGGATCTGACAAGCAGATCATCTTCTTCCGTCGGAACTGGAGGGAGGAGGGGGCTTTTCATCATGTCACTTCCTTACAATATAGAAACACATGTTCTTATACATTACTCATGTTAAACGACGTTTATAACTCTGGCAAGCCAAAAAAATTTTGGGGCCGGAACTCGTCTTCTTTTTGTTATAATGACAAATATGTGTCCGCTTGCGGCATGCAGAGGGATCTGATTCAGATAGCAGGGAGTGATATTAGTGATTTTGCACAAAGGGGAAGTTTTGTTCCATCAAGGGGATAGCGGTGAATTTTTATATCACATCAAAAGCGGATTGTTTAAGGTAACAAGGCTGCATGAGAACGGGAATATCGTGCTGTTCAACATTTTGTATCCGGGTGAGACAGTTCCGCATCACTCACTCATCAGCCCAAAGGAAACACATGGTACAGCCACAGCGGTCATCCGCAGCGAAATCGAGATCATCTCGGCAAAAGAATGGTACCGCGAGTTGAAGGAGAACCCAGACAGGCCGCTGGAAGTGGCAAGACTTTTACAAGAGAAGGTGAGGTTCATGCAGCAGCGCCTGGATCACCTGACGGTAGGCACTCCCGCTGAGCGGCTGGAGCTGTTGATTAAATGGCTCGATGATTATTCACAAGGATTGCATCTGACCGAACTGCTTACACAGGAAGAGATCGGTCAGTTGATCGGGGTGCGGCGTGAGACCGTGAATCGGCTGTTAAGAGGACAGCATTAAGAAAAATCAGGAGGAATGTTTCTTGCTGCATCATGTGGAGATAAATATAAGTGATTTGAATCGGAGTCGGGAGTTTTGGGGGTGGCTACTTACAGAACTGGGCTATCATCCATATCAGGAGTGGGACAGCGGCATTAGCTGGAAACAAGGAGCTACCTATCTTGTATTTGTGCAGACAGAGGAACGTTTTCTTTCCCATCCTTACCATCGGCGCAGAACGGGCCTGAATCATCTGGCATTTCATGCAACATCCCGTCAGCAGGTGGATGATATGGCGTCAGAATTAAAAAGAAAAGGGATAGCTGTCCTGTATGAGGACAAGTATCCCAATGCTGGTGGTCCAGGCCATTATGCCGTGTTTTTCGAAGATCCTGATCGGATCAAGGTAGAGCTTGTGGCACCGGACCACGAATAGGCCAGTTTAAGCTTCCAAAGATGCTGCAGGGCCGAAAAATTCATAATGAATCCGTTCGTCTGGCAGTCCGAGAGCCTTGAGATTCTGCTGTACCGAAGACATAAATGGCACGGGTCCGCAGAAATAGCAATCGGACATCGGATCGACCGTGTCGCGAAGGAAGGAAAGATCGATGTATCCCGTTTTATGGCAGGCTTCTCCCTCCAGTGGACGTTCGTAGATAACATAGGAGTTCAACTGTTTATGGGTGGAGGCCAGTTTTTCGACATGTTCCTTCATGGCATGATGGCTGCCGTCAATAGCGGAATGAATATAGGTTACAGGGCGTTGTGGCTGAGTAGAAAGGACTGCTTCAAGCATACTTACCATTGGAGTTAGACCAACGCCTCCGCTAATGAGCACAAGGGGATGTTCATCGGTCTGATCCAGCGTAAAGGACCCGGCAGGTGCGCTAAGCTCCACTACTGTGCCGGGCTCAGCATGGCTGTGAAGCCAGCTCGATACGATTCCGGCAGGTTTGTCTTCTGCGGCGTCTTCACGCTTGACACTGATTTTGTAATAAGGTTGTCCCGGGGCTGCAGAAAGGGTATAGTGCCGGATATGCGTATATTGCTCGCCTTCAGGCTTCACCCGCAATGTAATATACTGTCCTGGTTCATACTGGGAAATTGCTTGCCCGTCTTCGGGTTTTAAGTAGAAGGAAGTGATGACACGGCTTTCTTCCACTTTACGGTCGATGATGAAGTTCCGGTAGCCTCTCCACCCGCCCGGCGCAGCTTCAGCAGTGTTGTACATATCTGCTTCCACACTAATAAACACGTCGGCTATAATCTGGTAGGCCTTACCCCATGCATCCATAATCTCGGGTGTGGCAGCATCACCAAGTACGTCTTTGATGGCGGCGAGCAGTGTTTCACCAACGATTGGATAATGCTCTGGAAGGATGTTCAAGGCGCGGTGCTTTTCTCCGATTTGCTTGACGACAGGCAGTATATTTTCCAGACGGTCGATATTGGCGGCGGCAGCATAGACAGCACCCGCAAGGGCGGTTGGCTGTTTGCCTTGACGCTGGTTTGCATGGTTAAAAATATTTAAGAGCTCAGGATGATGTCGAAATAGTTTTTGGTAAAAAACGGTGGTAATTGCCTTCCCATGGACTTCCAGAACGGGAACTGTGGACTTGATGATTTCAATGGTATGTGGGTCTAACATGTCAATATCCCTCTCTTCCAAAAGTATCGTGTGACTTTTCTCATATAATTATAGGCAGTGTGGGAGAGGAGGGATGGTGATTTTGATCACAGGGCATATTTCAGAATCGTGAACATATACATGAATCTAATAAGTTGGCAATGAGTAAATTCACAACAACCTGGATGATTGCCATTTTTTTCAAGTAAGCTGTTTAGTTAACATCGTAAATGTGTTATAATATATTTAGCACAGATTGAACGGAAGGAGATTTCACCGGTGAGTTTCTTCTCTAGTTCAGTCTATCTATAACAAATTAACTAAACAAGAAAGGATCAGGATACCATGTGTCCCCGAAGGACGAATCCCCAAAGGACGATTTGGAAACGTTATGATCTCTCATACACATAGCTTCCTTCGTAGAGCGAAGTCGGACGTCTAAAGACAAGGACAGTCTCTGCGAAAGGAAGGAAGCTTTGATGCGAAGGATGAACTCCTCAAGGTTACCTTTCCGTAGAGGTTGGACTATGTCTGACCAATCTACTACGACTAGAGGGAGCCTGTATGAGGACAAGAAAAGACATCATTATGATGATGCACACGATGTTAGCTATGTTGTTTGGAACGTTTTTACTCGCATTTACCTATTATCACATTAATTTTCAGAACCATTTATCGGAAGGCGGATTTGTGGGGCTGGCGCTGCTGGGCAAGTATATTTTAGATATACCTCCAGCGCTTAGTATGATTCTTTTGGACATACCAGTGCTGATTATCGCCTGGTTCTTAAAAGGCCATAAATTTATTATCAACACAATGATTGCCGCTGGCATGTTTTCATTCTTTTATGCACTTATGGAACGTTATTCTCCTTTGGTTATTGATCTTAACCATAACTTGTTAGCAGCCGCTGTACTTTCTGGTCTGCTTACCGGATTTGGAGCGGGGATCGTTCTTCGCTACGGCGGAGCAACGGGTGGGGATGATGCCATATCCGTATTGATTAGTGAAAGGAGCGGACTAAAGGTAGGGACGGTATTTTTCTTAATGGACGCCGTCGTGCTTCTGCTCTCGCTGTTCTATCTGCCGCTGGTTGAAACGCTGTATACGATTCTTGCCGTGTCCATTGCTGGACAGATGATTACTATAACGGCTACGTATGGCGTGGAGAAGAAACCGAAAACGGCACGAGTTACACGCAATCAGGTTGCTCCAACTGCACAGCATTCTGTTGGAGGCCGTTAATTATTAATACGAAAAGCTCGCCTGGATCAGGGCGAGCTTTTTTATGTGCAGTGAACCTCTTGATGTTTTTTTATTGGAACAGCCGCAAATATTCGCTGTATCCTTCGCCTGCCATATCTTCTTTAGGTACAAAGCGCAGAGCGGCTGAGTTGATGCAGTAACGGAGGCCGTTCGGACCAGGGCCGTCCTCAAAGACGTGTCCGAGGTGGGAATCGCCCTGCTTGCTGCGGACCTCGGTACGCACCATCATATGGGTTAGATCTGTCTTTTCTTTAACATTGTACTCCCGTATCGGACGGGTAAAACTTGGCCAGCCGCAACCGGAATCGTATTTGTCCAGGGAACTGAAGAGTGGCTCGCCAGATACGATGTCCACATAAATCCCTTCGCCATGATGATCCCAAAAATCATTTTGGAAAGGAGGTTCGGTTGCGTTGTTCTGTGTTACTTCATATTGAAGAGGTGTCAGGCGGTTCTTCAGTTTATGTTTGTCTTTAACTGATGACCAGTGCGTTTCGATAAAATCCTCACGTCCCGATCCTTTGCGGTATCGTTTGTAATGAGACGGATTTTTCTTATGGTAGCCCTGATGGTACTCTTCAGCCTCATAAAATTCACTTGCTGGAATGATTGCCGTCACTATAGGTCTATCAAACCGGCCGCTTGCCTGTAGAGTTTGCTTGGATGCTTCAGCCTGACGCTGCTGCTCCTCTGTGTGATAGAAGATGGCTGTACGGTATGAAGTGCCCCGATCGTGAAACTGTCCGCCAGCGTCTGTCGGATCGATCTGTTGCCAGAAGAGCTCTAGCAGTTTCTCATAGGGGAAAATTTGAGGGTTAAACGTTATTTGTATGGCTTCATAATGACCCGTTGTATCTGAGCAAACCTCTTCGTAAGTCGGATTTTTCGTATGGCCGCCGGTGTAGCCGGAGACGACCTTGAGAATGCCGGGCATTTCTTCAAAAGGAGAGACCATGCACCAGAAACATCCTCCTGCAAACGTGGCCAGCTCTGTTGTGTTTGATTGTGTATTATTCATGATATCCCTCCATAGTCAGGGTGAAGTCATTGCAAATCTCATTATAAATCATTTTACCCTTGTATCCAAAAAAACATCAGATGCTGTTTTTGCGGTGTTTCATTCGATATGCCACGAAACCGATAACGGACACAGCCATCATAATTGCTGCGATGATGGCAAACTGTAGCGGATTATTAGCAAGGCTGCTTCCAAGATAGGCGTAGATCAGAATAGCGGGTATTTTTCCGAGTCCTGAGGCAGTCGTGTAAATCCAGAAAGGGATGGATGCGACGCCGGCATATACGTTTACTGCCATCTGTGGAACAATCGGCATAAGACGTGCAATAACGATAGCTTTAAAAGGATGCCTCTCCACGGCGGAAGTAAACGAGTCCAGATAGCGGAATTTAGCCAGGAACCTTCTTCCTGGTTCGCGGTAAACGGAAGCGGCTGCTGCATAAATGATCACGGCGGCGGTAGTCGTTCCCAGCCAGGCAATTGAAGCCCCCGATAAAGTCCCACAGGTATACCCCAATACGCCGATTACCGCTTTGTAGGGGAGGATGGGGAACAGGGCGAGGAGGGTGGTCAGAACAAAGAGCAGAGGCATGGAATCGTTGGTCTTTAGCCAGTCAAAAATTTCGTCTCTATATGTAAACGCGAGATAAAGTGCGAGGATATATACAACTGGAGTAATCCATTTTTTCATAATAAGTCCTTTCTGCATTTACGGGATATTGTCCAGGTCCATCATATCAAAAATAGAGTCGGTCTGCTTAATCATGAACTTTTGGGCCTGGTTTCGAAAAAAAGTGGATACGCGGTTGATATGTGAAGGCAATAGTTTAAATCAAAAATAATAGTTAGCCAAGCGGGATAACCTTATGATACAATAGTATCTAACCGAATATTTCCCAAAGGGGAGTAGCTTCAACAGTAAAGTCGTCATTACGGGATCGTTAATAACTCCCCGGCTTTATTGGCAACGAATACAGTTGTTAGCGAGACCTTTGCCTATTCTTAAATAAGGTAAAGGTCTTTTTATGTGCCCAAAAAGTGCCGTTTGCCTTGTTTAAGGAGACGGCGCTTTTTTCATGGGATGGAGTGCATCGGTAAGAGGAAACATATTAGATACACAAAGAAAGGTGGAAGAAGAAACATGGATCTTATGTCAATGGAATTCTGGATGGCACTCTTGTCAATTGTCGTCATTGACTTGGTGCTTGCAGGAGACAATGCGATCGTGATTGGTCTTGCAGCGCGTAATGTTCAGAAAGAAGACCAGAAAAAAGTAATCCTGTGGGGTACCGTTGGCGCCATTATAATCCGCATTATTGCCACGCTTCTGGTCGTTCAGCTCCTGTTAATACCGGGCTTGAGACTGGTCGGAGGTCTGGCATTGCTGTGGATTGCTTACAAGCTTCTGGTGGATGAGAAAAAACACGAAATATCAGCAGGCAGCCAAATGTGGGCTGCTATCCGTACAATCATTATCGCCGATGCGATGATGGGTCTGGATAATGTGCTGGCGGTTGCTGGTGCAGCGGAAGGGGATTTCATGCTCGTCATTATCGGTCTTGCGATCTCGGTTCCGATTATGGTTTGGGGTAGCACACTCATTCTGAAGCTGACAGATAAATATCCGATTGTTATTACGATCGGTGCGGCTGTACTAGCATGGACGGCATCGAAAATGCTTGTGGATGAGCCGCTTATCCACGACTGGTTCACAAATTCAGTTGTGAAATATGGCTTTGAATTAATCGTTGTTGCGGCAATCATTAGCCTAGGCACATGGGCTAAGAAAAAGAAAGAAGAACAAGCCAAGCGCAATCCTGCCCACGTGAAGATGGTTGATTAGGAATTATTTTTAATTTATTCATTAAAGCGGGTATAATGGCTTCATGGAACGTGGGGGCAATAATCTATGCCTTCCCCGACATGAGGAGGAGACAGCGTATGGAATCTGCGGACAAATCCGTAGAAGAGCGGATTGTGGAAAGTTACAGGCAGGATGAGGATATGATGATTCTCGTTTTTGCACAGTGGTGTGTCAATCACGGACTGGATCCCGCCGAATTATACCGGAAGGCCTACCCCGATCAGTTGGTCAATGAGCGTCTGGCGAGAGTGCTGGAGCTTACGGTATCAAGAGAGGAGGCTGGAGATATCCCGGATCAAACCCTTCTTGGCGTACTTTCTTTATTTGGGAATGACGATCTGGCCATTACGGTGGTCGATGCGATTACTGAGCGTGATCAGGCCAAACGTCATCCTGGAGAATAAAATTTTCCAATGATTTATAATCAATGCACAAAGCCCCCTGATGTTCAGGGGGCTTTGTGTTGTTATTACACGTAAATAAAGCGATGGAACAAGGATTAGCTTTAGGTTCTATTAGCAATTCGAAATTGTTTTGGCGAAACTCCGAATCGTGAACGGAAAACCCGGTGAAAATACGTATAGTTCGCAAAGCCCGATGTTTCCGCTACATCCTCTAGCGACATGGGGCTGAAAATGATCCTCTCCCGAGCCATATCGAGACGAACTTCCAGCGTATACTGCATGATGGTCGTTCCAAATGCTTCTTTGAACAAATGTACCGCACGTGACACGCTGATATCGACATGAGCAGCGACATCCTCAAGCTTGAAAATAGAGGAGGCATTCTCTTCTATATAATGCTTCATGCGATGCGCAAGGTACGATTTAGGCGTTGTGGTGGGCTGCTCAGAAAGTAGTCGGTCCACTTCGAGGCAAAGTATCCGCATCGTGTAGTCCGAGATCTCGGGAAAGGGATTGGACAAGCGGCGCTGTTCCAGTACGAGCTGACGGAAGAGACCGAGGTAGCGTTCATCTAATGGAATACGGATCCGTGTAGGGCGTTTTTGTGATTTCCACCAGGAATCTATCCAAGGACCTTTGAAAAAAATATGGTAGTCACCGCTCTCAACGGTTAATTCTCCTTGAGGGTTAACTTCGTCGTCGATTTTAAGCTCATAAGGTTGACCCGGACTGAATATCAGAAGGTCTCCGGGTTCAATGAGCGATAGCTTGCTGTCGATTCGGGCACGACAGCGGCCGTCAGTTTGAAGCCGCATCAAATATGTGTCAAAACCGTTCAACTTGGTCATTTCAAACGGTTTTCGGTGAAATGAGAAATTGGCTGCCATGACGTGGGTGGAAATATCTTCATGCATTGGTGAGTCCCCTTTTAACAATAAAAAAATAATGACCAGATTGTTCATGTTTTGATCATATAATTCATTTTAAATGAAAACATTTCGGAATACCATGGTACTTAGATTGCCCGAGCATATCCGCACTCAAGGAGTGACACCGATGAACAAGATGAAGGCAGGCATAATCGGATGTGGGAATATCAGTGGCATCTACTTTAAAAATTTAAAAGAAAGTCCTTTGGTTGAAGTGGTTGCCTGCGCTGATCTAGTTCCCGAGCGTGCTCAGGAGCGTGCTGATGAATTCAACATCGCAAACGTATACAGCGTAGAGGAATTGCTCGCTCAACCAGAGATCGAATTGATTGTCAATTTAACCATCCCGGCCAGCCACGCCAATGTGGATATTGCCGCATTGGAATGGGGCAAGCATGTATATAGCGAGAAACCTCTTGCTATTACACTTGAGGAAGGGCTTCGGGTGCTGAATCTGGCAGACAAAAAGGGACTACGGGCGGGATGCGCACCGGATACGTTTCTTGGATCAACCGTCCAGACGGCAAAAGCGGCAATCGATTCAGGTCTGATTGGAAGACCCATTGCAGCGACCGCCTTTAACATGGGTCTTGGACCCGAAGCTTGGCATCTTAACCCTGAGTTCTTTTACGCTCCGGGCGGCGGACCGATGATGGACATGGGTCCGTACTACCTGGCGGCCATGGTTGAACTCTTGGGCCCCGCACGCCGGGTCAGCGCATCAGCCGGAATTCAAATTCCGGATCGTACCGTAGGATCAGGACCGAACAGCGGAAAGCCGATTACCGTTAAAACGCCTACACATCTGGCCGGTACGGTAGATTTCGAGAACGGCTCAATTTTGACCATGATAACCAGCTTTGACATCTTTGGCGGCTCCGGGTTGCCATGGATGGAGATTTACGGAACACATGGGACGCTCAATCTCACGGATCCGAATTATTTTAACGGTGATGTTAAATTGAGCCGTATGGGATCAGAGGAGTGGGAATTGCTTAAGCCTGTGTTCGAATGCGGCAAGAACGAGCGAGGTCTTGGTATAAATGACATGGTTGAGGCGATTGCGGACAACCGGGATCACCGGGCGAATGCGCGAATGGCTTATCACATTCTGGAAATCATGCAGTCGTTCCAGCAGTCCTCCTTAGAAGGAAGGCATGTCGTTCTGCAGAGCACTTACCGTTTCGGCAAGCTGCCGGCTCCGCTGCAGACGGAAATGATCAACAACAGTATTTAACAACAACGTAACACCGATTATGGGAGAGGTGGAAACCGGATGTTAAATGTGGGATTGCAGCTTTATACGCTGAGAGATCAGCTGGAGAATGATTTTGAAGGAACGATCAGAGAGGTAGCACGCCTGGGTTATCAAGGTGTCGAGTTCCATCATTTTTATGGACGCACAGCAGAGCAGGTGAAAGCGCTTTTGGATGAAACGGGTCTGGAAGTAATCGGGACTCATGTGCCGTACATACGGCTTCAGGAAGCACTTGAGGAAGAACTCGCCTTCCATCAGGCTATCGGAAACCAATATATTATCGTGCCTTGGCTTGCTGACGAAGATCGGGGCAACTTGGAAAGCCTCGTAAACCATATTCGTATATTTAGTGAAGCTGCACAAAATAAAGGCATTTCCATTGCTTACCACAATCATGACTTCGAATTTGATAAGATGGAAGATGGACGACCTTTTCTGTACGCTCTGTATGATGAAGTGCCAGCGTCCTTGCTCCAAGTGGAGCTTGATACCTGCTGGGTACATTATGCCGGGTACGTTCCATCCGAAGTCATTGCGAAATATGCAGGAAGAACTCCACTCGTTCACCTGAAAGACCTTCGCAGACAGGAAGACGGATCCCCGATGACTGTGGAGCTGGGTGAAGGAGAAGTGGATTTGGCCGCTGTTGTGAAGGCATCCGATGAAGCAGGAGTACAGTGGATTATTGTCGAGCAGGACTTCTGTAAGAATCCGCCGATGGACAGCATCGCCAAAAGTATGGAATGGTTGAAAAAACATGCCCTTGAAGGAGGAAATGTACGTGTCTAAGACGTTAAAGATCGGTATCATCGGATGCGGCGGTATTGCCAACGGCAAACATATGCCGAGCCTCAAGAAGCAAAAACAAGTCGAAATGGTAGCTTTCTGCGACATTGTTCCGGAGCGTGCGGAAAAAGCGGCTGCGGAGTTTGGTGCAGAAGGCGCGAAAGTATATACGGATTTCCGGGAACTGCTTAAAGACGGAAGTCTGGATGTAATCCATGTATGTACGCCGAATGATTCCCATGCTGAGATTACTGTTGCTTCACTTGATGCCGGGAAGCATGTTATGTGTGAAAAGCCGATGGCTAAAACAACTGCCCAAGCAAAAGAAATGCTGGAAGCTGCGAAGCGTACCGGGAAAAAGCTGACAATCGGTTACCAGAACCGTTTCCGTAACGACAGCCTGTACTTAAAGGAAATGTGTGATAATGGCGAGCTGGGAGACATTTATTACGGTAAAGCACTGGCTATCCGCCGCCGTGCTGTTCCGACTTGGGGTGTATTCCTTGACGAGGAGAAGCAGGGTGGAGGACCGTTGATCGATATCGGTACTCACGCGCTTGATTTGACCCTGTGGCTGATGGATAATTACAAGCCGAAAAGTGTTATGGGAACTACGTTCCACAAGCTGGGCCAGCGTGAGAATGCAGCGAATGCATTTGGACCATGGGATCCAAAAGAGTTTAACGTGGAAGATTCCGCATTCGGTTTTATTACCATGGACAATGGGGCAACCATTATACTGGAATCTAGCTGGGCTCTTAACGTGATCGAAACAGGTGAAGCGAAAACTGTATTGGCTGGCACCGAAGGTGGAGCTGATATGAAGGAAGGCCTGCGCATTAACGGAGAGAAAATGAGCAGATTGTATGAAACGAACATTGACCTTGGTGCAGGTGGCGTTGCATTTTACAGTGGCTCTGCCGAATCCGACTCAGACCGTGAAGCCAGATTGTGGGTTGAGGCGGTTTTGGAAGATAAAGAGCCGGTCGTGAAGCCGGAGCAAGCTTATGTCGTAACTCAAATCCTTGAAGCCATCTACGAGTCCGCTAAAAGTGGAAAAGCAGTTTATTTTGAAGACTAAGTCTTTGAAGATATAACACAAACAAGCAATGTACTAAACATTGAATCAGGAGGGGTACTATGAAACTGGGAGTATTTATGGTGCTGTTGAGTGGTCGTAAATTGGAGGATGCACTCGATTATGTCGTTTCAAAAGGTCTTAAGGCGGTGGAAATCGGAACAGGGGGTTACCCTGGGAACGCACACTGTAATCCAGCAGAACTGTTGGAAAACGAAGCGGCTTTAAAGAACTTCAAAAATGCGGTTGAATCCCGAGGTCTTATTATCAGTGCTCTGAGCTGTCACGGTAACCCGCTGCATCCGCAAAAACAGATTGCAAAGGAATTTCATGACGTTTATGTAAAAACGGTTGAACTGGCTGAAAAGCTTGAAGTTCCGGTTGTCAACACCTTCTCGGGCTGCCCGGGAGACCATGAGGATGCGAAGTATCCAAACTGGCCTGTAGCACCTTGGCCAAATGATTACCAGGAAATTTTGAATTGGCAATGGGAGAATAAAGTTATTCCGTATTGGAGTGAATGGGGGAAATACGCATCCGATCGCGGTGTGAAGATCGGTCTGGAGCTTCATGGCGGATTTTCAGTTCATACACCTGCAACACTTCTTCGTCTGCGCGAAGCTGCAGGAGAAGTCATCGGTGCGAACCTTGACCCAAGTCATATGTGGTGGCAGGGCATCGATCCGGTGCAAGCGATTCAAATTTTGGGACGTGAAGGTGCGATTCACCACTTCCATGCAAAAGATACGGTAATCGATCCAGTGAACGTGAATAAATACGGTCTAACAGATATGCAGTCATACACTAATATGATGGATCGTGCTTGGCAATTCCGTAGCGTAGGTTACGGTCATGATCTGAAAGAATGGGCTGATATGATGAGTGCCCTGCGTCTTGTTGGATATGATTATGTAGTAAGTATTGAGCATGAAGATGGTCTGATGTCTGTTGAGGAAGGCTTCTCGAAAGCCGTTCAAAACCTGCAGCAAGTACTGATCGAAGAACCGCTTGGTGATATGTGGTGGGTGTAAACCGCGTAGAATATGCGGATTTGTAATCAACTAGGGGGAAACAGCAACATGTTAAACGTAACCATTTGGAACGAGTTCGTTCACGAGAATATTCATGATGAGGTTAAACGGGTGTATCCGGAAGGCATCCATATGGCTTTAGCTGAAGGTCTAAACAGTCCGGAGTTTACAATTAGGACAGCAACGCTGGATCAGCCGGAGCACGGTTTAACCGATGAAGTCTTGAACTCGACCGATGTGCTGCTGTGGTGGGGTCACATGGCTCATGACCGTGTGGATGACGAGATTGTCAGCAAGGTCGTAAAACGGGTGCAGGAAGGCATGGGGTTTGTTGTGCTTCATTCCGGGCATTTCTCCAAACCGTTTAAAGCGCTGATGGGAACGAGCTGCGATTTGAAATGGCGTGAGGTGGGAGAACAAGAGATTTTATGGTCTGTCAATCCTTCACATCCAATTGCAGCAGGAGTGAACAGCCACATCATTCTTGAACAAGAAGAGATGTACGGTGAATTTTTCGATATCCCTACACCGGATGAGCTGATTTTTATCAGCAACTTTGCGGGCGGGGAAGTATTCCGGAGCGGTTGTACTTTTAAGCGCGGACAAGGAAACATTTTTTACTTCCGCCCAGGTCATGAGACATATCCGACATACTATAACCCTGAAATTTTAAAAGTCATTTCCAACGGAATCAGATGGGCAGCAGCTAATTCTTATGCAGTTAAACCTGTATTCGGAAACAGCCAGCCTGTTCGTCCGCTTGGCGCTCTTGTGTAATAAGGATTTCAAAGACGGCTGCCGACCATCGGCAGCCGTTTTTATTTAGAGATAAGAAAGAATAATCATCGGAGTAAAGTGCATCCTTATCTCGCAAGAAAAGCTACTGCTAAAATGAATTTTCAAGTCGAGGAATAAGTTGAAATATAAAACGACAAAATTAGGGTATTCATGTTTATAGGACTGTTTCACCAATGTGGACATTTTCCCTCTGTCCCATTCGGCAAATGTACTGTATAATAGAAAATTGTCCCAAGTTATTGATTTAATCTCGAAATATTGGTTCATATGACCAAGCAATAAAGCACCATTTTAAAGTTAAAACAGGTAAGTGGTTTTCAGTTCCATAAAAATATGCTAAAATTTAAATGTACTAACTTATTGTAAGTTTTATGTTTCACAGCAACTATTGTGACTCTGTAAAGAGGTGAAATGATATGGAAGTTACAAATCCCTGTTTATGCCCCCGTTTCGAGTCCGCTTTCGCCTTCCTTGGAAAGCGTTGGAACGGACTAATTATCCAGACACTGATGAGTGGTCCGAAACGGTTTAAGGATATCTCAAATTTCATTCCGTCTATGAGCGACAAAATGCTGTCCGAGCGAATGAAGGATTTGGAAAGCGAAGGCATATTAATCAGACATGTATACCCCGAAACGCCGGTTCGTATAGAGTACGAGCTGACTGAAAAGGGAAAAGCCTTGCAGCCTGTTATGGAACAGATTTCGAACTGGGCGGAACAATGGGTAAAGTAAAATGAAATAACCTCAGCGTTAGCCCTGGTGCAAGGCAGACTTGCTTTGACCAGGGTTTTTTGCTGTCGATTGAAGTGGACTTGCACTTGAACCAGTCAAATATAGTATAATTGGAAAAATAGCCCTAAAGCACTTGAGGAGGCGAGCCTTTATGAAAAATTCGGTTAAACTGCCGCACGTTCATTATGGACAAGAGGAAGCCGCCGAGCTTGAGAGGGCTTCGATAAGAGTGCAGCATATTTATGACAAGACCCAGGATCTTTTGGACCGCTATATGCCGGATTCCATGTGGACCGCAATGACTGGAATGAGCCGCAACCCGAAGGTACCCAAGCTTTGGGAGGGGGATCTGGAAAGTGGAATATTTCAAAAATGGGTCAAAAGCCCGAAGGGCTGGAAATGTATTGGATGTGAAAGATACAGACACCCTTCGGTAATTTCGGAAACACCGACACAAGCGGAGGGAGAATCATCTTTTGAAACAGGAGATGGGGATAGCCTCACATTTCACGACAAAGGGCTTCCAGACAGATTGCTGCAGATGGTGATCTGGTCACAATTTGAGGAAATTCGACTGTTCCAGCCGTTCCTTGGTGATGAGCCGTTTTTTACCGAGGAAGAGATGGAGGTCATTTCAGATTATTTTGTCCCTACTTATCTAAGTCCAGTCCCTCTGAAAGAAAGAGGGAAAGACTTCAAGACAATTCAAACAAGAATTCCTCTTTATCAGGAGCGAATATCTGCACCCTCTCTCGTGATGCAGTCAGAAGGCGCCAGCGTCTCCGGAAATTGGATGACGGGGGTTGATCTGAGCTCTAAAGGATTTTCTGGCCTCCGTCCCTATTTGAAAATTCCTAAGGGTGGCCGTACTTACATGAAAGCTTTGATCGTATAGTCACAAATAAAGGAGACAGCATTGGCTGTCTTTTTTTGTGTGCAATTGTTAAAAATGGTGTGAAAGAATTCACAATTGGAGTGAAGATAATCACAATAACAATTAAATTTTAAATGTATAATGACCTTAAAAGATCAATGAAATGGAAATGAATTTAATAAAACGATCGAATTTAAACACGAGACGGCTTGATTAAAGTGAAATCAAGAGGGTTGGATAGACCTTTTAAGGAGGAAAAGATCATGACTGGCAAGAACAAACAAAAGCTAGTGGTCATAGGTAACGGCATGGCGGGTATTAGCACGGTAGAGCAAATCATAAAATTAGGTGGCGCTTATGATATTACCGTATTCGGCAGTGAGCCGCATCCCAACTATAACCGGATCATGCTGTCTTACGTTCTGGAAGGCAGTAAAACGCTAGATGATATTGTACTGAATGATTGGAATTGGTACAAAGATAATGATATCACACTGCACACGGGAACTACGGTCACCAAGATTGACGAGGAGAACAAGGTGGTTGTAGCCGAGAATGGACTTGCAGTTCCATATGATCGCGTTATTATTGCCACAGGTTCAAATCCGTTTATATTGCCTGTGCCTGGAAGCGATAAAGAGGGTGTAGTAGGCTTCCGTGATATCGCGGATTGCAATCAGATGCTTGCGGCTGCTAAGAAGTACAAGAAAGCCGCGGTGATCGGCGGAGGTCTTCTCGGTCTTGAAGCCGCTAAGGGACTCGTTAACCTAGGTATGGATGTCACGGTTGTCCACTTGATGAATGACCTCATGGAACGCCAGCTTGATCACAATGCATCGGCTATGTTGCAAGCTGAGCTGGAGCGTCAAGGTATCAAGTTTGCCATGGGTAAGCAGACCGTAGCGTTACTGGGCGGAGATCGGGTAACTGGACTGCGATTTAATGACGGAACAGAACTGGAAGCCGGTTTTGTTGTCATGGCTGTCGGTATTAAACCGAATGTAGCCGTAGCTAAGGCGAGTGGGATTGAAGTTAATCGCGGCATTGTGGTCAATGACAATCTGCAGACTTCCATGGAGAATGTATATGCCGTTGGGGAATGTGATGAGCATCGGGGTGTATGCTATGGTCTTGTGGCTCCGTTGTTTGAGCAGGGTATGGTGCTTGCGAAGCATTTATGTGGAGTGGACACGTTGCCGTATGAAGGCTCCGTTGTATCGACCAAGCTGAAAATCAGCGGTGTGGATGTATTCTCTGCTGGTGAATTTATTGAAGGTTCGGAACATACCGTTATTGCTGCTAAAGATGAATGGAAAAAGACCTATAAGAAAATTTTGTTGAAGAACAATGTGATCGTCGGTGCGGTTTTATTCGGAGATGTAACCGAGTCGGCGGCTCTGCAAAAGCTGATCAAGCAAGAGGCGCAGATGACAGATGAGATCTATGCTACGGTCATGGGAACGGGCTGTTGCGGCGCAGGCGCCAAAAAAGGAACCTCGGTTGAAAGTATGGCAGATGAAGAAATTGTTTGCGGATGCAACGGGGTGACGAAGAAGACCATTGTGGATGCAGTAATGGTTCAGGGACTGACCACGGTGGATGAAATCAAGGCATGCACTGGAGCAACCCGCTCTTGCGGCGGATGTAAGCCAGTCGTTGAACAAATCTTGCAATATGTGCTCGGTGACGGTTTCAAAAGTGCAAGTAAACAAGGAATTTGTGGATGCACAACACACAGTCGTGACGAGATCGTAGCTGAAATCCGTGCCAAGGGACTAAGAACAATCGGTGAAGTCATGAATGTGCTGGAGTGGAGCCAGCCTGAAGGCTGCTCGAAATGTCGCCCTGCTATCAACTATTATCTTGGTATGATTTACCCGGAAACCTACGAGGATGAGAAGGAATCACGTTTCGTCAATGAGCGGATGAATGCCAATATCCA
This sequence comes from Paenibacillus uliginis N3/975, assembly GCF_900177425.1. NCBI lineage: Bacteria > Bacillati > Bacillota > Bacilli > Caryophanales > Paenibacillaceae > Paenibacillus > Paenibacillus uliginis. Next base: position 3,969,496 of record NZ_LT840184.1, on the reverse strand, counting down.
GAAAGACGGCACATATACTGTAGTTCCGCGGATGTATGGCGGAGTGACAACAGTGGAAGATTTGAAGAGAATTGCGGACGTTTCGCTTAAGTATGATGTCAAGGTCGTGAAGGTGACCGGTGGACAGCGTCTGGCTCTTATCGGAGTGAAGAAGGAGGATGTGCCGAAGGTTTGGGAAGAACTCGATATGCCTTCGGGTTATGCCTACGCCAAATCGCTTCGTACGGTTAAGACATGTGTAGGTTCGACATTTTGCCGCTTTGGTACGCAGGATTCGATGGGTATAGGAGCATTGATTGAGAAAAAATTCGAGAGACTCGATCTTCCTGCAAAATTTAAAATAGCCGTGAATGGCTGTCCACGTAACTGCGCCGAATCGTGCACGAAGGATATTGGCATCGTCGGGAATGACGGAGGCTGGGAGATATTCATTGGCGGTAACGGTGGAATCAAGGCACGCATCGCAGACGCATTTTGCAAGGTTAAAACCGACGAGGAGTTATTTGAAATATGTGGTGCGGTCATCCAATATTATCGAGAAACAGGTAAGTATTTGGAAAGAACCTCGGAATGGGTGGAACGCGTAGGTCTGGACGACATCAAGAAAACCATTCTTGAAGACCATGATCAGCGCAAGGCTTTGGTAGAAAGAATCGAGGTAGCCTTGCAGCAGGTCGAGGAACCTTGGAAGAAAGTGCTGAACGATAAACAGGTGCTAAGAGCGATGTTCCAGAGCACAAGTCCCGCAGCGGCGGAGTAAATAGAGTAAAGGAGACCAAAACATGACGATGACAGGCGAGTATATTGATGTTGGAAAAAAAGATGAGTTTATGATGCGTATTGGAAAAGTTGTGGTAATCAAGAATGAAGAGATTGCCGTTTTTCACACATCGGATGGTCGTTTGTTTGCTCTGGAGAATAAAACCCCGCACCCGAGAGGCGGACCATTGGCTGAGGGGATTGTATCTGGTCACTACCTGTATGATCCACTTTACGACTGGAGAATTGACTTGGAAAGCGGTGAAGTGCAAGAGCCCGATAGTGGTCAGGTCCGGACTTACCCGGTCCGGTTAGAGGGAGATGTTGTACAGATCGCCGTATAGGGAATACCAGCTGGTTGTGTATACCAAGTAGAGAGAAACCATAACAGGAGGTACCCCTATGTTCACACAGGGAGTGGAAAGCATCATTGAGGCGGCTGTCAAAAAGAAAGAACATATGAACGCGAATATGATCCGTTACTTCGTCTCGGCTTTCCTGGCCGGCGCATATGTTGGTATTGGAATTGTTCTGATCTTTAAACTGGGTGCGCCATTTGCGGCTGCAGGCTCACCGTTTCAGACTTTGGTGATGGGAGCTTCTTTCGGAATTGCACTGACACTGGTTGTTTTTGCTGGAGCAGAACTGTTTACCGGTAACAATATGTTTTTTACGATGAGCACTCTTGCTGGACGAACATCCGTGGGAGATACATTGAAAAACTGGGTGATCGTATTTCTTGGCAATCTGGGTGGAGCTGTACTGCTCAGTCTGCTGGTATGGGGTACCGGCTTGTTTAAGGCTATTCCATCTGATCATGTGATCTTTACGGCGGCTGCCAATAAAATGAATGCGCCTTTTATGGAATTATTTTTCCGCGGTATTTTGTGTAACTGGCTTGTCTGTCTTGCCTTGTGGATGGGAACCCGTGCAAAAGAAGAAACAGCCAAACTCATTCTCATCTGGTGGTGTCTGTTTGCTTTCATTGCTACGGGTTATGAGCACAGTGTAGCGAATATGACGCTTTTGTCTCTCGCAACGATGCTGCCAGGACATCCGGAAACCGTTTCGATTGCTGGTTGGGTTAACAATATGGTTCCGGTCACACTGGGGAACATTATTGGTGGTGGGTTGTTCGTAGGTATGTCTTACTGGTTTATCTCCCCGATTAAAGGTAAAAAGACACAAAAGTATGTGAACGATAAGGAACTTTCCCATAAATAAGTTCTAAATGCTATGTTAGAGAATGAGTTTGGGCAGGCATTAAAAGATAAGAAATCGCTCCCTTTAGATGGCGGATAGTTACTGCCACTCACAAGGGGGTGATTTTTTTGTGTACGTTTTAACGATGAATATGCACGAAGCGTCTCACAAACCATAAGTTTAAACATATAGAAGAAGGGGCGTCCTTTAGCCATCGTATGGCTATTCAGAGCGCCCCTTAAAGTCTTCCAAAACAGTCACCGGTGTTGCACAAGGTCAATCGCACCAAGTGCGATATGAGCGAGCCCGAACCCAAGGATACCGGTTGCGGCAAGTTTATACTTGCTGCAAAGCAGAGCGGCGCCGGAAGCAGATACTACAGTTCCAAGAACAGCAGGAATCAAACCTTCACGCATGCGAGAAGCACTCCCTTTTGAATGGTTTGGAAAGACGTTTTTATTGTGGTCGATTTTTCTGCTTTTATACTCAAAAACAATAAAGACGCCCGATCACCATCGAGCGTCTTTATAAGCTTCTAATGAGTTTTGCAGCAGGGAGATCATATACGACAGATCTCATTTGGGCATAGCTCACAGTGACAGATTTCCTGCAGGGCTCCTAAGTTTTTGATCACTATCATTCCACTTACATACTCGACAACTTCTTTTTTGCGGAGGTCGCTCAGCATGCGGTTCACGCTCTCGCGAGTAGCGCCAATCATGTTCGATAAATCTGTATGGGTAATTTTCTTGTTGATCAAGATCGAGTTGTCCGAGAGAATTTCCCCATAAGTATTGCCAAGTCGGATCAGTGTTGAGCTGAGTGCCCCGGGCTTTCCATACATCATCAGGTCTCTAAATTTGGTCTGTGTTATCCGGTGATGAATCCCCATCCATTTCATGAAGTCGATGGCGAAATCGCAGTGTTGGCAGATGAGAATTTCGAGATCCTTATGCTCAATAACGCCGACTTCACTTTCTTCCAACACTTCAGCCGAGAAGCTGTGTTTGGTGCTGAAGAAGGGATCGGCCTGGCCAACCATATCACCAGCTTGATACATATATAGGATAAGTTCTTTGCCTTCATCCGTCGATTTGGTTAATTTAATGCGTCCACGTTTGATATAGTAAAGTTTATCGGAAAAATCGCCTTCCCAGAACAAATGGGATCCTTCCGGAATCACACGATCCTTCATGCTAACGAGCAGACGGTTGAGGTTTTGCTCCGAAAAACAGCTGGTATTCCCTTGGGTTTCCATGACCTTCTCCATTGTTCTCATGTCGCTATCCCCTAACTCCCTAATATTTTCTGTTAAATTTAAATTAATTATAACGTGAATACATTCACTTGTGGGGCAGAAAGCAGGGGCAAAAGTGGCGAATTTTCAAACGTTGTGATTATTTTCACTTGAAACAGAGATAATGTAGTGTAAGACAACACAGACAATTTGAAAAGATGGAAATGATTGCGTTTGAATTTATTTTCTGAAAAAAGTTTTAACTATGTGAAAAAATTCACTATCTTTCTGAGGAGGCCTGTGATATGATCAATGTGTAGAGAGATAATAAACATTTTTTTACAGGAGGATGAGGGAGATGGCCATTAAGAATGAAGCCGCTCAGGTGAAACAGCAAACAGCAGGTGAGTATATTCAAGGCTTAATCGACAAGGCAAACAAGGCTAGAGAACAGTTTGTTGACATTAATCAGGAACAAATCGACAAGATCGTTAATGCCATGGCGCTGGCAGGGATGGATAAGCATATGCATCTGGCCAAACTGGCTGTGCAGGAAACGGGCCGTGGAGTATACGAAGACAAAATCATCAAGAACATGTTTGCCACCGAATATATTCATAACAGTATTAAGTACAATAAGACGGTTGGCGTTATTGAAGATAACTCTTATGACAACTTCCAAAAGATTGCTGAGCCTGTAGGTATCATTATGGGGATTACCCCAGTAACGAATCCGACATCAACGACAATTTTTAAAGCACTTATTGCCATTAAGACGAAAAATCCGATCATCTTTGGTTTCCATCCATCCGCACAAGCCTGCAGCCGTGAAGCAGCGAAGATTTTGCTGGATGCCGCAGTAAAACTCGGTGCTCCGGAAGGCTGTATTCAATGGATTGACGAACCGTCTATGGAAAAGACCAATGTCCTGATGAACCATCCTGATGTAGCTTGCATTTTGGCTACAGGCGGATCGGCCATGGTAAAAGCAGCGTACAGCTGCGGGAAACCGGCACTCGGTGTAGGACCCGGGAACGTACCTTGCTTTATTGAAAAAACGGCCAATCTTGATCAAGCGGTCAATGACCTCATTCTCTCAAAAACGTTTGACAACGGCATGATCTGTGCATCGGAACAGGCTGTTATTATAGAAGAAGCTATTTTTGAACAAGTGAAGAAAAAAATGATCGCGAGCGGCTGCTACTTCGTGAACAAAGAAGAAGCGGCGAAGCTGACCGCAGGTGCAATAGTGGCAGAGAAGTGCGCGGTAAACCCTGCAATCGTCGGACAGCCTGCTGTGAAGATCGCTGAAGCATGTGGAATTGAAGTTCCGAAAGGAACAAAAATCCTGGTAGCTGAGATTGAAGGCGTGGGACCGAAGTTCCCGCTATCAGCTGAAAAGCTTAGCCCGATCCTGGCCTGCTACAAAGTGAAGACAGCAGATCAAGGAATTGACCGTGCTGCTGAAATCGTTGCTTTTGGCGGTATGGGTCACTCGTCAGTTATTCACTCGAATAACGAAGAAATCATCAATAAGTTCTCGGACCGTATGCAAACTTGCCGGATACTCGTGAACCAGCCTTCGTCACAGGGTGGTATTGGTGACATCTACAATACAAACTTGCCGTCGTTGACCTTGGGCTGCGGATCGTATGGTCGTAACTCGACATCTTCGAACGTGACCGCCGTCAATCTCATCAACGTGAAAAGGGTGAACCGTCGTACCGTGAATATGCAGTGGTTCAAAGTACCGAACAAAATTTATTTTGAAAAAGGATCAACCCAGTACCTTGCCAAAATGCCGGATATCACACGTGTTGCCATTATTACTGACCCTATGATGGTGAAACTCGGCTATGTAGAAAGAGTTGAGCATTATCTTCGTCAGCGTCAGGTTCCGGTTGCCATCGAAGTATTCTCTGAAGTAGAACCGGATCCATCAACAACTACGGTTCAGCGCGGTGCTGAAATGATGAAGAGATTCCAGCCGGACTGCATCATTGCCCTTGGCGGTGGATCTCCGATGGACGCAGCAAAAGGGATGTGGCTGTTCTATGAATATCCGGACACTGATTTCAACAATCTGAAGCAAAAATTCATGGACATTCGCAAACGGATTTACAAATTCCCAAGACTTGGTCAAAAAGCGAAGTTCGTAGCAATCCCAACAACATCGGGTACTGGTTCGGAAGTAACTTCATTTACGGTTATCACCGATAAAGAGCATGGGAATACGAAGTATCCTCTGGCAGACTATGAGCTGACGCCTGACGTGGCAATTATCGATCCAGAGTATGTGTACAGCTTGCCTAAAACAGCAGTTGCCGATACGGGTATGGACGTTCTGACACACGCAATTGAGGCTTATGTATCTGTAATGGCCAACGACTATACAGATGGTATTGCAATCAAAGCTATTCAGCTTGTATTCCAGTACCTTGAGAAGTCGGCACTGACTGGCGACAAACTGGCTCGTGAAAAAATGCATAACGCATCGACACTTGCTGGTATGGCTTTTGCCAACGCATTCCTGGGCATCAACCACAGCCTTGCTCATAAATGGGGCGGTCAATATCATACCGCACATGGACGGACCAATGCGATTCTGTTGCCTCACGTCATCCGTTACAATGCCATGAAACCGACGAAGTTTGCTGCATGGCCTAAATATACCCACTTCGTAGCAGATGAAAAGTATGCAGAGATTGCCCGCATTCTTGGATTGCCGGCTCGCACAACCGAAGAAGGCGTGAACAGCTTGATCAAAGCGATTCGCGACCTAAACAAAAAACTTGGCATTGAGGAATCGTTCCAGCAGCTCGGCTTTGATCCGGCAGACTTTGAAAGCCGGGTGGAGTACTTGGCAGACCGTGCATTTGAAGACCAATGTACAACTGCGAATCCAAAACTGCCTCTCGTAACTGAGCTCGCAGATGTGTATCGCAACGCGTTCTACGGACGTTTTGACAGCTAATATAGATAGATAAATTGTAAGTGAATCAGCGTGACAAATATCACCTTGTTTGTGATATTTGTCACAGCTGTTTTCAGTTAACGGGACTACAATTAAAGTGTAAAAACAATCTCAGATAATAACTCTTACAGTTTAGCGGCTCGGAATGTAGCCGGGGCTTCACACCCAACATTGTGAAATGTGTCACATTTTATTGATCTGGGATGGTGGACATGAGAAAGATATACTATAAACTCATGCCTCAACAACAGAACATGGAGGGATTTAAAAATGTCGGTGATTGAAAAAGAAATTAAAGACATGCAGTCCGGTTGGAGAGGGTTCAAAACAGGAAAATGGAACAGAGCAGTAGATGTTAACGAATTTATTGCGCTGAATATTGATCCTTATTACGGTGTTGATGATTTTCTGGTTGGTCCTACAGCGAACACCAAAGCATTATGGGACATCGTATCGGACCTGACAAAAAAAGAACGGGAAGCGGGCGGCGTGCTGGATGTGGATGTAAACACTCCTTCTACAATTGTTTCGCACCAGCCAGGTTACTTGGATAAAAGCAAAGAACAAGTCGTCGGGGTACAAACCGATGAGCCATTCAAACGTTCCATTCAGCCGTTCGGCGGCATTAAGATGATGATCGACGCATGTAATGCTTATGGATTTGAACTTCCGCAAGGCATCGTTGATATGTTCACAAACATTCGCAAAACCCATAACCAAGGGGTATTTGACGCTTATACTTCCGAGATGCGGGCTGCGCGTAGAGCCGGTATCATTACAGGACTTCCCGATGCATACGGACGTGGACGCATTATCGGCGACTATCGTCGGATTTCACTATACGGTATTGATTTCTTAATTAAAGATAAAATGAAAGAGCTGGACAGTCTCGAGGTTGATGTGATTGACGAGAATGTGATTCGTCTTCGTGAGGAACTGTCAGAGCAAATTCGTGCATTGAAAGAACTGAAACAAATGGCTGAAATGCACGGCTTTGATATTTCTAAACCGGCAGCAACAGCAAAAGAAGCATTCCAGTGGCTGTATTTCGGTTACTTGGCAGCTATTAAAGAACAGAACGGTGCAGCGATGTCCCTCGGACGTGTATCTTCATTCTTGGATGTTTACATCCAGCGTGATCTGGCTGAAGGCACATTGACCGAAGAAACAGCACAAGAACTGGTTGACCATTTTGTAATGAAGCTTCGTATCGTTAAGTTCCTGCGTACACCGGATTACAATGATCTGTTCAGCGGTGACCCAACTTGGGTAACAGAATCCATTGGCGGTATGTCAATGAACGGCGAAACTCGTGTAACGAAGAACAGCTTCCGCTTCCTGCACACACTCTACAATCTTGGACCTGCACCTGAACCAAACCTGACTGTACTGTGGTCAGAGAAGCTGCCTGAAGGCTTTAAGAAATTCTGTGCAAAAGTATCCATCGAAACGAGCTCCATTCAGTATGAGAACGATGATCTGATGCGTCCGATCTACGGTGAAGACTACGGTATTGCTTGCTGCGTATCGGCTATGCGTATCGGTAAACAAATGCAGTTCTTCGGAGCACGTGCAAACTTGGCTAAAGCGCTTCTGTATGCTATTAACGGCGGCCGTGATGAAAAATCCGGTGTTCAAGTTGGTCCTGAGTTCCCTGCTATTACTGCAGAGACCCTCGACTATGAAGAAGTAATGAAACGCTTCAAGCCGATGATGGAATGGCTCGCGAAGCTGTATATGAACACGCTGAACGTAATTCACTATATGCATGATAAATATTCCTATGAGCGTATTGAGATGGCGCTGCATGACCGTGATATTCTGCGCACGATGGCATGTGGTATCGCCGGATTGTCGGTAGCCGCTGACTCCTTGAGTGCCATTAAATATGCTAAAGTGAAGCCAGTTCGCAATGAAAATGGCATTGCTGTTGATTTTGAAATCGAGGGCGACTTCCCTTGCTACGGAAACAACGACGACCGAGTTGACAGCATCGCTGTTGAACTGGTTGAGACTTTCATGGGCATGATCCGCAAACATAAAGCTTACCGTGATGCACTGCCAACACAGTCCGTACTGACGATTACTTCGAACGTGGTATACGGTAAGAAGACGGGTACTACTCCAGATGGACGTAAAGCGGGAGAGCCATTTGCACCTGGTGCAAACCCAATGCACGGACGCGACAAAAAAGGTGCGCTTGCTTCCTTGAGTTCGGTAGCAAAACTGCCTTATGAAGACAGCCTGGACGGTATCTCGAACACCTTCTCAATCGTGCCAAAAGCACTCGGTAAAGAAGCTGCTATCCGTGAGACTAACTTGGTAGCAATGATGGATGGTTACTTTGGCAGCAAAGCGCATCATTTGAACGTTAACGTATTTGATCGTGAGCAATTGATGGACGCTATGGAGCATCCAGAAAATTATCCGCAATTAACGATCCGTGTATCGGGTTATGCTGTAAACTTCATTAAATTGACTCGTGAGCAGCAGCTGGATGTCATTAATCGTACTTTCCACGGTTCGATGTAATACGGCCGGATAAAGTATATAATTAAATGACCAAACTTTGCTTATGACAAAGCGGATACAGAAAGGATGACATCATATGATTAAAGGCCATGTGCATTCCATAGAAACGTTCGGAACGGTGGACGGTCCGGGTATCCGCTTTGTGCTCTTCATGCAAGGATGCTTGTTAAAATGCCAATACTGTCATAACCCGGATACGTGGGGCTTGAATGAGGGGAATGAAATGTCGGTGGATGAGGTGCTCTCTGAAATCGAACCCTACCTTCAGTACTATCGTTCTTCCGGTGGCGGACTCACCGTATCAGGCGGAGAGCCGACCCTACAGTTTCCATTCGTTACTCAGGTGTTTAAGGAGGCGAAGCGTCGCTGGAACCTTCACACGACACTGGATAGCAACGGATACAATGAACCGGAGAAGATTCGTGAACTGCTCGAAAATACCGATTTGGTACTGCTCGATCTCAAACACATCAACGATGAGAAGCATATCGAACTGACAGGAAAATCAAATGAGCGTACCTTGAAGATGGCGCGGTGGCTCTCTGATAATGGCCGTAAAATGTGGATCAGACACGTATACGTGCCTGGAATTCATGAGCAGGAAGAAGATTTACTTGAACTCGGACGTTTCATTGGCACTTTAAACGGTGTAGAGAAATTTGAGATTCTTCCATACCACCAGATGGGTGTGTATAAATGGGAAGCTTTGGGTAAAGTTTATCCACTGGAAGGCGTACCATCTCCGACAGAAGAGGAAGTAGCTCGCGCATATCGGTTGATTGAGGAAGGCAGAAGGCAGACACAGATGGTGTAATCAGTTATAAATATTATCTTATATGACAAAAACCTTGCTATTTATGGCAAGGTTTTTGTATTTTATTAGAGGATTTTACCCCTCTTTAAGATAATTAACGATCTTACTTAAAATGAAATCGCTTTCTATAATGGGTATATAACATAAATAAATTTTTGGGAGGGTCAAACAATCATGAAGAAAAAGAGCCTTGCATTGCTAATGTCACTGCTTCTAGTCACTTCGGCTTTTGTGTCTGGTTGTGGCGCAGACAAAGAACCGGCCAAAGGCAGTGAAGGAACGCCAGAAGCCGGCAATGAACCGTTTGAAATGACGATCCGTCATACCCAAGTCGGTGATTCTAAGAAATTCAGATTGGCGTTGCTTCAGGATGTGGTGAAGAAGACGGAAGCAGCTGTACCCGGACTTAAGCTTAACCTGGATGGTGTTGACTCTGAAGTAAACCGAAAAGAGAAGCTGAGAGGCGAGATGGCTTCCGGGAAACCACCAGAAATTTTTGATGTGTTTGGCAGCCCCGATGCAGGTGTCTATGCTAAGGAAGGTTTGATGCTGGATATTACTCCAATCGTGGATGAGCTGGGTATTAAAGACAAATTCACTACACTGGATCCGTTTACTCACGATGGCAAATTATATGGACTGCCGATTGGCGGCAACATAGAAGGGTTTTTCTATAATAAAGAATATTTTGAACAAAAAGGTCTATCGGTTCCTAAGACGCTGGCTGAACTGGAGAAAATTGCGGAGACCATCAAGGCTGACGGAAAAATACCATTTGCCCAATCTTCCAAAGATGCATGGATTCCATTAATGACAACGAATAACCTGTGGGCTTATTACGCAGGACCGGAAATCACTTACGGTTTCAAGACAGGGGAAAGCAAATGGACAGATCCGAAAGTGGTTGAAGGTGTGAAGAAACATCAGGAATGGGTTCAAAAAGGATATTACAAAAAGGGCGAGCTCGGATTCGAATATGCAGATATGAGAAATCAGATTATTTCGGGTGAAGCCATCATGATGATGGATGGCTCTTGGGCAACAAGTGTGTTCAGAGATCCTGAGCAGGCTGGTGACATGGTAGGCAAGATCGGATTTTTCAACTTGCCTCCTGTAAATGAAGGTGATCCTGTAGTCGTCATGCAGGATGCAAACAACGGATATGGCTTCTCTGCTTCGATCAAAGATGATCCGCGTAAAATGCAGGCAGTTAAAGAGTTAATCAAAAACATGTGGACCGATGAAATGCAGCTTCGCGGTTTGAAGGAAGATGGCGTACTGCCGGCCATGAAGATGGATGTCGCGACGATGAACTCCACTTCCGATGATGCGATTATGCAGGATATTTTCAAGGCGGTCAGCGAAATTGACAAATCCTTCCCTGCATTTGATGCTTTGGTTCAAGCAAGCGTCAATACAGCACTGAGCCTTGGAATTCAGCAGGTTATCGGTGGAGAGATTGATGCTGAGCAAATGCTTAAGAACGTGCAGGCGGCTCAAGATGCGGCTAATGAGTCCGAAGGAGAATAGATATATCAAAGTTTAGATGATAAGGGCGCCACCCGCTTGAAACATGGGGGTGCCCTTTCCTCTAAGCATTAGACACAGACTACGGAGGTTACCATGAATAAAGCGCTGAGAAACCCTCTGATTTACATCCTGTTTGTTCTGCCGGCATTCATACTGTTCTTAGCCTTTTTTATTTACCCCATCTACACAGCGATTGATAACAGTTTTACGAGCTGGAATGGGATATCCAAGGATGTTAAGTATATCGGTTTTGATAATTATACCAAAGCTTTTGAAGACATTTCATTTTGGAAATCGGTTAAAAATAATCTGTATTTTATTTTGTTTTCATGCTTTATCCAAGTTCCAGTTATTATTTTCTTTTCACTGCTTATCGCCAATGTTAAAAAGCTGAAGGGGCTATACAAAACAGCAGTTTTTGCTCCATCCATCATGTCCACCGCCGTAATCGGCATTCTGTGGGGGTTCATTTACAATCCGGATTTCGGTTTAATGAATGAAATTTTGGGGTTGTTTGGTGTAGAACCGATCTACTGGCTGTCCGAGAAGAAATGGGCTATGATCTCGATTTTGATAACTAACGCCTGGCAGTGGACCGGATTTTATATCGTTATGGTGCTTGCCGCGATTATTTCCATACCTAAAGAATTGGATGAGGCTGCTGCGATCGATGGTGCAACCGGATTTCAGCGGGCCCGTAAAATTACGCTACCGCTCATCATGCCGATTATTTCCGTTGTCATCATGCTCTCGATCGCAGGGGCTATGAAAGCGGCGGATATCGTACTCGTCATGACCAAAGGCGGTCCTGCGGGTTCTACAGATGTCATGGCAACTTATATGATCCGTTATGCGATTACGAGCTTCCAGCATGGCTTCGGTAATACCATTGCCGTATTGATCTTCATATTTACCATTCTCGTAACCGTCGCTTACCAACTTCTGATAGCAAGACGAAATGAAAGGATTGAATACTGATGAGACCAGTCAAAAAATTGATCCCGCACATTTTTCTAATGGCTTACATGCTCGTCATATTATATCCTTTTCTGTTCGTTCTTTTTTCTTCAGTTAAAACAGATAATCAGGCGATCGCTTCAAATCCGTTCGGATTACCAGACACATTCATACTAGACAACTATGTGAATGCATGGGTGAACGCCAAAATTAGCACCTATTTCTTAAACAGCTTGTATATTGGAATACTGTCCGCTTGTTTATCGATTCTGTTTGCAGCAATGCTGGCCTTTGCGGTCACGCGAATGAGATATAACCGCATCAGCGCTATTATTTTTCAACTCATTCTGATTGGTATGCTCATTCCCAATAATTCACTACTTCTACCGATTTATGGCATAATGAAAAAATTGGATATTCTGAACACCCATATGGCACTCATTCTGCCTTATATCGCCAATGCCATACCATTCTCTGTCATTATTCTCGCGGCATTCATGCGTTCCATTCCGGGAGAAATTGAAGAAGCAGCTGTGATTGATGGATTGAGGTCAGGAGGTTTGTTTGCTAAGATTATATTACCTCTAACTGTTCCAGCCATCGTTACGGTGTTCATTATTAACTTCCTCGGCAATTGGAACGAGTTCCTATTAGCCAACTACTTTTTATCCAACGATGAACTGAGAACATTGCCTGTCGGTATGGTCGGATTCCGGGATGCTTATAACACGAACTACGCGCAGATGTCTGCTGGAATTGTGTTCAGTGTCATGCCGGTCCTGATCATTTATGCTATCCTTCAAGAGAAAATTATTGAGGGCGTTACCGCCGGCAGCGTTAAGGGATAACTTATGATGAAATAGGAGCTTGTGTATGAACCTGAGGAACAAGTTATTCACGGCTTTTTTGGGACTAATAATCATTCCTTTGCTTGTACTGGGTTTGTTCACTTTCTTCGTAACTTATAATTCTATCGAGAAAAAATACAGTCAACAGGCAGAGTATTCCTTAAAGGCAATCAGTTACAGCATACTGAACGTATTTGATGAGATGGAAAAAGTGACCGATACGGGGATCGTATCTTCGGTATTTACAACAGCATTAAAAGCCGACGATCCCGCTTCTCAGGACTTTATTACCAATGCAGAGCAGTTGAATCTGAATGCGAGTCAGCGGAATTTCCGTAACATGTTATATAATCACCCGGCGATCAGTTATGCATTTTTGTACAATATGAACAAAAGATCGAGCCATGTTCCGATCTTCACTAAGGAGGACTTTGGTGCGATGCCGTTCATTGATTTCCAAAAAAGCCACTTCTATGAGGAAGTGGTTAAACTGAACGGCGTCCCCAAGTGGATCGCACCGCATGAATACCCGGAGTTAACCGGAAAAGAATCTGTATTTACGCAAATCCGTCTTGTGAAAAACATGGAGACGTTCCGAAAAGAGGGAATTCTCGTTGTTCAGATTAAGCGGCTTGAATTTGAACGGATATTTCGGAATTTAACGCTGCCGAACAATCTTCAGGATACGTCATTTTTACTTGTCAATGATGAAGGGCTGATTCTGTTTGATCCGAAGGAACACAGTGACGGGCAAAATATGAACGCTTTCATGGATAGAGGGATCGATTACGGTTCAGAGTATCAGAGCTTTAAATCCAAGTTTGACGGCGAAGAGAGCGTCATTTCGATTCATAAGCTGGAAGGTTACCCTTGGAGTCTGGTTTCTGTAACGAACTGGGCCTCCCTTTCTCAGGAGGTTACCGCATTCGCCAAGTGGTTTATCGTCATTCTCGGTCTCTGCCTTGTTACCGCAGTTGCGTTCAATAAATTTTTCATGAACCGTATTACTGGCACAATTGCGATTATTGTTCGCTTTATGCGGCGTGTGGAAGACGGAGATTTAAGCGCCAGAGTAGAAGAGAAGGGGGAGGACGAGCTGCTTCTCTTATCCAGGGGCTTTAATGATCTTATGGATCGGATCAACCGGTTGTTCGATCAGATTCGCGATGAACAGCGCTTGAAGACGGAGGCGCATATGCGGGTGCTGCAAGCTCAGATTAAGCCGCACTTCCTATTTAATACACTGGAGTCCATTAATGTCCTTGCTGTCCAGAATGAAGGCCGCAAAGTCAGTGAGATGGTGTGCCGTCTAGCCAGTATTTTACGGATCAGCATTCAGGACAGGGAAGAAATTACACTTGAAGAAGAGATCAAGCATCTGAAAAGCTACTTGGAGATTCAGAAGTTCCGTTTCGAAGACGTGTTCGACTACGAAATTGATATTCCAAAAGAATTGTTGTCCTGTCGTATCATGAAGCTGACACTTCAGCCGCTGGTAGAGAACAGCATTCAGCACGGTTTTGAAGGAATTGATTATACGGGCATGCTTGTTATCAAGGCATGGAGTGAACGCGGCAATCTGATTGTACATGTAGAGGATAACGGGCTTGGTATGACTTCCCAGCAACTCTCATTGTTTGAATATATGGTACCGGAAGAGAAAGAGTCACCACAATCAGGAGAGGGAGATTTGAAACTGAATCAGGAACGGCGTGGACTTGGGTTGCGGAGTGTTGCCGATCGAATTCGAATCCAGTATGGAGACGTCTACGGATTGTTTATATGCTCAAGCCAGCCTGGAGGTACGGTTATACATTGTGTCATACCCAATTACGGTGGGGGGGAAGGACAGCATGCTTAAGGTTCTGCTGGTGGATGATGAAGCACCTATTCTAAACAATCTCAACAAGGTCATACCCTGGAAGGACATAGGTATGGAAGTAATCGGATTGGCCCGAAGCGGTATGGAGGCTATGGCGCTTGCTGAAGAGAATGATCCGGATCTGGTTTTATGTGATATCCGTATGCCGGTGATGGATGGACTAACGTTTATTACGAAATTAAGAGAAAATGGAAGCGACGCTGAAATTTTTTTGTTGACTGGCTATCAGGAGTTTGAGTATGCCCGGGAGGCGATTAAACTCCGTGTGAAAGATTACATCAGCAAGCCAATACATTATTTTGAGTTAGAGGATCGGATCCGGGAGATCGGTGAAGAAATCCGCAAAAAGAGAGTAAAAGAGAAATATTTCAGTACAGTTTCTCTTATCGACAGTGAACCGAATCCCGATTCGGTAAAAAAGGCTCCGGAACAGCTGATGACAGCCGCCTTGGATTATATTAACACCCAATTGGGTGCGGATTTGGGAATTGAGGAATTATCGGACTACCTTGGAATCAGCTCCAGTTATTTTTGTCTGTTGTTCAAAAACCATGTGGGTATTACCTTTGTCGAGTACCTCACCAAACAGCGCATGGAAGCAGCCAAGTTCCTTCTCACCAACAGTGACAAAAATATTGCTCAGATCGGAGCATTTGTCGGGTATCATGAGCGTCGTTATTTTACTAAAGTGTTCCAAAAAGCGACGGGGATGACACCTTCAGAGTTCCGGGAGGTATGCGGCGGTTCCTCGGTGTTGTAAGATGTGTATAGCAAGATCTGCTAAATAATTTAGAAGGTAGGTTTGTATGATATGGACTGGAAAGTATCGGGTTTAACCCTGGAACAAAAGATTGGACAGATGTTTATTTGTGGTTTTGATGCACTCACACCTAATGACCACGCAAAAAAGCTCATTCAAGATTATCATGTAGGCGGGATCGTGTATTTCCGAAGAAACGTACAAAAGTTATCCCAGCTTTCGGAGCTTTCCTCATCACTTCAGGATTTGGCAGCATCCAGTGGTGAGCCTCCACTTATCGTGGCGATTGATCAGGAAGGCGGTATGGTGGCGAGGATAGATCATGAAGGTATTAGCCGGATTCCTGGAAATATGGCACTGGGAGCGACGGGAAGTCAGGAATATACCTACCAGGTTGGAAAAATAGGTGCCAAGGAGCTTCGTGCATTGGGGATCAACATGAACTTTGCCCCGTGTCTTGATGTTAACAACAATCCATTGAACCCTGTTATCGGAGTACGTTCATTTGGAGAAGATCCTCAGGCCGTAGCTGTTCACGGAGTGGCTGCTATTAAGGGCTATCAGGAAGAAGGAGTCTCAGCAACAGCAAAGCATTTTCCAGGTCATGGGGATACGAGTGTAGATTCCCACTTGGGGTTGGCCTCCGTTCCTCACGAGCGTGCACGGCTGGATCAGGTGGAGCTGTATCCGTTCAAGAAAGCGATAGAAGATGAGGTTGACGCTATTATGACTGCACATGTCAGCTTCCCGGCTATTGAACCGGACGACGGAATCCCGGCAACTCTGTCTCATGCGGTGCTTACTGGTTTGCTTCGGGAAGAGATGCGTTTTCAAGGTCTGATCATTACGGACTGTCTGGAAATGCATGCGATTGCAAAAGAATTTGGCATACCCGAGGGGGCTATCCGCTCTATAGAGGCTGGAGCGGATTGCGTATTGGTCAGTCACACGTTGAAGGATCAGGAAGCCGCTATCCGGGCTGTAGCGGATGCGGTGCGCAGCGGACGGATTTCAGAGGATCGAATTGATGCGTCTGTTGAACGTATATTGACCCTTAAGGCGAGAAACGCTCATACGGTGCGTAACCTGCCGGCCGTAGATTTGGCCTCATTAAGCCAAGAAGCTAAAGGGCTGTTGTCCGAAATCGCAGGTAAAGGGATTACGCTGGTCCGTGATCATGATCAGCTGCCATTAAATCAAGATGAGTCCGTGCTGGTATACTGGCCGGAGCTGCTTCGTGCCACCCAGGTGGATGAAGCTTGGAGCCGTTCCTTCACACTAGGTGACGCACTTAACGGCCGTAGCGGACGGATTGAGGAAATTCGTATCGGAACAGATTTGTCGGATGAAGAAGTTGACGCAGCAGTTCAGGAGGCAGGACGCTTTAAGCAGGTAGTCGTCGCGACCTACACATCGGAGAGTAGGCTTCCCGAAGGACAGCGGAAACTGGTGGAGAAGCTGCTGCAGCTGGATGGGGTTAAACTGATTGTGGCTTCAACCCGTAATCCTTATGATTTGAATGACCTCCCTAATATACCAACCTACTTGTGCTGTTATGAAAATACACCATATTATATGGATGCTTTAGCCGGGGTTTTATATGGGGAAGTGAAGCCGGAAGGCCGTCTTCCAGTCAGTCTTAGTGACAAGCATCTATCAGGATCGAAGGCATAATATATTCTTTTATTTTTCATGCTTTTTCAGAGGTCGGGAGTCCTGCTCAGGCAGGAGAAATACCGGCCTCTTCTTTTTTGCCAGAAAAATAGCAACTTTTGTCGGAACTTGACGTCTAATAGTATGTCTGTTTATAAAGAGAGATTCAGAATAACATAGGAGTAAGGAGCAGAGCATGAACTTTAAGAGAATGTCAATCATCACTGTACTCGCAGTGGCACAAGTGTCAACGGTTGTACCTGTGAGTGCTCAGTCTTCTGCTGTCATGGTGCCCGGTCAAGTTATGGTTCAATCCGAGGCTGCGAACAGCGGGAATGTAGAACAGCAGCAATCTCAAGAATTGTTACAGCAAAGAGATAAAGCCTCAGAATCTGTAACGAGCTCATCGTTGACGCCAGATAACTCAGTACCCTTAGAAGAATCGTCACCTGATAAGAGCACCGATACCGATCTTAACGATCCGGATTCTGTTCAATCAAATGCTGATGAAAGCGGGAAGATTGACGATACCCAATCTCCATCAGAATCTATACCGGATGACGAATCAGTAACTGAAGAAGCAGAGAAGAATGAAGAAGATCAAGTGGGAACACAGGACGATCAGTCCCCGAATACGGAAGATCCTAAATCAAACTCTGTAGATTCTTCCATTAATGAGCTTATATTGCTCATGAACAGTGCCGATATGTACCACAACGGCAAGCATTATAAGGCAGCTCAGCCGATGGCTGTGAAAAATGGTGTATCGTACGTTTCCATCCGTGCGATGGTTGAACGTGTAGGTCTGAAGCTTTCATATAATAATACCACCAAAGAAACCATCATTATGAAAGACGGAAATGAACTACGTTTTAAAACGAATAGCAGCACTTATAAAGTTAACGGCGAGTCCCGGACGATGAAGGGCCCTTCTTATCAGTACAACAATACGTTTATGGTTCCTCTCACTTCCATCACACAGGCTCTTGGTATTCCATATAAAGTAAACCAGCCTGAGAAGAAAGTCATATTAGATTTGTCCGGCATCAACGGCAATGACAATGGAAGCGGTTCTGGAGGCGGATCTGTAGATCCTAAACCGCCGATTAATAATGAGCCAGGCCTTATTTTGATGATGAACAGTGACAAAATGTATCATAATGGAAAGCTGTATATAGCGGGACAGCCGATGGCTGTGAAGAACGGTATATCATATGTAGCCATTCGTTCCTTGGTTGAGCGCATTGGCCTAAAGCTTACTTATGACAGCAAAACAAAAGAAACGGTCATTATTCGCGGATCCGATGAACTGCGGTTTAAGACAGACAGCAAGTACTATACAGTGAACGGTGTTAAGACTAGCATGAAAGGTGCTGCTTATCAGACCAATAACGTGTTTATGGTTCCGCTGACGTCCATTACACAAGCACTTGATATTCCTTACAAAGTGGATCAAGCCAACAAGCGCATCATTCTTAACTTGGGCACCAAGCCGGTTGCTGCGTTTACTGTAGAGAACGATGAGATTTTTGCCGGAAAGACAAAGGTTAAATACAAGACGAATGCTTACTCCCCTAACGGGCTTCAGATCGTTAACGAGAAGTGGGAAGGCCGAGAGGACATATTTGCTGAGCCAGGTACGAGAACAATAACTTATTACGTACAGGATTCAAGCGGAGAATGGAGCGATCCGTATTCGGTGACCATTCGGGTGTTGGCCCCGAACGAACCGCCGGTAGCAATGTTCACTACGGATAAGGAAGAATATAAAATGGGTGAAAAAATCACCTATATTGATCAAAGTACAGACGATGAGAATGCGATTGTGAAGTGGGACTGGGACAATAATGCTTTAGCATTTTTTGCACCGGGACCAGCAACAATCGGATTAACGGTAACAGACAAGCATGGTGCGACGAGCTATTATGAGAAAACGATCATCATTAATGGTGAAACCTTTTACACCCGGGATGAATTCAATCAATTGTTCACCGAGATTGGTGAGAAATACATTTTTAACGGCGCAAATGTACCTTCCATGGATCTAGTTCCGTATACAAGAACTTCTGAGCCAAGAATGCTTATCCGCAGCAATAGCCCGGAGAGGGTTTATACAGAAGGCGTTGTATACCGCGAGACTGGTGTCGGGGCCACACGATTTATGATTCATCACCTGAATGAAACCGGTAAAAATGTAAAAATGTATGTCGTAGCGACAAACTTCAATGACACACGAGCATCATTGACAACAGAAAACGTCGGTTTCGGTGGTCCGATTAACATTCCGACGGCTACTGGTAAAGCGTCCGTTCAGAGATATTTCGAATCAATGCAGAGCGGTAAAGATTATCAGACGATTACACTCCAGCCTGGTGAAAGTAAAGTTATATTGAAAGAGTTAAGTGCTCAATCAATGAAAAACGATCAGGTTATATCTATGTTCGCCGATCTTTATACCGATTCACCGATTCGATATAATATTGTCATGATCGAAGAAAACAAAGATCCGATTCAAAAACTGCCTTTCTTGAAGTTGCATCCGAGTGATGGAATCCACAACCGTGGCACGTATCCGGATTCAACTCGTTTGATTGAATCAAACGAGCTAGTTGGCAAAACACCTGCACGTCTATCGATCGCAGATAAAGTGAACGATCCGAATCTGACCGGATACGATGGCATTACCGGATATGAAACGTCCAATGCAGGTAATTTCGGCGTCGTTTACCGCATCAAAATGAACCGTGTAGCGCCGAATACTTTGATCTCATTTAATCCGCGCGGAGGAAAGTATATGGGTGTGATTATGGTCAATGGCAATATTATAGGTGCGCCAAGTTCTGGCGCCGCATCCGCTCCTAACGAAGCTAGTGTTTTATTCCGTACAGGCCAATATGAGCAGTCGGTAGAGATCTTGTTTACAGCTGCCCCAGGCAGCAGCTTGCCGATTAGTCTTCTGTTCACGCCGTTGCCGGAACTGAAATCGAATTAAGCAAATCCTGCGTTAATGAATAGTGTCCCCCGGGTTTCCGCAGAAGCGGAGGCAAACGGGG
Source organism: Paenibacillus uliginis N3/975 (assembly GCF_900177425.1). NCBI lineage: Bacteria > Bacillati > Bacillota > Bacilli > Caryophanales > Paenibacillaceae > Paenibacillus > Paenibacillus uliginis. The sequence goes on along the minus strand of NZ_LT840184.1, from coordinate 3,949,294 downwards.
GCTATTTATTTTAAGGGATAAGAAAGTGCTCCATGTGATCGGTTTTGGGTACGATGCTGTGCCTGATTCGTTTGACGAGGCGGATTTTTTCATGCATTATTAGAAGAAGATAGTTTTTGACATTTACGTTATACAGGAGGCTAACTGCGTATGCTGACGACGGAACAGATCATAGACGGTATGTCCGAGAACGGGCTGCGCATCACCGATCAGCGCAAAACGCTTGCCAAATTGTTTGGAGAGCATCCCGGGTATTTAACAGCCAAGGATGTGTATGAATATATGGGCAAAAAATACAGCGGCCTCAGCTTTGATACGGTGTACCGCAATCTTAGAGTGTTGTATGAACTCGGTGTCCTGGAGCAGGTTGTGTTTGAAGAAGGAATCAAATTTAGAGCACGCTGCAGTGAGGATCACCATCATCATCACATGATTTGCCTACAGTGTCAGAAGACCTACCCGATTAAATTCTGCCCTATGCAGGTGACAGATGGGCCGAAGGACTTTCAGGTGGTGCAGCACAAATTTGAAGTATTTGGATACTGTAAAGACTGTGTCAATGACAATACGATCACGAAAAAGCGTCCCTTGGCACAAAGCCATGCATCATGCGGTGGCGGGGAGCCGGAATCCACATTATGAGTAAGTTGACGGCCAGACGCGTAGTTCAGGTGCCGATTCATATATACCGCAAATGTATTTCGCCTTTGAAACCGGCTACATGCCGATTCTATCCTACTTGCTCTGCCTACGCTCTGGAAGCCATCGAAGTGCATGGAGCACTAAAGGGATCATGGCTCGCTGCGAAGCGGATTGCCCGGTGTCATCCTTTTAATCTGGGCGGAATTGATCTGGTTCCCCCTCGAAAAGGTTCTCCGAAGGATACAGAAGTCCAGAACTGATTACAGGCAGCCTTGACACTCTGCGGGTTCGTTGATTATATTGAAGTTATATAAAGTATTTCCGAGGAAGAGATAAGTACGAAAGGCAAGCCTTGTACAGAGAGCCGGGGTAGCTGCAAACCGGTCTGGGCGTATTTCGGAATATGGTCTTGGAGGAACCGCTTTTGAGCGATCCAGTATTCTCTGGCGTAAAGGAGCGGCGTGATCCAGCGTTAATGGACGGTCGTTCTTTCTTTAGAGATGACCGGTGAGCCTGGAACCCGTAAGGGTACAGGGAAATTGGGTGGTAACACGTGAGAACAACTCTCGTCCCATAGGGGCGGGGGTTTTTTGTTGTATTTTCACGTTCCGAAATCGATCACTAATCAGTGAAAAGGATGGTATGAATCATGACTGAAAAGAAGACGTTTTACATTACAACCCCAATCTATTATCCGAGCGACAAGCTCCATATCGGTCACGCTTACACGACCGTAGCTGGCGATGCTTTGGCTCGCTACAAACGGTTACGTGGATATGATGTCCGCTATCTGACCGGTACAGATGAGCACGGTCAGAAGATCGAGCGCAAAGCGGCGGAAGCCGGAAAGACGCCTCAGCAATTCGTTGATGACATTGTTGCGGGAATTAAGGATTTATGGAAGAAGCTTGACATCTCGAACGAGGATTTTATCCGCACAACGGAAAAGCGCCATACGCAGGTTGTCCAGGATGTGTTCGAACGTCTTCTGGAACAGGGTGATATTTATAAAGGCGATTATGAGGGATGGTACTGTACACCTTGTGAGTCTTTCTTCCTGGAGCGCCAGCTGGTGAACGGCAACTGCCCGGACTGCGGCAGACCAGTCGAGCTGGTTAAGGAAGAAAGCTATTTCTTCCGGATGAGCAAGTACGTAGACCGTCTGCTTCAGTTCTATGATGAGAATCCGGATTTCATTCAGCCGCTCTCCCGTAAGAACGAAATGATCAACAACTTTATCAAGCCGGGCCTCGAGGATCTGGCCGTATCACGTACTACCTATGAGTGGGGAGTTAAGGTGAAAAGCGATCCGAAACATGTGATTTATGTATGGATCGATGCGCTTTTGAATTATATTACCGCGCTAGGATACGGAACCGAGAACAGTTCGTTGTATGACAAATACTGGCCTGCTGACGTACATTTGATGAGCAAAGAAATCGTCCGGTTCCATACGATATACTGGCCGATTATCCTGATGGCTCTAGATGTACCGCTTCCGAAAAAGGTGTTCGCACACGGCTGGCTTCTCATGAAAGATGGAAAAATGTCGAAGTCTAAAGGCAATGTTGTCGATCCGGTCACCATGATTGACCGATATGGGCTTGATGCGCTTCGCTACTACTTGCTTCGCGAAGTTCCATTTGGTGCGGACGGCACTTTTACACCGGAAAGCTTCGTGGAACGCGTTAATTCCGATCTGGCCAACGATCTCGGCAACCTGCTGAATCGTACTGTGGCGATGGTTGATAAATATTTTGACGGAGAAGTACCTGCTTTCAAAGCAGGTGTAACCGCATTTGATGCTGCTATCGAAGAAGCAGCGAAGGCTGTTTATGACAAGGTGGAGGAGTCCATGGAAAACCTGGAATTCTCGGTAGCATTGACAGCGATCGGTCAATTCGTGAGCCGCAGCAACAAGTATATTGACGAAACACAGCCGTGGGGACTTGCTAAAGATGACAGCAAACGTGAAGAGCTTGCTTCTGTCATGAGTCACTTGGTGGAGTCTCTCCGGGTTGCTTCGATCCTGCTGCAGCCGTTCCTTACCCGCACACCGCTTAAAATTTGGCAACAGCTTGGAATACAGGAAGGTGAACTGACCACTTGGGAGAGTGGACGTCAGTTGGGAAGTATTCCTGTTGGAACGAAGCTTGTAAAAGGAGAGCCGATCTTCCCGCGTCTGGATGTTGAACAGGAGGTTGCTTATATCGTTGAGGCGATGACTGGAGGTGCCAAGGCTTCCGAAGAGGCAGCGAAATCTGAAGTCTCCGCTGATCCGGATGAAGAGATTGAGCATAAAGAAGAGATTGGAATCGAGGATTTCGCGAAGGTCGAACTTCGCGTAGCTCAGGTTCTCTCAGCCGAGCCGGTAAAAAAAGCAGACAAGCTGCTTAAACTCCAGCTCGATCTCGGCTATGAACAACGGCAGGTCGTCTCCGGCATTGCGAAGTTTTATAAGCCGGAGGATCTTGTCGGCCGCAAAGTTATCTGTGTAACGAACCTGAAGCCGGTCAAGCTTAGAGGAGAGCTTTCTCAGGGAATGATTTTGGCTGCTTCCAAAGGCAGTGAGCTTACGCTGGCAACGGTACCAGACAGCATGCCAAACGGAGCAATCGTAAAATAAAAAAAGCTTCATGAATGCTTACTTTCATAACGGTATACCCTGTTAAAGGGTATGCCGTTTTTGTTCTCTTTTAATCTAGCATCCTTATTCTTAATAGTAATTTTTACGATTAGGTTGACAAGACCTTTTATATACTCTTATAATCTTGTTAGTAATTATTACGATTTAATAGCAGATCGGAGTGCATTAAGAGATGAACAATAGAAGAACAATAGGTTACGGAGCACTAATGCTGGCATTTTTGCTGGTTATTTCAGGCTGCGGAAGTAAATCGGGCGGAATCGTTGAGGATAAGATCAATGTGATGACAACGATTTATCCGATTTATGAATTTACGAAAGAGATTGGTGGAGATGAAGTCAATGTCATCAATCTGCTTCCTGCTGGCGTAGAGCCGCATGACTGGACTCCAAAGAGCCAGGATATCGTCAACACCTCAAAGGCACAGTTGTTTCTGTACAATGGCGCAGGTCTTGAAGGATGGGCTCCAGCCTTTCTGAAGGGGCTGGATAAAGACACGAAGGTGAAGCCGGTGGAGGTTAGCAAGGGAGTTAAGCTGATTTCTTCCGAAGGCGATGATGGTCATGGTCATGGAGATGAGGGAGGAGCAGAAGAGCAGCATGATCACCATGTAGATCCACATACATGGGTTAGTCCGAAGTCTGCTTTGATTATGGCTGAGAATATCCGCAACAGCCTTGTAGAGATCGACCCGGACCATGCTGATAGATATGAGCAACGATACGCTGCACTGAAACAAAAACTGGAGAAGCTGGATGAATCGTTTTCGTCTCAACTGTCCGGTTTGCCTAAACAAGAGATCGTTGTCTCCCATCAGGCGTTTGGCTATTTGGCGAGAGATTACAACCTTGAGCAGTACGCCATCATGGGGTTGTCGCCGGATGCTGAGCCCCGAGCACAAGATCTGGTTAAGCTGACAAAGACGGTTAAAGAGAAAGGTATTCGTTACATTTTCTTTGAAGAGTTAGTTTCTGATAAACTGGCCAAAACCTTGGCTTCCGAGACCGGTGTAGAGACGCTCGTACTTAACCCCGTTGAAGGTTTAACCAAAGAGCAGGAGCAAAAGGGAGATAACTACTTTACGCTGATGGAGAAAAATTTGCAAAATCTTACTAAGGCTTTACAATGAATAAGGATGGACTCAAGAAATTTACTAGAAAGGCGGCTAAGGTATGATACCGGTATCTCAGGATTGCCACCAATCGATTATACAACTGAAAGATATATCATTCTCTTACCGGGAACAGCAGGTTATTAAAGACCTTAATTTTGCCGTCAAAGAACGTGATTTTGTCGGTATAGTAGGCTCCAACGGAGCCGGTAAAACAACACTGCTACGGATGATTGTCGGCCTTCTGCCTGCCGCACAGGGCAGCATCGAGCTATTCGGACAACCGATACGTAAATTCCGTGACTGGGAGCGTATTGGATATGTGCCTCAGAAGAATGCGTTCAACCCTTTATTTCCGGCTACCGTACGGGAAGTTATTATGTCGGGATTATACAACAGAAAAAATATGTTCCGCCGGGTAAGCCGTCAGCAGCAGCAAAAGTGCGACGATGCGCTTGAGGTTATGCGGATTCAAGACATAGCGGATAAGCGCATAGGCCAGCTGTCAGGTGGACAGCAGCAGCGTGTATTTCTCGCAAGAGCCTTGATTAACCGTCCCGATCTGCTTATTTTGGATGAGCCCACCATTGGCATTGATGCTGAAACTCAGGCAAGCTTTTTTGAACTGATCACACATATGCATGCTCATCACAACATGACCTTTTTAATGGTGACGCATGATATGGATATGGTTAAGGATTATTTGGGAGCTTCACCGGTCCAGCAAAACGGTAAAATACAGTTTTTCGTTCGGCATTCACACGAAATTGAGGATTGTGCAGAGCAGGATTTGCAGCACACACTCGTTTAATGAATCTATGTAGAGCACGCGAAGGAGTCGTTATCATTGCTTGATATTATACAAAGTGATTTTTTCCAGCGGGCACTCCTGGGCGGCATTTTGATCGGTTTAACAGCACCGCTTATCGGTATCTTTCTGGTGCTGCGGAGATTGTCCATGATTGGAGATACGCTGTCTCACGTTACAATAGCGGGGGTAGCACTTGGTTTTCTGATCGAGGTATATCCGCTGGCAGCCGGACTTGTGTTTGCTGTAGTGGCTTCATTTGCTATCGAGAAGCTCCGAAAGGCATACAAAAGCTACGCCGAGCTGTCCATCGCGATTATAATGTCTGGAGGTATTGCGCTGGCATCACTCTTTTTCACATTAGGAATGGGTTATAATACAGACGTTATGAGTTATCTATTCGGTAGCATATATACACTCGATACGATGGATCTTTATATGGTCGGTGGTGTAACGTTAGTTGTGGTCGTGGTCGTCGGACTGTTGTTTAAGGAGTTTTTCCTGCTTAGCTTTGAGGAAGATGCAGCAAGCGTGAGCGGTCTTCCCGTCAAAATGATGAACATGCTAATCACGGTACTTACAGCGTTAGTTGTAAGTACAGCAATCAAAATAGTAGGTGCTCTGCTCGTTTCTGCGCTTCTGACCATTCCGGTTGCCATCAGTCTTCTGCTTGCGAAGAGCTTTCGATCTTCTATTGTGCTGTCAGTCATCATATCGGAGATTGCGGTCATTATGGGGCTTATATTAGCTGGGGTGTTCAATCTGGCGCCAGGGGCAACCATTGTTTTGTTGCTAATCGCTTTGCTTACCGTTACACTAGTCGGTAAAAAAGGTTTAGCAACATAAGGGGGATAATGTAATGGATGATATTAATATCTGGATCGCGTTCGCGGCAGGTTTTGCTTCTTTCATATCACCGTGCTGTCTGCCTCTATACCCGTCCTACTTGTCTATTATTACGGGAATGTCAGTTAATGAGCTAAAAACGGAACAGAACCGGAAGGAAGTCCGCAGGCGCACACTAACTCATACGCTGGCGTTCATCCTTGGGTTCTCTGCCGTTTATTATACGCTCGGCTGGGGTGCCGGAAAATTCGGAGAAATATTTGTAGAGTATCAGGATCTGATCCGGCAGCTTTCAGCACTTCTTATTATTTTGATGGGTCTAATGCTGTTAGGTATTTTTCAACCTAAATTTCTGATGAAGGACCGGAAGTTTGATTTCAAATCCAAACCGACCGGATACATAGGTACATTTTTATTCGGAATCGGGTTCGCAGCAGGGTGGTCGCCCTGTGTAGGTCCGATTCTGATGGCCATTATTGCGATGGCTGCAACGGATCCAAGCACATGGTTCCCACTGATTACTTCATATTCACTGGGCTTTGCTGTACCATTTTTCATTCTTGCATTCTTTATAGGGTCGACCAAGTGGATTCTTAAATACTCGGGAACCATAATGAAAGTCGGCGGTGTGCTGATGATTTTGATGGGTATTCTGCTGTTTACAAACCAAATGTTCAGAATTACGATCTGGCTGCAGTCACTGACACCAGAATGGTTAAGATTTTAAGTAAAGTAATCAATCTTTGCCATTGGAAAATATTCAAAAATCCGCTCTGTGATAAATTCGCGCAGGGCGGTTTGTTGTTCATTGGGATATACATACTTATATTGACCCCAGCGCCCCCATTTCTGCTTTCGTTTCGCGATATCCATTTCAAGCTTGGATTTCGGATATCTTTTCTCGATGACATTTTTAGCTGTCTTTGTAAACCGATGCTGGATCATCTCAAATGTTAAACCGTCCGTCACATCAGAAGGAAGTGCCTTTGCCAGGCGTTCCAGAAGTTCGGCATAACCCTTTTCCCAGCCGTCATACCAGATGATGGGGGCTATAATAAAACCCAGCGGATAACCGGCATGAGCGATTTTAGCAGCTGCGTCAATCCGTTCATCGAATCTGGAGGTCGCGGGCTCAAATTGCCTTATGACATAGTCTGAGTTGATGCTGAAACGGATGCGGGTGTGATTGTTGTGTTTTATATCTAGCAGCGGCCAGACATGATGGAATTTGGTTACAAATCTCAAGCGCCCGAATTCCTCATTGGCCATGAATTGAATCAGCTCCTGCAGAGACCCGGTGATGTGCTCAAGTCCTACGGGGTCTGAAGTACAAGCCGCTTCAAATGTTGTAATCTGGGGCGCTCTTTCCTCAATATACTCTTTAGCTTTGCTTAGGATTTGATCTGTATTCACATAGACACGGATATAGGGTTTTGCTCCAAGAGTGGTTTGCAAATAACAGTAATGGCAGTGGCCCATACAGCCTGTTGAGATCGGAATTGCGTAATCAGCTGAAGGTTTGGACTGGTCGAAGGTTAATGTCTTTCGGACACCTACAACTAACGTTCTTTTAGCAATCCGATATTTTTCCTGTTCGGTTTCACCTGGCAGATTTGTAATCCGGTTATGAGAGGTGGTCATTCGGTATTCAATGCCCCTCGTTGTCACAAAGTCCATAATTTGTTTGCCTTTTGGATATTCTAATGCTCCGGGTTCAAAATAAACAAGATCCGGAATGAACGGCCGAGTGCTTTTTAAGGTACGAGCGGGACGTACCAATGTTTGTTTGGTCATTGTTACGCCTTCCTTTCACCTGAGAGTATGTATATTGTGCTCACGCAAAGCGGCTTCAACCCGTGCCAATAATGAGCAAGGTTTTGGACCAGGACTTGCCAAGAGCTCTCTGAAACATGTATCATTACATGTGCAGGTAAAAAGGAAATTAGAGTCACGTAATTTTTAGAAAAGAGGGAAAAAGATGCCGACACCTAGCATGGAGGATTATTTGGAGCGCATCTACAAGCTGATTGACGAGAAGGGATATGCGCGCGTTTCGGATATTGCCGAAGGCTTGGAGGTTCACCCCTCATCCGTCACGAAAATGATTCAGAAGCTTGATAAAGATGAATATTTAATTTACGAAAAATATCGTGGTCTTGTACTGACGAGCAAAGGCAAGAAGATGGGTAAACGGTTAATGGCCCGCCATCAACTGCTCGAAGAGTTCCTTGGCCTGATTGGTGTTCAGGAAGAGAACATTTATAGGGATGTTGAAGGGATCGAGCATCATTTAAGCTGGGATTCCATCACTCGTATTGAAACGCTAGTAGAATTTTTCAAACGTGACGAGAATCGTCTCCAGAAGTTGCGTGACATTCACAACGAGCTAGTCAGCGAATCGTAACAGGGCATCTGTCCACTGGAGACAGATGCTTTTTTTTACTTTACCTGCAAATCTATCATTGCTGGAGGATTTATGGAATGAAATTTCGAAGATGGTTGTTGGTGCTGTTATTGTCGTTATTATGTCTCCCGTCGGTCGTTCCTGCTGCGCAGGCAAAGAGTCCGGGCATCAGCATCTTTCTGGATGGACAAAAGCTAGACAGCGATATTTCTCCATACATATTGCCCAAGGTGAACGTCACCATGGTTCCGACCCGCGTGATCAGCGAAGGATTAGGTGCCTCGGTTAACTGGGATCAGAAATCTAAAACGGTAACTGTAAGTAAAGACGGATTACAACTTGTTATGACCTCGGGACGAACTACCGCTCTCGTTAACGGTTCATCCGTTTCGCTGGATGCTTCCGTACAGATCAAAAACAGTAGAGTGATGGTGCCGATCCGATTTATAAGCGAAAATTTAGGATTGACGGTGAAATGGAATCAAGCGGCTCAGCAAATATCATTAACCAGTACACAGGTAACTCCTCCGGTGGATCCCGGTATTCCTGTGCCAGATAATGAAAAAATACGAGGCGTTTGGATATCAACGGTATTTAACCTGGACTGGCCTTCAACCAAAAATAATATTCTGAAGCAGCAGAACGAATATACGACGCTTTTGGACACACTTCAGGATACGGGTATAAATGCGGTGTTCGTTCAGGTTCGACCAGCGGGTGATGCGTTGTATCCGTCCGAGATTGTTCCTTGGTCGAAAGTGTTGACAGGTACACAAGGAGTTGATCCCGGGTATGATCCTTTAGCATTTATGGTAGAGGAAACACATCGTAGGGGAATGGAGTTTCACGCCTGGTTTAATCCTTTCAGGGCTAACTCAGAAACATCAACGGCTGGATTGGCTCCAAACCACGTCGCGCTGACGCATCCTGAATGGATGATTAAAGTGAACAACCAGTTGATGATTAATCCGGGTATACCTGAAGCCCGTCAGCATATCATTGATGCGATTATGGAAGTCGTAAGTGGGTACGAAATTGATGGAATTCATTTAGACGATTATTTCTATCCTTCTAACGCAACGATTAATGATGCAGCAACTTACAAAACTTACAATGACGGTTCCTTCACAGACATTGGAGACTGGCGCCGTGGTAACATTAACACGTTTGTACAGACTCTTGGAGATAGCATTAACCGTGTCAAGCCTTCCGTTGAGTTCGGTATCAGTCCATTTGGGGTGTGGCGAAATAAATCAGCTGACCCAACTGGATCGGATACGTCGGCCGGAGTGACAGCTTATGACAGCATGTATGCAGATTTACGCACCTGGATTCGTAATGGGTGGATTGATTACATTGCTCCACAAATTTACTGGAGTATGAATTTTACGGCCGCCGATTACGATAAGCTGGTAGATTGGTGGGTAAACGAAGTTAAGGGCACAGATGTAGATCTGCTGATCGGACATGCCGCATATAAAGTGGGAGATCTGAAACAGGAGAAGAGCTGGCACACTGCTTCTGAAATTATTGCCCAATTACAGTACAACGAACAGTTCAACGAAATAGACGGAAGTATCTTTTTCAGAGCAAAGAACCTTATAAGCAATCCGCTCGGACTTCTTGATCAATTGAAATTATATTATCAATCATAACGTGCAAGTCCTATAGGAATGATTAATCCCCCGCTCACATACATAGTCAATAGACCATGTGAGGCGGGGGATTTGCATATGCATATCAATGCCGTATTTGAGGGCGGTGGAGTTAAAGGGATCTCGTTGGCGGGAGCTGTAAAAGCAGCCGAACTTGCTGGAGTCCATTTCAGCAGAGTTGCTGGAACATCTTCAGGCTCTATTGTTGCTGCAGTTTTGGCGGCAGGGTACACAGCAGATGAAATGAAGAAAATTATTGAAGCAACACCTTTTCAATCATTACTGAAGCGAGCACCTTTCTTTAACACCCGAATCATAGGTCCTGCACTTAGAGTACTCATCAAAAAAGGGTTGTACTCGGGTGAAGCACTGGAAAACTGGATTCGCCGAATATTGCTGGATAAAGGAATATTTACGTTTTCTGATATTCCTGCCGGGAAGCTGTACATTGTAGCCTCGGATATTACTAATGGTAAACTTCTGGTGCTTCCGGATGACTTGCGTCATTACGGAATTAACCCGTCAACCTTTCCGGTAGCCAAGGCTGTCCGCATGAGCTGTAGCATTCCTTATTTTTTTGATCCTGTCATCTTACGGTTGATTGGAGCACCTGCTCGAGGGAAATCTTTCAACGAGCAATTCGTTTATGTGGTAGATGGCGGCTTGCTTAGTAACTTTCCGCTTTGGCTGTTTGACCGTCAGTCCAAAGGAGGACCAGAACCTCTTCCGGTTGTCGGGTTTCAAATGGTCGGTAAGAACCGAAATGATCCCCATCACATTGACGGGCCTGTCAGCATGCTGACAGCCATGTTTGAAACGATGCTCTCTGCACATGATGAACGTTATATCGAGCAGCAAAATCGGGATCGTACCATCAAAATTCCTACGCTTGGTATTAGCACAACTCATTTCAATCTTTCAACAGCAGAAAGCATGAAGTTGTATGAATCAGGTTTAAAGGCGGGGAAGGAATTTTTCTCCTCGTGGAGACCAGGTCAATAAGATATAAAAAACCGTCCGGCTATGCGCGATTAACGCTGCCGGACGGTTTTTGTTCTAATGATATTTGGGTGCGTCATCGGACGGATCATTCTTTCCTTTCTGACCGTCAATGACCTGAAATGGATACTGTTTCCGCTTCGGTGAAGGGCCGCTACTCTTCCGTGATGTGTTACTTCTGGCTGCCATTTTGGCAGCAGTCTTCTTGGAAGGTTTGATCTTGGGCCGTTGAGTCTTACTGAAGCGGGATGGTGGAAACTTATAGAGTATAAACACAACTCCTACCACAATCAAGGGAATAAAAAACTCGGGTGTAAACAAATTCAACACAATTCCGAGTGCAGCAAGTGCAATCATGATCCAAAAAATAATGAATTGGATATTCAGCCTTTTCATGGATTACTCATCCTTTCGCGGGATCCAGAACACTTCCTGCCATCGGCTGCTGAACTGTGACTTTTTCATATTGGGCATCCAGCTCACGCATCCGGTTAAAGGAGGCAATGGACACTTCCACTTGATCGTCTGCCGGTTCTTTTGTTGTCAACAGTTGAAGCCAGAGTCCGGGATATCCAAGGAAACGGAGAACTGGAACTTCTCTGAGGGAATTTGTGAGTTTCAAAAATTCAAAGGACACTCCAAGCACAAGGGGCAGAAGAGCAATCCGCTGGATGATGCGTTCTGTCATCGTATCCCAAGGCACTACGGAATAAACGACAACGCCCAGCACGATGGTCATCATCATAAAGCTGCTACCACAACGGTAATGAAGCCGGGTGTGCTTTTGAACATTTTTAACGGTCAGTTCTTCTCCAGCTTCAAATGCCGTAATCACTTTATGCTCCGCACCATGATACTGGAACAACCGCTTGATGACGGGAGTAAGCGATATACCCCATAGATAGGCAAGAAGGAGTATGAGTTTAATGACGCCTTCAACCAGATTATGAAGTACATAATGATCAAATGAGTCACCGAACAAAAAATCTTCTACAAATACAGGAACAAGTGTAAACAAGAGTTTACCGAAAATAAAGGAAAGTACGCTGACGGCTGCGACACCGATAATCATGCTGAGACTCCAGCCTGATTCTTCCTTTTCTTTTTGCTGTGCACGTTCTTCTGGTTCCAGAGTGTCATCGGCATAAGCGTCGGCTGAGAAATTGAGATGTTTGGAGCCCTTGATGCTCGAATCTATTAGACTGATGATGCCGCGAAGAAGCGGAATTTTACGGAGCTTGCGAATCCAAGTCTTGTCTTCACGAGGCACCTCAAGAAACTTGATCTCGTTGTTTTTTCTCCGAACAGCCGTGACGTTTACATGTTTGCCGCCGAACATTACACCCTCGATGACGGCTTGACCACCGTAGCTAACCGGAGCTGACTTTTGGGACAACCATTTCACCTTCCTGTCTGAAATTAAGAACTTTAATACCATTGTAGCGAATTTTTGAAGTAATTTCTAGTTGGATTAGGCTTACAAGAACGGAGCATAATAATTATGTGAAAAAGAAGTTTCAGATTTTAGGCAAAGCTGTTAGTGCTGAAGGGAGTTCTGTAAAGATGAATCAGACACATGATCGGTCCGAAGGGATCCATACCAACCGTTTTTTCTTCGCATTAGAGCTTGGCTTCTATGCAGGTTTTATCTGGGGAGCAATCCGCTGGATTTTCTATGCCTTTCATTTTAGTTCCATACTTCCGGGATTTATCCTGGAGCCGTTTTTCAAGCATTCTTTCTTAATAAGTACAGCTGGCCAGGTAGCTGGATGGCTGTCATTTATTGTTCTCTCAGTTATCGCATCACTGGTTTACGTTTATCTTTTACGAAGAGCCAAGGGGCCTTGGCCGGGGATTGCCTACGGGATTGTATGGTGGGTTGTACTGTTTATTGTACTCGAACCATTTCTGCATTTGACATTGCCCATTAAACGTCTGACATGGGATACAAACATATCTGAAATATGTCTGTTCCTGCTGTGGGGTCTGTTTATCGGATATACAGTAGCACAGGAATATACGGATGAAAAACAGCGAGAACCCCAGAAGGTGCTGAGCTGAAGCAAAAAAACTTCTCAAGAAGATGTCGCCTATGGTAAAATAGCATTTGGCTATTTGACGAAAAGGTGGGAAACCCTATGAAATCCATATGGGTGATTAACGGACCGAACTTGAACCTGCTGGGAGTCCGTGAACCGGGGATTTATGGTTCACAAGGCCTGCAGAGTATTGAGGATCGTTTACGTAAACAGGCGGACACCGCCGGAATCGAATTGACCTTCTTTCAATCGAATCACGAGGGTGCAATTATTGACCGGATTCATGAGGCAATGAGACAGGCAGATGGAATTCTGTTGAATCCAGGAGCACTGACACATTACAGCTATGCGGTTCGCGACGCGATAAGCTCTGTAAAAGTACCTACTGTGGAAGTGCATCTATCCAACATTCATGCCAGAGAATCTTTCCGCCATACCTCAGTCATTGCTCCGGTTTGTGTGGGACAGATTTCTGGTTTTGGTGCTGCCAGTTATGAGCTTGGCTTGATAGCACTGATGGACGTTCTGGAACGCCCAAATTCGTAAAGTAATGTGTTTTTTTCGCGAAGAAACGCCGCCGCCCTTTAACAAGGACGACGAAGGTGTTTCTTCTTGGGGAGAGGAGACGGAAGTAAATGGCTAACAAACGGGTTAAACAATTGCGTGAGAAGCTACAAAGTCATGGATTGTCTGCAATGCTTGTTGCAAGTCCAATCAACCGGCGTTATTTGACCGGGTTTACCGGATCTGCGGGTTATGTGCTGATTATCCGCGAGCAATCTTATCTGCTGACGGATTTTCGTTACATGACACAGGCTCCTCAACAGGCTGCGGGATTTAAAGTTGTTGAGCATGGCGCCAAAGTGATGGACACAGTAAAAGAGCTACTTGCAACTGAAGGGATTACATCCCTCGGTTTTGAGCAGGAGCATGTTACATATGCAGTTTTTGCTGCTTATACGGAACAGCTAAAGCCAGTTAGTCTAGTTCCGGTATCTGGTCTTGTAGAGGAACTGCGTATATTTAAGGACAGTGAGGAATTGAAGGTTATGCAGCGTGCTGCGGATCTCGCAGATGCCACCTTTAGCCATGTCTTAAGTATTGTGGAGACAGGAAAGACAGAGCGGGAAATTGATCTGCAGATGGAAATGTTCATGCGCAGCCATGGGGCGACGTCTTCATCATTCGACACGATTGTGGCTTCCGGTGAGCGTTCAGCCTTGCCGCACGGTGTTGCAAGCGAGCGTGTTATCCAAGGTGATGAATTCATCACGTTTGATTTCGGGGCGCTGCTGGACGGATATTGTTCCGATCTGACAAGAACGATCGCGGTAGGCACACCGGATCCGAAACTGAAAGAAATTTATGATATCGTTCTGGAGGCACAGCTTCACGCACTGGATCATATTAAGCCAGGTATGACGGGACGCGAAGCGGATGCTCTTGCCCGTGATATCATAACAAAATATGGTTATGGTGATTATTTCGGTCACAGTACAGGTCATGGTCTTGGCATGGAGGTTCATGAATCTCCACGTCTGTCCAAGCTTAGCGATGATGTATTGAAACCGGGTATGGTTGTAACCGTAGAACCGGGTATTTATTTGCCGGGTCTCGGCGGTGTTCGCATTGAGGATGATATTGTGATCACCGAAACGGGTATTCATATCTTGACGAGCTCAAGCAAGGAGTACACCGTCCTTTAATAAATGCATAAATATTAGCTAGCGAATCTATGAACTTATCTCTAGGAGGGAATCGCATGATTTCAGTCAACGATTTTAAAACAGGATTAACCGTAGAAGTAGATGGGGATATTTTTACCGTATTGGATTTTCAGCACGTTAAACCAGGTAAAGGTGCAGCTTTTGTTCGCTCCAAGCTGAAAAATCTTCGTAACGGCAACACCGTTGAGAAGACTTTCCGTGCAGGTGAAACGATTGGCCGGGCTATTATCGAGAACCGTGGTGTACAGTATCTGTATGCTAGCGGTCAAGAGCATGTATTTATGGACAACGAAACTTATGATCAGTTCAGCTTGACTAGCGAACAGCTTGAATGGGAACTGAATTTCCTGAAAGAGAACATGAATGTTCATATTATCAGCTACCAGGGTGAAATTTTGGGAATTAACCTGCCAAACAGCGTTGAGCTGAAGGTCGTTGAAACAGAGCCTGGTATTAAAGGCAACACGGCTACAGGCGCTACCAAAAATGCCAAAGTAGAAAGCGGACTGAACGTACAAGTTCCTCTCTTCATTAACGAAGAAGATGTACTGCTCATCGATACCCGTGAAGGCAAGTACATCTCCCGTGCGTAATTGACAAGGGCATCACTTAGATATAAAGAAATAAGCAGGTTACCCAAGAATTCATCTTTTGGGTGCCTGCTTTTTTTGTAGTCAAAGAATTCCATTCTACTAAGAAATAATTCAAGAAATTCGGGGGCAAGAGAGTTTGGAGGAACGATTCGTACTCGTAGCGTCTTACAACAGATAAACTCAAGGAGCTGTCCGAAAGTCGAATCTCAACTGCCGGGGCAGCCTTTTAATTTTAAGGTTTATTTCCAAGCCAGTATCTCATAAAATATAAAAAAACACCTCTGAAAGAAAATATTTGTCGAATTTTCTGAATCTTATCTGAAAATTCTTGACGCAACCAAGCACTTTCGTATTATACTGATTTAAAGCGAGAAACCAACTGATAAATATTGAACAAGAGTGGGGAGTGAAGGAAGCGTTGTCACTGTATGTCATGAAATTCGGAGGAAGTTCCGTGGGGGATACGGAACGGATGCAGCGCGTCGCCCGAAGAATCGTTGAGAAGCAAGATGAGGGTCACCAGTGTGTAGTTGTCGTGTCAGCAATGGGGGATACGACGGATGAGTTGATCGACCAATCAAAAATATTGAATCCAAATCCTCCCGCGCGCGAGATGGATATGTTGATGACTACAGGTGAACAGATATCGATGTCCCTGCTGTCGATGGCAATTCACAGTTTGGGGCGTGAGGCGGTGTCTTATACGGGATGGCAGGCTGGTTTCCGTACAGAGCCGGTTCATGGGAAAGCCAGAATTACGGATATCTCACCGATTCGTGTTAAAAAAGCTCTAGACGATGGGAAAATTGTTATCGTCGCAGGTTTTCAGGGCATGTCGGATGATGGAGAGATAACGACACTCGGGCGCGGTGGCTCGGATACAACAGCCGTAGCGCTGGCTGCGGCCATTCATGCTGATATATGCGAGATCTATACAGATGTAGACGGCATCTATTCGACTGATCCTCGTGTCGTGAAATGTGCACGAAAGCTGAATGAGATTTCCTACGATGAAATGCTGGAACTTGCAAATCTGGGTGCTGCTGTACTGCATCCACGTGCTGTGGAGTATGCGAAGCATAACCGGGTTCAGCTTGTTGTCAGATCCAGCTTTAATTATAACGAGGGAACGGTTGTTAAGGAGGAAGCTAACATGGAACAAGGTGTGGTGGTGAGCGGGATCGCTTACGACAAAAACGTTGCGAGAATCAGCATTTTGGGAGTAGGCGATTTTCCGGGAGTCTTGGCGAAGATGTTCGGAGAACTCGCTAAGGAAGAAATCGACGTCGATATTATCGTACAGAGCGGTGTTCTGAACGGCGAGGCTGACTTCTCCTTTACGGTGTCTCTTGGTGACCGTGAGCGTGCACTTTCTGTTATTGAAGGAATTCGAGATGAACTGCCGTTCCGTGGAGTCACTTTCGAAGATAACTTGGTTAAAGTGTCCATCGTCGGAGCCGGCATGGTCAGTCATCCAGGTGTAGCAGCCCAAATGTTCGATGTTATTTCAAGAGAGGGCGTCAGCATTAAGATGGTCAGTACGTCTGAAATTAAGGTTTCGTGTGTTATTGACGGCTCGAACCTGCAAAATGTAGTTCAGGCGCTTCATACCGCTTACGGGCTGGATACGGATCAACAGGCGACTGTTGGAGGCCCGCAGGAGCGCAGATAAACAGCATAAACTATTACTTTTAATCCCGGTCTTTCATAGGCCGGGATTTTTGGCGTTCCATTCTTTTTCTATGAATATGCAAAAAAGTAGAGATAAATCAAGAGAGTGGAGCATATTTTAAAATATAAAAAAGTGTAAATTTCATATTGCATACTTGGCTTATATTTCTCGCAGAACGCCGCCGCCCTTTAAAAAGGACGTCGAAGGCGTTTCTTCATGTCACATCTAGTAAAAAGGAGGTTCCAGAATGCTGGACAAGTTTGTTACCGGTATGGCATCGCTGAGGATATTCTCAGGCAGCTTGGAGATTGCGGCAGCGCTCATTATGCTCCGATTAAACCAAGTTGATAAAGCGCTGGCAGTCAATTCGGCACTGGCCTTTACGGGACCGCTTATCCTGATCCTGACGACCACCATCGGACTCGTCGGTATGGCTGATAAGTTATCTTGGGGCAAGATCGGCTGGATTTTGTGCGGTGTGGCATTTCTTTTATACGGGATATTAAAAAAATGATAGATTCGCTGGCATAAATATGGAGTACAAGCATACACATGAGGATAAGAAGTACTTCACCAAAAGGACTGCTTGGGGGAAGCCAAAATGACAATGAATTGGTTGGAGCTGTTTCCCGAGAACGTAAAACAGCTTCTGCTGAACCTGCCGAAAGATGTTCTGGAAGGCTTGGAAGAAGTCCGTATTCGGGAGGACCGTCCGCTGGAAATTAATACTGGGGGCAAGTTTCACTTCGTAAGCCGAAACGGTGAACTAATTCTGATACAAGACGAAGCGTACAAGCCGACCCGGGAAGATGGACACAGACTACTGGATCTCATAAGCAACCATTCTCTTTACACGATGGAAGAAGAGCTGAGAAAAGGATTTATCACCATACCAGGGGGGCACCGAATCGGTCTTACCGGCCGAACGGTACTAAGCGGTGGGAAAGTCGAGCACATCCGGGATATTAGCGGTTTCAACGTCCGGATAGCCAAGGAAATAAAAGGAGCCGCAGATGAAATTTTGCCTTACTTGCTGGACACCAAGCGAAAAAGAGTACTGCATACGCTCATTATGTCTCCTCCGCAGCATGGAAAAACTACGCTAGTCCGGGATCTTGCAAGACAGATCAGCTCCGGTTTCTGGGGAAGATCTAACATTCACTGGCCAGGAATGAAGGTAGGTATTGTTGACGAGCGCTCTGAAATCGCAGGTTGTCAGCGCGGTGTGCCAGGTTTTGATGTCGGACCGAGAACAGACGTGTTGGACGGCTGTCCCAAGGCTGAGGGGATGATGATGATGCTCCGCTCCATGTCACCGGATGTCTTGATTGTGGACGAGATTGGGCGGCCAGAGGATGCCGAGGCTGTCACTGAGGCGCTTCACGCCGGGATCAGTGTTATCGCTACTGCACACGGTTCATCGGTTCAGGATATGAGAGGGCGACCTGGTCTGGCGGGACTTGTGGATAATCGGATGTTCGAGATGTACGTTGTACTTGCCCGAAACGGCGAGGGGAGATCTTTCCGGCTTCAGGATGGCGGACAGCGGACGCTTCAGACTGCTGGGGGCAGAGGTCAGGGCGGTGATGCCCTTGCTTAAATTGTTAGGGGCGGCCATCGTACTGGTGGCCGGAACGTTAGCTGGTTTTTTTCAAGCCCAGCAGTTCGCAACTAGGCCTAGACAAATCCGGGAACTCATATTAGCCTTGCAGCGTCTTGAGACGGAGATCAGCTATGGCTTTACCCCGCTGCCTGAAGCGCTTCAGCGGATCGGACAAGGCTTGCGTGAGCCGCTGAAATCGTTGTTTACGGCTGCAGCCGGATACATGAGTCCACAGTATGGTTTATCTGCTCAGGACAGCATAAGAAAAGCTTTGAATGCGCATTGGAGACGGACCAGCATGAGATCCGCCGAAAGAGAAGCGTTGGAGCAGCTAAGCGGCGTGCTTGGCACCAGCGACAGGCAGGACCAGATGAAGCATATTGCACTGGCCGCCAGCCAGCTCAAACATGAGGAAGCGGCGGCTAGAGAGGACCAAGCCAAATATGAAAAAATGAGCAAAAGCTTGGGACTGCTTGTTGGAGCATTGGTCGTCATTTTGATCTTTTAGCGAGGTGCCAAGGAATGAACATTGAAGTGAATGCCATTTTCCAGATTGCAGGAATCGGCATTATCATAGCCATGATTCATACAGTGCTGAAACAAATGGGAAAAGAGGATATGGCGCACTGGGTTACGCTCATCGGGTTCGTCGTCGTCCTGTTCATGGTCGTTCGGCTACTGGATGATCTGCTTCAGGAAATTAAAACGATATTCCTCTTCCAGTAGGTGGAACTATGGAAATCATCCAAGTGGTGGGGCTCGGCTTAATAGCCACCATTCTCATTCTTGTCGTCAAGGAACAGAAGCCGATCTTTGCCTTTTTGCTGGCGGTCTCTACCAGTGTCATGATCTTTCTCTTCCTCATTGGTAAAATCGGGAATGTCATTCGGATGTTGGAAGAACTCGCTCAGAGTTCAGGGGTTCAAGTGATCTATCTGAAAACAGTGCTGAAAATTATAGGAATAGCTTATGTAGCCGAAATGGGGGCGCAGGTCGTGAGGGATGCTGGGCAAGAATCGATTGCCTCCAAAATAGAAATGGCGGGAAAAGTACTAATTCTGGTTCTCGCCGTGCCGATCATCAGCATCATTATTGAGACGGTTCTGAAGCTCCTTCCGGCCTGAGAAAGCGGGGGATAGTATGATCCAACGTCGGCATCATCACATAAGGCCCCTGATTAGATTGTTGATGCTCCTGTTGCTGTTATTCATCGGCATGGGTTCCACAGCTTATGCGGACTCACCGGCTGATCAATGGATAGAACAGCAGACGAAAGAGCTTCCCACCGGTCAAGTTGAAGAGTACTGGGACCAGTTGATGAAGGATTACGGTGGTTTTTTTCCAGAAGGCAGGACTCCGTCTCTCATGGATATGCTGCTGCCTGGGGGACAAGGTTTAAGCCTGAAGGGTGTACTTTCTGGAATCGGCAGCTTCATGTGGCATGAAGTTCTGTACAACGGCAAGCTGCTGGCTACGATTGTCATGCTGAGTATTTTGAGTATGATTCTGGAAAATTTACAAACGGCCTTTGAGAAAAGTACGATAAGCCGGGTTGCGTATACGATCTGTTACATGGTCGTGCTAGTTATAGCCGTCAATAGTTTTAATGTTGCAGTCGGTTATGCCAGGGATGCGATCGACCGAATGATTGATTTTATGATGGCCATGCTGCCGCTGCTGTTCGCACTGCTTGCATCGATGGGGAATATCGTCACTGTTTCTGTAGCACATCCCTTGGTCATTTTCATGGTACATACCGTAGGAACGCTAATTAGCACGATCGTGTTTCCGTTATTATTCTTCTCAGCTGTTCTGCATCTTGTTAGCTCTTTGTCCGAGAAGTACAAGCTGACTCAACTTGGAAATCTGCTTCGAGGAATTGGAATGGGTGTTCTGGGGGTTCTGTTGACCGTATTCCTCGGGGTGATTTCAGTTCAGGGAATAACTAGCTCTATTACGGACGGTGTAGCCATACGTACAGCTAAGTATGTTACAGGAAACTTCGTGCCGGTTGTCGGAAAAATGTTCGCTGATGCTACCGACACAGTCATCTCGGCATCCCTACTCGTAAAAAACTCGATCGGACTGGCAGGCGTCATTATCATCTTGTTCCTTTGCGCATTTCCGGCTATTAAGATTCTGATCCTGGCTCTTATATACCACGTTGCTGCAGCAGTTATGCAGCCGCTTGGGGAAACTCCGATCGTTACCTGCTTGCACACCATCGGCAAAACGATGCTGTATGTATTTGCTGCTTTGGCTGCGGTTAGCATGATGTTTTTTCTGGCAATCACGATAATACTGACCACCGCTAACGTCACTGTCATGATGAGGTGAGTAACGAGGAAAGGGGAGGATCGATATGGAATGGCTAAGCGGCTGGCTGAAAAGCGTAATCATGGTCGTTATGTTTGCAGCCTTCGTTGATCTGATCCTACCCAGCAAGACGATGCAGCGGTACGCCAGACTGGTGCTGAGCATGCTGATTCTGCTGGCACTGCTCCGGCCGTTAATCAGCTTTCTGACGGAGCCGCCGGAAAAACAGCTGGCCCTTGATCTCGAACGTGTGGAGAGCAACAAGAGCATTCCAAAGGAAGCGGAGCTGGAGCATATCCTGGCACAGGCGGAGAAATTGAAAAACGTTCAGCAAAAGCAAAGTTTACAGTGGGCTGGAGAAGAGATAGCTCGGCAGATGAAAGATCAAATTACTGCTGAAATAGGGGAACCGGTTGAGGAAGTGAAAGTGGTGCTGGCCGCGCCAAGAGAAGGTTCTGCAGTTAGTGCGGTTATCGCTTCGGTTGAAGTCCGTCTGAGGGATCCGGTTAAACCTGAAGCAGTAAAGAACCCCTCAGTTGAAGGTACGGAACCTGTGAAACCGGTGGATACGATCCGTGTCAATGTGGAGATTAACCGTAATGGTTCCAAGGATGATAAAACCAGGGACGAGGATTCCTTGGAAGCGGATGCCGCCTTGGAGGCCAGAGAAGCCCCTGTCAGGGATCTCTTACGCAGCCGCTGGGATCTGAAACCCGATCAAATATCGATACATTCAAGTGGAAGTGAGACTCAAACCAAATTGTGACGGAGGTGAGGATATTGGGGAAATGGCTGAAAAAGGTGGAACAATGGTTGGGTGGTGGAGCCGGAGGGGTCAAAAGAATGCAAACCTTCCGCTGGTTGATCATACTTGGCCTCATCGGGGTTGCCATCATGCTGTTTAACTCCTTTGTTCATGTGAAAAAGCTCGATAATGAGAACATCGGCCGAGAACCGCCGGAACAAGCGGTGACGACATCTGTACAACCCCCGGCTGGAAGTGGAGGCAGCGAGTTTGGAAGCATAGAGCAGGAGTTTGAGGGCAGAACGAAAGTGATGCTCGAGCAGATTGTTGGTGTCGGAGCTGTAGATGTGATGGTGACGGTGGAATCAACGGAAGAAATCATCGTACAGCGGAATGTAAAGGATACCCAAGAGTTGACAGAAGAGACTGATGCTAATGGCGGTAAAAGGCATGCAACAAGTTATATCCGTGACGGACAGATCGTAACCTACGATGCCTCCGGTGACCAGACACCTATCATAACCAAAAAGGTGAAACCTCATGTCCGCGGAGTATTGGTTGTGGCTAAAGGTGCGGAAAATGAAGTCGTGCGTAGTTTGATCGTGGATGCCGTTCAGAGAGGATTGAATGTGCCTAGTTACAAAATATCGGTTGTCCCACGTAAGCAGGAATAGAAAAGATTGCAAACCGATCCTTATTCAAGCAGTTATTTAAAGGAGGAAGTATTCTAAATGAATAACAAAAGACAAACAATCTGGTTAGTTTCAATGTTAAGCCTCATGGTCATTCTTTCCGCATACTATCTTTTTACGGATGACTCCGGTCCATCGGCTCCTAAAGTAGCTGAAAGCACACAGGCGAGCAACCCAAAATCATCAGAGGGAGCACCAGCTAAAAGTGATGAACTGGTTCTGAATGAAATAACTCCTGAAGGGATCGTAGGAGACTCTGGTGCCAGTGAGGAAACTGGAAGCGAGGCGAAAGACGAAGGCACTAAAGAAACGGATAAACAAGATCAAGCTGCAGGTGACAAGGCACCGGACAATGCTGCTGATCCAAAAGCGGGAGACGTAAAAGCTGAAGATACCAAAGCGAAAGATTCAAAGGCAAAAGCAGACGAATCAGCAGAATCGAAAGACTCTGCCAAAACCGAAGAAGATGTGCTGAATCAGGTTGCTGCTCAAGCAAATTCGGCATCCAGTAAGCTGGAGTCTTATCAACTTGATCGCTCTAACAAAAACATGAAGCTGCATGATGAGTTAATGTCGAAGTTGGGTAACCAGAACAGCACGGCCGAAGAGACTGCACAGGTAACCAAGCAGTTAAATCAGCTGGAAGAAAAAGAGATTATTCTGCTGAGTATAGAGGAAGAACTGCAGCAGCAATACGAGAATGCGGTTGTAAAAGAGGAAAATGACAGATATAATGTTGTGGTTTTGAGTGATCAGCTGGACGCCAAGCGGGCTGCTGGTATCGTGGATATGGTAATGAAAGAATTAAAAGTGGGCCAAGATAAAGTGAGCGTTCAATACGTTACTCCATAACATTACAACGCTTAAAAGCTCGAATACTGTCCCCTTCAACCGAAAAAAATCGAAAGAGTCCGGGGATTCTCTTGGACTCTTTCCATTTCTTTGGATTGTGATATAATACTCTAAGCTATTGACTGACTGTCCGAAGTAGGGCTTCCAAGAAAGTGAAGGAGTGAGAGTCGAGAATGTTTAAATTAAGCGAGATTAAGGAATTGATCAAGCTTGTGGATCAAACCTCCGTACAGGAGCTGGAAATTGAGAGTGAGGGCACGCGTTTATCCATCAAGAAACCTCGTGCTGCTGAGGTTGTAAACCTCCAGACAGCTCCTCAGGGGTTCATATCTGCACCTCAAGTACTGCCTCAGGCTATTCAGCCGACTGCAGCGGTAAGCCAGCCTGCCACAGCCAGCACGGAATCTTCCGACCTGGATACAGCAAGTTCGCTACATAAAATCACGTCGCCGATGGTAGGAACCTTTTACCGTTCCCCTTCCCCTGAAGCTCCGGCGTTTGTTAGCTCAGGTGACAAGGTGGAGGAGAAAACAACCGTTTGTATTATCGAAGCTATGAAGCTCATGAATGAGTTGGATGCTGATATCAAAGGGGAAATTGTAGAAGTTCTGGCCCAAAACGGGCAGCTTGTGGAATTCGGACAGCCTTTATTTCTGGTGAGACCGGATTGAATTCCATACTCGCCGAGAATAAGAGCTACTTGAGTCCGAAGGAGGTTACCTGCATGACATTTCAGAAAGTGCTGATAGCGAACCGTGGTGAAATCGCTGTTCGTATTATCCGGGCCTGTCATGAGCTTGGAATATCCACGGTGGCTGTCTATTCAGAGCCTGACCGTGATTCTCTGCATGTTCGTCTTGCGGATGAAGCTTATTGTATTGGTCCGACCCTTTCCAAAGACAGTTATTTGAACTTTACTAATATTATGAGCGTTGCTACGTTAACTGAATGTGATGCAATTCACCCGGGATATGGATTTCTTGCGGAGAATGCCGATTTCGCTGAGATTTGTGAATCGTGCAACATTACTTTCATAGGTCCGTCTGCAGATGCGATTACCCGTATGGGAGACAAAGCTGTTGCCAAGCAAACGATGAAAGACGCAGGGGTGCCGGTTATACCGGGCTCCGACGGTCTGGTCGAGGACTTGAATGAAGCTGTTATGCTCGCAAGAGATATCGGTTACCCTGTTATTATTAAAGCTACTGCTGGCGGTGGCGGTAAGGGAATCCGGATCGCTGATGATGAAGAATCACTCATCAAGCAGATTACAACAGCGCAGCAGGAAGCACAGAAAGCTTTTGGCAACGCCGGTGTATACCTCGAGAAATATTTAACCGGGATGAAGCATGTTGAAATCCAGATCATTGCCGACAAATTCGGTAATGCCGTACATCTGGGAGAGCGTGATTGTTCCGTACAGCGTCGCCGTCAGAAGCTTGTTGAGGAAGCACCGTGTCCTGTGCTGACCGAGGATGTGCGGACCCGTATGGGAGAAGCAGCTGTTCGCGCAGCTAAAGCGGTTAATTATTCGGGAGCTGGTACGCTGGAGTTTTTACTTGGTTCGGATGGGCAGTTTTATTTCATGGAGATGAATACCCGGATTCAGGTTGAACATCCGGTAACGGAAATGGTGACAGGTGTCGACCTGATTAAGGAAATGATATCGGTTGCTGAAGGTCATCCGTTATCTTTTACCCAAGAAGAAGTCGTTATCAACGGCTGGTCGATTGAATGCCGCATTAACGCGGAGAATCCGGATAAAGGATTCATGCCTGCACCGGGAACGATACAGTTCTATCTGCCTCCAGGAGGACCTGGTGTTCGTGTTGATAGTGCAGCTTATCCTGGATATACGATTTCACCTTATTACGACTCCATGATTGCAAAGCTTATCGTTTGGGCACCAACCCGAGAGGAAGCCATTGCAAAAATGAAGCGTGCTCTGATGGAGTTTGAAATAGACGGAATCTATACAACTATTCCATTCCATCAGAAGCTACTGAATCACCCGACCTTTTTGAAGGGTGACTTTGACATTAAATTTTTGGAAGAGAATGAGATTTAATGTGTCTTTTATCGTTTGTCATTAGCATTGGCAGATGATATAGTAAGTGAATAAGAAGCGGATGCCTTGATTCGTCCTATGCATCCGCAAACTTGTTTTTGAAAGGTGTGTTGAGACATGGTAGAGTCATTGCCGACGGAATTTGAACGCACAGAAATTGGTCAGATTCAAATTGCCCCGGAAGTTATTGAAGTGATTGCAGGACTTGCAACAGTTGAGGTGTCAGGTGTTGCGGGAATGAGTGGTGGGTTTGCAGGCGGAATCGTCGAACTGCTTGGACGCAAGAACTTGTCTAAAGGAGTTTCCGTTGAAGTTGGACAGCGTGAAGCAGCTGTGGATGTATCGGTAATCGTGGAATACGGTCATCGTCTTCCTGAAGTAGCGGGAGAAATCCAGCGCAACGTGAAACGTTCTATCGAGAATATGACTGGACTGACTGTAGTAGAAGTCAACGTACATATTCATGACGTTCAATTCGTGAAATCCTCCGAGAAGAGCGAAGATATTGACGTGGTTCAGCGAGTGAAATAATGCTATACCCTAACCCCCGACAGACATGTCGAGGGTTTAATCTAATTTTAAGGAGGCTGTGCTGTTCGTGGCTAAAATTGTGGACAGACTTATGCTGTTTATATACAGCCTGAGTATCGGCGTGATTTCTGTAGTTGCCATCCTCCTCTTGAGCGGCGCTATACCGTATGATCTAACGTATAATCAGGAACGACAGTTCTTCTGGGCAGGAATTATAGTGGCGTCCGTACTGTTTTTGCTAAGCATTCGATTTTTCTACATCTCAATTCGCCGCGACCGCACGGTTACGAATTCAATCGATCAGCGGACGGAATTTGGAGATATTCAAATTTCGGTGGAGACTATCGAAAACTTGTGTCTGAAAGCGGCCTCCAGGGTACGCGGCGTCAAAGATTTGAAGTCACGTATTAAGGTATCCCAGTCCGGATTAGAGATTGCTATTCGTGCTGTCGTGGACGGTGAGGAGTCTATTCCTACGCTAACGACAGATGTTCAGAAGCAAGTACATGATTTTGTAGAGGATACGACGGGAATTCCCGTATCAAATGTATCTGTCTATATAGCAAACGTGGTTCAGGCACCAAGCTTCAAGAGCCGCGTGGAATAGAGGTGAACTTCCCGAATGCCATGGAAACAAGTGTGGGAGAGTCACGGCGGGCGTATATTTGGTATAACCAGCGGAATTATATGCGGCCTGATTTATTTATTATCCGGTTTTTGGGATATGCTGTTCTTTGCATTAGTGGTATTTATCGGCTATACCTTCGGTAAACGAAGGGACTTACGGCAGGGCCCCCTGTTTCATTGGCAGGAGTGGGGGCGCTGGCTGTTTGAGCGTTGGCGGCCGTTTAAATGAAACCCTGTGATATGCTTTCTCCGGAAAAAATAGCCGAGACATGCTGTATCTCGCCCGTTTTTGCGGAGAGAGCCGCTCACAGGTTTTTTTTTGCTGATATTTATCAATCATTCATTGATCATACTAAACACAAAATGGATTACAACAAGGTCCACAGGAGGAACATAATGAAAAGACGTGTACTAAGAGAGATTGCCGTTCAGAGCCTGTATCAGATGGAAATGAACCAAGTAGACAGTGCAGAGGCCGTATCCATGTTGCTCTCCGAAGCTGCAGAGGAGAACGAGACAGAGCGGGTAATTGGTGATGAAGCCAAGGTTAAAGAAATTGTGCTTCAACTTGTTAACGGCACATGGGTGGCAAGAGAGGAAATTGATGCCGTTTTGACCCAGTACTTGAAAGGCTGGCAGGTCAGCCGTTTGTCCCGTGTGGACCGTCAAATTTTGCGTTTGGCGGCATATGAACTTGCCTATCGTGAAGACGTGCCTGGAAAAGTGGCTGTAAACGAAGCCATCGAGCTTGCGAAGCATTTCGGTACGGATGAATCCGGCAAATTCGTTAACGGTGTTCTGGGTCGAATGCTCCAGGAACTCGATGAAGTCAAAGCGAAGATCAAGAAGACTTAGTATAGAATTTATTTTTGAGATAAAGGGGAGAGGTTGAAATGACAGCAGACATCATTAGTGGCAAAGCGATATCGGAGGATATTCGGGGAAATATTGCACAAGAAGTACAAATGCTTACCGGCAGAGGGTTTCGTCCTGGTTTAGCTGTCGTACTGGTCGGAGAAGATCCTGCTTCCCAAGTGTATGTTCGAAACAAAGAAAAGGCATGTCACGATCTAGGTTTCTACTCAGAAGTACATCGTATGTCTGATACTTCCAGCGAGGAAGATGTTCTGGCATTAGTGGACAAGCTCAACGGTCAGAACAACATCCACGGTATTCTGGTTCAGCTTCCTCTTCCTAAGCATATTGATGAAAAAGCCGTACTTAACGCCATAGCTGTTGAAAAGGATGTGGACGGATTCCATCCGATAAATGTTGGTAATCTCGTGATTGGAGACGATAGTCTTCTCCCTTGTACGCCAGCAGGCGTTATCGAGTTGATCAAGCGGACAGGTATTGAAATTGCCGGAAAACATGCGGTTGTGATCGGACGTTCCAATATCGTTGGTAAACCTGTATCCCTGCTTTTGCAGCGTGAGAATGCCACGGTGACCATGTGTCATTCCCGGACAGACAAAATGAATGAAATTGCCCAAATGGCCGACATTCTCGTTGTAGCGATCGGCAGAGCCAAAATGATTGATGCAAGCTATGTAAAACCGGGTGCTGTTGTCATTGATGTGGGAATGAACCGTTTGGATAACGGAAAGCTTGCTGGTGACGTAGATTACGATAGTGCCAAGGAAGTCGCAGGATACATTACGCCTGTTCCAGGCGGTGTCGGCCCAATGACAATCACGATGCTGATGCAAAATACGCTGTTCGCTTCCAAGCGGCTGAATGGAATAGATTAAGATGAAGTCTGTAGATCAACAACATGTCTTATCCGTGAAGGATCTGAACCGTTACATCCGGATGAAGATGGAGGGCGATTCTCGGTTGTCGGACGTGTGGATTCGGGGTGAGATATCGAACTTCACCCATCACTCCAGCGGCCATATGTACTTTACGCTTAAGGATGAAGGCAGCCGGATCCGCGCCATCATGTTTGCGGCTCACAACCAGAGGCTGCCGTTTATACCGAAAGAAGGTTCCCGTGTCATAGCCCGTGGAAACGTGTCTGTGTATGAGCGTGATGGACAGTATCAGTTCTATGCGCTACATATGCAGCCTGACGGTATCGGAAGTCTCTATCTCGCTTATGAACAGCTAAAGAAGAAGCTGGAGGAAGAAGGGTTGTTTGCAGCTGAGCGTAAACGGCCGCTTCCTTTGTTCCCGCGTACTGTTGGGGTGATTACATCACCGACCGGAGCAGCAGTCCGAGATATTATGATTACGATCAAGAGACGTTATCCTCAGGTACGGGTCATCTTGTATCCGGTATTAGTGCAAGGCAAAGGTGCTGCACCTGCGATTGTTAAAGCGATTCGGTCGATGAATGAGATGGGAGAAGCGGATGTGCTTATTGTAGGCCGGGGCGGAGGCTCTCTTGAGGAGCTGTGGGCTTTTAACGAAGAAATCGTGGCTCGGGCTTTATATCAGTCCATGATTCCGGTTATTTCGGCTGTTGGACATGAAACAGACTTTACGATTGCGGATTTTGTTGCTGATCTCCGTGCTGCAACTCCAACGGCCGCTGCCGAACTTGCAGTTCCGAATGCCTCTGAGGTCAAGGCACGCCTTAATCAGCTTGAACGCCAGCTTCAGCAAGGATTGCAGCAGCGCTTGGGACGGAGCAGGGAACGACTGGCTGCACTACGGCGCTCCCCTGTACTTGTTTATCCACGAAGGTATATGCTACAGCATGCGGAACGTCTGGATATGCTGAAAATACGCCTTCAAGGGGCGTTGCGAACGAATATTTCACTAAGCCGTCAGCGGCAAGCATCACTGAAGCAAGGTCTGATTCGCTTTAATCCGCAGGTGCAGGTGGAATCAGCCTCCCGTCGGTGGGATGGTGCTCACCGTCAGCTGACAGCTGCCATGCAATCGCTTATGCGCGGGAAAATCCAGCATCTACAGTCAGAGATAAGACATTTGGATGCACTGAGTCCGCTTAAAGTTATGTCACGCGGATATAGTCTCGTATATGATGAGCAGGAACGCAGATTAATCAAATCATTAAATGATGTACAACCAGGAGATCTGGTGAATGTGAAAGTTAGTGATGGCCGACTGCAGTGTCAAGTGTGGGGAATGAAGGAGGATGACAATCGTGACGAATGAAACGGAAATGAGCTTTGAAGAAGCAATGACTCAGCTGGAAACGATCGTCGGTCAGCTGGAAGATGGCGACGTACCTTTGGAAAAAGCCATTGATTTATATCAAAAAGGAATGCGCTTATCCCAAATGTGCAGTCAAAAATTAGAACAAGTGGAGCAGAAAATTGAAATGATCGTTGAGGAGGGCGGAGAGTTGAAACGTCGTCCTTTCGGCAATATGCTTGACGAAACGGGTGAGAATGGTGAATAATCGTCATCCATTGGATAATTATATGAATGAGATAAGTGATATAGTCTCTACAGCACTGTCCGATGTTTTGCCTAAGGAATGGGATATACCTTCCAGTCTTAAGGAAGCGATGAACTACTCATTAATGGCTGGCGGCAAACGGCTGCGTCCTTTACTGGTCATTGCCGCCTGTGAGGCAGGTGGAGGAACCCGAGAGGCAGCTCTTCCGGTAGCGTGTGCAGTTGAAATGGTACATACGTACTCTTTGGTGCATGATGATCTTCCTGCGATGGACAATGATGATTTTCGGCGCGGGAAACCTACGAATCATAAGGTGTTTGGAGAAGCAGCTGCGATACTTGCTGGGGATGCTCTGCTAACACATGCGTTTTACAGTGTGATTCAAGCGAGCCGTAAGCATGGCATTCCTGCAGAGCGTGTGTTGTCGATTGTGGAAGACCTTGCCGTATATGCAGGTCCCCGGGGAATGGTTGGCGGACAGGTCGCTGATATGGAAGGGGAACAGGGCTTAACAAGCTTGGAGCAACTGGAATACATCCATCTCCACAAGACAAGTGATTTAATTATGTTTTCCCTGATCGCTGGAGGAAGGATAGCCGGGGTAACAGACGAGCAATTGGATGCGCTCCGAACTTATGGACATCATATAGGTCTGGCTTTTCAGATTCAGGACGATATTCTTGATCTGACAGGGGATGAAACCAAGCTGGGGAAAAAGACACAGAGTGATGTTAAACAGCAGAAGGTGACTTATCCTTACTTTATCGGTTTGGAGGCATCGAAGGAGGAGGTCGAGCGTCTGACGTCTGAGGCGAAGGCGGTTGTTACAGGCGCTGGGTTTGCTGATCCTCTTCGACTGATCGAGATTGCGGATTTTCTTAAGTCTCGGGATCACTGATATGGGGATTACGTGCAAGCAGTTTGTTTATGATATAATGTCTCATGTATGAGCTCAAAGAAATGGTGGGCTGTTTATGAAATGTAAACTTAAACAAGGAAAGCGGGGAGATTTTTGTGCTGCTTCCGAATATTAAACATCCAGATCAAATAAAAAAACTATCAGTTGGCGAATTAGCTGATCTTGCAGGAGAAATCCGTCAGTTTCTGATTGAGAAGCTATCTGTCACGGGTGGACATCTCGCATCCAATTTGGGAGTGGTTGAGCTCACGCTGGCCTTGCATTATTGTTTCGAAAGTCCACGGGACAAGATGATATACGACGTGGGTCATCAAGCTTATGTTCATAAAATTTTGACTGGTCGAATGGACCAATTCGATACATTGCGGAAACATAAAGGATTGTGCGGTTTCGTTAAACGAGCCGAAAGTGAACATGATGTCTGGGAAGCCGGACACAGCAGCACATCCTTGTCGGCAGCTATGGGAATGGCGCTGGCGCGTGATTTGAAAGGTGAGAACAATCGTGTCATCGCCATGATTGGAGATGGCGCATTGACCGGAGGAATGGCTTTCGAAGCACTCAATCATATCGGTCACGAGAAGAAGAAGCTGATGGTCGTGCTGAACGACAATGAAATGTCGATTGCACCTAATGTAGGTGCCATGCACAATTATTTGAGCAAAATCCGTTCTGATCGGCACTACCTTCGGGCTAAAGATGAGGTCGAGAGCCTGCTTAAGAAAATTCCGGCCATCGGCGACAAACTCGCAAAGACAGCTGAGAGGATGAAAGACAGTCTTAAATACATGATGGTACCTGGCGTTCTGTTTGAAGAGCTCGGATTTACGTATCTGGGACCTGTTGACGGGCATGATCTAAGCAAACTGATCGACACCTTACGTCAGGCTGACAATGTCGATGGTCCAGTACTGATTCATGCGGTTACAACCAAAGGCAAAGGCTACCGTCCTGCAGAATCCGATTCCCATAAGTGGCACGGTATTTCGCCCTATAAGATTGAATCTGGCCAAGTATTAAAGGCAGTCGGCAATCCAATGTATACAGAGATATTCGGTCAGACATTGGTAGAGCTCGGGGAGCAGGACAAGCGGATTGTAGCTGTAACCCCAGCTATGCCGGGCGGATCGGGCTTGATTCCATTCAGCGAGAAGTTCCCGGAGCGCATGATCGATGTAGGGATAGCCGAACAGCATGCTGCAACCATGTGTGCAGCACTTGCCATGGAAGGAATGAAACCGGTATACGCCGTGTATTCCACGTTCATGCAGCGTGCCTATGATCAGATCGTCCATGACATATGCCGTCATAATGCAAACGTGATGTTTGCGATTGACCGTGCAGGTTTTGTCGGTCCGGATGGAGAAACTCATCAGGGCGTATATGATATTGCATTTATGCGCCATATCCCCAATATTGTACTGATGATGCCGAAAGACGAGAACGAACTGCGTCATATGATGAAGACGGCGCTTGAATACAACGATGGGCCGATTGCCTATCGTTATCCGCGAATCAATGTAGCCGGCGTCACCATGGATAAAGAGCTCGTGCCTATCCCAATCGGAAAATGGGAGATGGTTCGTTCCGGGGAAGGTTGTGCCATTCTGGCAATGGGTCCGATGGTCCAACTGGCTGAAGAAGCGGCAGATATGCTGAAACGCGAAGGAATCCAGGTCCAAATCGTAAATGCCCGGTTCTTAAAGCCTTTAGATGAAGAAATGCTGAGCAAATTGGCAGCTTCGGGTACCGCTATGGTCGTGCTGGAAGAGGCATCCCAAGCGGGAAGCCTTGGAAGTGCTGTATTAGAATTTTTTGCGGCTCAGGGAACCCATAATGCAGTCGTATCACTTATGGGAATTGAGGACCGCTTTATCGAGCATGGAAGCATCAAGGAACAGCGGACTGAGGTAGGCTTGACCACTGAGGCGGTATGCGCTGAAATCCGGGGGTTAATCTCTTCCAGCTCAACGTCGGCAGGCAAGAGAAGCTTCTCGTCCTAATGACAGATCAGGAGACAAAGATGGATTCGACACAAAAAGAACGCATTGACGTCCTGCTCGTGGAGCAGGGCTTTTACGAAAGCCGGGAGAAAGCCAAGGCGGCCATCATGGCTGGCCTCGTGTACTCCGGAAGTGAGCGTATTGAAAAGGCTGGTATGAAAATACCTAGATCGTCGGAACTTAGGGTAAAAGGATCGGTTCATCCGTATGTAAGCCGAGGCGGGTTGAAGCTTGAAAAAGCACTAAAGACGTTCGGTATCGACATGACAGGACGGACGATGCTGGACATTGGATCATCAACGGGTGGTTTTACGGATTGTGCGCTGCAGCACGGGGCAGAATACGTATATGCCATTGATGTTGGTTATAATCAGCTGGACTGGTCACTTCGAAACGATGATCGAGTCTGTGTCATGGAGCGGACTAATTTCCGATATATGACACCCGATGATCTGCTGGGTCCGATTCCGAATTTTGCCAGTATTGACGTATCCTTTATCTCGCTTCGGATTATTCTACCGCCGCTCATGGCGCTGCTACAAAAGCCTGCGGATGTTGCAGCATTAATCAAGCCGCAATTTGAGGCAGGTCGGGAAAAGGTTGGTAAATCCGGGGTTGTAAGAGATCCTAAAGTACACCGTGAAGTTCTTACCCATGTGCTTACTTTTGCTCATCAATTAGGGTTTGAGTTAAAAGGACTTACCTTCTCACCCATAACCGGGGGAGAAGGGAATATAGAATTTCTGGCTCACTGGCGAATTATGCCGGAGAGTCAAGCCCAATCGGAAGAACCGGGGAATGCTTTAGAACAAGTCCCGGATCAGTTGGGCCAATGGATTGACAGTACTGTACAGCAGGCGGCTCATACATTTACGGGAAACTCATCAAAGTGATGAGTTTCTTTTGCTGAAAAAAAGGAGTTGTTCTATTCATCCGCGAATACAAGTTCGAGGTGAAAATGGATGAATGAACGTTATGATGGGCTTCTTATGGTAATGATCGGGGTTGTTGCGATACTGCTGTTGTCATGGCGGCTCAACCGTTGGCTTATGTCGCCGGCATCGAGTCAACTTCCGGGTGTGCCCATCAATGAGCGCATCCAAGATCACCCGGCGATTGAGCTAATGGAGCAGGAAGGATTCGAAGTGATCGGGGGAAAAGTAAAGATTAACTTGACCTTCGACACAGATGAACTACCACTTTACAGCCGCCTGTTCATCGATTATGTCGTTACGGACGGCAGGGGTGACTTGTATCTTGTAAAGCTGTCTCGTGAGCGCAAGCATCTGGATTGGACAGGGAGCGGGATCAGGGATCGGCTAATGCCGTTTATGTTGATGTATCCGGAATGTGCCGGATTGCTGTACATAGACATGAATGAAAATGTTGTCCGGCGAGTGACTATGGATTGGTCGGACGAGGAATGGGTCGGAAACGACGAATAAATCAGCTGAATGAAATTCGGGAGGCTTCTTAAATGAAGGGACAACGACATATTAAAATTCGGGATATTATTACCCATCAGGAAATCGAAACGCAAGATGATTTGGTTGAAGCGCTGAGGACCGAGGGCTTTCAAGTGACACAAGCAACCGTATCAAGAGATATTAAGGAATTGCTGCTTATTAAAGTGCCCATGGACGATGGGCGATACAAATATTCCATGCCGACAGACCAGCGCTATAATCCGGTTCAAAAGTTGAAACGTGCTCTCATTGACAACTTTGTACACATCGATCGTACAGGCAATCTGGTCGTCATGAAGTGTCTGCCCGGAACTGCTAATTCCGTTGCCGTACTGTTGGACAATATGGAATGGTCGCATATTATGGGGACCATATGCGGCGATGATACGATCTTGTTGATCTGCCGTACGGAAGATGATAGTGAGATGGTCGTTTCGCAGATTATGGGATTTATATCGTAATACAGTAGTGATTGATCGGATTGGGATTGGAGGCGCTTGTATATGTTAGTGACATTATCCATTCGAAATTTGGCGGTCGTGGAGGCAGTGGATGTTCACTTTTTTCCCGGGTTTCACGTCCTGACCGGTGAAACCGGTGCTGGTAAATCGATTATTATCGATGCGCTTGGACTTGTAGCGGGAGGACGAGGCTCAGGAGATCTGATCCGGTACGGATGCGACAAGTCGGAGATCGAAGCTCTGTTTGATCTTTCTGCAGAGCATCCGGTTTGGGATACATTGGAGCGGCTCGGAATAGAGGGAAACCCGGAGGAGCATCTGTTAATCCGCAGAGAACTGACTTCACAAGGGAAAAGCACATCACGTATAAATGGGCAGCTGGTCAACCTAACCATGCTGCGTGAAATTGGTGAACAGCTTATTAATATACATGGTCAGCATGAACACCAGAATCTGCTTCGTTCCGACAGGCATTTGAGTTTGCTTGATACTTATGGAGATCAATTGATTAGTCCGATTAAACGAAAGTATCAGGACCAGTATAGCCAATTCATCAAGGTCGAGAAAGAACTAAGTGATTTACTGGAATCCAGTCAAAAAGCATATCAAATGCTGGATATGTATCGATTTCAGCTGGAGGAGATTGCTGCGGCTGAGCTTAAAGCCGGGGAAGATGAGTGGCTTTCCGAAGAGAGATTGAAGCTGTCTCATAGTGAGAAAATGATGGATTCTGTAGGAAGTGCTTATGAGCTGTTGTACGGAACACAGGGTCTTGAGGCGGTTAGCCGTGCATTATCACGCATTGATGATGTTTCAAGTTACGATGAGAAAGGCCTCAAACCTCTGGCAGAGCAGCTTCAATCTGCTTATTATCAGCTTGAGGACGCAGTATTTCAATTACGTGATTACCGGGATCAGATCGAATTCAACCCGGACCGTCTCGATGAGATTGAACAGCGCTTAAATATGATTTCCGGTCTCCGTAGAAAATATGGGGATAATGTGGAGCAAATACTGGAATACTACAAACGCATTCAGCAGGAAACGGATCTGCTTGAGAATAAGGATGAGCATATTGAAGCTTTGAGAAGCCGCAGAGATAAGCTGCTCGGCAGTTTGATGGAGCTGGCCAAAGAACTTAGTGAAGCAAGGAAACAGTGCGCCTCTAATCTGGCCAGACAGGTTGAGCAAGAGCTCAAGGATTTGCAAATGGAACGAACTTCTCTCGAAGTCCGATTGAACCAGCAGGATGACCCAAATGGTTATGAACATGAAGGTAGGCGTGTTCGTCTTGGCAAACAAGGGATGGATACAGCGGAATTCCTCATTTCGCCTAATCCAGGTGAGCCGCTTCGACCTTTGGCCAAAATCGCCTCCGGTGGTGAACTTTCGAGGATTATGCTGGCGATGAAGAGCATCTTTGCAAGGCATGATGAAATTCCCGTCCTCATATTTGATGAAGTTGATACGGGTGTCAGTGGCAGAGCAGCACAATCTATTGCCGAGAAGCTGTACATATTGGCTAAAACCTGTCAAGTATTCTCGATTACCCACCTGCCGCAGGTGGCTTGTATGGCTGATCATCAGTATTTGATTGAGAAAAAGCTGGATGACGGAAGAACGATGACGCAGGTTGAATCACTAAGTGATGAGGGTCGTGTAAAGGAACTCGCCCGTATGCTTGGAGGCGTCGAAATTACGGAAAAAACACTTCATCATGCCCAGGAAATGCTCAATCTGGCGGAAGCGCAAAAAGCGTCCAGAAAGGCATCGGGTCAATGATTGACAGTTATAAAAGCCTAGGGGCAGGGTTAACTTAAAGGTACGCAATTGGCGACCAACCTTTTCGTCAAGCGAAAGAAGAAAAAGGGAGCGTGACAGCCATTGAACCCCAACCTCAGGAAAAAACTGCTCGGTTTTATTCTTGCCTTCTTTCTTTGTTTCGTTGGAACTGCTGAACCTGTCCTGTCCTTAGCCGCACTGCCTGATGAAATACGGTTGTTTACAGGACAGCAAGGAAGGCTGAATCTCGCGATGCCGGTTCAGGCACTGGCTTCGGTGGACCGTCCAGATGTGCTTCAATTGAACGGTTCAACCCAGTCAGCGCTTAATGTCTCGCTCAGCCGTCCACTAAAGCTTGACCCTCAACAGAGCGGAAAAGCTGAAGTAACCCTGAAATTATTCGGTACTATTCCCCTGAAGACGGTACATGTTAACATCATGCCAGAACTTAAAGTGTATCCAGGCGGTCAAACAATTGGTGTCAAAGTAAAATCTGCCGGCATTTTGGTTGTAGGTCATCATCTTGTACATTCCAGCGGAATAAAATCTTCGCCAGGGGAAATCGCAGGACTCAAGCTGGGTGATTTGCTGACTCAAATGGACGGAGTTTTGCTAAATGATGTAACAAAAGTAGCGCAAATCGTTGAAAAAGCGGGTACCGCCAAAAGACCGCTGGATATTACATTTAAGCGTAATGGCAAGGAGATGAAGACCAAGCTTACTCCGGCTTATGACGCAGAAGATCATTCTTGGCGTCTTGGTCTGTTTATTCGGGATTCTGCAGCAGGTGTGGGAACTCTCACGTTTTATGCACCACAACAAAAAGTATATGGAGCTTTGGGCCATGTCATTACAGATATGAACACTCAGACTCCGATCGAAGTGGGAAGTGGGCAAATTTTGCAGTCCAATGTAACCTCCATTTCACGTAGCGAAGAAGGCGAGCCAGGTGAAAAACGTGCTCATTTCTTAAAAGATGGACGAATTTTAGGTAATGTCGAGCGTAACACGCATTTCGGCATATTTGGCAAGATGGATGAAAAACCAAGCCACAGTCTTTATCGTGAACCGATTCCGGTCGCTTTGGCGGGTGAAGTGAAGGCAGGTCCTGCTGAAATATTGACTGTTGTGGAAGGGCAAGAAGTCGAGCGATTTAAGGTTGAGATCATTCATGTTTCACGTCAGGATGCTCCTGCGACCAAGGGGATGGTTCTACGAATTACGGATCCAAGGCTAATTAAGAAAACCGGCGGTATTGTACAAGGTATGAGTGGTAGTCCAATTGTACAAAACGGCAAGCTTATCGGAGCCGTTACCCATGTCTTCGTGAATGATCCCAAATCGGGTTACGGGTGTTTTATCGAATGGATGCTTCAGGATTCCGGGGTTCTTCCATCGACCCATAACAATGCTCAAAATCTTAAGGCAGGTTAATGCCTTAAGATTTTTTGTCGTATAAAGCCGAAATAAGAAATAATTTGAAACAAAATATTCATTATAAATCAACTTCAAAAAAAAATAAAGAAAAATAATTTTCGACAGAAGGAATTTAAATGACCATGTCGAAAACTTTATCTACAAGAAATTTAACTAAAAGTACTGATCTGATAAAGGAGGAGCACGAATTGCAAAAAATCGAGGTATTATTAGCAGACGACAACCGTGAGTTCACAAACCTGCTCGGAGAATACATTTCGGACCAACAAGACATGGTGGTTACCGGCATTGCCTACAATGGTGAGGAAGTTCTCAATATGATCGAGGAAACCGGTAAGGTTCCGGATGTATTGATTCTTGATATTATTATGCCTCATTTGGATGGTCTGGGCGTTCTGGAACGCCTGCGTGATATGAATTTGTCCCCACAGCCAAAGATCATTATGCTTACGGCGTTCGGTCAAGAGAACATCACTCAGCGTGCCGTGCAGTTAGGTGCTTCTTACTATATTTTGAAACCGTTTGATATGGAAGTGCTGGCCAGCCGCATTCGTCAACTGGTAGGAGTACCTAACAGTATGTCAGCGAGTGCTTCGTTTAGCAGTATGAAATCCAATGTTGTTCCAATGGGAAAAGGCAAGAATCTGGATGCGAATATTACATCGATAATTCATGAAATCGGCGTGCCAGCCCACATTAAAGGCTACCAGTATTTACGAGAAGCCATTACAATGGTGTACAACAACATTGAAATACTGGGTGCCATTACTAAGACGCTGTATCCTGCTATTGCTGAAAAATTCAAGACTACTCCTTCAAGAGTGGAGCGTGCAATTCGTCATGCCATTGAGGTGGCCTGGACACGCGGCAATATCGATTCCATCAGCCATCTTTTTGGCTATACCATCAACATCAGCAAATCCAAGCCGACGAACAGTGAGTTCATTGCAATGGTGGCTGATAAGCTGAGAATCGAGCATAAGGTTTCTTGAAAGGGTTAGGGGCTTTGAGCGCTTTTAATATTCAGTGATCAATGCGTCACTTCTTTAGTGGATGATGAACATTCATCGATTCATTAAAGAAGTGACGTATTCATTTTTGATAAGTCATCATTTTTCTTATTAAGCGTCGAATTTGAAGGGAAATACAGGTAGATTGAAGAAAAAGAACACATGGACATCCAAGCCAGAGAATGAGCTATATGACGAAAAATTATCAGGGGGTATATCAATGAAAAAAGTATTAGTACTGGGAGGTACACGTTTCTTCGGAAAAAGACTGGTTGCGAACCTGATGGACAGCGGTGCTGAGGTGACCATTTTGACAAGGGGCAACAGTAACGATGATTTCGGTGGCAATGTAAATAGGCTTGTGGCTGACCGTAAGGATCCTGAGAGTCTGAAGCAGGCGGTCGGTAGCTGTGAATATGATGTTGTCTATGATAATATTTGTTATACACCGGAAGAAGCAGGGGATGCAGCGCAGCTCTTTGCAGGCCGAGTGGGGCAATACATCTTGACGTCTACTCTTTCGGTTTATGATTTCGCGGACCATCCGTTAAAGGAAGAAGATTTTGACCCTTACCTTTATCAGGTTATTACTAACAATAACGGGGAGTACAACTACAAGGAAGGAAAACGTCAAGCAGAAGCTGTTCTGTTCAGCCGTCATGATTTAAATGTCACTGCTGTACGTTTCCCCATTGTTCTGGGTACAGACGATTATACCAAAAGGCTCCTATTCCATGTGGAACACGCTTTGAAGGGCGAAGCTATAGGATTGCCTGCGCCAGATGCACTTATTTCCTTCATTCACGCGGAAGAAGCGGCACAGTTTCTGAAATGGGCAGGAGAGGTTAAATTCGACGGGCCTGTTAATGCCTGTTCAAATGGATCCGTATCGGTTCGCGAGATTATGGATATGATCAAGCTGGAGACGGGTAAGATAGCACCATTGCACCCATCTGCAGAGATTGATCATATGTCACCGTTCGGGATACCAGGGGATTGGACAATGGACAACAGTCGTGCAGCGGACGCCGGATTTTCGTTCTGGAACTTGAAGGAATGGATGCCACAGCTTATCGCAGAGTATTCGAAGGATATGAATTTGTAGTGTTGCACATCAGGTATAAAGTTTATACAAGAAAGGAAGTCCATCATGAATGACACCGTCGCAGATCTGGCGAATAGAGCTAAATTGCTGAAGGAAACAGGACAATTGAGTCCAGAGGCTGCTTTGCTTGTTGAGCAGCTATTGAAGGAGCTGGAAACAGTGAACCGACAAAATATAAATCTACGGAAAGCAGCTCTGAAATCATCCTCCAAGCAGGCGAGAATGTCCAGTAAATTGAAGGATGCTCTGATGGAATAATATAAATAAGCCTTATCAGGGTCATATTAAAACACCGGAGGAAATATCCCCCGGTGTTTATCTATTAGTGACATATTTATTAGGTGCGTGTAGGGGCATCCGGATTAGACGGTCGCTTCTTTTTGAATCGTGGTCCTACGTAATTACGCTTGCGGTCTCGGAACAAAATCCAGCCGCCCAGAAAACCGATGCCGAGGACGAACAGGAGAAGGCCTCCACCGAAATGAAGCCATTGGAACGAAGGGTTCGTTATCTGATCGTTACCGTGTACGGCTATATATAAGAAAACGGCATCTTTCATCAATAAAAAGCCTGTCATCGCCATAAAGCCGGGTATTACCAAAATAAGAATAGCGATGAAGCGGGAAATCAGTAATTTCATACGAGATTCCTTCCTCTGTCATGATATGAAAATTCTACTTCTTATCATACCGTTTTCCCCTGGTTATGTCTATTTGCGAAGCGGGATCAAATTTGTAATACGTAGAAAAGGGAGTACAATAATAAAGAAATGAAGTACATAATACGGAGGTGCCGTCAGTGGCAATTACATGTGATGTAGCGATTCTCGGTGGAGGTACCGGTGGCTATGTGGCTGCCATTCGGGCTGCCCAGCTTGGGAAAGATGTAGTCATCATTGAGCAGGACAAGCTCGGAGGAACATGTCTTCATCGAGGCTGTATTCCGAGCAAAGCCTTGCTTCGGAGTGCAGAAGTTTTCGCGGAGATGAAGGAAAGCGAGAGCTTTGGAATTGAAGTTGATGGTGTTACTCTGTCCTTTGAGAAAGTGCAGAAGAGAAAAGAAAACATAGTGGAAAAACTTCATCAGGGCGTACAGTACTTGATGCGAAAAAATAAAATCCGTGTCATTCACGGGGTCGGCCGGGTTATTGGCCCTTCAATTTTTTCTCCCCGTAGCGGTGCAGTGGCTGTTGAATTAGCGGACGGAGATATGGAGACTGTCGTCCCGACCCATCTTATTATTGCGACAGGTTCGCGTCCTCGTCATCTGCCAGGTCTTGAGCCGGACGGCAAGTATGTGATGACCAGTGACCATGCCCTGTTAATGGAAGAGCTTCCTTCCTCTATCATTATTGTCGGCGGCGGTGTAATCGGTGTGGAATGGGCGTCTATGCTGAATGATTTCGGTGTGGAAGTCACCATTGTGGAGTCTTCTTCTCAACTGCTGCCAGCGGAAGACGAAGAGATTGGTAAGGAGATGCATAAACTTCTTTCCGGTAGAGGCATCAAGATTATGACCGGAGCTGAGCTGCTGATAGACACCTATGAGATTAGAGACAATCATATTGAGCTCGGTGTCCGGCATGGTGGTAAAGAGCATCTCTTATCATCAGACAAGCTGCTGATATCCGTAGGTCGTGTGGGCAATGCCGAGAACATCGGACTTGAGAATACAGATGTACGGATCGACAAGGGGCTAATTGTAACCAATGAATTTATGCAGACGACAGAGCCTCATATTTATGCGATCGGGGATGTTGTCGGCGGCCTGCAGCTCGCTCATGCGGCAAGTCATGAGGGAATTAAAGCTGTCCATCATTTGGCGGGTGAGAAAGAGCTGTCCTACCGTAAGGAATGGATTCCCCGTTGTATATACACTCGCCCGGAAGCAGCCAGTGTTGGACTTACCGAGAAGCTGGCTCTGGAGCACGGGCATGAGATTAAAGTCGGTAAATTTCCTTTTCAGGCTAACGGAAAAGCACTCGTATACGGGATGCATGAGGGATTTGTGAAGGTTATTGCGGATAAGACTACAAACGATTTATTAGGAGTGCACATGATCGGTCCACATGTGACTGAACTCATTGGTGAAGCAGCCCTTGCACAGGTTTTGGATGCTACTCCTTGGGAAGTTGGATCTTCGGTTCATGCACACCCGACACTGTCTGAAATTATTGGTGAAGCTATGCTGGCTGTTGACGGGAAATCTTCCGGTATTTAAAGCGGATGGTACCACTCTGTGCTATCCCGCATTTCTTTTTATGAGAAAAGGGATTATAATAGCATTAAGCCAAGTCTTAGTACCAGGTTTTAATACTAGATCTGAGAAAGGGATAATACACTGTCATTATGAAGATTGACGGTGTTATTATTTCAGACTTTTGGTGTGATGACTAAGGAGGGATCTCCATGAAAGAGCAGGAAATGATGACTGAGAAGAACAGGCATGAGCAGCTTGGGTTGACCGACGGACAAGTACTGGACATGTACAAATATATGATACTGGCGCGA
Source organism: Paenibacillus uliginis N3/975 (assembly GCF_900177425.1). Classification (NCBI taxonomy): domain Bacteria; kingdom Bacillati; phylum Bacillota; class Bacilli; order Caryophanales; family Paenibacillaceae; genus Paenibacillus; species Paenibacillus uliginis. The sequence goes on along the minus strand of NZ_LT840184.1, from coordinate 3,906,654 downwards.
AAATTTGATGAGCGAAATATGCTTCTTCAGCGGGCTGGAAAAATCAATTTTCACGTTTCCGGTATCGGGCAGGAAACTTGTCAGGTGGCAGCAGCCTTCGCGCTTGACAGGGAAAAAGACTATTTTCTTCCCTATTACCGGGACTACGGATTTGTTCTTGCCGTAGGAATGACACCGCGAGAGCTGATGCTCTCCGCTTTCGCTAAGGCGGAGGACCCGAACAGCGGTGGCCGGCAAATGCCTGGCCATTTCGGTAGCAAGAGGCTTCGGATCGTAACCGGCTCCAGTCCGGTAACGACTCAGCTTCCTCATGCTGTCGGGTTTGCTTTAGCTGCAAAAATGCAGAAGAAGGATTTTGTTTCTTTTGTAACGTTTGGTGAAGGCTCAAGCAACCAGGGAGATTTTCATGAAGGATGCAATTTTGCCGGGGTAAATAAACTTCCGGTCATTATTATGTGTGAGAATAACCGATATGCGATTTCAGTTCCAGAACACAAGCAGCTCGGCGGGAAGGTCAGCGACCGTGCGCTCGGATACGGGTTTCCAGGCATTCGTGTGGATGGCAATGACGCGCTTGAAGTGTATGCAGCCGTTAAGGAGGCACGCGAACGGGCGGTACGTGGCGAAGGCCCGACTCTGATCGAAGCGATGACGTACCGCTTGTCACCACACTCCACTTCAGATAATGATTTAGCATACCGTACGAAAGAAGAAGTTGAAGAGAACTGGAAAAAAGACGGTATAGCCCGTTTTAAAGCATATTTAGTGGACTTAGGGTTATGGGATGAAAATCAGGATCAGGATTTGATAGCCCAGCTAAACCTGGAGATTAAAGAAGCGACGGAATATGCGGACCGGGCTCCTTTTCCGAAGCCGGAGGATACACTGCGACATGTGTACGCCGAGAACGAAGGAGGGGTATAGAGATGGCCGTTATGGAATATATCGATGCAATTCGTCTTGCAATGAAGGAAGAAATGGAGAGAGATGAATCCGTATTTGTGCTTGGGGAGGATGTCGGCGTTAAAGGCGGCGTGTTTACCACAACGAAGGGTCTGATGGAACAATTCGGTGAAATGCGTGTCATGGATACGCCGCTAGCCGAGTCAGCCATAGCCGGTGTAGCTATTGGTGCAGCGATGTACGGTATGAAGCCGATTGCTGAAATGCAGTATTCAGACTTTATGTTGCCTGCGACTAACCAGATCATCAGCGAAGCAGCAAAAATCCGTTATCGTTCTAATAATGACTGGAGCTGTCCCGTCGTTATCCGCGCTCCGATCGGCGGAGGCATTTTCGGAGGGCTCTACCACTCCCAATGTCCGGAATCTATATTCTTTGGGACACCTGGACTTAAAATTGTAGCTCCATTTACAGCGTACGATGCAAAAGGACTACTTAAGGCAGCTGTACGTGACCCGGATCCGGTTCTGTTTTTTGAGAATAAAAAGTGTTACAAGCTCATTAAAGGTGACGTGCCTGAGGATGATTACACCGTGCCAATCGGGAAAGCCAACCTGCTGAGAGCGGGTGCTGATATTACGGTCATCGGATACAGCCAACCATTGCACTTTGTGATGCAGGCGGCGGAGGAACTGGAACGAGAAGAGGGGATTACCGCACACGTTCTGGATCTCAGAACGCTGCAACCGCTCGATCAGGAGGCCATCATAGAGGCTGCCCGTACAACAGGTAAAGTAATGATCGTGCATGAGGATAACAAAACTGGCGGTGTTGGGGCCGAGGTGGCCGCCATTATCGCAGAGAACTGTTTGTACGAACTTGATGCCCCGATTATGCGCTTGTGCGCACCGGATGTACCTGCGATGCCAATCAGTCCTCCAATGGAGAAGTTTTATATGCTGAATAAGGACAAAGTGAAAGAATCCATGCGTCAACTGGCGCTCTATTAAGATACAAGGAGTTGTGAGCATGTCTGAAAACGGGAAAATGACCGATGTGGCGATGCCGCAGCTGGCGGAGTCGCTTGTCTCCGCTACGATCGGTAAATGGCTTAAAAAGCAGGGAGACCGAATTGAGCAGTATGAACCTATCTGTGAAGTGATGACCGATAAGGTAAATGCGGAAATTCCATCGACTATGGATGGGATTATGGGAGAAATTTTGGCAGAGGAAGGTCAGACGGTTGCTGTTGGTGAAATCATCTGCCGTATTTCAGCTGTGGGAAGTATTGAACCCGAAACGGCAGCCCCAGCGCAGTCTCAACCAACATCTGGACAGAACACTCCTGCAGCAGGCGATTCAATGAGAGCACGATACTCTCCTGCTGTGCAAAGTCTGGCCGCAGAACACCGCATAGATCTTAATCAAGTAACAGGAACAGGTATGGGAGGCCGAATTACGCGTAAAGATGTGCTCTCCTACATTGAGCATGGAGGTCCGGCGAAGACGGCGACAGCCGCACCAGTCAATCCTACAGCACCGGATATCCAGAAACCTTCGGTATCATCAGCTTCGCCGTTTACAGGTATGCTGAGTCAACCCCAAGCAGAGCCAAGTCCTCCGCTTGGAACAGCTATTCCGAATGTGCGGCATTCTGGTCTCCATTTGACGGAGTCGCCCAAAATTCCAACGATTGAGGTGGATGGAACGGGGGGCGGAAGAAACGATTATTTCGTTGATGTTACGCCGATCCGTAACACAATCGCAAGAAACATGCGCCAAAGTGTATCCGAAATTCCACATGCCTGGACGATGATAGAGGTCGACGTTACTAATCTCGTACTAATCCGGAACAAGTTGAAGGATGAGTTTAAGCGTAATGAGGGCGTAAATCTTACCTATCTGGCCTTTTTGCTGAAAGCCGTTGTCAACGCGATCAAGGATTACCCAATCATGAACTCGTTCTGGGCGGTGGACAAAATCGTCGTCAAGCGGGAGATAAATCTTTCCCTCGCGGTCGGAACAGAGGATTCTGTCATGACGCCTGTCATCAAAAGAGCGGACCAGAAGAACATTGCCGGATTGGCTCGTGAAATTGATGAGCTGGCCAGAAAAACCCGTGAAGGTAAACTAACACTTGACGATATGCAGGGCGGTACGTTTACGGTCAATAATACAGGTTCTTTTGGATCGATTTTGTCCTACCCGATAATCAATTACCCTCAGGCGGCTATTTTAACGTTTGAGTCCATTGTCAAAAAACCTGTCGTTATTAATGACATGATCGCAGTACGTTCTATGGCCAATATTTGTCTTTCCTTGGATCATAGAATATTGGATGGCGTTATCTGCGGAAGATTTTTGCAGCGGGTGAAAGATAACTTGGAAGGATTTTCTCTCGATACGAAATTGTATTGATTGTTGATTCACTTCCATCTGAGATTTCTTAACAAGGTAAAGTGATTTTTTTTAGGGTACTCTAAGAAAGAAGGCACAGCAGGATGAAGAAAGCATTAGATGTATCTTATACGCCTTTAATGGATTACGGGGCTGCCTGGGACTTGCAAAAGGAGCGGGTAAAGGGAATAGATCTGGGGGAGCGTAGTGAGTGTCTGATGCTCCTCCAGCATCCTCCCACATACACCATGGGATCGCAGCGGCATCCGGAGCATTTGCTTCTCAGCAGAGAGGAGCTTGAAGCCCAAGGAATAGGCTTGTACGAGATAGACCGTGGAGGAGATATTACATATCATGGACCGGGCCAACTGGTCGGATATCCGCTGCTGCTTTTGGATGGTGGGGCAAACCTGAATCTTCACGGATACTTACGAAACGTGGAGCAGGTCATTATTGATTATCTGGCAGATTTCGGAATTAAATCCGGGCGAAAACCAGAGTACACCGGCGTATGGGTCGGCGATCGTAAAATCTGTGCGATTGGGGTAAAGTTTAACAAATGCAAGCATCACAGGGGTTTTGTGACAAGCCATGGCTTTGCACTTAACGTAAAGGCAGGGATTGAGAAGGAAGGCTTCTCGGGCATTGTTCCTTGCGGTATACAGGAGTTCGGTGTAACTTCGCTCGAGGAGTGTACCGGGAAGAATTTCTTGGTAGAGGAAGTGGCCCGGGAGATAATACCATATTTCACCCGGGTCTTTCCCTATGAGGTCCAGCTTCAAGCGGCGGAATCATAAGCTATTAAAGGCATTAGCGCAAGAGAAAAGGTTCCAATACAATAAAAAGTGTGGAGCCGATCATAGCAGCCAGCATGAGATAAATGACGATACGAAACCATTTTTTACGTTGCATTGTGTTACTCCTTTGGATTAAGTTTAAATAATGAACATAAAGATGCATTCATTTTTTATACATCGTACAAGCAACATTGTAACCCATCTAAGAAAGAGAGGAAAGTCCAATGATTTCACAAGAGCGTATTGTTAATGAGTTTATGGAATTGGTTCGCGTAGACAGTGAGACCAAGCATGAAGAACAGATCTCAGTTGTGCTCAAAGAGAAATTCGGCAGCTTAGGTCTTCAAGTGGTCGAGGATGATACGAAAGAAAAAACCGGTCACGGATCCGGCAACTTGATTATTACCTGGGAAGCGGAACAGGCGGATAAAGCTCCTAAACTTCTTTTCACCTGTCACATGGATACAGTAACGCCTGGCAATGGGATTAAACCAGTTCTCGGAGAAGATGGATGGATCCGCAGTGACGGTACCACCATTCTCGGCTCAGACGATAAAGCAGGGATTGCTGCACTTCTTGAAGCTATTCGTGTAATCAAAGATAATAAAATCCCTCATGGTAAAATTCAATTTATCATCACAGCGGGTGAAGAATCCGGTCTCATGGGCGCACGTGCGCTGGATCCTAAGTATCTGGATGCTGATCTCGGTTATGCGCTGGATTCCAATGGTGAAGTAGGAGCTATCGCCGTGGCAGCTCCGACCCAGGCGAAGGTAACTATGATTATTAACGGGAAATCAGCTCATGCTGGAGTAAATCCGGAAGATGGTATCAGCGCCATTCAGGTAGCCGCCAAATCTATCGCCAAGATGAACCTCGGCCGGATCGATGAAGAAACAACTGCTAATATTGGGAAATTCCAAGGTGGCGGTCCGACGAACATCGTATGCGACTACGTACAGATTGACGCGGAAGCTAGAAGTATCGTTCAGGAAAAAGTAGAGAAGCAGATTGATCTGATGCGTGATGCGCTGGAGACGACTGTACGGGAATACGGTGCAAAATGCGAATTCCGCAGTGAAATTATATACCCTGCTTTCAGCTACAACGAGAACGATAACGTTGTTCAGCTAGCCAAGCGTGCGATTGGTGGACTTGGACTGTCAGGCCGTACGTTCCCATCCGGAGGAGGCAGTGATGCCAATATATTCAACGGATTGGGCGTTCCAACCGTAAATCTTGCTGTCGGTTACGAGGAGATTCATACAACGAATGAACGAATCAAGGCATCCGATCTGGTCAAAGCAGCACAGATTGTTGTTGCGATTGTTCAAGAAGCAGCAAAGGGTTGATCTAATCCCTTTTACTGAGAAATAATAAACAAACAGCAGAGCCCACATCCGGAAGCAAATTTCCGTGTGTGGGCTTTTTTATTCAACAGGTTATTTAATTCAGCGTCGTGGATCTACCAATCCCGTTCTCACGGCGGCGTTGAGCCGGTGACCAGATGGTGTGCCAATGGGTGTTCTCCACAATATGAAGTGCGGCGTTAATGCTATGCATGTACTCCATGGCTTGCTCCTTCACTGTATCCAGGCTATCAATACGTGCCATACGAGAAGAAAGGGAAAGAAGAGAAGACTGTAAATAACAGGCGGCTTCTCCGAATCTGGCGGCCGTATGCTCCGGTTGGGATAAACGTAGGTTCTCAAATATGACGGAAGCCCTTTCATAATCACCTAGATCATACAGTCGCTCTGCAGTAATAAATTGGAGCTCGTTATGATACGGATGTGTATGATTAACCTGAACTTCTGGTAGGCAGCTGATGCGCGTTCCAGCTAATGTCGTATAACCCTCAGAATAAAGCATATGTATGAGGGCGTACTCTCCAGCGGTTCCTTCAGTTGAAAGAATAAAATCGGCCTCAGCTAGCATACCGAGGGACACAGCTACTTCGGCAAGTTTATACCGATCATCATCGTAGGCAGGGAGATAAGGGAGAGATCCGCTGAGCCGCCATTTGCACAAGAACATAGTGATACTGATTAAGTCGCGATGCACATCCTGTGTCGAGTCTTCGAGAGCACATTTATTGTTCAAGGAAACCAGTAAATTCATTGCTTCATCTAATCGATCATCGTTAATCAGACAATGGGCATGAATGATTCCGGTTTGAGTATCGGTATATTCGGTCATATTAAAGCAAAGTGCAGCTTCCGTATAGGCTCCGATTTCACTCAAGGCACATCCGAGTACTGTTGTGCAAATGGAATGTGAAGATAACTCAAATAAGAGACGATTGAATATGTCACGATCACATATCCCTTCTTGATGCAACAATAAGGCCCACTCGTTCAATGACTTTGCGGCATAAGGCATTCCAAAGCAAAGAGCATGCTTATACGATTCAGCAGCTTCGTTACATTTATTCAGTTTTGCATTTAAACGCCCGTATTCGATCCAGCTTAAAGCAGAACGTTCCATATCAGTTGGTGTTGTATAGCTGGCAGCCATCGCAGCTTGTTTAAAGCATGTTAGAGCTTCTTCAAAATGTCCGCGATTCTGATGCCACTTGCCAAGTTCATATGCCAGTGTTGGTGGCTCAGTGTTACCATCGGGCTCTCTATTTATTAGATGTCGCATTTCGAAACCTCCCAATAATAGAACACATGTACAGGGGTGTTAGTCATGGTTATATAACGAAAAAAACAGAAAAAAGTCGAATTTTGAGTCTTAAGACCTAATTTTATATTCGTTTTTCGTATTTATCTACGTTGGATTGGATTAAAAGTTCAGCAATCGTGACCTCTGGACCCCATTGTTTTTGCCACTGCTTCAGCATGGTTTTAATTTGCCAAGCCTGTCCGACCATATGTATGGATTTCGTGCCTTGATAGCTCTTCATTGTCCGTTCCTTCTTTCTTAAGAAGTTTGATATAATACAGCTTATGCATCAGTTTTGGCAGTCATGCCGTTTTTAAACAAAGGAGGCCATATTATGAGCGATCTCGGCAATAAAGACCGCCATTCCAACAAGTCTTTGGAAGAAACTACAGTATCAACGGAACGGATATTTAAAGGGAAAGTTATATCGTTGCAGGTGGACACGGTTGTCCTACCGGATGGCCAACAGGCTACTCGTGAAGTCGTTCGTCATCCGGGCGCAGTCGCTATTCTTGCACTCCGCGACAATAAGATGCTCGTTGTAGATCAATTTAGACAGCCTTTGGGTCGCTGTGAAGTCGAAATACCTGCAGGGAAGCTGGAGCACGGAGAGGATCCGTTGGAGGCTGCCAAACGCGAGCTGCAGGAAGAGACCGGATATTCGTGCGGCACGATCCGCAAACTGCAATCTTTCTATACTTCGCCAGGCTTTGCTGATGAAATCATCCATTTGTATCTGGCCGAGGACCTTACAAGCGGGAATATGAAGCCGGATGAGGATGAATTTCTTGAAATGTCTGAGATCACATTAGACGAAGCGTACCGCCTGATTCAGGAAGAACGTATCAGTGATGCCAAAACGGTCTTGGCTGTGTATGCATGGAACATGTACAAGCTGACGGGTAAAATCTGAAATGTGTCATATGGCACATTTTGATAAAGCGGGCGGTTTGCGGGACTTTTACAGCGATCTGCATATACATATTGGACGGACGGGGAACGGACAGGCTGTGAAAATTAGCGGAAGCCGTAACCTTACGTTTGAGAATATTGCGGAGGAAGCTGCCGTGCGTAAAGGAATTGAGATGATCGGCATTATCGACTGCCACTCTCCTTCGGTGCAGGATGATATCCTGACCTGTTTGGATAGCGGTGTAATGAAAGAAATTCATGGCGGGGGTATTGCCTACAAGGATACTGTCATTCTGCTTGGAAGTGAGATTGAGATCAGGGAGAGCGGTAGAGGAGCGGCGCATGTTCTGGCCTATTTTCGTGATCTGGATACGATGCAGGATTTCACACGCTGGATGTCTCGTTATATGAAAAATGTCCAGCTGAGCTCACAGCGCATTTACGTTCAACCTAGAGATCTTCAGCAGGAAATACTGGACCGGGGCGGGATTCTAATACCGGCACATGTGTTTACTCCACATAAGGGTCTTTATGGAAGTATGGCTGACAGGATGTCCGATGTGTTTGATCTTCGGGGTATTTCGGCCATAGAGCTCGGATTAAGTGCCGATTCATCGATGGCGGGACATATTTCCGAGCTGGATGACTATTCGTTTTTGACGAACTCCGATGCACATTCACTTGGGAAGATTGGCCGAGAATACAATAAAATCCGGATGTTGACACCGTCTTTTGATGAATTTCGCTTGGCTCTGGGCCGAAGAGATGGAAGACAGGTGTTGGCGAACTACGGTCTTAATCCTCGTCTTGGCAAGTACCACCGAACATACTGTTCCGGCTGCAGCAGCATTTTGGACGAAGAGAGCATTGTGTCTTCAGTGGACAGATGTCCGTATTGTGGTAGCCTAAAGACGGTTCAAGGGGTGTTTGACCGAATTATATCCATTGCCGACAGAAATCTGCCGTCCTTGCCTTCCCATAGGCCCCCGTATTACTATCAGGTCCCTCTGGAATTTATTCCGGGTCTAGGAAAGGTAGCCATGTCCAAGCTGCTTACAGCATTCGGAACCGAGATGGCGATCCTTCACCGCGCTTCCGAGACCGATATTGCGTGTGTTGTTGGAGAAGATCTTGCACGAAGTATTGTTATGGCCAGAGACGGAATTCTTGAGCTCTCATCCGGCGGAGGTGGAACGTACGGCAAGGTCGTCCGAAAATGAAAGACTATTAAAAATGCAAAGTCATAGACGGCATTAAACACACATAGAGTAGGAATAGAGACAGGAAAGGAGACTCTATTTCATGCAATCATTCCGCCAGAGTTTTAAGGATCAGACGCCTCTATATGTGTTTGTTGCCGTATTATTTTTAGTAGGGGTGCTGTTTGGAGCCTTGATGGTAAACGCGCTGTCTTTGGAACAGCAGCAGGATCTTGCAGGTTATTTGGACCACTTTTTTCTGACCTTGCACGAAGGCGGTGAAGGGGAAATTCCAGCTTCGTTCGGCAATATTGCGGCACTCCATTTGAAATGGCTAGGGTTAATCTGGATTTTGGGACTGTCTGTTATCGGCCTTCCGGGCATTCTTATACTGGATTTCTTTAAAGGCGTTCTTATCGGTTTTACGGTAGGTTATCTTGTTGGTCAATATTCTTGGAAAGGTCTGCTGTTTGCACTAGTGTCTGTTGCACCCCAAAATTTGCTCGTCATCCCGGTGCTGATGATGTGTAGTGTAGCAGCAATAACCTTTTCTCTATATATCATCAAAAACCGTCTTCTAATGCAGCGTAGCGGAAGTGTAACGAAGCCCTTTGCCTCGTATATAGGCCTGACCTGCGTGATGGCTCTGCTAATCCTGGGCATATCATCATTTGAAACCTGGATCACTCCTAGTATGATGCAGTGGGTAGCACCGATGCTTCTTCCGGCTAGCAGTCTTTAGATGTATCAAAACCGTTTGACTTTATTTGCAAAGTCCCCCTATAATGAAGGAAGTGAACAATTACGTGCAGTGATTTCCAAGGGGGAGGGAAACGATGGAAGCACGGATCGACAAAATTAAACAGCAGTTACAATCCCAAGGCTACAAATTAACGCCCCAAAGGGAAGCCACCGTCAGCGTATTGTTGGAGAATGAGGATGATCATCTCAGCGCAGAAGACGTTTTTATGCTCGTTAAAGAAAAAGCTCCCGAGATCGGTCTGGCAACCGTGTACCGTACCCTCGAGCTTCTGAGCGAGCTGCATGTGGTGGAGAAGATCAACTTTGGCGATGGTGTAGCGCGTTACGATTTGCGGACGGACACGTCTAAACATCATCATCATCATCTGATTTGTACCCAATGCGGAAGCATGGATGAAATACGCGAGGATTGGCTTGGGCCATTGGAAGAGCGGCTTGAGAAAGAATTTAATTTCACCGTTCATGATCATCGTCTTGATTTCCACGGCATCTGTTACCGCTGTAAGGATAAGGGAAGACATGACAGCAGTGAGTCATAATGCGATAGCAATAATCTGTGGTGATACGTCACACAGGTAGCCCTCTTACGGAGATGGATGTCCCCGAGAGGGCTTTTTTTGAAGATTTTTATATCGTAAGAAATACTACCGGTAAATGTGGTCTGCGCATACGTCATATTACATGGAAGATGCTCATAGGCTTGGGTGACAGGGCTTTTCTAAGATATAGGAAAGTATAAACACCTTCGCAAAAGGCGGTCTGTCATCGATAGATGTTTTCTCATGGAAGAGGGGCGATGTGGTTATGATTATTTCTTTACGAAAAATCGGTTCCTTTATAAGATTTATTGTTTTATTTACCGTTCTTACGTTGTTTTTTTACTATGCGCTGTCCCTGGTTAATCAATGGGTAGCTCCATCTGATCCATACCGGGTACCGGTCGGACATGCCGTGAAAGCTTTTCAGCCTGAAAACTCCATGGAGACATGGGTAACACCACGTGACAGACTTCGCTTATACTATTGGTATGGTGAATAAATGTCTGCTGCGTATGGAAGAGCAGTGATAAGGAGCAGAATAAATCATGAAGCAGTATTTGGACGCCTATATCTCCTTCTTATCGGAGGAAAGAGGGCTGTCGAGCAGCACTACAGGATCATACCATAAAGATATTGCAGGCTTTATTGATTTCGCGGAGCAGCGCGGAGTGGATGAACCGGCGGATGTAAACCGCACACTGCTTAGTTTGTATTTGGGAAGTTTAAAGCAAAAGGGCAGAGCCCCATCCACGATAATGCGATGCACGGTTTCTCTCCGCTCTTTTTTTCAATATTTGGTGCGTAGTTCCGTTATTGTGCAGGATCCGTCTATCATGCTGGAGACACCGAAGCCAGAACGCAAGGTTCCTAAGGCGCTTTCTATTGAACAAGTAGACAAGCTGCTAAGTGCACCGGATGGCTCTACTCCTCATGGGGCCCGGGATAAAGCGATGCTGGAGCTGTTGTATGCGGCCGGCATTCGTGTCTCGGAGCTGGTAACACTGGGGGTCCATGATGTAAATACAGATATGAGATTTGTACGTTGCACTGGAAGCTCCGGGAAGGAACGGATTCTGCCAATAAGTCCGATTGCTGCACGCAGCGTGGAACTGTACCTGGCTGGAATGAGGGAGAAACTCCTCAAAGCGGGAAGTGAAGAGGATGGACTGTTTTTGAACGCGCTCGGTACCAGGTTGACACGTCAGGGCTTTTGGAAAATTATTAAAAAACACGGCAAGGAGGCTGGGATTACGGAGGACATTACGCCTCACACACTCCGTCATTCTTTTGCTATTCATATGCTGGATAATGGAGCAGATCTGCGTTCCGTGCAGGAGATGCTTGGCCATTCCGATATATCGACGACACAAATGTACCAAACACCCAAAAAAAGTATGAAAGAGGTTTATGAGACCCACCATCCGCGGGCAGGAAATTAGCCTTTTGTATCTTTTCCATGGATGAGGCCATCACCGCAATTCATATAGGTCGAAGGTAATTCCAATGCCGAACCTACCAAGTAAACGAGGAGTGATTGAACATGTCAGACAACACCAAATATCGTTTTCAGCGGATATGTTTTATTGTGCTTGACAGCGTGGGGATCGGGGAAGCGCCGGACGCAGCTAAATTCGGGGATATTGGTGCTCATACACTGGGTCATATTTTGGAACATAATCCGGATCTGTCATTACCGAATTTGAAAAATCTGGGACTAGGGAATATAGCTCCATTGCCGAACGTGACACCTTCAGATTCCCCTCAAGCTTATTATGGTAAAATGCAAGAGCAATCGGTTGGTAAAGATACGATGACCGGGCACTGGGAACTCATGGGCTTGCGAGTAAAAACGCCGTTTAATACGTACTCTCAGGGTTTTCCTTCGGCGCTCATTGCACAGTTCGAACAGCAGACAGGCCGTAGAGTCATTGGAAATAAACCGGCCTCGGGTACGGAAATTAATGAAGAGTACGGCGAAGAGCAGATGAAGTCCGGGGCTTGGATCGTATATACATCGGCAGACAGTGTGTTTCAGATAGCGGCACATGAAGAAGTGATACCACTGAAGGAGCTGTATGAAGCTTGTGAAATTGCCCGGCGGCTTACGCTTCAGCCTGAATTTTCGGTAGGAAGAGTTATCGCTCGTCCGTATATTGGACAACCAGGCAGTTTTATTCGTACATCTAACCGACATGACTATGCGGTAAAGCCTCCTGAGCCGACCATAATGAACTCCCTTGAGCATCATGGGTTGGATGTTATTGCTGTCGGTAAGATTAACGACATATTCACCGGGGAAGGTGTCACACAATCATTCCCGACAAAAAGCAACCAACATGGTATTGAAGTATTGATCGAGCAGCTGAGTAAAGATTTCAACGGACTGTTGTTCGCGAATTTGGTCGATTTCGATTCACTTTACGGACACCGCCGCGATCCTAAGGGCTATGGACAAGCCTTGAAGTACTTTGACCAGTCTCTTCCTGATATCATGGGAATGCTGAAGGAGGATGATTTACTGATTATTTCAGCGGATCATGGCAATGATCCGGTTCATGCTGGTACGGACCACACCCGGGAATATGTGCCGCTGCTTGTATATAGTCCAGGGTTGACAGCCCCAGAAAGCCTTGGGCTTCGGGATACCTTTTCAGACGTGGGTGCAACCATAGCCGATAACTTCGGGGCAAAGACGTCGGAACATGGCAAGAGCTTTTTATCGCAATTAAAATAATGAATAATGGGGAGAGGTGCTGGAATGAGTAACAACTTAAATCAAGGGATTATTGAAGAAGCAGCTGCGTTTATCCGGAGCAAAGGCGGAGTGCAGCCGGAGGTTGGCCTAATTCTTGGGTCTGGACTCGGAGTTCTCGCTGACTTATTGGAGGACACGGTATCCATACCTTACAGTGACATTCCGCATTTTCCTGTATCGACGGTAGAAGGACATGAAGGCGAACTGCTGCTTGGGAAAATTCAGGATCGGCCAGTCGTTCTGATGAAAGGCCGCTTCCATATGTACGAAGGATATGGCCCGGAGCTCACAGCGTTTCCGGTACGCGTGATGAAACAGCTTGGGGTAAAGAGTCTGCTGGTCACGAACGCGGCAGGAGGAATTAATACTTCCTTTGAGCCGGGTGATCTGATGTTGATTACGGATCATTTAAATATGACAGGTCGCAATCCGCTCATCGGACCGAATGACCCGGCACTGGGTGTACGGTTCCCGGATATGTCCGAGGCGTACAGCCGCCGCTTGCGAAAGCTCGCTTTAGAGACGGCAGAAAGCCAAGGAATAACACTACAGCAGGGTGTTTACGCGGGACTTCTAGGGCCAACGTATGAAACACCAGCCGAAATCGTTATGCTGCGTACTTTGGGCGCTGATGCGGTTGGGATGTCAACGGTATCTGAGGTCATCGTTGCCCGTCATTCGGGTCTAGAGGTGCTCGGCATTTCTTGTATCAGCAATATGGCGGCAGGCATTTTGGATCAACCGTTATCACATGATGAAGTAATGGAGACTGCTGAAAAAGTGAGGGAGAAGTTCCTCGGTCTTGTTATGGCAGTCATTCCGAGCATGTAGGTTACAAGTCTAGCGTAAGGTATCTATTGTGGGGGTGTCCTAAAAGGTCCATTGACCTGGGACGTCCCCTTTGTTTGTTTTAAGACGCTACGTGTATGAATCATTCCCCTCAATCGCTGTTGTCCCCGAATTTCTTGAATTTGGGTCCCCCTTCAGATTTTTTTATGAAAATAACAAGTTTTTACATGTAAACTGCCAATAATATGGAATAATTTACTTCCAACCTGACGACAATGGAAACAGACCCGTTTCATGAGCGGGATATGCCATTACGATTGTCAGGAGGGGACGGATTTGAAAAAGGTGTTTATTGCCGGGATACTTTCACTTTGTGTTGCGTTTGCACCAGCTGCTGCAAGCTACGCTGATGAGAAGAAACCTGGCGGAGTATCTGACAGTGAGCTCGCGCCAAGTGCGCGCTCTGCCATTTTGTTGGATGCGGAAACCGGAACCATTATTTACGAGAAAAACAGCCATGATAAGCTGCCTCCGGCCAGTATCACCAAGATTATGACGATGCTGTTGACGATGGAAGCCATTGATGACGGCAGGTTGAAAATGACGGACATGGTACGCACGAGCGATCATGCTGCTTCTATGGGAGGTTCACAGATTTTTCTGGAGCCGGGTGAAGAAATGTCCGTTGAAGAGATGCTGAAGGGTATTGCGATGGCATCCGGCAATGATGCATCCGTAGCTATGGCCGAAAAAATCGCAGGTTCTGAAGAAGAGTTCGTTAAGATGATGAATGAAAGAGCAGCGGAACTTGGCATGAAGGATACCAACTTTGCGAACTGTAATGGACTTCCGGCAGAGAATCATTACAGCTCAGCGCACGATATTGCTTTAATGAGCAGGGAGCTTCTGAAGTATGAACAGATTACAAAGTACACAGGTGCATACCAGGATTATTTGCGTAAGGATACTCAAAAGCCATTTTGGCTGGTGAATACGAACAAGTTGGTTCGCTTTTATACGGGAGCAGACGGTCTAAAAACCGGTTATACCTCGGAAGCTAAATTTTGTCTCTCAGCAACGGCGAAGCGAGATGGTCTTCGTACTGTAGCCGTCGTGCTTGGGGCACCAAATACGAAAAACCGCAACAATGAAATTTCCCGTATGTTCGACTATGCATTCTCCCAGTACAGCAAGCATTCGATCTATAAAAAAGGGGAGATGCTCGGGAACATCAAAATTTCCAAAGGTGCTGTACCGGAGCTGCAGCTCCAGGCTGAACAGGACTACAGCGTCCTTGTGAAAAAAGGCGGAAAGACTGCTGATCTCCGTCATGAGGTCACCGTTCCAAAAATGATTAAGGCACCGATAACCGCAGGACAAGTCGTAGGCAAGCTGTCGGTGTATCAAGGAGATCAGCTGGTGAAGGAATTTGAACTTAAAGCACCGGCCGATGTTAAGAAAGCAGGATGGTGGAAGCTGTTTAAGCGTACGACAGGACAGTTGTTTCATGTAGATTGATAGGGGTTTTCTTCTAGTTTTGTCGGGGGGCAGGAAAGTCTTTTGCAGGCGTAGAAATCTTTGTTCATGTAGGGAGGAGAGTGAGCAAACATGAATCTGCATGTTGAAATGGAGCACCAGCGGCATGTGCTGATCGTCAGACTTTCAGGGGAACTGGATCATCATACCGCCGATCATGTCCGGATGCAGCTGGATGAAGCTATCCAGCGCCGTCAGACAGAGCACCTAGTGTTCAGCCTGAAGGATCTTGAGTTCATGGACAGCTCGGGACTGGGCGTTATTCTCGGGCGGTACAAGTTCATCAAACAAAAGGGCGGGAAAATGGCTCTGTGTGACGTTAATGCGCCGGTGTATCGTCTGCTTGAAATGTCAGGGTTGTTTAAGATCATGCCCATTTATGAGAACGAGAGTACTGCACTCTCGGGTTTGGAGGTAGTGTCATGAGTGAAGGGAAAACGCAGCATAATTTCATGACTCTGGAGTTTGCCGCAAAATCGGAAAATGAATCCTTTGCCCGAGTAGCTGTGGCTGCGTTTATATCTCAGCTTGATCCGACAATGGATGAACTCAGTGATTTGAAGACAGTCGTGTCAGAAGCGGTTACAAACTGCATTATCCACGGTTATGACAGTAACCCGGAGGGTGTAGTGAAGATTGAAGCCGCGATCGACGGGGATATGATCATTCTTGTCATTGAGGACAATGGGCATGGCATCGATGATCTGGAAATGGCTAAGCAGCCGCTTTACACGTCTAAGCCTGAACTTGAGCGTTCAGGGATGGGCTTTACGATCATGGAGAACTTTATGGACGAATTTGATGTCATCAGTGAGCCGGGGACCGGTACATCGATCAAAATGAAAAAACGGATCGAATCCAAGAAAGCTTTATATAATTAGGGGTTGGACAAATGGATGCCGATGTGAAGAAGACTTCGCAGACTTATTTGGACGACGCGGAGGTTAAGCGTCTGATAGCACTTAGCCAAAGCGGAGACACAGTTGCCCGGGATACGCTTGTAAACTGTAATATTCGTCTTGTCTGGTCGGTTGTGCAGCGGTTCATGAACCGGGGTTACGAGCCGGAGGATTTATTTCAGATCGGTTGTATCGGCCTTCTGAAATCCGTTGACAAATTCGATCTCAGTTATGACGTGAAGTTCTCGACGTATGCCGTACCGATGATTATTGGGGAAATTCAGCGTTTTTTACGTGATGATGGTACGCTCAAGGTAAGCCGTTCGTTAAAAGAAATGGCTAATAAAGTTAGGAAAAAGCGGGACGAGCTCTCCAAACACCTGGACCGCCTGCCAACGATTAAGGAAGTGGCAGAAGAGCTCGGAGTGACACCAGAGGAAGTGGTTTTCGCCCAAGAGGCGAACAAGCCGCCAACTTCCATCCATGAAACGGTATTCGAGAACGACGGAGATCCCATCACTCTGATGGATCAGATTGCGGACGAATCCCAGGAACGCTGGTTTGATAAGCTAGCACTGAATGAGGCGATTGGGGGCTTGTCTGAACGCGAACGGCTGATTGTTTATTTGCGGTATTACCGTGATCAGACTCAGTCTGAAGTGGCCAGCCGTCTTGGTATATCGCAGGTGCAGGTCTCAAGGCTTGAGAAGAAAATATTACAAAGTATCCGTAACCAGATTGCGCAGTAGTGTAGCAGTTACTGAGTCAGAAACGTCGTTCCTTGAGGAGCGGCGTTTTTGTGCTGCCTGCATATGGAAAGGTAAAAAAGAGTAGGATGAGCATTCATTTCCCATACTAACGGTAATTTAGCAGTAAAGGAGTGTTCCGGATGAAAGCCAATCCCACTCCGACGGTGTTTCTGCAATTGCGGAGCCGTATCCGCCTGCCCAGAGATCAGACCGTCAAACTCGGAGATGTTGCTTTTATTATTTGCGACCCGGAATGGGAAGAGAAGCTGTGCGGCTTGCCGCTCGTTCAACCCAAAGATCAGGACGGCAACAGGCTTCTGATGGACTTGATTCAGATCATTCCAAAGATTCGACAACTCATTCCGGAAGTGCATATTGAACCGATGGGAAACCACCATACTTTAGTGGAACTCATCGGCCCTTCTGCCAAGCCATCCCGATTTTGGTTTCCGGTCATTTGGCTGCTTCTGTTTTTTGGCTCTGCTCTGACCATCATGAACTTCCACGCCGACGTAAACATGTTGGAGGTGCATATCCGAATTGTCGAGATGGTAACAGGACAACGGGATGAGCATCCCTATTTGTTTCAGATTGCCTATTCATTAGGGATCGGTTTCGGGATGACGGTGTTCTTCAACCATTTATTCAAAAAGAAATGGAATGAGGAGCCAACACCGCTTGAAGTTGAGATGTATCTATATCAGGAGAACCTTGATCAATTTGTTGTGGCTGAAGAATACAGGAAGATGAGAACGGTAGAGATGGAAAAGACGATGCAAAAGAGAAAGCCAGGGGGAAAACGATGATCACCCTGATGCAGCAGTTGATTTCTATACTTCTCGGGGTAGCAGGTGGAATTGCAGTTGGCGGGGGTGTCATTGCGCTCATCATTGTGCTTGATATTGTACCGAGACTATCGCAATTAACTTGGACCTATGACCGTGTCCACTGGTATGAAGGAGCTCTGATTACAGGTTCGTTAGTTGGAACGATCGCTGATTTCTGGATGTGGAAAACATCCTTGGGGCCGGTGATCAGTACGATCATCGGACTGTTTTGCGGTGTGTTTGTCGGTATGCTGGCAGCGGCTCTGACCGAAGTGTTGAATGTTCTGCCGATCTTGGCCAAGCGGCTGAAGCTGACTGGTTATTTATTGGGTTTGTTAATGGCGATGGTAGCCGGCAAAGTTGCAGGGTCTCTATTCGATTGGTTTGTTTACCGACAGTAAGCGACCGCAATAAGGAGGTAAAGTAAATGGATGATAAGACGGGATCAACAGGCTATGGAGAGGAAAACATTCCGGTAGTTCCTCCTTCAGTCATCAAGTCATTGGAAGAGGAGGAGTTAGTCAAAAAGAGAGAAGCTGAATCCTCTGACAACACTCACGAATCTGTAGTGTATTGGCAGGGTTCCGATGAAATCCCCAGCAATTTAAAAGATCTGAAGGGAATCTTGAAAGAGGTAGTGGGGCTTGGTGTTTCTTTTGACGTCGTCCTGCGTGAAATGACGGTTGCCGGCAGAAAGACGGGACTGTTGTTTTTAAATGGGTTTACCAATGATGTGGTATTGACGGAAATTCTAGATCGTTTTACCTATTTGACTTCGGAGGATGTAGGTAATCATATCGTTTCCACGATCAAGAATCAGTATATTCCTTATGTTCAGGTGGAGGAGATTACTGAACTAAGTGAAGCGATTAATAATGTACTCTCGGGCTTGTGTACCGTTTTTTTTGAAGGTGAACATACAGCCATTCTGCTGGATACGAGAAAATATCCTACAAGGTCTCCTGAAGAGCCCGCAATTGAACGGGTCGTGCGCGGCGCTAGAGACGGATTTACTGAATCCATAGTTACGAACATTAATCTGGTCCGGCGCCGTGTACGGGATCCGGGACTCCATTGTGAAGCCATGCAGGTAGGACGACGTACTCAAACCGACGTGTGTATTATTTTCATAGATGATATTGTCGACAGGGAACAAGTGGAGGCCATCCGCCACAAAATTCAAGAGATCGATCTAGAAGGTCTACCTCTCGGAGACAAACAGTTGGAAGAAGCTATTGTTAATAAAGGCTGGCATCCTTATCCGCTGGTCCGCTATTCAGAGCGGCCTGACGTGGTCGCCTCCCACCTGCTCGAAGGCAGAGTCGTAGTGATGGTAGACACCTCACCAAGCGTGATGATTATGCCGACGACGTTCTTTGACCTGTGCCAGCATGCAGAAGAAAACAGACAGACGCCGTTTATGGGCACCTACCTGCGCTGGATTCGTTTCGGCGGTATATTCGCATCGATGTTTCTTTTGCCGCTATGGATGCTGCTGGTCATACATCCTGAACTGAAACCGCCGTATCTCAATATATTGGGACCAAGGGAAATGGGGAAAATCCCAATTATTATGCAGTTCTTAATCGTCGAATTCGGGGTGGATTTGATGCGCCTTGCCGCTGTTCATACACCCACCCCTCTGGCATCTGCCATGGGATTGATTGCAGCAATCCTCATCGGAGATGTTGCCGTTAAAACGGGATTGTTTGTTAACGAAGTGATGCTGTATATGGCGGTTGCTGCGGTTGGTATGTTTGCGACACCGAGTTATGAGTTAGGGTTAGCTAACAGGGTCGTACGTCTTGCACTTCTTATAGCAGTAGCGATGTTCGGGTTGAAAGGGTTCGTGATTGGAACGACGCTGCTCATTCTGATGCTGACCACACACCGGTCATATAACTCCTCATATTTATGGCCTTTTATCCCATTTAGTGCAAAGGCGATGGGGGAGGTATTGTTTCGTAAGCCGCTGCTATATTCCAGAACACGTCCGGCTCTGAACAAGGCCAGGGATAACAGCAAGATGGGGCCTGAAATGAGTCCAAAAAGAAAGCAATAACAAATAACACAAAGGTTATGTTGAAAAATCCATTTTATTTACGTTTCGTTGTCTGCTATACTGTGAACAATTATTCGATAATCTTATTTTGTAAATATTGATCGGAGGAATTGTGGGATGTTTTTACACGGTACTAGCAGAATTAATGAACGGGGACATCTAGAAATTGGCGGGTGCGATACAGCTGATTTAAAAGCACAGTTCGGAACCCCTCTTTATATTGTAGACGAGCAGTCGGTTCGTAACCGCTGCAGAGAATATATCGACGCTTTCAAGGTTTCAGGCTTGAAATATCAGGTGGCTTATGCAAGCAAGGCTTTTTGTGTGATGGCTATGTGTCGGCTGGCGGAAGAAGAGGGGATGTCCCTTGATGTCGTATCCGACGGAGAGCTTTACACGGCTCTGGAAGCGGGGTTCCCCGCGGAACGGATACATTTCCACGGCAATAACAAAACACCGGATGAAATCGAAATGGCTTTGGATGCCCATATCGGCTGCTTTGTAGTAGACAACGAGGTAGAGCTTCATCTGCTGCAGGCTATTGCGGCTGAGAAGGGCCGTCAAGTGAAGATTCTGCTTCGCGTAACTCCTGGTGTAGAAGCACACACTCATGAATATATCTCCACCGGTCAAACCGATTCCAAATTCGGATTTGACATTGGTAACGGCTCGGCTTATGAAGCGGTGAAACTTGCAGCGTCTCAACCAAATCTTGAACTTCTCGGATTGCACTCCCATATCGGATCACAGATTTTCGAAGTGGAAGGCTTCCAAATGGCGGTTCAGCGTGTAGCTGAATTTACACGCTCTGTTAAAGAAGGTCTGAACGTGACGTTCAGCGTGGTAAATCTCGGCGGTGGTTTTGGTATCCGTTACGTGGAAGGGGATACTCCACTTCATGTATCACAGTATGTTAAGGCGATCACGGACGCAGTCAAGACACATTTTGCAGGCATTGCACCTGAACTTCCCGAGATTTGGGTTGAACCGGGCCGCAGTATCGTAGGCGATGCAGGAACAACCTTGTATACGGTGGGAACCAGCAAGGATATTCCAGGCGTACGTAAATATGTCGCAGTTGATGGAGGCATGACAGATAATCCTCGTCCTGCGCTGTACGAATCCCAATATGAGGCACTTCTCGCTAATCGGGCGAATGAGCCGGTTGAAGAGAAGGTCTCGATTGCAGGGAAATGCTGCGAAAGCGGCGATATGCTAATCTGGGATGTGGAACTGCCCAAAGTTGAATCCGGCGACTTGCTTGCCGTTGCTTGTACAGGAGCCTACAACTATTCCATGGCGAGCAATTACAACCGGATCCGCAAGCCGGCGGTTGTGTTCGTTAAAGATGGTATTGGTGATCTGGTCGTTCGTCGCGAGAGTCTTGAAGACATCGTCAGACACGACGTGGTGCCTGTGCGTATCAACAAGCAGACCGTATTGAGCTAGATATACTGACCTGCCCGCAACAAGGATCACTCCCTTACATCTGTATAGGGGGATCCTTTTTTTCTGAGTAACTGTAACTTTATCTCGCAAGAAAAACTACCAATAAGTGCGGTCTGCCTTCTTTAGGGTACGTCGATAGACGCTTTTCTTATGGCCAACCTGTTTGCAACAGATGTTGCAAATAAGATACAATGGGAACGTAATCAAGACATGGAAATGGAATTGATTAGAACGTCATTGATCGAACAATATACTAAGGGAAGTGAAGAGAAATGAAAAAAGGTACAATCGAGTTAGAAAACGGCGGCACAGTGGAAATTGACTTTTTTCCTGAAGAAGCGCCTAATACTGTAGCCAACTTCGAAAAATTGGCTAACAGCGGTTTTTATAACGGACTTAGCTTTCACCGTGTAATCCCGGGCTTTGTAGCTCAAGGGGGATGCCCGACAGGAAATGGTACAGGTGGTCCTGGCTATACAATCGACTGTGAGACGGCTACTAACACAACCAAGCATGAAACCGGCGTATTGTCCATGGCGCATGCAGGCCTTAACACTGGCGGCAGCCAGTTCTTCATCTGCTACGGTCCACAGCCTCACCTGGACGGCGTTCATACGGTATTTGGCAAAGTGACAAGCGGTATGGAATTGGTAAACAGTGTAAAACCAGGCGACAAAATGAAAGAAGTTAAAGTGTTCGAAGCTTAATACAAAATTATGGACAACCTCCCCAAGTCGTTATCTAGATAACGGCAGGGAGGTTGTTTTTTTGATTCGTACATAAAAAAACCAGTTGCTTTAAACAACTGGTCGAAATTAATTAATGAAATTTACCTCGTATATCATGGAGGATTTTAACAATTTCACCAAAAGCCATAAAAGATATTCCACTTATAAAACCACTAGACCACCATGTTATAGCTGTAACAAGTGAAAAAGATGTATGATAACCATCTTTTTCACTTGCAAATACAATACCAGCAATAAATGATATTACAAAAATTGACACACCTATATAATGAAGTGTTTTATGAAAAATGTTATTTTCGGGATATACCTTTTTTGGAAATATGTCTCGATTGATTTGCTCTTCTGTGTCAGATTGTAGAATTTTTTCAAGTTCAGTAGTCAAGTTATTGGGCACTCCTTTTCTTTTGTGTTAGAAGAAATGAAATAAATAAATTAACCATCGAAAGTGAGAAGAGGAAGTTAAAAATATTTATCGTTCTATATGTCCAATCTAGAGCACGGTAAAAATCAAAAAAGAAATAGTAATCAGATGGTTCAAACCACTGTAGTATCAGATACATTAATTGACCAAGCGAAAACAATACAGAACCAATAATGGCTAGTATTATTGATTTCTTTAATTTCATGGAAAAACCTCCCTATTTATCGCAATAGGAGTATAGTACTATATCAAACGAACTATAGTCTAGGTAATTAATGGATTTGATTAATGAGCAAGTTTAATAGATTTGAATCGCCGTATTTGAAGTCAAAAGCCAAAAATACATACTTATTAAATATTTATTACTGTGAAAAAGTAAGCTTCGGACCCTTGCTTTTTTGCTTATTGAGTGATAAGCTTTTTTCATGATTACCACTTAATTTCGATATTTTCAAAACAGTGGTATCAAGAACATGTAAGGATACAATTTAATAATGAACGATCCTTCGGGGCAGGGTGAAATTCCCTACCGGCGGTGATGGACGTGGTGAAGAAGCGTAAAGCCTATGCAAAAGCTTATCACTGCGGACTTAGTCCGTGACCCGGATATACGTAAGTATATGCGGTGGACCTGGTGCAAATCCGGGACCGACAGTATAGTCTGGATGGGAGAAGGAGAGAAGGCGAATTATCGCTTGTTTTGCGGTATAGTCTGATAGGAAAGTAATAATTGATATGTGCAGGTTTTCACAAAGTATGTGCAACAAATGGTATTGCTTTTTGAGCAGTACAGTTGATGCTCTTCTTTGGTTATAACCAGCATGTCTTGTTTATTTCTGTCCGTACTATACATTTATTCTCCCAATTAAATCAAAGCCCTGTTTGGATTATATGATCCGGACAGGGCTTTTTTGTGCAGAACGGGACAACATCCCGTGCAGGAATGTTGAACCCGGTTCGACCTGACTGCTTGTCAGTGCGAAACTTCGATGTGAGGGGAGGCGAATATTGTTGATGGATATGATGAATGATGAATTTTATATGTCACTGGCACTGGAAATGGCAGAGCGGGCTCAAGGACAGACGGGTATCAATCCGGTAGTTGGGTGTGTCATTGTGAAAGATGGCAAGCTTATCGGGATGGGTACGCATCTGGAAAGAGGTGCTCCTCATGCCGAAGTGCATGCACTCCAAATGGCGGGAGCCAAAGCTTTTGGTAGTACGGTTTACGTAACACTAGAGCCATGCAGTCATTTCGGTAAGACGCCTCCATGCAGTGAAAGGTTGATCGCGGAAGGTGTCAAGCGGGTCGTTATTGCGAGTAAAGATCCCAACCCTCTTGTTGCAGGCAAGGGAATTGAAATCCTGCAAGGTGCTGGAATCCAGGTAGATACAGGGATTCTGAGCGAGCGTTCCCGCAAGCTGAACGCGCCGTTTATGAAGTTCATAACGACAGGCAGGCCCTATGTCACGCTGAAAACGGCAAGCACATTGGATGGCAAAATCGCTTCCAAAACCGGTGATAGCAAATGGATATCTAATGAAGGAGCCAGAGATAGGGTTCACACCCTCCGGCATCGGCATCAAGCGATTATTGTCGGTGTATCTACCGTCATAACAGATGATCCGGAGCTTACGACTCGTTTGTCGGTTGAGGGACTGAATCCGACTCGAATTGTGGTGGACTCCAAGCTGAGAATTCCGCTCAGGAGCAAAATGCTTCATGACGGGGCAGCTCCAACACTAATTTTAACAACAGGGCAGGGGGATCCAAAGAAACGGGAGGCACTCCATGAAATAGGAGCCGAGGTGATTTCCTGCGGCGAAGGCCCCCGGGTAGACTTAAAGCTTGCAATGGACCTATTAGGTCAGAAGGAGATCGGCTCTATCCTGCTAGAGGGAGGCGGCACTCTAAACGGATCCATGCTTGAAGAAAGGCTTGTGGATAAGGTGGTCCTTTTTATGGCTCCAAAGATTGTCGGCGGCTTGGGCGCCCCATCAAACTTCATGTTTAGTGGGGTAGAGCAGATGAGCGATGCCATCACGTTGAACGATGTTGAATTCGAACAACTGGGTGATAATATGTGTATCACTGGAACACCGGTCTGGTCCGAATCTGTAAATTAAGCTGATACAAAAAACGGACATAATCTGGAAAGGAGGAGGCTTATGTTCACAGGACTTGTGGAAGAGATCGGTGAAATGCGCCAGATTGGTCGCAAAGGCGAAGCCATGGTGCTTAGCATATCGGCATTACGTATAATGGATGATTTAAAGCTTGGCGACAGTGTCGCGGTCAACGGGGTATGTTTAACCGCAACAACGATCGGAAAGAGCATGTTTACGGTAGATGTCATGCCAGAAACATACCGGAGCACCAATCTCAAAGAGCTTCAAGGAGGAAGCAAAGTAAATCTGGAGCGGGCGATGGCTGCTGGAGCCAGATTCGGAGGCCACATCGTCCAGGGCCATGTTGACGGCGTTGGGATCATCCGAAGCGTTCATTCCGATCAAAATGCGGTTGTCTATGAGATTGCTCCATCGAACATGGATCTGTTTAAGTACATCATACCTAAGGGCTCGGTCACTCTGGACGGGATTAGCCTAACGGTCGTTAAAATTAATGATTCTTCATTCACCGTTTCGATCATTCCTCATACGCTTGCCGAAACCGTGTTGGCATTTAAAAAAGCGGGCGATAAAGTGAATATAGAAAATGACATCTTAGGTAAGTATGTTGATCACCTGCTTCATTATGGCTCACAAGGGGCTGCCAGCAAAACATCAAGCACCGGAATCAGTCATGATTACCTGTCAGAGCATGGTTTTGCCTAGTTAAGGCCTTAATACATCTCCATGAAAATGAGGAGGAACAGCAATGAATGACCGATTTGAATTCAGTGCGATAGAGGAAGCGATATACGATCTAATGAGAGGAAAAGTCGTTATTGTAGTTGATGACGAAGATCGGGAGAATGAAGGGGATTTTATCGCACTTGCAGATAAAGCAACACCGGAAGTGATTAATTTTATGATCACGGAAGGCCGGGGGTTAGTGTGTTTGCCCATCACCCAAGCAATGGCTCAGGAACTGGATCTGAAACCGATGGTATCTCAAAATACCGATTATCACGGAACGGCGTTTACCGTGTCCATTGACCACAAAGATACGACCACAGGCATTTCAGCCTTTGAGCGTTCATTAACTGTTCGTGGCATTATGGACCCTAACGCGGTGCCGTCCGATTTTCGAAGACCAGGTCATATGTTTCCTCTGGTTGCGAAGGATGGCGGTGTTCTGCGTCGTGCAGGTCATACGGAAGCTGCGGTTGACTTGGCCCGCTTATGCGGATCTTATCCGGCGGGTGTCATCTGCGAGATTATTAAGGAAGACGGTACCATGGCCCGTCTGCCGGATCTCGCCCAGATCGCTCAGAAGAATGATCTGAAGCTGATCAGCATTAAAGATCTGATTCACTATCGCAATGAAAAGGATAAGCTTGTTAATCGAGAGGTTTCCGTGCGAATGCCAACCGATTTCGGAGAATTTCAGGCAATCGCCTACACGAATGAGGTTGACAGCAAAGAGCATATGGCACTTGTAAAAGGCGATATCAACGGGGATAAACCAGTTCTCGTGCGCGTACACTCCGAATGTTTAACTGGAGACGTATTTCATTCCCACCGCTGTGATTGCGGTCCACAGTTTGAGGCAGCTTTACGACAGATTGATGAAGCGGGTGAAGGCGTTTTGCTGTACATGCGGCAGGAAGGTCGGGGAATCGGACTTATTAACAAGCTGAAGGCGTATAAGCTCCAAGAACAGGGGCTGGATACGGTGGATGCCAATCTGAAGCTGGGCTTCCCGGCGGACCTGCGCGACTACGGGATCGGAGCGCAAATTCTGAAGGATCTCGGCATTCGCCAAATCCGGCTACTGACGAATAATCCACGGAAGATTAAAGGGCTTGAGGGCTATGGACTTGAAGTTGTGGAGCGTGTTCCCATCCAAATGCCAGAGAATAAGGATAATACCGGTTATTTGCATACTAAACAGGCCAAGCTGGGCCACATGCTGAAGTTTGATGATATTGAACAGAACGAACAAAGCAGCAAATAAAGAACTATTAGACCAATAAACCAATCCGAAAGGTTGATGACAAGTATGGCACATTATTTTGAGGGCAATCTCGTATCCGAAGGGTTAAAGTATGGCATTGTTGTAGGACGATTTAATGAATTTATTACCAGTAAACTGCTGGGCGGAGCGTTAGACGCGTTGAAACGCCACGGTGTTCAGGAAAACGAAGTGGATGTAGCGTGGGTTCCCGGTGCATTTGAAATTCCTCTGATTGCTCAAAAAATGGCGGAAAGCGGTAAATACGATGCGGTCATTACGCTTGGTACAGTGATCCGTGGATCGACTACACATTATGATTATGTGTGTAATGAGGTTGCGAAAGGTGTATCTGCCATCAATCTCAAGTCGGGCGTGCCAACTATTTTCGGCGTAGTGACAACGGAGAATATTGAACAGGCGATTGAGCGCGCAGGAACCAAGGCCGGCAACAAGGGTTGGGATTCTGCAATGGCAGCAATTGAAATGGCAAACTTGACGAAACAGTTAAAATAGTGCTTATTTAATGTAGTGCCCTTTTTTTCGGGCACTGCATTTTATTTTTTGGCGGGAGGATTCACCGTGACCGTAGTATTGTACAAGCTGGATACGTTTGAAGGACCGCTGGATCTGTTGCTTCATCTCATAGATAAAGCGGAAATTGACATCCAGGATATTCCCGTCAGTGAGATTACCGAACAGTACATGGCTTATCTACAGAGCATGCAGGAGCTGGAGCTTGAGATTACCAGTGAGTTTTTGGTGATGGCTGCCACACTGCTTTCGATTAAGAGTAAACTTTTGCTTCCAAAACCTCCGGTTATTGAAATGGACGAGTTTGATTTTTATGAAGAAGATGATGTGGATCCGAGAGCGGAGCTTATACAGAGACTGATCGAATACCGGAAGTATAAAGGAATCGCACAGCATCTTCATGAACGTGAATGGGAGCGGAGCCTGATCTATTCTAAAGAACCGGAAGATCTATCCCCTTTCATGCCTGTGATTGAGGAGAATCCTGTACAGGGTTTACACACCTCGGATCTCATTGCCGCCTTTCAAAAGGCGCTCAGCAAAGCGGTCAAGCGCACGTCGTATGCCCGTATTCAAAGGGATGAAATATCGGTTAAAGATCGGATAAGACAGGTGGTACAGACTCTGGAAAGTGTTGGTCCGGGAGGAAGAGTGCTGTTCTCCAGGCTGCTGCACGAAGAGATGGTAAGGCATGAGATTGTCGTTACTTTTTTGGCGATTCTAGAATTAATGAAAATGAAACAAATATGGTGCTTTCAAGAGAAGTTGTTTGATGACATCGTAATGGAGTGGAGAGGGGAAGTAAGGTTTGATGGATTTTCCGAAGCTGAAATCGATTATTGAGGGACTGCTGTTTTTATCCGGCGAGGAGGGTTTGTCGGTCAAACAAATCGCAGAAATTACTGAGCAGCCGACTGACATGATTACCGATGCGCTGAACGAGATGAAAAAGAGCTGCGAACAGGAGCATAGAGGTATTCAAATCGTCCAAATAGCGGGAAGTTATAAGCTGGCTACATTGCCTGATCATGCCCCTTATTTCGAAAGGCTCGCTTATTCTCCTTCACGCTCTTCCCTATCGCAGGCAGCGCTTGAGACATTGTCCATCGTCGCTTATAGACAGCCAATCACCCGTGTCGAGATCGAGGAAATACGTGGTGTGAAAGCCGAGCGGGCGATTCATACGCTGACCAATAAGGGATTGATCGAGGAAGTAGGTCGGGCGGAAGCGATCGGAAGACCGATTCTCTACGGAACGACCAAGTCGTTTTTGGACTATTTCGGACTTGCTAATATCAAAGATTTGCCGGAGCCTTCGCAATTTGAGGCGGATGTGGACAGTCTGGAGGAAGAGACTCAGATGCTGTTTGATAAACTGGACGGAAAGCAGCTTACCATTGATGATGTAAATTGAAATCTTGAAAAATTTTAGGCCTGGGGATTTTCTTTTCCCGGGTTTTTTGCTTATTCTCGCAGAAACGCCGTCCCCCTTTGAAAAGAACGCCGAAGTCGTTTCTACTTGTTTCTGTTCACTTCGAATCATTTTACGGATATTTTGTCATACTAAGCCAAGAGTGTTTAACAATGTTTGGGGGTTACAGTGTGGGGATATGGCTTATTCTACTAATACTGGTGCTGCTTATATTGGTTGCTCTGCTTATCCTCGTCATGGCGTCCACCATTACGATTCGAGTGCACCTTATACTTCGAAGTAAAGAATACAGCATGATTGTCAGAATTCGGATGCTGTACGGATTGGTGAATGCGCGGATTGAAGTACCTATTATGCTGAACGATAATGGCATTGAGTACACAGTCAAATATTTTTCTAAACAATCCGAAGGAACCAGCCAAGATTTAATGGAAAACTCAAAATTCCAGAAGCTTCGATTCAATGACTATCGGCATTTGTTTCAGGCGACTGACGGTTTTAAAGACTGGTTTCTAAACACGATGTCCAACGTGAGGTTATCGGAGATCCGTTGGTCTACCTCTCTTGCCCTTGATAATGCTGCCGAAACTGCAGTAGCTGCGGGTACTGTATGGGGAGTGAAACATACGATCTTGGGCTGGTTATCTTTCCATCTTAGGATGAAAAGTACACCTGAGCTGCATGTATTACCTGAGTTTAACGGACCGCCACAATTGTCGACCGATTTCAGCTGTGTCGTTCGTGTTTCCTGTGGTAGAGCCATCATTGCCGGGCTGAAACTTGTCATTCGAGTATTGAAAATCAAAGGCGGACTGAAGATTTGGCAGAACACCTTATTTAAGGCTTGATTGGAGAACAGGATATGTAAAGTTTTAAGTAGGAGATGTCTCAAAAGGCCACCGGAGGATTTATCCTTGGGTAGC
Organism: Paenibacillus uliginis N3/975; assembly: GCF_900177425.1. Taxonomy (NCBI): domain Bacteria; kingdom Bacillati; phylum Bacillota; class Bacilli; order Caryophanales; family Paenibacillaceae; genus Paenibacillus; species Paenibacillus uliginis. The sequence continues at coordinate 3,877,236 of NZ_LT840184.1, read as the reverse complement.
CTGCTTGGTTTTGTGGTCTATGGTGTGCTTTTTGAGTAAACTGTGATGGCACCACCAGGGAGGTGGCATCAATCAGCTGTTCGTCTAGTCGGTTTACCGTTTCATTGACAACGTGAACGAGATAATTCGTCGAGACATGTTCTTCCAGATCCAATTCGGGGGCAAAATTGAGGTGTACCAGAATATACCGAAATTCAGTAAACTCCAAATTAATCCTGGTGTCTATAAGTATAAGGATGAAACTCGGGATGTTGAAATACCGTTAAACAGGTAAAAATTAAGAAGTAGCAATCCAAAAAAGTTAGAAAACAAAAGGCGCCCATTTAAAGAGGGCGCCTTTTGTTTTTACATTTTTTGTTCAGGCCAAGCTTTAAACTCATACATATTACGTCCATCATCCGTGCAAACTGTTAAAAGTGAAGGGAAGCCCTTATTTTTTACACCAGCAGAGGAGGAGTCATCATGTCAAATCACCCTATCCAAGGGTTAATGCAAACAGCAATGGAAAACATTAAAGCCATGGTTGATGTCAACACCATCGTTGGCGATCCTGTTAATACACCAGATGGAACTGTAATCCTTCCGATTAGTAAAGTGGCATTTGGTTTTGCAGCAGGCGGTAGTGACTACAATACGCAAAATGGCAGCAGCGGCCTTACGGGCGGAGACAAGCAGCAACAGAGCTCACTCCCTTTCGGCGGTGGTAGCGGTGGCGGTGTTTCCATTCGACCTATCGCATTTCTCGTTGTTGGCAAGGAAGGCGTTCATATCGTTCCATTGGATAACCAGACACATCTGTTCGAACGTATGATTGATGCGACCCCTTATCTTCTCGAGCAAATTCAATCGATGTTTCAAAGTGGATCCAATAATTCTAGTTCTTCCCAAAACGCAGCGCAGACTTCGAACTAATCTGTTCGCAGATCCCTTCCGATCAGACCGGAAGGGATCTTTGTTGTTCTTTCACGACCGAAATTATGGGTATAAACGGGATCGGATTCGGCAGATGGACATACCCCCGGCAAATTCTGCATATACTTGTACAAGATTTCTGATCACCGGAGGATAAAATTTATGAATCGATATAAGCTTTTTTCAGTCAGGTCAATGTTCCTATGGGTAACATCTTTCATTCTTCTGTTTAGTACGTCGACATCAGTGTATGCGGCACCTCAGAGTGAGGAGCCTGTTCCGCCATCAAACCATGCACAGGCCGCCGCATTGATTGACGTCACGTCAGGGAGGATACTGTACAGCAAGAAGGGAGACGAACGTCTTAGAATTGCCAGTTTGACCAAAATCATGACGGCGATTGTAGCTATTGAACGGGGAAATTTAAAAGATCCGGTCAAGGTAACCAAGAATTCGTTTGCCAAGGAAGGTTCATCTTTGTTTTTGAAACTTGGAGAGGAAATGTCACTGGAAAATCTGCTCTACGGTTTGATGCTGCGCTCTGGAAATGATGCGGCTTCGGCTATTGCAGAGCATGTGGGAGGATCCGAAGAAGGTTTTGTGCTTATGATGAATGAGAAAGCAACTGCGCTTGGACTCAGCAATTCTCATTTTATGAATCCTCATGGGCTTGATCACGACGAGCACTATTCATCTGCTAATGATTTAGCCAAGTTAACCGCTTATGCATTGAAAAATCCGACATTCCGTGAAATTGTAAAAACACCCGTAAAGCGGGCGCCAAATCCGAATGAGAAATGGGATTACAAGTGGGACAATAAAAATAAAATGCTCCGTTTTTACGAAGGGGCGGACGGCGTAAAGACGGGATACACGAAAAAAGCTCTTCGCTGCCTGGTTAGCTCGGCCACTCGTAACGGCCAGCAGATTGCGGCAGTGACACTGAATGACGGTAACGATTGGAATGATCATTCCAAGCTGCTGGATTACGGTTTTGCACATTATCCTATAACGCAATTAACTGTAAAAGGGCAGAAGATTCAGGGGTATTCCCTTGTAACTGGGACTGGTTTTTCATACGCTCTTGCACAGGGCGAAGAGGAACGAATAATTAAAAAGCTTGTGCTGGATAAACGAAGCAACCCTGATTTGAGCTTTGGGCTTCGGGGATTTGTAGAGTTTACATTGGATGGGACTATGATTGGCCGGGTGCCTGTATTTGTGGAAGGAAGCAGACTGCCTGAGGAGTATTTCACCAATCAGAGGGAAAAAACGGCTTTGGCAGGTGACAATAGTAAAGGTTCACTGTGGCAGGCGGCGGGTCAAATTCTGAGATTGATGTTTAGAGGAGTTAACTAGCAGTTTCGAGCTTCAGGGAGAGGAGCTTGAAACAGGAAAGAAACGGGGGAGAGAGAAATGATCAATGTGATATGGATGGGTATGATTCTCATTGGATTTATTTTCGCCGTGGTCAACGGAAATATCGAAAGTGTCACAAAAGCCGCTTTTGATGGAGCTCAGACGGGTGTGACGGTCTCGTTTGGATTGATCAGTGTTCTTGTCTTCTGGCTCGGAATGATGCGGCTGGCTGAAGACTCTGGCATGCTGGCCAAGGTGGCTAAGCTCATGGGTCCACTCGTTCGCTTTTTATTTCCCGACGTACCTAAGAATCACCCCGCCATGGGGTACATATTGTCTAATATGAGCGCTAATCTGTTCGGTCTTGGCAACGCAGCCACACCTATGGGAATCAAGGCTATGCAGGAACTTCAAAAGCTGAACCCGGATAAAGATACAGCGACTCCAGCGATGTGCACCTTGCTGGCGCTAAACACGGCAAGCATTACTATTATTCCGACAACATTGATCGCCATAAGGATGAACTATCAATCTGCTAATCCCGCGGAGATTGTCGGCACTACACTGCTTGCTACGGCGGTGGCAACCTTGGCGGCCATTGCTGCCGACCGCTGGTTTAGAGCACTCACGATCCGGCGCACAAAGCCGCCCGGTGCCGGTAATGGTCTCGGTGCAAATGTTAGCGGGAAAGGGTGAGGACAGGTGCTGGCGTGGATCAATTCAATATCCGCATGGGCAATCCCGGTCATTATCGCATTTATCCCGTTATACGCCTATACGAAAAAGGTACCGGTATACGAATCATTCGTTGATGGAGCTAAGGACGGTTTCTCAACCGCAATATCGATCATTCCGCATCTGGTTGGCATGATGGTGGCCATTAGCGTTTTCCGCTCCTCCGGGGCTTTGGAATTTATGGTTGGATGGACAGCCCCTTTTTTGCAATGGCTCGGTGTTCCCCGTGAAATATTACCTTTAGGCATTTTACGTCCGCTTACAGGCACAGGATCGTTAGCCTATACGACAGAGCTGATTCGGGCATATGGCCCCGACTCTTTGGTTGGCCGGATTGCTTCCACAATCCAAGGAAGTACGGATACAACGCTGTATGTGTTGACTGTGTATTTTGGAGCGGTAGGTATCCGTAATGGGCGTTATGCTCTGAAGGTTGGATTATTTTCAGATGTGGTCGGATTTATTGCTGCTATCGCTGTATGCCTGTTTGTCTTCGGATAAACGGGCTTTTTTCTTGGCTTAAATTTCTTTCGCGAAACGTAAGCTTTGCCGTTAAAAACGGCAAAGCCGTTTACGCTTGTGTTGTTATAGGGATGAATGTCCATATCCTCAGCCCGGATGCCATCATATACTGATACATTCAGAAAGGCATAATGAGGTGATGATATGGAATTTGAAGGTTTTGTCATACACCACTCTGCTTGTGAACAGGATCATAATAAAGAGAGATGGGATTTTACTGTTCAAAGAGATGGGTCAGTCTCCGTTTCGCCTGTGCTTAAACATTCAGAGCAGATACACATTTGCCTGGAAGGTGATTTCAACCGCGATTATGATGCCATGAATATCGAGCAAAAGGTGCAGCTTTTTACTGCCTGCAAGATCATTTCGGATTTGTCCCGACTCTATTCGATTTCCCCGCTGTATTTGTTTCCGCACTCTGAAACTTGCCCTGGAGCATATTTTCCTTGGAATGCGCTTGTGATTTATCCTGTCGATGGGTATCATTAGAATGAGGTGACCTAACGAACATGGAGAGATTACAAAAAATTATGGCACAAGCAGGGATAGCATCCCGTCGCAAGTGCGAGGAATTGATTTTGCAAGGAAAGGTGCAGGTAAACGGGGAGACCGTAACCGCGCTCGGCACGAAAGCGGATCCCGATCAAGATATGATCACGGTAGCAGGCAAACCGATCAAGAATGAGAAAAAGGTTTATATCATGCTGAACAAACCAAAAGGTGTCATCACGAGCGCTTCCGATCCGGAAGGCCGCAAAATCGTGTCGGATTATCTTAAGGGCGTGAAAGAACGCGTGTATCCGATCGGGCGGCTAGACTATGATACGGAAGGCCTTTTGCTGCTTACGAACGATGGAGAATTTGCGAATTTGCTCAGCCATCCGAAGTATCATGTGCCTAAAACCTACTTGGCGACGGTCAAAGGGGTGCCACATGGTACCGAACTGGACAAGCTGCGTCAGGGAGTGATGCTGGAAGACGGTATGACGTCGCCCGCAGAGGTTGAGTATAAGGATGTTGATCCGGATAATAAACAGTCCGTCATTTCCATTACGATACATGAAGGGCGCAACCGCCAGGTACGCCGTATGTTCGAAGCGATATCACATCCGGTTATTCGTCTAAAACGGATTTCGTATGGCGACTTACTGCTGCAAAACCTGAAGCGTGGCCTATACCGTCATTTGACAGCGGACGAAATCAACACGCTGCGGCAGATGGCAAAGTCGGCCAAACCGGAAGGAAGCCAGCGAAGAAAAAGTTAAAACCTGACACATAATATTCAAATTGGAATGCAGCATTTATGACAAATATCGTTATAATTGTTCATAGGATGTTCACACCTATTGCGAACGATATGATGAATGTCATAGAAAGGATGCTGCTTCTCAAATGGGCGAATCAAAAAAAACGGTTCAAATCATCATACTGTTGGTTATTGTTCTTTTGGGTGCTTATGCTGTGGCTACCGTTGTTATGGGTAATGATGGAATTCCCAAGGAGGGCGACAAGGCTCCTAACTTTCAGTTGTTAGGACTCGATGGAAAAGTGCATACCTTGAAGGACTATGACGGCAAAGCTAAAGTCATTAACTTCTGGGGAACGTACTGTCCGCCTTGTGTGAGAGAAATGCCTGCCCTCCAGGCCCAGCGGGAAAAATGGTTGAGCGAGGGAGTCGAAGTTATAGGTATAAATGCTGGGGAAGACAAAATGACAGTGGAAAATTTTGTTAATCAAACCGGCGTGAAATTCCCCATACTGATGGATCCGAACCGTGAGGCCGTAGGGGACTATAAAGTTGGCGCTATGCCGGCAACTTATTTTGTGTCGTCTAAAGGCGTAATCGTTAACATTACGATCGGAGAGCTGGACTTGAGCACCCTTGATAAACAAATTGAACAGTTGGTGAATGCTAAATGAGCTTGGGATCAAAGCCTTTAATTACGAACACCAAATGTGAATGCGGGCATCAGAATCCGCCAGGTACTGTATTGTGCGAAGCCTGCGGAAAGCCGTTGACTGAGGAAGCGAATGCTCAACCGATTTTGGAAATGCGGTATGACGGTGTGGCGCGCCGTTCACAAAAGTCAAATCCGGGAGTCATAGACCGGGTCTGGAACTTTTTTTCGTCCGTCAAAGTTGCTATCTACTTGATTATACTGACGTTGGTCGGTTCCATGCTGGGTACAATCTATCCACAGGAAAGTTCGTTTCTGAACATTGACCCGTCTGTCTATTACAAGCAAGAATATGGACAATTGGGACATATTTATTATTTGCTTGGTCTTTCCCATACATATACGTCTTGGTGGTTTGTACTGCTGCTGGTGATGATCGGTGCTTCTCTCGTCATTTGCAGCATAGACCGGGTTTTGCCGCTTTATAAAGCACTGAGCCGGCAGAAGATACCGAAACATATGTCATTCCTTACACGTCAAAAGGTATCTTATCAGACACAGGTGCCTGGAGACGGAGCGGAATGGGTAGAGCGCATTAAGCCTCATATCCGCAAAAGAGGGTACCGTGTCCGTACCGACGGAGGGACATTGCTGGCGGAGAAGCAGCGTTTCAGCCGCTGGGGGCCGTACGTTCTTCATATCGGTCTAATTGTATTTCTTCTGGCTGTGCTTGCAAGAGGCTTGCCTGGAATGCATATGGACCTCCATATCGGGTTTCCTGAAGGCGAAGCGAAAAAAATTCCGGATACGAGCTATTATTTGAAAAATGATGATTTCTCCGTCGAATTTTATACAGAAGACGATATGCCTGATGAGTTCAAAGGGAAGGGCAAAGTGTTACCTAAGGAATTTGAAACGAAGGCCATTCTTTATATGTGTGAAACCGACTGTGATGATCTTACTAAAGAGCCTCAGCTGAAAGAAGTCGCCCGTCACACGATTCATGTAAACGATCCACTGAATTATAACGGACTCAAGGCATACCAGTTTGACTATGACTTGACTCCGGTTCTTCGCTCCGTATCTCCAGTGCTTGTAAATACGAAGACGGGTGAAGAGTATGGCAAGTTTAATCTGAACATTAGAGATCCGGAGCGAGAATATAAGGTTGGACCGTATACACTCAAGCTAAAATACAAATATTCGGACTTCGGCTTGAATGACAAAGGTGAGCCTGCAAATTTGTCATCCAATCCGAATGCCCCGGCGTTTTTGTTCCAGATTCATGGACCTGATCTGCCAGAGAGCGGAATTCAGTATTTTTACTTCCCGAAACAAATAGATAAAGAACGTTTCCAACAAGATGCGCTTAATACCCAGTTAGCTGGAGGAACGATGCCTCTCAACATGGATGTGAAAAGTATGGAGGATGTTGATTTATCCGAATCCATCACCTACTTGAACGTCCGTATTGACAGAGTGATGCCGTTTATTTGGATTGGAGCCGCAATAGGCATGCTAGGTCTGATCATGGGCTTCTATTTTCAGCATCGCCGGATATGGCTGCGTATCGATAACGGAGTACTGACCTTGGGAGCGCATACGAATAAGAACTGGTTCGTACTGCGTCGGGAAATATCGGCAGTACTCAAGCAAATGGACATCGAAGTGGATGAGAAGTCATTGGAGAATAACAGGGGGAGTAAACCATGAGTCTAGTGGATTTTAGCAGCGACGCTTTTATTGTTGCGTTTTTACTTTATTGTTTGTCGTTTACTTTTTACGGCATGGCCGTATTGGGAAAGCGTTTTAGAAAAAGAGATCCGGAGGCCCACGTAACGAAATGGGGTAAGATTGCGTTCGTTACAGCTACCATAGGCCTGATTTGTCATCTGGTTTACTTCTTTACCCGTTGGGCGGGATCAGGTCATGTACCTGTGAGTAACATGTATGAATTCATGACGTTCCTATCGATGGCGATCATGATTGCATTTCTGGTATTGTATTTTCTTTATAAAAAATCGATGCTCGGTTTGTTTGCACTGCCCCTTGCCATTCTGATTATGGCATATGCTGCCGTGTTTCCGCAGGAAGTGCAGCCGCTTATTCCTTCTTTGCAATCCTATTGGCTGGGCATTCATGTTACTTTGGCTGCGCTCGGTGATGCATTCTTCGCTGTAGGTTTTGTGGCGGGTTTAATGTATCTGCTAAGAACAGTCAATTTTAACGAAAAGGACAAACAATCACGCCGAGAACAGCGTTGGCTTGAATTGTGCATGTTTGCCATTGTTGTTCTACTTGGCTTTATCGTATCGGTATACAGCTTCCGGGCTGCAGGTTATCATGCTGAGTTTAACCAGACAAATATTGACCCTGCGACAGAAACTAGTACAATAGTAAAAGTGGATTATGATATGCCCCCATTGGTTGCACCTTACAACAGTGAGACGATTAGCATGCAGCCATTCCTTGGGATGAAATCCCCGCTGTTTGAAGCACCTTCTTGGATGCACGGCATCAATGCTGGTCGTAAGTTTAATACTGTAGTGTGGTCGGTAGTTAGCGGCATTATCTTATACGGGCTGATAAGACTTGTTATTCGCAGACCCATTGCCAAGGTTATTCAACCGGTATTGAACAGGCTGGATCCGGATGATCTGGACGAAATCAGTTACCGTGCCATCGCAATCGGTTTCCCAATCTTTACTCTCGGCGGTCTTATATTTGCAATGATTTGGGCTGAAGTCGCGTGGGGACGTTTTTGGGGCTGGGACCCGAAAGAGGTATGGGCTCTCATTACATGGCTCTTCTACAGTGTATATTTGCACCTGCGTCTCTCCAAAGGCTGGCAGGGAAAGAAATCTTCGTGGCTTACCGTAATCGGCTTTATAGTTGTTATGTTTACACTGGTTGGCGTCAATTTGATTATTGCTGGCCTCCATTCCTATGCCGGAACGGATTAATATGTTAATGTAATACAGATTGTGATAATAATTCAGAAGGGTCCTCGATTGAGATGGATGAGGACCGTTCTGATTTTCCCTATGATGATGAAGGAGTTGTTACCGATGACAGAGCATGGAAATCGCATCTTGGTGGTAGACGATGAAGAACGCATTAGGCGCTTGCTGAAAATGTATCTTGAAAAAGAAGGATATGAAATCGATGAAGCTGAGGACGGAGAAACAGCTCTTCGGAAGGCGACCAACGAAGATTACGGTCTGATTCTGCTGGATATTATGCTACCAGGCATAGACGGTGTTGAGGTATGTTCTCGTCTGCGCCAGGTGAAATCCACCCCGATTCTGATGCTGACGGCAAAAGGCGAAGAAATCAATCGTGTTCAGGGCTTTGAAGTTGGAGCAGACGACTATGTTGTGAAACCATTCAGCCCTCGAGAGGTTATTTATCGGGTTAAAGCGATTTTGCGCCGTTCATCAGCGACAGCTTATTTGTCAAAAGAAACAAACCCAAGCAACAGCATCGTATTTCCTCATCTTGTAATTGAGCATGATGCCCACCGTGTTACAGCCGGGGGACAGGAAATTAGTTTGACACCGAAAGAATATGAATTATTACATTATTTGGCTTCTTCACCGGATAAGGTGTTTTCTCGTGAAGAATTGCTAAAGGATGTTTGGAATTATGAATTTTTTGGAGATCTCCGTACAGTGGACACTCACGTCAAGCGTCTGCGCGAGAAGCTTAACAAGGTATCAGCAGAAGCTGCAGCGATGATTACGACAGTATGGGGAGTAGGTTACAAACTGGAGGTTCCCAAGTAAGTGAACTTCTGGAGATCACTCGTCGGCAAGCTGTGGATTACGATTACATGTCTTGTTGCCTGTGTCCTGCTGACACTAGGACTGTTTCTGCTTCCTTATATTGATACCGTATTTACAAATTCCGAAGATATTAAAAGGTTATTTACGTATGCGTCGATTATCGGTTTTTCGATGACGACCTTCTTTGGGTTGTTTCTTCTTACTAAGATTACACAGCCGATGCAGAAGCTGATTCAGGCAGCCAATGCGATCCGTAAGGGTAAGTATGGAACGCGGCTGGATCTTGTCACCAGTGATGAGATTGGCGAACTGGCCAACACCTTCAATCACATGGCCGCTGAATTGGAAACAACGATTCGGAGTCTGAACCATGAAAAGGAGCATTTGGCTAGTGTGCTGCGCAGTATGAGTGATGCAGTGATTACTTTTGATAATAATGGTGATGTTATTTTGGTGAATCCGCCCGGTCAGGATATCATGAAAACCTGGCAGGGTCTGCAATGGGATGAAGACCTAGAAGGGGGCGGATGGGCTGCTGATGTCATGCCTGAGCCGCTTAGCGCTTTGTTCTACAAAACCATGCAAGAAGGCAAAGACCAAAGTACAGACCTGCATGTAAAGCAAGGAGTTTGGGAAGCCCACATGGCACCTCTTTACTCGGATGATGTGATTCGTGGTGCTGTTGTAGTTCTGCGCAATATCACAGAGCAGGTGAAGCTGGAGAAGATGCGTACCGACTTTATCGCGAACGTCTCCCATGAAATCCGTACTCCGCTGTCGATGATGCAGGGTTACAGTGAAGCGCTCCTGGACGGTATGGCGACTTCTCCGGAGGAAAGTGAAGAACTGATTCAGGTTATTCATGAAGAGTCGCTTCGTATGGGAAGGTTAGTAAAAGACCTGCTGGATCTAACGAGAATGGAGGCTGGTCATTCGGAGCTGCTCTGTCGCCAAATGGATGCCGGTGATCTATGTGAGCGAGTGTACCGGAAATTTGCGGTTCGGGCAAAAGAGCGGGGTATCGAGTTGCGTTTAGACAAATTGCACCCTGATCTGACTTTAGATTCTGCGGATGAAGACAAGCTGGAACAAGTGTTGACGAATCTGTTGGATAACGCTTTCCGTCACACACCTGAAGGAAAGGTTATCCGTATTACAGCAGACCGCGTGCATCTGCAGTCCGGCGTTGCTCTCAAAATCGTAATTTCCGATCAGGGGGTAGGGATACCTTCGGAAGATGTTCCGTTTGTGTTTGACCGGTTTTATAAAGCAGATAAAGCCCGTGTACGTGGAGAATCTGTAGGCACTGGAATCGGACTTGCTATTGTAAAAAATATTGTAGAATCGCATAAAGGTGCGATATCCGTCAACAGTGTGGTTGGAGAAGGGACTGAATTTACCCTCTTTATTCCGGCGGAATTGGTAAAATAACATCAATTATTTACAAAAAACAAAAAACACTCTCGAATACGAGGGTGTTTTTTGTTGAACGATAAACATTAATCTTGTTCTACGTGGAACAAAGGACACACTTTGGGACTTGATGGAATAATCATATTAAAGCCCCCGTTACAGGTAATTAGCTGGTGCTAGTACCTGATCCCGGGGGCTTTGCAGTTCATTAAGGAAGTACGATTTCTTGTGCGGTATTCAGATCGTGAAGCCCAGTAAGCTTTACAAGCACGTCCTTCGGCACATCTTTATCTACAGTGAGGAACATGATAGCTTCCCCGCCAATCACTTTACGGCCAACCTGCATGGATGCGATATTGACATTATTCTCACCCAAGAGAGTACCAACTCGTCCGATAATGCCTGGTTTATCATTGTGGGAGATCAAGATTTGATGCCCCTCTGGTGCAATGTCAACCGGGAATTTATCCAGACGTACGATACGTTCGCCGTAACCGTGTAGCAGTGTTCCAGCAACCAGGCGCTCGCCACCGTTTTGCGTTTTCAATGTAACAGTGACCAGGTTGGTGAAACCTTTGGTTTTTGGTGTTTGAGATACGACAACATGCAGATCACGGTTCTTGGCAAGGTGCATTGCATTCACGATATTCACTTCACTGCCGAGATGGCGTTCAAGTACGCCTTTTACAATGTAGCGGGTCAGTGCCTGATTATCCACTTCGGCAAGTTCACCAGCATAGTCCACATGTATTTCATTAACCGCATGTGCAGTAATTTGAGCAGCAAAACTGCCAAGCTTTTCCCCGAGTGGGAAGTAAGGTTGCAACTTGCTCATTACACTGGCTGCTACGAGAGGGAAGTTGACAGCATTTTTAAATGGCTCGTTCCGCAAGATATTCAGCACCTGTTCGGATACATCGATAGCCACGTTCTCTTGGGCTTCGACCGTGGACGCACCCAAATGAGGAGTGACAATGACTTTAGGATGTTTCAGGAACGGATGATCCTCTTGAGGAGGCTCTTGTTCGAACACATCAAATGCAGCACCAGCTACAATGCCTTCATCAATGGCTTCCACGAGCGCCAGCTCGTCAATGATTCCACCACGTGCACAGTTCACGATACGCATTCCTGGTTTCATGACTTCAAACTGCGGTCTTGCAATCATGTGTCTTGTTTCTGGAGTAAGTGGCGTATGGACGGTAATGAAATCCGCATTGCGGATAATGGCGTCAACGGATGCTAGTTTTACCTCCAATTTATCTGCACGCTCTTCAGTCAGAAACGGATCAAATGCAAGAATATTCATACCGAAAGCTTTGGCTCGTTTGGCAACCTCACTGCCGATACGTCCCATTCCCATTACACCGAGGGTCTTGTTACGAAGCTCTACCCCTAAGAATGATTTACGGTCCCATGTGCCGGATACAGTCTTGGCATAAGCCTGCGGAATATGACGGGCTAAAGCAATCATCATAGCGAAAGTATGTTCAGCTGTGGTGATCGTGTTGCCGTCAGGTGCATTGATGACTACAATACCGCGCTTGGTGGCAGCTTCCAAATCGATGTTATCCACCCCGACGCCGGCACGGCCTACTACTTTAAGTTTAGTGCCTGCATTCATAATTCGTTCTGTGACACGAGTCTGGCTTCTGACTAGAAGTCCGTCATACTCACCGATGATGGCAGTGAGCTCATCTTCCGTGAGCCCTGTTTTTTTGTCTACCTGCACATCGGGTGCATCCATCAGCTGCTGGATACCTAAGTCGCTAATCGGATCCGATACCAATACTTTAAACATGGTTTCTCTTCCTCCTCAGTACTCTCTAATGTAATGTGCTGCTAAATATGAATAAGGATTCCGCAAAGTGCGTATATCCGTTAAACCTAGGCTCATGCGACGCGGTGATGCAGCAAAGAAAAAAGTCCATAAAAAAACTCTCGATCCGCATACTACCTCCGTAGTAAGGGACGAGAATTATTCGTGGTACCACCCTTATTCACTGCCATAACAGGCAGCCTCAAACGGCCTTTCCAGGCCATGATTGGTAACGGATATCATCCGATTACGCCTACTGAAATTCAGCGAAATATCTCAGGATCGCTCAAGCACACTTTACGTCGCCGATTTGCACCTACCATCGGCTCTCTGGAGACGTATGAAGCGTCTTTTTTCCATCATCGGTTTTAGTCGATTAATTTTTCATAATGTATCATGTGTCTTAAATCGTGTCAATAGGTATTTATGAATGCAACGAAAGGTATGATAAGTGTCCCTGAAAGGCTCGCGCCTTGTAATACGGGCGTTTTATTTGCTATGATGCTTATGCCCACCTAATTTTCGACTGCTCAATATATCTCGTATTTTCGACACACAGAACTCTTTGTTATTAATTATTTAAACAACAATAAAGATAGGCAGGCTATCATGAAAAAATTCAAAATCAAAATCAAAAAAATTGAGCCGCATCAATTAAACGACCGGCTGCTGCTGATTAATTTATATTTAACTCAGGGGTTAACACTTATAGTCGGCTTAATCTGGATATTGTTTCAGAACCGGAATCCTTTTCAATTGCTTGCTCTGCCTTCAAACGGTCTGTTTGCCCTGTGGGGTCTGGGACTTGCATTGTCGATGTTTCTGATCGATATGATTCTGTCCAGAATTGTGCCGGAAAACAGCATGGATGACGGCGGAATTAATGAAATGCTGTTTAGAAAAAGGCCAGTGTGGCATATCGTAATCATTGCTTTTATAGTATCTGTGTGTGAAGAGCTTCTGTTCCGAGGAGCGATTCAACACGCTTTTGGTCCTTACTGGACCAGTATTTTGTTTGCTCTCATACATGTACGTTACTTAAAACACTGGATTCCGACAGGTTGGGTGTTTTTGAGCAGTTATGGGCTAGGGTATATTTATATCGAATCAGGCACACTTTGGGCACCGATTATTTGTCATTTTGCCATTGATTTAATATCAGGAATGGTGATTCGTTTTCGGAGGAAAGAAGATAATGAACGAGCTTAGCAGAATGGAACGACATCAGAGCCGACACAAAGGCCGGAAAAAAAATAAAGCGGCTGCTTATGAAGATACAGTAGGGCGTTTACAGGAAGATAAGGAATACGATACTTCTTCCTTATCAAGATCCCGGCATAAACCGGGAATGGAACATGCCCCCAACGCTTCCGAAGGAGGCGAGAAAATAGAGGGGCTGAGCAGAACAAATACATACCCATCACATCGGGTTAGAATGAGCAAGTGGTTTGTCAATACCCTAATTGTACTTTTTATCCTATTGATGGCCGGTCTGCTCATCTGGGGGCTAATCGGTGCACCGCCGCTGGAGGAAATACTTTGATTGTATGGTTAAGTATAGTAGCAGGGGCTATTGCCCTTGGTACGTTTGGCTGGATGAGCATAGAAGCTTACGGTTACAGAGTGCGGAAAGAAACCGTGGAATCAGATATGCTTCCCGCCTCATTCCAAGACTATCGGATTTTGTTTATGTCCGATATTCACCGTCGAAAGCTTTCAGCGAAGAGGCTTCAAACACTGAATTTAAAACCTGACTGCATCTTACTAGGCGGAGATATTACGGAGAAGGGTGTTCCTTGGAATCGATTTCGCCATAATCTGAAAGTTCTGTCTCGGATAGCGCCTGTTTATGCGGTTCTCGGTAATCATGATCTAAAGGCAGGAAGGCAGTCCATCGAAGAGCTGCTGAATGATACCGGTACCTGTTTATTGAAAGATAGGACCCTGATACTGGATAAAAATGGTGAATCGATCGCATTGAGCGGTATAATGCAACCTGCAACACGTAAACATCCCTATAGCTCGTTTAAGGGGTGTCCGAAAAAAGGACAGTATCATATCATATTGGTCCATGATCCAATCTGGATTCAAGAAAAGACAAATATTTCTGCCAACTTGATCTTATCCGGACACACTCATGGCGGACAAATCATTCTTCCGCTGCTGGGAGCTGTGCGTCTGGAAGGGTTTTATAAGAAGTACAGTGCAGATTGGTACAATCTTCCTCATAAAGCTTCTTCGCTTCATTCCAATGTACAGTTGCTGATTAGCCGGGGATTTGGCACTTCTCATATTCCTTTTCGTTTAGGATGTCCGTCCGAATTTCATCTTATCACTCTGCAAAAAAAGCCTTGATCCTATGTGGGAGGATTCAAGGCTTTTTTTTATATAGACCGTCCGTATGAGATTATCTCATCTTCGGCTCAATGTTTCGTGGATCCACGAAGCTATAGCCTTTCTTTTCCAGCTTGGTTAGAAGGGTATCCAGTGCTTCTACGGTCCAAGGAAGCTCATGCATGAGAATATTGCTTCCGGGATGAAGCTGTTCCATAACGTTATTAATGACCGCATCAGGGTTGTTTTTGCTTTTACTTTCCCAGTCCAGGGAGCCGTTAGACCAGGTCATGAAGAGCAGATTATTATCTCTTGCGATATTTTTGACATCATCTCCACCGGAGCCGAATGGAGGTCGGAAAAATTTCGGTTTCTCTCCGATGGTCTTCATGACGATTTTTTGTACATCCTCAATTTGTTTTTTGGTTTCCTGAAAATTCTGCTTTCTCAGATCGATATGGTCCCAACTATGATTGCCGATAATCTGACCCCGGTCATGTATCAGCTTCAAAAGCTCAGGATTTTGTTTTACACGATAGCCATTGACGAAAAAGATGGCTTTAGCATCATGCTTATCCAGAGTATCGATAAGATTATTAATCATCGTTTTATCCTTAGGTCCATCATCGAAAGTCAACAGAACAACCTTTTTCTCGGTTACCTCGTCATTAGGCACAATATTGTATATCTTGTTCATGTGATATTGAGGTTGTACAGGTGATTGCTCCTTCGGTTTCGTCTGATTTTTATCAGTCTCAGCTTCATTTTTGTCCGTTGGATCTGTTGTAGTTGCCTCGTTAGGGTTCGGATCTTTGTTCGGTGCCTCGACAGTATTCTGACTTTCATTCGGTGTCTCGTTACTTTGGTTCATTGTCGATTCGTCGCCGGCAGTTATCTTGGGAGGTTGATGATGATTTTCTTCTTTTGATCCACAAGCGCTAAGCAATAAGCTGGCTGCAAGTAGCAGCGCCGTTGTCTTTTTAACCATGATTCCATCTCACTTTCCTGTATTTATGCCGCATGAGTTTTTACCAATCCGTGAACACTAGTCATGAGTTTATCATAGAAGGAGGTAATATTTGTGAAGACTTCGTCATTTCTATACGGAGCTATTCTCGGTGCTGCAGCTTACCGTATGATCTCCCGTAATCGCAATATGTCATTCGCCTCAATGTTAAAGGGAGTAAATCTTAGTAATCTGGCTGGTAATGCGAAAGACAAGATGATGAATTGTAATTCAAATCAGGGCAGTGGACGCCAAGAAAGCGTGCGTCCCAGTTCAGGCGGATCTGATTCATCCAGTTATTCCTCGGGAAATCAGCATGGGGTACAGGCATCGACTAATTCGAAGGCAGCCAACCTGAAGCAGGTCAAAGACTTCATCCGTAGTAATCCTGACATTAAGCATGAAGTTGAACAAATTCTTAAAGAAACACATACGGTCATACCGGGTTTGTAAACAATACGGTCGAATTCGAATCATTCCGGGGAATGTGTGGTCCCTTGGAATGATTCTTTTTTTACAGGTACATATTTACGTGCATTTGTGGATATTAAATGATAAAATCAAAAGTATAAAACCATTTTTAGCACGTCATTATCCAAAAATCATAAGTTGTTATAACTTTTTGTTTCACAGAGGAGGATCCTGTCATGAAAATAGAGCGCTTGAGTCAAGATAAGATACGGATTTTCCTCACGTTTGACGATCTGAGTGAGCGTGGGATCCAGAAGGAAGAAATGTGGCAGGAAATACCCAAAGTGTATGACCTGTTTACTGAAATGATGGATCAAGCATACAGTGAGCTCGGATTTGATGCCACGGGCCCATTAGCCGTTGAAGTGTTTGCTCTGCCGGCTCAAGGGATGGTGGTTATTGTAACGAGAGGAAAGTACGATCACCATTTTGGCGGCTTGTCGGAAGATGAAATGCCTGATGAGATTTATGAAATGGAAGTAACTTTGGAACAAAGCGGCAGCATCATATATGCTTTTAGCGATTTCGAGGTGCTTATTGAAGCCGCCCATATGTTGAAGGATTTAGTCGACGGGGCTGGCACGCTCTATCACTATTTGGATAAATGGTTTTTATGGATGGATCCTGAGCAGTTAAACAGTGAGAAACAGGCTGCAATTATCGCTTTGTTGGCCGAATTCGGGAATTCATCTCCGGTAACAGAAGCTGTGTTGGAGGAATATGGAAAAGCCGTTATGCCTCAGCAAGCGGTACAAACGATCTGCAACCATTTTCCGCGCAGCAAATAATGCAATGTGGGCATGCGAGACGGCCGGACTACAGGCCCGCAACTAACGGAGGGGAAATTCGGTGCTGGTGTTCTCGATCATAGCGTCTGCTTTGGCGCCGGGTCTCGCCTTGCTCACATATTTTTACCTGAAGGATAGGTATGATCAGGAACCGCTGCATATCGTCGTTAAGATATTTTTGCTCGGGTTTCTAATCGTATTTCCCGTTATGATATTACAGCGGGGAATGATATTATGGTTTGGCGATAGCCCGGTGGTCAATTCTCTGATCATTTCAGCGGGTGTGGAAGAGTTATTGAAATGGTTTGTGTTATATCATCTTATTTTTAACCATATAGAGTTTGATGAACCGTACGACGGCATTCTGTATGCGACAGCTATTTCATTGGGTTTTGCTACAGTGGAGAACGTCATGTATGCGTGGTACAGTCAGGCTGCTTTCGGTCCAATGATGATCCGTGCTTTGCTGCCGGTGTCAGGACATGCAATGTTTGGTGTCATAATGGGGTATTACATTGGACACGCAAAGTTCACCGATGGAAAGTCAAGCAGGGGCTTTCTGCTTCTTTCCCTGCTGCTACCTTGGATGTGGCATGGACTTTACGACTTAATCCTCAGTATGATGACTCATTACTGGTTATGGTTTATTATTCCATTAATGGTTCTTCTGTGGTACGGAGGTATGGGTAAAATATCACGGGCGAATAACCGATCACCTTTCCGCATTATTAAGCGGGATGAAGAGGTTAAAACCTAACAATTAAGGACACACTTCATCGTATGGCCTCCGGCTGGTGAGCCGGGGAATGGACGATGGAGGTGTCTTTTTTGTTGCGTGTTAAAGTGAAAATTCGCTGCAAAGAGTGTGGAGAGAGATTTGTACTGAGGGGTAGGAAAGAGCATGGACGTATCGAGACGGGATTTAAACAATGCTTGTGCAATAATAAGAATCGGTTTGAGATCGAGGAAGATTTCTGAATTCGTAAGATTTATGTTTTATAGATAATGCATAAGACTTCTTACTTCTAGTCAAACTAACGGCAGTGAATAGAAGAAAGGAGACTTTAGCCACATGTATAAAAGAATAAGTGCCGTATTATTCCCTGTAGTTACAATTCTGCTTATCGGCTCACTAATGTGGGGGAACCAGGTTAAGGGAGAACGTGATGCCATTGCGATTAATGCAGAGAACCAATATCAGCGGGCTTTCCATGATCTGTCTTTTCATATGGATCGTATTCATTCGGAAATCGGTAACACGTTGGCGGTTAACTCAGCGTCTCAGGGAATGCACCGTAAAGGGCTGATGAACGTATGGCGCATTACTAGTGAAGCTCAGAGCGAGATCAGCCAGCTGCCTCTTACGATGCTGCCATTCAGCAAGACGGAGGAGTTTCTATCCAGAATCGCGAACTTCTCTTACAAAACGGGTGTCCGTGACATGACAAAAGAACCGCTTTCCGAGAATGAGGTAAAGACGTTAAAGACGCTTTACACTAATTCCGGTGAAATTACAAAGGATCTTCAGAAAGTGCAGAATTCCGTCATCGCGAATAATCTGCGTTGGCTGGACGTTGACACCGCCTTGTCAAAACAAAAGGAACATGCGAACAATACCATTATTGACGGGTTCAAAAGCGTTAACAAAAAGGTGGAAACATACCCTGAGCTTGATTGGGGTCCATCCGTAAGCAGTATGTATCAACAACGTTCGGTGAAAATGCTCTCTGGAATGCCTGTGACGGAGGAGGATATTACTCGAAAAGCACTTAAGTTTGCTGATGCAGGTAATAACGCGAGCTGTCAGGTAACCGAAAACGGTAAAGGAACGGATTGGGAGTCCTATACCGCAAAAGTACAATCTCCTAATGGGAAACCGCTGAGTATGGATTTCACGCGTAATGGCGGTCTGCTCACTTCCTATACAGACGAGCGCGAGGTTGGAGCGAAGAAAGTTTCAGTTGAGGATGCCATGAACAAGGCTGATCAATTTCTTGCAAATAAAGGATACCGAAATATGAAGGCAGTCTCCGCCGACCCTTACGATAATCTGGTGAACTTCACTTTTGTTCGTGAACAGGATGGAGTGCTAATTTATCCGGAAAAAATGACAGTTAGATCTGCTTTGGATAATGGCGAAGTTATCGGTTTTCAAGCAAGTGATTTCGTCTATGAACATAAAGATAACCGAGAAATACCAGAAGCAAAGATAGATCTTGCTGAAGCCAGAAAGACATTGAATACAGATTTCAAAGAGCTTTACAACCGCAAAGCTCTGATCAAAAATGATCGGAACGAAGATACACTTTGCTATGAGTTTGGCGGAAGGATTAACGGATCTCAATATCGATTGTATATAAATGCGGATACCGGATTGGAAGAAACGGTGGAAGTTGTTAAAGATGCACAAGCTGGCATAAGTTAAATGGAGTGAACAGAATCAGGCCATCCGAGAATTATTCTTGGTGGCCTGTTTGGTGTTTGGTTCGACCCCTTAAATTAAGAATTTATTCTTCACCACCAATCGCACATGTTATAATAAATTTAGTTGATATTATCTAGGTAGAAGGTGAAAGGTTTGTATCCTAAAGTTAATGAAGTGCTGTACATTCAGATTGATACCGGGGACGAGAAAGAAGCCAGTCATGTGTACAAATCGAGAATTTCTGAAATTCATGATGACTTTATTTATATGGAGGTCCCATTACAGGAGAGTACAGGCCGTTTGAAAAAATTGTACATGGGGGACGAGTTGTCCATATACTTCTTGACTGAAGGTGGAGTGAAGAACTTTTTCAACTCCTATGTATTGGGTTTTCATGAGGATGTAATTCGTATGGTGCGAATCCGAAAACCTGATCCGGAAGAAATCACGAAAATTCAAAGACGCAGTTTCCTGCGGGTCCAGGCTGAGCTGGAGATTGCTGTTAGTTACAAGGGCGGCAGACGTTTTTTATCCAATACCGAGGACGTTGGCGGTGGAGGCGTTTCGTTTTATGCCGAATCTGATCAAAAGCTTAGAGAGGGCGAATTGTTATCCTGTTGGCTGCTTGTCCCGTACAAGAACGGTTCTTTGGAGCATGTGCCATTTGAAAGTGAAGTGGTTAGGGTGAAAAAACTTCCGAATACAAGAAGCCTGATTATGCTCAAGTTTAACAGTATTGTAGATATGGAAAGGCAGAAGCTAATACGCTTTTGCTTTGAAAGACAGTTTGATTTTAGAAATCGCTAGAATAAATTAGAACCCGTAGCGGCACGCTAACCTGAAAAAGGTAAAGGTGGTGCCCAATATGACGGGTCCTGACGATAAAAATTTCAGCACAGGAGAAGAACTTTTTAATTACGCGAACTATCTGGGTCAACTGGTGCTGAAGAGTCTTCCCTTGCTGGGAATCATGGTGCTGATCGTCCAGCTTCTGCTGCATATTGACTCTGTCAGACCGTTTCTATCCTCCGTGTATCGAATGGAAGGAGTACCGGTCGACACCCAAAATGTAAAGGATTGGATGGATGAAAAAAAGCCTTCTTTTTTGCATCACTCTAGTTAGTGTGGTATAATTTTCACGTCGCAGGCAATGCCTGCTTTTTTCTTGAGGCTCATGTTTGAGGAGGAATGCCCCGTTGATTATGCAGGGGACTGGTCAGATTGACAGAATAAATATTGCCATTGATGGACCTGCAGGGGCAGGCAAAAGCACGATTGCCCGTATGGTGGCGAACAGGCTTCAGTACATCTATGTTGATACGGGAGCTATGTATCGGGCAGTGACGTGGTTTATGCTGAATGAAGGAATTTCGTCAGAAAATTACGGAAAAGTGCTTCAGTTGTCACAAAATATGGTAATTGAATTAAAACCGCATGAAAATGGACAGGTGGTTCTGCTGAACGGGGAGGATGTAACGCCTTACATCCGGTCGCACCAGGTCAGCTCGGTAGTGTCCCAATATGCGCAGATTGAAGGACTTCGTACCCAATTGGTTCATCTGCAAAGACAAATGGCTTTGCGTAAAGGCGTCGTAATGGATGGACGCGATATTGGAACAACGGTTTTGCCAGATGCCGAAGTCAAAATTTTCATGACGGCCAGTGTCAAGGAACGAGCTCTCCGCCGGTTTAAAGAATTGGGTGAAGCGGAAGGAGTATCACTGGAACAACTTGAAATGGATATCGCGAAACGTGACCGCCTTGACGAGGAACGTGAGGTGTCACCGCTGCGCTGTGCCGAGGACGCAATCGTTCTGGACACGACACAGATGAATATTCATCAGGTTGTCGATACGATACTTTCTTACTGTATATCTCAAATGGATGGGGAGAAATAAGACATGATTTATGTGTTCTGCAGAGCGGTGGTTCGCGGTTTGTTCGCCGTGCTTTACCGGTTTGAGTCCGTCGGTGTACATAACATTCCTTCGGAGGGCGGAGTACTGATCTGTGCCAATCATATCAGCCTAAGGGATCCGATCTCGGTAGGTATTCATGTGAAGCGTCAGGTCAAATTCATGGCCAAGGCTGAGCTGTTTAAGATTCCGGTGTTTGGCTGGTTAGTTACTCAGCTTGGAGCATTCCCGGTGAAACGGGGCGGCGTAAGCAAAGATTCGATTAAGACATCGCTGAAGATTCTCCGCAATGGCGAAGTGATGGGTATATTCCCTGAAGGCACTCGTAACTCTGATGCGGAAGCAGCTAAACGTGGCGCAGCAAGCTTTGCACTGCGTAGTGGTGCTACGGTCGTACCAGCAGCCATCATAGGGGAATATAAGCTTTTCCGAAAGACAAAGATTATTTACGGAGCGCCTATTGATTTGTCTGCTTACAAAGATGACAAATCACCTGAGGCCTTGAATGAAGCTACTGCACTTATTATGCAAAGTATTACTGAGATGCGGGCTACAGGGAAGCCGACCGTGAATTGATGTTTTTACCGTTTCATGTATAAAATACATGAACAAGATGGAAAGCTATTACAGCAATTATGTTTTGAACTTCGCGTATATGCGGGTTTAAATAAATGGGGTTTGAATTGAGGAGGTTATTGACATGTCGGAAGAAACAAGAAATCAAGAGGCTGTTGAAACACAGAGCCAAGATCAGCTGGACCAAATCGTATCCTTGAAAAAAGGGGACACCGTGAAAGGGACGATCGTCAAACTGGAGGACAACCAAGCTTATGTAAGCATTGGATATAAATATGACGGCGTAATTCCTGTTCGCGAGTTGTCTGCTGTTCAGTTGGACAACGCATCTGATGCGGTTCAGGTAGGCCAAGAAGTGGAGTGCAAGGTTGTCAGCATTAATGATGACAAGGAAAGCCTTGTTCTTTCTAAACGCGCGATTGATACGGAAATCGCTTGGGAGTCACTTGAGAAGCATTTTGCTGATCAAGATGCCATTGAAGTCGTAGTTGCTGATGTAGTTAAGGGTGGACTCGTAGTAGATGTGGGTGCACGCGGTTTTATCCCGGCTTCTATGGTTGAGCGTCATTTCGTTGAAGATTTCAGCGACTACAAAGGTCGTACGCTCCGCGTAAAAGTTAAAGAACTGGACCGTGAGAACAACAAAGTTATCCTTTCCCAAAAGGATGTTCTTGAAGAAGAGTTTGAAGCAAACAAACAAAAAGTAATGGCTGACCTTAAAGAAGGTCAAGTGCTGGAGGGAACTGTTCAGCGTTTGACTCAATTTGGCGCATTCGTAGATGTAGGTGGCGTGGACGGTCTGGTCCATGTATCCGAAATCGCTTGGAGCCATGTTGAGAAGCCATCCGATGCTCTATCCGAAGGAGATAAAGTAACGGTTAAAGTTCTGAAGGTTGACCCTGAAAAAGGGAAAATCAGCCTCAGTATTAAAGCTGCTCAACAAGGTCCTTGGGAAACGGCTGCAGACAAATTCAACACAGGTGACATAGTTACTGGTGAAGTAAGACGTCTGGTTAACTTTGGTGCATTTGTAGAATTGGCTCCAGGTGTTGAAGGTCTGGTGCACATTTCTCAAATTTCCCATAAACACATCGGAACTCCACAAGAAGTTCTGAAAGAAGGCCAAGAGGTTCAGGTTAAGATTCTGGACATTAACGTGGACGAGAAGCGTGTTAGCCTGAGCATTAAGGAAACGGAAGAAGCGCCTGCGTCATCTCCAAGACCTGAAAAACAGTCCAAAGGCCCTAAAATTGACCTGAAAGACAATCCGAATGTATCCTTGAACAACCAAGGTATGAGCGTAACACTTGGAGAACGTTTCGGCGACAAATTGAGTAAATTCAAGTAAGTCGGGAAAAAAATGACCGGTCAACAGACCTATCATAATTTAGTCGGCGGACCCAGTATTGGGTTCGCCGTTTGTTTTTTCAGGTTTTCCCGCATATGGATGATGGAAATAGGGAATGAACATAATAGAACGAGAGATGAAAGGTTAGCCAATTGTAACGTTTTTTGCTATTATGATAATCGTAAGCATTGACAGGAGGAGTGAATATGGCAAGACCCGTAGTAGCTATTGTCGGGAGGCCGAATGTCGGTAAATCGACAATATTTAATCGGCTAATCGGTGATCGGCTAGCCATAGTTGAAGATAAACCGGGGATTACACGTGACCGGATATATGGCGGAGCCGAGTGGAACGGTAAGTTGTTCAGTGTGATCGATACCGGTGGTATTGAGATCGATGGCGATGATATGATTTTGAGATCCATCCGTTTGCAAGCTGAATTGGCTATTGAAGAAGCAGATGTGATTGTGTTTATGTGTGACGCGAAGACAGGAGTCACCAGTTCCGATGAAGAAGTAGCGCAAATATTGTTCCGTTCGGGTAAGCCGGTAATACTGGCTGTTAACAAAGTGGACAATATGAAGAGAGCAGAAGATATATACGAGTTTTACAGCCTCGGTTTCGGTGATCCTGTTGGTATATCGGGAAGCCATGGAACCGGTATTGGTGATTTACTTGATGCTGTAGTCGAAAATCTTCCTGATTTAACAGATGACGAGTATGATGAAGATGTAATCAAGGTTGCTTTAATCGGCAGACCGAATGTCGGTAAATCCTCACTTGTGAATGCGATTCTTGGTGAAGAACGTGTTATTGTAAGTGATATTGCGGGTACGACACGTGACGCCATCGATACCCCATTCGAGAAGGATGGCCAGCGTTATGTGTTGATTGATACAGCTGGAATGCGTAAGCGTGGCAAAGTTTATGAGACAACTGAAAAGTACAGTGTTATGCGTGCAATGCGTGCGATTGAGCGTGCTGACGTAGTTCTCGTGCTTATTAACGGTGAAGAGGGCATTATCGAACAGGACAAACATATTGCTGGGTACGCTTATGAAGCAGGTAAAGCATCTATATTTGTTGTGAACAAATGGGATGTCGTTGAAAAGGACGATAAGACCATGCAGCATTTTGAGAATAAAATACGCGACCATTTCCTGTTCATGACTTATGCACCGGTGGTGTTTTTATCAGCCAAAACAAAACAGCGTTTGCAGAAGCTGCTGCCTGTGGTGAAGCATGTTGCTGAGCAGCATACTCTACGAGTCCAGACTCACTTGCTGAATGACGTTATATCGGACGCGGTGGCTATCAATCCTCCACCAACCGATAAAGGGCGGAGATTACGTATTAACTATGCAACTCAGGTAGCAGTGAAACCGCCGACGATGGTTGTATTCGTGAATGATCCGGAAATAATGCACTTCTCATACGAACGGTACTTGGAGAATAAAATAAGGGCAGCATTTAATTTTGAAGGGACACCTATACGTATATTTACACGGCGAAAGTCCGATGAGAGTTAGGGGAGAGTAGCTTGGTTCTAAACATCGTTGCGATTATTTTGTGTTACCTGCTGGGCTCTGTGAGCTTTAGCGTGCTGCTGGCGAAACTTCTTAAAGGGATTGACATTCGTCAGCATGGTAGTGGAAATGCGGGAGCAACCAATACATTACGGGTGCTCGGCAAAGGTCCTGCCATTCTTGTACTCGCTCTGGATGTTCTCAAGGGCCTCGCAGCCGTATGGATCGGCAAATGGCTTGGGGGCGACAGTGGATGGTTGCCGGGATTATGCGGAATAGCTGCCATTGCAGGACATAACTGGCCTTTATATTTCCGCTTCCGCGGTGGTAAAGGCATAGCAACCGCAATTGGAGTGTTAGCCTCACTTTGCTTCCTACCGGCTCTCTACGCAGGAATTATCGCGATTCTCTCTATCGTATTTACTCGCTATGTTTCACTGGGATCGCTCATTTTTGTGGTGCTGACACCTGTTTTTCTAATAATTATGAACTTTTCTTGGCCGATATTCTGGACCAGCCTAGTTATCTGTATCTTTGCAATTTGGAGGCATCGTAGCAATATCACAAAACTTGTTCAAGGCCGAGAAAACAAGCTTGGCTCCGGCGGTAAAGGTAAAGGAGGGAAACGCGTTGTCTGACAAGGTGGCTGTATTGGTCGCTGGCAGTTGGGGAACGGCCCTAGCCAGTGTGCTGGCCTTTAATGATTTAGAAGTAGTCGCATGGACGAGAAATGCTAAACAAGCTAGAGAATTAAATGAGGAGCACACTAACAACCGCTACTTGCCGGATATTAAGCTGTCACCTCGTTTACGAGCTACAACGGATATGGGCGAGGCAGTTTCGGGTGCGGTTGCAGTTCTGATTGTGGCGCCATCCTCAGCCATGCGCGAAGTGTCCCGTCAGCTTAAAACCTATTGGACTGAAGATATGCTAATCATTCATGCGACCAAAGGTTTTGAAACGGAATCTTTAAAACGCATGTCAACCGTCATCTCCGAAGAACTGGGCTGCGAGGAAGGTAGCGTTGTTGTCCTCTCAGGTCCGAGCCATGCGGAGGAAGTGATCCGAAAGTGCCCGACAACTGTCGTTGTGGCATCTTCGGACAGTAAGGCAGCTGCAGCAGCGCAGGATTTGTTCATGAACGCTTATTTCCGCGTTTACACGAATCGCGATATGATCGGTGTTGAACTTGCCGGAGCACTGAAAAACATTATTGCCTTGGGTGCGGGGATGTCAGATGGTCTTGGCTTTGGCGATAATGCAAAAGCTGCGCTGTTAACGAGAGGTCTGGCAGAAATATCCCGCATCGGTGTTGAGATGGGCGCGAATCCGCTCACCTTTGCCGGACTCGCTGGAATAGGTGACCTTGTCGTTACCGCAACAAGCCGTCATAGCCGTAACTGGCGTGCAGGTTCTCTACTTGGTCAAGGTAAAGGACTTGAGGAAGTGCTAGCGTCTATGGGCATGGTCGTAGAAGGGATTCGTACGACGAAAGCGGCTCATGCGATTTCCGAGAAATTTGGTGTTCAGATGCCAATCGCTGATCAGCTGTACCATGTTCTATTTAAAGATCGTGATCCACGGAGTGCGGTGGAAGCGCTCATGGGACGTGATCCGAAGACAGAAATGGAAATTATGCCGCAAGAAATTTGGGAACAGTGGCATACCTAGCTTATTCACCTTTCAGTCCCCAGCCTCATATATTAATTTGAGGATTTTCGGGAGGAGGGGTGGAAATGAGCAAAAACTTTCCAAAAGATGTGTTGAACGCGATTAACAAGAAAAGCGGCAAACAGATTTCATCGGGGGCTGTCAAGAAGCTGGCTGGAACGGTTAAGCCGTCTACGATGCAGAATGAAGCCCAGCTCCGCCAACTGATCAAACAGGTCTCAGCAATGGCAAATGTGCCAGTGAGCGAAGAGACCGTTCAAGAAATTGTTGGCGCTGTAAAGAAGAGCGGGATGAATCCAAGCAATATGGAAGCTTTAATGAAAATGATGATGAAAAAGTAGGACGGCATTCGTCCGAATATAGGAGCAGAAGACCGTCGTCCTACCGGATGACGGTCTTTTGTTCTTTTTTTCGATGTGAGAGTAAGGTGGATTCGTGATATAATAGGTTGAAATATTTTGCCTAAGAGATTGGAGCGGGTTGTGGCATGGATCCAATGCAAAAAATGTGGCTTTCCTTGGTTGCGTTATTGATTATGGGATTGTCTGTATTTCTGGTTACCTTTGCCCGAAGCAAAACGAAAGGCGTTATACGAATGGGCTTATCCCTCGTAGCTTTTGTCATGATGCTCGTCGGGTTTATTACCGGGTTGGCCTCTATTACATAGTCGATTGTATGCTTCAATAGATCCGAATGTGGATGAAAGATGGGGTGTAACATGAGACTGAATCATTTACCTGGTCTGACGAAACCGCTGCTTATTACGGCTGAATCCTTAAACCGGGCAGAGCAGGTCTGGCTGTTAGGCGGCAGCTGCTCGCTGCTATTACAAGGAGTTAAACTGGAGAAGGCTCCGCGTGACATTGATATTTATGCGGATGCGGGCGGAATCTCTAAGCTTCACAGAGAACTGAATTTCTGGGCTGCAGTTACGCCACACCTTGATGAAGAGGGAATGTACAAATCCGTTTTAAGCCATTATGCAATTGAAGGTTATCCTGTTGAATTGGTAGGCGGTTTTTCTGTAACGTCACATGATTCCGCTTACCATGTTGAGGTTGAGCATCTGCTCTATGACTGGGCACCTGAGAATCGGATTCAAGACGTTTCTTTCCGGCTTATGCCACTCTCCCATGAGTTGGTTTTTAATGTGCTCCGTGACCGAGAGGATCGGTATAAAGCTATTGCAGATGTGATCTGGCAGCAACCAGAAAATCATGCAGAGCTTCTTAAGATGATTCTTTCTCGTAATAATTGGAGTCAAAGTCATCTGTCCATAATTCACAGATTGACAGGTATAACGCTGTAAAAATCTATACATATTCCGGAAGGAGGGGATAAGGTGGACTATGAGGTTACTTTTCAGCCTGATGGCAAGAAGGTTAAGGTTCGCCCGAACACCCATGTTCTGGATGCTGCACGACGCGCAGGAGTGAGAATTCCTACTCGTTGCGGTGGTAAGATGGGATGTTTGATGTGCAAGGTTCATATTCAAGATGGAGAGCAGGAGAGCTGTCTGCCGCCGAAAGAAGCGGAACGCAGAAAACTCGGTTCCCTGCTAGGACAAGGTATGAGACTTTCCTGTCAGACCGTGATTACAGGTAATCTTACCGTTACCATTCCCGAGGATCCACTTAAAGCAGCGGTTCGTAAACAACTAGAGGCTGCGAGGAGAGGGGAATATGACGATTTTATTTAATACTGGTAAAGGATGATACAAGTTGAAACGGATATTTTCAAAAGGTAAAGCAAGGCCCCTCGGGATCATGAAGGCTATTTCTGCGGCGACCGTTTTTATGCTTATGACCATGTTAATGACGGGATGCATGTACTCTGATAAGAATGAGCAGGAGAGACAAGTTTCTTATCGTGAAAGTGTAAAGCGCGTACAGTCCGCGGTTGACGATTTCTATAAAGAACAATCTATTCTTCCGATTTTAACGGCTGGAGAAGAGGTTCCGCGTTATGAAAAATACAGAGTAGATTTTGAAAAACTTAAAAATATGGGGTATATGGATGAAATTCCGAGCACGGCTTTTGAGAAAGGTGGCAGCGGATATTTCTTAATCATTAATGAGGAAAAAGAGCCAACCGTGAAAGTGATGGACTTGAACATTGCCCAAAAGGTTAACGATATTCAAATGTCGGTGAACCGGTTCAAGACTGCTAATAACGGTAAACTTCCGGCTGGAGCCGAGCTGTACCCTGGATTTACAACCGTTGATCTCTTGAAGACCGACGTCAAGAATATGAAGCTAAAAAGTATATATTCCGGTCAAGAAGTCACTTTTATGATGGATTCGAAAGGTACGGTATACGTCGATTACGCCTTTGATATCATGCAAGCTATTCAGAAAGAAGATGCTGAGCCTAAAGTCGATGAGGATCTGAGAGTTTACCTTGAACAGGCTTCTTATTATGTTCCTGTCAAATCAGTTCCTTATTTCTGGAAGGATAAACAGCCTGTTGCTAAATTATAAATTTAGTCTTTTGTTGAGATTGTTATAGGATTAAGCATAACGCAGGTATAGCTCTCAAAATAAACCAAGCAGACTACCAAATTATCATTTTTTGGGGGCCTGCTTTTTTTACTCTTCTAAGGCATAATAGAAGTTTTGAGAGCATATCCATAATCGGAAAGCACAGTTCGGGTTTCGCTGGGTGCCCGGCAGGTTTCACAAAAAAACAGGACGGACATATCCGGGCAACCGTCATATTTTGATTCCCGGTACATATGATGTTACTAGTCCAAATGCATGTACGAGTTACGCCGCTTTGCCGTTTCCATGTCTCTTTCGGATACCGGCGGCGGACTGCTGGCGGCGTGGTAAAGGCTGCTCAATTGTTGCAATGGCTTTGGCTGTGAGATGGAACACGAAGCGGATGCTCTTAAAGCATTTTTCCTTCGGAGTAATTTGAGGAGGGGATCTCTTTTGGAAAAAGTGGACATTTTTAAGGACATAGCCGAACGAACTGGAGGAGACATATACTTAGGTGTCGTCGGTGCTGTCCGGACGGGAAAATCAACCTTCATCAAGCGGTTCATGGAAACGGTCGTGCTTCCGAACATAACGAACGAAGCTGACCGAGTAAGGGCTGTCGACGAGCTGCCGCAGAGCGCTGCTGGTAAGACGATCATGACAACGGAACCGAAATTCGTACCGAACAATGCGGTGCAGATCAAAGTAACCGAAGGGCTCGAGGTAAATGTACGTCTCGTTGACTGTGTAGGTTACGCTGTAGAAGGAGCTAAAGGCTACGAGGACGAAAATGGACCGCGTATGATTTCTACCCCTTGGTTCGAGGAGCCAATCCCGTTCCAGGAAGCTGCGGAAATCGGTACACGCAAGGTCATACAGGAGCATTCGACGCTCGGCGTTGTTGTTACAACGGACGGTTCGATTGCAGAAATTCCCCGCAGCTCTTATGTAGAGGCTGAAGAGCGGGTAATTGCCGAGTTAAAAGAGGTTGGTAAGCCGTTTGTGGTCGTTATCAACTCTACCCGTCCGAGGAGCGAGGAAGCCCTTCAGCTGCGCAGTGAGCTGTCTGAAAAGTATGACATCCCAGTAATGACGCTTAGCGCAGCGTCTATGACTGAAGATGATGTAACTGGTGTTCTTCGTGAAGTATTGTACGAATTCCCGGTTCACGAAGTTAATGTTAATCTGCCGAGCTGGGTAATGGTGTTGAATGAAAACCACTGGCTCCGCAGCAACTATGAAAATTCCGTGCGTGACACGGTAAAAGATATTCGCCGTCTGCGTGACGTGGATCGTGTAGTCAGCCAATTCATGGAATATGACTTTATCGACCGCGCAGGACTCAGTGGCATGAACATGGGGCAGGGTGTGGCTGAAATTGATCTCTTTGCACCCGATGAGC
This sequence comes from Paenibacillus uliginis N3/975, assembly GCF_900177425.1. Classification (NCBI taxonomy): domain Bacteria; kingdom Bacillati; phylum Bacillota; class Bacilli; order Caryophanales; family Paenibacillaceae; genus Paenibacillus; species Paenibacillus uliginis. Next base: position 3,846,850 of record NZ_LT840184.1, on the reverse strand, counting down.
TGTACGATCGTATCCTCATGGAAGTGGTCGGCGTTGAAATCCGCGGGAAGGATCACCTACTGCAACTGATGCAAGAGTTCTCTCATGCGAAACGCGAATACGACCGATTTGCCGAGGCGCTCGAGATGGTCAAGACGACCGGATATGGTATTGCCGCCCCGTCACTGGCTGAAATGGCGCTTGATGAACCTGAGTTGATCCGTCAAGGAACGAGATTTGGCGTTCGGTTGAAAGCTACGGCTCCATCCATTCATATGATCCGCGTGGACGTAGAATCCGAATTCTCCCCAATCATCGGCACGGAGAAGCAGAGCGAAGAGCTGGTACGTTATCTAATGCAGGACTTTGAGAACGATCCGATCAAGATTTGGGAGTCTGATATTTTTGGACGGTCGCTTCATTCCATCGTCCGGGAGGGTATCCAGGGCAAGATTGCCATGATGCCGGATAATGCCCGCTACAAGTTGCAGGAAACGCTGGGTCGCATTATTAACGAAGGTTCGGGCGGATTGATTGCTATCATTCTTTAGTTCAAGAGATCTTTTGTGAAAGACAACCGCAGATCGGCTGCTGAAGCTGATTTTCGGTTGTTTTTTCCTGTTTTGATGCCGAAGAGAGGTAAAACGCTTGAAATTATGATTTGACTGTATTACTATAAGTTTGTTCCGCGTCATGCATCTGAATGCAGCGAAGGGTGAAAATGCCCGGTGTACGTATATTTTGCGGTAAAACGGAAACAGTGAATACCAAGTGAAGAACATCCTTATTAGGGAGGTGAAAGAATGAATAAATCAGATCTGATTACACAGGTGGCTGAATCCACAGAGCTTTCTAAGAAGGACGCAACTAAAGCGGTTGACGCTGTTTTTGATGCTATTTCCGAAGCGTTGCAAAATGGAGATAAAGTCCAATTGGTAGGTTTCGGAAACTTCGAGGTACGCGAGCGTTCCGCACGTAAAGGCCGCAACCCGCAAACAGGTGAAGAAATCGAAATCCCTTCGAGCAAAATTCCTGCATTTAAACCTGGTAAGGCGCTCAAAGACGGAATCAAATAAAGATTTCTACATATTACCTAAAAAGCAGAGGCCCGTGAATTCGTTCACGGCCTTTTCTTTTCACAAGGATTGGGGGAGGACACGGTTATGGAAGATGTAAAAAACGGTGACTATTTTGTCGTTAAGGCTCTGGAAAACGGTGTGCAGGTGATCGGGCTGACCCGGGGACAGGATACTCGTTTTCACCATACCGAAAAACTCGATAAGGGCGAGGTTATCATTGCCCAGTTCACAGACCATACCTCTGCCGTCAAAATCCGTGGAAAAGCGGAAGTCATGACCAAGCACGGCAAAACAGAAGCAGGTATGTAATATCAATCAAACCTGTACTGGAATTAAAGAAACCCTGTGCCTTTAAAAAGGACAGGGTTTCTTTTGTGGTCAGGCAGCCAATTCCTCGCTGTTATTCCTTAGATGCCTGCGTCAGATCAACTTCAAATAATTCACAATCGTCAGCAAGCCATGATCAAAGTTTTCCAAATTAAAATGCTCATTCGGTGCATGCAAGTTTTCGTCCGGCAAGCCGAAGCCCATCATGACCGCCGGCGCGTTTAGCGTGCTGGACAACTTCTCAACGATCGGTATTGAGCCGCCATCTTTTGTAAACAGTGCGCGCGTGCCATATACATTCTCGAAAGCATCAGCTGCTTTTTGCAGCATCGGATGAGATGGATCAATGTTGAACGCAAACGCCTTTTCCTTAGGCGTAAACGTCAGCTTCGAACCTACAGGGGTGTTCGCATGCAGATGCGCTTCAATGGCATCCAGCACTGCTTGTGGGTCTTGGTCCGCGACCAGACGGCATGTGATTTTTGCATGAGCTTCCTTCGGAATGACAGTCTTGCTGCCTTCTCCCTGGAATCCGCCATATACACCGTTGAGCTCCAGCGTTGGCCGTGCGCCAATGCGTTCCACGAAGGAGTAGCCTTCTTCGCCAAACAGAGCATCCAGATTGAGATCTCTTTGAAGCTGTTCTTCATCGAACTGCTGTTTAGCGAATTCCTCACGCATTTCGGGTGATAGCTCTTGAACACCGTCATAGAATCCTTTTACACTCACTCGACCGTTCTCATCATGAAGCGAAGACAACAAGGAGACGATCGCATGCAGCGCGTTCGGCACGCCGCCGCCGTATGTACCTGAATGCAGGTCGGTATTGGCCGTTTCAAGGGACAACTCTAGCGAGCACAGACCACGAAGTCCCGTAGAAATGGCAGGCTTGCCCGGAGCGAGCAGGGAGGTGTCGGAAATCAGGATTGCGTCCGCTGCCAGCTTGTCTTTGTTTTTTTCCAAATAAAGCGGCAGGTTGGGACTGGAGACTTCCTCTTCACCTTCGATACAGAACTTGATGTTAACGGGCAGTTCTTGTTCCTGCTTAAGAATCGCTTCCACCGCTTTAACATGAAGGAACAGTTGGCCTTTATCATCGGTAGCGCCTCGTGCGAACAGCTTTCCGTTACGGATCGAAGGCTCAAATGGCGGGGTTTCCCACAGGTGAAGCGGGTCCACCGGCTGTACGTCATAATGGCCGTATATCAGCACGGTCGGCTTACCTTCAGCATGCAAATAATCTGCGGTTATAATCGGATGTCCCGTGGTTTGATGAATCTCCACATGCTCAAGCCCTGCTACAGTCAGTTTGTCTGCGAGCCACTCCGCTGCTTTGGCAACGTCGTCCTTGTGCTCTGACAGTGCAGAGATACTGGGAATCGATAACCATTCTTTCAGTTCGTTCAAATGGGTTTCGCGATGTTCAGCAAAGTATGCTTTATAATCTACGCTCATAATTAATGAATCCTCCTTCAATTTACAATGGCATCGAAATGTGCCGTTCCTTATTATTCTATCTTTTTTTGAGAAAATACGAAACAAAGATATCGTACCCATTCGTAGTTGAAGAATAGCCCAATACCTAAAAGTCATAAGAAACTTGAAGCACAAGAAGTCATAGCTTGCTTTATTTATTTGTACAATGAGGTATGGGCTTTACAAGGGTGGATGAAAATAAGGTGGAAGGGGGTTTTATGCATGAGACGATTCAGACCGGTTTTAGGATTATGGATTCCAGCCTTAGTTACTGCATTTTTTCTCTTGCTGTTATCTGTCGTGCATTCCGTTAGCGGAGCGGAGGAGCGGATCAGCGTATCCGCTTTTCAACCTGAAGGTGTTCATGCGAGTTTGTCAGATACCAACCTTGTGGATAGTCTCAGCTCATTACCTCTGGCTTTAAAAATAGGTAAAGCGGACTGGGATAACGGAACTCTGTCCGTTGATTTGAAAATAACGGAGGAATTGAAGTCGGTCAGAACGGTCTACAACGACCTTGAAAGTATCATTTCATTCAGCTTTGAAGACAAGCAAAATGTAAAACAACTTTATCTCAGGTTTGTAGCTATAGATCCTTGGACCGGAGCCCGATATTTGATGCTGGCCGCAAATGTTAGACGAAATGAATGGGATCCGTCTCTTTTACAGGAGCTGAAGCAGATGGAGAATGAGCCATTTTCAGAGAGATTGGTTCAAGGCTTGCATCTTACATTAACGAATGTTTGGATGAAGCAGTTCAGCTCAGATTAAAACGGGTAAAATAGTAGACAGCGGGCATGTACGCGCTGGAATGATGTGTTATAATAGATTAGATTGTGAGTAAAACTGAACTAAAGAACATCAAGTGCACGGAGGCTGAGGATGAAACCGTATCGCGTTCCCGAGTTAGCAAAAAAGTATTTAAATTATGACATGATTCAAACCCACACGGAGCTTCCGAATTTTCCGGATGCCCGCGTTCATTTGTTATACATATTTTTACAGTGTTCCAAACGGAATGTAACGGAACGTGATGAGCTGTATGCGCTGGTTACTTCATTGGTTCAGGTGGGACTGGATACGCACGAGAGCATTGATACAACTGAAGGCAATCAGGGAGAGAAGATGATGCGCTCCCGGCAGCTTAAGGTGTTGGCTGGCGATTATTACAGCAGCCGGTTTTATCATTTGCTGGCTCAGACCGGCGATGTCGAAGCCATCGCTTTGCTGAGCAAAGCTGTCAGTGAAGTTAATGTATTGAAAATGAATCTGTACGGTAAAATGAAGGGCATGCTTCTGTCGGCAGAAGAATATTTACGCCACATGGTACAGCTGAACATGCAGCTGTTTCTTTCTTTTACACCATTGATCGAGTCTTCATTTCGGGGGAACTGGAAGACACTGCTAAGTGAAATTACCCACTGTGAGACGATCTTGCGCGAAGTGGATCGCTGTGTTTCTCCGGAGGACGGCAGAAATGGTTATGGTTATTGGTACATGCTGGACCGAGCCAATGAAGAAGAGAAAAAATTGCTGATCACGAAAAAACTGGATTCGAAAGACTGGAAGAAGCTGATGCTGAAGCATAAGACGGCTGACAATCTGCTGGACAAGCTGCGTCAGTCCGTAAGCACAGTACAAACTCTGATATCGGCCTTCAATGGGGAAGGACCATCTGCACAGATCGGTCAGATCCTGGAGCCGTTTATTCAAAGGCTCAGCAGATACCGGTCAGCCGTAAGGGAAGGATAGGTGACTCAGATGGAGAACAATGCAGTTAAGTCATCCATGAAACATGATGAAAGCAACAAACCGAAAGAGCAGTACGTTCATTCCGTTTTCGAAAATATTGCCGGCAAGTACGACATCATGAACGACATCCTCAGCTTCCGTCAGCATAAGCGCTGGCGGAAATTCACGATGAAGAAAATGAACATGCAGCTTGGGGATACAGCGATTGACTTGTGCTGTGGTACTTGCGATTGGACCATTAGTATGGCAAATACAAGTGGTGAATCAGGCCACATTATCGGGCTTGATTTCAGCGAAGGAATGCTGAATGTTGGCAGACAGAAGGTTAAAAAGGGAGGTCTGAATAAGCAGATTACTCTTGTTCAAGGAAATGCAATGAGCCTTCCTTTTGAGGACAACCGCTTTGATTATGCGACCATCGGTTTTGGTTTGCGTAACGTTCCTGATTACGTGAAAGTTTTGGAGGAAATGAAACGCGTTGTCAAGCCTGGCGGAATGGTTGTTTGTCTTGAATTGTCGAAGCCAACATGGCAGCCTTTCAAAGGATTGTACTTTTTTTATTTCCAAAAATTACTGCCACTGATGGCCAAATTGTTTGCAAAACGGTACGAGCAGTATAAATGGCTCCCTGAGTCGCTTGCGCTTTTTCCGGGCAGGAAGGAGCTTTCAGAAGTTTTCCGTAAGATCGGACTTAACCATGTAGAAGCCTTTCCCTTGACCAGCGGAATTGCAGCATTACATATTGGGATCAAGGAGAATATGGATGTTTAAGAAAATCGGAACATATTTAGAGATGATAAAAGTGGAGCATACGTTATTTGCTCTACCTTTCGCTTTTATGGGTGCAATTCTGGGTTCTGCAGTGGTATTTGACCATTTGCCCTCATGGGGTGATATTGGTTGGATCTTTCTAGCGATGTTCGGAGCCCGGAGTGCTGCCTTTGGACTGAATCGACTATCTGATCAATACATAGATGCCAAAAACCCACGCACAGCTGGACGAGCAATACCTGCAGGACTGTTAAAGCCGGTTGAAGTTATCCTTTTTATTATCGTTTCCTTTGCCGTTTTCTTCTGGGCCACTGCCGAACTGGACTCATTTGCTTTTCGCTTACTGCCAATTGCTATTTTTATGCTTATTATTTATTCCTACACGAAACGTTTTACCTGGTTGTGTCATGTGGTACTTGGCCTCACGACGGCACTTGCTCCACTTGGCGGATGGGTAGCTGTAACCGGGCAAGTGGACTATAAAGCGATCATATTTTATGTGGCGCTTGCGTTTTGGACGGCCGGATTCGATGTGGTTTATGCATGTCAGGATCAGGAGTTTGACAGCAAAGAAGGTTTGTACTCCATTCCTTCACGTTTCGGTCTGCAAAAATCGCTCTGGTTCGCACGAGGCTTTCATGTTATTACCGCAATCGGCTTTATCGTATTGTTTTTTGTGACACCGCTTAGCTGGTGGTATTTAGCGGGAATGATTATTGCCTGTGGCATTTTGTTTTATCAGCATTACATTCTGTCCCCTAAAGATATGAGCCGGTTACAGACCGCCTTCTTTACGATGAATATCACGCTCAGCATTATATTATTCGTATTCACCTTGATTGATCTGGTGGTGAGATATATTTGATGGACACGGGCCGAAAGAAAAGTTGGATTGTTGGCATAACTGGTGCGAGCGGCTCTATTTATGGCGTCCGTTTGACGGAATGTTTATTACAGCTTGGGTATGACGTACACTTGGTTATTACGAACGCAGGCTGGCGTGTGTTGAAGGAGGAGCTTGACTGGTCGGCAGCAAGCCGGGAAGTTGTTCTTGAAGAGAAATTTAGAGGTGCGAACGGAAAGGTGTACTATCATCCGATAGCAGATATCGGTGCCACTATCGCTAGCGGTTCGTACCTCGTGGAAGGCATGGTCATAATGCCATGTTCAATGGGCACCCTGTCCTCTGTGGCTCACGGAACCTCTGATAATTTGATGGCCCGCGCGGCGGATGTTATGCTGAAAGAAGGAAGAACGCTGGTGCTTGTACCTAGAGAAACGCCTCTGCATGCGATTCATTTGGAAAATATGCTGAAGCTTGCTAATCTGGGGGTCAAAATAATACCAGCGATGCCGGCCTTTTATTTTAAGCCGCAGAGCTTGGACGACCTTGTGAACTTTCTGGTCGGGAAAGTACTCGACAGCCTTCGTATCGAACATCAACTGTTTAAAAGATGGGGTGACTAACATGCCGGGAGTAGACAAGAAGACCGTGATCGGCAAAATCAGTTATACCAACGCGTGGCCTCTATTTTATTATGTGGATCCTCAACTATTGGGGACTCCTGCTGAGATGTTGGCTGAAGTGCCGTCCGTTTTGAACGAAGGGATGAAAAACGGAGATATTCATATTGGTGCATTATCCTCTTTCGCATACGCCGAAGCAGCAGATAAGCTGCAGCTGCTCCCTGAATTATCAGTGAGCGCCAACGGATCGGTGAAATCGATACTACTGTTTTCCCGTGGTCCTGTTGAATCGCTCAAGAGCGGTACCATAGCGCTAACCAATACATCGGCTACGTCGGTTAATCTGTTGAAAATATTGATGGAAAAGGCGCTTGACGGAGCACCTGAATACAAGACGATGGAGCCAGATCTCGACACGATGATGGAAAGTGCAGACGCGGCTTTGTTGATTGGCGATAACGCCATTAGAGCTTCGTGGTACAACAAGAAGTACCATGTAACCGATCTCGGTAAATGGTGGAAGGAGTGGACGGGCTGCAGCATGACCTTTGCCGTCTGGGCAGTGAACCGTAGTGCCGCTGCCGACAATCCCGAAGCTATGGCGGAAATTGCTTGCATGTTCCGGGACAGCAAACGGCGAAGTCTGGAAGATCTCCGTCCAATTGTAAATGAAGCTATTAGTCGGATCGGGGGTACCGAGTCCTACTGGCACGGATATTTCAATAACTTATGTTATGATTTCAATGAAATGCAGCAGGAGGGGCTCCGCTTATATTTTAAATATGCATATGAGCTTGGTTTGCTGAAACATGATGTGACACCGGAGTTATGGAAAGAAAATATTGTGATGCGGGTGAAGGAATGAAACGACTGGACATTTTCGGAGCACTGAAAAAGGATATGGATGTTATCGAAAAAGAGCTGTACCGCAGCATAGAAGGCGATGATCAGCAGCTGACGGAAACCTCACTGCACCTTCTTAAGGCAGGCGGCAAACGGCTGCGTCCGGTCTTTGTGCTAATGGGCGGCAAATTCGGAAATTACGACATCGATAAACTCAAATATATTGCCGTTCCACTGGAACTGATTCACAGCGCTTCTCTTGTACACGATGATGTAATAGATGACGCGGATATGAGAAGAGGCAAGCCAACAGTTAAATCCAAATGGGACAACCGTATAGCCATGTATACAGGGGACTATATTTACGGTAAAGCGCTGACCCTTACAACGAATCTGAACAATCCGGAAATCCATCGTATTTTATCCAAAGCGATGGTTGAAATGTCGATCGGTGAAATGGAACAAATCCGTGACTTTTTCAATTGTAATCAGGATGTAAGACGCTATCTGCTGCGCATCCGCCGCAAAACCTCAATGCTGATTGCTGTGAGCTGTCAGCTGGGTGCAATGGCTGCAGAGGCAGATCGCGTAGTTTCCAGCAGCATGTATCGATTCGGATACAATGTAGGAATGGCCTTTCAGATTCAGGATGATCTTCTCGATTTATGCGGTACGGAGAAGCAGATTGGCAAGCCGCCAGGCAGTGACATGCGCCAGGGTAACATAACACTGCCTGTCATTTATGCGCTTCAGGAGCCAGAATTGGGACAACGGCTGTTGAAAGAAATCGAGCGGATTCATGCTTTGAATGGTCAATGCGATGTTAGCGAAGCTGTCGGGATGATCAGATCAAGCACAGGAATTGCCCGATCCGAAGTGCTTGCCGACCGTTATATCCGTAAAGCGATCGATGCGCTAGATTCACTACCAGATATCAAGACCAAGAAGCAGCTGAAGGATATTGCGCATTTTGTTACAAAGCGTTCATATTAGTCTTTAATCTACAACCGTCTTTCTGTTAAACTACGTTTGAAGAATGTAACATCACATGTATGAAAATGGAGAGTGATGAAGCCAATGGAACGTACTTTTTTGATGGTTAAACCGGATGGTGTTCAGCGGGGACTGATCGGAAGGATCGTAAGCCGGCTGGAGGATAAAGGTTTTAAATTGGTTGCAGGCAAATTTCTTCAGATTTCCGACGAGCAGGCAAAGCGTCATTATGCTGAGCATGTCGGAAAAGATTTCTTCGGCGAATTGGTAGGATTTATAACTTCCGGCCCAGTATTCGCCATGGTATGGGAGGGCGATGAGATTATTACCTTATCCCGTCAGGTGATTGGCAAGACGAAAGTTAAGGAAGCGCTGCCAGGTACGATCCGCGGTGATTTTGCTGCACACACACCGCACAATCTGATTCACGGTTCGGATTCGCCGGAAAGTGCGGAACGTGAGATTGCAAACTTCTTCAGCGCTGATGAATTGGTACAATACGAGAAGAGCATCTCTCGATGGACTTAAATATTCTTAATCATTTCAGGATGGTAATATGAAGGAAAATGAACAATTAGTGCAAGATAAAGATTATACCGGTTTTATTCGAAGCATTGAGTTAAGCACAGGGATTAACCTTGCGGAATATAAAGAGACTCAAATGAAACGGAGATTGACTACCCTACGACTCAAATATGGTTTTCAGACGTTTTCATCATTTTATGATGGCATGATGAAGGACAAGGCGCTGTTTCATGAATTTCTGGACCGCATGACCATTAACGTCTCTGAGTTTTGGCGGAATCCCAATCGGTGGGAGGTTTTAAGGGACAAGGTCCTGCCAGAGCTGATGGGTATTGGTTTCGCACGATTGAAAATATGGAGCGCTGCCTGTTCCACTGGTGAAGAGCCGTATACACTTGCGATGATTCTTGCGGAAAAGAAACTGCTTAGCGCAAGTACCATCCTGGCAACAGACATTGATGATGGGGCACTCGCTAAAGCGAAACAAGGCCTGTATCTGGAGCGATCGTTGAAGGATGTCCCTAAAGCGGTCGCCGCAAAGTATTTCACGGAGGATGGGCCGATGTACCGCTTCGATGAGCAGTTGAAGAAGGAAGTGCGATTTCAGAAGCAAAATCTTCTGACAGACCGTTTCGATACCGGCTTTGACTTGATTGTGTGCCGCAATGTGATGATCTACTTCACGGAAGAGGCAAAGCATAAGCTCTATCAGAAATTCGCAGCAAGTTTAAGACCCGGTGGAGTTTTGTTTGTAGGCAGTACTGAGCAAATTTTTAATCCTGGCCAATACGGCCTGGAGACGGCAGAAACTTTTTTTTATCGAAAAAGCAGATCCTGATCCTGTCTGTATAATTGAGCGCTGAGTATCCGATAATAGGAATGGTATTTCCAGCATTCAAGTGGAGGTCAGGGGATTGGATAAACGAAAGGTTATTGCCGCATATCGGCGAGGATTGTTCAGTGTGCAGGAGTGCGGTCAAATTCTTGGATTGGAAAGCTTACAGTTCAGTGCACTGCTGGGTCCGCAGCAGCCTGCCGGGAACGATCATTGGAAAAGACCGGCACGTCACTTAAAATAAGTTTTGCTGATCAGCGCTTCTCTTCTGTTTAGGGGGAGCGCTTTTTGGTGCACTGTCCTTTCTTGTCAAAGAGTTGGACCTATAATATAATGAGCAGAAGATATTGACGGATTTTAGTGATTTACAGTTTAAAAGGGGGAAAGCACCATGAGTATACGATTTTTGACTGCAGGGGAGACACACGGCCCTCAGCTAACGGCGATCATTGAAGGATTGCCAAGCAATCTGAAGCTTGATATTGAGGCTTTAAATTTTCAATTGCACCGGAGACAAAAAGGTTACGGCCGCGGACGCCGCATGCAGATTGAGAAAGATACAGCACAAATTGTTGGCGGAGTACGCCATGGTTATACAACAGGAGCGCCAGTAGCGCTTGTAGTGGAGAATAAGGATTGGACTCACTGGCGCAATATTATGAACATCGAACCAATCGAAGGAACAGACGAAGAAAAAAGACGGGTGCACCGTCCTCGTCCAGGTCATGCGGATCTGAACGGCGGTCTGAAATACAACCTAAAAGATCTCCGTAATGTGCTCGAGCGCTCTAGTGCCCGTGAAACGGCTGTCCGTGTCGCGTGTGGTGCGATAGCACGCCAGTTCCTTGAACAGTTTGGTATTAAGGTCGCCGGCCAGGTTATCCGGATCGGTGAGATTGAAGCACCGGCTCACGATCTTTCAATTGATGAGTTGATCGAACGTACTGAAGCCTCTTCTGTCCGTGTTGTAAATAAAGAGACGGAGAAAAAGATGGAAGAGTACATAGACTTGATCAAGAAAGAAGGAGACTCCATCGGAGGAATCGTAGAGTGCATCGTAGAGGGTCTACCGGTTGGACTTGGCAGCCATGTTCAATATGATCGGAAGCTCGACGGGAGAATAGCGCAGGGTGTTATGTCTATCAATGCGTTCAAAGGCGTGGAGGTCGGCATCGGCTTTGAAGCCGGAGAGCTTAGAGGTTCTAAAGTTCATGATGAAATTGTGTACACCGAAGAGCGGGGATACCACCGTGCAAGTAACCGTCTTGGCGGCTTTGAGGGCGGTATGACGAATGGTATGCCGATTGTAGTCCGGGGCGTAATGAAGCCGATTCCGACACTATACAAACCGCTGCAAAGTGTGGATATTGATACAAAAGAAGCCTTTACAGCACAGGTAGAGCGCTCAGATGCATGCGCTGTACCGGCAGCAAGCGTAGTGATGGAGCATGTGGTGACATGGGAAGTGGCAAAAGCTTTCCTGGAAAAATTCGGCGGTGATTCGATGGAAGAAATACATGCCAACTACAACAATTACCTTGCTCAATTGGAGAGATACTAAGTATGAGAACTCTACAGGTCGAACTAGGAGAACGCTCATACCCCATTTATATCGGCTCAGGCTTGCTCGAGAAGATCGGTGAACTGAGCTTGGAGCATGGAATCAGCGCTAAAAGTCCACACCTGATCGTTACGGATGAACGGGTCGCTCCCCATTATTTGCAGATGGTGGAAGACCGGATGGCTGAAGCGGGTTTCACGACTGTTTCCCATGTGGTACCAGCAGGAGAAACGTCCAAGTCACTAGCAGTGTTTGAACAAGTGATGACGACGGCGATACAAGGTAAGCTGGACCGCAGCTCTGCTGTATTTGCATTAGGCGGCGGGGTAGTGGGTGATCTGGCTGGATTCGTGGCGGCTACATACATGAGAGGCGTTACTTTTGTGCAGATCCCGACAACGATCCTTGCCCATGACAGCAGTGTAGGTGGTAAGGTTGCGGTTAATCACCCCTTGGCCAAAAATATGATTGGCGCGTTTCATCAGCCGGTGATGGTATTGTACGATGTAGACACACTGTCATCGCTGCCTGCACGCGATGTGTCAGCAGGATTGTCTGAAATGGTAAAGCATGGACTTATTCTTGATGAAGAGTTTGCTTATTGGTGCCGGGATCATGCATCTGAACTGCTTGCGCTAGATCCAGAGGCGCTTGCTTACGGTTTGGAACGCGGCTGTGCAATCAAGGCGGATGTTGTTTCACAGGATGAAAGGGAAGGGGGCCTTAGAGCCATCTTAAACCTGGGTCATACGATTGGTCATGCGATCGAAGCAGTGGGAGGCTACGGCCGATTCTTGCACGGTGAAGCCATATCCATCGGAATGGCAGGGTCGGCGCTGCTCGCCGAAACTTTGGGTAGAGGAAATCATCTGTTTGAGCAAACCAGAGAAATGCTGAGCGCTTTAAATTTGCCTGTTGTGCTTCCGTCCGATGTATCGGTTGACGAAATTATGGACGCTATGCAACATGATAAGAAATTTACTGAAGGACGAATGGTCTTTATTGTGCCCGACCAAATCGGTAAAGTCAGTATTGTTAATGATGTACCGGTAAATGCGGTCCGCTCGGTCGTTGAACAGCTGAAGAAGGAGGGATAACAATGATGAATCGTGGTATTCGCGGAGCGACAACGGTAAAGCAAAATGATGAACAGGAAATTTTAAAGGAAACAGTGCTTCTTCTAGAAGAGATTGTGAACCGAAATGATGTGAAGCCGGACGATATTTGCAGCGTCTGGATTACAATGACACATGATTTGGATGTTACCTTTCCGGCGAGAGCCATTCGAGCACTAGATGGTTGGGACTTGGTTCCACTTATGTGCTCTGTAGAAATTCCGGTACAGGGAAGCTTGCCGCGCTGTATCCGTCTAATGGTGCAGGTTAATACAGAGAAGAGTCAGAAAGAAATCAAGCACGTATATTTGAACGAGGCGCAGCGGTTGCGTCCGGATTTGTCGGCATCTTCGTCTTCCTGATCAAAATTTAGGGTTGCCATGAACAGGGAAGATCCTGTATATTGGTATCAGAATAGCTGAGTAGAGTTTAGATGAGTATAGTTTAGCAGAGAAGAGCAGAGTAGCTTAGGTTTCACCATGATAAGATAAGAGAGTACTATACATTATTAGTGCGTGTTCAAAAAGGTCGGTTTTCAGCACCGAAGCTTATGCTTCCGATGTGCGTTTTTTCAAAACGCTTGAGTTGGATGAAGCTAGGGACTGAGGAGCGGAGCGTACGTTTTGGGTACGTGAGCACCTGAAATGTTTCCGGAGGAAACATACTTCGTAAGCATATGCTAGGACCAGCTGAATTCAAGATTCGATGCCGAGCCCACTTCTTGATTCACTTCGTGATCAAAAGCGGACTTTTTGAACAACCTCTATTACTGAAATATGAGCCAATTCTATGGTCGGGTTGTTGTTTGTCATACAAACCGTGTCATAGATATTTGAGGCATCGTTTTGGTCTTGTATAGTTTGTATCACTCTTGTCTGCGCTCTTTTTTATATACTTATCCAGTATAGACCTCTACTTCGGTAGAGGTCTTTTTTGCATTCTTAATACATTTGAAGAAGGAGGGATTGGTAATGGCAAACCCATCAATGGAACAGGTCGTATCCATGGCAAGACAGTATAATTTGATACCTGTCGCTGTCCGTTTACTGGCGGATATGGAGACACCGATCCGTATATTTCAGCGGTATGCACAGCGGGAACGGGCATTTTTATTAGAAAGTGTAGAGGGCGGCGTGCAGTGGGCTCGTTATTCGTTCATCGGTACCGATCCTTTCCTTTTAATCTCAGGTAAACAAGGTCACATCGAAGTGGAAATGAGCGGTGAAGTAACTCAGCTCAAAGGTAAACCAGTAGAAGAGCTAAAAGCTTTGCTTCGTTCGTACAGAAGTCCGCAGTTGGATGAAATGCCCCCGTTTACAGGCGGTGCAATCGGATTTTTCGGTTATGATCTTCTTCAGTATTACGAAAAGCTGCCCGGTCATGCTCTGGATGATCTAGGCATGGATGACATTCGGTTTATGTTCTGTGATCAGATCATCGTATTTGATCATGTGAAACAGCAGATTCTTTTGATTGGCAATGTGCATGTAAAACCTGGAGATACCGATGAGGATATAAGGCAGGCGTATAGAAGTGTATGCCGCAAACTGGAAGATACAGCTGAACAACTGCAGGAGCAGGGACCGCGCGAAAATGTGAATTCTCGTGGCATTCCTTCGGATGTGGAACTTGGAAATATCCAGTCCAATATGACCAAGGCAAAGTATATGGACAATGTGGATCGGGCAAAGGAATATATCCGGGCCGGCGATATCTTTCAGGTAGTGCTGTCCCAACGCTTCCACATTGATACGGAAGTTTCACCGCTTCATGTGTACCGGGTGCTACGTACACTGAATCCGTCGCCGTATATGTACTACTTGAAGATGGATGAAGAGATCATTGTCGGTACATCGCCTGAAGCGTTGGTTAAAGTTGATGGCAGACGAGTCGAGACGAGACCGATTGCCGGCACACGTCCCCGCGGGGTGGATGAGTCATCTGACAGAGCGCTGGCAGAAGAGCTTCTGCAGGACGAGAAAGAGCGGGCGGAGCATTTGATGCTGGTCGACCTTGGGCGAAATGATCTGGGACGTGTCTCTGAGTTCGGAACGGTCAAATGTGATTCTTTTATGGAGATCGAGCGGTACTCTCATGTCATGCACATCGTGTCAGGGGTGTCAGGCAAGCTGAGTGAAGACAAGGATTTCTTTGATGCTTTTCTATCCTGCCTTCCTGCTGGAACGGTGTCGGGTGCTCCGAAGCTTCGGGCCATGGAGATCATTGCAGAGCTGGAGCGGGAAGCAAGAGGAGCATATGCCGGAGCAATAGGTTATCTTGGTTTTGCTGGAAATATGGATTCATGTATCACGATTCGTACGATCATTTTCCGCGAGGGTAAAGCTTACGTACAGGCTGGAGCTGGAATTGTGTGGGACTCTGTGCCTGAGAAAGAATATGAAGAAACGGTCAATAAAGCAAAAGGGATGCTAAAGGCAATCCGTGTTGCTGAAGCGATGTTCCCGCCGGATGTAAAGCCTGAGAGTATAATCAACCAGGATTACCTGTACGAATATACACCTTAAAAATAATTGGAGGAGGAGAGACATATGAACATTATGGAACCTGTACAGTCCAGTATTTCAAAATTGATTGAGGGCCGTGACCTGGAGCGTAGTGAGGCCAGGGAGGTCATGCAGACCATTATGGAAGGCAAAGCGACCCACTCGCAGATTGGAGCTCTGCTTACGGCTCTCCGCATCAAAGGAGAGACCGTGGATGAAATTACAGGCTTTGCTGAAGCGATGCGAGGCTCTGGAGGACGTGTCATTACTGAGCGAAGCCGACTGCTAGATACATGCGGAACAGGAGGCTCTGGAATCCACAAGTTCAATATCTCCACTGCCTCCGCGATTATTTCATCCTCCGTGTCCGTTCGCGTAGCGAAGCATGGTAACCGCTCGGCTTCTGGACGTGCCGGAAGTGCTGATGTGCTGGAGGCACTAGGTGTAAATATTCATTTGACCTCAGAGCAGGCTAAGCGTTGTTTGGATCAGATCGGGATCTGTTTCCTGTTTGCCCAAATTTATCACCCTTCTATGAAGCACGCAGCAGCACCTCGAAAAGAACTTGGAGTAAGAACTGTGTTTAATATGCTCGGTCCTTTGACCAATCCTGCTGGTGCGGACCGGCAGCTCCTTGGCATTTATGATCTTGATAAAACGGAAACGATCGCTCAGGTGCTGAAAGAACTGGGATTGAAACGGGCTATGGTCGTTACGAGTCATGATGGATTGGACGAAATTAGCATCTCTGCACCTACTCGTGTGTCCGAGCTCCGTGGCGGGGAAATTCGCACGTATGACATTCATCCGCATGATTTAGGCCTCGCTGTTCATCCAATGCAGTCAATTCTAGGTGGAGATGCTGCAGAGAATGCTGCGATTATTGGAACAGTGCTCCAAGGTGAAAAAAGTCCTTATAGGGATATCGTGCTTGCAAACGCCGGAGCTTGCATTTATGTTTCAGGGTTGGCTGACAGTCTGGTGGAAGGCGTCAGCAAAGCCGCAGAGGCTATTGATTCGGGAGTGGCACAAGCTAAACTGGAACAGCTTATCACGATGACGGAGGAATTGAATTATGTATCTTGATCGAATTGTTGCAACCAAACGGGAAGAAGTAGCTAAACTTCATCAGTCTTTTTCGGTTGAAGAAGCGTTAGAAAAGATTTCTGCACTTTCGCCTACACGTGGGTTTATCGAAGCGTTATCCGAACGGCGGAAAAGAGGGATGGGACTTATTGCCGAGGTGAAAAAGGCCTCTCCCTCGAAAGGGTTGATTAGGCCGGACTTTGATCCGGTTACGATTGCCAAAGCTTATGAATCTGCCGGTGCAGATTGCTTGTCAGTACTGACGGATGAGCAGTATTTTCAAGGAAGTGGAGAGTATCTTGTAATGGTTCGGGAAGCGGTCAGTCTTCCGTTGCTGCGTAAGGATTTCATTATCGATGCAGCTCAAATTTATGAAGCGCGTCTGTTAGGCGCAGATGCGGTTCTGCTCATAGCGAGCATTCTGGAGCCGTCCCGGATCGCTGAATTTATGTCGATCGCATCCTCTATCGGGCTTGATTGCCTGATCGAAGTTCATGATCGCAGCGAACTGGACTCAGTGCTTCAATTGGAGTCAGCTAAGCTGGTAGGTGTCAACAACCGCAATCTGCATACTTTTGAGACGTCATTAAGCACGACAGCAGAGCTTTGCAAAGATATTCCAGAAGGTGTGATTTTAATCAGCGAGAGCGGGATTTCGGGAAGTGAAGATATTTCATATCTGGCTTCAACCGGCGCTCAAGGTGTATTAATCGGCGAACATTTTATGCGTAAGGAAGATGTAGTGCAGGCTGTTGTTGATCTAATGGGCCCCTTG
Source organism: Paenibacillus uliginis N3/975 (assembly GCF_900177425.1). Taxonomy (NCBI): domain Bacteria; kingdom Bacillati; phylum Bacillota; class Bacilli; order Caryophanales; family Paenibacillaceae; genus Paenibacillus; species Paenibacillus uliginis. Next base: position 3,829,762 of record NZ_LT840184.1, on the reverse strand, counting down.
CCGCAAGGTCAGGCAAGTGGTAGGGGAGTGTATTAGGATGACGAATACAGCCGTAAAAATATGTGGACTTCAAAGCGTTGAAGTGCTAAAATCGATGATAAACTTACCTGTGGATTATATCGGATTCGTTTTTGCCAAGAGCCGCCGTCAGGTTATTCCTGAACAGGCTGCTGAACTCAACGAAGTGTTGAAGCAGTGGAAGAGCGGAGCAACACCTTCCTCCGTTGGCGTTTTTGTTAACCCTTCCTTGGAGGAACTAAGAGAGCTTCTTAACACGGTTGAACTGGATGTCGTGCAACTGCACGGACAAGAATCACCGCAATTTTGCCGGGAAGTGAAAGAAAGCTTCCCGGTTTCCATTTTTAAGGCAGTCTCCGTAAAGAGTGGAGGCTCACCGGAGGAACATGTGTCTGAGCTGGAGCGTTACATCGGATGTATTGACGGCCTCCTGCTGGATACTTACGATCCGGTTTATGGCGGCGGCTCAGGCCAGACCTTCGCTTGGGACGCGATACCGGTCTATAAGGCTTGGACACGCGCACAAGGTATTCCTTTGTTTGTGGCGGGGGGACTTGAACCATCGAACTTAGGAGAATTGTTAACATTGTATCACCCGGATGGCGTGGACGTATCCAGCGGGGTTGAAAGTGCCCCGGGTGTAAAAGATATAGCAAAGGTGACAGCATTCGTGGAAAGGGTGAAATTCAAATGACATTGCTACCGGATCGCAACGGTCGTTTCGGTTCCTTCGGGGGACGATTCGTACCGGAGACGCTGATGAACGCGCTGATAGAGTTAGAAGAAGAATATAACCGATATGCGGAAGATTCCGCTTTTAAAGAGGAGATTGCTTATCTATTGAAGCAGTACTCCGGCAGGGAAACACCGCTTTATTATGCCGAACGTCTCAGCAAGCATCTTGGCAAAGCGAAGATTTACTTGAAGAGAGAGGATTTGAATCATACGGGAGCCCACAAGATCAACAATGCGATTGCTCAAGGTGTTCTCGCGAAGCGGATGGGTAAGCAGAAGGTCATCGCTGAGACAGGTGCAGGTCAGCACGGAGTCGCAACGGCAACAGTTGCAGCTTTACTCGGTCTGGAATGCAAAGTGTTTATGGGCGAGGAAGACACTAAGCGCCAGCAGTTGAACGTTTTTCGGATGAAAATGCTCGGTGCGGAAGTAGTGCCTGTAACATCCGGCAGCAGAACTTTGAAGGACGCTGGAAACGAGGCACTCCGTTATTGGGTTAGTAACGTGGAAGATACGTTCTATGTACTGGGCTCGGCGGTCGGTCCTCATCCATATCCGATGATGGTTCGAAACTTCCAGCGGATTATTGGTGATGAAACGCGCCGTCAGATTCTGGAAAGTGAAGGTCGCCTGCCAAATACAATTTTTGCACCGATCGGCGGGGGCAGTAACGCAATTGGCATGTTTTATCCTTTTTTGGAAGACAAGGAAGTAGCTCTCGTAGGTGTCGAAGCTGCAGGCAAGGGTGTGGATACAGAATTTCATGCAGCAACGATGAGCAAGGGAACGCAAGGCGTATTCCAGGGCTCCATGAGTTATCTGCTGCAAGATGAGTACGGTCAGGTGAAAGAAGCTCATTCCATCTCGGCTGGACTGGATTATCCGGGTGTCGGTCCGGAGCACTCATACCTGAAAGATATCGAGCGTGTGCGATATTTGCCGATAACAGATCAGGAAGCACTCGATGCCCTTCAGCTGCTCTGTAGAACGGAAGGTATTATTCCTGCATTGGAGTCAGCCCACGCCGTAGCGCAGGTCGTCAAGATGGCTCCGGAATGGAATGAAGATGACATTATAGTTATCTGTCTCTCCGGACGCGGCGATAAGGACGTGGAGTCTATTATGGCTTATACGGGAGGTAAATCGATATGAACCGGATGGATGTAACCTTTGATCGACTGAAGGGGCAAAATAGAACCGCATTGATCCCTTTTTTGACCTGTGGTGATCCGAGTGTTGAATTAACGCTTGATATTATTGCTGAGCTTGAAGCCGCTGGAGCTGATATTGTTGAACTTGGCGTGCCATATTCCGATCCGCTTGCGGATGGTCCTGTAATACAGCGGGCTTCCCAGCGTGCATTAAAAGGGCATGTCACGATACGCACATGTATGGAGACGGCCTTACGGGCAAGGAATGCAGGCAGCGAGCTTCCATTTATTTTGTTTACTTACTATAACCCGGTTCTTCAAATGGGGTTGGATGTATTTTTTGAAGAAGTTATTGCGCATGATATCAGTGGTTTGATCATTCCGGATCTGCCCATAGAGGAAGCCGGCGAGATCAAGCGTCGGGCCAAGGAAGCTGGAGTGCATCTGATCCCGCTTGTGGCACCGACTTCACATGAACGAATTTCCAATATTGTGAGCGACGCAGACGGGTTTATATACTGTGTATCCTCGCTTGGTGTAACAGGAGAACGCTCAGATTTTTACAGCGGGATTAATGGGTTTATCGAGACGGTGAAAAAATATAGTAAAGTTCCGGTGGCCATCGGCTTCGGTATCTCAAGCGGGGAACAAGTAGCCAGATTCTCTGAAATTTGTGATGGTGTCGTAGTAGGCAGTGCCATTGTTCGTCAAATCGAAGCCAACATTCCTCTGCTTGAGCAGGAGAGCACGAGGGAAGAGGGACTTTTGCAAATCCGTCAATTTGTGTCACAATTAAAAGGAACAGAATTATACGAAAGGTGAGATGATATGATGAAGCCTAAAGCGAATATTGTGAATCTCCCGGTATACCAACCCGGGAAACCAGTTGAAGAGGTAAAACGGGAACTCGGTCTGAGTGAAGTCATTAAACTGGCTTCCAATGAGAATCCTTACGGCTGTTCGCCTCTAGCGAAAGAAGCCATTATTGCCGAACTTAGCAACCTCAGCATGTATCCAGATGGAAATGCGACCGAATTGAAGGAGGAGCTTGCTTCCGTCATGGGCGTGAACAAGGATCAGATCATATTCGGATGCGGATCGGATGAAATCATCGCACTCATTACGCGTGCATATCTTGAGCCTGGTGACGAAACGATCATGGCTGATCAGACCTTTTCTGTGTATAAAACCAATGCCGACATCGAAAATGCCGTAAGTATTGAAGTACCTCTGGTCGATGGCACCCATGACCTTGATGCTATGCTTGCCGCTATCAGTAATCGAACCAAAATCGTATGGATTTGCAATCCAAACAATCCTACGGGAACAATCATTTCAGAAGATAAGCTTCTTCGGTTTATGGATTCGGTACCTTCGAATGTTATGGTTGTACTGGATGAAGCTTATTCAGAGTTTGTAACGGATTCTTCTTATCCGAAAAGTTTGAACCTGCTGTCGCGTTATCATAATCTTGTGGTTCTCCATACATTTTCCAAAATCTACGGTCTGGCATCGCTCAGGATCGGCTATGGCATCGCTCAGGCTGACGTTATCAGCTTGATTAACCGAGTGCGGGAGCCGTTTAATACGGGACGTCCAGCTCAAGCGGCTGCGAAGGCGGCACTTCATGATCAGAAATTTGTAGAGAGCTGCCGACAAAGCAATGCCGAAGGTATTGTGTACTTACAAAAAGAATTCGACCGGCTCGGGCTTCAATATTTTCCAGCGCATGGAAACTTTATCTTGGTCGATGTCCAAACCTCCGGAAGTGATGTATTTAAATCGCTGCTGAACAAAGGGGTAATCGTCCGCTCTGGCTTCGCCCGCTACCCGAACTATATTCGTGTGAGTGTGGGGACACCGGAACAAAATAAAGCGTTTATCGGAGTGTTGGAGGAAGTTCTGCGTGACGTAAAGTCGCCTGTCTAAAGCTATTACGCAATCTTGAAACGAGTGAGAGAGAGAGAGAAAACATGACAACAAATACTATAACTAAAGTAGCTATATTCGGCGTCGGACTCATTGGTGGATCTTTGGCGCTTTGTTTAAAAGGAAAACCAGGCATAACCGTTACAGGTTATGCCCATACGCAGGATTATGCAGATCAAGTCATCGCCCGGGAAGTCGTCGATCAGGTGACATTGTCGCCTGAGGAGGCCGCCTGGGATGCTGACTTTATATTTTTGTGCGTACCTGTCGGCAGCCTGGAGCATTATATAACCCTTCTCAGTGGCTTACAGCTGAAGCCCGGCTGTATCATATCTGATGTAGGCAGTACCAAAGCAAGTATTACAGACTGTGCTGAAAGGCTTGTTCTGAAAGATGCTTGCTTTATCGGTGGGCACCCCATGGCGGGATCTGAAAGATCCGGCGTTAAAGCGGCTTCATCACTGCTGTTCGAGAACGCGTATTACGTACTGACTCCAGCAGAGAATGTGCCTGCGGACAAGGTGGATTCTCTAAGCGTTCTGCTGTCTCATACCCGTGCACACATTGTAACGGTAGAGCCACAGCTACATGATCAAATTGTTGGAGCGATCAGTCATCTACCGCATATCATCGCTGTAGCACTCGTGAACCAGATATGCAGTTACAATGAGGATAATCCGTTGTACCAGACCTTGGCAGCCGGAGGCTTCCGTGACATTACCCGAATTGCATCCAGCGATCCAGTGGTATGGCGTGATATCCTTCTCAATAACCGGAAGGTAATGATGCCGCTGCTTAGAGACTGGAATGATGGAATTCTGCAATTCATGGCTATGTTGGAAAGCCAGGACGGCTCTGCCATTGAAGATGCTTTTCGCCGGGCAGGAGATTTCCGGAACGAGCTGCCAGAAAGACGTAAGGGTGTAATCGTGTCTCGATATGACCTGTATTTGGAAGTGCCCGACCACCCTGGAATCATCGGCCGGATAACGACAGATCTTGGACAGAAGAGCATCAACTTAAGTAACATTCAAATTATCGAGAGCAGGGAAGATGTACCGGGTGTACTAAGGCTGTCTTTCCAAAACGAGCGCGAGCAGGAGCGAGCAAAAGATCTGCTGCAGTCGCACGGATATACTGTTTATCATTAACAAATCAACCGTTTTTTTGAATTCGGGAAAATATTTTCTTTATTATTGTTGACAAAATGAAAACGGATACATATAATAAAAGTACAGTATGGTTTCTCTCCACTCCTATCCAATACATTGCACGATTGTGCGACCGCCTTCCTTAAGGGAGGCGGTTTTTTTTATTTGTATACCCTTACAAATCCAGGTGTGTTTTTTCATAACTCTATCAAACTGAACTTTTCTCCAAAATATGCTACAATGATAGAATAGTATTGTAGAAGATTTGGGGAAAATGCCAAATACATAGAATAGTCTGACATCATGCGGCGTAAGATATATGGTTTTACGGCAGCTTTGTGGATCCCTGATCAAAGAAAAAATAATGCTCTCTATGGGGATGAGACACACAAATGGCGAGGGGGAATAAAAAATCATATGACGGATTCCCAGTTAATATTTGAGATCAAACAAGGAAACGTTGATTTATACTCAGAATTAATGCGAAGATATCAACGAAAAATATTAGCTTTTGTATATCATATGTTAAAAAGCTCTAACTTGGAGCTAATAGCTGAGGATTTATGCTCGGAAACGTTCTACAAAGCTTTCCGCAGTTTGCACTCTTTCCGCGAGGTGGACGCTTCGTTCTCAACCTGGTTATATACGATTGCACGTAATACCGTGCTCAGTGAGCTCCGGAAGCAGCGCAGGGGCACTCTTCCATTGGAAGAAAGCGGCGTCGTTCCAATCGCTCCACTGGAAATTGCACCGGAGCAGGCAATTCTTCGCAGCGAGCGGGTAGCTTTAGTACGTGAAGCAATCAATAATTTACCGGAAAAACAGCGCTCGGCGCTTATTCTGCGTGAGTACGATCAGTTGGACTATCAAGAAATCGCGGATATTTTGGGACAAACCGTTAGCTCGGTTAAATCCTTGTTATTTAGAGCACGGGGCAGTGTAAAGATACAACTCGAGCCTTATTTCGCTGAGCCGCTATATACGGAACTCGAAGGGATGAGCAGCAGATGAATTGCGAGGAAGCCCAAGAGCTGATGGGGTACGTCTGGGATCTCCCGGACAACGATCTGAGGCGAATCAGGCTGAGACAGCATATACAGACATGCCGCTCATGTGCAATGGAATATGAAATGTTTGAAGAGAGTCTCAGGATCGTTCATGAACTGGAACATGAAGTATTAGAAGCAAGGGCTGAAAGTATCAACCGAAATGTTATGGATCGTATCTATCGTGATTTTCCTCGGCTCGTTGAAGAGAACGAAAAGGGGAAATCCGTTGGGCGTATATTCCGTAAACGATTAATACTCATGATATCTGGTTTTGCCGCTTTGTTTGGCAGCAGTTTTTTATATTTCGCTTTCAGGGGTAATACTAAAAAACTACAACCTGAAATGCCGGTCACAGGTATTCTGCCAACCGGTGTTGCGGGAGACGGTTCGATTATTACGGAGGGTCAAAAATACAAAATTCCAGGGACGAACAGCGGTATTATTGATCCCTTGGTAGTAGGTATAGATCCAAGTCAGCCGCAGTACTGGATGGTTTTGTCTGTGCTGGGTGTAGGACTTGCACTGTTTTTCTTAATGAGACTAAACCGAGTCGTAAGACGTTAATATATCTTTACTAAAATAATGGTATGGAGGAGGCTTAAGGATGCTGATCGGCTTTATACGTCACGGTCTGACAGATTGGAATGCTATTGGTAAAATTCAAGGGCAGACAGATATTCCGTTGAATGAGGAGGGGCGCCTTCAGGCACGGTTGCTGGGAGAACGTCTGCTTCAAGAACCGTATAAATGGGATTTTATCGTCAGTAGCAGTTTATCACGTGCAGAAGAGACAGGGTCCATTATAGCCTCCATGTTGAACATTCCTATGCTTGAGCCTGATATCCGCCTGCGCGAGCGAGCATACGGTCAGGTGGAAGGACTTACCGCCTCTGAGCGAGAGATGCGTTTTGGAGAGGAATGGAAGCTTCAGGATTTGGGACAGGAGACGGATCTGGACCTTCAAGCAAGAGGAATGGAATTTCTGGAAGAAATGTGGAATAAGTATCCCAAAGGTAATATGTTGGTCGTCAGTCACGGAGGCTTTCTTGCCCAACTGTACGGCACGCTGTACAAAGACCGCATTGTAGAGAGAATCGGAAATCTGTCTATTACAATACTAGAGAAAAAGGATGTGGACTGGGTTCCGCTGCTGTTTAACTGTACGAGACATCTATTGGAGAAACAACACTGATCCGAACATTTTCGATCCGTTTATGTAGTCGAACAATTTGATGAGTTAAGGAGATTAAACTAAATGCAGCAATTAGTTAGAGTATCGGAGCGTTTCGTCTACTTGCCGCCTTATCAGGAAACGGATCGGCCTGTGTTGGCTGCGATTTCGGGAGATAAGTATACACTGATCATCGATGCGGGAAACTCTGCAGACCATGCGAAGCAATGGCTTTCTCAATTAGGTGAGAAGAACATTAAGGGAGACTGGCTTGTTTTAACACATTGGCATTGGGACCATGTTTTTGGCCTAAGTGAAATGAATATGCCTATTATATGTTTCACCGGGACATTAGACCGTGTAAAGGAAATGCAGCTGTTATCCTGGGAAGACAGTGCTTTGGACGAACGTGTAAGAGAGGGCAGTGAAATACCTTTTTGCGCAGATGCCATAAAAAAAGAGTTCCCTGAACAACGAGACATCATGATTCCAACCCCTGATATGACATTTACTTCAAAAATGTCACTTAATTTGGGCGGAGTTACTTGTATTATTGAACATGTTGGCGGTGATCATTCGCCTGACTCTTCCATTATCTATATACCTGTGGAGAAGATTCTTTTTCTCGGGGATTGTCTTTATGCCAATATGTACGCAAAAAATTGGTGTTATACGGTGGAGAAGGTAACCAATATGATCGCTAAGCTTGAACAATATGACACGGAAATAGCTTTCCTGTCTCATGCAGAACAGCCCATGACAAGGGAAGAATATCGGGCGTATCTCGATCTGCTATCAAATTCGGCGGAGCTGACGGAGCGCTTTAAAGGAGATACAGGGCTCGTTGCGGAAGAGATGTCTGCTATGCTCCAGAGACCGCTGAATGAACTTGAGACGGAAACGATACAATTTTTCATAAATGGTTATATGCAGTAAAAATGCCTTAAGCCTTAGTAACAATTAGAGACTCCTTTGAGGGGTCTCTTTTTTGGTATGCTGATCTGTCGGTTCAGCGTTGATATTCTAGCAATGTTTAGAGTTGCATAAAAATGAAGTAGACGGCAAAAATTCTAAAAAATAAAATCGCAAAAAGTTGTGATTTAGATGTTTACAATGACCGAAATCCGTTAAAAATGTGGACAACAGCACGTTGGAACATGTATCAAATGGGCTGAACATCCCCATAATGGAAGTAAAACGGTGAGGGCGATGGAAGATGAATCTAGCGGATATGCTCACTTATGCCGACATTGGACAACTAAGCAACATAGCCAACTACTATGATTGTGATTGCAAGCGGAATTCTAAGCATGATCTGATACAGAGCATCTTGATCAAGCTTGGCCGGAGAGATTTTTTCGAGGAACAGATTGGACAGTTGTCTGTTTCGGATCTTAGGTTTCTGAACAGTCTTGTGTTTGATGCCCGCGGCGGTTACAGCCTGGAGGAATTGACAGCGACGATCCGCCACGCTTCTGAGGAAGAAGTGGTTGTGGAGAAAAAGGGAAAGCCCATTAAGACAGAAAGCCCAAGAGAAACCGTAGCCAGATACCGCCGAAGCGGTTGGCTGTTTAACGGCTTTACTCATTCGACGAAATACACCTTTCAGGTGCCGTCTGACTTGAAGCATCGTTTTCGAGATGTGCTCGGAGCAAAATTACAAGACGCACTACAGCATTCTCCGGAGCCAACCGCCTATCGGGACGAGCAGGGATTGGTTTCAACGGACATGCTTCTACTCTTAAAGTTTGTAGAGGGACACGAAATCGAGTTGAATGCAGAAGGGTTTATGTATCGCCGCTATCAGCAGCAAATGATGAGCTCGCTTCACATTACCGAGCCGTTGATTTCAAAGGGGGCTTGGAGATTCGGCTATGGCCGGTCTTGTACGGAATATCCCGACAGATTTGCTCTTCTTTATGATTACGCTTATGCCCGGCAATGGATCAGAGAATCGGGAAGCCGTCTCGTTCTATCTGACCGGGGCAGACAATTCCTTGGAGAAGGAAATCAAGTAAGCGTGATACAGATATTCCGCTTCTGGTTAAGACTTTATAAAGGCGCCGTTCCTAATCTATCCTCTCTAGTATATTGGATAAGCCAATGTGCAAAAGATTGGGTAACCACGGCATCCCTTTACGAGTCGTTGGGTTGGTTAATCCGCCCTTTTTATTATGACACTCCCCAAACGATCATGGATCAGCGCGTAATCCGAATGCTTATGCATTTAGGGATGCTGCGGATCGGGGAAAGCGAGCAGTCAGGCACAGTTATTCGAATGACGGCACTCGGCCTGAAAGCCGCTGAAGCATGTCTACATATCGGCGACTCTGAAGATCTGCTGCATTGACAAAACAAGGTTTTAATTGCTACAATCACTCCCACAAATTAAAGGGGTGATCGAGTGATGAATTTAGAGTACAAGGGTATTTGGCCGTCTATACATCCTTCTGTTTTCGTAGCAGAGGGTGCGAAAAATATCGGGGACGTGACGATCGGAGCCGATTCGACGGTATGGTTCAATGCTGTGCTGAGAGGCGACCTGGCTCCCATTATCATCGGTGACAGATGCAACATTCAGGACGGAGTTGTAGGTCATGTAAACACAGATCAGCCTCTAATTCTTGCCGATGAAGTGTCGGTTGGTCATTCGGCAATCATTCACGGGTGTACGATCGGAAAAGGTTCGCTTATTGGAATGGGTGCCATTTTGTTAAACGGTGCTGATGTTGGTGAATACGCTTTAATCGGTGCAGGATCAGTTGTAACAGAAAATAAAGTAATCCCACCCTACACGCTTTCTCTTGGCACACCTGCCAAAGTGATTCGTGAACTGACAGAAGAAGATTTGCTTCGAATGAAGCGAACCATGGAAAGTTATGTGCAGAAAGGGAAAGAATACAGGCAATTCTAATACACGGTTGGAGGTGCATCCTAATGGATAAAATGAAGGTTACTTACGAAGTCATGTTAAGTCTGGCTGCGGAGATGGTATGGGACGAGGCTTTGCGAAAGCATCGGAGTGAGGAACTTTACAAGGGGATTGACGAGGCGCTGGCTTCGGGCGACGAGTTGGCTTTCCGAAACCTGACGGATGAACTGAGGACTTTAAATTGAAGAAATGCTTTCGCATTTCTTCTTTTTTTTGCCAAAACCGGTATCCAAACGTATAATGAAGAAATTAAAGAAATGGAAGATGAAAGGATGCCAACTAGATGAAATTCAGTGAATTAGATGAACAAACTTGGCCAGAACTGCAGACTTATTTTGATACCTGCCTGATCCCCTATACCGGATTGACAGGACATGAAGCCCCATGGGAGGCTACTGCATCACTTGAGAGGCTCCGGGACTTTATGGATTTAGTTGAAGTACCCTTTAAAGGGAGAGTCGTTACATATCCAGCGATGCAGTACGGAGGAACGTCAGCATTGCAGCTTCTAAACGACATTTGTCACAAAGTCAAATCTACGGGCTTCACCCATGTGGTTGTCATGACAGCGGATTGCGACCTTGATATCAAGGATATTCCTGAAAGCGCATTAGTCCTTTCCCAGACTAGACTTTTGGCATCTGGAGACATGCCGATTTCGGCAGCTGTAACGAAGCTAATTAGTGGACTTTGGCAAAAAGAGGAGGAGTTGCAATTGTGACGAAAAACCGACAATTTCACGAGTAGTCGTTGGAAGGGGTACCAAATTTGGGGTTCGAATTCTTGACGGTCTGAGGTGCCTAATATATTATTATTATGACCTAGTACGTCGTGTGATAATAATCATTGAAAACACTTTAAATGGTTGAAAAAAGGGGGTTGAACACAGAATGAGTCACAACCACAATGACGAGCATGAAGAGTCGCACAAACCACCCCGACTGAAAGAAATGTCCCGCAGACAGTTTCTTACTTATACGTTGGGCGGCGCCACAGCTTATATGGCGGGTGGAGTAGTATTACCGATGCTCCGGTTTGCCGTGGATCCAATTCTTCAAGATAGAGAAGAAGGGGCGTTCGTTAAGGTAGCTGAAGTGAGCAAGATTACCAATGATCCGCAAGAGTTCCATTTTGAGTTGAAACAGCAAGACGGCTGGTATGCCAGCAAGGCTTCGCTAACGGCCTGGATCCGAAAGAATGATAAGGGAGAAATTCTAGCACTTTCACCGATCTGTAAGCACTTGGGCTGTTTGGTCGGATGGAATAACAACAAGAATTATCCTAACGAGTATCACTGTCCATGTCACGGCGCTCGTTATACACCGGATGGAAAGAATCTTTCCGTTGCGCCTAAGCCGCTGGATATGTATACCGTAAAAGAGGAGAACGGCTGGATTTACCTCGGAGAAATCGTACCAAATACTGTAGTGAAATAGGAGGCGTAGATTCGGATGTTGAAGAATGTCTACAACTGGATTGACGAACGTCTCGATATCACGCCGATCTGGAGAGACGTTGCGGACCATGAGGTTCCGGAGCACGTTAACCCCGCGCACCATTTCTCCGCGTTTGTTTATTGTTTCGGCGGCTTGACGTTTTTCATCACAGTAATCCAGATTTTGTCGGGTATGTTCCTGACGATGTATTATGTACCAGATATTATAAACGCTTACGCCAGTGTGGAGTTCTTGCAGACGAAGGTGGCATTCGGCCAAATCGTCCGCGGCATGCACCACTGGGGAGCAAGTTTAGTCATCGTAATGATGTTCCTACATACAATGCGTGTATTCTTCACAGGTTCCTATAAGGCGCCTCGTGAAATGAACTGGGTTGTTGGTATGCTGATCTTCTTCGTCATGTTGGGGCTTGGTCTGACAGGCTACCTCCTTCCTTGGGATAACAAAGCATACTTTGCCACCAAGGTAACATTGGAGATCGCGAACTCCGTCCCTTGGCTCGGACCGATTATTAAAGAACTGCTGCAGGGCGGTACCATTGTAGGTGCCGAAACGTTAACCCGTTTCTTCGCCATTCACGTGTTCTTCCTTCCGGCTGTACTGCTCACCCTATTGGTAGGGCACTTTATCATGATCCGCAAACAGGGTATTTCCGGACCACTATAAGAAGAAGGGAGGCATAATTATGGCACACGGTCACAAACCTGATGAAAAAGTAGTATACGTAGGCGATTCCCGCGTACGCAAAGGCAACGGTTTTATCGTACCGCCTGACTATACGGCATATCCAGGAAAGTCGGAAGCGTTCATTCCGAACTTCCTTTTGAAAGAATGGATGGTAGGAGTCGTTGTTCTGGTTGGATTTCTGGTGTTGACCATTTCGGAGCCTGCGCCACTTGGCTATCCGGCCGATCCGAGCGCATCCGTTATCCCGATGCCGGACTGGTACTTCCTATTCTTGTATGAGTACTTGAAGCTACCGTATGCATCCGGTGATTATGTGGTTCTCGGTACACTGGGTGTTACCGGAGTAGCTTTTGGAGCTCTCCTGCTGGTACCATTCCTGGATACAGGAAAAGAACGCCGCTTTTACAGACGTCCGATCACGTCGTCTTTGATGTTCCTTTCGATCCTCGCGATTATTTACCTGACCAACTCGGCATGGACACATTACACGCACGAGCTGGAAGCTGCCGGACAAAAACCGGAACATATTCAGCGTGAAGAGGAAGCGGAAGAGAAGCATGCACAGGGACTTCCTACATCCAATGCGAAGCAGCCTGAATCGCAAGAGGTTGCCATCGTGGACAAGGATAATCCGGCTATGGAAACTTACAAGAAAGCAACGTGTATCACATGTCACGCTGCTGATATGAAAGGCCAAGGCAATGCACCTGCACTTCGTGGTGTAGGTGATACTCTTGATAAAGAGGCGATAGCCGGAATTATCAAGAACGGTAAAGGTGGCATGCCTCCAATGCATGACAAGGCAATTGAGGCTGGCGTTACCGAGCAAGAACTCGACCAATTGGCCGGGTGGCTTGCCAGCCAGAAAACTGCAGAGTAAAATAATGATGAACCTGATCGTATCTTACGGTCAGGTTTTTTAATGAATAGATAAGCATTCGTTGTGCTGCTCAAACTGAAAATCTTTAACTATCTTATTATAGAACAAACAGAATAGGAGGGCACAGGTTGTCTGTTACATATTTGTGGAGTCGAGAGTTTTTATCGAAGAGACTTATCTTATGGATTTTATTGATCAGCAACGCTTTGGGCACGGTTTACGGTTATATCTGGTATGGGGGACAGCTCTATAACACAGCTATGGAGCATCCTTGGTGGCAGCTCGTCTTCGTGCCTGACAGCCCGACAGCGAGTCTGTTTTTCAGTCTAGCATTGATTATGCTGCTATATCCTCCTAAACAGTTAGCGGGAATGTTCTTTCAACAACTGATTGAAGCATTGGCTGTCGTTACATCGGTGAAATATGGGATATGGGCCGTTGCCATGATTTTTGCAGGGGCATCGCAAGGAAGTGATTTGGTATGGCAGGACTGGATGCTTGTTGCCTCACATACCGCCATGGCTGTTGAAGCACTAATCTTTGTGAAACTGTTTCATATCCGATGGACAGCTTTAACGGCAGCAATCGCATGGACGCTACTTAATGATACCGTTGATTATACGTATGGTATATTTCCGTATCTTCCGGGTCCACTCTACGATCATCTGTGGGCAGTTGAAGGCTTTACGTATGGTTTGACGTTATTTAGTGGGTTTGTGGGTTGGATTGCTGTCAAACGGTCTCTTAGCAAACCTCTAGGTTAGACAAGTTGTTCTATGGTCATCCCCTCTGCCATACATTATGGGTAGGAGGGATGTCCCATGTTGCGGAGATTATTTCAATGGTCAGCGGGTGTGTCCGCTTTCTTCTTACTGTTCGGATTATGTTATGGAACAACAGCTTGGGGAAGTCCGGAACAAATAGAAGATAAAACCTCTCCGGCTGCTTCCATTCAAGCGAAGGCGTTAAACCGTGAGGTGGAGACGTTATATAGGCTTGTAGAAGAGGGTAATCTACAGGGTGTTAACGAGTCCCTGAGGCGTGTGCAGAGCTTGTTCGAGTCCTCCTCTTTTCAAGGGCTGACAAGTGTAGAAGGGATTCACGTGCTAGCAGAAAGTATTGTGGAAATGAAATTGACGACGGCAGCTATGAAGCTGGAACCGAAGCAGTGGATGATGTCTGCCGGTAAGCTTCGGCTTGCAGTCGACAGTCTCTCGCATCCTAAGGATGGCATTTGGCTTCAATATTATAAGGTCATCCGTGAAGATCTTCAGGTGATGGAGCAAAGTGCTGCCAAGTCGGACCGTGAGGGAATCAAAAAAGCATATGCTAGCCTGCAGGATTATTATGAACTGATCCGTCCGTCGCTCGTCATTCGGCGAAAGCCCGAGGAAGTATCGATGATTGAATCGTGGTTGTCCTATGCTGGAGGGGTGGTGTCCACCGCAGAACCTTCGGAGGTAAGAAGGATAGTACCTCAAGGGGAAGTGATCGTTAATATGCTGTTCGGTAAGAAAAAAGACGAGCCGGCAATAGCGCAATTGGGGGAAGTGCAAGGGCCTTGGTTCGGACAGCTGCTCATTGCAGCTTTTATCTTATCAGCACTGACCTTTGCCGCTTATCGTAAGTACAGAGGACTGAAGAACAGATATCATCCGCTGTTCCCCAAAAAATTATAAAGAATAGCCCGGGAAACTGGGCTATTCTTCTTTGAATCCTTCTCCGTGAACATCGCTGACATCATTAATAATGATGAAAGCGCGTGGATCCACGGATTTTGCTATTTCGCTCAATCGGCGTATTTCTTGTCTTGAGACGACGCAGTAGATCATATGTTTTGCCTGTTTGGAATAGACGCCGATCACAGGAATCAGTGTAACTCCGCGTTCGAGCTCTACAGTGATGCGATCAGCCATTTCGGGCGCCTTGTCGCTTATAATGGTAAACGCTTTGGCAGCATACGCACCTTCTTGAATGAAATCAATAACCTTGGAGGCGATGAATACGGCGACAAGCGTGTACAATATTTTCTCAAGAGGGATAAACAGCAATGATAAGCCGAGAATGATGATGTCCAGCGCCAAAATTACCTGACCCATGCTATAACCGAATTTGCGGTTGAATATCCGTGCTATGATATCCGAACCACCAGTCGTCCCTCCGAATCGGAATACGATGCCTAAACCTGCTCCCAAGGTTACCCCTGCGTACAGTGAGGCAAGGATGTAATCATGCTCAGTCTGGAACGGAATAATCCAGCCATGTTCAATGAGTTCCTCAAGGAGCCACAGAAATAAGGTTAAGGATCCGATTCCAATGCCTGTATAGATCGATTGGCGACCGCCTAATATTTTTAATCCAATTAAAAACAATGGAATATTGATTATTAAGGTCGACAAGGATGGAGAAATATTAAACGCATAATTGAGGAGAACCGTAATACCGGTAACGCCGCCTTCCATCAGCTGGTTCGGAATAATGAAGTAGAGTAATCCGAAGGCATATATGGCCGTGCCGATAATGATGGGGATGACTGTTTTAAGCTGGTTTATAAGTCTGGATGTTTTCATGATATCCCTCGCTGTTATATCAAAATGGTTCTCTGACCATAATGTTCGGTTCTTTTACGAAGTATATACCTATTTAATGGTGTAATAAAAAATATTTGTTTTCAAATCGGCTTTACGATAACATAGTTGTAAAACGCTGCCGTTTAATTTTTAAGGAAATAATCGGTAGACTGTACAAGGGAAGGAGTGCCAATTATGGAAAAATCAATGGCCGAAATGCAACGTGAAGTCGATCGTTACATATCGCAATTTAAAGAAGGTTATTTCAGCCCGTTGTCCATGATGGCGCGGATGTCGGAGGAGGTGGGGGAGCTCGCCCGAGAAGTAAACCACCAATTCGGAGAGAAGCCCAAGAAGCCAGATGAAGTCGATAATTCCATTGAGATGGAGCTTGGAGATATATTGTTTATTGCTATATGTTTCGCTAATTCGCTGGGAATTGATCTGGCGGAAGCTCATGATAAGGTCATGCTTAAATTCAACACAAGAGATGCAGATCGCTGGACGAAAATAAACACGGATTAGGCTGTGAATACATATGCTGTACCAAAACCCGCTGCGGGGGAGGGACAGCCAGTGAAACAAGACGACTATATACAGAAAGCTTATCGTTGCATTTTGCAAAATGATTTTGAAGAAGCACTTCGTTGGTTTGAGGCGGCTATAGCTGCAAATCCTGGAGATGCAGAGGTCCATTACCGCTGCTCCATCACGTATGGCCGCAGCGGCAGGCTGGAACAAGCGATCCATCATGCGGAGGAAGCAGTGAATCTTCTGCCGGACAAACCGGATTATCATCTGCATTTGCAGCATGTAAAGGCTTTGCAGCTCGTACAGCAAGCCAGGAAGATGGTTGAAGGAAAGACTGGCGCTGTGCCTGCTGAATTATATCAGGCAGTATCGCTTTTGAAATCTGCCATAGCCATGGACCCTTTATATCCGGAAGCTTACGTATGGCTCGCGCTGGTTTACAGTGAATTAAACGAGCATCCGCTGGCGATAGCCACTTTAAAGGAGGTTATCGGCTTATATCCTCAGGAGAGCGGGCTTCAACATATAATGGAGGAATTGAAAAAGCGGTTGAAATCATACATGCTGGATGAAGCAACAGAATGAGAGTGGAGGAATGTTGAATATGTCGAAAGCTATCCGAGTTGCGGTCGTTGGAGCAGGCGGCCGCATGGGCAAAGAAGTAGTGAAGTTGGTATTGCAGGATCCTGAACTGGAACTGGTGGCTGCTGTAGGTCTCCACGATAGTGGTACCGATGCAGGTACGCTTGTAGCACTTCCTGCTTGTGGAATAACGGTAACTCCAGATCTCGAAATGGCACTCGTTGAACACAAGCCTGACGTGATGGTTGATTTCACAACCCCGCAATCGGCATACACGAATACTTCCTTAGCCGTTAAACATGGGGTTCGTCCAGTCATCGGAACAACAGGATTCACTCCCGAACAAATCGAAGAGTTGGACAAGCAGTGTCAGACGCGTGCTATCGGCGGCCTGATTGCTCCTAACTTTTCGATCGGCGCGATCTTAATGATGAAATTTGCTGCACAGGCGGCTAAATACTTGCCTCATGTAGAAATTATCGAGACACATGGAGATCAGAAACTGGACGCTCCATCGGGGACGTCGATTAAGACAGCCGAAATGATTGCTGCCAATCGTGAAGAGCTTCGCCAAGGAAATCCGAAGGAAGAAGAGATAATTGAAGGAGCCCGGGGCGCTTACTACAACGGATTCCGGATTCACAGCGTTCGTCTTCCGGGGGTGTTTGCGCAGCAGGAAGTAATTTTTGGCGGTTATGGCCAAAGTCTAAAGATTCGACACGACTCTTATGAGCGGGCTGCTTATATGCCTGGTGTGAAAATGGCAGTCGAAAAAGTAATGGGTTATACAGGTATGATCTACGGCTTCGATCACTTCATCGACTAGAGAGAAAGAGGAGACGCGACATGATGAAAATTGCATTTATAGCACATGACCGCAAGAAAGAAGAGATGGTTAACTTTGTAATTGCTTATGAGCAGGTTTTTGAGGGACATGATCTTTACTCTACTGGAACGACAGGAACCCGGATCATGGATCAGACGGATCTACGTATTCACCGTTTTATGTCTGGTCCGCTTGGGGGAGACCAGCAGATCGGGGCGCTTGTTGCTCAAAATGAAATGGATCTTATCATTTTTCTACGTGACCCGTTGATGGCTCAGCCTCACGAACCGGACATTAACGCACTACTCCGTCTTTGTGATGTTCAAGGGATACCGCTTGCAACAAACATTGCTACAGCTGAAATTTTGGTTAAAGCCCTCGACAGAGGTGACTTGGGCTGGAGAGAACTTGTTGATAAATATAAACCCGGTACGGATCTATGAGCCAGAAGCTTGATATATTAATCTTTGGTGCACATGCGGATGATGCTGAGATCGGCATGGCAGGCACGATATATAAGCATACTTCAGCAGGCGCTTCGGTGGGGATATGTGATCTGACCGCAGCAGAAATGTCGTCTAACGGCACGGTTGAGCTTAGAAAGCAGGAAGCGGATAAAGCCGCTCAGGTTCTAGGACTATCGGTTCGGAGTAATCTGGGTCTGCCTGACCGGGGATTGTTTGTGACACCGGAAAATATTGAGAAAATAACGGCAGAGATACGGAAGTATTCTCCATCAATCGTGTTCGCTCCATATTGGGAAGACCGCCATCCTGACCATATTGCCTGCAGCAAGCTGGTGGAGGAAGCTGTCTTTAATGCGAAACTTCGGCGCTATATGCCGGATCAGCCAGCGGTAAAAGTGGACGAGCTCTATTTTTATTTTATTAATGATCTTGGACAAACAGATCTCGTGGTTGATGTTTCAGCTAACTATGAGAAGAAGGAAGAGGCGCTTTCCTGTTATCGGTCTCAATTTGTAAAAACAGAACATAATTCCGTCTCAACTCCGTTAACAGAAGGGTACATCGAACGTGTGCGTGCCAGGGATTCGCTGCTTGGACAGCGCAAGCTCATTTCCTATGCGGAAGGGTTTGCGACTAAAACTCCGCACATGGTTCATCTATTTATCCCCAAAGAGGCATAATAATAGGCATAAGCAATCGTAAGGAGGCCTCATATGAAAAAACAGCAGCCGCTAAAAATAGGCATTACCTGCTATCCCTCTCTGGGCGGCTCGGGCGTAGTCGCTACCGAACTCGGAAAGCTGCTCGCTGAACAAGGCCACCAGGTGCATTTTATAGCACACAGCATTCCCTTTCGCTTAGGGAGCTTTCATAAAAACATTTATTATCATGAAGTCGAAGTAAACGATTATTATGTGTTCCGATATCCGCCTTATGATCTTTCACTCGCTACTAAAATGGCTCAGGTTGTCAAAATGCAGCAACTGGACGTCCTGCATGTTCATTATGCAGTTCCTCATGCCGTGTGTGCCTTTCTGGCGAAACAAATGGTAGGAGATCAATTGAAAGTGGTGACCACTTTGCATGGTACGGATATTACCGTACTGGCACAGGATGAATCTTTGAAAGATTTGATCAGGCTTGCAATTAACGAAAGTGATGCTGTGACAGCCGTATCACAGGATCTGATCCGGGAAACACGGGAAGTGCTCGATATCAGCCGTGATATCGATTTAACTTATAATTTCGTGGACCACCGTGTTTATTATCCGAGGGATTCCGCTTCACTCCGGCGTGATTTTGCGGATCCAGAAGAACGGATCATCATGCATATATCCAATTTCCGGCCGGTCAAACGGGTGGGCGATGTTGTTGACATTTTCGCTGAGGTGAACAGCCAAGTCCCTTCCAAGCTGCTGCTTGTAGGTGAAGGGCCTGAGCTTCCGAAGATCCAGTGCCGCATCAATGAGCTGGGACTCAGCGACAGGGTTCATTTCCTTGGAAAGCAGGATGAAATCGCGCACGTGATCTCAATGGCGGATGTCCTTCTGCTTCCTTCGGAGAAGGAAAGCTTCGGGCTTGTCGCTCTGGAGGCGATGGCTTGCGGAGTCCCTACCGTCGGTTCCATTGCCGGTGGTATTCCGGAGCTCGTTACCCATGGGGAAACAGGTTTCCTAGCACCTATTGGCGACAGTGGGCAGATGGCTGAGTACGTCATCGATATTTTTAAGGATGATAAGCTGAATGCCAGCTTGAAGGAAGCGTGTCTTCACAGATCAAGGACGCTCTTCTGTAACGAACGGATTCGCAGCAAGTATGAAGAAATTTATTACCGAGTATTGGGGCGGGAGGTAAGTGAGCTGAATCCGGTTTTCGGATAGGCTCGCCTCTCGTCCGTTTTTCGGATAGAAGGAACGGGAGAATGATGGCTGAACAGCACCAAAGTATTGTGTGGCAGCACGCCGACTCTGACATGGCAGCCGGCAGTGCTAAAGTGATTCGTACGCTCAATGATCATGGGTATGAGGCGTATTGGGTCGGAGGCTGCGTTCGGGATGAGTATATGGGTCGGAAGGTAAGCGACATGGATATTACAACCTCAGCTCTCCCCGAGATGACAAGCGCGCTATTCCCCCGGGTAGTGCCTACCGGAATAAAACACGGAACGGTTACCGTTATTGAGAAGGGACAGTCCTTCGAGGTGACAACCTATCGTATTGAAGGTGGTTATGAAGACCATCGCCGACCTACCCAGGTTTTTTTTGTAAGTGAGGTAGAAGAGGATTTAAAGCGGCGGGATTTTACCATGAATGCGATGGCTCTTGGAATCGACGGGATATGGGTTGATCCGTTTGGCGGAAGAAAAGATATTGATCTGCGGATAATCCGCTGTGTCGGCGACGCGAGAGTTCGTTTTCGTGAAGATGCTTTGCGGATGATTCGCTGTATCCGTTTTGCGTCTGTTTTTGGTTTCTCCATAGCGAAGGATACCTGGAAGGGAATCTTGGCAGACCGGGAAACATTATCATGGATCGCGATGGAACGTATCCGCAGCGAGCTGGATAAAATGATGTCAGGGCCGAACCCTTTAAGGGGACTGGAACTGATCAAGCAAAGCGGCCTATATGCTTCAATGAAGGTTCCTTTTCCTTTTGAAAAGCATGATCCGAAAATAATAGGCGCCATCCCTGAAGTTCAATCCTCCGACCTGGATATTCGTTGGGCGCTGCTCATTCACGGATGCGGAATCTTGGTTGATGAGGCGGACAAGCTGTTGCGAGAGTGGACCTTTTCTAATAGACGGAGGGAAACGATTCTTGGATTGCTTAAATTTCAGGAGCGCTGGTTTAATGATTTTAGAGGTATTGAACCGGATTCGGACCGTCTGTTATGGATAAACCTGGTACTTGAGCTTGGTACAGAAATCGCCGAACAATGGCTCTGTATGCAGGAGGCAGTGCAAAGAGCCGGGCAACAGATCAACGCAGATGTATCTGTTGAACAAGCCTACCATTGGCTGAATACGATGAACGTTAGAAGTCTGAAGGATCTGCAAGTAACGGGTAGTGAGCTTCTGCAAGCATTAGAGCGTCGCGGTGGTCCGTGGATGGGGAAGGTGCTGCAGCTGCTGCTTGTAAAGACAGCTGCCGGTTTTCTTCCCAATGACAAAGACAATTTGATTGAAGAAGCAAAGCGGGTGATGAACCATGAAGAAGAATGAGACGCCTATGCTGCTGGATATATTTCTGGAGCAGTCCGGACAATTTCTGTCCGGTGAGGAAATCAGCAGGCGCTTAAACATTAGCCGGACAGCTGTGTGGAAACAGATTAATAAGCTTCGAAGTGCTGGTTATGAATTTGAGGCGTTGCCGCGTCTGGGATATCGAATGACAGAGAAGCCGGAACCACTTGATCCGGCTGTGTTGTCAGCATGTTTGACCAACCGTTCATTTGGTCATCAGATCGAAGTTCTACGGTCAACTACGTCTACTCAAGAAGATGCTCGCCGACTGGCCGAGGAGGGTGCGCCTGAGGGAACGCTGGTCATTGCTGAGGAGCAGACCGGTGGACGAGGACGAATGGGGAAAAAGTTTTATTCGCCATTTGGCAAAGGAATATGGATGAGCTTGATCCTGCGTCCGACTCAGCCTTTGCATCTGACACAGCAATTGACGCTGCTGACAGGTGTTGCTGTCCGTAGAGCGATCCTGAAGACAACAGGTATAGAAGCCGGGATCAAGTGGCCGAATGACCTGCTCATCGACGGCAAGAAGGTATGCGGTATTCTTCTGGAATCTGCTAATGAGGATGAGTTTGTCAGATATTGTATCGCAGGAATAGGCATTAGCGTAAATCTCAAAGAAGAGGATTACCCGGATGAGTTGAAGAGTATTGCGACGTCGCTTCGTATGGCCTCTGGTCACAATATTAACCGAAATGAATTGATCTGTTCGATCCTGAATGAAATAGAGTCTCTATACGGACTATATAACGAGCAAGGCTTTGAGCCCATTGCATCGCTGTGGGAAGCATCTTCCGTTACGATGAACCGTGAAGTCTGCGTCCAATCTCCAAGGGGCGTAATCAACGGTACGGCTGCTGGTTTACACCCTTCTGGAGCATTGCTTGTAAGAAATGAGGACGGGGAGCTAACTCCTGTTTTTTCAGGTGATATTACGCTGCAGCGGTAAAAGAAAACAAGGTGAAAAAAATAAAAAGATTTGTTATACTGTGTTCAGAGGCGGTATCTTCTACGGGAAGAACTGCACTCTGGGGACAGAATTGAACTTTAAGGAACACCTTCTTAACTGCTTTTGCCGGTTACGTTGGATTCTGCTCTGAGCCGAAAGGACCGAGACAGAAGGGACGATCGCGAGTGACTCTTTTTTGCCTTTCGGACTTTTTAGCGTACTTTTGCTAAAAGGTTTTTTTGTTGTGTTATACACTAAGTGAAAGGGGCTTGTGTCACATGCCAGGCAAACAACCATTAAACATTGTTAAAATGAAAAAAATGAAAAGTGAGGGCGTACCAATCAGTATGCTGACTGCATACGATTACCCTTCCGCTCAGCTCGCTGAAGAAGCTGGAGTTGATATGATTTTGGTCGGTGATTCCTTAGGTAATGTCGTCTTGGGATTTAACTCAACCATTCCCGTTACGATCGATGATATGGTGTATCACACTCGTGCGGTTGCACGCGGAGCAGAGGATACGTTTATCGTTGCGGATCTGCCGTTTATGACCTATCATGGCAGTCTGGATGAGACACTTCGAAATGTTCGCCGATTAATGCAAGAGGGCCACGCCCATGCGGTTAAGATGGAAGGCGGTGCCGAGATTGCTGATACTGTCAAGCGAATCGTACAGGCTGGCGTACCTGTCCTAGGACATATTGGACTTACTCCGCAGTCAGTAAACCAAATTGGGGGATATCGAGTTCAAGGCAAGGACACTGCTGATGCCGAACGACTGATGAATGATGCCAAGGCGCTGGAAGCTGCTGGAGCTTTTGCCGTAGTGCTTGAGCTGGTAACTGAGGAAGCGACTGCTGATATTAGTAAGGCGTTGTCCATTCCAACGATAGGTATCGGAGCAGGCCGTTATTGTGACGGTCAAGTGCTTGTATATCATGATGTGCTTAAATATACTTCTACCTATAGAGAAAAAAGATTTGTCAAAACATATGCAGATGTCGGCACGCTGATTCGTGAAGGCATTTCTCAATATGTAAAGGAAGTGAAGGAGCGCTCTTTTCCTGCTGAGGAGCATGTTTTTTCAGCTCAGGGTACGCATAAGCCCTCCTCATCCCTTTATGGAAACGAAAAAGAAAAGGTGACTTCAAGATGAAAGTAATTCGGACGATTGAAGAGCTGCGTGCAGAAATTGGACATCGCCGCAGCACGGTTTCAGGCCCTGTGGGGCTTGTTCCGACCATGGGATTTCTCCACGAGGGCCATGGCAGTCTGATGCAGAGAGCTCGTGAAATGACGGGTACCGTTGTGCTGAGTATTTTTGTAAACCCAATTCAGTTTGGGCCAGGTGAAGACTTTGAAACTTACCCAAGAGATGAGAAGAGAGACCTCGCTGTCGCTGAATCTAAAGGGGTAGACATCGTCTTTATACCGGAGGTACAAGAAATGTACCCTCAACCGATAAAAACGAAAGTGGCGGTATCTGAGCTGACTTCTCTCTTGTGTGGGGCATCTCGTCCTGGACATTTTGATGGTGTGACAACCGTCGTGAATAAACTCTTTAATATCGTGAAACCTGATTTTGCCTTTTTCGGGATGAAGGATGCACAGCAGGTTGCCGTACTTGAACAGATGGTCCGTGACTTGAATATGGACGTCACCATCGTACCGTGCCCGATAGTCCGGGAGGAGGATGGCCTCGCCCTCAGTTCCCGCAACGTGTATCTAAATGCAGAAGAAAGGGAACAGGCGTTGGTGTTATCCAGATCACTGAATGTAGCTTTGGAACAACTGGAGAACGGAGTCACAGCTACTGCTGGTGAGGTACGCAGATTGCTCACGGAGGTTATCTCCGGGGCGCCGATGGCGAAGATCGATTATGCTGAGGTACTTACATTTCCTGAACTGATGCCGATTGATAATGAAGCAAGGCTTGCCGAAACAGGTAATGACTGTATACTGGCGCTTGCTGTTCGTTTTGGTAAGACACGCTTAATCGATAATGCACTATTCCAAACGAAAGAGGGTAATCCTCATGTTTAGAACAATGATGAAGTCTAAAATTCACCGTGCAACCGTAACTGAAGCCAATCTTAATTATGTTGGCAGCATTACCATTGACGAGGATTTAATGGAAGCCGCTGATCTGCTTGAGAATGAAAAAGTACAGATTGTGAACAATAATAACGGTGAGCGTCTTGAAACGTATGTCATTACAGGCCAGCGCGGAAGTGGTGTGATCTGCCTGAACGGTGCGGCTGCACGACTGGTTCAACCAGGTGACAATGTCATTATTATTTCTTATGCGATGATGTCTAAAGAGGAATATGAGAATCATAAACCGACAGTTGTTATTGTAGACGGCGGCAACAAGCCGATTATAACCGAGCACCGTGAGATTCATGCAACGATTCGATAAAGTCATTCACTCCAAAATGTAACGCTTGTTTCGGGAATGAAAACATCAGCTTTAACAAAAAATGAACTCAGGTCGACGCACTGATCTCATTTTTTCACTAAGGGTGGGATGCACTCCATGTTTCAACATGTATTCGACGAAATGAACGACATGTTAGATGAAATTGTGAAGCATTACCCTTCTGCACATGGTCCCAAGAAACAGGCGCTGATTCATAACTGGAATATGTTGAAGAGTATGAGTGAAGGTATCATTGATGAATGGCTTCGGTTTGAAGAGAAGATGGCTATTTTCCGTGAGAGTGCAGCTTCATCACCGGTTTTTCCGCCGACCGAATCACCGGAAATGCAGCTGGATGCTTTCATACGCGGCCAAGGATACTACAAACTCCTTATGTTCAGACCTGCTCTGGCCCAATTTACGGTTGCTGCTGCCATATATCCGGAAAGCTTGCTGATTCGGCTCTATACGGCCATGGCTCATCTGCATTTGGGTGAGACGGTGGAGGCTTCAGGTTATCTGCTATCGATTCTCCCGCTGGCGGACGACAAGAGATTACAGGCCATGATTTATAACGCTCTAGGTTGCATACAGGTCATTAACGGGCGGACAGACAAAGCTCGGGATTATTTCACGCTTGCGATACAGAGTGACCCGACTCTTCCCGATCCGCTGATTAATCTGGAGGTTTGCCACAAGAACCGCGGGGAACTGCAGTATGGGAGTCAATTGATTTCGTTGTTATGAATATCAGTCTGTAGAAGCGATGCCCGCTCGAAGCGCCGAGTCTGTGGCATCGCCTTTTTTATGTCCATAATGTTCAAACGGCGTTACATCTGTTATGCTGTTATTTAGACTGGAATGAAAGGGATTTATACGAACATGAAATTTGCCGTATTGGATTTTGAAACTACGGGCAACCAGTCAGCCGATGAAATCATTCAAGTGGGGCTGGCCATCATTGATGAAGATCGCAGCATTTCCCGAGTGTACGGCTCTTATGTCAATCCCGGGATTCCGATTCCACCGTTTATTACAGGTTTGACAGGTATTTCGGATCAAGATGTAGCTGAAGCACCCTCCCTTGAAGAGATGATGATGGAACTGGTACCTATGCTCGATGATGTTGTACTTGTGGGGCATAATGTAGCCTTTGATTTTAATTTTTTGCAAAATGCACTCGACCGTTGTGGTTATTTACCTTTCAGCGGGCGGATACTCGATACGATACATTTTTTGAAAATATGCTTTCCTTCACTGACATCGTATCAGCTGGGGATGGTGTCGTCCTATTTCGGCCTGGAGCATGACCGCCCACACCAAGCGGACAGCGATGCGCTTGCTACCGCCTATGCGCTGCTGAAATGTCTGGAAGAGCTTGATCAACTTCCGCTGCTTACGATACAGCGTTTGAGCGATCTTTTTGCGGTTGAGGACAGTGATTTGAGTTGGTTCTTCGATGGAATGCGGGCTGATAAGGAAAATCAGGCGATTCAGGATCCGGACAACTACACGTATTTTCGTCAATTTGCTCTGGCGATCGAGGACTGGACCGATATGACACCTGCACGAGATGAAGAAGAGGTTAATCCGCTAGCCGAGCTATCCTTTGAACAGTATATGAGCCAGGTACGTAATAATTTACGTGAGACACTTCCTCAATATGAAAGTCGGGATGCCCAGGACATTATGTTCGAAGAGGTCATGAATGCACTAGAGGATGACAAGCATCTCCTGATTGAGGCTGGGACCGGTACAGGGAAATCACTTGGATATTTGCTTCCTTCCATATACCAAAGTGTGAAACAGGAACAGAAGGTAATGGTCAGCACGCATACAATCAACCTTCAGGAACAGCTTCGTGAACGGGATATCCCGCTACTCACTAAGGTAGTCCCGTTTCCATTTAAGGCCGCCGTCTTCAAAGGGAGACAGCATTATTTGTGTTTGAGAAAATTTGAACATAAAATAAATAGAAGAGATTTCAACACACCTAAAGAGGATATCATCATTGCAGCCCAAATGATCATATGGCTGACACAGACAGAAACCGGGGATGATGAGGAACTGAACCTTGGTGGACGCGGTGGGGACTTCTGGGAAACGGTATCTAGCGATTCCGATTCTTGCTTGGGACGGGCTTGCCCATGGTTCCGAAAGTGTTTCTACCACCGTGCGAAGCATGAAGCGGGTATTGCGGATGTGGTTATTACGAACCATTCCAAATTGTTTACCGATGTAAAAGCGAATCATCAGCTGTTGCCGTCGTATGAGCGGTTGGTCATTGATGAGGCTCATCACTTGGAAGATGTGGCGGGGAAGCATCTCGGGCTCCATATGAAGTATTTTACGGTGGTACACACCCTTACACGTCTCTACAAGGACAGCCGCAATGGACAGTTGCCAGCACTCCGTCAACTGCTTCAAACGTCGGCGCACGAAAAGGCGGGGGAATGGACGGTAGTCATTGACCGGCTATACCCTGATCTAATTACTGTCAAGGAGAGCTGGGATCGGCTCAGTGACCTTCTGTTCGGACTTCTTCCTGAACGCGGAGATGCTTCTGCGGGGGATGCAGGACAATTTACGCTCCGACTGTCACCATCCAAGAAGCCAAAAGACTGGGAAAGTTTGACGGAGTTAGAGAATCAGATTCACGTCACCTTGGGAGATGTCGTTCGCAAAGGAGACATGCTAACATCTGAGGTTCGGGAAGAACTGAATGATTATGGAGCAGACAGTTTGATTACGGATATTAACGGCCTCTTTAAGGACTTGGCTGCGCACCGGGAGAATCTGAAATTTTTCATGACTCTGAACGATGAAGGCGTGGTTTACTGGATGGAGGCGAACGGTAATTTTCGCAGTAAATCGCTGCAGATGTTTGCCGTGCCAGTTGATGTGAGCGGGCAGTTGAAAGAGCTGTTCTTCGATAAAAAAAGAAGTATCATTCTCACTTCTGCAACTCTATCTATAGATAAATCGTTTCAGTATATGATCGATAATCTTGGGCTGCAGGATGCTTCAGATCAGGGGCAGCTGAATACCGTGCAGCTTCCGTCACCGTTTAATTACCGTGAGCAAGCACTGTTATTAATTCCAAGGGATTTCCCAAGCGTTAAGGGGACCATGGGAGATCAGAACTTTGTGAGTACACTCGTTCAATCACTTGCAGATGCCGCTAAGGCAACTCATGGACGAATGCTGGTACTGTTTACCTCGTACCGTATGCTGCGCCAGGTGTATGATCCGCTCAAGGAAGTTCTGTCATCCAGTGATATATCCGTACTCGGACAAGGGATGGATGGATCAAGCCGAACCAAGCTGATTCGAAGGTTTCAGGACAGCAGCGCATCGGTGCTGCTTGGGACAAGCTCATTCTGGGAAGGGGTCGATATTCCGGGAGAGGCGCTGACATGCCTGGCTATCGTAAGGCTACCGTTTCAACCGCCCAACCATCCCCTTGTCGAAGCGAAGAGCGAGTTACTGCAGCAGCAGAAGAAAAATCCGTTCATGAAACTATCCGTACCTCAAGCGGTTATTCGCTTTAAGCAGGGTTTCGGGCGTCTTGTGCGAACAGCTCAAGACAAGGGTATTGTGATTGTTTATGATACCCGTGTGATTGAATCTTATTACGGAAAATACTTTTTATATTCACTGCCTGGCCCGAAAATGGAACATATGCGGACAGAGCAGATGGTTCCCCGCATTGCGGAATGGCTTCACGGGGACGAGGCGATACAATAAGAATTTAAGTTATTTATTTTGAGTTTATCATTAGGGGGAGCATGCATGAAATCGGATAAAATTTCGGAGGCCGTGGTTCGCAGACTGCCCGTATATTTACGCTATCTGAACGAACTTCATCTTCGTGAGGTTGCAACGGTGTCCTCACAGGAGCTTGGACAGAAGCTCGACCTAAATCCGGCGCAAATCCGCAAGGATCTTGCCTATTTTGGAGATTTTGGCAGAAAAGGGATAGGTTATGACGTCTCTTATTTGATCGAGAAAATCCGTCATATTCTTAAACTGGACCAGCAGATTAATGTAGTGCTTGTGGGTGCTGGTAATCTTGGACACGCCCTTTCCAATTACAACGCTTTTTTGAAAGATAATATGAAGATTGTAGCTATATTCGATGCATATACTCCCAAAGTCGGCACTAAAATCAACAATTTAGTCGTTCAATCGATGGAAGAATTGACGGCGACTATTAAGGAGTTCGGAATCCGGATCGGGATTATTACCGTTCCTGATGTCGAAGCACAAGATGTGGCGGATAAACTGATCTCATCCGGTATTGAAGCGATTCTGAATTTTGCGCCAACGATCTTGAAAGCTCCTCCGCACATCCGGATTCATACAGCTGACTTCACGACGGATTTGCAGAGTCTGGCTTATTATTTGGATAACGGAAAGGAAGATGCCGATCATGACGAAGCGTAAATGGATGATTAAAAACGGAACCTTTGCTGTACTTCAGAACGAAAAGCCGGTTCTGCGCGGATATATGGTCATCGAAGACGATCTCATTACCTATATCGGTGAAGAACAACCGAAGGTTGAGGAAAATATGGAGATTATCGACGGCACACATCTGTTTTTCATGCCTGGTCTTATGAATACGCATGGTCATACGGCTATGTCGCTTCTTCGTGGATACGGGGATGATCTGGCACTTCAGGTATGGCTGCAGGAGAAAATGTGGCCGATGGAAGCGAAGTTTACAGCTGATGATGTATATTGGGGTACCTCGTTGTCTGTGATCGAAATGCTGAAAGGCGGCACGACGACCTTCCTCGATATGTATGATCATATGGATCAGGTAGCAGCCGTGACTGAGCAGTCCGGTATGCGGGGGGTACTTACTCGCGGTGTAATCGGTTTGTGTCCTCCAGATGTTCAGAATCACAAGCTGAAGGAGGCTACAGCATTTGCGAAGGACTGGCACGGTAAAGCTGATGGACGTATCACAACGATGATTTCGCCTCATGCGCCTTACACATGTCCTCCGGATTACATCGAAAAGTTTGTGCAGACTGCTTACGATCTGGATTTGCCAATTCACACCCATATGTCAGAAACAGTAACTGAAGTCGAACAGAATGTTCGGGATTACGGGTTGCGGCCAGTAGCTCATCTTCAAAAACTTGGCGTCTTCTCACGCCCGGCGCTTGTTGCGCATGCAGTTCATTTAACGGATGAAGAGATTGAGATTTTGGCGACTCATAAGGTAGCGGTATCCCACAATCCGGGAAGCAACCTGAAGCTGGCAAGCGGTGTCGCCCGGGTACCGGAACTGCTTAAAGCAGGAGTTACCGTATCACTGGGTACGGATGGTCCTGCGAGCAACAACAATTTGGATATGTTTGAGGAAATGAGACTCGCTGCTCTTATTCATAAGGGTGTCAGTGGCGATCCAACAGCAGTCCCTGCTGTTGAATCACTTCGTATGGGAACAGAATATGGAGCGAAATCATTATTCTTAGACGGTGTTGGGACGCTGGCTCCCGGAATGAAAGCGGACTTTATCGCGTTAAATACCGATCAGGCACATTTTCTGCCACATACGGACTTTATCTCGCATGCGGTTTATTCAGCGAGTGCCAAGGACGTGGAGCATGTGTGGGTAGATGGTAAGCAGGTCGTCAAAAACGGAATTTGCCTTACATTGGATGAAGAAAAGATTCGCCGTGAAGCCCAAAGTGCGTTCGAGCGGCTGTTGACCCTTTAGGGAATAACAAGGGAGCGAGGAACGCAGATTGAAGAAAAAAACGAAGTGGATACTTCTCAGCATTTCCGGTTTTCTGCTCATATTGCTGTTTATTCAGATTTATTATTCAAATGTAATGTCTGGTAAATGGTCGGAAGAGAACGCGGCTATCAAGGCTGCTCAGCAATATGGCGGTTTGATGAAGAAAGACAAAACTTATAAATCGGTATGGGATAAAGAGAGCATTTACTGGGTCGTTACCGGTAAGGATACGGAAAACCAGGATATCATCGTATGGGTGAAGTTTACGGAAGAGAATAAACCACTGGATGGAGCCGAAGCTGTACACAGCGAACCTCTGAGCGGTGGTATATCGGAAGCTCAAATGCGTAATCAGATCAAGAGTGACCTGCCTGGTTCGGTAATCGAAAGACTTGTTCTAGGTATGTATGAAGGAGAATACGCATGGCATCTGTTATACCATCTAAACAATGAGACGAAATACCGGTTTTATCGGTTTCAGGATGGAAGTCAGATCGGTGAAGACATTATTCTACCCAATCAATAACAAAATTTAACACTCCATCAATAGGCGGAGTGTTAAATGACAAGATTATGTGTAAGCGTTTACAAAAAATCTTGATAAAATAGTTTTAAATATTTTCACAGACTCGAATGAAAAAAGTATATAAGATGTGATATACTCATATTTGTATTAACGAGGCGGATTCGTGTGTATAGATATATGTATTATTGATGTATCAAACGTGATACATCAATAATATACATCATATAACAAGGAGGAAATACATTGAAACTACGCATTGTTCCTGTCGTTCTGACGGTTGTTATATCGGCATCGGTGCTTTTTGGCGGTTGGTTTCTGTATCGGCAAATGGCTCTTCAGAATCCACTGGCCAATGTGGTATCACAGTATGATGGAGTGAACAACTCTCAAATAGATATTAAACAGGATACAGTCACTTTGAAACTTGATTTAGAACCAGAAACGAATTTACGGGGTCTGGTCGAACATATAAACAAGGAAGGTAAGTCGGTTGTCGGTAAACGTACATTGAAGCTTGAGGTGGAAGATCACTCGTCCGAGCGACTGAACCAATGGTGGGATGAGGCTATGTTATCAGTAGCCGAAGCGATGGATAACAAGCAGTACACCGATATACAGTCATCTTTGGATGAACTGGCAAAAAACTCACCTACTTTGAAAGCAAACGCTCAAATTGATGACCAGAACGTATATGTAAGTTTATCCGACGGCAAGTCAGGTAAGTTCATAATTCTACCACGCCAACCCGGCAAAATGGAGGTGTGGAATCATGCCTAAGTGGTCCAAGGAAGTATTGATTGGCTTCATCCCTGTGCTGTTCGTATTCCTTGCATTCATTGGCATTAATGTTGTTCCAATCCTCATTGCAGCCATGCTTGTAGGAGCTCTTCTCTTTATTGCCAAGATGAAGGGCGGGATAGCTGTAGGTGCAGGTGGTGAACGTAAACGGAAAAAGGGTAACATGGCAAAGCTGACCTTTGAAGAAATCGGAGGGCAGGATAACGCGAAGCAGGAGCTGCGTGAGGCGCTTGATTTTCTAATCCGTCATGAAGAGATCAAAAAATTCGGAATTCGCCCATTGAAAGGCATTTTGCTGACAGGGCCTCCGGGAACAGGTAAGACACTGATGGCTAAGGCGGCAGCACATTACACAAACTCGGTATTTGTTGCTGCATCGGGCAGTGAATTTGTTGAAATGTATGTAGGTGTCGGTGCTGGCCGTATCAGGGACCTGTTTAAAGATGCCCGCACCCGCGCAGCCAAAGAAAACAAGCAGAGCGCGATTATTTTTATCGATGAGATTGATGTGATCGGCGGCAAGCGTGAAGGCGGGCAGCAGCGGGAGTATGATCAGACATTGAACCAGTTGTTAACTGAAATGGACGGTATCTTTACGACGGATGCACCGCGTATTCTTGTTATAGCAGCAACGAACCGGAAAGAGATGCTTGATAGCGCACTTCTTCGCCCTGGACGGTTTGACCGCCATATTCAAGTTGATCTTCCGGACAAAAAAGGACGCGCACACATCTTAAATCTGCATGCGGGTAATAAACCGCTAGATGCGGACGTTGATTTGGAAAAAATCGCGGAGGAATCATATGGTTTTTCAGGTGCCCAGCTTGAAAGTGTCATGAATGAAGCCGCCATTTACACCATGCGTGAAAATGAGGAATTTATCTCTCAGCGGCACTTGTCTATGGCAATCGATAAGGTAATGATGGGTGAGCGTTCTGACCGTGAGTCCAATATCGAGGAGAAAAAGAGAGTGGCGATTCACGAGCTTGGACATGCTATTATGGCTGAGCGTGTTCGTCCAGGAAGTGTGAAGCAGGTTGCTCTCAGTCCGCGGGGGAAAGCGCTCGGTTATGTCCGCCACAACCCTCAGCAGGAGCAATATCTGTACACCAAATCGTTCCTGGAAGAGCAGATCATGATTGCTCTTGGAGGGGCAGCGGCCGAAGAAATTTATTACGGCGGACGCAGTACAGGCTCCAGTAATGACTTTGAGCAGTCTCTCAATATTGTTGAAACAATGATGAAGTCAGGTTTGACATCTTTGGGTATTATTAACATGAATATGGTAACAACTGAAGAACTGATGAGAGAGAATAATCTGATTTTGGAAGACTTGATGAACCGAACGAAACATTTGTTAGAACAAAGTCGTGCTATATTCGATAACTCTCTTGATATCCTGATGAGAGAGGAAATATTATCAGGAGAGCAATTCAGATGTCAATTTAGTGAAAATGCCCTTTTACCAGCATAAATTGTTATGCTGGTTATTTTTTTTTACTTTTTCGTCGTGCTAAGATATTATTATACTTTGTGCCTTTCTAAATGTATTTTTCGACAAAGACGGGTACAATAGAGTATAGAGATAAGGAAAGGGTGGAGCACAACTATGTACTTCAAAAAAATCGGCGTTGTTGGCGGCGGGACGATGGGACAAGGCATTGCCGAAATGCTGGCAGCCAAAGGACTCGACGTTATGCTGGTAGAGAAAACCCCCGAGAAACTGGAATATTCATACGGAATGATTGAGACAAGTCTCGACAAGCAGCTCGAGAGATGGGGTATTACGAAAGCGGAGAAGAAACTTATTCTAGGCCGTATTCAAAAAGTAACTCATTTTGCTGAACTAAGTGCCTGCGATATGGTGATAGAGACAATTACGGAGGACTTGGAAGCCAAGAAGCAGGTGTTCGCGCAGCTTGACCAAGTATGTCCTAGCAATATTATATTAGCAAGTAACACCTCCTCGCTTAGCTTGACGGAGCTTGCAAGTTCCACGATGTACCCTGAGCGGGTTATTGGTATGCACTTTATTCATCCAGTTTCAAAAGTTGATCTGGTAGAAATTATCCGTGGTCTGAAAACTTCTGACAACACATTCAATGAGACAAAGCGTTTTGTAGAGGAAATTTCGGATAAAAAAGGAATCATGGTTTACGAATCTCCAGGTTTTGTATCAAGTCGTATGATTTGTCTTATGATCAACGAAGCGCTGCACCTCCTTCAAGAGGGTGTTGCTTCCGCAGAGGATATCGACGATGCAATGAGAATCGGATACAGCTTCCAGTATGGCCCGCTTGAAATGGCTGACCGTTTCGGACTTGATTCTGTATTGGCAGCTTTGGAGCGTATGTTCCGTGAATTTGGCGAGCTTAAATACCGTCCATCCATCGTGTTGAAAAAGATGGTTCGTGCTGGTCATCTCGGCGTGAAGACGGAAGAAGGCTTTTTCAAGTACGACAAGGATGGTGACCGGATATGAATATTCTCGTAATCAACGCGGGTAGTTCCTCGCTTAAATATCAGTTATATAACATGACGGATGAATCCGTTTTGGCAAAAGGTCTTGTAGAACGTATTGGTATGGATTCCTCCATACTGACTCACAAACCGACTGGCAAGCAGGAAGTGACGGAAGTGAGTGAAATTCTGGAGCACACAACGGCAATCCGGAAAGTACTTGGTATGCTGACTCATAAGGAGCACGGTGTCATTTCTTCGATTGAAGAAATTCAAGCAGTAGGCCACCGTGTCGTTCATGGCGGTGAATACTTCAAAGAGTCGGCGCTTGTTGACGGTCCGGCTAAAGCGGAAATCCGTCGTCTGTTCGATCTTGCACCGCTTCATAACCCTGCATCCATGATGGGTATCAAAGCGGCTGAATTGAATATGCCGGGTGTTCCTCAGGTTGTCGTATTTGATACGGCATTCCATCAGACCATGCCGGAAAAATCTTATCTGTACGCTATTCCAAGAGTTCTTTATAATAAATATAAAGTCCGCCGTTACGGCGCTCACGGAACGTCCCATGAATACGTGAGTCAAACCGCTGCCGAATTCCTGAACCGTCCGATTGAAGATCTGAAAATCATCACTTGCCATATTGGTAACGGTGCTTCCATTACTGCAGTACAGGACGGCAACTCTATGGATACGTCGATGGGGATGACGCCGCTGGAAGGTCTGATGATGGGTACACGGAGCGGAGATTTGGATCCTGCCATCGTGCCTTACGTGATGAATAAGGAAGAACTGACAGTTAACGAAGTGAATTCGATGCTGAACAAGCACAGCGGACTGCTTGCGATTTCCGGTATCAGCAGTGACATGCGGGAAATTACGGATGGTATGGAGAAGGGCGAGCCTAACTCTACACTCGCATTTGAGATGTATGAATACCGTGTACGCAAATATATCGGATCATACGCGGCAGCTATGAACGGAGTAGACGTTATTGTATTCACAGCCGGTGTCGGTGAAAATTCCGTGGTACTGCGCCAGAAAATATTGGAGCAGCTGACTTTCCTCGGTGTGGAGCTGGATGAGGAATTAAACAAGGTGCGCTCCGGAGATCCGCGCCGTATTTCCACGAAGAATTCCAAAGTGGAAGTGCTCGTTATCCCAACCAACGAGGAATTGGTTATCGCACGAGATACTCACCGCATCGTGCAAGCGGCAAACAGTAAAGAGTAGTTAAGGGAGAGATTAATGCATGACCACGAAATGTGTGATTCGTCAAGTTAGCCAGCACGTCGGGGAGACGGTAACCATTGGCGGCTGGATTAACAACAAACGTTCCAGCGGGAAAATTCAGTTTCTTCAGCTTCGCGACGGGACAGGCTATATTCAGGGCGTCGTGGTAAAAAGCGAAGTACCTGAGCAGGTATGGGATGATGCAAAGAGTCTGACGCAAGAAAGTTCTTTGTATGTAACGGGTATTATCCGTGAAGAGCCCCGTAGCCAATCCGGTTATGAAATGACGGTTACAGGTGTTGAAATCATCCATCTGACTGAAAATTATCCGATTACACCCAAAGAGCATGGTGTCGATTATTTGATGGATCACCGCCATTTATGGCTACGTACGCAGAAACAGCGTGCTATTATGGTCATTCGTGCGGAAATTATCCGGGCGATTCAGGATTTCTTCGACATGAACGGATTCACGCTGGTTGATCCGCCGATCCTAACACCGACGTCTGCGGAAGGGACAACGAACCTTTTCCATACGAAATATTTCGAGGAGGACGCCTACCTGACCCAAAGCGGACAGCTTTACATGGAGGCTGCTGCTATGGCGCTCGGTAAGGTTTACTCTTTTGGACCGACCTTCCGTGCAGAAAAATCCAAAACCCGTCGTCACCTGATCGAGTTCTGGATGATTGAGCCGGAAATGGCGTTTACGGATCACGAGGAAAGTCTTCGTGTTCAAGAACAGTTCATTAGCCATGTTGTACAATCTGTCGTGAAGAACTGCCGTCAGGAGCTGGAAGCGGTGGGACGCGATATTTCCAAGCTGGAGGCTATCCAGGCGCCGTTCCCGCGCATTACGTATGATGAGGCGATTGAATTCTTGCAATCCGAGGGCCATGATATCCCTTGGGGCGAAGATTTTGGTGCACCACATGAGACGGCCATCGCAGAGAAATACGAAAAACCTGTGTTTATTACACATTATCCTGCCAGCATTAAGGCATTTTACATGAAGCCGGATCCGAATCGTTCGGAAGTGGTTCTATGTGCTGACATGATCGCACCTGAAGGCTATGGTGAGATTATTGGTGGCTCGCAGCGTATCGATGATCCACAGCTTCTTGAAGAACGCTTTAAAGAGCATAGTCTGTCCATGGATACGTATCAGTGGTACATGGATCTCCGTAAATACGGAACGGTTCCTCATTCCGGCTTCGGTCTTGGACTGGAGCGTACGGTGGCTTGGATCTGCGGTCTGGATCATGTACGTGAAACCATTCCATTCCCTCGTACATTGTACCGGTTGTATCCGTAAGTGGTGAGAAAACCGATGAATCAAGCGAACGGTACCGGAGATTTTGTGTCCTGGGCAGCCGGTGCATCTGCAGGTATGAACCAGGGGATGACTGTAATCCCGTATGCACTGCTTCGATATTACCGTACGATCGGCTTGAACAGTAGTGAATGCATGCTGCTGATCCATTTGCTCGGATTCCAGCAGGTGGAGCACAAAGGTTTCCCTTCTCTTGAAGAGCTGCAACAGGTGACAGGGGCTACGACTGAAATGATAGCCATGATCTTGCAGAAGCTGATGAAAGAAGGACTGCTTGGTATTGACGAGCATGTCGACGAAGAACGGGGAATACAGTACGAACGTTATAACCTGAGTGGGTTATACGCGAAGCTCGGTCATTGCCTTGCCGAAGAGAGCAAAGGGGAGTCAGAAGGAGCGAAAGCTGCCGACAATTCCCGTAAAGGAAATAATTCAGCGAGCTTGGACACCTTCCGTTTCAACAAGCCTGCTGCTTCCAAGACTACTCCAGTGGAGGAAGAGCGAAATCTTTTTAGCATTTTTGAAAAAGAATTCGGCAGGCCGCTATCCCCAATGGAGCTGGAAACGATCTCCGGTTGGGTAGATCAGGACCGCTATCCTGATGAACTTATCCTGTTGGCTCTGAAAGAGGCTGTGTTTGCGGGGAAGGTGCACTTCCGATACATTGACCGTATTCTGCTGGAATGGAGCAGAAACCGGGTACGTACCGCGCAGGATGCCAAAGCGTATACACAGAAATTCAGGAATATTGGCAGATAATTCAAGGGGGTGTCCCAAAAGGTCTATTGACCTGGGACGCCCCCTCTGTTGTGAAGAGAAAATAAAGTTATAGACTGACAATTAATTAGACTATTATAAATAGTGGATACTATGTTCAATTCATGAGCATATATCCACTATATTTATATATGATAGATTCATTATTTAGACGTCGAAGTTACTGTTTACAATGTATATAATGTAAAGATTAAATGCAACATATGATTCTATTTGTGGAGGGCGTAGCCCATAGCGGGAGGCGTAGAGAGGTTAAAAACCGAGCGTAATCAATTAATGTTGGAAGGTGAAGTCGATGCGAGTACAAGAAGTTATCCTAAAGGATAACAACAAACGTTACATGTTGATAGATGGAAATGGTTTACCTGTGATCCCTGTTTTGAAATACCTAAAATACTTAGACAATACGGGAAAAAGTAGAAATACGCAGAAAACGTATTGTTATGCGTTAAAGCAGTATTTTGCGTACTTAAAAGAGACGAATAAAGATCACAATAATATTCGATTAGAAGACTTGGTGGAATTCGTTGGTTGGTTGCGCAGCCCTTTTGAAAGCAACAAGATAACTCCACTTAAACCGATTCAAACAAAGAGGACAGAAAAGACCATTAATCTAACAGTAACAGCTGTTACAAACTTTTATGATTATTTGTATCGAAATAAAGAGCTTACCGATGATATGTCCGAGAAGTTAATGCGGCAGGTATTTACTGGAGGAAGATCACGATATAAAAGCTTTCTGCATCACGTCCATAAGGACAAACCGTCTATAAGAAATATATTAAAAATTAAAGAGCCACGCAAAAATGTTGAGACACTTTCAAAAGAACAAGTGCAGCAAGTGCTAAACGCAACAACAAACATCAGAGATCAGTTTCTCATCCAAGTGTTATTTGAAACAGGTTTGCGAATTGGTGAAGTCCTCTCACTCTATTTGGAAGATTTTAAGTTTGATTACAGAGGCCATCGGATTTTTCTAAAGGATCGAGGGGAATTAGAAAACGGAGCCATGCTCAAAACAGGTGAGCGCGGAATATATGTGTCCCAAGCGTTAATGGACTTGTTTGATGACTACTTATATGAAGTCCTTGATGAGTTGGACTTTCGTTCCAATTTCATTTTTGTAATTCTTCGAGGTGAAAATAAAGGTAAGCCCCTGACACTTACCGCTGTAGAAGCTCTTTTTAAGCGTTTAAGGGAGAAAACAGGAATTCGCAAACTTTCACCCCCACCTTTTTAGACACACACATGCTACGATGTATTACCAAGAAACCAAAGCATAAAGCAAGTGCAGGAACGTTTAGGACATTCGCAGATTCAAACCACGATGAATCTATACCTACATCTTTCAGAAGATGACATTCGTAAGGATTGGGAGAAAGCACAGACAGCATTTCAGATCAATATAAAGGATTCAAGGTGATTGAATATGAAAAAAATCATTCTACGTACATACCGTGAGGAATTAAGCTTTCATGAGAGATTAGAGCAAGAACTTTCTGCTTATCCTGAGAAGACCATTCATACTGATGGTTCTATAAACGTGAAGCATGTAAATAATCCTTATTTCCTGGTCAATGATAATGGAATGTTGATTTTATCGGAGATATCAAACAGTTTAAAAAGCTGGCGGAGAATTATAATCACTCAACTCAAAATATCCATATTCGAATCAAAAGCTCTACGGTTAATTTAGAAGCAAAATACTTTTGGTATCACGAGCTATTTTATGCTGAGAAAGCTCTCGTCACTATTTTTGTGGCACAATGCTGGAGCGTATTTACAAAATTCCTAAATGAAAAGTACCCTACTCTATTTTCCCTGCTTGACTTAGGTATTGATAAAGTAGAGCGTGAATGGCTATTTTGGTTGCATGAACAGAAATATAAGACACAAGAGATTCAAAAACATGCATTTCGTGCCGAAGTTACACGAAAAACACATTTGGCGGGCTATTTGCGATTGTTTCTTTCAAAGTTCGTGCAATTAACAGACACCCGTGAAGAATGGGAAAAAGATCGCTGGGATGTAAGGATACTGCATGATAAATATGGGATTCACTATAACAAGAGTAATTCTGCTCACTATCTTGATTTCACGAAGATCGAAAGTTTTAATATGCGTCTTCAGATTAAAAAATACATTAAACTACGTCTATTGAGTAAACACAACTTTACTTGGGCTTCAGCAATAGCTTATATGAGTTTTTTACCAAATTTTCTTTCTTGTGTGTCTTCAATGGAACCAAATTGGAACGATTTAAGAGGCTTAAAACGCACTCACATGGAAACATATATTCAATGGTTACACGAGTATGCCAAGGGAAGTATAAAGCACAGAAATACACATCCTGAACGTTATATAAACAAAGGAGTTCTAGTTGTCGGCAAGTTTCTGGAGGATCTTCACCGTTACGAATATGACATCGCTCCTGAAACTCCTGTACAAAGGCTCCTTTTTCCAGAGGATAAGCCCAAGCTTCGAAAAAAATCTATTGACCAAATTGACTACATTCCAGATTATGTTTTAGAGCAATTATTCACCCATATTAATTACTTACCTAAAGAGATAACTCCTATCATATGGGTTGCCTTTAAAACAGGGCTGCGCGTTTCCGATGTGTTAGGCTTAACTTCGGACTGCTTAGTAAAACTAAACGGCAAATACTCCATTGTAACGGATATTGAAAAGACTTATGTTCAAGGTCATCGAATTCCCATTGACGAAAAGTTGGCGGATATTCTTGCAGTTCTCATTCAACATTCAAAAGAAAAAAGCAATCAAGATAATAATCCAGAAGGATTAATTTTTGTTCGTTATCGTGGTGCTCGCAAAGGAAGGCCATTCAACCAGCATTGGCTTCTGAGACAATTAAATGAACTGGCTATGAAAAAGAATATCACCGATGAAAATGGGAATGTATTTCACTTTAAAACCCATCAGTTTAGACATACTTATGCAGTTAAGATGCTAAATGGTGGAGCGGACATTCTGACTGTCCAAGAGTTGTTAGCCCATGCTTCTCCTGAAATGACCTTGCGGTATGCAAAGTTGTTGGACGATACGAAAAGAAAGGCTTTTGAAACTGTAATCACTCAAGGTGTTTTTAGCTTTGACCTTAATGGTGATGTGCAAGAAATTAAAGTGGGAGAAGACATTCCTGCAGAGATCTTAAATGCGTTATGGCAAGACCATAAGTTGAATGCAATGGATAACCCTTATGGGACATGCCACGCTCGTTTAAAAGGTGAATGCCCTCACATGGAAGCACCACCTTGCTTAACGTGTAATGGAGGAAGCCCATGTAAAGATTTAGCCATAGGCTTCTCTGAATTGGATGTACAGAAATATGAACTGCATATTAAAACCACATCAAAGGCTATTGAGGCAGCAAAACAACATGGTCGTGAAGATATGGCTGAGAAGAATGAGAAAAATCTACTACGTTATCAGGGGATTCTAACTAACCTTCAAGAAGGCAATATCATTTTCGGTAGACAAGACCGTACAAAAAGAAAGGTGAGTGCTGGAAATGGCTAATTACGACCGTACAGCTCATCTGAAGAGAATCCATGCCCAACGGAAGGCGAGTACCCTAAAGAAGGTAGATCAGGCGATTAAACGCCTCTTACGAGCCAACAAGAGCATCAATTTCAATAGCGTATCAGAAGAATCGGGTGTATCGAAAGCGAGTTTATATAACCATTCAGATATCCGCGAGAGGATCGAATCCTTACGCCGTCAACAATCACAAGCACCTACTCCAAAGCAAATAAAGCGTGAGATGAATGATGCGAATAAGGATATACTCATCGAAACGTTAAAACGCAAAATCAAAGCACTGGAGAACGAGAACAAAGAAATACGAGAAGAAATGAAAAAGGCTTATGCTCAGATTTACGAAAAATTTTAGTTGCACTTTATTGAGCTAACGGGCAGGATAGTTTGAGATCATTTGCGGTGAACCCTACCATAAGTAACGGCGAAAAATAGGGAGTGTGCTGACACTCCCTTTGTGCTAACATTGTTTGTTATCAAATGTCTACTTCACAATATACCAATAAGGCGAACGAACAAAATGCTTATTTTCGGAGCGAGGCATTATATCGGTGAGTGTATACAAACCATGTAATGCTTGCTGTTAATAATGCCGACGAAATCAAAGCTGTAAGAACACTATATGTTTGCCAAATAAGTATCGTTGACCAATCTAATGCACAGCACATTATACACAGGGCAATCGTAGCAATCAGCAAAATAGCTGTTACGATTATTCGCTTTTTTGTCATTGGCTGCCGCTCATTCGTTTTCCTTCTGCGTAATCCTAAGAGAAAGAACAGAACGGCCAATAGGCAAAGAATAATTGTGGTAGACGATAAAATGATGTCCAAAAGCTGTGTGCCGCTTATTTCATATGACTGCGTTAGATTGCCGTCTAATATATCTTTAACTTTTAGTACCATGCTTCTATTGATATTTGCGCCGTTGGTCAGCAAGCAGACGGCTGTTCGTTCATTTGGCAGTATGGCCACTTCGGTTCCGAAATTGGGATTGCCCCCTGGGTGCTCTATAATCGTTTGGTTGGCGTTTACCGACCAGCCCGCCGCATAATACATTTCGTTGACAGCCGGAACAGACATATCACCCTGATGTGATTTTTCGATAACCGTATGGAATATTTCGGGTATGTCCTGCACAATACCCATCTGTATGCCCATCCAACGCGCCATATCTTTTGTACAAGAAATGATGTAGCCTGCGGGTTTATTCCCGGAATAATCCGGCGCGTTATATGGAGTTGTCATAAAAAAGGAAGAACGGTAGCCCTGTGCCAACTGTCCGGTGGCTTGAGCATCTTCTTTATAAACATACGTCTG
The DNA here is from genome assembly GCF_900177425.1 of Paenibacillus uliginis N3/975. Classification (NCBI taxonomy): domain Bacteria; kingdom Bacillati; phylum Bacillota; class Bacilli; order Caryophanales; family Paenibacillaceae; genus Paenibacillus; species Paenibacillus uliginis. The sequence continues at coordinate 3,787,257 of NZ_LT840184.1, read as the reverse complement.
GTGAAGACCTAACGGCTGAAATACCTGTTCCCTCATAAAGTCTTCATAGCTTTGTCCCGACACAATCTCAATAACCAAACCCAATACGTCATAATTAACGGTTCCATAGTTATACTGTTCACCGGGAGGGAACGCCAACTCAGCATCTACCAGCATTTCCACAGTCTTTTGCAGCAAATCTGGCGTATTGCCTTGTGGAATATTTTGAGTATGCCTAGCATTTGTTAGGCCGCTAGTATGGTGAAGAAAGTTATTGAGTGTAAGGCTTTGCATATCAACAGGTTTCCCTTGATACTTTAACGTAAACCAAGGTAAATATTTTTGGACAGTGTCAGTCATTGACAGCAGCCCTTGCTCTTCCAACAGCAGAATACCCATGCCGGTAAAAGCTTTACTGACCGAGGCCAACTCATATAGTGTATTTTCACTTGCAGACAACCCACTTTCACGGTCTGCATACCCGGAAGAAAAGTAGAACACTTCATCATCAGCAAGTATTGAGATTGACATTCCCGGCACACCTGATATACGACAGGCATCATCCAGCAACGCTTGTATTGCCGCAGATTGCGTATCTGACAACGACGCATAACTTTGTGTTGCGAATCCTGAGAATAATATAAGTATCGTTAATACAAAAACAATAGTCTTTTTCATAAACTCTCCATTTCGAAAAAATTATGCGAGGATAATATAAACAACCCGTAGTACGCCTTATCCGCCAAATGTGTCATTTCAATAAATTTAATACTAGATGTTCAATGATCAGATTACTATTGTAAACTTCACACTCTTATGGATAAGGGTCAATTGTCTGAAAGTATTCTCAACGTTCTCATCAAAGGTTAACTGGATCTCTTCAATCTGTTTCGTTACAAAATCCTATTTATTTATAATATTATACAAACAATCTTTAATCCTCAACATATATACCTTGTTCATTAATTTATTATCCATCATCTAATCGATACATTCATTAGTATTGCTAAACTTTGGTGCGATTTTGCAGAAAAAAACGCAGGTTGGCCATTAGAATTGACCGGTAATTAATTAAGCTAACGGGACACAAGAGCTTAATACACACGAAAAACGGAAGCCTTCGTAAATGGCTGCCGTTTTATCAACTAACGGGCAGGATTGTTCTAATATTTGGTATTATATTATTGAGTAATTAACGAATCTTTCCAAGCAATTGGCGGGTATGCTAAAAAGGAGGAAATAAATTGTTAAATAGAATTAGCTTATTCGCTCTTTCATTTATTTTATTATTTTTAACTGTCGCTTGTAGTCAGGAAACAAGCATAGACATAGGCGATACACTCGGAAAATCCGAGGAGTATTTTAGGAAACTTGAGGGAATAGATACTACAGCAGCTGCATTTGATGGTAAAAACGACGAAAAATTCAGGCTTATGGTTGATGGACATCCTACAGAAGATGAAGCTTCTATTTTATTCAATCACATATTGGACGTTATTGCTAAGTATTCAAATCGTTCAGATGTTTGGGATTATTATAATGGGTATTTTGATATAAAGAATTATGACCATGGTGTCATTTACGAAGGTACAAAGCTAATTGGTGAAGATTTAAAAGTGCAGTCTAAGTAAAATTTTATTCCACTAACGGGACACGTTAGTTAAACATAAAGGGTTCCACATATTAGTCATGCATAATATGTAGAACCCTATATTTTATTTGATTTCCTTAAGTTTAGGTCTTGATAATTTTCATTAAAGTATTAGACTCAGAAAATATAGTTGTAGACTAAGCCAAGGTACTTTTGACTTAATCGCCATGTTCCACTGCAGCTTCTTCGTAATAATGGTGCTTAACGGCACTGTCCGACGGATCGTTCAGCAGCAAGCCTGGGCGTCACGGACAGCTTGTTTTGAAAGTTCAACATATATAGCTAGGAATCCCAGTCACGATAGTGACCTTGTCCCTGTATGAGTAGGAGTGTCAAAAAGTATGATACCTATGAAGACACCCTCAAAGACGTTAACGAATACATTCGCTATTACAACTACCGCTATACAGAGTGTTTGTGTGGCTTGCCACCTAACGAATACCGACGAGCTTCATAATGAAAAAACCTCAGCTGGGTTAACCGAGCTGAGGTTAATAAATTAACTTTTTTTGTTTTTTTCACTTTCTACTTGGCAGGGAGCACTTCATCTTTAGTTGCTACCACTGTTGGAGTCTTTTGATTCCGTTGACTTTCGCATCAGGTGCTTCGAATACCCCTCTAATTGGGACTAGAGTCGCACCTTACTTAACAATTGCGGGTTGACTGTAGTTTTGATCCTTACCGTTAATAATAACGGTAGCTTCTTCATAGTAAGGTCTCGCTTATGCTTTAATAACTTCAACCTTTTTATCCCCTGCTGTCTTCGCTACCTCTAACGTTGTTTTACCTTGGGCAGCGCCTATCACGCCAGTAGCCAGCATAGAGACGATTAAAGCTGCGCTGAGGGCTGTGAAAATTTTCTTTCTATTGCGATTGACCATAACCATACCTCCGATATCTATTATGTAATAAGCGGCTCAAGACTATGACGAGCCGAGGGTAACTACATGACTGTGAAAAGGAGATAGTCCAACCTAAATTTACATGGTGTCCATCACCCAACACTATGTTCCGTTAATCAATATCAGTTATTACTTAGACTTCACTAATTAATTCCAATATTTCACTTTTTTTGTTGGGTAATCCATCTGGTGATTGTATTATAACGTACTGACAATGATTGTAAAAGGATTTTTTCCTTGTGTTCAAATAAAAAAAAGTATTAGACTCGGAAAATAAAGTTGTAGACTAAACAAAGGCACCTTTGACTTCATAGTCATATTCCACTGCAACTGCTCAACACTCCTAGTGTAGATTTAAAATAAAGATTGATCATTTGTAATAAAGTCCGATAATTTGTAAAAAGGAATGATACAATTGCATTGACAAGATGGATTATGACAATTCAACAAACGGGCCATTTTGCGGAACAAGGATTAGAAATCACAGGGGAAAAAGAGTTAGCATTGGTGAATATTTTGTGTACCCTATTTTGAGAATAATGGAAATGATATTTGGAATGTTTTAGGCCATGTGTGAAAGTGGCTTGTCTTAGGAGAGGAGATAAAAAAATGATTGAATTACGAAAAATAACCGGGGATAACATAGATGAAGTAATAGCACTTGAAGTTGGAGAAAACCAGAAAGACTTTATAGAAACTACTAACCTCAGAAGCTTTGCAGACGCTCATATGTTGAACGCAGACGGGATACCAGCGACTCCCATTGCCATTTATGCCGATGGAGTTGCGGTCGGATTTTTGATGTATATTTATGATACGTTGGATCATGAATCATTTGAAAATGAAGTTTTTTACGGGAAGAAGAGCTATTTTATATGGCATATTATGATTGAAAAGAGTTATCAGGGGAAAGGATATGGCAAACTTGCCTTTGAAAAAATGTTGATGGATATTGAAAATATGCCATATGGGGAAGCAGAATATGTAGCCCTCTTTTATCGAACAAGTAATGTCAAAGCTAAAACATTATACGCTTCATTTGGTTTTGTAGATACAGGCATCATTCAGGATAATTCGATGTTGGCGATTAAAAATCTAGATGAGAAAATAACAGAATCCATAGTAGAATAGGATCTCTCGGAAAGAAATGTAAGCTATCAACGTCTCGACCCATAATAAACACAAATATCCAGAAGAAAAAACCGATTTTGTTAACTCTGTCTTAGCAAAAATATAATATTTATACCGCAATCGGGCGCGATTGTTTTAGAATTACTAGGTAGAAAATGATCAAACTTTATTATGAAAATCGCATAGTATTTCACAAAGAATTAACCCGCTTTGATCAATCATTTTTCAAAACGAGTTCTTATCATTTAACTTAAAATATGGATTTTGGGGATATTTTAGATCAAACTTTATTCCAAACCAACACCTAGTGCTTGAGGGCACTGTCCGGTGGAACGATCGGCAGCATGCCGGTGCGCCGTGATCAGTTTGCGTAGTCTAATACTTTATTTTTCAATTCCAACTTACTATAGTTCTCATTTTTCCCCTCAGTCTAATACTTATTTTTCATAAACTGACGATTTTTCAACTTAAAAATGCCGCTACAGCAACAACTCCAGTCTAACACTTTATTTTGATCTAACATCTGTCTGTTATGAGACGCTACGTGTACGAATCGCTCATCGAACCGCTCTTGGTCCCGAATTTCTCGAATTGTTTTTTAACTGAAGAAATTCGTCATCGTCATTATCGCTGTGCGAGTTTTGAAGCTGCCTGCTCAAACCCTCTTGTACGAAAGCGAGATTCGAGTCAGTCTCGCCCTTAATCTAAATTAACTAACCCGGTACCGAATTGGTACCGGGTTTATTATATACTGGGGAATATAAGAAGTTAGATTAGCATTTCTAAAGTGATATTTTTATATCGTGAAAGCGAAGCGTAGGAGTGGCTGCCATTGTACAAAATAAGACATAGCATGTATAAATAAGGAAGGAAAAGCAGGGGGGAAGATGGTGTGAACGAAGCGGTACTAGTAATAGAAGATGAAGATAAAATTGCGCGTTTGCTCGAAATTGAGCTCGAATATGAGGGTTACCGTGTAGGAAAGGCCAGTAGCGGTACAGAAGGGCTTGAAGCTTATCGTTCCGGTAGCTGGGACTTGATCCTGCTCGATATTATGCTTCCGAATATGAGCGGAATCGAAGTGCTGCGCCGTATACGTCAGCAAAATGTAGTAATTCCCGTCATTTTACTTACGGCCAAGGACTCGGTAGAAGATAAAGTCTCTGGCCTTGATCTGGGGGCGAATGATTATGTGACCAAGCCGTTTCAGATCGAAGAGCTGCTGGCCCGTGTCCGGGCTGCCTTGCGACTTAGCCGCACCGCTGAAGTAACCGCACAATCCGGTTCTATGCCGGATGTGGAGTGGCTAAGTGCTGCCGGACTGCGGCTTAACGAGCAAACCAGGGAGGTCATTCGCGACGGTGATATGGTTGAACTGACACCTCGTGAATACGATCTGCTTACGTTTCTACTCAAGCATCAACGTCAGGTATTGACACGCGAACAGATTCTACAGGCGGTGTGGGGATATGATTATTACGGGGATACTAACGTTGTGGATGTGTATATCCGATATGTCCGAAAGAAGATTGACCATGGCCGGTCACCGGAGCTGATCCATACGGTGCGTGGTGTCGGATATGTCTTGAAGGAGCAGATATGAGGCTGAGAAGCAAAATTTATTTATATTCCTCAGTCTTGTTTTCGGTACTGCTCATTGCTGTGAACTTGTCGGTCTATATTCTGTTTGATCATATGTCTGTTAGTAACGAGATGGAACGGGTTGAAGCGGAAACGGAGTCGATTGTAAAGGGTGTACAGCGGTCCGCAGGATCGATTCCGCCTGATGATTTGCTTCGGGTGTATGCTCCACTGGATGGAATGCTGCGCATTGTAAAACCGGACGGAACAAGCTCGCCTCCTGTAACAACATCTTCAGAACAGAAGTTAAGCGAACTGAAATACGTTTATGAAGTGGATCGAAAAACAGAACGCATTCGGGTAAGTCAGACCGGATATGTATGGGTCTCGGTCCCGGTGATCTGGCCCGATGGTGAAGTCGTTAACGTGCAGGTCGTGGAAAGTATGGCCGAAACGGAGAGTCGTCTCAAAATACTGCGCTCGGTCCTCATTGGGGTGACCCTGATTGCACTGATTCCCGCCATCTTGTCGAGCCGCATTCTGGCCGACCGGATGATGAAGCCGATTACCTCGATGATCCGAACGATGAAGGACATCCTACGGAGCGGGCGCTTTAAACGGTTGAGTCTAGGAGGGCCGTCTAAAGACGAACTAACAGAGATGGGGGAAACGTTCAACCGGATGATCGATATGCTGGAGTCCAGTTTTGAACGCCAAGAACGTTTTGTATCAGATGCCTCACATGAACTCAAGACACCGCTGACGATTATCGAAAGTTATGCCAGCCTGCTGAAGCGCCGGGGCCGGGAACGGCCGGAGCTTTTTGATGAGGCGGTTGAAGCTATTTTGTCTGAATCTGTCCGTATGCGTGAAATGACAGAACAACTGCTGATGTTGGCGAGAAAGCCTGAGCAATGGAATGTTGCACTGGAAGCGGTCGATTTGACCAAACTTGCGGAGGATTCGGTTCGTGCGTTTCGAAGTGCATATCATCGGGAAATATCATTGGTTGCAGAGAAGCCTACTTGGCAGAATACAGATCAGAGTAAGCTCAAGCAGCTCTTATTTATTTTGCTGGACAATGCACGTAAATACAGCGAAGCGGCCATCACGGTTAGTGTCGGCGGCAATTATCGCGAACAATGGATTACGGTAACGGATCAGGGAATCGGGATTCCTAAAGAAGAGATGAACAAAGTGTTTGACCGATTTTATCGGATAGATCCAGCTCGGACGCGAATGTCAAGTGCAGGAGGTTCCGGATTGGGACTTTCTCTGGCAAAAGATATTGCGGGAGTTATTGGAGCGAGAATTGAACTGGAAAGTGAGGAGAATAAGGGGACAACTGCATCTGTTATTTTTCCGATAGACGGTGAACCTGGTCTCGTGAATAGACTTCCAGCTAAAGCCCGGAGCTAGACAGCAGTTCTTCGTTTCTCATGAAATTCTCATCTTCCTTCGATATACTGGATGAACGGTAGTAATGACAAAGAGGTGATGTCGATGAAGTCACGACGACGCTGGGCATGGATTACCGGGATTATCGTAGTTACAGCAGCTGCGCTGCTGATGGTATGGTTGCCCTTCAGGTCCGAAGATCCGATGCTGACAGCACAAGCGGCAGAGCAGGCTGTACTTGAGCAATACCCGGGAAAAATTGAAGAAACCAAGCTTGAAAACGGATATTACGAGCTGCAGCTTCGCTCCGAGACGGGTCTTTACCATGTTGTCCTTGACGCCCGATCGGGTACGGTGGATTCTATTCGGCAGGCTGAAGTGAAGGAGGAGAAGAAGCCGAAAACGCTTCTGAGCCGGGAGCAGGTGAAGGCAGAACTACAGAAAAGTACAGATGGAAAAATTGATAAATTGGAACTCGTCCAGCAAAAAGGTAAGCAGGTATATGAGGCAGTCATTAAGCAGAAGGACGGGCGCCGTCAGGAGGTTATTGTTGACCCCTATACAGGTGAGACGCTCTCATTCCGCAACATTCAACCTCAACCTCAATCTAAACCTCCTGGTAAGGAAGACAAAGACGACAAAACTGCTCAATTGCTGACAGAAGCAGAAGCATCCAAGCTTGCCCTTGCCAAAATTCCCGGTGTGGTGGATGATGTGGAGCTTCGCCGTAGAGATAGTGAAATACCTTATTATCTGATCGAAATCAATCTGAAAGATGGCCGGGAAGCGACAGTAGAGATCAATGCCATTTCAGGTGCAGTTCGTTCGGTAACTTGGGATGACGATGAACCGGATGATGATGATGAATAGTAAGCTGACTGTAGTTTTGGACTTTCTGTGAGTGTTCATACCGCTTTCTCATCAAATTCTAATGTTTCTCTTTCCGGTCTCTCATTCGTACAAGGTAATCTATAGGTGTAGACAACATAAGAACTAGAATCTGAAGGAGGAACAAGATGATGTTGAATCGAAAAATGTGGATTGGTACGTTGTCCGCAGCGCTGCTGCTTGGAGGTACCGTGGTTGCTGCAAGCGGCACTGCAAACGGAGAAAGTGCAAACAGTAAGGCTGAAACTGGGAAGAGTTCCTATATTTCTGTAGCACAGGCTAAGAAAGCTGCGTTAAAGGTAGCGAATGGCCGTGTCGACGATGTGGATTTGGAACGTATAAACGGTAAAGCATACTACGAAGTGGAAATCGAACGATCCAAAGGCGATGTGGATGTGCATATCGATGCGGTGAGTGGAAAAGTGCTGGCTGTATTGGATAAAGATATTAATGACGATAATGATGACGACCGGGACGATCGAAACAGCGCCAAATATATTTCTGTAGCACAGGCTAAGAAAGCTGCGTTAAAGGTAGCGAATGGCCGTGTCGACGATGTGGATTTGGAACGTAAAAACGGTAAGGCATACTACGAAGTGGAAATCGAACGATCCAAAGGCGATGTGGATGTGCATATCGATGCGGTGAGCGGAAAAGTGCTGGCTGTATTGGATAGGGATATCGATAACGATGATGATGACGACCAGGATGATCAGAACAGCGCCAAAACTGCAGATGTTAAGATTACATCTGAACAGGCATCTGCTATTGCAACCAAGGCTGCAGGCGGGGGAAAAGTTGTCAAAATCGAATTGGATGAGGATGACAATCGATACATCTATGAAGTTGAAGTGAAAACTTCAAAGGGGAAAGTCGATGTGGACATCGATGCTGTGACTGGAAAAGTGTTGTCTGTCGACCATGACGATGACCACGACGATCGAGATTAATGTTTTAATATAGTTGAATGAATGTTTATTTATAGCTTACCCAGATGTTTCTGGAGCAAGTGTAGCAGGAGGACCTTGAGGTGATAATTCCTTGGATAGGGATTAGATGCCTTTAGGTCTTTTTGTTGTATATTGTTCCATACTAATGAATTTGATATTATCAAAATTTCCTATGGAGACGGAGAAACAGTTAGGTTATGATTTGTTGAGGAAGGAGATGGATGAGGGTGAATTATAAGGCAATTATTTTTGACTTGGACAATACACTGCTGGATTACGATCAGAGCGAGCGTATCTGCATGAAACAAGCGCTTGCTGATCATGGGCTGAATGATGACCTGGAGTGGGACGAATTCTGGACCGTCTTTGGACCGATCAATTTTAAATACTGGATGGATCGAAATTTGAACAATCATAAGATTTATCAGGTGCTGGAACATTCCTTTACGGATACGTTTCAAGCGTTGAAGCGGAAAAATACCGAGCCACAGGCCATTTCAAAAACATATTGGAATTTATTTTCCAGCACATGTCATCTGGAACCTAACGCAGATACAATTTTGGAGTCACTTCACGGGCAGTATAAATTAGGTGTGATTTCAAACGGAATAGGAGACGCGCAGCGAAAGAGGCTGACAGTAGGGAAATTATATCAATATTTTGATACGCTTATTATTTCGGATGAGGTCAACTGCTGGAAGCCGGATCACCGTATTTTTGAACATGCTCTTAAAGCGTTGGACGTCCGTGAGAACGAGGTATTATATATTGGTGATTCTTTGACTGACGATTATTTGGGTGCGACCAATGCGGGAATAGACTTCTGTTTCTATAATGGACGTGGACTGACACTTCAAAGGGATCAGAACCCCAAGTACATGATTAATAATCTCATGGAAATTATGAAACTGCTGGAGAGTGGTATGAAAGTATGATGAGATATCAAAATGTATTGTTCGACCTCGATGGAACCCTGACCGACCCCAAGATCGGAATTACAAAATCCGTTCAGTATGCTCTTGCCAAGTTCGGTATTCTTGAGCCTGACCTAGCCAAATTGGAGTTTTTATTGGACCACCACTGCAGAACACTTTTATGGAGGCCTATTCCTTCTCTTCGGACAAAGCCTGGAAAGCCGTAGAATATTATAGAGAATATTTCAGGGATCACGGGATGTCTCACTTTCAAATGGATTCATTCTTTACCTTTGTCAGCGGAGCTGAATTGGATGGAACACGTTCAGATAAGTCTGAAATCATTAAATACATAATGGATCATTATCGATTAGATCCATCGGATACCGTGATGATTGGGGATCGAAAGCATGATTTAATCGGAGCTCACAATAACAATGTACATTCCATCGCAGTCGGTTTCGGATATGGATCGGAAGAAGAGCTTGTGGCCGCTGATCCAACTTATCTTATACATACCGTGCAGGAACTTTTACAGTCATTTAGCATGGTTGAGGTATAGTGGGATGAAATATAAAGGTCTGATTATGGATCTGGAAGGAACACTTCTTAGCAGCGGCAAGGCACTTCCGGGTGCTGTTGAACTGATGCAGTATAGTGAGATAAATAAAATTCCTGTTCGCATCATTACCAATACCGTGTCCAAGTCGCCTTGGGACCTGTCCGGGCTGCTAGCAACACAGGGGATACACATACCGTCTGAACATATCATCAGTCCAGTTACCGTGCTGGACGAATATTTGAATTGTCACAACATCCGTACTTTCTTCTTTGTCGGACCGGATTCTTTTCAGAGTCAAATGAAGACAAGAACATCATCATATGAAACTCCTGAAGCTGTTATTTTGTGTGACTTTGAGTATATTGAAACCGACTACAAGCTGCTAAACCGCATATATCACTACTTGATTCAAGGTTCTGTCCTGATTACGACCAGCTACTCGGAATACTACTTATCAGGCGGAATAAAAAAGCTCGATACCGGTTCATTTACAAGAATGTTTGAATTGGTTTCGAGGCAAAAGGCAGTAGTGCTTGGAAAACCGTCTCGCACGATCTATGAGACAGCAGTAAAGCAGCTCGGTTGTCTACCTTCAGAAATAATCAGTGTTGGGGATGATATTCTGACCGATGTGCCTGGCGCTAAAGAAGCCGGACTGAAGCCTGTGCTGGTGCGTACGGGAAAATACAGACCTGAGGATGAACTAGGTAGCGATGATTGCGTCGTAGTTAATGATTTGTATGAGTTCATTACGAGGATGGAAAATGCAACATTAAGCATTTAATTCAACAGAGAGGGTTGATCTAAAGTGTACTCATTATTTTTATACAATTGGCAGGTAAGGGATGAGTGGATTGACGTTCTACAGACACGATCGCATGAAGAGTTGACAACAGAGCGGATCGGAGGAGTAGGATCTATCCTAAAAACCTTGTTTCATATCGTGGATGTTGAGTACAGCTGGCTGCGTGGAATTGAAGGTTATAACGACCCAGAACCTGTTTATGAGGAATATCCAACCTTGCAGTCTGTTAAACTCCTATCGGATAAATACAGGGAAGATCTGAAGATCATCCTGCAATCTTTAACTGATGAAAAGGAACAAAGAGTGGTTAAAGTACATTGGAATGAGAAATCTTTTGTGTACGGTGAAATACTGCGCCATGCTGCAGCCCACGAAATTCACCATATGGGACAGCTCTCTGTTTGGGCGAAAGAGCTCGGTATGGAGCGGGTATCAGCGAATTTTATTGGCAGGGGACTAGGGGCAAGCATATAAAGAATGGTCTAGCAAATTATCAAATGATCATTTTATGAATCGGGACATCCCGCCCAATGATAAGGGCGGGATGTTTTTTGATACTGAAAATGTTATTTCGGCGAGAGAGATCATCTCCGTTTGTTCCTATAAGTCAAACTTTGTGTAACTTCTTCACTAAATTTTAAGCATTCACTGCTTATCGAAACACCTGATCCCATAGCTAAGATCCTGCTTTTTTTCCGATATAAAGGGGAACTGTGCATTTGTAGAATATATATTTCATTGGGTTTCAGTTATACATAAATGCGGGGCCGTTCATAAAAACATGGCAAATGCCGCACGAAGAATGGGCTATTATACTTTCGAGGTTAAGTTTAATCGGTTTTCTTATTCCATTTGGATGGTTTCATCGCTTTAAAGGTGGGAAAGCCACATATCTCGCCGCGGGGAAGTGGAATAACCCTATTTATTTTCCATTTATCCTTAAGGGTTTTCTCTCAGACCCAATTTGGCGGTTTTTGCTGATTTTTACCGGTGTAACCGTCCTTTCATTCGCTTGGGTTATCGATTGGCACCGACCGGATTTAGGCTTGCTTCTGATTTACGCGTGTTCCTTCGCTTTGGTTAATGCCGTTTTGGAAGAGATTTTATGGCGGGGCTATATCCTCAGCGGTTTTGTTGGCATCCTAGGTGAAGTCAAAGGACTAATCGTCGCTGGCGTTGGTTTTGGATTCTACCATTACCACTTGGGTTTTTCGTGGCTGATATGTCTGTTATTCTCAGTGTTCGGGATGATGATGTCTGCTACAACTATTAGATCACAAGGCTTGCTGCCTGTCATCGTAATGCACTTTGTTATGAACATACTTTTTGTACTGAGCGGAATGATTTTTTAAGCGCATCGGGTTAAAAAGAAAAAAAGCATTCGGTAGCTAAAACGCGAACACGGGATGCTTTAGGATGTGAAAGTTCTTTGATGATTTTAAAAGGCTCAGAGGTCGCTTTACGATATAATGTATATGGAAGGAACTGATCGAAAATCTTGTCCATGAAGGGGCTTTTTGTTTTTTGTCACTATGAATGGTAAAGTGAAAGCTAGAGATTACAATTAAATGGAGGTAACACCATGTCAGGAATAGCCAAAAATCTAACGGATCTTATTGGAAATACTCCGTTACTTGAACTGTCCAACTTTAATGAAAGTCATCACCTGCAGGGCAAGGTGATTGCTAAATTAGAATATTTTAACCCAGCTGGTAGCGTGAAAGACCGGATTGGATACGCGATGATCAAGGATGCCGAGGAGAAGGGCTTATTGAAACCTGATTCCGTCATTGTTGAACCGACGAGTGGAAATACGGGTATCGGTCTTGCATTTGCCGCGGCTGCACTCGGATATAAGTTGATTATCACGCTTCCAGAAAGCTTTAGCATGGAACGCAGAAAATTACTGGCTGCTCTTGGAGCAGAACTCGTGTTAACCCCCGCTAATGAGGGAATGGCAGGTGCCATTAACCGAGCGGAGGAGATTGCTGCTTCCACACCAGGCTCATTTATTCCTCAGCAGTTTAATAATCCGGCTAACCCGGCCGTTCACAGGAAGACTACAGCCGAAGAAATCTGGCGGGATACGAACGGCGAGGTGGATATTTTCGTAGCGGGGGTAGGTACTGGCGGAACGATATCAGGCGTAGGCGAAGTACTGAAGCAAAAGAACAGCAATGTAAAGATTGTTGCTGTAGAGCCAGCTGATTCACCGGTACTGTCCGGAGGACAGCGCGGTGCTCACCAGATTCAGGGGATAGGCGCGGGCTTTATCCCTGGTAACTTCAACAAGGAATTTGTTGATGAGATTGTAACGGTAAGCAACAACCACGCGATTGAAACGGCAAGAGAACTTGCTAAATCCGAAGGATTGCTCGTAGGAATATCGTCCGGGGCAGCTGCTTATGCGGCCATGCAGCTCGCGAGCAAGCCTGAGAACAAGGATAAGAACATTGTTGTCCTCCTGCCCGACAGCGGAGAGCGTTACTTATCGACGAATCTTTACGAGGAAATATAGTTCATTACTACATGTTCTTGAGTTGAACAGAAAGAGCAGCTTCCGGCAGTGGAGCTGTTCTTTATTTTTGTCTAGTCATCTGAACAATTCTGTCCGTAGTTATGTTATTCTAAGAAATATATTTATGGTCAGAAGAGCGATTTCTCTATATCAATCGGTTGGGATTGTAGTAAGTTCATATAGATACAAGTACAGACTTTCATTATGCAGAACGTCGAAAGACGTTCTTTTTTCATTTTATTAATTTTTTTTCAAGAAAGTGCAGGGGGCGGGTAGGTGTCTTGCGTCTATTCATTACGGGAAGGAGGAGAGAGCTATTGAGACAGAAAGATTAATCACACGCATACTGCAAGGCGAGCAGGAAGCCTTTCGGGAGCTGGTAAACCTGTACAGCCAGCACGTGTTCCATACGGCATATTCGGTCCTGCGGGATGCCAAGGAAGCGGAGGATGCGTCACAGGAAGTGTTTATCCAGGTGTTCAAAGCTCTCCCCCAGTACCGTTCCGAAGGATTTAAGACATGGATCACCCGCATAACGCTTAACAAATCGATTGATTTGAAACGTAAGATTACGCGCAGGTCCCCTGAACAGCAGGGAGAAGATGGTGAAGCACTTGAACGGATTCCTTCCCGGGACCCAGATACACTTGTTCATTTGATAAACAAGGAAAAGAAAGAAGAGTTGAGACAAAAAGTAAACAGTCTTCCGAATAATCATCGTGAGGTTGTCACCGCTTTTTACCTAGAGGAAAAAAATTACGAACAAATTTCCGCTGAGCTCGGAGTCACCATTAAAACGGTTGAGTCTAAGCTTTACAGGGCCAGACAGTGGATCCGAAACACATGGAAGGAGGATGACTGGAAATGAATATGCGGAATTCCAATTGGAGATTGCAGGCAGCCAGCTACATAAAAGGAGAATGCTCTTCCGAAGAAGCGTCTTCATGGGAAGCATTAATGCTTTCTGATGATGCTGCTTTGGACGTATATATGCAGGTCATGTCTGAAATCGACAGTGAGCTCCCTACGTTGGAAAACCTTGAAGGTTTTACTGACGGAGTGTTGTCTAACGAGGAGATTATTCCTTACCGGAACCGGATAGTTCCGATTTCATCCGACCGACCGCGTCGATGGTATGAGCGTCCGTTGTTTCATTATACGGTGGCCGCTTCCATTACGCTTATGTTGATGTTCTCAGGTACGTTTGACCGATTGTTTCCAGAAGATACACACCATACAGCTCCTAAACTATCTCAATCTACATCTTATAGTAAACAATTAATGGAAAAAACGACAAGCTGGCTTGACCGACTGAAACCTTAATAAAGTTGATAATGACAAAAGTGAAAGGATGATGCATTGTGCAACCACAACGCAATAAAGGGCTGGCCTTTATCATGAATGTGATTCCCGGGCTGGGCCACTACTACTGGGGCAGAAGAGGACGGGCGCTTTTGTATCCGCTGATGTTTTTCGGTATCCTGATGGGCGGATTTATTCTGGCCGTCGGAACGGGTAGCGATAGTCCATTAATTCTCGGCATACTCGTTGCGTTATTGATATGGGGGATCAGCATGATCGATTTGTTGGTGGCCTTGTTGAGATATACACCGACCATAGTGATTCACGATGAATATGGCCGTCCGATGACAGTACCCCTGGATAAAAACGATGACAGCGAACGTTTCTATACAATTTTGCTGTCGTTTATTCCTGGATTAGGGCATTTCCAGCTGGGCCTCATGCAGCGGGGATTATCCTTCCTTATCTCCTTTTTCGGCTTGGCGACGATTCTGATGTTTCTTACTGGGCTAACGAACGAGTCTGTGTTTCTGGTGTTTTTCGGTATGCTACCAATTATTTGGCTGTACTGTATGTTTGATGTCGTTCAGCTTGTTCACCGTAAACAGGCAGGCGAGTTTATCCAAGATCGGACGTTGTTCGAGGAATTGGAATCAGGACGCGATGAAAGCCGGCGCAGTAAAGTGTTCGCTACACTGCTCTCTGCATTTCCAGGAGCAGGCCAGATGTATCTTGGGCTTCAAAAACGTGGATTTCAGATGATGGTAATGTTTCTGGGCAGCATTTATGTAATGGACGTGTTAAGACTGTCGCTGTTTATGTTTCTTATCCCGTTGATCTGGTTTTATTGCTTCTTTGATGGGCTACAGCAGATAAGCCGTTACGGCCGTGAACCTCTTCGTGATAAACCAGTAATTGAAGGTTTTGTTAATCATCAGAGATGGGTTGGACTAGGTCTACTCATACTCGGTCTGTATTTTATCTTTACAACTGTTGTTCTTCCTTACCTTGAGAGCATGTTCCCAGAAGTGCCAATTAGCTACCACATCCGTAACTATGTGAAGACCGGGCTTGTTTCCATTCTGCTCATCGGTGGCGGGATCAAATTGATGACCGGTTCGAAAACAGAAAAACTGAGAAAGGAGTATCCTTTCCATGAATCAGATAAGTAATCTGTCAGGAAATGAACTGGTCCCGGCGACAACAGTACGGCAGTGGAGAGTCGGGACGCTATCGATGGGAGTCTCACTGCTATTACTAGGCCTGCTGGTGTTAACTTCCCAGTGGAAAGGGACAGAGATATTTGATTCTGCTCTGAAATGGTGGCCGATTATATTTGTACTACTAGGGATAGAAATTGTAGGATACACGCTCTTTTTCCGAAAAGGAGATTATGTCAAATATGACGTATTTAGCATACTCTTAATCGGAATTCTGACCTTGGGGTGTATTGTAATGGCTGCCCTCACCTCAACGGGTCTAATGGATCCGATTCGCCGTGAGATCGGCGCGGTATATAAGACTGTGCAAATACCGGACATCAACATGGATGTACCTAAAGGGGTTACTAAAGTCATTGTACAAGGAAGTCATTTGTATAATGTAAAGAGTGATTCCACTAGTTCGGAAGATTTACTCGTATTTGGAAGCTTGCGTACAACCGAAGAGGAATTGATGAAAGGGGACAGCTTGTCCTCTCTCATACAGACGAAGCAGTCCGGTAATGTGCTGTATATTAACTTGTCCGAGCCGCCACGCTACGGAATAAATAGAGGATCACACCAGCTCGATGTGACGGTATCGGCTCCTTCATCGTTAAAAGTGATTGTGCGTGATCGGAGTGGGAATGTGCGATAGGCAAGTGGAGAAATAAAAAAATGTAAAACGAGGCAGTTGAGCCCGCTTTACATTTTTTTTAATTTATTTTCGATCAAAATATTGATCAATACGAAGGAAATGATCGTACTAACGGCAGTTGTCGCAAAATGACCAGTTATTGCAGCAATGCTCAGTAGAATGATGCCAAATATCATCATCAGTTGACTGCAGAATCGGTTCGCAGTTTTCCAACTCCATTCATTTTTCATAGAGGAGTAGGTCCGGTAGCCGTAAAATCCGTTAATCTTTTTAGGTGGAAATATAAACAACACAGCGCCTGTAATAAATAAAATAGCGCCCAAGGATAGACTTAAAAGCATAATTTCAAAACCCTCTCTTCAACCAAAAGACAAGGTGTCAATCTTGAAGACAAGCTTCAAACATTGACAGCCCTGAATGTTCTGGTTCTATAGGTACAATGGTTACTACAATGTTGAAGATGTAGCTTGAGCCCCATTCAGAAGCAGACGACGATATGTGTATTCAAAAATAAATTCAAAGGCTTCCAGATGGCGTTTGGCTTCGAACGCATTTTGTCCCCACGCATAAATGCCGTGATTCCGCAGTAGGATACCAGGAATGGCAGGATCAAGTGCTTCGGGAACAAGCTCTGCGATTTTCGGGATATCCGCATAATTTGGAAGAATCGGAATTTGAATCACAGCATCCTCTTCCCAAATGTTAAAAGCTTTAATCAATTCGATGCCTTTAGCGGGGACGTAACCCTGCTCACCATACCAATCGCTGATCAAGTTATTATCGATCGTATGTACATGGAAAATAGCTCCGCATCCGGTTTTACGATAGATCTCACAGTGAATGAGCGTCTCGGCACTTGGTTTCAGACCGGTTGTTTCACAAGGACGTCCGTCTTGATCAACGAACAGGTAATCTTCCGGTGTATGGACAGATTTGTCCTTGCCGCTGGCTGTTACAGCAAAATGGAACTGCTCGGGTAGGTATTCCCCAACCCGAACGGAAAGATTGCCGCTTGTGCCAGGGAACCAGCCGCGAGACGCGAACAGCTCTTTGACGTCACGAAGCTCGCTTAGCGCTGCTTGTTTTTGCTCCAATTTAATTTCTGAAAAGTTCATTTACAGCACCCCCTGGCGTCTTTTAAGTTTCATGTCCTCAATGATTTCGGTAAAAGTTTCAAAAGGAACGTGTTTCACACCAAGCTTCTTACACCGCTCTGTAAGGGTTGATCTGGAGTAGACAAGGTCAGCCTGTTTTGCCCCTTCAAAGTCTGTAATGCTGTCCCCGATCAAAACTCGGGTGTAAGTCTCGGCAGGGAAGTCGTTCATCACGGTCACCTTGCACATACCACAGTTATTGACACACGGTTCCTGACAAGGATGAGGCCATGTTATCTCGATATGCTCACTTTCAAAATCAGCACCATTGCAATAGACATTCTCCTCTGGAATACTGAATGGCTCAAGCAGTGGATCAACAAAAAAATCGATGCCGCCGCTGGTAACATAAAACGGAATGTTCTCTGATTTCAGGTAGTCTAGAAATTCGCTAAACCCTTCTCGAATGATTGCTTGATCCAGTACGTATGAGATAAGTTCAGCTTTTCTGGAGGATGGGAACAGAGCGAACATGCGGCCAACGCCTTCCCGGATGGAAATGCTCCGGTCCAGTACGGCTTCCATGACTGCCTTGTAGCCCTCAGGCTTAAAATGCTTCATGATCGCAACGATATTGTCATTGGCCGTTATCGTTCCGTCAAAATCGCAAAAAATGATCGGTTTTCTTCCTGATGTCATGCTTCTCCTCCCCATAGTTCAAGTGCAGCTTTCAATTCTGGATGTGCCGCAGCATAATCGGTAAGCGGTGTCCGGTCTATAGCCGCTTGAATAGCTTGTACAAAAGCGCGGCCACCCGCCTCAGTCCCCATCGGATGACCGTGGATACCTCCACCAGCGTTGACCACCACATCCAAACCGAAGTCACGGATGATCTTGGGAACAAGACCAGGGTGAATTCCGGCAGATGGGACCGGCATACTGCGCTTGACTCCCATATCCGCCTTGTGCAGCTCATCCCGGATTGCGAGGTTCTCATCACGGGGCATCGTGACAGATCCGTAAGGGGATGGGAAGAGTACCAAATCTGCTCCCGCGAGACGCATCAATTGGCCAAGCAATACTGGCGCAGCTATTCCGTAGTGTGGTGATGGATAAAGAGCACCAGCCAGTGCGGGGTGAGCGGCGATCGGTACACTGATCTCCGGATCTGAGCTGAGCTCCTGAAGGACATCGTAACCATAGGAGAGCACATTGAAGAGCAGTGCATTCGCACCTGCGTCAATCGCCCGCAGTGCCTGCTCCCGAAGGCCGGAAGTGCGTCCGGTCAGATTGGCTGCATACAGAAGTTTCTTGCCAGTCTCCAGTTCCGTTTCGGCTGCAGCCTGCATGCACAGTTTCACGCGGGTGGCAATCGGCGTGAGTTCATTTTCAAACAAAATTTCATCGTCCTTGATCAGGTCTACGCCTCCGCGCGCCTGGCGAATAAACTGTTCTCTCAGCTCGTCCGCATTTAATCCGATGACGGATTTGAAAATGCTCATAAGAAGTGGGCGGTCAAATACACCGAGCTGTTGACGGACACCCTCAATGCCGAACTTTGGACCCGGGAAACCAGTAAGAAAATCGTCGGACAGATTAAGCGACATGAGCTTAATTCGCCCATCCATCGATATTTTGCCGAACACCGTTACTAAGAGAGCAGGGATATCTCGGCTAAAGTTGATGTCAGGGTAAGCGATCCGGATATCAGCATATCTGCCTCCAGGCTGGCCATCTTGAGATTCATGAATCTCAACAGCATAAACTTCGCCCAGATGTTTTTTCAGAGACTCCCGTTTGGCTTGCGGTAGCTCCGTCCAGCTGCCGACGGTCATACCGACGGCAATCGACTCAGCTTTTTTGCGGAAATCGGCATGGTCGTCATGGATACGGTATGTCGCTATACACTGGCTCATGAGATTTGTCCTTTCAGCACAGCACCCATTTCACGGGAGCGTTCGGCACAACGGTTTACAGCAGAGATGACTGTTTCAAAAAAATCACCTTGATCAAGTCTTTCAAGGGCTGCTTGCGTTGATCCGTTCGGCGATGTTATCTTGGCCCGCAATGCAGAAGGATGTTCTCCGGTAACCTGCACCATACGGGCAGCACCCATAATGGTCTGCAGCGTAAGCTCTCTGCTCTGATCGGCTGTGAGCCCACCCCGGATGCCGGCGGCAGTCATCGCTTCCATCAGATAGTAGAAGTATGCCGGACCGCTTCCGGAAA
Source organism: Paenibacillus uliginis N3/975 (assembly GCF_900177425.1). Lineage (NCBI taxonomy): Bacteria > Bacillati > Bacillota > Bacilli > Caryophanales > Paenibacillaceae > Paenibacillus > Paenibacillus uliginis. The sequence continues at coordinate 3,767,496 of NZ_LT840184.1, read as the reverse complement.
TGCCGGTCAGAATATCCATCTTCTCCTCTTCAATAACAGTGACATCTCCGACTGCTTCGAATAAGGTCAATACAAGCTGCCGTGTATGATCATCGATTTCCTTGGAGAAGGAAATACCGGTAGAACCCATTCCAATAGAACTGGAGGTGTTCGGCATGGTACGTGCGATTGGCTGCTTTTTGCCAAGAAGATTTTGAGTGGTCTGGATGGATAGTCCTGCAATGACGGAGACGAGCAGTTGGTCGTCGGACAGAATCGGTCCGAGTTCTTTCAAAGCCTTAGCAGCGTCTTTGGGTTTCATAGCAAGCACGATAACTGGGGAAGATTTCAGTATTTCCAATTTCTCCTGAGCATCATTGCTGACTTTCACACCATATCGATCCTGCAGCTCCTGCAAGCGTAAAGAGTTGCTTCGATTCAGCATAGTAATGTCCTCTGGACGCATAACTGAACGGCTCGCGAGACCGCGCACAATGGCTTCAGCCATGGATCCTGCACCGTAGAAGGTGATTGCCTTTTCAATCAAAGGCCGATTCTGGGGAGATTGACACATAAGTTGTTCCTCCTTCTTGGATTTTATTGTCGGATTTGACCATTGCCATGAATGACATATTTGGTGGACGTGAGAGATGGGAGCCCCATAGGACCGCGGGCGTGGAGCTTTTGCGTACTGATACCGATTTCAGCTCCGAAACCGAATTCGAAACCGTCAGTAAAACGGGTTGAGGCATTGTGATACACGGCTGCAGCATCCACTCCCTGCAAAAAGCGTTCAGCATTGTCCTGTGACTCGGTAACGATACATTCCGAATGCTTCGTCCCATAGGCAGCAATATGATCCATGGCATCGTCCAGATTGTTTACAACCTTGACGTTAAGTATATAATCATTGTACTCCGTTGCATAATCCGCTGACGAAGCTTGAATCACCCATGAAACTAGCTTTTTAGTTTCCTCACAGCCTCTAAGCTCCACACCAGATTTCTGGAACTTCACCGCGAGCTCTTCCAAATGTGACTCGGCAAAATTTTTATGAAGAAGCAACGTTTCCATCGAATTGCATACGGAAGGACGCTGTACTTTGGCGTTGATACAGATGGCTTCTGCCATAGCAGGATCAGCGGATGCATCTATAAACGTATGACAGATGCCTGCTCCTGTTTCAATTACTGGCACAGTCGCATTCATGACGACATTTTGAATAAGCGAGCTGCCACCGCGAGGGATAATGACATCGAGCAGTCCATTCAATTTCAGCATCTCGTCAACGGAAGATCGGTTCGGATCCTCGATGAGCTGCAATGCATCTTTGGGAAGAGCGGTATGTGTCATAGCTTCGTGAAGCACCTCAACGATTTTGCGGTTGGAGGAGAGGGCGGAGGAACCGCCGCGCAGAACAACGGCATTACCGGTTTTGAGGCACAAGCCAGCCGCATCAACGGTTACGTTGGGACGTGCTTCATATATGATACCAATTACACCGAGCGGGACGCGAATTTTGGTAATGTTTAGTCCGTTCGGGCGTTCAATGACTTCAAGTGTATCTCCGACCGGGTCTGGTAGCTGAACGATTTGACGCAGCCCTTCAGCAATGTCCTCAATCCGGGATTCATTCAAGGCCAAACGGTCCAGCAGGGAAGGGGAAGTTCCTTGCTCTTTACCGCGGCGGAGATCTTCAGCGTTGGCTTCAATGATATCCGCCGATCGGCTGACAAGCGCATCAGCCATAGCTAACAAAGCCTCGTTTTTCTGGGTTGTGTTCAGTTTATTCAGTATGGAGGACACACTTTTGGCAAGTCCTGCTTTACTTCTTACTTCACTCATGGTTTCTTCCTCCTTCAATATTTTATTTTAACGTAATCCATTCATCGCGGTGAATAACCTCAAGCCGGTGTACCTCACCGATTGCGGAAATAACGTCTCCGCTTGGCAGACCGAGAATGGTCTGCAGCTGATCTTCGTCATAATTGACGATTCCTCTTCCAAGCCTTTCATTGCTGCTGTTAATGACTTCAACAACGTCTCCGGCATGGAAGCTGCCTTCCACACGCTTGACGCCAACGGGCAGCAGACTGTGGCCGCCATGGAGCAGCGCCTCTTGTGCACCGTCGTCCACGACAATCCGTCCTATCGGAGAAGACATAAATCCGAGCCATTGCTTCTTCATCGGCAGGGAGGAGAGGTGGGTGGCAAAATACGTGCCCTTACCTTTGCCTTCCAATGCGGTCATCAAATCTCCGGCTTCGTTTGCTTTACCGATAAAGACAGGAACTCCGCCTCGTGTGGCGATTTTGGCTGCATCAATCTTGGATCTCATGCCCCCTGTCCCCACACTTGATCCAGCACCACCAGCGAGAGCGTATATCTCATCTGTAATTTCCTCTACCTCTTCAAAACGCACGGCTTCAGGTGACTTACGCGGGTCTGCTGTGTACAGCCCATCCATGTCGGTCAAAATAATCAACTGACGCGCCCGGACCAGATTCGCAACAAGGGCAGACAGCGTATCGTTGTCGCCGAACTTGAGTTCGTCAATTGAAACGGTGTCGTTCTCATTGATCACGGGAATGACACCTTGCTTCAGCAGTTCATCGATCGTCATGCTGGCATTATTCATCCGTTTGCGGTTGGCAAAATCGGTCCGCGTCAATAAGATTTGTGCTGCGATCAACCCTCGGGCTCCAAAAGCATTCTGATATGAACGCATAAGCAGGGACTGGCCGACAGCGGCAGCGGCTTGCTTCTCATGCAGCAGCCGCGGGCGGATCGGATAACCGATCTTGCGGAAACCTGCGGCAACCGCTCCAGAAGTCACGAGCAGTACTTCGTGCCCTGCTTCGCGTAGGGCGGCTAGCTCCCCGGCAAAAAAGTTGATGGCTTCCAGATTTAAACCACCCTCGTCACTCGTTAATGAGCTGCTTCCGATTTTTACGACGATGCGTGACGGCATCGCTATCACTTCCTCTGTTAAAAGTCATATATTTAAATAAAAAAACTTTCATCCTTTAATGTAAAGGACGAAAGTTTCACTTCCGCGGTACCACCTTTATTGATGAAAAATTCTCATCCGGCTTGAGCCTTGTAACAGAAGGCACTGTCCAGCCTGTTAGGGCAAGCCGCTCGGGGGTAGGATTCGGAAAGATGCCACGGCAAATTCTCACAGCCTACGGAATTTGCTCTCTTATCGCGTCAATGTCTTTCTTACTGGTCCCGTCATCACGTTTATTTATCGTGTTCTTATACTACTTGCAAGAATACCACAAGCATCCATTGATTTCAAAGAAAAACCCTACCGGAACAATCCTAGCTTTCCGATTCGTTCTGCAGCTTCACGTAAGCGATCTTCGCTGCTCAAGAGTCCAATCCGAACGTAACCTTCTCCATACGTACCGAACCCGATTCCGGGAGCAACCGCGACATGCGCTTTTTCCAGCAACAGATTGGAGAAAGAAACGGAAGTGAATCCTTCAGGTACGGAAAGCCAGCTGAAAAAGGAGCCCGCAGGTTTCTCCGCGTTCCAACCGATGTCTGAAAGAGCATCAAAAAATGCGTCCCGCCGCGACTGGTATTGACGAACTAGATCATCCACACAATTTTGAGGCGCCGTTAGCGCTTCCGCTGCCGCAGCTTGAATTCCGCCAAAGAGACTTACGTAAATATGGTCCTGCAGCTGGTTAATCAGGGATATCAGCTTTGCGTTTCCGAGCGCAAACCCGACACGCCACCCAGCCATATTATACGTCTTGGACAAGGTGTAGAACTCAAGACCAACTTCCTTCGCGCCGGGCGTTTGGAGGAAGCTGATCGGCCGCTCGCCATCAAAGCCGATTGCACCATAGGCGAAGTCGCTTGCTACTACAATTCCATGCTCAGCCGCGAATTGAACGGTTTCTTCATAGAAAGAGAGTGGGGCTGTTGCCGAAGTAGGGTTGTTCGGATAGTTTAGGAACATCAGCTTCGCTTTCTCCCTGTCGGACGGGGATATTGAGTTGTAATCAGGCAAAAAGTTATTCTCTGCGGTAAGCGGCATGAAGCTCATTTTGGCTTGGGCCAATGCGACGCCTGACCAATAATCCGGATATCCCGGGTCCGGAACGAGACATAGATCATCGGGGTTAAGTAATATTTGAGGAAGCTGAACAAGACCGGTCTTCCCGCCGAACAAGATCGCGACTTCACTTTCCGGGTCCAGGTCTACGTTATATTCTTCTTTATACCGTTTGGCTATGGCTTCTTTCAAAAAAGAATAGCCGGTGAACGGAGAATATTTATGATACAGCGGATTCTCAGCGGATTCCTTCAACTTGTTGACGATATGAGAAGGTGTCGGCAGATCGGGGTTGCCTTGGCCTAAATTAATAACATCGTGGCCTAGTGCGACCTGCCGGTTGACGTTGGATACAAGTGTAGCGAAAAATTGTGTCGGCAGCTTGGACATAATTGAAGCAGGTTGTATTTGAAAAGGCTCTTTCGTCTTGGCCATGGTTAGATCACTCCGGTTCTGAATGTATATGTGCGGGATGTGTTCATGAATAATAATCCGTTAGAATTTAGAAATAATTTAACATGATTTATCCGGGCTGTATAGAGGGATTTCGGCTATTGGTATTGAAATTGATAGCTCCCGAGGCTATGATGACTACAAATCACAATGAAGGCAGCAGTATAACACGCATCTGAAAGGGGAAAAGTCATTATGAATATTGCTCTTATTCAGTCTTATATAGAATTGGGTGATCCCGCAGGTAACCGGAAACGGATCTTTGATCTGATGGAAAAAGCGGTGGGCGCTAACCCGAAACCTGATATTATCGTTCTTCCGGAAATGTGGAATACGGGTTATGCTCTTGATCGGATTCATGAGCTTGCCGATCAGGACGGCCGTGAAACGAAGGATAGTCTGAGCGCTTTTGCCCGTGAACATCAGGTTCAGATTGTCGGCGGTTCAGTTGCTGAAAAAATCGGTGAACGTATTTATAACACGATGTACATATTCAACCGGCAAGGGAACCAAGTTGCGAGTTACTCCAAAATGCATCTGTTCCGTCTGATGGATGAAGAGAAGCATCTCCATGCAGGGGATCAAGCCGTAACGTTTGAGCTGGAAGAGGGACTTAAAGCGGGAGCTTCCATTTGTTATGATATCCGTTTTCCAGAGCTTGCCCGAGGTCTTGCTTTGGCTGGTGCCAAGGTGCTGTTCGTCCCAGCGGAGTGGCCGCACCCACGTTTAAATCATTGGAGAACCCTTTTGACGGCCAGAGCTATTGAAAACCAGATGTATGTGGTCGCGTGCAATCGTGTAGGCGTAAGTGGAGATACGTCCTTTTTCGGTCATTCGATGATCATCGATCCTTGGGGAGAGATTGTTGCCGAAGGAGGGGAGGAAGAAGCTATTATTACTGGAAACCTGGATAGCTCACTTACAGACAACGTACGGCAGCGGATTCCTGTCTTTGAAGATCGGAGACCTAATTTGTACATATATAAATGATATAATTTCGGTTTCATCTCCTGATGAGCGGGTATACTACTGGTAATCCCTTAAAGGAGGTTGATATGATGGCAAATAAGAACGGAAACGACATCAATAATCAAGAAGATTTGAAAGAGCAAAAAGATCAGTTTCGTAATTTTGTAGAGGGTGTTACGGGTGAGAACAACAGGTTTGATGCTGTGAATCAGGATACATCCTATAATTCGGATCAGCAGAATCGGTTGATCGATCAGCATAATTTACGTAAATAATAGGTGTACGAAAAAGAGGCTGCTCCGCATGGGATGTGCGGGGTCAGCCTCTTTACTATGTTTAAGCATGGTTATTATCGGCTCACGTTACAGTTTGTCTTTTATTCCTTCAGATGCAAGCACATCCATAACCTCTTTGAAGGTTTGGATGAAGGCTTCAGCGGCTTTGGACAAATAACGTCCGTTGCGGTAGGCAACAACCAAAGTACGGCTCGGAACCGGCTCCGCAAGGGGCAAAAACACAGGAATAAACTCGCTTCGCTTTGCCCGCGCGATAAAGTGCGGAACGAGAGTAACACCCATGCCTGTTGCTACAAGAGATTGGATCGTCTCGATGTTGCTACTCTCAAAAACGACGTTTGGCTCAAAACCGGCTTCCCGGCACAGGTCGAAGGTAAGCTTACGAAATCCCTGACCTTTTTTCAGAACGATAAATGCCTCATCTCTCAGTTCCTGTAGGGAAATCGGTTCAGCGGGATGGTTTTGTGCACGAAGTGCGAGGTGGTGCTGTGGAGGCACAGCCAAATCGATCCTCTCCTCACCTAAGGGAACCCAGGAAAGAGATGGTTCGACAAGCGGAAGGGACAACAGACTGAGATCGGCTTTACCGCTGGCCGTTAACTTCTCCAAATTTAAAGAGGAATCTTCCATTAATGTAATCTCAATATCAGGATATGATTCTTTAAATGCCGGAAGCACCCTGGGCAGCAAGTGAGAACCAGTAATCGGCATACTGCCAACAACGACTTTACCTTTACGGAGCTGTGAAATATCGGACATCTCCTGACGGAGTTGCTCAACGGCATCCATTATTTTTTGTGCGTGCTCCACAAAGCTTGCACCTGCATGGGTAAGCTCGACCGTGCTTGTATTGCGCTGAAACAGCAGGACACCGAGCTCCTTTTCCAGCTTGGATAATTGCTGGCTGAGTGAAGGCTGGGCAATGTGCAGCTTCTCGGCGGCCCTTGAAAAGTTTTTATCGGCGGCGATCTGTAAAGTATATTGTAGCTGTCTTAATTCCATTCGTATCACTCCGTTTATAGGCGTTACCTATTATTGTTACTATATTATATAGGTTATCTCCCTTTTTTGAAAGATTAAGCACTTATAGTTGATACCTATTGCTTTTATAGATTTTATATCTTGGAACAATGAAGCGGGAGATGATATAGTACTATCAATCGAAAGGGAAGGTAATATCTTTCTTTTCACTTTGACCGAATGAATTAATGGGGTGATTATGATGAGTAAAAAGACGATGTTCGAAAAAATTTGGGATAACCACGTCATTCATCAGGAAGAGGGTAAGCCCGGTATATTGTATATCGACCTGCATTTGGTTCACGAAGTGACCTCGCCGCAGGCTTTTGAAGGGCTTCGTCTTAGTGGACGCAAGGTGCGTCGTCCTGAGTTGACGTTTGCGACGATGGACCATAACGTTCCGACGAAAGACCGTTACAACATTACTGATCCAATCTCCAAACAGCAGATTGATACACTGACACAGAATTGCCGTGATTTTGGTGTGACGCTGTATGATCTGGATACGATTGATCAAGGTGTAGTTCACGTAATGGGTCCTGAACTCGGCTTGACGCATCCTGGTAAAACGATTGTGTGCGGTGATAGCCATACCTCTACACACGGCGCGTTTGGCGCTCTCGCATTCGGTATTGGTACCAGTGAGGTTGAGCACGTCATGGCTACACAATGTTTGCAGCAGGCCAAGGCGAAGACGATGGAAGTTCGCTTTGTAGGTAAGCGCAATCCTGGTGTCACGGCGAAAGACATGATTCTTGGTGTTATTGCTAAGTATGGTACAGATTTCGCTACAGGATATGTAATTGAGTATACAGGTGAAGCAATCCGTGAATTAACGATGGAAGAACGTATGACGGTATGTAACATGTCCATCGAGGGCGGTGCTCGAGCGGGTATGATCGCACCGGACGAGACGACTTTTGATTATCTCCGTGGACGTCAGCATGTGCCGCAGGGAGAGGACTTTGACAGCAGAGTGGAAGCATGGAAAGATCTTGTAACTGACGAAGGCGCTCAGTTTGATACCGTTTTGGAATTTGATGTGGAATCTTTGATTCCGCAGGTAACTTGGGGAACGAGCCCGGGAATGGGCACAAACATTTCGTCTTCTGTACCAAATCCTGCTGATTTTGCAACAGAAAATGAACGTAAAGCTGCTGAAAAAGCACTTGAATATATGGCTCTCGTACCTGGAACGCCTATTTCAGAAATTCCAATCGACTACGTCTTTATTGGCTCTTGCACAAACGGACGTATTGAAGATCTTCGGGCAGCAGCGGCTGTAGCGAAAGGACATAAGGTGTCTGAGAAAGTAACGGCAATTGTGGTTCCTGGCTCCGGACGCGTTAAGATCCAGGCTGAGGAGGAAGGTTTGGATAAAATCTTTGTCGAAGCGGGATTTGAATGGCGAGAAGCAGGCTGCAGTATGTGTCTTGCGATGAACCCGGATGTGCTAAAACCTGGACAGCGCTGCGCATCTACGTCCAACCGTAACTTTGAAGGTCGTCAGGGACGAGGAGGCAGAACTCACCTCGTATCGCCTGCCATGGCTGCTGCGGCAGCAGTTAAAGGCCGGTTTGTCGATGTGCGTGACTGGAATTTTGTCAGCGAGGAAGCTGCAATCTAAGAAGGGACGGGGAGAAACCTATGCAAGCATTTACTAAATTAACCGGTATCGTTGGACCTGTGGATCGGGTAAACGTTGACACGGATGCAATTATTCCAAAGCAGTTTCTTAAGCGTATTGAACGGACAGGATTCGGACAGTTTCTGTTTTATGAATGGCGTTTTGATGAAGAGGGAGCTGTCATTGACAGCTTCCCATTAAATCAGCCGCGTTATCAGGGGTCTTCCGTACTGATCTCCAGAGCTAATTTTGGCTGCGGATCTTCGCGTGAACATGCTCCTTGGGCAATTATGGATTACGGATTTCGGGTCGTTATTGCACCGTCGTTCGCTGATATTTTCTATAATAACTGTTTCAAAAACGGTATTCTGCCAATCAAACTTTCTGAAGAGCAGGTGGAAGACCTGTTCCAGCGCACCACTGCCAAGGAAGGCTACCAGTTAACCGTGGATCTGGAGAACAAGAGCATTACTGATGAGCAAGGTCTGCGCATTGATTTCGATCTCGATGAGCATCGCCGTCAGTTTCTGCTTCAAGGATTGGATGATATTGGTCTGACGCTTCAGCATGAAAGCAAAATAGATGCTTACGAGAAGAAACATGGGGATCGTTTGTTCGCCTAATCTATCAATTCTTTCAACAAAAGATTACAAGATTATTAAACTTCCATTTCCGGTGTAGGAAATGGAAGTTTTTTCTGTTATTATGGATGTAATATACAGCTTCTAGATTGGGCGGATTTATTACAATGTCGGTATATGTCCGAAAACAGCCTGCAGCGGAACGCTGAATTGCATTAGCGAAAACATAGGATAATAGAGGTGGATTCATGAAGAAGTTAGGCTTTCTGATGTTTTTAGTTGTCTTCTTGCTAGCGTTCCCAAAGGTGGGGGATGCATCCTCGGGTAGTGCCAAGATATTTTTGGACGGGGAGCAGTTGAATTTGACGTCCGGTGTTAAGGTGGCCAATGTAAATAACAATATTTTAATACCGATTCGTGTGGTGTCTGAAAACTTAGGATTCAAGGTGGATTGGGAAAAATCAAGCCAATCCGTAACGGTACAAAACAGCAATACAACGGTAAAGATGGTCGTTGGAAGCAATACAGCAGAAATTGACGGATCGCAAGTGAGCATGAACATAACGCCAGTGTTGAATGGTCAGACCACGCTGGTGCCACTCCGTTTTGTGAGCAGCCAGATGGGAATGGACGTGAAATGGGACAACCAGATGAAGGCTGTATTCCTGTCTTCGAGTGAAAGTATGACCGATCCTGGGGAGGCGACACCATCCGAGCCGGATCCTGAGGTACCAGGTACACCGACCGATCCTAACGTTCCCTCCGTGCCAGGTACACCAGGGACTCTTGCTACGGTGGATGGGATCAGCTTCAGTGAGGACCGGTTGATGATCTCAACAAGCGCCTCCGTTACGCCAAGCGTATTTAAATTGAGCGGACCAGATCGTATTGTCGTTGATTTACCAAATACGGCATTTTCAGAATCCTTTGGATATGAACATACGCTAAACACCCAAAACAGTGGGGAACTGAATGTAACGGGATACCCGGAAGTGTCTCAGATCCGATATGCACTTTTTAGCGATTCTCCATCTACAGTACGGGTCGTTATTAATTTGACAACGGCTAAGAATTACACCGTTTCTACAGAAAATGCGGGCCTAATATTCGTTGATCTTAACGCGACAGATTCGGAACCGGCACCTCCAATCGGTTCAAGCGGTAAAAAAGTTGTAGTTATCGATGCAGGCCACGGCGGTGGTCAACCAGGTGCACTCAGTGTTACCGGGAAATATGAGAAGACGATGAATCTTTCGATTGCTAAGAAAGTAGAAGCGCTCCTCAAGAATGAGAAGAGCATTGATGTCGTTATGACTCGAAGTGATGATTCTACCATGAGCCTTAGCGACCGGACGAAGCTAGCAAACAACCTAAAATCCGATATTTTTGTATCGATCCACGGTAACAGCAATACTTCCAGCACTCCGAATGGAACAGAAACATATTATACACGGGAGACAAGCATTGAGCTTGCCAATATCATTCATAAACATCTCGTCAAAGCGACGGGGCTAAAAGACCGTAAAGTTAAACCAGGAAACCTTCATGTTACTAGAGAGACAAAAATGCCTGCTGTTCTGCTAGAAATCGGATTTTTGAGCAACAGTAGCGATGAATCACAATTGTTTAACGAAGATTTCCAAAATCGTGTTGCACAAGGTATCGTAGATGGTATTAAAGAATATCTTAAAGTACAATGATGGATACAAGATTTAAACTACAGAGGGGGACAATCAATGAACAGGAAGTATTTAGTCACAGGTCTGTTGGCACTTGTCCTGGCTGTTAGCACCGGATGCGGTCAGAAGCCAGCAGCGGCCCCTAGTGAGCCGAATACGCAATCGTCTGGGGAAGTTGAAGCTCCAGAGACGGTTAATAAAGAGGAACCACCTAACGAAAATAATGAGAATGAGCAGCCTACAGAAAGTACTGGTGGGACTCAAGGAGAGCCGGCTGAGAAGCAAAATACCGGAACTCAAGGAAGTCCGGCGGGTAATAAAGAAACTGCCTCTCAGGAGAAGAAGGCTACGATTGAGCTCTATTATACGGATCCGGAGCTATTGGATCTGATAAAAGCTTCTCGCGAAATTACGTATACTGATGAAGAGAATAAATATGTTAAAGCATTTGAAGGGCTACAAAATAGCGGAGATGATCAGCTGGTGCCATTATGGCGTGATTCAATCAAGTTGACATCTGTAAAGTTTGATCAGGGAGCTTTGACGCTGGACATCGTGAAGCCAGATGAGGCAAATCTGGGATCTGGCGGAGAATCGTATGCTATTGAAGCCTTAAGAAATACGTTCTTCCAGTTTGAAGAGGTGAAATCGATTCAGCTGTTGGTTGATGGAAAGAAAGTCGAAAGTCTTATGGGACATGTAGACCTGGAGAATCCTATGACTCGTAATTAATATTCTTGCATTAGGAATCATCAATAATTTCATGTTTATGAAAGACTAAACTCCTATTTCTTTTTAAGAAATGGGAGTTTTTTTGGTAAAAAGGGTATATTTTCGCAACTTTCAGAAACAGGGCGCGTCTATAGTTTGTCAGGTAATGTCGGACAAGCCGGGTTGCAGAAACGCCAATCTATGGCAAAACAATAGGATGGTAGGGGTGAAGGATGAAGAAGTTCGGTTTTTTATTGTTTCTGTTTGTCATCATGGTGGCTTTTCCTAAGGGGGCGGATGCTAGTTCATATAGCGCCAAGATCTATCTTGACGGTAATGAGTTGAGCTTGTCCTCAAACGTGAAAGTGGAAAATATCAGCGGGACGGTTATGGTACCGATCCGCGTGATTTCTGAGAACTTAGGTTACTCTGTAGGTTGGAATAAGTCGACTCAAACGGTTACCGTTAAAGAAGGCGGAAAAACGGTTGAGATGGTCATCGGCAACAAATATGCGATGATTAACGGTCAGCGTACAGAGATGACAAAGGCTCCGATTTTGCGTGGCGGCACGACGATTGTACCCATCCGTTTTGTCAGTGAACAGATGGGCTTGAACGTCAAATGGGATAATCAAAAGAAAGCAGTATATCTTATTACCCCGACAACTGGGGGCGGTGAAGATGATAAGTTATCCACCGTGAACGGTATCAGCTTTAGTGATAATCGTCTGATGGTAGCTGTATCGGGCAACGTGAAGCCTAAAGTCACGAAGTTGAGCAGTCCTGATCGGATTGTAATTGACGTTGAAAATGCGAAATTTTCCGAATCGTTCAGCAGCAACAACAGTATCAATGCTAACTTGAACGGAGAACTAATAGTTACCGGTTATCCAGACGTAAAGAAGGTCAGATATTCGCTGTACAACAGTAATCCTTCCACTGTACGGATTGTAATTGATCTTAATTATGCGAAAAATTATACGCTTCAGGGGACGGAGAGCGGTTCGAGCTTGTTCATTGTGGATCTTAATACTTCCACAGAACCTGGACCAGATCCAGGTACCGGAGGCAAAAAACTGGTAGTCATCGATGCTGGACACGGTGCTCATGACCCGGGAGCCATCGGTGTAACCCAAAAGAAAGAAAAAGACTTTACTCTGGCTCTTGCTTTGAAAGTAGGAAAGCTGCTGGAAAAAGAGCAGAACATCGATGTCGTATTGACACGAAGTAATGATACTTTCCTTGAATTGAAGGATCGGGTTAAAATCGCTAACGATTTGAAGGCGGATGCCTTTGTATCCATTCATGCGAACAGTGGGCCTTCTGCAGCAACAGGTACAGAGACTTATTACAGGAGAGAGGCTAGCAAATCGCTTGCTAATGTCTTACACAAACATATAATCGGAGCTACGGGGCTCAAGGACCGCGGTGTTAAAAACGGCAATTTCCATGTTATCCGTGAAACTAACATGCCGGCTGTCTTGCTCGAAGTTGGCTTTCTAAGCAACACAAATGATGAAAGCAAGCTGTTTAACACAACCTTTCAAAACGCGGTAGCTGAGTCTATAGTAGTCGGATTGAAGGAGTATTTGAAAGTTAAATAATGGATACAGATGATTTCAGGAGGTGGGCACATGAACAAGAAAATATGGTCCGTTGGATTGTTGGCGGCAGTTATGGTGCTTGGGGCTGGTTGCGGACAAAAGCCAGGAGCTGCTCCTGGTAACACATCGGAACAAAATACATCAGTAGCGCCCTCACCTGAGGGCGGCGATAATACGGAATCGACGAACGGAGCTGGCGGCAGCAGCCAAACGCCGGGAGAAACAACAGAAACGATTACGGTATATTATACCGATCCGGAGCTTCTGGAGCTGAAGGAAGGTTCTTCAAAAATCATGTTGAAGAAATCTAGCGAGAAGTATGAAGCCACATTTGAAGCGTTGAAAAAGAGCGACAGCGCTGAAATGGTTTCATTATGGGAAAAGGCTGAGCTGAACTCATCAACATTCGAGGACGGGAAATTGACACTTGATCTCCATATTCCGGATGAAGCCCGTTTAGGTTCTGGAGGAGAATTGTTCGCCGTTGACGCTCTCAAAAAAACTTATTTTCAATTTGAAGAAGTAAAATCGCTTCAACTGCTCGTTGACGGTAAACAGGTAGAGAGCCTGATGGGTCATGTAGAATTAGAAAATCCTGAAACTCGGTGATGACGGTTTGAAGGAGATCACGATCTGCTGTCGAATAAAGTAATGTTAAGGAAACAGCAGTTATGAGAGGGGAAACAAAATGGTATCTAGACAAAACAAACAATATCATTCCAAAAAAGTGGTCTCCGCCGTCATGGCCGGACTCATGGTAATGGGAGCAGGGGCTTCCACTGTTGCAGCGGAACAAGCGCCAGCAGTGGCAGTGGGTGTTAATGCTTCCACAACCAATGTCTTTAGTGACGTGAAATCAGGTTATTGGGGAGAAAAGTATATTTATCAATTGGCGGCACAGGGAATTGTTAGAGGAGAGAACGGCAAATTCCGTCCGAACGATCCTGTGACCCAGCAGGAAGCTGTTACGATGGCGATCCGTTTCTTAAATCAACAGGTGAATGACAGCACCGGCACGTCTACGGCATTACCGACAAATATGAACGTAAGCAGTTATGCAGTTCCGTACGTGAAATTGGCGCTTCAGCAAAACCTGCTCGACAAGAAAAAGGAATCCGGCTATTCGGACACCAAAGTTACCTGGGGTGCGAAAAAAGCGACCCGCGAATGGGTTCTGGAAGTATTGGTACGATCCATTGGACGAACGTCCGATGCGAATGCCGCGATGAACAAATCGACGGGTTTTGCGGATAACGCCAAAATTTCTCCAGATCGGATTGGCTATGTCAGTGTAGCCGTTGATCTCGGTCTGGCACAAGGCGTAAGCGGTAATAAATTTGACCCCCAGGGTGCGGTAACCCGTGCTCAGTTGGCAACTTTTTTAAGCCGTGCGCAAGCACACATCGATGTTAATTATGACAATCAATATGAAGGTTATGTTTCAGCTGTAGACAGCGGAAAGCTTGAAATTTATATTGATGGAAAGCCAAGCACGTTTACTCTTGACGGATCAACAGCCTATTTTGAAAAAGATTCGGCTAAAAGGTTGTCTGTCTCAGATATCAAACCGTACACCAAAGTTATGGTTATCGGTAAGAACAACAAAGCGGATTATGTAGAAATTATTGATCCAACACAGAAAGTAGAATCGGTTGAACGAATTTATGCCCGATTGTCACCAAACAACGTGATCTGGTTTGATTCCAACAACACGTTTGAAGAATTGTCATACGATGCCAATACGTTGTTCCTGGATCAGAATGGTAACAAAATCGATCCGAGTACGATGGCTTCCGGCAGTGTGGTGACTGTTGAGCGCGAAACCTTCAGTCCGCAAAAACGTGTTGTAGCGATTCGTGTGAAAAACGGTCTAGTCAATAAAACAGCTACAGGAACTATACAAGCTGTAGATACCGTTAACAAGACGATATCCATTAAAGACGGGTCCAATAACACTGTCGATACATTTAAGTGGGATGACGGAACTTTGGTTCAATATCAAAACCAATTGATGAGTCCTTCAGAGTTAAAAGCAGGTTCTGTTGTAACTTATACCGTAAAGAACAGCATTCTGCAGAAGTTGGAGTTAAGTCAAAGTGTTGACCATACGGTTGCAGGTATGCTTTATAACGTCGAGAGCAATGGCAAAACCATTACGTATAAACGAACTAACAGCACTCAGCTGGAAACGAAGTTTTTGGTTGAAAAGCCTGAGATTATGATCAATGGAGTTGCGAAGCCGACCCTTGATGATCTTATCGCGGATGCGACCTCAGGTGATAAAATCGAGCTTACGATCAATGGGGAAGATAAGGTTTCCAAAATTCAAGTGGTGGGACGTCAAACGGAGCGCATTAACGCTGCAACTATCGTTTCTTATGATACCAAAAAGCGTTGGTTGACGGTTAGTGATGATAAAAGTTTGCCAGTAGTTATTGTTTTGGATGAAAAAACCAAGTTTGATTCTTCTGCCGGAGTCACATTAGCCTCCATTGAAAGACTTTTGGAACCAGGACGCAAAGTTGATGTAAGTTATATCGGTAATCGTGCTATATCGCTGGAAGTGGTCTACAAATACGAAGGTAAAGTTATAGCGATTAACGCTGCAACCAGAATTCTGACGATTCAGACGGATGGTGGACAAAACATCAACATTCCTTATAGCATACCAAGAGTGGAGCTCTACGGAAAACCGGTTGCTTCCATGTCCGATATTAAAATCGGTGATGAGGTGTCTGCACAGCTAACCAATAGCCAGGATAGCTTGTCCAGCCTAAAGATGAAATCTTCACTCCAATTTGAGATCATATCCACTGAGCCGACTTTGAACCGAATAAGGGTCAAAAACGAAGGGATTACGAGCGAATTTTACGCAGATAAAGTAGTACTTACAGATGAGAACGGGCAAAGCATTCGTGTAAGTGATCTTCGTCCGGGAACACTGATCAATGTCAGCTTTGTCGGTACAACGCCAACAGCAGTTCAGACCGTTAAACTGACACTTGGTCAGATTATGAATGTGGATTCAGCAGGGAACAAACTGACTGTTAAGGAATTCAACAGTGCCAATCAGACGATTGATACAGCTGGTAAAGTGAAAATTAATCGCGGAGGCGTAACTTCGACGAATTTGAACAGTGTTACTGTCAATGATCGTGTAGAAATCCGTAAGGATGTTGACGGAACAACCATTGTAAAAGTTCTGGATACCACTAGCCGTTCTTTCTGGCGATATGAAAACGGTGATGTTTTTGTAAAACGTAAGAATACTACGGAAAATTATCGTTTCCCAGCGGCTTCGAATTTATATGTTCACGAGGGAGATCAGAACTTGTCCGTGCAATCCCTTAAAGAAAATGATAATATTGTACTGTATTTCAACAACGGAGCCGTTGTAGAGATCGTGAAACAATAGTTATCACTTTGGAAATACACGAGAAACACCGTCTTGATGCGGGGCTTTGTCGCATCAAGACTTTTTTTTGCGGGAGGGACCTGAAATGAACTCGGCTACGGTACGGCATATACTTGATACGATGGAAAACATGTTTCCGGATGCTCATTGCGAATTGCTTCATGAGAATGCATTCGAACTGACGATTGCTGTTTTGTTGTCGGCTCAGTGTTCGGATGCGACAGTTAACAAGGTGACGAAGGATCTGTTTCAAAAATATAAAACACCGCAGGATTATGTTTCGGTATCGATTGAGGAACTGGAACAAGATATCCGGCGGATTGGGTTATACCGTAACAAGGCGAAGCACATCCACAATCTGTGCCGGATATTGATTGAACAGTATGGTGGTGACGTGCCTGAAGCCCATGATGAGTTGGTGAAGCTTCCAGGTGTCGGACGAAAAACCGCGAATGTGGTCGTTTCAAACGCTTTTGGCGTACCTGCCATTGCAGTGGACACCCATGTAGAGCGCGTGTCTAAGCGTCTTGGCCTTGTCGGCTGGGATGACAGTGTACTTGAAGTGGAGAAGAAGCTGATGAAACGAATACCGCGTGAAGAGTGGACCTTAACTCATCACAGGCTTATTTTCTTCGGCAGGTATCACTGCAAAGCCCAAAATCCGCAATGCCAGGTATGTCCGCTTCTCGACGTATGTCGTGAAGGGAAGAAGCGTATGAAAACGTCCAAGGTCAGGAAGAATAAGGAACAGACCGCAACGAGCAAGAAATAGACAAGAAGAAAGAGGATGGGATCAAACATGAAATGCATCTCGGTGTACACGGATAACTTTGAATTGTTTTCCGATATTTTTGAGCAAGTGGTAGAGAGCCAACTGGAAGAAAACGAAGAAAAAGAAGTGGAAGGCGTAACATTCAGCAACTCGGGAGAAGCTCCAGAGCATTATTTGGAACGGATGTCCCAGAAACCTGAGGTTGTTGTTATGCGTGATAAATCAAGAGGTTTGACCATCCTGCAGCATGGCAATGTCTTTGAAATTCTGATTCCGGGAGCAGAGAGCGCAGCCTTGTAATAAACCATACGTAACATTTAAGAGATCGGTCCCGAAAGGGGCCGTTTTTTTCTTTCCGCAGAATGGTGATTTCTTTACGAGCCGGGTGATGTTACAATAAAATGATCTGAGAATATGTGACATTTATTATAGAAAAGATGGACAGGAGCGAGGATGACATTGAAGGTAATGACTGAACATGAAACCGGATACAGCACCAGCGGGTTAGAGGCTGTCCGAGATCGTTTTGTGGAATGGAATGATGAGTCGTCCGCGGCTCTGATTGAAGATTTAATACGCAAACAGGCTACTGGTGAACTGACACTTGCATTTTGTGGGCATTTTTCGGCGGGTAAATCAAGTATGATCAATGCACTGTGCGGTAAAAAGGTGCTTCCATCAGGCCCCGTTCCGACGAGTGCTAATGTGGTTACGATCCGAAATGGTGCTTCCAAGGCTGTCATTCATCGTCCGGATGGCGGTCTGGGTGAAACGCTGAATGTGAGTACGGAGGAGCTAGCAGCTTACTGTAAAGAAGGCGGGGAGTATTCCGCGATCGAAGTATGGGATGACATTTCAATTTTGGGCGGTCACGGAGTGCTGATGGATACACCTGGTGTTGATTCCACGGATGACGGACACCGGCAGGCGACTCATTCGGCTCTTCATATGGCGGATGTTGTTTTTTATGTGATGGATTACAATCATGTGCAGTCCGAAAGTAATCTATTGTTTGCGAAAAGTTTGTCGGATTGGGGCAAACCGTTGTATTTAATCGTGAATCAGATTGACAAACATCGCGATGAGGAACTGTCATTATCGTCTTATTTAGATGATGTAAAAAAGGCATTTGCCCAGTGGAAGGTCCGTTATAGCGGACTGATGTGCGTTTCTTTGAAAGTGTGGGACCATCCTTACAATCAGTGGAATGAGTTGAAGACCGTCATAGGCAAGCTGCTAGGCAGCCGGGAAGCGCTACTGGATTATAGTGTGGCATGCTCCGCACGTCATGCAGCAGATAATCATGCAGAAGCATATGTTCGGAGTCATCAGGAAGAGAAAGAACAGCTGCTGGATGAAATGGGCGGAGAAGCAGTCGCCGCGGCTTTACATGCCCGAGTGAGAGAATTGGAACAAGAACAAAATACGCTCAGCCAGCTTCCGGACGAGGTAAGAGCCGAGCTCCGTCGTGAAGGAGATCATCTGCTTGCGAATGCCAATCTGACACCAGCAGATATTCGGGATTTGGCGCTGTCCTTTTTGGAGAGCCGCCAGCGCGGGTTTAAAAAAGGATTTCTGTTCGCCTCTGCGAAAACGGAGGAGGAGCGGGCAAAAAGGCTTGAGATGTTCCACCAGCGGCTGGCAGAACAAATAACAGCCCAAGTGGATTGGCATGCTCGAAATTTGTTCAGATCCTTTGTGGAACGATTTGAACCATGGAATAAGGAATGGGAAGGGGTGGTGGATGACCTCCTTCCGACTTTCTCCAAAGATCGTATCACCAGCACAGTCAATCCAGAGGCAGTCATTTCTGGTGAGTACGTGCTCAATTACTGCAAGTTGCTGTCCGAGGAAATCAAGGACAGCTACCGCCGCGCCGTGTCGGAGCTCGCCGACCGGCTGCGGGCCCTGGCGGCGGACGACACCGCCGTCCGCCTGGAGGCGCTGGAGCGCCAGCACGCGGAGCTGCTGGCGCAATCGTCAGCTTCCGCCCGCTATGCTGCTTTGCAGCGTGCGGAAGCTGATCGCGCCCTGGCTGCGGCACAGCTCGTGCCGCAGCTTACCTCCCTCACCCCCGGCCTCCTGCCGGAGGTGAGGGAGCCGGCTGCGCTGCCGAAGGCCGCAGCCAGCGCGGGTTCCCCTGCTGCGCAGCAGGGGAACGGCGGCCCTGCGCCCCAGCGCAGCGCGCCGCAGGGCGCGGCCGGGGGCCGGCGCCAGCGGCTGGAAGCCGCGGCAGCGGAGCTGCGGGCCGCGGCCGCGCTGCTGGCGCCGTATCCCGCGCTGGCCTCGCCCGCGCGGGATTTGACCGCTCGTGCGGATGCGCTCGCGGGCGGCTCGTTCACGCTGGCGCTGTTCGGGGCGTTCAGCGCAGGTAAGTCTTCTTTCGCCAACGCGCTGCTCGGCGAATCGGTTTTGCCAGTGTCACCGCATCCAACGACAGCTGCGGTGAACCGGATTGTCGTTCCGACAGCTGAGCATCCTCACGGGACTGCCGCTGTGCGCATGAAGACGAGAGAGAGCTGGTGGGATGACCTCAAATATTCCTTCAGTGTGCTCGGTTTACCGGAGCCAGATCAGGATAGCTGGAGAAAGACGGCGGAAGGACTGACGCCAGAAGGTGTCCATCCTGCCGGTCTGCCACATTACGGTTTCTTAAAAGCTGCAGCGGCCGGGTGGGATGGTATGAACGGTAAACTCGGTACGACTGAGTCCGTTGGCATGAAAGAGTACCGTGGCTTTGTAGCTGACGAGACGAAATCATGTTATGTCGACGGTATTGATCTATATTACAGCTGTCCGCTCACAGAGCAGGGAATCGTGCTGGTCGATACACCGGGAGCGGATTCACTCCATGCCCGTCATACGGGGGTAACTTTCAGCTATATTAAGAATGCAGATGCGATTGTATATGTTACGTATTACAACCATGCCTTCTCTAAAGCTGATAGGCAGTTTCTATCTCAGCTTGGACGGGTGAAGGACAGCTTTTCGTTAGACAAAATGTTTTTTGTGGTCAATGCCGCCGACTTGGCTTCTTCCCCTGAAGAGCTGGATGAAGTGGTCGCCCACGTCCGCAGCAATTTGGTTACCAGCGGTGTTAGCAGTCCACATATTTTCCCTGTGTCCAGCCTGTTAGCTTTAAGAGGTAAGCTTAGCGAGAATGAAGAAGAGCTGCATGCATCCGGTTTTATGCCGTTTGAGAAATCGCTGGACCGATTCGCACTGGAAGACCTGCCAGGGTTATCGCTGCGGGCAGGTTATGACGAAATATCATCTGCAAGACGGCGGGCTGAAGCCTGGGCTGAGCTTGCCGAGCAGGATGAAGTTACGCGCAGCCGCCGGATCAAAGGTCTTGAATTAGTAGGTGTAAAGGCGCTGGAATATTTCAACGCCTTAAAATCAATAGATATGTCGCGGGAAATCGCTCAGGAATGTGGAGAGTTGCTCTTTCATGTCCGTCAGCGGCTGGATTATGCGATGGGGAGATTTTTTCAAGAAGCATTTCATCCTTCTGTACTCAGGGAGGATGCCGGAAACCTGAAATCCGCATTTGCCGCATGCGGCCGGGATCTGCAGCGTACGCTGTCTGTAGAGCTTGATCAAGAGATTTGGGCGACCACCCTGCGACTGGAGCAAAAGGGTCGTGTATTAGCGGAAGAAGCTGCCCGGCACACACTGCATGACATCAGCAGTCTGACAGAAGGTTTGGAACTCTCCTTGCGTCAGGACAGGGAGTGGGCAACTCCTGAGTTGGAAGAGACCGAGCTGATTGTGGAAGGAGGCTGGCTTTCCTACTGGTCTCACTTCAAGAATCCGAAACATTTTTTCGAAGGACACGGAAGCCAGAAACTACGTGAAGCGGCTGAACCGAAAGTCAAGGACGCGGCAGCTACCGTAGTCAAACAGCGTGAAATCCTTCTTGTAGCCCACTACGCGGAGGAAATTAAGCAATCACTTGAAATGCATTCTAATGTGCTACAGGAACAACTGGAGGAATCCGTCAAAGCGATGGTTGTGTCCTTGCAGGACGGACAATCACCTGATATGTGGCGTAAGCTCTCTGAGCGTCTTTTGGAGTTGGAACAGAGGTTGCCAAAAGTCGGCAAATAGAAAAACAATGTCAAAAGGGAATCCGGATTTTATACGGGTTCCCTTTTAATGTATGGGTTTGCAGATGGTGGTGATGAACCAAGGTGGTCACCAGTCTCTTATTAACATAAAAAGTAAGAAATACGAGCTGTAAAAAACTAAAAAATGACTGTTTTTTCGTGTTCTGATATGTAAAAAAGAAGCCGTTTCCATATCGTCAGGATTAACGAGAATTTCTGACTATTTAATTATGAACGTATGAAAAGTTGCACTAAATGCCTAGTTAAGGACGCATTGGCTGATTTATGACGGTTTATTCTCTTTGCCGCCTTAACAGGTCGATGATAAACTTCATAAATGCTACATAACTGATCGTAAATTTAAGGGAGGAAAAACATGAATGTTCTCAGGCAACTGCAGGTCTTCTTCTGGGAGAAACGAAGCTATCTCTTTCTTTCCATACTGTGTTTGGCGATGGCGACCGCACTTGGCCTCGTGTACCCGCACCTGCTGCAGCGGCTGATTGATGATGCAATCAAGCCGAAAAATTTCAGTCTCGTACCACAGCTAGCCCTAACGGTCGTAGGGGTAGTAACACTCAAAGCTTTCTTACAGTTTTTACATGGATTTTTCGGAGGACGACTCGGTAACTTTTTGGCTTATAAAATGCGGAATGCCTGCTACGAAAAGCTTCAGTTCCTGTCTTTCCGTTATTATGACACCGCTCGTACCGGAGATCTAATGTCCCGTTTAACGGGTGACCTCGAAGCGATCCGGCAATTTATCGGCTTCGGTTTTGCCCAGATTTTGAACGTTGTGCTGATGGTCGCCTTCGGTTCGGCGATGATGCTCTCCATCAGCTGGAAGCTGACTCTGATTACACTAGTATGTATGCCGTTTCTCGTAGTAACAGCGCTAAAGTTCGAATCCAAAATCCATCCGGCTTTCCAGGAAATGCGGCTCGCGTTGAGCTCGCTAACAACGTCGGTTCAGGAGAATATTACAGGCGTGCGTACCGTCAAATCGTTCGCCCGCGAACCGCATGAAGTAGAGAAATTTTCCGGACGAAACGAGCGGTACAAATCCAATCAGATTTTTGCTGCGACTCTATGGGCACGCTTCTTCCCGTTGATGGAGTTGTTCGCCAACATCAGCGTTGTTATCCTGCTGCTGGCAGGCGGGATTATGGTTATTAATGAAGAGCTCACATTAGGTCAACTGGTCGCTTTTTTCAGCTTGATCTGGTACATTATCGGACCGATGTGGAGCATCGGATTCCATATCAACAACTACACGCAATCGAAGGCATCCGGTGAGCGCGTATTGGAACTGCTGAACCAACCGATTGATGTCGAAGATCGGAAAGATGCCGTCACATTAGACCCGTCCCAAGTGAAGGGGCATGTCGTTTTTGATAGCGTAACATTTGCTTACGGCAACAAGATGGCTGCTGTTAAAAACATTAATTTGAACGCGCCACCGGGCTCGGTTATCGGTCTGTTGGGCGGTACAGGTTCCGGTAAATCGACGATCATACAGCTGCTGATGCATGCTTATAATGTGAATTCCGGCAGTATCACGCTGGATGGTGTCAATATTAAGGATATTAAAATCCGTAGCCTGCGCAGCCAGGTTGCCACGGTGTTCCAGGAGACGTTCCTGTTCTCCTCAAGTATCCGCAACAACATTGCATACGGTATGAAGGATGTGTCTATGGATGACATTATCCGAGCTGCAAAACTGGCCAAAGCCCATGATTTCATTATGGAAATGGAGCATGGCTACGATACGATCGTCGGTGAACGCGGCATGGGGCTCTCCGGCGGACAAAAGCAACGGATCGCCATCGCGCGAGCGCTGCTGAAAGACCCGAAAATACTAATCTTGGACGATGCGACCAGTGCGGTCGACATGGAAACCGAGCACGAAATCCAGTCCGGTTTCCAGGAGGTTATGAACGGGCGTACGACGTTTATTATCGCTCACCGGATTTCGTCTCTAAGGCATGCGGATGAAATTCTAGTTCTCGATGAAGGCCGTGTTGTGCAGCGCGGTAAACATGATGAATTGATCATGGAAGAGGGTCCTTATCAGGATGTTTACAAAATTCAATACGCTGACCTGATTGCCCGCCGTGCTGCTTCGGGCAACGTGGAAGGGCAGGTGCAGGCATGAGTGCGGATTTAAATATGGAGAGAAAACCGAAACAGAAGGCTCCACAGGGTGGAAAAGCAAAGGGAGTAACAGGCGAGCGGTTTGTGTATCAGGATGACGATGCGATTGAAAAGCAATTTAACTGGAAACAGCTGACACGGCTCATATCCTATATGAAGCCGTATGCCAAACAAATGGTGCCGCTGATCATCGTGCTTATGATCATCGGTACCGTAACGAAGCTGACCGTACCTTATTTAACGGGTACGGCGATCGACAAGGCCATTGCGCCGGAGTCCGGCAGCCCGAACCTCAATCTGCTGTATAAGATTACGATTGCTGTCCTGGTGCTCTATATCATCCAGTACATCACGGGTATTTTCCGGATAAAATACACAAACATTATTGGCCAGCGGGTTATTTATGACCTGCGGACAGACCTGTTCCAACACATTCAGCGCTTGTCATTTAACTTTTTTGACAAACGTCCGGCAGGCTCCGTTCTGGTACGGGTAACCAATGACGTCAATTCCCTGCAGGACCTGTTCACGAACGGTGTGGTTAACCTGCTAATTGACTGCGTTCAGCTCGTCGGGATCGTCATTATCCTGCTTGCGATCAACTGGAAGCTGGGTCTTGCCGTTATCGTGACGGTACCGGTCATGTTCTTCATCTCCACGACACTACGGGTCCGAATCCGCCGGGCGTGGCAGGATGTCCGCACGAAAAACTCGCGGATCAACTCCCACTTGAACGAGTCGATCCAAGGAATTCGAGTAACCCAAGCTTACACACAGGAAGAAGAAAACATGAAATTCTTCGACCAAATGAACATGGACAGCAAAAAATCGTGGGATAAAGCGTCCGCGATGAACCAAGCCTTCGGTCCGTTGATTGAAATTACGGGCGGTGTTGGTACGTTGATCTTGTTCTGGCTGGGGGCAAGTTTGATTCAGAGCGGGGAGCTGACGATAGGTCTACTTATTGCGTTCTCCAACTACGTCGGAAACTTCTGGGAGCCGATCAACCGTCTGGGGATGATGTATAACCAGCTTCTGGTGGCGATGGCTTCCTCAGAACGAATTTTTGAGTTTATTGACGAGAAGCCTAGCATTGATGACGCACCGGGTGCGCAAAAGCTGCCGAAAATTAAAGGTGACATCAAACTGCAAAACGTTGTATTTGAATACGAAAAGGGCCGTCAGGCGCTAAAAGGGATCAATCTGGACGTTAAAGCCGGACAGTCTATTGCGTTGGTCGGTCATACTGGCTCCGGTAAGAGTACTATAATCAACTTGCTCAGCCGATTCTATGATATAACCGATGGCGATATTACGATCGATGGCCATGATATTCGCAAGGTGACGGTAGAAAGTCTGCGAAACCAGATTGGCGTAGTCCTTCAGGATACGTTCATCTTCTCGGGAACGATTCGGGATAATATTCGTTTTGGGCGGCTGGATGCAACGGACGAAGAAATTGAATCGGTAGCCAAAGCCGTAGATGCCCACGATTTTATCGTGAATATGCCGGGTGGATACGATACTGAAGTTGAAGAGCGTGGTAATATGTTGTCCATGGGGCAACGACAGCTGCTCTCATTCGCCAGAGCACTTCTTGCAGATCCCCGGATTCTCATTCTGGACGAAGCGACCGCATCCATCGATACGGAGACGGAACTTAAAATCCAGGATGCGCTGAAGGTGCTTTTGAAAGACCGAACATCCTTTATTGTCGCACACCGCCTGTCCACGATTCGTCATGCCGACCATATCGTTGTTTTGGACCACGGGCGCGTAATTGAAGAAGGAAATCATAGCCAACTTATGGAAATACAAGGAACTTATTACGGGCTGATTGAAGCCCAATACAAGTTTTTGTAAAATTCGGGAGAAGAAACCTGACTGATTAAGGAGAATTTTGTCGTCCAACTCTTGCAATCTTCTTCAGAAACTACGAAAATAGATAAAGTGGAGTTGAAATCATAGAAGAAGGGAAGCATGAGGGTATAATGAGGATGGAAAGCGTCTTATCTGCGCCTGCACTGCTGGTTCGAACGTTTGAGAAGAAAGATTTGGAATCTGTCACGTCTCTGTTGCGTGAATTAAATTATCCGACTACGCTGAATGTTATGCGTGAACGGATGGAGACGATGGCATGCAACCCGCTGCACTGTAACATGATTGCAGAGCTTGATGGCAAGGTAGTTGGTATGATGATGCTTCGTCAAGTCAAATCTTTCGTAAGGACCGAACCGGTCACTCAAATCACTTCGTTGATTGTAACCTCAAGCTGCCGCAGCCAAGGAATCGGCAAACGATTGGTACGCGGAGCAGAGACATGGGGAAAACAGCAAGGAAGCGACCTCTTGTTTCTCACAAGCGGCAACCGGGAAGGCTTAGCCCCGGCACATGCATTTTTTGAACATATCGGATTTGAAAAAGCGGGTTATCAGTTCGTTAAACAGCTGTAGACTCCTCTTTTTCTCCAGCCCGCTCCTGACCTATGGGATCGGGCTTCTCTTTTTTCACAGGATACATAGTCATCGCAGGAACGGTTTGCTCTTCAACAGTTGAAGGCAAGTCGTTTTTTTTATTTTACAGCTTGAAGGATAATGTGAAGAATTCGAAACATTATAATGTTTTGATTTACAATGCGCCACTCCCATGCTATCGTAAACATTATAACGTTATATCATAAAAAGGTGAGGACAGTGAATGAAAAATTCGTACTACGTCATGTAAAACGCGTGAGCGGAGAAGAGATTGATATTGAGATCGAGAATGGAAAAATTGCCGGAATCACTTCTGCCGGAGAGGGTTGCGGAGCGCATGTTGTGGATGGTTGCGGTGCCTATGTGTCCAGCGGTTGGATTGATATGCACGTTCATGCTTTTCCTGAATTTGATCCTTACGGCGATGAGATGGATGAGAT
Organism: Paenibacillus uliginis N3/975; assembly: GCF_900177425.1. Taxonomy (NCBI): domain Bacteria; kingdom Bacillati; phylum Bacillota; class Bacilli; order Caryophanales; family Paenibacillaceae; genus Paenibacillus; species Paenibacillus uliginis. The sequence goes on along the minus strand of NZ_LT840184.1, from coordinate 3,741,144 downwards.
TGGAGTTAAGCTGGGTGTCACGACGATTGTGGATGCCGGAAGCTGTGGTGCCGATCGAATTTCCGAATTGGCTGCACACAGAGAACAGGCAAAGACCCGAGTATATGCATTTTTAAACATTTCGCGCATCGGATTGGTCAGAATCGATGAATTATCGAATCTCGAATGGCTTGATCGGGAATTAGTCAAACAGTCAGTCCAAGCTCACAGTGATTTCATTGTAGGGTTAAAAGCGCGGATCAGCAGAAGTGTGGTTGGTGCAAGCGGGATAGAGCCGCTCCGTATAGCTAGGGAACTTTCCTACGATACAGGGATGCCGTTAATGGTTCACATCGGATCAGGACCTCCGGATATACGGGAGGTAATTTCTCTCTTACAGCGAAATGATGTAATTACACATTACCTTAATGGAAAGAAGAATAATCTGTTCGATGCTGAAGGCAGACCCCTTCAGGAATTCAGCGATGCAATTGGCAGAGGGATTCACCTTGATGTTGGTCACGGTACAGCCAGCTTTTCCTTTAAAGTGGCTGAAGCAGCTAAACAGCACGGTATTGGATTGCATACGATCAGCACGGACATTTACAGGGGAAATCGACTGAATGGTCCAGTGTTTAGTATGGGAAATGTTCTTTCCAAATTTTTGTACTTGGGGTACTCCCTTGAAGAAACCATTGCTGCTGTCACTACACACGCAGCCGCTTGGCTGGGTAAACCGGAGCTTGGGCGAATTCAGGTAGGTGACCGTGCAAATTTGACACTGTTTACGCTGGACAATAAAACAGTCGAGCTCATCGATTCCGAAGGGGAACTCAGAGTTACGAATCAAGTCATTGAAGCAAAGGGAGTGATTGTCGATGGGGAATTCATTGAATGCGAAGTACGGTCTTAAACGAGTCATTAATGCCAGTGGACGCATGAGTATACTGGGGGTGTCTGCTCCGACGAATACCGTGATGGAGGCGATGAAGCAGGGCGGACAAAGCTATGTAGAAATCGCAGATTTAGTTGATAAAGCAGGCGACTACATAGCACGTATTCTCGGTTCAGAGGCAGCTGTCGTTGTAAACTCGGCTTCCAGTGGTATCGCGCTCTCTGTAGCTGCTATCGTTACACGTGGAAACCGCCGCCTAAGCGAACGTCTTCACCAGGAGGATATTAATAAAAGCGAGATTATCATTCTTAAAGGACATAACGTGCAGTATGGAGCTCCCGTTGAAACAATGGTTTATTTGGGCGGTGGAAAGTTAGTCGAAGTCGGTTATGCCAATGAAGGCCGGGCAGAACATATCGAAGACGCCATAACGGACAAAACTGCGGCTGTTCTTTATGTGAAATCGCACCACGCTGTCCAAAAAAACATGATCTCTGTAGAAGAGGCGTGGGAAGTTGCACAGCGTAAAGGCGTTCCACTGATTGTTGATGCGGCAGCAGAGGAGGATATCCAAAAATACGTGAAATACGCCGATCTTGCGATTTACAGCGGGTCTAAAGCCATCGAAGGTCCAACATCAGGAATTGTTGGCGGGAAGCGGACTTATATTGAATGGTTAAAGGTACAGCTTCACGGAATCGGACGCAGCATGAAGGTCGGCAAGGAGTCAACGTTTGGGCTGCTGCAGGCACTTGATGAATATATCGTCAAAAAAGATAACAGTGAGCAGGAAAAAGATGAGCTTCAGAAGCTGATCCCATTAAATGAAGTTCCAGGTGTGCGAGTATCGATTGTGCAGGACGAAGCCGGCCGAGCTATCTATCGCGCAAGGGTTCAGATTGATCCGGGTCAGACAGGAACAACAGCGAAGGAAGTCGCGGAGGGACTCCAAAATGGAGAGATCGCGATCTACACGCGGGATTACGGTGTAAGGCAAGGTTATTTCGATATCGACCCACGTTCGCTTATGGGCGATGATATTGTTGTTATACAAACCAAAATACGTGAATTAGCAGGGGGAAAGTAATATGTCACAAATATCAAAGCGTTTTTATAGAGACCGTGTTGCATTGAATGTATTAACCAAAGGTGTTGAGAACGCTAAAGACATATTTGAAGCGGCAGAGGGATATGTACTGGTCGGCGTATTATCCAAAGATTACGCTTCTGTTGAAGAAGCCGTAACTGCAATGAAAATGTACGGAAAGGAAATAGATGATGCTGTATCCATCGGACTTGGCGGTGGCGACAATCGTCAGGCGGCAATGGTAGCTGAAATTGCTAAACATTATCCTGGCAGTCATATTAACCAGGTGTTTCCAGCTGTAGGAGCGACACGGGCCAACCTGGGTGATCAGGATAGCTGGATTAACAGCTTGGTGTCTCCTTCCGGACGACCTGGGTTTGTAAATATCTCGACGGGTCCGATTAGTTCCGCACAGAGCGAACATGCCGTGGTACCGATCAAGTCGGCGATAGCTCTTGTACGTGATATGGGCGGTAATGCATTGAAATACTTCCCAATGCAGGGATTAAGCCGTGAAGATGAATTCCGTGCTATCGCGAAAGCTTGTGCTGAAGAAGGATTTGCCTTGGAGCCTACCGGTGGTATTGATAAGGAAAATTTCGAACCTATCCTCCGAATTGCTCTGGAAGCCGGCGTGCATAAGGTCATTCCGCATGTGTATACTTCAATTATGGACTCGGAAACAGGTAAAACCAATATTGAAGATGTTCGTGAACTGGTTGGAATTATGAAAAAGTTGGCGGATGATTATGCCTAAGAGAATTGCAGCTTTCGGAGAGGTTATGATGCGGCTCCAAGTGCCCGGATACGATCTGTTGTCACAGAGTAACATATTGAACTATACGTTCTCCGGCACTGGCGTAAACGTTGTTTCCGCTTTGGCGCGCTTTGGGCATACAGGGCACCTCGTTTCCCGTTTGCCCGGAAATTCGTTAGGGGACGCAGCAGCAGCATATTTAAGAAAATTGGGCATTGCCTCATCTTTAATTCATCGGGGCGGCAATTATTTGGGTATGTATTTTTTGGAGAACGGTTTTGGCGTTCGGCCGAGCCGAGTAACGTATAGTAACCGCTTGGAGAGCAGCTTTAATACAGCTCCGGCCGGAGAGTATGATTATGATGATATTGCAGCCCAGATTGATGCAGTACATTTCTGCGGAATCTCACTGGCGATGAATGATGGTGTCCGTCATCATATAAAGTCTCTGGCCCGAGCTGTAAAGCAGCGTGGCGGAAGTGTAATCTTTGATTGCAACTACCGCCCCTCCCTTTGGGGGGAGGATGGATATGTGAAGGCTAAACCGCATTATGAGGAAATGCTTCACCTCTCCGATATTGTAATCATGAATGAAAAAGACGCAATTTATACGCTTGGTATGTTTTCAGAGAAAACGGATCGTACAGAGCAGCTTATGGAGCTGATTCCTGCGGTTGCGAAGCAGTATCAGGTTCAAGTCATTGCAGGAACACACCGGTCCATCAACAACGATAATACGCATACACTGCGCGGATTTCTATTCAAGAATGAATGCTTCAGCTTTTCTGAGCAGCTTACGTTTTCCGTCTATGATAGAATAGGTGCTGGAGATGCCTTTGCGAGCGGAATTATTCATGGTGAGATGGAAGGATTCCCACCGGAAAAGACTGTACGGTTTGCAGCGGCAGCCAGCATGTTGGCGCACACTGTGTCTGGGGATACTCCTATGGCATCGGAAATGGAGATCGTCCGGGCAATGACCGAATCTGTAGGCGATATAGAAAGGTAGTGGAAAGTTGTGAGCTTATCCCGTAAAGATAGGCCCTTATATTTGCAAATCAAAAATATATTAAAGGATCGTATCCTATACGGCGTTTATCCGCTCGGAACCCAAATTCCTTCCGAACCTCAGTTGGAGAAGGAATTCGGTGTGAGCAAAATTACGGTCAGGGGTGCCATTCAAGAACTCGTTCAGGAAGGTTATTTGGAGAAGGGGAGTGGAAAAGGGACAAAAGTAATCCGTATTACGTCCACATCCAAACTATCCAAATGGAAACGATTCACAGAGATTTTGGTTGAAGAAGGACATCAGATTCAAAAACAATGGCTTCGTGCCGAAATGGAGCAGACCGAAGCGGGTACGGAGCCTCATCGTTTGTTTGGCGAGAGCTGCCTTAGGCTGGAGCGTGTGTATTTACTGGATGATGTTCCCTACATTTATTATACTCACTATTTGACAAATACGATCGGTGATTTGGATCTGTCGGATTTAAATGCTCAATCACTGTACGGCTTGTTGGAGGATCAGAACATCTCGCTGGATAAGCTGCGAGATGAGTTTGATGTGGCTGCTCCTCCGGAGCACATAGCGACGATGCTTCAGATCAGCACAGGAAAGCCGTTGTTGAAAAGATCGCGTTATTCCTATGATGAGCAGGGAAATGTGAGAGAATACAGTATTGGCTATTACAATACGGAGCTTCAAAACTATGTAGTAAATTACGAGGTTTAGTCTAGCTCAAGCCGTAATTAAGGCTATCTTCCAACGTTTTTTGTTGGTGGTTAGCCTTTTTTGCGTTGTCTGAAACGTTTCTTTCCAAGATTTGAAGGATGGCTTGTGGTTTCAAACATGTTACACTGTGTTCGTGGTTGATTACAAAAATGTAACTATTTTTTTACTAAAGGAGATGCAAATTCATGAAAAAACCGATGATAAAAAAGATAGTTAGCACTGGTTTCGTAGCCGTTTTGTCCGTAGGTATTATGCTTCCTGCATCTGCGTCTGCAGCAACACCGACAGAAAGTGCACAGAGTTGGCAGCAAAAGATCCAACAACTCTTGGAAAGTCAAGGTTGGGGTGGCAATTTCAATTGGGGTATTCAAAATCCGGATAGCAAGCCGCAAACGGAGAAACCATCCACTCCTGAAGTGGAAAAGCCATCAACTCCACCCGTGGAAAAACCGTCAACTTCTACACCATCGACCAGCAAGCCTGCTGAGCCAGCACAGCCATCAAAGCCTGCTAATACAACCGATAAATCTACTTTTGCAAGCCAAGTAGTAGATCTTGTGAATAAAGAACGTGCAAAGGCTGGTCTAAAACCATTGACTGTTCATGACAAACTGACAGGTATGGCTGTAGACAAGGCTAAAGATATGAATAATAACAAATACTTTGATCATACTTCCCCAACCTATGGTTCACCATTTGATATGATGAAACAATATGGTATTTCTTACGGTTATGCTGGTGAGAATATCGCCATGGGTCAGCGTACGCCGGAGGAAGTGATGAAATCTTGGATGAACAGTGAAGGTCACCGTCAAAACATCATGTCTCCTAACTTTACGATGATCGGTGTCGGTTACTATAACGGTTACTGGGTACAGGAATTCATCAGTCAGAAATAATTCAGATTGTAGCATAAAGAGCAGGAGGGATTACCTCCTGTTTTTTTGTGCATGGATGTAATAAAGTCCAACTCATTTGCAAATTTCACATAGAAGTTTTATGTTTATGTACATATAGTCATGGAGTTGGCCGAAATACTATAGTAGAAGTTGATCATCAATCATTTTAACCGGGGGAGGATCCTCTTGAATTCTTCAAAATGGATATGGCGGATTACCGCATCGGTCTCCGTCATTGTTACTATTGTTCTTCTTGTTGGTTTTATTTATGCCATTCAAGATATTAATTCGCCTCAGGCGGCTCCGTCTTCCGCTACACCATCGGCTCCCGCTCAGAATGAGGGTGATACAGTTGTGAATACGCCCGAATCGGCACCAGAAAAGGACGCTGAAGCCAGAGTGCTTCCTCCTTTACCGGAACAATTAAAGGTCACTGCCATTGGAGATTCCCTGGCGAAAGGTACGGGTGACAATACGGGAAGTGGTTTTGTGCGTCGAAGCATTCAATTACTGAATGACAACGGACGCCAAAGTGAACTTCTTAACAATCTTGCTATTAACGGCTTGACCACAGAGGCACTTTTGCCGAAGTTGGAAGAAAAGGGCATACAATATGCGCTGCAGCAGGCAGACCTCATCCTTCTGTCTATTGGAGGTAATGACTTATTTAAGGGAAGCGGTCTGTTGGAGAACGCTCAGGCTGGCGAGGTCGAATTGGATCCGAAGCAGTTCATGGAGGCGGTGCCCCAGGCAACGGAACGCTTGAAACAAATTTTAGAGCAGATCCGGGTGATTAATCCAGAGGCGAGAGTTGTTTATATTGGTCTCTATCATCCTTTTGAAGACCTAAAGGAACTGCTTCTGCCTGGGAATATCGCTGTTTCAACTTGGAACCATGCGGCACAGCAAGTTGTGAATAGGGACCCTAATATGATGATGGTTCCGACTTTTGATCTATTTCAAGGAAAACTGGATGTTTATTTATCCTCTGATCATTTTCATCCGAACGGCAATGGCTATCAGGCGATTGCCGAACGGATTGCGCAAGGAATCCTCTAGTGTGATGTGAAGGGAGTAGAAGGGATGGTCACAGATCAACAGCAGGACATTGTACTGTCAGTACAGCATGTGAAAAAGAAAATCGGACGAAAATGGATTATTCAGGACGTCACCTTTAATGTCAGGGCGGGAGAGATTTTCGGCTTTCTCGGACCGAACGGCGCGGGTAAGACAACGACAATTCGCATGCTGGTCGATCTCATAAAGCCTACAGAGGGAATCATCAAAGTGTGTGGCTTTGATGTGAACCGGCAGCAAGAGCAGGCGCTTCGCTATATCGGCTCTATTGTTGAGAATCCTGAGGTCTACACCTATTTAACCGGATGGGAAAATCTCGAACATTTCGCTCGTATGCAGCCGGGCATTGATGAGGATCGTATCCGCGAAGTTGTTGATATTGTCCGGATGGACAAACGGATACATGATAAGGTCCGTACATATTCGCTCGGTATGCGCCAGCGGCTTGGTATCGCACAGGCACTCTTGGGCAGACCGAAGCTCCTGATTCTGGACGAGCCGACGAACGGTCTGGACCCGAAAGGAATCAAGGAGATGCGGGAGTTTATTCAGAGGCTTGCCGGGGAAGGCTTGGCAGTATTCGTATCCAGTCATCTACTCAGTGAGATCCAGCTATTGTGCGACCGGGTGGCGATCATAAGCCGGGGTAGAGTTTTAGCGGTCGGCGGCGTAGAGGAACTTATTTCAGGCAGCACGGGATATGTGGTGTGGGATTTGCATCCTGCAGATGCGGGTGATTCGGTTCTTCGGAAGCTGCAGCGCTGTGAAGTGATGGATAACCCGGAGGTATTGCTGGATGATTCAATACTCGCTGGAATGCCGCAGGGCGCGGTGGTTACCCGCATTCAAGAAGAAGACACGGCTTCTGCAGTAAAGCAGCTGGTTTCAGCAGGAGTGGAAGTCCGGGGCGTTAGTCGCATTAATCCAACACTGGAACAGCTATTCCTTCAGATGACGGAAGGTGAGAGCATTGAGTAACATACTGCCGCTTGTGAAGAACGAAACGATTAAAATCGTTAAAAAGAAACGTTTCTACGTGGTTTTGTTAGTCCTGCTTGTTCTGGTGCCGATGTTTACATACGCGCAGATGAAGTCAGCAGAACGCAGTCAGGGTAAATTTAACGGAGACTGGCGTCTAGAGCTGCAGCAGCGGATTACGGATAACGAGAACTCTCTGGGGAGCGACAGGGTGCCGGAAGAGTGGAAGAGGTATCGACAAATATTTATTCAGCAGATGCAATATTATTTGGAGCATGATATCAATCCGAATGAGCCGAACGCTGTTAATTTTACCCGGGAATTTATGAACAACGCTGTGTCTTTGTTTATCCCGCTGCTTATTATGGCTATAGCTTCCGATATTGTGTCAGGGGAACGGACAACCGGTACGATCAAAATGCTGCTGACCCGCCCTGTGAAGAGGTGGAAAGTGCTGCTCAGCAAGCTGATTGCCTTGGTTATGTTCGTCTCGCTGATCGTTATGGCGACATTTATAATCGCTTACTTGATATCCGGCCTTGCTTTCGGTTATAAAGGATTTGAGCTGCCGGTGTTTACCGGGTTCAAAATTATCGGCTCAGACGTCGATATGTCAGCTGTTCATGCAGTTCCCCAGTGGAAATATTTACTTATGCAGGGAGGACTGATATGGTTTGTCAGTCTGGCTGTGGCGATGCTGGCATTCATGGTGTCCGTGCTTGTTCGCAGTACAGCGGCGAGTATTGTCGTCATGATGGCGGCGTTGATTGCAGGTACGATATTAACCAATATGGCATCCGCTTGGAATAGCGCCAAATATTTATTTATGGTTAATCTGAAGCTCACAGATTATTTAGCAGGAAATTTGCCTCCGATTGAAGGAATGACACTTAATTTTTCCCTTGCCGTTCTAGCGATTTGGGCTGGTGTAGCTGTGATCATTTCATTCACCGTCTTTACGAAACGGGACATTTTGAATTAAAATGGACGAGGCATACAAAACATTTGTTTGCATTTTGGGGAGAAACAGCCCCGGTATAAGAGAAATATGAAGGAGGAGCATGAATGGTCGAACAGATCGATAGGTTTGCAGAGTCATCACAGAACGGCCCAGATGGCCGCTCGGGATACGATGCTGACGACATTCAAGTGCTCGAGGGCCTTGTTGCGGTACGCAAACGGCCAGGCATGTACATAGGCAGCACAAGCTCGTCAGGTCTGCATCATCTGGTGTGGGAAATCGTAGATAATGCGGTCGATGAGCATCTTGCGAAGTACTGCTCGAGAATAGACATCACTTTACACAAAGACAGTTCCATTACAGTATATGACAACGGTCGGGGGATCCCTACAGGGATGCATAAGACGGGTATTCCGACACCACAGGTCGTGTTCACGATTTTGCATGCCGGCGGTAAATTCGGCGGATCGGGATACAAAAAATCCGGTGGTCTTCACGGCGTCGGTGCTTCCGTAACGAACGCGCTGTCTGAATGGCTTGAGGTGGAAATATACCGTGATGGTAAAATTCACCGTCAGCGTTTTGAATATTGGCAGGATAAAAAAGGTATTGAGCATGTTGGCGAGCCAGTAAGTGGGCTTGAAATCATAGGCAATACGAACAAGACAGGTACGAAGGTAACGTTTAAACCGGACGCTCGCGTCTTCCCTTCAGGAATTCAATTGAATTATGACACGCTGGCAGAGCGGCTTCAGGAAATTGCATTTCTGAACTCGGGCCTGCGGATCGCGCTGAAGGATGAGCGCAGCGGCAACAACGATGAATTCTTCTATGAGGGCGGAGCCAGCCAATTCGTTGAATTTTTGAACGAAGGTAAAGACGTCCTGCATGAAGTGATTCATTTTTATGCGGAAAAGGAAGAAGTTGAAGTAGAGATTGCCCTGCAGTATAACGCAGGATATACCGAAACGTTGGCTTCGTTCGTAAACTCGATTCCGACACGCGGAGGCGGTACGCACGAAACAGGCTTCAAGACGGCCTATACTCGTGTCATGAACGATTATGCCCGTAAGAACAACCTCCTGAAGGAAAAAGATAAGAATCTGGAAGGTAATGATCTTCGTGAAGGCATGATGGCTGTCATCAGCGTTAAGATGTCCGAGGTGGAGTTTGTCGGTCAGACTAAGGACCAACTCGGCAGTGCTTCGGCTCGTAGCACAGTAGACAGTATCGTTACCGAGAAAATGCAAATTTTTCTGGAGGAGAACCCGCAGATTGCGCAGACTCTCCTTAGGAAAGCGATTCAAGCTTCTAAAGCCCGTGAGGCAGCTCGTAAAGCCCGGGATGAAATGCGAACCGGCAAAAAGCGTAGCGAAAGCTCCAACCTGGGAGGAAAGCTGACACCTGCCCAATCGAAGGATTTCACCCGTACCGAGTTGTTCATTGTGGAAGGTGATTCCGCTGGCGGTTCGGCGAAGCAGGGACGTGACTCCAAGCTGCAGGCGATTTTGCCGCTGAAGGGAAAACCGCTGAATCCGGAGAAATCCAAACTTGCGGATATATTGAAAAATGATGAATACCGTGCAATTGTAGCTGCAATCGGTGCCGGAATTGGTACTGAGTTTACGGCTTCAGACAGCAATTATTCAAAAATTATTATCATGACCGATGCGGATACTGATGGAGCGCATATTCAAGTGCTGCTTCTTACGTTCTTCTACCGGTACATGAAGCCTTTGATAGATGCCGGCCGTGTCTACATCGCGCAGCCGCCGCTTTACAAAATTTCAAGTAAGTCAGGCAAGCTGCAGACAGTGAGATATGCCTGGAGTGAAGAGCAGCTGGCGAATTACTTGAAAGAGTTCAAAACGTATGAATTGCAGCGCTATAAAGGTCTTGGTGAAATGAACCCTGATCAATTATGGGAAACGACGATGAATCCGGAATCCCGGACGCTGTTGCAGGTTCAGATTGAAGATGCTGCGAAAGCGGAACGGCGGGTATCGACACTGATGGGGGATAAGGTTGATCCCCGGAAGCGCTGGATCGTTGAAAATGTCAACTTTGCAGAGTTTGAGGAATAGAAGGTGAAAGCATGAGTTTATCAGAACAATTTTTGCCGGCTTTTCTGGAAGAGATTGTGGGTGACCGTTTCGGCCGGTACTCTAAATATATTATTCAGGATCGTGCGATACCGGATGTCCGTGACGGCTTGAAGCCGGTTCAGCGGCGTATACTTTACGCCATGTATGATTCCGGCAATACGCCGGACAAGCCATATCGAAAGTCCGCTAAAACCGTCGGGGATGTTATGGGTAATTATCATCCTCACGGTGACTCGTCCATCTATGAGGGTATGGTCCGTATGGCGCAGCCATGGAAAATGGGACATGTTCTCGTGGATGGACACGGCAACTGGGGTTCTCAGGATGATGACCCTGCCGCAGCGATGCGTTATACTGAAGCGCGTCTGTCACCCATTTCGATGGAATTGCTGCGGGATATCGAGAAACGAACCGTATTGTTTAAGGATAACTTTGACAATACGGCGAAGGAACCGGTTGTTCTTCCTTCACGATATCCGAATCTGCTTGTTAACGGAACGAGCGGGATATCAGCTGGTTTTGCAACGGAAATTCCACCTCATAATTTACGTGAAGTGATTGACGCTTGTATTGCAGTCATGCAAAAGCCGGACATCGAGCTAAATGAAATTATGACCTTTATTAAAGGCCCTGATTTTCCGACAGGCGGCATCATTATGGGCGGAAGCGGAATTCAGGACGCTTACCAAACAGGTAAAGGCCGTGTTTACCTGCGTTCAAAGACCGAGATCGAGTCATTGCGGGGCGGTAAGCAGCAGATCGTTATTACCGAAATTCCTTACCAGGTTGTTAAAGCCCGTCTTGTAACAGCTATGGAGAACATTCGCCTTGAGAAAAAGGTGGACGGCATCGCCGAGGTAAGGGACGAAAGTGGACGTGAGGGTCTACGAATCGTTGTGGAGCTGAAAAAGGATGCGGATGCCAACGGTATACTCGCTTATCTGTTCAAAAAAACAGATCTGCAAATCACATATAACTTTAACATGGTTGCTATTGTAAACAAGACACCTCAGCAGCTTGGACTAAAGGCCATTATAGAGGCTTATATCGCTCATCAGCGCGAAGTTGTCACCTTCCGGACCCAATATGAGCTGGAACGTGCGGAAGACCGTGCTCATGTGCTGGAAGGGCTCGTGAAGGCTCTCAACATTTTGGACGAGGTCATTGCGGCGATCAAGGCATCCAAAAACCGTCAGGATGCACAAAATAACTTGCAATGGATGTTTGGATTTACTGAACGCCAAGCAGATTCAATCCTTACACTCCAACTCTACCGGCTGACGAACCTCGAAATTCATTCACTCCAGAAGGAGTTGGATGACCTGATGAAGAAGATCGAGGGTCTGCGTGCCATTTTGGACAATGACAAGAAGCTGATCTCCGTCATCCGTAAAGAGCTGATGGAAATCCGTGATAAGTACGGAATCGACCGTCGTTCACTGATTCAGGAAGAAGTGGAAGAAATCAAGGTGAATCTTGAGGTGATGGTTGCCGCTGAGGATGTACTGGTGACACTCTCCAATGACGGTTACATTAAGCGGACAAGCATGCTATCATTTACACGCTCAGGCGGTGAGCCTGATAGCTCGGGAGTCAAGGAAGGCGATTACGTAACCCGTCTGCTTGAGGTTAGTACCCTTGATAACCTGCTGATCTTCACGCAGAGGGGACAATACTTCCTGCTGCCGGTTCACCAAATTCCGGAATACAAATGGAAGGACGCCGGTACTGCGATTGTGAATGTCATTCAGCTTCCGAAAGAAGATGAGATCGTCTCAGTCATTCCGGTATCCAGCTTCGAAGAGGAAGGGAAGACTCTCGTATTTGTCACCCGGAACGGTCAAGTGAAGCGGACGGAGTTGAAGGATTACGCCACCAAACGGGCAGGGGCTGTAGCGGCCATGAAGGTATCCGGTGATGACAGTGTACTTACGGTAGAGTTAAGCGATGGCAGTAAGGACATTATGTTAATCTCTAAAGAAGGCATGAGCATTCGCTTCCGTGAGCAAGAGGTTAATGCGATGGGCCGCGTTTCCGGCGGTGTAAGAGGCATTCAGCTTCGTGATGGAGATGAAGTGATGGCCGCTCTGTGGGTCATAGAGGATGAAGGTGAGATCCTGACCATAACCGATCTTGGATACGGAAAACGTACCTTGCTACTCGACTACCCGACCCAAAGCAGAGGTGGAAAAGGAATCGTCACATTTGAATTTAAGGAAGGCAAGCGGGTAAAACCGAACGGAAGCCGCATAGCCGGTGCTTTCTATTGTCGGGAACCGCTGCATATTATTGCATATAGCCAAGAAGGGACTGCCATTGCCTTCGATTCAGAGAAAGCTCCGATTAACGAACGTAAATCGATTGGGAAGCTGCTTGCCGACGTGGGCAAAAAAGGTGAAATCACAGATATCATTCTGTCACCAGAACTGAAGCAAACTTCGACGGAATAACAGTAATTGAATAATGGCTACTTTATGATCGTAGTATTCAAAGAGACTGCCCCACAAGCGGTACCTTACTTTGAGAGTTATCTACGATTGAGTCGAAATGATTCAAAAAGATGACGAAATGGCGGTGCAGGGAGTTACTCCTGCACCGCCATTTTGTATTGTCCTTGTTTTTGGACACGAAAGTACTCCTATTGTGGTAAAATAACAAGAAAGTGCGCCTATTTTAAACTTCTTAGCGGAAAAACTGTTAAACTTATATTTTTGCTTCTCAATGTACAGTTGTAGCATTAATAGCTACTCATGATTTTTTTTCATTTCTTCCGATTGTCTTTCCATCCCCGATAACTCAAATATACAATGGGAAACAAAGTACATATTATAATAAACCATAAGGGGAATTGTGGCATATAATTATCTCCTTTCAAACATTTACGCTAAATCTTTATGATCGTAGATTTTTACGGAAGTATAAATTGATAATGCTAAAAAAATTAAACTTGAAAACATAACGATTAAATAAAACACCACTGGTGGAAAGAACGATGTTATACCTATATCAAATTCATCATTAATTCTGACTAATTGGGGGAGTAAAAAGGGTGTAGCCATTATAATTATGATGAAAAAGAATCTTGTCTTTTCATATCCCAATTTATATTGTATTGGCAGGTAAATGCCTATAAGAAGTGAAATACTTAGAAAAGCTATCGATATCATTTCAAGGCTAAATTTACCTAAACCCGGAAAGAAAAACGTATCGATCAAATAAGTTATGCAGCAAACAAGATAGATACAGATACAAAATCCATATTTTGACGTAACTATCGTACTTCTAGGGTAAGGAGTCGCGCACAGCAAAGTTGCTGCTTTAGGGTACTGGAATTCTTTCATTGAAACAAACTGCAAAAGCATAAATACAGAAAATACTTCTGCGATATAAAAACTTACTGACCCCGCCAACTCTGGAGTGGATGATAGCACAAAGGGCGGTATTACAATAGATACAAGTAACATTAAAAAAGCGTACTTTTTAACAATTAAAAAGTCTTTCTTTATTAAATGGAATAACATTACTCCTTACCTCCTTCAATATTTGCTAGCATAATATCTTCAATCGTGGATCTCTCAACAACAACATTCGGCATACATTTCTGCACTTCTGAGGTTTGAATGGTAATCCCCGTAAAACCAAACTTTGTTTCACTAATGCTCAAAAATAGCTTTCGCGTGTCCTCATTCAGGGCTTTTGTGTCTCCCTTTACTTTTCTATAATTGTCCAATAGAGTATCCTTTTCTTCTTGAAAAACAATTTTCCCGTTGTTAATCAAAATTAGAGTATCGGCAATTTTATCAAGATCAGAGGTAATATGCGTTGAGAAAAACACTCCCTTGCCACCCTCATTCATGTAATCAGTCAGAATAGTAAGTAACTGGCTACGGATCAGAGGGTCAAGTCCACTGGTCGGCTCGTCCATGATGAGAAGTTCTGCTTTATGAGAAAGGGCGAGTGCAAGTGCAAATTTAATACGCATTCCTTTTGATAGTGTACTGATTTTTTGCTTAGGATTAAGTGAGAATCGACTCATGTAGCTTTTGTAATCCTGCTCACTCCATGAAGTATAAGCCGGGGCTATTACGTCTTTCATTTCAGACATCGTGAGTTCATCATAGAAACAGCCATCATCAAGCACAATACCAATGCGATTTTTAAGTTCGCGCTCATGATGTTCCATTTCAATTCCGAATAGTTTAATACTTCCAGAAGTCTTGCTGGTCAAACCCAAAATAGAACGAAGTGTAGTGGTTTTACCCGCACCATTTACACCTATATAACCAGTAATGCAGCCCTCTGGTAATGCAAAAGTAACGTCATTGAGCGTAAAATCCCCGTACGACTTATTCAAGCCGGATACCTCTAAAATATTGTTCATTTTAATCCTCCTCGTACAAAATATCCATCATTGCTCTTAAATCTTCTTTGCCGATATTCAGCGATTTTGCAGTCTGTATCATGTCCTGCATCTTTTGTTCGACAAGACGGCGCTTTGAGTCTCTGAGCAATTCAAGATTACCAGTAGAAACAAATGTACCTATACCAACTTGGCTTGTGATAAATCCCTCTTGCTCCAATTCCTCATAAACCCGTCGGATAGTTAAAACACTTACTTTCAAATCATTGGCAAAGCTTCTGATAGAGGGCAACGCCTCCCCCTCAACCAATTCCTCTATGAGAATGGCATCTTTTATTTGATCTTTGATTTGTTGATAGAGTGGGCTATCAGAAGTATTAGAAATTATTATCTTCATAGATACACTTCTCCTGTTTAGTGTGATGTTTCAACAAGCACACTATACACTGTATACACTCTATAGTCAATAAAGTCGTGAAACATTTCACAAAATTCTAACTTTAAAACGCGTGGTCTAGGTTGAGGAGTATTGCCATCTGATAAGATTATCGCTTGCATCAGTCATATATTCACCGACAATTTTATTATCAAATAAAACCGAACGGAAGCCGTATAGCCGGAGCTTTCTATTGCCGGGAACCGCTGCATATTATTGCATACAGCCAAGAAGGGACTGCTCTTGCCTTCGATTCATTCTTAGGTCAGCCAGATTCAGGTTGGCCTAATAACACGAATACATCTAATAATCTAAGATAAGAAAAAGATGAAATAAACATCATAGAAAATCAAGACAGAATAACTTATATAATATGTATCAATTGTAGGAGAGTGAGTTCGATGCTAATCAAGTGTTTTATTCCATTTCCTATATTAGAAACAGAAAGATTAATTCTTCGTTTAGTTGAGGATAGAGATGCGGAGCAGTTATATGAAATACTAAGTGATGCTGAGGTAGCAAAATTCGATTATTTTTACCCCGTAACCTCAAAGGAACAAGTATTAAAATTTATAGAAAGATACAAGAAAGAAATAGAGGAAAATGAAGAAATCACATGGGGGATTATATTAAAAGAGACAAATAAATTAATCGGAACATGTTGCTTGGGAAGTTTTGATGAAGGAGCTAGAAGGGGAGAACTTGGTTATGACATCGCTCAAGTAAAATGGGGTAAAGGATATGCAACAGAAGCATTAGAAGCAGTTATTGATTATGGGTTTGATATAATGAATTTGAATAGGATTGAAGCTACAATCACACCTGGGAATGATGCATCTGTTAAAGTATTGAGCAAGCTGAATTTTATTCAGGAGGGAGTAGTCAGGGAAAGGGATTTGATCAAAGGGAAACTAGAGGATGGAATAATGATGTCCATTCTCAAGAGAGACTATATAAAAAAATCCAGGGAATAAAAAGATAAGAATTCATATCTTTGGCTGAGATCGACGTGCGTCACGACTACATTATCTATGGACTTGCGGAAGCACTGGAAGACAGATTACTCGATTGAGCGATCTGTCTTTTTTTGCGGTGTTTTTGAGGAGGAACCGCAACTCTTGTCGAAAGTGTGAGATGTCTGAAAAAGCTTGTCACTACAGGCTTGACGGCATTTGTCGCATGCTTGGAAATTATATTTTTTAACGAAAATAGCAGGAAAAAGAGGTTGCTGGCACGAAAGTTAATCATATAAAATACCGGAATTTCAACGTGTTGAGTCTGTCATCATTAAAGCGGAACAGTTGTATTTTTCTCAGAGAGGAAGGGGTTAACGATGCATACGAACGAATTTGCAAAAGTATGGTCCAAGCTGGCCAAGGATTATAAACTTCATATGGAGAATGGACTTGCGCCTGCTTTGACCGAAGCCCAGCTCACAGTGCTCGAAGTGCTGGAGGAGCAAAAGAGAATGAAGCCGTCTGATTTTATACCTTATCTGGCAACGAGTCCAGCTGCGGTAACGATGCTGCTTGACCGGATGGAGAAGAATGGTCTGATCATCCGGGAACGTGATGAAAAGGACAGACGTATTGTATGGGTTACGATCTCAGATCGAGGACGTCAAGAAGTATTACGGGGTATACAGGTTAGAGAGGATTATTTGTCCCACGTATTAAACCGGATTTCGTCCCATAATCAGCAGCTTCTTGTATATCTTCTCGGGAAAGTTAGTGCTGCTCCTCAGGAAGCAGGATAAGCAGGAGTTATATATATGCTAAAAAACTGTTCCTGCCTGCAAAGGCAGGAAATTAAAAAGGGGTTGTCCAACAAGTAGTTTTTTACTACTGGGACAGCTCCTTTTCCTTAAGAATCGCACAAAATAGCCAAGAAAATTCTCACAGGAATTGTAAGCCAAAAAAATTATTTGATGTTTCTTTTAAAAAGCATTGTACTGAAAACGTTTTTATGCTAACTTATGTTTATGAATAAAAACGTTTTTATAGTAAAGGGCGAATTGATATGGGAAAGATAACCATCAAAGACGTTGCAAGAGAGGCGGGTGTCTCCATTTCTACGGTTTCCAATGCATTAAATGATGTAGATGTATTGAATCCGGAGACAAAATCACATGTACTGAGCGTAGCGAAGCGATTAAATTATGTTCCGAACTTAAACGGAAAACTGTTAAAGTCGGGGAAGACCAAGATGCTCGGTTTCTTTACAACAAGCGTATCGGGGCCGTATTTTTATATACTGGTTGAATCCATGTCACGTGAATGTGATCGTCTTGGTTACGGATTGAATGTTTTTGTTACGAAGGATAAGCAGGTCATAATGAGTAATATTTTGGGCGGGCGTGTTGATGGCGCCATTATATTTGAAGAATTGCAAATCAATCAAAAAGACATTGCTGCCATGGAAAAAGGTAAAATTAAAGCGGTTTTTCTGGATCGTGTTGTTCAAAACGAGACGATGGGAAGCATCATTTTTGATTCCTATATAGCTGGTTATGAAGCAACCAAATACCTGATCAGCCTGGGACATAAGAAAATTGCCTATATCTCTGGAGTGGATACGATGTTTGATAGCGTTCAGCGGAGAGAAGGATATTTAGCTGCACTGCGCGAGTTTCAGTTGCCGATTGATGGAGACTATATCTTGCAGGGTTATTTTGAAGAAGAAGGCTCCTATAATGCCGTCAAGTCGTTCCTTCACCTACACCCTGGAAAAGTGCCGAATGCTTTTTTGGCCGGTAATGACGTGAGTGCAATTGGATGTATACGGGCATTGAAATCCCATGGTTATGAAGTCCCACAAGACATTAGCGTAGTAGGTTTCGATGATATTGATATCGCGCAGTATTTTACACCGCCTCTAACCACCGTAAGAAATCAGATTGCGAGACAGGGAATGTTGGTCGTTGAACATCTGGTTCGTATGATTCAGAAGAAAGAGCAAGGCAAGGTTCAGAAATTGGCGGGTGAGCTTGTTGTGCGTGGTTCAAGTCATGTAAAGATCGAACGGAATGATCCAGTTTAATTAGGAAATATGATCATTCCGGATATGCTTTTTTAATGAAATGAGATATTTGGGTATTATTTTGGCCAAAAATAAAAACGTTTTTATTTTTTGGTTTTTAAGTTCTAAAAGGAGGCGAAGCAGGTGAGCAAAACAGCTACAGTTCAGTCAACCGGCACAGGAACGGTTCAGCCAACCGGAAAAAAGCCGAGGGGGCAAAGAGTGAGGGAGTTCTTGGTTGATTATAAGCGACAATGGGAGCTTCAATCGATGATCCTTCCGGGCATTATTTTTATGTTTATCTTTTGCTACGTACCGATTTACGGTTTGACGATTGCTTTTAAAAACTATACCGTCATTGATACGTTGGATTCCGCTCCATGGGTTGGCTTGGACAATTTCAAAATTATTTTATCCGACAAGTATTTTTGGGACTCTGTAGTCAATACGCTGGGAATCAGCTTTCTGAAATTAGCGATCGGATTTGTCATTCCGATTATTCTAGCGATTATGATTTATGAGGTAAGTATGGGACGGTTCAAAAAGTTCGTACAAACCATCTCGTATCTGCCGCACTTTTTATCCTGGATCGTTCTGGGTGGTATGCTGATTACCTGGTTCTCGACATCCGGATTATTAAACGAAATTCTGCTCAGCTTAGGATTAATCTCGCAGCCGCAAAATATTTTACTGGATCCGAATAAGTATTGGTGGATTGCAACTTTATCGGATATTTGGAAAGAGGCTGGCTGGGGAACGATTTTGTATTTGGCAATTATGGCTAAAATTGATCCTACATACTATGAGGCCGCTAAAATAGATGGTGCAAGCCGGCTCAGACAAATATGGAATATCACGATTCCTAATATGAAGATGATTATCAGCTTGAATCTGATATTAACTGTAAGCGGTTTACTCGGCTCGAATCTGGACCAAACATTAGTCTTGATGAACTCGCAAAACCGGGAGAAAGCCGAAGTCATCAACTCCTATGTATATCGTATGGGGATGACACAGGGTGACTTCTCTTATGCTACTGCCGTTGGTTTAGGTGTCTCCATTGTGTCTGTGATTCTACTTGTTACAGCCAATAAAGTAACCAGCAAATTAAATGATGATCAATCCGTCTTATAGGTCATACAGAGAGGAGGTATTACGGTGAATTTGAAAGCAGCTAAAGGGGATCTGGATAGTCGAATCTTCGATACCATCAATATCATTTTGCTGGTTATGTTCACAATTATCATCGTTGTGCCATTATGGAATGTTATCGTTTCATCCTTCAGTTCGGGCAGGTCCCTTGCAGAAGGCGGGTTTATATTTTGGCCTACTGAATTTTCTCTGGAGAATTACGAGGCCGTATTTAGGGATGCAAGCATATGGCAGGCTTTCTTTATCTCGGTTGCCAAAACCGTGATTGGGGTAGCTACACACGTCTTCTTCTGTGCCATGGTTGGTTACGGTTTAAGTAAGAAGTACGTACGCGGCCGTAAGTTCTATGTCACGATGGGTGTTATCACCATGTTTTTCTCGGGCGGTATGATTCCGACCTATTTATTGATCAAATCACTCGGTCTATTAAATAGCTTTTGGGTTTATATTATTCCGGCTCTTTTAAGTTTCTATGATGTGATTATTTTGATGAACTTCTTCCGAAATGTACCGGATTCACTGGAAGAGTCAGCGAAGATCGATGGAGGGGGAGACTGGAGAATTTTCTTAAGTATATTCATACCTCTTTCCATGCCGGCCATGGCTACTATTGCGTTATTTAATGGGGTCGGGCAATGGAATGACTTTATGACAACTAAATTATACATCACGGATCAATCACTCTATCCTTTACAGATGATGCTGTATGAAATTATCGTGCAGTCACAGACGCAAACCATGCAAAATATTGGCTCGGTTGCAATCGAGACGACCACAAAAGGGGTCCAACTAGCAACAATTGTCGTTACGACTTTGCCGATTGTTGTGATGTATCCAATACTTCAAAAGTACTTTATCTCTGGAATGATGCTGGGGGCGGTCAAAGAGTAAAAATTTCATTTTGAGATGGAAAGAGAAGACAAACATTTATGCAGGGTCATGAAGTAAGCGCTTTTATTAAAGGGAGGGTTACAGGATGATTAAGTTGAACAAAGCTTTTGGCAAAAAGGGATTCACACTTTTCACTGCATTGATGGCTGTTGTATTGGTTGTTAGTGGATGTGGATCGGGCGGTGATTCCGGCTCGAAGAAGGAAAACTGGATTTCAATAGAAGATCGTTATACACCGGATCCAGAAAAACCGGCTTGGCAGCTGGATAAAAAAGCAGAGACGACAGACCTGACTTGGTACGTGAATGCCGATTGGTGGAACACGGATTTTGGCAAGGATGTTGTAACCAAAAAAATCAAAGAAGATTTGAATATCAATATTAAATTCATTACGGGTGACGACACCAAATTGAATACGTTTTTTGCCGGCGGCGAAATGCCGGATTTGATCACAACATTTGATGCCAATTCCCCGGTCGTGCAAAAAGCGGCTACATGGGCGCTGTCGTTAAATGATCTTGCTGAGAAATATGATCCTTATTTCAACAAGGTTGCAGCACAAGATACGATAAACTGGTTCCAGTTGAAGGATGGCAAGACTTACGGATATCCGAACTATTCCAATACTCAACAAGACTATGATAGCGGTAATATCCCTGCGAAAACCGCGTTTATCATTCGCAAGGATGTCTACGAAGCTTTAGGTAAGCCTACCATGGGAACGCCGGAACAATTTCAGGCTGTTCTTGGCGACATCAAGAAACAATTCCCTGCGTTGATTCCTTTCGGATTTAACTCCGTCGGTCAAGGCACCGGATCGCTCGGCGATGCGTTACAGGATTTCATTGGGGTACCGCTTGAAGATGAGAACGGCGGATTCTACAATCGCAATCTGGATGAAGATTATTTAGCTTGGGTGAAGACATTAAACAGCGTATACAGAAGCGGAGCTATTAGTGATGATAGCTTTGCAGATGACGGAACAGCTTTTGAAGAAAAAGTGAAGGCAGGCAAATATGCAACGATGCTGTTAGACGGAACGCCACAACAAGGCGGTAATCTTCAAAGCTTCTTCAGTGGGAATAAAGGCAAGGAATACATCGCTATTGATGGACCACAAAGTACGGTTGGAAATGCGCCGACCTTGAATCAATCTGGTATCACGGGCTGGATGATTAGCTTTATCACTAAAAATAATGCAGATCCTGCCAAATCCATTCAGCTCTTCACGTACTTGTTAAGCGAAGAAGGACAAATGCTGATGAACTATGGTATTGAAGGCGAGACCTATCAAGTTAACGCGGATGGTGCAGTTGAGCTCTTGCCTGCGGTGAAGGATCTTCAATTGAATAATCCGGATACCTTTAAAAAAGATTACCGTATGGGTGAATTCATGTTCTTTGGTCATGACCGTCATAAAGCGCTAAGTGGAGATGCATTCCCGGATGCAATCAAGCAATTGCAAGAGTGGGGTAAAGGGAAATTGAAACCGCACTTCATTCTGGAGAATATTAAACCTGACCAAGGGACTCCTGAAGCCCGTGCCTTAAGCGCCATCGATACCAAATGGAATTCAACACTGGTAAGTATGGTTCGTGCCAAGGATGATGCTGGGTTGGAGAGTGCCCTGAATGAATATAAGACATTCCTGAAAGATAACAACTGGGATAAAATCGTGGAAATTCGCAATGAGAAGATGAAGGCAAACAAGGAAAAGCTGGGGCTGAAATAAAGATAAGTTTCATCACGGGATAGGAAGCCAAAAAGAAACCTTGGAGGGAAACAGCATGCTGAACATCACAATCTATCAGTCAAATGGTGAAGAAGAGTTATTCGTAAAGAAAACGGTGCAACAATTATCCTCTGTATCTCCGAAAGCAAAGATGAATACGGTTACCATTGATGAGGATCAGACTTATCAGGAGATGGACGGCTTCGGCGCATCCTTTACGGATTCCTCAGCTTACTTGATTCATCAAATCTTGGAACCGGAACAGAGAGTGGAGCTCATGACAAACTTATTCGATCCGAAGGATGGAATCGGCTTGTCGGTATTGCGCAACCCGATGGGAGCGTCCGATTACGCTCGGGACTTTTACAGTTATAATGATTTGCCGGCAGGTGAAACCGATGTGGAGTTAGAGCGGTTTTCGATTGCACACGACGAAGAAGATATCATTCCACTTCTGCAAGAAGCTATACGTTTAAATCCTGAAATCAAGCTGATGGGTTCACCTTGGAGTCCACCGGGGTGGATGAAAACAAGCGAGTCAATGATTGGCGGGGAACTGAAACAACAATATTATTCGGTTTATGCAGATTATTTTGTACGATATATTCAAGCGTATGCCGCAAGCGGTCTACCGATATATGCCGTCACCCCACAAAATGAGGCGCTGTATTCTCCAGGTCATTATCCCGGCATGATCATGCTACCCGAGGCGCAAAGTGATTTTATTAAAAATCATCTGAAGCCGCAATTCGTCAAGCACAGTATTGATACCAAAATCTTCTGCTATGACCATAACTGGGATGAGCCAGACTATCCTCGGACGGTGCTGAAGCAAGCGAATGCGGAGGTAGATGGTGTTGCATGGCACTGGTATGGCGGAATGCCATCGACGCAGTCGGAGGTTTTTGATGCTTTTCCTGACAAGGAGGTTCATTTCACGGAAGGATCAGGCGGAGAATGGATTCCACCGTTTGAACAGGCCTTTTCCAATGTCATTCGAACAGGGATTGAGATTCTTAGGAATTACAGCAAGTCCCTTGTTTTGTGGAATATGGCACTGGATGAGCAGAATGGTCCAACCGTACCGGGATTTGGAAAAAGCACCTGTCGCGGTATAGTGACAATCAATCAGCAGACCAAGGAGCTTACGTATACGCTGGATTATTATGCGCTGGCACATTTTAGCAAATGTATACGTCCGAAAGCGATGCGCATTGCATCTTCCTCAAGTAATGATCTCATTCGATCAGTAGCTTTTAAAAATACAGATGGATCGATGGCAATCGTTTTGTTTAACAATGGTGAGGAGTCAGAGAATGTGGCTTTGAAGCTGCAGGGAGCGGATATTTTAAGCTTTCAACTAGAGTCTAAAAGTGTAATATCTATTATGATGCAGGGTGATTATTCAGCATAAAAAGGACATCACCATAGCATAAAAGAGCACCTTTTTTCTTATAAATCATTACGCTAAAAAGCCCTCTGTTCCATCAGCTCTAAAATGGCTGAAGATCAGAGGGCTTCTTATTTAGATCAATGGTTTATGAAAATCGTTTTACAAGCGTACTATTTCAAAGACCACAATGCGGTCACATTTGTTGGTTCCCAACCGACAAGTGAGGTATGTGGCTGAAGGCACTCGTAAGTGTTACCGTTGTAAGTGACCAACGCTCCGGTTTGATAAGCTGTATTGGCTGCCCACTCCGCTGCGCCAGGATTAGGATTGGTTGGATTGGAAGTAGTCGTGGCGCTTACACTATTGCTAGCTGCAGACACGTTACCGGCTGCGTCTTTTGCTTTTACTGTGAAGGTATAAGGTGTATTTGCAGTTAATCCAGTGACTGTATAGCTAAGTGTAGAGCCAGAAACGCTACCAACCAGCGCAGTCCCGCTGTAAATGTCATAGCCGGTGACGCCTACATTATCATTCGCTGCATTCCAAGCCAGCGACACGCTGGAAGTTGTTGTACCCGTAGCACTCAGACTTGTAGGAGCTGTTGGTGCCTGTGTATCGCTGCCACCTTCGCCTCCTCCGGCATTATTCAGATTCACATCAATAACTTGATAGAAAGCGTTACCTGTGTCGGCAATTTCCCATACGCCGAGGATCAGGTTGTAACCGCTGCGATCTGTCGGTACGTTGCACGTGTGCGATACTGTGACATCCGGTTTCTTGCCGCCGTCATCGAAGTAACAGAACAGCTCCAGATCAGCGCGGGCGAGAGGTTTGCTTGAGTCCCAACCTTTTTTCGTAATGTAATATTTCCATTCCTTAGTTGCATGATTTGCAGTTAAATGCCAGGTGAATGTGTTGGCTCCGCCATTCATGTCTACTTTTGCCCAGCGTGTTGGTGTTTGCTCGTACAACTCAGGAAAAGCGCCTGCACCTGTAATTTGACCGTCTGCAGGTCCGGCAGCAGGGAAGTTTCCTGGGGCTTCCAGCGATTGAGGCTCATACTGGATATTTCCACAGTTTGTATTCGCACCGCTCTTGCACAGAACAGCACGGCTTGCTGGAGATTCGATATATCCGTGGGCCGAGGCGCTGCTCGAAAAAATCATCATAACAGCAATAAACATAAGTGAGAAACCAAGAACCATGTACAGCGGTTTTAAATGAAAGCGCTTGTAATTTTGACCGGACGTGAATGTCATTAACGAAACCTCCTTGGATTATAAAAATTTGCTTCAAGTGAACATCAGCTTACTAATATGTATACAGTCGTGATATCACCTCCAAGAAATCTATGAATTGTTTAATGATGCTATATAAACTCTGATGGAGTCTATACCATACCAACTATGGATTCATTTGGTATTTGTAATTACTATTTTTAGATAATCACTAAAAAATGTAAAGGGTAAATTTGTCTTCCTGAGGGAGACAATCTTGTAATATGAATGTGAGGGAAATGTGTTAACACATAAAGCTGCATGTCAAAAAAAGCCGAGATCCATGAAACGGATCTCGGCTTTGATTTATCAATAGTTTTTAATCTCTCTGATCAAACGGCCGGAAGGGAAGAGATTCCACGGATGCAACGTCGGTGGCATGGATTCAATCCTGATTTCTTCTTTGCTCACAGGATGCGGGAACCCGACAAATACCGACCATAGTGCAATCTGTTGACCTGCCTTATTAAGGCCATTACCATATCTTTGATCACCATACAATGGCCAGCCTGCATGGCTTAACTGAACCCGAATCTGATGAGGTCTCCCTGTATGAAGCTCTACTAGAACGAGACTCATACCGTTTTGGGTCTCAAGCACCGTATAATCGAGGATAGCTTCCTTGGAGCCTTCTGTTCCTTTAGAAACAACACGAACCGTGTTGCTGCGGCTGTCTTTGTACAGTGAATCTACCAGTCTGCCCGACGGTTGTTTGGGTTTGCCATGCACTATCGCTGCGTACAGCTTGCGAAAACTTCTGCTGCGGACGGATTCCGATAAGCGGGAGGCCGCTTTGGAGGTTTTGGCAAATACCATGGCACCGCCGACTGGGCGATCCAGCCGGTGAACGAGTCCGAGGTAAACGTTACCTGGTTTGTTATACCGGACCTTGATGTCATCTTTAAGTATCGTAAGCATATCTGCATCCCCGGAGGCATCCTCCTGCGAAGGGATGTTTACAGGTTTGCTCACTCCAAGCACGTGGTTATCCTCATAGACAATTGGTACATCAGGATAATTGGCTTTCTGATCATTCATACTCTACGACTCCCAGCGTCCCAAAATTCCGCAAGGCAGATTAAGTCCGGAGTTGGTGATCGGCAGGCCGATCTCGCCAGCGCTGATGCTGCCGCCGTATCTTGGCTGCATGGTCATGGACAGCATATTTTTAAGCACGGTAGGTGAAATACCCGTTGTATAGGAGTTAATCAGCATGAAGAGCGGATGATCTGACAGAATATCGAGGCAGCTTTCCAAGAATGGATATAGGCTTTGCTCGAGCTTCCAAGTTTCTCCGCTTGGACCCCGGCCGTAGGATGGGGGATCCATAATGATAGCTTCATACTTGTTCCCGCGGCGCTGCTCACGTTGTACGAATTTGAACACGTCATCCGTAATGAAGCGGACAGGGCGGTCTGATAGACCAGATAAAGCCAGGTTTTCCTTAGCCCACTGTACCATGCCTTTCGCTGCATCTACATGAACTACCTGCGCGCCAGCATAGGCTGCAGCAACGGTTGCTCCTCCAGTGTAGGCGAACAGATTGAGGACACGGATTGGACGACCGGCGTCTGCAATTTTGTTCATCATCCAGCGCCAGTTAGCAGCCTGCTCGGGGAAAAGACCAGTATGTTTAAAGTTCGTTGGACGGATGTGAAATTTAAGCTGGTCATAGGAGATGCTCCAACGTTCAGGAAGCTGCTTCTTCATGTCCCAGTTTCCGCCGCCTGACGAACTGCGGTGATAATGGCCGTGAACGTTTCTCCATACTCCGCTGTCATTGTTGAGCGGCCAAATAATTTGCGGATCCGGGCGGCGCAGAATAACATCACCCCAACGTTCGAGCTTTTCTCCGCCCCCGGTATCTATAACTTCATAATCTTTCCAATCATCAGCTACATACATGTTGAAAACCATCCTTCAAATTGTCATTTAAGCTTTATTGTACAACATTTACCGCGGACATTGCCACAAATCTGGTTACGGCTCTGATTGATGTGGGACAGTCGTTATCGATTTTGAGAAGTAAGTCATTCCAAGTCCAAAAAGGCATCGGAATAGCGGAACTCACCCTTGAGACGGTTTAAAGCCCCTGCCTCTATTTCGTAAACCATAAAAACCTCTTCTGGAACTTCAAACTGTTTCAATTGAAAGCCGTAATGACCAGCCTTTACAAATCCAAATTGCGGATAATACGAAGGATGCCCGATCAGAAAAACTAACGGAATGTTGAATTGTTGGCATCTGTTCAGAGCTTCTCGGATTAATGCCCCGCCAATCCCTTTACGCTGTAAGGTCGGCTCCACAGCGAGAGGAGCAAGGCAGGCCACTCGATATGACTGATCATCGTCTATTACTTCAGCTATGCTGAGCATGATGTGCCCGGTAATGTGTCCATCCGTCTCGGATACTATGGACAATTCCGGAATAAAGATTACGGAGCTACGGATACGTTCAACAAGTCGAGGCTCGGCCTCACTCTTAAACGCGCTTTTTAGCAGTTGTTCCACTTGGGAGTAATCTTGGATTTCTTCTGTTCTAATCATAGTTATGTCCTCCTTTAGGATTCAGGTTTTATTTCAATGGTTAGCCCCTCGACATGTTTTCGGTTCATCAGTTTCCGTTTCTTGCGGTTCTCTTTACTCTCAAAAACGATATCCATGTCATAGTCTTCAGGATACAGATTTTTACCTGCAATATGCAGTGTGAGGCGTTTGTGGTTGATTTTGATCTTTTGTTTTTGGATCATCACGCCAACCATACCGCGCGAATCTTGAGCTTCACAGACGATACCTGTCCTGTTCAAGGACGATACGTACACGCTGTCCCCAAGCTGATAAGCAGGAGGGGAAGGACTTTGAAGGTTCTCTTGTTTTTGATCCTCGCTGTGATTCGTTACTTCGGGTGCTCCTTTCAAATCATGGCTTTCCTGACTGGATAGAGCATCCAAATCCTGGTTGTCCTGAACAGAGAGAGGATCCGGATTGTAATCGCCGGCAAGTTCACGAGTCTCATCTGTATAAGATTCATTCGTGGTGACGTTGTAACTTGGGAACATCGTATTTTCATGACCTACTCCAGCTTCAGATATTTCTCGGGAACGTGCAATGATTGCTGAAGGAATCCCCAATTTCTCGGCAATGACAAATGCATAGCTTTGCCCGGCTTCCCCGATTTTCAACCGGTATTTTGGTTCAAGTGTCTCCGTGTCAAACTCCATCCGCGCGTTTTCGAACCCAGGAGTTATACGTGCGAAATTTTTGATTTCTGTAAAGTGAGTCGTAACGACAACCGTAGCCCTGCGGCGATGCAGCTCTTCCAGCACGGCGATCGAGAGGCCGATACCTTCTCCAGGGTCCGTGCCTGAAGCCATCTCATCCAGTAATATCAGTGTTTTGTCATTGGCGGTTTGTAAAATGTGATTGACGTTTCTTATATGAGCCGAAAAGGTGCTAAGTGCATGTTCAATACTTTGACCGTCTCCGATATCGACTGAAATCTGTTCATATATGCTGCATTGACTGCCTTCTTGAACAGGAATGAGCAGGCCGGACTGAACCATCATGGTTAACAGACCGACGGTTTTTAGCGTTAATGTCTTACCGCCTGTATTTGGACCTGTTATGATCAGGGACTTGTAGTTACGGCCAATTGCAAAATCCAGTGGGACCATGCCCGGCCCCAACAGAGGATGGGTGGCCTGCTTGAGCGCAATGATCCCTTGATCATTAAGTTCCACGTTTCTTCCGCTGATGGACATGCCATATTTACCTCTAGCGATAATGAAATCGTACATTCCGACAGTATCTGCATTCAGCTTCAATTCGTGACTGTATTTCTCAGCCATTTCGGTCAATGCACTGAGTACTTTGGTCTCTTCCCGAGCTTCTTCGGTCTGCAGAAAGCTCAGCTCATGCTGGAGGCTTGCAACATCGCTCGGTTCGATGTAAACCGTCTGTCCGCTTGCCGATTCATCCAGCACGACTCCGTTAATTTGCTTGCGGTGTTCTTTCTTGATGGGCAGAACATACCTGCCGTTACGTTTACTGACTAGGCTTTCCTGCATGATCGACCGGTGCTTGCTGAGTAAGCTGTCAAGCTTTCGCTTGACTCGCTCTTCAGATACAGCGATTTTTTTGCGGACTCTCGCGAGCTCCTTGCTTGCACCATCAACAACACGGCCGCTATAAATACAGTGTTCGATTTCTGAGAGCAATGAAGGGAGTTCATACATCGAAGAGGCGTATGAGGCTACCTTTGGAGCGATTTCGCTCTTGGTGGCCATATAACGTATGAGCTGCTTGCAGCTGCGCAAAAATTGCTGAATATGGCCGAAGTCGCGTTCAGTAAGCACATAACCAGTTCCGAGCAGTTGCTGGACAGGTTCTATTCCCTCCAAGGAAGGGATGGGTATACTTGCCCCTGCACGGAGCAGTGTACTTGCTTCAGAGGTTTCATCCAGCCTAAGCCGGATTGCTTTAATCTGGGTGAGAGGGGTTATCTCACGAATGTGATTTTTCCCGAGAT
Source organism: Paenibacillus uliginis N3/975 (assembly GCF_900177425.1). Lineage (NCBI taxonomy): Bacteria > Bacillati > Bacillota > Bacilli > Caryophanales > Paenibacillaceae > Paenibacillus > Paenibacillus uliginis. The sequence continues at coordinate 3,711,888 of NZ_LT840184.1, read as the reverse complement.
AAGAGACGGCAAAGCGTTCCAGTTCGGTTTGGACCTTGTCGTATTGCAGCAATTTCATTGTAGCTAAATTCATTTGGGATCAAACTCCTTTATATTGGTGTATATTTGCCTGAAAGAGCCCGTAAAAAACAAAAAAAGGCAGAGAATGAACGTAGGTTCACTCTCTGCCTTTAGTCAGTCCGCCTGGTTTGATCATCTTCACAGGAAATAAAGCTGCCAGTACTTATTGTACGCAGTCCTATTTACCAAAAAATCCGTGCTGAACTCAGCACGGATGAAAAGACGCCAAAACAGGATAGACCTCCCGGGCTTCAATTGATATCCGTTGTTCTTAACTAATTACACAGATGGAAAAAACCATAAGAAAATAAACATAGCCATTTCAGGCCATGAAAAAAAGGATTTTTCCAATCATATGAAATTTGGTTAGTTAAGAACGACCACCGACATCAAAATCTCTCCTTATTAAGAGGGTATGACATTAATATACGGTTTACTTTTGGAAAAAGTCAAGCCGGGATTTTCCCAGGCTGTGTATTATGGTGAAATCAGAATGGTTATAAGTATCGAAAAAGTATCAATTTCGCTCCAAAAGTTACAATCTGTTCATAATTTCATAAAATAGACACAATTTCGACCTATATCAAAGAGCGGGGTATGTTACTTTAAAATAGTTAGCTTGGTTTATTAAGTGCTGAATCCAGACGAGCATAACGTTTGGTACGGGGGAGCTTTATATGGGGTGAATGTTTCTTCTTGTAAACTAGGAAATACCTCTTTCCGAATCCGTCAACTAACCTCGGAAGCAACAGGGAGGATAACATAACATCATGAATAACTTACTGAAATCGGTATTACTTTCAGGGGCGATCGTCGCCTCAACATTAGTTCTTAGTCCTGACTACGCGAGCGCTGCTACTTCTTCCATTAAGGTACAAATTAACGATTCCTTAGTTTCTTTTCCGGACGAGCAACCTTTTGTTGACAGTAAAGGATTTACTCAGGTACCTATTCGAATGATTACAGAGAAGATGGGCTCTACCGTTACGTATGAAAAGCTTAGTTCTTCGAGATCCAAAGTAACGATTAAAAAGGGAAGCAAGACTATCGTACTCAAATCCGGCTCCAATATAGCTTTAGTTGGTTCTAAGCAAGTTGTTATGGACACAAGCATGCGGGTCGTCGATGGCCGAGCTTTTGTTCCTGTTCGGTTCGTATCGGAAGCGTTCGGCTATTCTTTGAAGTGGGATTCTAGAAATAAAATTGCGATAATCAGTACCGATGGCAAAAATCATGCTCCTGCCTGGACAGCACCTGTACATAACACTTCCAAAGGAAATCAGGTTGTATCCACTGCTAAGAAGTATCTTGGGACCAAATATGCATGGGGAGGCGCCTCGCCATCCACCGGATTTGATTGTTCCGGTTATGTGAAATATGTGTATGGCAAGATGGGTGTCAGTCTACCTCATAGCTCCGTATCGATGCATAACAATTACGGAACTCCAGTGTCAAAGAGCAATCTTAAACCAGGGGATCTCGTATTTTTCATTACCAACAAAGTTTCAACATCTCATGTAGGCATTTATATCGGTGACAATAAATTTATTTCTGCCACTAGCAGCGGAGTAACGATTGCCAGCATAAACAGCTCCTATTGGGGACCTAAATATAACGGCGCAAATCGGATTTTTAAATGATTTCTCATAACAAAAATGGGGTTGTCTTCTGGTCATCTGTGATGACTTTCGGGACAACCCCTTCTTTACGTCCATTCGACAAATCTTACCCCAAATTAGGAGACGTTAAAAAGACTAAATTGTTTTTATTACGAAAACAGAACATTTATTGTAATACATCACGATCTTCCGGAAACTTGTCGAAATGATGCTCTGCATAAGAACAAGAAGGAATAATCTTTAGATTCTCACTGCGGGCGTGGCTGATGACTCCACGGATTAGCTGCTCTGCAATTCCTTTTCCACGAAGTGATGGGGATACAAATGTGTGGTCGATACTGATGACCTTGACTCCCATCGGTGAAAATGTAACCTCGGCTGTTGTAGTTCCTTTCTCCTCGAAATAAAAACGCCCATTCTCTGATCTCATTTCGGACATATAATCTCCTCCTTTATTGGGACTACTTTACCCTAATCTGCCCGCCCTTAAACGAAAAACAAATAGGCATACACCCTGTATCGGGCATATGCATACAATGAGGGTAAGGACGAAAAAGGAGTGAACATATGACAACAACATACCCGAGTCACAATGTCGTTTACCAATGCGACCAACATACCGCGCATTCAATGAAACAACACAAGGAAAAAGTACATCATGCGATGAAAAACATGGTCAATCGAAAAGTGCAAGTCCACACGGTGCACAATGAGGTTATCGTGGGTGTCGTAGTAGGGGTGGATGTGGATTTTGTGTATTTGAGCATGGATCCACCTGAAAACATGCGTGGTTTCTATCCGGGATTTTACCCCGGTTTCAACCCTCCGGGAGCTTATGCGCCTTTCAATCCTATTCTGCCGTTGGCCTTGTTTAATTTGCTGACAATAAGCCTGCTGTTATAAATAAATCCGCAGGATGGAAGGAATTGCAACAAAAACCTGCGGAATTCCCGCAGGTTTTTGGTCTCTTTTCGAAGAAACGCTCTTCATCCTTATGTAGGATGCCAAATACGTTTCTTCTAGCTGTAATAAATTGACGTATAAAAAAACAACATATTCCGGATTCGTCCACATAACCATTTACAGAATGGATTAGAGCGAGTGTGCATCCATTCGTTATTCAATCCGGATCTCAATCTAGAGAGGAGGAGGGGCTGTTTGTCATCCACCCCAGAAGGGAAATACCTTTCCAATCAAAGGACTATGTCCAAGAGGAAGTTCAGATTTACACGTAATGATTGGATGGGTTATTTGTTTAGTGCTCCTTTGATTATCGGTGTGCTTGCTTTTGCCATTTATCCGATGTTTGCTGCTCTGTTTATGAGTTTTCACCAGACATCAGGTCTTGCTTTGAATGGAAAATGGGTAGGTATGAGTAATTACAGTTATGCCTTAGAAGATTCTTTATTTTGGCAAGCGCTTACAAATACGTTTGTGATGGGCATCTGGTCTGTACTGCTTGGTATTGCCTTGTCGTTCATTCTTGCAAGTCTGATTAACAACTTGAAATGGCATCTGGGGAAAAATTTTTTCAAAGCGGTCTACTTTCTGCCTAACGTAGTATCTGGAGTCGCAACAAGCCTGTTATTCTCATTCTTGTTTTTTCCTTCAAAGGAAGGGTTGATCAACTTCGTGATCAGTTTTATCGGTCTCGAGCCGGTTGGCTGGTTTACGAATCCGGAAGTTTCCCGGTACAGCATTGTGTTGATGAGCCTATGGGGTGCGCTTGGTTATAACACGATCATTTTTTTGGCTGGATTGCAAAGTGTTCCCCGTGATCTATATGAAGCTGCAGAAGTGGATGGAGCGGGTACGTACCGTAAGTGGCTCTACATTACCATTCCTTACTTGCGGCCAATATTTGTCTTTATGCTCATTATGGGAACGATCGGCGGTATGAAAAGATTTACAGACGTTTGGCTGATCGGAGGTACAGCCGGTAATCCTGGGGGCAGTCTGATGACGGTCGTGCTGTATATTTACCGCAATGCATTTCTGGCTTCACAGATGGGGCTTGCCACGGCAGTGTCTTATCTGCTGTTCCTGATTATCCTCGTGCTGACGGTATTTCTCATGCTACTTAACCGGCGTAAAGACAGTCTGGATTAACACAAGGACACTATTTGAATAAGTGAGACCGTCAGTAAAAAGGTTAGGAGGGAAATCATGGCCGATACAGCAATACCCAAAGTAACCGTTCGCCGCAAAAGGATATCTTTAAGTCAGATTATACTGACCATTGTTCTGTTTTTAGGTTCGTTTCTTATGATTGTGCCGTTTCTCTGGATGCTTGTAACGAGCTTCGATTGGGGGGCGCGGCTTAATATATCGTTTCCGCCCAAGATTTGGCCCGAGGAACCGTCGATTAGGACATTCGAAGCGGCTTTTACCAATATTAAAATGTTCAAATATATCGGCAACTCGGTCATTGTCAGCGGTGGGGTCATTATCATTAGTTCTCTTTCGGCCTTGTTGTCGGGCTATGCCTTATCCAAGCTCCGCTTCAAAGGGGCGAACCTGGTGCTGTTGCTCGCGCTCAGCACGATGATGATTCCATTCGAGATGACGATGATCCCACAGTATTTGCTCTTCAGCAAGTTAGGTCTTGTTGATAACTATTTGGCATTTTATCTTCCTGCGATGAACTATGCGTTTGGAACTTTTTTGGCCAAAGCGTTCTTTGACCAGCTGCCGAGCAGTTTAAGGGAAGCAGCCGTGCTGGATGGAGCCAAGGAAATCACCGTATTCAGCCGGGTCTACCTACCGCTGTGCACACCGATTATTGCAACCATGGTCATTTTACTGTTTCTTGGTGTCTGGAATGATATGCTGTGGCCGCTACTTATTTTGAAGACTGCTGCTAAATACACCATACAGATTGGTTTGGCCATGTTCACGTATAACAACGGTATTAATCAACAACCGGCTATCATTATGGCCGCGACGACGATAAGTCTTATTCCGGTCGTTGTCGTGTATTTATTCCTTCAGCGTTATATCATCGAGAGCATTGCTTTATCCGGCATCAAGCAGTAAAGAGCAAATAGAAAGTCTATTATTTTTGGAGGTGTAAAGGTTATGAAGAAGGCTTTGTTACTCATCATGTCCTTCATGCTCGTGTTTACAATGGCCGCATGCTCGGGTAGCTCAGGAAAGGATGTAACCGGCGGCGTCAAAATTGAAAAAGTGTCAGACATGTCGGGCACGGTTCGCGTTGCATTGGCCGGCTGGCAGCTCGAAAATGGGATTGATGCATTGACAGGAAATCCGACGATTGGCCTGAATGAGTATCTGGATAAAACGTTCAAAATCATGTACCCGAACATTAAGCTCGAGATTTACCAGATTCCGTGGGAGAACGTGAAGGCGAAACAATCGGCGATGCTGCTCTCTGGAGATGCGGATATACTCTACACAGGCGGAGCTTTTGCCTCCCAATGGTATCAGGAAGGACTGCTGCGTGACCTGGATGACTTGATCGAAAAAGATAAATCATTTGACCCGAAGATTTATTTGGAAGGCATCATGAACAACTCTTATAGTACAAAGTCTCCTGATGGAGCTAAACAATTCGGCATTCCTGCAGTTCTTGGGCGGAGAATGACGATCTACGACAAAAAATTGTTTGAAGATTGGGGAGTCGAAGTGTTATCTGCGAAGGCGACTCCAGAAGAAATATTGGATAAGGCTAAAAAAATGACCGGTAAAAATCCAAAAACGGGAGAAGACAACTTTGGATTGTACTGGAGTGGTAACTCGCTCAATGGATCGACATTCGTAGCTCTTACCTTGGCTTTTGGCGCAAAGGGTGCAGAAGGTTCTCTGAAGGACACCAAGAATATTAAGTGGCATTTGAATACACCAGAGATGGTAAAAGTGATGGAATGGCTCAAAGAAGCGGCAGCACTTCCGCCAGCAGGCTTTGTGAATGCTCAAGGTGCTGAAAACTTTGGTTTAGAAAAGAATAATATCGCCATCGCCCTGGATTCTACGGGTGGTTCTACAATGAGTGAATACCGTACCAAACAGAATGAGGAGCTGTTAGACCGTTTTGAACCGGTATTGAATATGGGACCAAAGGGTGAAGGCTGGGTTGCTGTGGATCCGTTTATCATGGCGAAAAATGCAAAGGACGTGGATGCTTCATGGGAAGTATTGAAATTCCTTTCTGGTCATATGACTCAAAAATATATGTATGAGACTTTCTCTTATACGCCTACACTTAAAAATGCTGATTTTGTGACAGCGGAAGATAAATTTGTGAAAAAGGCACTCGAGATTGCAGAGGTCGGTCATTCTGAATTGATGGATGAGGCCAATCCATTCTATATGAGCGATATTGCGCCAGCGGTGAACGGGTTTATCAGCCAGGCAGCATCAGGTAATGCACCGGATATCCAGAAGTTTCTGGATGACTTGCAAGCACGTGCAGAAAAATGGTCGGCCAATCTGAAATAACCAAGGGGGACTGTCAATGATTCGCATAGGCGTTGTCGGTGCAGGGGTTATCGCTGCAGAACATTTTAAGCATATTCATGCAAATGAGAGAGCAGAGTTGGTCGCCATATGCGACATCGTACCGAATCTGGCTGAAACGGCTGCCAATCAATATGGAGCAACGGCGTACACACAGGTGAGCAGCATGCTGGAGAGGGAGAACTTGGATGCGTTGTTCGTATGTGTACCTCCATTTGCGCACGATGATATCGAGGAGCAAGCTGCACGAAAGGGCATCCATCTCCTTGTGGAAAAGCCGCTTGGTCTGGACATGGCAGAGGTCCGAAGGAAAGCAGCCATCATATCGGAGGCCGGAATCCTTACAAGCACAGGATATTGTCTGAGATACATGGAACCAGTTCAGCGTGCGAAACAGTATCTAGCTGGAAAAGAAATCGGTATGGTTCGTGCACATCGTTTCGGCGGCTTGCCTCCTTCAGCTTGGTGGATCAACCATGCCAAATCGGGAGGTCAGCTTGTCGAGCAGACAACGCATAATGTGGATCTGATGGTGTACTTGGCTGGTGGCGTTCGAAAAGTGTATGCAGATATGGCATTGCTGCTGAATAGTGATGTTCCGGGTATTACCACGCCGGATGCCGCTTCCGTTAATCTCGTCTTCACATCCGGAGCACTGGGACATATCGATACCGGCTTTCTCCCGCAGCCAGATGACCGTTCGTCGTTCGAAATTATGGGCAGGGATTTCCGTCTTACAATTGACGGCATGAAGCTTACGATTACGGAACCGGGAAGATCGACAACGTGGCAGGGAACAGGAAATTTTTATAAGCAGCAGGATGATGCGTTTATTCGCGCTATTGAGACTGGAGATAACAGTCTGATCCTTGCCCCATACGAAGAAGTCATGCGTACACTTGAAGTAACCCTGGCAGCCAATGAATCGGCGGAGACTGGCTTACCAGTGATGATTATATGAGCTACTTTGCATAATATTCCAATATTAAGTAAAAGTGACGAAGATATTTCTTATTTCCGGCCTAAATGGCCGGTTTTTTGCGCGTACCGATAAGTTTTGAAACAATGTATAATCAAAGGCGAGAGGACAACAAAGCTCGGTAATTGCATCTTAATAAGATATTCCGTGGGAGGCATATGTGATGAATTGTTATCAAGCTGTTTTTATGGATCGAGATGGTACTATTGGTGGAACGGGGCATTTTATTCATCCAAGAGATTTTATATTGTACCAAGGTGCTCAAGAAGCGATTCATGAACTGAAAGAAGCAGGGTTAAAGGTATTTGCTTTTACGAATCAGCACAGGATCTCACGAGGACAAGCTACCATAGAGGAATTTAGAAGACAGTTTGATGAATACGGTTTTGATGATGCTTTTATATGCCCACATGGAAGTAGCGAAAAATGTGATTGTAAAAAGCCGGAACCAGGGATGTTACGAACAGCAGCTGAAAAGTATGGATTGGATTTGTCCAGATGTGTTGTTATAGGTGATGTGGGAGATACCGATATGATGGCTGCACATGCTGTTGGAGCTAAGAAAATACTTGTAAAGACCGGCTGGGGGGAAGGATCCCTGAATACGTTTAGAGACAGATGGATAGATGTTGAACCCGATTACATTGCAGATCATATTCAAGATGCGGTGACATGGATTCTTAGGAGCGATACATAATTTAATTCAGTCAGATACAGCGAAATAAAGGCAGAGGACATGTATTTATGTGGGATGATTACTCTAAAGATGCTTGGTTTGTTAATTTTGGCCCATTATAGTATTTAAGAGGTGAAAGGAGCCAAAATGATATATGGGAAACACAATATCGATGCCTAAAAACCAACGGGGTATCATGGATTCGATATCGATGTCTAACGGATTAACGTCAGTATTCATTGAAGTCCTAGTAATAAGCGGATCAACCATTGCTGAGAATAATCGTGAAAGAGAGCTGATCATTTGGTTAGCTCAACGAGATCAATCGGTTGTAGGAATAGGTACGGTTGGTTTTGATATTGATGAGATGCCGTGGACTTTGGATCAATTCATATCCGAAAAGGAGTTTCTGATTCGAACCATTACTACTGCTACTCGTGGTATGGGTTGGGATCGATTAAGTTATGAGCCACGAAAAGACTGGGTAATCGATAAACTTGATCATTTTAAGACAATGATAGACGCGTTTAATAGACAGCTTATTAATATGAATCATTATTTTGAGTGGTCAAAAATTGATGAGGACGATGAAAATCCAACCATACCTTATGGATATCCTAAATGTGAGAAGCATCTAGTATACTTGTCGTGTCATGGATGTATTTTGTGTAATAACGAGATTTAGAGACAAAATAATAGATTAACGAGAATATCACTGCGGACTGTACTTCGCCTAACTTCGGATAACAAACTATTAACATCGAAAATATGATAGGAGTGAAAATAGCTATCCCAGTTCACAATCAGTATTTTGAGCAGAACGAGAATAGGATGATCATCATCATGAGCAATGGCCATTGATACTGTTTCTTCATGGCACACTTTGTAATGAATGAGACTTATTCAAATCCGGAACATACAGCTGGTTACTGACGAAGTCTCTGTGACTGAAATAACGAGATACAATAGGTGCGCAAGATTAACGCAATGCGTTATAAGAATTTTTTTCGATTGAAGTAATATAAAGGAGGTAAGTACAATTGCCTTGGCCAATGGTTCATTTTGCAATTGCTATACGACTGTCTCTATCCAATCCTTCTCCTCATTTTTTATTGGGCAGTATTGCACCAGACGCGATACATATGAGAGAACATGTGACCAGAAAAGAAAAAGGAGTTACTCATTTTGTGAGTGAAGACATACTTCCAGATGTCGAGATTATAAAAAAGAACTGTTTGCGTTATTTGAGTGTTAACACGGAACAAAATTGGAAGGATTTTATCCTGGGTTACTTTGCTCATATTTACGCAGATTTAAGGTGGACTGAGAGTGTTTATGTTGAATTTGAAAGAGAATACCGCGGAGATAAAAAAGAGATTCGGCAAACATATAATCGTGAAATGAGTCAATTAGAGTTTAATTTGTTGAGATCCGAGAAGGGAGCTCACAACGCGATTCATAGATTGCAGCAGTCAGAAGCATTTACAGAACAACCATTAGTTACGGAGAACGAAGTAAATCAATATAGAGATTTAAAGATAGGATGGCTTCAGGACGTTGGGAATGAGCCTAAGATTAAGCCGATTTATTTTTCGGAAGAAGTAGTAGATAAGTTTATTGCCAACACAACCAAAGAATTAATAACATTATTTCATGATTGGGGTATACAGTTTCCCCGGAAAGAAACCAAAATGGATTGCTAATTTCATGGAGGAATGGGAATTTATAATTCAGAAATTTAATATATATGCATTAAATCATGATTTTGATATAATAGTTAAAATATTACTTTTTAATCTGACCACATACCTTTTCTCTACTGATACTCCATAACAAGAAGGGAGGTGAATTTAATGAAAAAAATAGTGATGATCTTATTACTAGCGTGCTTCTCTTTCTCTACTAGCGCATTTGCTGCCTATACTGCAACATCACATGATTTGACAGTTAGCCAATCTGCTCAATATAAATTAAGTGTTGGACTTTGGAGCTCTACGAATGAAACCGTTGAGTTATCGCTTTATTCCAAAGGGCCCTCCGGTCAACTTAATAAAGTCTTCTCGATTACCGCAAATATTGGGCCAACCTCTTCAAGTCCTGTCGAGTATTCAGTAGGTTATCTTAGTCCAGGAACTTATGTCCTTAAAGGAGAATTCCAAGGATCTTATGGTAGTCTAGGACCTATTAGTTTGAATCAAGTCTATTAGTAAAATGGATAGAAATTAAAACGGCCAAGCGTATTGTTTCAATCGTTTGGCTGTTTTAATTTCTTAGTAAATAGCCATGGTCACTTATTTTCATGAAAAGGATCATTTTATCTTAATTGTGAATTAAAACTCCCTTTTGTGCGGGGTTACCTAGGCGCTCTACGTTCCTGCCCCTCGCTTCACACCCCGCACGGAGCCAAGATCAACGACGCTGCGGGTAGGATCGGAAAGGCATGGCGGCATCATGAATTGCTCCGCACTGCTACACTCATCATCAAGCAGCCATACAGAAGGGCAGCACGATGATGCCGCTTCGCTGCATCATCGTGCTTGTGGAGCTGATCCATGGAAAGAAGGAGAGAACCGGCATACCGCCGGTTCTTTTTGATGGAAAGGATCTTTTTCTCGAAACGGCTGTGAAATTGAATAGGCAGGGGAAAACCACGAAGCTAGGATCTCCTTGCCTGGAATGCGATTGCATGTAAGCTGGACAAACCATAAAAAAGACTATAACCGCTCTCAACGGTTATAGCCCCTAAAATCGTCAATCTAAATTGTTTAAACCTCTGCTATAGGTTGGGTAAGGGGGATTATTTCTCGACCCTTACAAGTCAATTTTCATGTATACCATAATAAATATGACTGATTTGTGCCGTGTCAAACTGTATTAATTAATCATTCTTCTCTGCCGTTAAAATATAATGCTATTATTTGAAAGTATATCCTAAAATATTACAAAGGAGGTTTGGGTTTTATGACAACAAAAATGCTCTTGAAATTACGGATTGAATATGCAAGGACTCGGCTTCATGAGTTGGCAAAGAAGCATAGTGCTGAATTTGGGCATCCTGCTGTAATCAAGCAATCTATCCTATTAGATGAATTAATTAATCCAGTATAATAGGTTGGTAGGAGAACAATTAAAAAAGCCGATTGTATAAACAATCGACTTTGGGCGAGAAACTTTTGCCGGGTTCACTCGCCCTTTCATTTTAACAGATCATACAGAAAAACGGGGTATATATATTAGGAGCGAAAACGCATGAATTTTAAACCAAATCCTTAAAAATTAACAACAATAAACCAATTTTGTATTTAATAAGTACTTACGTTCCAGTTTCAAACGAAATAAAGGGGGAAATCTAGTAATGCAAAGGGAGCGAACATATGAACAATATTTTCAATGTATATATCGAAGGATTTAATTTAACTGGTGATCTGTATCAGGATATAACTTTGTTTTTTACTCTGAATAATGACCAGAGAACTCTGGAACATACATTAAATGTCGCCGATGAGGCAAAACGTATTGCAGAACGATTTGAGATAGATCCAGATAAGGTTATTCAAGCGTCCCTCTTGCATGATATTAGTAATGTCATTCCTGTCTCTAAAATGTTAAATGCAGCTGAAGAACTATCTATTGAAATACTTGATGAGGAACGTAAGTATAGTAGAAGCGTTCATCAGAAACTTTCTAAATGTATGGCCCAAGAGATTTTTAACATAACAGATGATGAGGTGCTGAGTGCTATCGAAAGCCATACAACCCATAAGTCCAATGCCACAACGACAGATAAGATTTTGTTTGTCTCGGATAAGATCTCTTGGGAATTACCGGGGGAACATACATACCTACAAGAAATGAGAACAAAAGTGTACGAAAATGAGATAGACCAAGCTATTATGATTTATCTTAATCACATTTGGGACCAAAGAAACAAGCTAAAGTTAGTACATCCATGGTTAATACAGGCGAGGGAAGAACTTCTCTTGAAAATCTCATAACCGAAGGTTATAAAAAATCCTAATTTCTCGCTTACGATACTGAGAAATTAGGATTTAATTATTTCATGAAAGTGCTAGTTTAAAGTCCATAAAGATGATGCTACGAATGACTTTCTTTTATGAATGAAGAACTTTTTCCAAGTGTTTCACGGTTGGTGTTAAGTTGGCAAAGAAATATGCTTCGCGAAGTCTGCGTGAGGGTGCGCTGTCTCTTAAATATCCTGCACTACCATTGTGAAGCATACTGGCTTGAACAGCTTCAAGTGTAAGATATACGGTTTCAAGGCGAATTCGAGCAACCTCTTTCCAATTCAGCGTTTCATTACTGAACAAGTCTTTAACCTTTTCCTGTAATTGACGTTCGGCCTCTTGCAAGTCACATGATTGTTTTTTTAGGAAACGATTACAGCCGTTTTGCTTTTGCCCCACTTTTTCAATCGAAGAGATTGAAGCTTGTGTCACACCGAGGCCAAGTGGAATTTGATATGAAATGAAGGCGGGCCGAATCTGTTCCACAAACGCAGATGCATTTTCAGACAAAACCAATTCATTAGGCACAAATACTTCATTAAAGGAGCAAGCATATGTTGCACTACCATTGACGCCAAGATACTCGACTTTTTCTTTCAGTTTTAATCCTTCTGCATCACAAGGGATGAAACACATAATGAGCTTGTTCTCATCAACACCCGCAATAACACCAAACCAATGCTGCTTCTCACCAAGATTGGAAACAGAGGGGAGAACACCGGAAAGAATATAACCACCCTCTGTCGGTTTCGCATTTAAGTACAGTTTTTCAAGTCCAGCATAATATTTCATCGGGTTGGACAGGCCTGTTCCGCCTAAAATATCCCCACTCTCGAGTGATGACAGAAACTTATTTTTCAATGTTTCATTACTTGTATGGCGTACATAAGTTAGAGCAGCAAGGTGGCACCAGAGGCAAAAAGCAGTGGTCATGCATATTTTTGCGGTTTCTTCTACCACACGCATCTCACTCAATAAAATTTCCTGTTGAGACTTATTCGTGGATGACAGCAATCCAGCTTCCCCAAGTTTTCTTAGAAAGCGATCTGCATAATAAGCCTCAACATCTATTTTTTTCACATAAGGTTTTAACTCTTCTTCAATTACCCTTTCGAGCGTGTGCCTCTTTTCGACAACGTTTCTAAACATAATTACCACTCCTGTTGTGGTTAAAATAATTATTTCCCATCAATTTAGTTGGTTTTAAGTTATTTTATTATACTGTATTGAAAAAAACAACCATCAATCCATGTTTTGACATTGTATTTTTCGAAGGAATAGCAACATTGTTGAAAATAGAGGCAGTAAATCAGATATCTGATTTACTGCCTCTATTCGGACTGTTTCTGCGCTCAACGCTCATCAGTAAGAATTTCTGTAATCGAATCAATGGGTGTTTGGACAGCTTCGCGTGCTCGCTTAACAGCTGCCTCATCAGGTGCATCGTAGAAGCAGAGGCATTTTGTCATATCTTCACACACGTAGGTTCTTGCAAACGCTACTTCTGGAACTTCTTGATAATGTACAGAGTTCTTTTTCTTTCTGGCCAAATATTGATCCATCGTTATGTTTTCCGGTATATTCCACTCAACCAAGTAGTTCACCACATCGTTGTTCTGCTTCACATCTTCAAGTTCTTTCCCAACAAGACGAACTTCTTTTACAAGTTGTACTGAAATACCAGCTGCATTCAATATGTCAGTCGCCGTATTTTGATCTTCCGCTTCAACAATGAAGAAAGAACGAGAGAAATCTTTCGATACTTGTAGTTCGATTAAAGATGAATTTTGCTCATTTAGTTTCGCTTGAAGTGCAGAAGCCTTTTGATTCAATTCTTCTTTAGTTGACACAATTTCTTGTAATGATGATTCAATTAAGAAAATTCCCATAGTAAACCCCTCGCTTTTATAAGATTTAGATTACTTAAAGTTATATTATTATACTCGGTTCAAAAAAACAACTTTGTTTCAATAATTAATTTTGTGATAAAATGAACGAAATAATGGAGGGGTTACCTAATGAAAACGAGATATAATATTCCGTGCAACATTGCTCAGTCACTCAATATTATCGGAGATCGTTGGACCTTATTGGTTGTCCATGAAATTTTGAACGGACATACTATGTTTAATGAAATAAAAAAAGAACTGGATGGAATATCTTCAAATCTTTTATCTGAAAGACTGAAATATCTAGAAGAAGAAGGACTTATTAAAGCGGAACTATATTCTCAGCATCCACCTCGGTACCGTTATACGTTGACAAAAAGCGGCGAAGAGTTAGAGGACGTCTTCAATTCTCTTATTATTTGGGGTAGCGGTAATTTGAAAAAATGTTATAAAAAGCTGGTTGATTCCACTACGGAAGAAGAGGTAGGCATCGCTTATTACAATAAAAGAACAGGGGAGCGCGTTGAACATATCAAAGTGGTTCCCATTGAAGGTAATCTTCAAAAAGCCGGAGAGCATTAGCTCCCGGCTTTTTTTAGGCATCCGTATCTCGCAAGAAAAACCACCGCTAAGTACGGTCTGTCTTCTTTGAGGTACGTCGATATACGTTTGCAGCAATAAAAAATAGTTTCTCGATATGATTGAAAAAATGAACAAAGTATAATAAAATGACTTACATCGATTAAACCATACTATTCTTATGGGGATTTAAATGTTTCGTAAAGCTTGTTTATCGGATCTAGATTTTATAGATGAATACATAGCTCGATTATCAGGGGAGGTGGAAAGAGTGGAGTTACAAAAACCGCAGATCATTAAAATTGAAAATTTGAGTAAGAGCTTCAGAAATAAGAATCAAGAAATTCCCGTCCTAGCGGACATCTCGCTTGAAGTAAAACATGGTGAAATCATATCCATTTTAGGGGAAAGCGGCTGTGGCAAGAGTACTCTTCTCAATATCATTGGAGGGTTTGAAAAAGCCGATAAAGGCCAAGTGTTACTCGACGGAGAGTTGGTGGATCAGGCAAATCGTAAATGTATCATGTTGTTTCAAGATTATGGCCTGCTACCCTGGCGATCTGTTCTTAAAAATGTTGAATTAGGTCTGGAAGGTTTGAAACTTCATTCTGCAGAACGAAAGGAAAAGGCACTTCATTACTTAGAGTTGGTGGGATTACAAGGGAAAGAAAACCTGTTTCCCCATGAGCTGTCTGGAGGAATGAAACAGAGGGTGGGCATTGCCAGAGCACTTGCACTACAACCAGAATTGATATTGATGGATGAACCTTTTGCAGCTTTGGATACGTTCAATCGCTACTATTTACAAAATGAGCTTCTGCGTATCCAGCGTCAGGAAAAAACAACAACCATTCTGGTCACCCATGATATTGATGAAGCCATTTATTTGTCAGACCGGATTTTTATTATGCATCCCAATCCGGGGCACATTCATAAAGAGATAAACATCTCTCTCTCGAAACCTCGAGACCGCAGCGACAGTGATTTTCAGCATTATCGGAATGTTATTTTTGAGGAATTCCATTTCAGTCGACCTGACAAACCAATCGAGTTTTAATCGAAAAGGAGAACTTCATGAAAAGGATTATTAAATCAGGAGCATTTCTCTTTCTATCTGCAATTTTGCTATTTACGCTGGCTGCTTGTGGGGCGGGAGGAAACGACAAATCCTCTGGAAATGCCCAAGGTGAACAACGAACGATTAAAATTGGATATTTGCCGATTACCCATGCGGTACCGTTGTACATTGAAAAGGAACAGGAAAAGTATAACGATTTCAATCTTGAGCTCGTGAAATTTGGTTCGTGGCCCGAACTTGTAGACGCCTTGAACACGGGTAATATTGACGGGGCTTCCATGCTTGTTACCTTGGCCATGAAGGCGAAAGAGCAAGGAATTGATCTAAAAGCAGTCGCCTTAGGCCATCGGGATGGGAACGTACTTGTAGCCGCAAAAGATATTAACAGTGTCGCAGATTTAAAGGGCAAAAATTTCGCGATTCCTCATAAATTCTCAACTCATAATATTTTGTTATACCAAATGCTTAAGCAAAATGGACTAAAATACAGTGACGTAAATCCAGTTGAGATTCCGCCAGCTGAAATGCCGGCGGCCCTAGCTGAGGGCAGAATTGCAGGGTATGTAGTCGCAGAACCTTTTGGAGCAGCTTCAGTAGCGATTGATAAAGGGAAGGTGCTTTTTCAGGATAATGAGATATGGCAGAACTCCATTGATTGTGCACTAGTGCTGCGCGGCGAATTTATTGACAAAGAAAATAAAATTGCTCAAGAGTTGGTTGATTATTATGTGAAAGCTGGTGAAACAGCTGAGCTAAAGGATGCACAAACACATGAAATGTCATCACATTATATGAAAGTGAACAAAAACGTTATGGATTTATCCTTTCAATGGATCGCTTATGATGATTTGAAAATCCATGAAAAAGACTACGAGGAGTTAACAAAGAATCTTGTTGAGATGGGTTTGCAGGACAATCCGCCATCCTATGCAGATTTTGTAGACAATTCCTTGTTTGATAAAGTGAATCAACCTTAGGGGGATTTACTACCCGTTAATCTGCGATAAAGCGATGTGAAAAGGATGCTAAAAACAAAAAATGTGATGAATGTAATCATTGGCTTCTTTATTATGATAGCCGTATGGCAGGCGATTATTATGATTGGAAAATACAATTCGGCACTTTTTCCGACACCTCTACAAGTTTGGGAGGGAATCCTATCGCTTGTTAAAGATGGCACCCTGTTTGTTCATTTTCAAGTAAGTATAATGCGGTTTTTGACAGGGTATCTGTCGGCGGTTGTGTTCGCCATTGTTTTAGGTCTTATTTTTGGGAGAATCCCAGCATTATGGGGAGTGATCGACCCAATTGTTCAGGTGCTAAGGCCGGTTTCTCCGATTGCTTGGTCACCTTTTATAGTTCTATGGTTTGGTATCGGCAATATGCCGGCCATCGTCATTATTTTTATCGCCGCCTTTTTTCCAGTATTACTATCAACGGTGGCGGCTGTAAGAAAAGTTGATAAGACGTATTTGAAAGTTGCTCAAAATTTCGAGATTAAGAAGTTTGAGCTTTTACGAAAAATCATCTTTCCAGCTGCGTTCCCCTACATTGCGAATGGGCTGCATATTGCTGTAGGAACAGCGTGGGTTTTTCTTGTCGCAGGTGAGATGATTGGCACGCAGTCAGGTCTAGGTTATTTAATCGTTGATGCCAGAAACTCCTTGAGACTTGATTTGGTGATGGCTGGTATTTTGTTTATTGGAGTAGCTGGGCTGCTCCTTGATAAAGTCGTAGGGCTTTTTGAAAATTGGATTAATCGTATTTGGGGAAGGGCTAGCATTTAATAGGTTGTAAAATAATAAACAATGATCCATTTTATGGACCATTATAGAATAGGGCTTATCTTCTAGCGTCCAAAAGATGACTTCTGAATTCAGAAGTCATTTTTTCTGTCCATTGATGACGTGTTGAGTTGTATAATATACAATATATTACATCACTTGATTTTATAGAAGGGGATGGAAAGTGTTGAACATTTGGGTAGGTGAAAAAGTCAGATTACGGTCGATCGTACCGGGCGATTGGGCGAAGTTTCACGAGAACGATCAAGATAGTGAGGGAGCCAGATTGTCAGATGCCCTGTACTTTCCGAGATCAGAGGATGGAACCAAGTTGTGGGCTGAACAGCAGGCAACAAAAGGTTCGGATGGAGACAATATGATGCTTGCGATTGAAACTCTCGAAGGAGAATTAGTCGGTAGTATTAATTCACATAATTGTAATCAACGTAATGGGACCTTTAAATATGGTGTGGCGATTTTTCGCGCACATTGGCGCAATGGGTATGCTTCCGAAGCAGTGAAAATTTTGCTTCGATATTTCTTTCAAGAGTTGCGTTACGAGAAAGTAACAGCACAAGTATATGCTTTTAACGAAAGCTCCATTGGATTACAAGAACACCTTGGCTTCAAACAAGAGGGCAGGCTGAGAAATATGATTTTTACTAACGGAATTCATTACGATGAGTATGTATATGGTCTGTTAAAAAGTGAACATAAACAGATACATATGTAAGTAAGGTCGCTGACCGCTGCTTTTGCCTAAACAAAAAAGATTACGGGAGGCTGTATGTGTAATAAGAAGGTGCAAGAAACGATTGGTATGAACGCTTCAGAAATCCGCGGTAGTTATAAGGAAAGTCTCTATACCTATGATAACCGCAGGCTGTACAGTAAATATTTTCGGAAAAGTACACCGAGCGTAATCTTCATCGCCGGATTAGGTGATAGCCATGAGACATGGAATGTGGTTGAAGACCGCATATCGCAGGAAACGTCAACTTTTTCATATGACAGAGCTGGTGTTGGTAGGAGCCAAGCGGCGTCCGTACCGCGAACTTGCCATGATCTGGTCGAGGAGCTCTCCGAACTGTTGTTGGCACTTGACGTGGAACCACCCTATGTTTTGGTGGGACATTCTTTTGGCGGTTTAGTCGCCAGGCTGTATGCAAGCCTTTATCCGCAGCTCATTTCCGGCATTGTTCTAGTTGATGCGGCGCCTGAATATAAAGAACTCGCGTATGAGAAGGTTTTGCCAGAAAAGCTGGCTGCTGAAAATAGGGAATATTTCGAGAATCCTATGCTGAATAGTGAGAAAATCGATAAGCCACAGAGCTATAAACAAATCGTTGATCATTTTCGGCAAAGTGATATTCCGCTCTCTATTATTACAAGAGGCTTACCAGATATAGGGGACGGGGAATGGCCCTCACAAGAAATATTGGAAGTTGAGCTAAGGCTGCAAGCCGATTTCCAGCGGCTGTCAACGTCAAATAAGCACCGGATTGCTGGTCGCAGCGGGCATTATATTCATCACGATGAACCGGAAATTGTGATAGAGGAAATTTTAATCATGTTGAACGGGATGAAGCAGAAATAGCAACTGCTTTATCCTGTTTTTTATGTTGAGCCGACATATGGTAAAAAGAATAATTCGGTGTGCGAAACTGCAAAGGTGATTCATCTATGTTACATTGATAGAAGTGGTATCAAATATTCAGTGATATGAGGGTAGAAGCTGATCATTTTACATTGGGAGAAGGTTTCTATGGCTAACATTAACGAAATTGCTAAGCAAGCAGGTGTGTCTGTATCGACTGTATCAAGAGTGCTTAATAATCATCCGTATGTATCTGAGGATAAACGGGCAGCTGTTCAGAAAGTGATTGATGAATTGGATTATACGCCAAATCGGGCTGCCATCGATTTAATCCGCAGGGAAACGAGAACGATTGGTGTCATCATGCCCTACAACAATAATCAGGCGTTCGATCAGCTGTTACATGGAATTCTCAATATGTCTATCGAACAGGATTATTCGGTTACGGTTCTGCCAACAAAATACAATAAAGATAAAGAAATCAGCTATTTGAACATGCTTAAAAACAAACAGTTGGACGGTATTATCATCACCTCACGAAGTAACGATTGGGAATCGATTATTCCTTTTACGAAATATGGAATGATCGTCGCATGCGAGTATACCGATCATCCTGAAATAGGATGTTCATATCTTGACCGATATTCATCTTATCTGGATGTATTTCAACTGCTCAAAGAAAAGGGGCATACAACGGTAGCCTTTACAACTGCAAGAGGGCTTGAGAGCAAAAGCACACAACAAACGATTGCAGCTTACAAAAACGTGTTTGGTGAATTACGACCGGAGCTTCACATTTCGGATTGTTATAGTATGGAGGATGGGAGTAACGCAGCAAAGAAGTTGCTAAGCATGAACCCTAGACCAACGGCCGTTTATGCTAATGGAGACGAGGTGGCAGGAGGCTTCTATCAGTACGCTCTTTCAATTCAGCTAAAAGTACCTGATGATCTAGCGATTATTGGACAAGAGAATCAGCCCATTGGAATCGGTTTAGGTCTTTCTACTGTAGATCATCAATTAGTCAAAGTGGGTGAGCAAGCTTTCAACCTCATTATAAGTAAATCTAGAGAGAAGCAAAAAATACCATATCGAATTATTCACCGTTTATCAATTTAGCTGTTGACCTGAAATGGATATCATACTTTAGCATGCAGATAGGCTTTCAAACCGCTTATACGATGTTAAGGAGGAATCGATTCATGTACAACACATTTATATTTGATATTGACGGAACCTTGATTGACACAGAGCAAGCCGTGTTGAGTTCATTGCAAAAATTGTTGAAGGTGGATTATGACAGGGATATCGATCTGAAAGACCTGAATTTCGCACTTGGGATTCCTGGGATGTATGCATTGCAACAGTTAGGGATTGACGATATGAATCAAGCTTTAGACCGCTGGGACAGCTTTATGAAAGAATATTATTCTACGATAGATGTTTTTAGTGGGATCAAGGAATTGCTCGACGAGTTGAAGAAACAGTCTGTTATGAAGGGCGTAGTAACGTCTAAGACAGATCAAGAATTTTCACATGATTTTGTACCGTTTGGTTTAACTGGACACTTTCCGCATGTTGTGTGTGCTGACGACACCGAACTGCATAAACCGCATCCAGAACCATTATTCAAGTTTCTAGAGATTTCGGGTGCTGATGCGATGTCTTCTATATATATTGGAGATACGATTTATGATTACGAGTGTGCCAGAGATGCTGGAATCGACTTTGGATTGGCATTATGGGGTTGCAAAAATCATGAAGCGATACCTGCAAAATATAAGTTTGAGAAACCGCTGGATATCCTTACACTGCTCCATGAAGAAGGAACTGTAACTAGGTAACCACTAATGGGATAAATCATTCAATGGTAAATACCCTTTCATTATGAAGAAAAAGTATTTTTTAAAGGTCGTCGTTGAATAAAGCAAAAAAAGAGCTATTATCAGCTCTTTTTTTGTTGTCATATAGTCACGAAAACAATTTAACTGGTCGAGTTATAACGATGAGATTGCAGCATGGGATTCATTCATTGAAAATAAATCTGCTCAACTTCAGAGCTTAAGGAAAAGAGGATGATTATGGATATTGAACTACACTCTCAAAGATTAATACTAAAATCTATTGACGAATCTAAAGCGATGCAAGTCTTGGATTATGTCGTGAGGAATAAGGAGTTTTTAGAAAGGTGGGAAGTTGTTAGAAACGCCGATTATTACACCGCTCAAACACAAAAAGAATTAATTTTAAGCGATAAACTTGATATGGAAAAGGGACAACTGGTTAAAGTATGGATGTATAAAATAGATGAACCGGACAAAATTATTGGATCCATTGCACTGAGCAATATTGTTAAGGAAGCATTTTTATCTTGTCACCTAGGCTATCGCTTGGATCAGGAAGAGAACAACCAAGGTTACATGACAGAGGGGATCAAATGCATGATCAATTATACGTTTGACGTATTAAAACTTCATCGGATTGAAGCCAATATCATGCCAAGGAACGAAGCTTCCTTGAAAGTTGTGCAAAAGCTAGGATTTTATCATGAAGGTCTTGCCCAAAAATATTTAAAGATAAACGGGACATGGGAAGATCATATACATATGGTATTACGAAATCATGAAATGGAGTAAGAGTTTTAAAAAAACTATATCCTGGATATGGAATATATTGTAGAATAGTGGGGATTGTAATAAACCCTAAAGCATAGGGTAAATACAGGGAGAAGCCATGAAAAAGATCATAATGCTATTTATAGCACTAGCCGTACTTGTCGGAACTTCATCTGCTGCTTACGCACATTCAGGAAGAACCGACAAAAATGGAGGACATAAATGTTCAGCAAAATCAAAACAAAAAGGACTATGCACCGGTTATCACTATCACAAGAAGAAAAAATAATGCCAAAGATAGCGTTTTTAAAAAATAAACCCAGCTCAAGATAATTCTAGGCTGGGTTTGTCATTTTAGAGTGAATGGAGAAGGGAGTGGCTTACCATGATTTTAGAAGTTGCCATATTACATATTAAGAAAGGGTTAACTCCATCATTTGAAACCGCTTTTAAAGAGGCGTCAGCCATCATTTCCAGCATGAAGGGATATATCAATCACGAGTTACAAGTATGTATAGAAGATGATCATAAATATATATTGCTTGTAAGGTGGGAGCATTTAGAGGATCATACTATCGGTTTCAGAGGTTCCCCGGAATATCAGGAGTGGAAGAAGCTGCTTCATCATTTTTACGATCCTTTTCCAACAGTAGAGCACTATACCGTCATTTGAATTGGGGAGTTAATCAATGGAACAAGTCATTGTATCGGAATACAATCCAGAGTGGAAAAAGCAATATGAAGATGAAAGAGTCAAAATATCAGAGGCTTTACAAGATATACTCATGACAATTGAGCATATTGGCAGTACGTCCGTACCGGGTCTAGGCGCGAAGCCAATCATTGATATGATGGTCGGTGTCATGGATCTCGATCAAGTGGGTCAAGAACAAATCGATCGCTTAATGAAGATTGGTTATGAATATGTACATAAACCAGATTTTCCAGAGCGAAAATTTTTTCGTAAGGGGAAATGGCGAGCAGGTACACACCATCTTCATATATATGAAATGAGTGGTGCACAGTGGAGAAATAACATGTTATTTCGGAATTATCTGAGAAACCATGCAGATACGCTGGCGCAATATTATCAGCTAAAGAAAGAATTAGAAGCTAGACATAAACATGACCGTGTTCAATATACAGCGGGTAAGGAAACCTTTATTCAAGAAGTTATTAATAAGGCGACAGAAGAGTTCGGCGCAGGAAGGTAGATGGAGGGCGATCAATGAACAGAGTTCAATTGAAGGAAACTTTGGAATTGCTATTCGGCGATTTGCTTCAGGCTTTTGAAGAAGGAGATGAATACGCTTTTTATCCCTACGGTCCAGAAGAGATTAAGCGTATTGGTTATGCGACTAACATTACAGTGGATGTTATCAAGCAAGCAGCTGAGCAAAAAGTTCAGCTACTGCTTACACATCATGATGCATGGGATTTTATTTACGGAATGAAAGAAGAATGTCACAGTCTATTGATGGAACACCAAATGAATCATTTTTTTGTACATTTACCATTGGATTATGCTCCGTTTGGTACATGTAACTCGTTGTTTAAAGAGCTCGGAATGGAGAGTCTGGTGCAAGTCTCATCACATCAAGAAGGAAGAAGTATTCCTGGTACTGGTGAACTAACGACACCTATCTCATTTGAGACGTTTATTGATAAGGTAAGATCTGTGCTTGATGAAGATGTGAAGTCGTGGAAAAATTCAGATCGGCTCATTAAGCGGGTAGGAATAGTGACGGGTGCAGGGAATGGCACAGACCAAATTCGAGATGCGGTCAATGGGGAATGCGATGTGTATATTACCGGAGAGAAAAACTTATACACGGTACAATATGCGCAATATGTGATGATGAACTTAATTGTGGGCAGCCACACCTTCACCGAAATATTTGGAGTAAAATCGTTAGCGGAAAAGATAGCTGAACATCATCCAGATATCGAAATCGTACAGTTAGTTGAGGAACATATTGAGTAAGCAAACATAAGGAGAAGGAACAGTAATGATGTATACTTTTAAACCGATGACCAAGCACATGGCTGAGATGATAATGACATGGGAGTATCCAGAACCCTATGACTTTTATAACTTTGATTCAAGTGATGAGTCCATAGAAGAATTAATGAATGGTGAGTATTATGGCGCTTTTAATCATCAGAACCAGTTAGCTGGATTTTTTTGCTGCGGTAATAGTGCAAGACTACCTGGGGGATATGATGCTGGAATATATGTGGAAGAGAACCGACTAGATATTGGACTTGGTATGAAACCATCGTTGACCGGAAATGGTCAGGGAAGTTTATTTGTTGCGGATGGGCTGCAATTCATGAAAGAACGTTATAAACAAGACCAATTTAGGTTGGCTGTTGCCACTTTTAATACAAGAGCTATAAATGTATACAAAAAGAATGGATTCGTAGAGCGGGACACTTTACTTAGCAAAGTTCATGGAACAGATGTACAGTTTTTATGCATGGAAACATAGAAACTCTGTTAATGGAAAAAAATTAGGTTAACGCTACTGAACTGAAAGATAGAAATGTAGACATCGAAGTCATCCGTTTTGATTGGGGAATGATTGGTGTGGTCATTGATCCAGAAGGAAATAGAATTGAGATATTAGAAATATAGAGGCTGATTAATTGGAGGACTTCGTGAAGCAAAGGGTTTTGCAGAACAGGTCCTCCAATTTTTCTTTAGAGATGAAAGTCCAATAACAGGAGGATGCCAGATGAAGTTTATAGTTCCAAAAGATGCATTGGTTCTTCCCCTACAGCATATCTCAAGGATAGCCACCTCCAAAGTTATTCCCATACTTAGCGGAGTCCTAATCACAGTAGAACCGGAGCGGATTTTATTAGTAGGCGGCGATTCCCATAATATTTTGAGATATGAATTGAGTAATGACAAGTTTAATTATATTAAATCTGGGTCGATTGTGCTGCCCATTGCTAAATTACATGAGATCATCAAAAAGATGGATGGAGAGACCATAGAGGTAGATTTAATAGATCACACTATTGTAAACATTATATCCGGAAATTCTAAGTTTCGTTTGATTGGGATGGATGCAAGCGAATATCCTGAGGTCAGAATGGAGCACAGCGGAAAAGGGTTCACCATGAAAGGGGCAATCTTGAAAGACCTGATTCAACAAACGATTTATGCAGTTTCCACCAGGGAAGAGACTCCGTTGTTAACTGGGGTTCATATGAGAATGAACGATGATTTTATTTGTTTTACGGCATGTGACAGACATCGAGTAGCCAGAATTACTGAACAATTGCCTACAGATATTTCTGAGAATAGAATCATTTCGGGGAAAACATTAGTAGAGATTAGAAATATGGTAAAAGATGAGCTACCTGTACGTATAGACTTTCTGGAACACCGTGTTGTTTTCAATCAAGGAACCTTTACGTATGCGGTAACACCACTAGAGGGAAGATACCCGGATATCGAAAGAATGATCTCGATGGAACCTAACACTAAAGCCATAGTGTCTACTAAAGATCTATTGCGAGCACTTGAAAGATCGATGATTATCTCCGACAATGGCAATGGTTTTATTACGACCATGCAAATAAGAAACGGTTACATCAACATCTATTGCCAGAGTGAAAATGGTAACTTGGATGAAAACATCACGCTTGAGAGCTTAAATGGGAACGACTTCGAGTTTAACTACAATGTGAAATATGCAATAGATGCTTTAAAGACGATAAGAACAGAGTATACGGCCATTTATTACAGCCTTAATCAAAAAATGATCATATTCAAACCCCACGAACAAGAGAACAGTTTACATTTGATTATGGGTGCGATGAAGTAAAACCTGATGAGAGGTAAAAGTAATGAAGAGAAATATAGCTATTTATCTCAATAAGGAGTGTAGTTTAAGCTATGAAAAAACTTCTTGTAATGTGCATGATCCTGTCATTTATGATAGGGTGCGGCAATGAAACCGATGGTACACAAACTCAGAGCATCGAAAATAAGGTTGATGCAGCATTTATTCCTTCAGAAGCAGGGGGATCAAGTGCAGCTACAGATGATTTTGTAGACATCTCATCTTCAGAATGGGGTGAATACATCAAGGTGGTTAGAGAGTATTTGCATCTCAGAACGAAAGCAGTCCTTGAAAAAGATATAAACGTTCTATGGAAGCAGTTCCCCCAGTTAGCACATCATATGGATCGTAAAACGGGCATTAATGTCGAACAAGACGAGCTGGATCACTTAAAATCATTTAAACTACTGGATGCTAATTATAACGAAGAGAGTAATGACCGAATTCAAGTTAAAAAGCTTGGCAGTAATAAAGCCGTTGTACTTGTTCACACGGAGATTACGTACTTATTGGATAATTATGATATTTCCGGAGGAGAGCTTCTCATTAGTCTACACGTTCAACGAAACCATGAATCAGACCCATGGACCGTTGTTAAAACCGATGAATATACACTCCCGGGGTATAAAGAATGGGTGAAAAATAAACAATCGAAATCATGATAAACGTGAATGCTGAATAGCAGCAGACAATAATGCCAAATGGCCGGTTGGGAATAATGGGAAAATACGGAACAGTCATGGATGTTTTGTTTGGCTAGGCAACAATAGTAATGGATGAGGTGTTCTAATAGTAGAGATTCTTTATATTAAGACCGCAAGAGCTAGCGGATTTTGTTAAAAGAGAGAAGTTGATGAAGATAGAACGTATTTTTAAGGCGAAGTATCCTTCAGGAATTTTTACTATGGTATTTATGCTAATACTCATTGGAACAAATTCCCGTCTATACCTTGTTGAAAGAACCAACCGGGATAATTTCGATGTTTTTATGAGTTATTTTGGAATATTCTTATTAGTTTGTTTCTTCGCTATTTTGATATTCACCATTATAAGAATGTTTATGAAGCCGTTTATCATGCAAATTAGTCGGGAATCGTTAAAAGTAAAAAATAGGGAGCTTAAGCCTTCGGACATCAAGGAGATCCGAGTGCATGGGTACTTCAGACCACTTATCGGCATTATACCTGTAGGTAAGAGAATTACCCCTATGGATTTCTGTTTTCGATTTATAGAGCAGGAGGACGCAGCCATTCAGGAATTAACGGAATGGGCGAGCAAACATCAGGTGAAACTGTCACATAAGCAGGTAAAAAAATGGCTTTAGCTAAAGTTGAGGAGTTGAGATATATAGAAAGCAGCATTTTTAAGGCAAAGAATCCAAGAGGGTGGAATTTGATCATAGGTATGAGCATTATTATTACTTCCCAATTATTATCGTTGTTTATGACAAGAACCGATCCAGATGATCCTTTAGCAATAGTTCTTTTCTGGACACAAGTGGTTTTGGCGGGCTTCTGTTTTGTTCTTGTGATTATTACAATTACTAGAATGTTAATGAAGCCGTTTACCACGCAGATAAGTTCTGAATTACTGACTGTAAGAAGCAAAGAGCTTAAGCCTTCGGAAATCAAGGAGATCAGAGTACAGGGGTACTTCAGTCCGCTTATCGGCATTATACCTGTAGGTAAGAGAATTACCCCTGTGAGTTTCTGTTTTCGATTTATAGAGCAGGAGGACGCTGCCATCATAGCGTTGACCGAGTGGGCCAGGATACATAACATTAAAGTCGTGACACATAAACGTGTAGTGAGATGGCTCTGATTATTTCTTTTTCGATAGAAGATGCTTTTATCATGATGATCACTTGAAAGGTCAGATTATCGAAGCTAAGGAGCTGATAAACATAGAACGCATTTTTAAAGCTAAGAACCCATCAGGAATTGGAATGATCATAGGTATGTGTTTAATAACAGCATCTCAATCTTATTCGTCGATTATGATTAAATTTGATCGAGGTGACCCGTTAGATATATTTTTTTCTGGACTAAAGTAGTTATAATCAGCTTCTGTATTTTTCTTATAATCCTTATTATTCGAAGAATGTTAATGGAGTCTTTTACCACGCATATAAGTCCTGAATTACTAACTGTTAGAGGCAAGGAACTCAAGGCTTCGGATATCAAGGAGATTAGAGTGCATGGGTACTTTAAACCGATTATCGCCATTGTATCTGTGGGTAAGAGAAGCAATCCTGTTGATCTTTGTTTTCGATTTATAGAACAGGAGGATGCAGCCATTAAAGCGTTAACCGATTGGGCCAGAACTCATAACATTAAAATAGTGTTAATAAAAGTGTTAGGAAATTGCTCTAAATAAGTGCACTTGCCAATAATCTATTTTGAGCGCGGGCAGCTTCCAGAAGCGCAGTGCGGCGTTGCATACCGGTGGTTGACCACTTACTTAACTATTTCGGACTGACGTTCCGCTATTTACGGATTTTTCCTCGTTCAAGAAAGAATGAGGACAGGGGATCCGTTATTTGCTTATAATCGTATTCATTTGTGTATGATTTAACCCGATAGCGGAATCTGAGTCCTCAGGCTGAATCAAAAGCTACTTATTGACATAAATAGCGGATCTATAGTCCGGAGCGGGTGGATAGTTAGAGTGGTTGGCCGTACTACTTCTGTTTTACAAAAGGAATCAATACTTCACAGTTTCATATTTAATTACCGTAGATTTTGGCAAGTGCAGTATTTATTTCATTTTCGATACAATATCAATGGTTTTGAGCATGAATCGAATGGCCTTTTGAGTTGTTCTAAACTGATTGAAGGTGCCTATGAGATACAGATCCATATCCGGCTGATAGAATAGAAACGAACCCGTAGATCCGAAGTTTCCCCAGATGTTATGTTTAGGTGGCATGAGGAGGGGGATCGTTCGGAATCTGACCAGTCCATATCCGTAGTCTATCCCCATTGCAAACTTGGACCATACTTTCATCTGATGAGTCCTAATAGATGATACCCGGTGTCCGAATAATGTAAGCCCTGTCCCGGCGGGAAGTATGGTTTCAAATTGTCTTTAGACCAGACAATGACCTCCTGAGGAGTCCATAATCGGGAGAGGTACATGCAGTTTGTTCAATAGGTCTTGTTCGATATATAAATGGATGGGGTCGTCATAAGTTAGCTTCTGCTGCTCTACGAATAGAGCGAATAAGACAGAGGTAAAAAGTTTGCTAATGCTGGCGATTAAATAACGCTGCTGACCATTTGCAGACATGCTGCCGGTAAATCCTTCAGCCAGGTTCAGGTGAATCCCAAGTTTTTCTGAATGGACCAGAAAATAGGCATTGTGAATGCGCCGATCTTTATGTACGATTCTCTTAAGCAGGTTCTCAATCTTTGCTGATACCTCGTTCATTCCAGTTCTCCTTTACAACATGTAATGGAATCACTTCGCTCGTCTGCACAATGGTCTGGTTGATTTGTTCAGAAAGTTAAGCGTATTCATAACATATTCAGAAGGAGGCATTTCCTCAATGGACTTGGTTGCTGTCTCCAGACTTAGACCTTTACGAAGAAGAATGGAGTGGATCGTCTTGATTTCCTTCAATTTTTCAGAGGATAGACCTGCCCTTCTAAGACCAACAACATTTAGACCACCGTATCTGATGGGGGTACCGCTAACGAGAGAGAAAGGTACCACATCCTGGTTTACACCACTGCTTCCACCTACCATAGCATTACGTCCGATCTTGCTAAACTGTTGAATGACAGCAGCACCACCAATCACGACATAATCTTCGATTTCAACATGACCTGCGACCAATACTCCGCTGGAAATGATGGTGTGATTGCCAACCAAGCAATCGTGACCGATATGCGCATATGACATAATCAAGTTATGATCACCGATCGTGGTATATGATCCACCTTTTAATGAACCGCGTGATAGAGTGACATACTCACGAATGATGTTATGGTCACCGATCGTTAAATATGTCGGTACCTTATCGGGTGTTATATGCTGCGGGTCTGTGCCAATAGCTGCGCTATGATAGATATGATTATGCTTACCCAGGGTTGTATGACTGTGTATTCGAACATGTGACTCAATCTTGCAGAAGTCGCCAATGACCACATTTTCGTCAATGACAGAGAAGGGGCCGATCTCAACACCAATTCCCAAGACTACACTTTCGTGAAGCACAGCATTTGGATGAATCATATATATACTCCTAATAAATGTATTTTAAATCCTATCAACTATTGTATACGACAATTGTCATTCTGTATCTACATTTTTCGAGATCAGACCCACAGAAATATTCATAGAACAAGACTTAAGTCCAGTTTCAATACTGTCCTACGGTCGGTTTTGGAAATGATGTGTCCCGAATAAAATAATGATATGGTATTTAAATGAGTTGGGGGATTGAAAATGATTCAACAAGATAATATATATGTTCTATTGACCGATACCGGTACGATGTTCACGAGAATGATCAAGAGATATACTTCAGCGCCTTATAATCATGCTTCGCTGGCTCTGGACAAGGGTCTTCGAGAGGTTTACAGCTTTGGGCGAAAGTGTGCTACTAATCCTTGGTCTGCAGGGTTTGTGGAAGAAGATATCTATGAAGGGGTATACCGCTATTTCCCAGAGACTCGATGCGTAGTGCTGCGGTTAAATGTATCTGCTCAGCAACGTATAGAATTGAAACGGTTAATTCAATACTTTAAACGAAATAAAGAAGCGTATAAATACAATCTTATAGGATTACTCTTCCTCACTATGAAAATCAACTTCGCGCCTAAAAACGCCTACTTTTGTTCACAGTTTGTGGCGGAAGCATTAAAAGGGGTAGAACTTGACTTATGGAACAGGCCTTCTGCCTTGATCACACCTAATGATTTCCTCATACATCCGGCATTTGAAACCGTCTATGAAGGGATGCTGTATGATTACCCACAGTTGGGTTCTGCAATGGAGGAGAAGGAATATAAGATAGAGTGTGAAGATTTTCGGGGACAGGCAATATCATACTGATTACAGTAATGGACTGTTCTTCAATGAGAAAAGTTCAGTATGCGAGGAGATTTTTTTGTTCGTTATGATTCGTTCTCTTATGAAAGAAAAAGACAGTTTCAATGGGAGATCACCCAAAGAAACCGTCTTTTGTTTTAGATTGAATGAATTTATGCCAAAGGTGACATTTCCATATTGTTGATAATTTTATTTTACGCTGGTGAAGGGTCCTTCTTATGAATATTTTCTACCGATTCAATGATTCGCGCTCGGGTATCTGTATCCACAGGGTGTCCATAAGCAAGTTCCATAGCCCATAATACAGCACCGGTAGCAGGCGGGACTTGCAAAAGAATATATTTGCATTGATGCTCTGTTAATGTGGCCACATAACTTTTGTACTTCTCGAGCAACAGAGGGCTTTCCGCTTTAACCCAAACGGAGCCCGCCAGCACGATATCAACTTCTATACCGAAATCCAGATTATGCATACAACCTACTGTCGAATGAGCCAGCTGTCTGGCGGTATGATCAATGATATCAAGCGCAGCCTGATCACCATGATCTGCCGCAGAGAACATGATTTGCATCAGCTTGGTATTTGGCAAGGTCCGCTTTAAGACTCCATCCATGGCGTACTCAATAAAGTATTCTTTACCCGGTATTTGGAGCAGGCTCATGACAGGTTCCGTCATTGAGGTCTTCGGTCCCATACGGTAAAAGGAATCGTATACTGTTCGAAGCACCTTTCTTGCTAAGAAATATCCTCCAGCTTCATCACCCGATAACTCACTGCCAACGCCTCCGACCTGCAGGCGGCTGCCGCTTGGAGAAATTCCACCGGTAACCGTGCCTGAGCCATTGATGGAGCATATGCCGAAGCCTTTTTCACTGCCGGCTTTTACGCCTAGAAAAGAGTCATTGTCCATGGCATAATGAGTGAATCCGATTTGTTCTATTACTTTATTTAAATTGTCCTTCTGTGTGGGGACGTCTGCCCCGGCCAAACCAAATGCGCCTGCTGCAATGTGATCCATGGATAAATGATTTCGATTCAGTAACTGCTGAATATTCTCATTCATGATCCGGAATGAACTCATATAAGCGTCAGGGAACTGTTCATGACTGCATGTTCCAGTGTTGATATGATCTACAAAGTTTCCTTGAAGATCAAACAAAAAGTAGTCCGTCTTGCTGTTCCCGCCATCAACGCCAATAATGTATTTTTTGTTCATCACGACATCTTTTCTTTCGTATAAAATTGCGGGAGATATTCCTTATGCGCTTCTTTCAGTTCTTGAAAACAGTTATATGCAGCGTCATAATCACCAACGAGTGGATTCATCAGCAGTGCGCGCATAGCGGCATCTTCGCTGCCGCTCACCGCTGCAGTAACAGTCTCACGCTCATAAGCTTTTACCATTCTCATATAATCGATAATGTGTTCATTGTTGAAATCAGGCACAGGGATCGGTTTCGCGCCATCTTTGCCAATAACCGCACACATTTCAACAGCGTCGGAGTCTTTCATGAAATCCAAAGCACCGTTATTTAGCAGGTTCACGACATGAACCTCTTGCTTATCGTTATAGATGGCATCCACTAAGCTGATCGCTACTTCGGAATAGTTCGCACCTCCACGTGATGATAAAAGTTCTGGTTTACTGTGCAATTCGGAATCGGAATAGATTCCCAGCAGTTCTTCCTCAATCTGCATACATTTCTCGCCTCGTGTAATTTCGCTCTCTTTAAGAAGTTTATATTTCTTCTCCTTGAAGTAGTAATACTCCAGATAGGAAGAAGGGATGGCCCCAACCATCTGGACAAGCTCTTTGCTGAATCCGCTAGAAGGTATGTTTTTCATCGCTTCACTGTTCAGACCCATATCAAGCGCGGATTTCAAATAGTCTGTTCCGTCTTGTTCTATGGCTGTAATCCAGCTTAGATGATTAAGTCCTACATAAGTAAAATTTGGCTGATCCAGCTTTAATGTCTCGTGTATGCTCTTAAACATGTTGAATGGCACATTGCAGAGTCCCAGCATTTTTACATCAGAGTGATTGAGCAGAGCTTCTGTTATTATTCCGGCTGGGTTAGAGAAATTGATTAGCCACGCATCAGGGCACAGCTCTTTCATTCGTTCTGTAATATGAAGCATGACTGGGATCGTGCGCATCGCTTTGAAGAATCCGCCAATACCGCATGTTTCCTGTCCGATCAATCCATATTTCAGAGGAATGGTCTCATCCAGCACTCTGGCCGGCAGTTTGCCAACACGGATCTGTCCAAGCACAAAGTCTGCATCCAGCAGCGCTTCATCCAAGTCCTGTGTCATGATGACCCGGCAAGGAATCTGCTCTGCCTGAATCATTCGTTCACAAAGCTTGCCTACTGTTTCCAGTTTCCTAGCATCAATATCCATAAGTACGAGTTCATCTATCGGTAATATATCTTTACGCTTAATCATACCTTCAATCAGTTCCGGGGTGTACGTGCTGCCTGATCCGATTATTGCAATTTTCAATTTTTTACTCATTTTCTTATTCCACCCTTCGATACATTGTGATTTTGTAAATATGTACTCATTTTTGCTGCTATTATAGCATTGCTTTTGAAAGCGCTGCAATATAAAATAGAATTAAATTTTCAAAATGATATATTTTTCATGAAATAAAATTTCGGGGTTGGGAATTGATAGTTCTATCATGAAGCTGTTATATTGATCTTGTATTTTGTTGTAATTGAGCTTATGATGATATTGATTTTTGATTTGTAAGAGAGTAGAATCAGGTTTTTGTTTTTATAGACTATAGGATGAGTAGGGAAATCATATGTCAATCAACGATAA
Organism: Paenibacillus uliginis N3/975; assembly: GCF_900177425.1. Lineage (NCBI taxonomy): Bacteria > Bacillati > Bacillota > Bacilli > Caryophanales > Paenibacillaceae > Paenibacillus > Paenibacillus uliginis. The sequence goes on along the minus strand of NZ_LT840184.1, from coordinate 3,678,769 downwards.
TATTTTGATAAAGATTCGGGATATGAAAGACAGCTTGACACCTGTGGAGAAAATGCTTGCGGAGTATATATTGGAGAATTTAGAGGAAATCCCTCATCTTTCGATTAAGAGCCTTGCCCAACTAACGAAGACAAGTGACGCATCGGTACTGCGGTTTTGTAAAACTATGGGGTACACGGGGTATCGCAGCTTTATCGTGAGCATTTCGGCATCACTAGGTTCAATGGATGAGGAACAGAGGCATCAGTATACTGATATTCAGCCTGGTGATGATCTGACCACAATTATTTCGAATATTTCGCGGAACAACATCAAATCCATTGAAGATACGATGAGTGTTATTAATAAAGACGCGATAGATCGTGCGGTAAAAGTGCTTCGTCAATGTAAGCGTATTGTATTTTTTGGTATCGGCGCTTCTGGTCTGGTCGGAATAGATGCAGAACAGAAGTTTTCCCGTATTAACAAAATGTGCCATGCCTATACGGATGGGCATAGTCAACTTACAGCAGCAACACTGCTTGAAAAAAATGATGTTGCTATCTTTATATCTAATTCCGGGGATACCGTGGATATTCTTGATTCGCTCGATATCGCCAAGAAAACGGGAGCCACAATTATTGCCATAACTAAGTACAATAAGAGTGAATTGGCTGAGAAGGCCAATATTGTACTGAGCATTTCTACTCCAGAGCTAACCATTCGCAGTGGTGCCATGGGATCACGGATCGCTATGCTTACCGTTATTGATATTTTATTTGCCGGTGTAGCAAGTGCCGAATACAGAAATGTAAAGAAATATTTGACTAAGACGCACAATATTATATCGAGTAAGCATCGAAAATAGTCATAAAAGACACCGGTGATTTCAGCAAAAAAGCCGGTGTCTTTTTTTATGAAATATCAAAATAAAAAACCAGTGTTATATTTTATTATAAAATTTTATTTCAGAAACTATTGACCAAAATGAAATTTCTCGTTAAGATGCAATTAAGAAATTCAAATAACTGGGATAGGGGGATGGCCATGGATGAGTATCTGGCGGGATTGACGACAGAAGAGATCAATGAGAAGACTCAGATGATCGATGAATGTACAACGGAACAAATGCTGCGTCTAATGAATGAGCAGGATTCCAAGGTTCCGGACGCCGTAGCAGCAGAAATACCGCAAATTATGAAAGCGGTTGATATTTTACACCGTGTGCTTAAAAATGGCGGTAGAATGTTTTACATAGGGGCTGGAACTTCCGGGAGACTAGGTGTGCTTGATGCTTCGGAATGTCCTCCTACTTTTGGTACTGACCCATTGCTGGTGCAGGGACATATTGCCGGAGGCGATGTGGCACTGAGGCTGGCAGTTGAAGGTTATGAAGACAATGCAGAGGAGGGGATCGCATTAATTGAACGATGCGGCGTAACGGACAGGGATGTTGTCATTGGGATCACAGCGAGTGGAAGTGCACAATTTGTCATTGCCGGCTTGAAGAAGGCAGGAGAGATTGGAGCGGCCACAATCGGTGTAGTCAATAACAAGAATTCAAGGGTTGAGCCCGTATGCGACGTATGTATCGCGCCGGTTGTTGGACCCGAAGTCATCATGGGATCTACCCGATTGAAGGCAGGCACTGCAACAAAGCTGGTTCTCAACATGCTCACAACCTGTACGATGGTAAAGCTTGGGAAGACATACAACAACCTTATGGTTGACCTTAAAGCAAGCAATATCAAATTGTATGACCGCTCAGTTCGTATTATTAAGTCAGCTACGGGGGTAGACGATAAGACAGCTATTAGTTATTTGGAAAGCGCTTCCATGAGCTGTAAATTAGCCATTATGATGATCAAAACCGGTTTAGACGCAGAGAAGGCAGAACAAGCGCTGGATGAAAGCGAAGGCAGTCTGAAAAAAGCATTCGCACAATTACAAAAGTGATGTGAAAAAGATTGTATATTCTTAGGGGAGGTTTGTGAGTAATGAAAAAGAAGATGCGTATATTAGCACCTGTTCTCGCTTTAACCTTAGCATTATCCGCTTGTGGCGGTGGAAGTGGAAGTGGAACTGACAACAAGGATGCGCAAAATCCAGGAACGACGGATGGAGGCACAAAAACCGAAGCTAAAGATACAATCACAGCCCTCCTTCCACCAGTATCTGGTAATTTTCAGGATAGATTCGCACAATTGGAAAAAGACTTTACTGCTATGTATCCAAACCTGACTTTGAAAATCGAGCCTGCCAGTTGGGAAGATATGACTCAGAAGCTCGATACTCAGGTTAACGCAGGCAGCCCACCGGATATCGCATTCATCCCTTCTGGCGGTCTTTCCAAATACGTTGAGCAAGGCATGCTGATGGACATCACGGATACAGCAACCAAGGAAATGATTGAAGACTTTGATGCTGCTCCATTGGAATACATGAAAATGGGCAGCAGTCTTTATGGATTCCCGGGTTACATGGAAGTTCACGCCATTGGCGGTAACAAACAGTTCCTGGAGGAAGCTGGTATCGACTATAAAAAAGTACAAAAAGAAGGATGGACTTACGAAGAATTCCGTGAGCAGATCAAAAAGGGTGTTGTAAAAGAAGGGGATAAGACATCCCGTTACGGCTTCGTATTTGCAACCGCTGGTGTTGCTTCCAGAGACTATCTGACCATTCTGATTAAAAATGCGGGCATGCCGCACGCCTTTGATAAAGACCTGAAGTATGCTTACACGAGCAAGAACTTCCTGGAAGTGCTGAAAGCTATCCGTCAAATGATCGACGACGGTTCCATGCCGAAAGAGCTTAGCTCTGTAGATGCTGGTAAACGTTGGAACATGTTCTTGACAGGTCAAACGATGATTACGGGAAAAGGTCTTGCCACTTTTGAAAATAACGCCAACCAAAACAATGAGAAAATTAAAGCAAATGATGGTAGTGCTGTGTCAGGAAGTATCCCTGTGGAGTATATCGTTCTGCCGGTTCCAACCTTTGCGGGTCAAAAACAATCATCAAGCGTTGCTGTTGACGGTTATGTAACTTTCCGCGGTAAGAATGAGCCTACGCCTGAGCATAAAGCCAATGTCGTAAAAGCGGCTTACTTCCTCGCTGCTGGTGAAGTAGCAGCGACTACGAACAACGACCTGTTTGCAGCACATATCACAAAGAGCGGCAGAGAAGCTGCGAAGGATATGAAAATCGATAGAAACCCGGATAACGTAGCAGCTGTTGAAACATTGCTTACTCAAGCTACACCTGCACGTACTGATATTCCAACCGATATGGGTGCAAAAGGAATCAAATTGGAAGATGAGGTCATTATTCCGAAACTGCAAGCATTAATTGCTGGAGAAATTACGCCTGAACAAATGTACGATGCTGTGAAAGAAGGAGCCGTTAAAGCCTTTGGTGAAGACGGAATTGTAAAAGACTAATAGGTTAAATCGGATAGCCGCTTGTCTAAGTTCATGCGGCTATCCGGTATATGCTTGAACCGAGCAGTGAAAGGAGCTTCGCATGATGACACAACTCGCCAAACCAATCAAAAGACGTCGGATCAAAGGAGACAGCGGCTACGGTTATGCCTTTATCGCTGTTGCACTCGTTGTATTTGCGATGTTTACTGCGTATCCCGTTGTAAGTGCGTTTATAATCAGTTTTCAAAAATACAAACCGCTTGGTTCAGAATACATCGGATTCGAGAATTATATAGCCACATTCTCTGACAGCCTGTTCTGGAAATCAATTTACAACACGGTTTTATATACGGTGCTCACGGTGCCGGTCGGTCTGTTCATATCCTTTTCTGTGGCTATTTTGATTCTTCCGTTAAGAAAAAAAACGCAGAGCATATTCAAGGCTATTTATTATCTTCCGGCCGTAGCGTCCGGTGTAGCTCTTTCCGTTGTATGGCTTTGGATTTTTGATCCGATGCCGTCAGGTATTTTCAACCAGCTGCTCAGTGTGTTCGGGATAAGCAACAGCAACTGGCTGGGATCTAGCTCTACTGCTATGTTCTCTCTCGTATTAATGTCATGGCTGTCCAGTCATGGAACGAGTATTATTATTTATTTGGCTGCATTACTCGGCATTGATGAAAGTTATTATGAAGCCGCAGAACTGGACGGAGCTTCTTTCCTGAAAAAACTGTGGTACATCGTCATTCCGTGTCTGAAACCAACGACTTTATTTTTGCTAGTAACGGGTGTCATCGGTTCCTTCCAGGTATTCCAGAACGCGTATCTGATGACGGGCGGCGGTCCGGATAATGCGACTACGATGGTGGGCTTGCTCATTTTCAATAACGCTTTCAAATATTTTGAATTCGGTAAGGCAGCAGCGCAATCTCTCGTTCTGGCCTTCATTATTGCTTCGATTTCATTCGTTCAATTTAAATTCCTGGGCAAAGAAGTGGAATATTAAGGAGAGGAGGGCACCGATATGGCGTTATACAACAGTCACACAGGTAAACCTGTGCGTAGGAAGACCCGTAATACGGTGATCATGGTAATTCTAGTACTTTTTGCTTTAGCTACGCTGTTTCCAATTTATTTCATGTTTATTTCTTCTTTCGGGGATCCGGTGGAAGCCGGGGCAATGAACTATTCCCTCTTCCCAAGTAAAATATCGCTTGATTCCTATAAATTCTTTTTCGATTATAGTGAACATTCGGTACGTTGGCTGATCAACTCATTGATTGTAGCAACGACAGTAATGGTTTCTAACGTGTTTTTTGCGAGTCTTGCAGGATATGCATTTTCCAAAATCCGGTTTAAGGGTAGAGCTGTTCTGTTCTCCGTCCTGCTGGTTTCGATGATGATTCCTTATCAAGTAACACAGGTGCCTCTTTACATCCTGATTGTAAACACTTTTCAAATTCAGAATACGTATACCGCAATGATCGTTCCCGGACTTGTTACGGTATATAACATATTTCTGGCTAAGCAATTTATGGGAAGTATTCCTTCAGAGGTATTGGAGTGTGCAAAAATTGAAGGATGCAACCAATTTCAGATCTATTTCAAGATCGTTCTGCCATTATCCAAAACGGTGTTGGCCGTTATGGCCATCCTCACATTCATGGACAACTGGAATACATTCTTCTGGCCTTTCCTGGTAACGAACACCATGGATATGCAGACGATTCAGGTAGGACTTAAAAACTTTAGATTCGCGAATACAACGTATTTCGCGCCGATGATGGCGGGTGCCACCATTTCCGCACTTCCTATGTTTATTCTCTTCTTTAGCTTGCAAAAGTACTTCCTGGAGGGTGTAACGGTAGGAGCGGTAAAAGGCTAATCGGAATACATGAATCTAATTTGTCATTACAACAACAACGATGAATACTTGGAGGGCCATTGCTCAAAAGGGCAGAATAGACGCCAATCTTCTTCGTAGTTGCAGCAAGAGGCATACAGTGTCCTGCCTATGCCGAAATCTGCGGCACAACCATTGGCTCATCTTATATAGATTGCATTATTTTATGCTTGCCGATGATTCGACATCTGATCTGCCAATCAACGCTCGTATTGACTTAGGAGCCAAGACGGCTCTAATCTTGCGGAAATAATCTGCCAGATGGTGAGGTGTACATCAACATGTTGGAGTCTTGGAAACATGAATATACTCATGCCGTTATTGATTTATGGAATGTAGAAGCTGTGAAAGATGGTTACAAGGAGCTGACGGAACAAAGCTTCGATCATATTTTTCTGTCTAGTCCATATTTTGATCCTGAGAATACGTTTGTGTGGCTGGAATCCGATCAGGTCAAAGGATTTGCCTGCGGATGCACAGGAGACGATCTGCCGCTTGGAAACGTCGCAGGTTATATCACATGCATCGTGCTGTCAGATGATGTTAAAACAGATGATCATTATAAGCAGATGTTGGGCGCTGTGGAGAACCGATTTAGACAATGTGGCAAGAAGCAGTCGGATGTACTGTTCTTCAACCCGATGATGCTGCCATGGTACATACCGAATACACCGCAGCACGAGCACAATAACGCTCCGGGTGTACCGGTTGATAGTTCGCTGTATGCGTTTCTCGTGCGTCAGGGGTACATAGAGCGTGCCAGAGAATGTGCTATGTATTTGAATTTGGCCGAGTTCACCTTTCCTGAACAAAGTAAGTCCAAGGAAGATAAGGCGGCTGGCCATGGATATCATGTTGAATTGTTTGATCCGCTTAAGCATCACGGGGTGGCTGAAATGCTGTTAGGATTTGATAATCCTTTATGGCAAAAGGAAATCGAGAAGTCTACCTCGGATGGGGTGCCTGTTGTGATTGCTTCGCATCACGGCAAGGTTGTTGGATTTGCGGGACCAGTCATCCGCCAGGATAACGGGCGCGGTTATTTCTCTGGTATCGGCGTTCATCGTGATCATGAAGGACATGGACTGGGTAGTATTTTGTTCTTTAAGTTGTGCGAGGCATTCAAAAATATCGGGACCGATTATATGTCTCTATATACCGGAAGTACAAATCCGGCTATCCGGATATACGAGAAAGCAGGCTTTCAAACCGTCAAACAATTTTCAGTCATGCGAAGGGAGTTTTAACGATGAGTGATCAGAAGATAACGGTGCTCGCGATCGGTGGACATGTTGGTGATGCGGAGCTTACAGCAGGTGGTGTATTGGCGCACCATTCCTTAAAGGGTGATCATATCGTAACGCTAGCTTTGACGGCAGGGGAGCGCGGCGTTCCTGCCGGTCAGGATATGGCGGAATACCGTGAGCAGAAAGTACGAGAAGCGAACGCTTTTGCTGAAATGCTGGGCGGAGAAGCTATCGTATTCGACACGCCTGACGGAGAGCTGAAAGACGATGATGAGAATCGCTGGGCCGTGTGTGACGTCATCCGCAGAGTGCGTCCGAACGTAATTATTACCCACTGGAAGAACAGCATGCATAAAGATCATATGACTACTCATCGAATCGTCAATGACGCCCGCTTTTATGCTGGACTTCCTTCGTTCGAGCGTGAGCTTCCTGCTTTTTTTGCATCCAGATTGTATTATGCGGAGAATTGGGAGGACGCGGTTGACTACAAGCCATATGTATATGTTGACTTTCCCAAGGAAGCTTTTGATCTGTGGGTAAAAGCTGTATCCCAGCACTGGTTCGTTACGGGCAGCAAGTCGTTCCCTTATCTGGAATACTACAAACATTTGGCACGGGTGCGCGGGATTGAAGCGAGACAAGAATACGCGGAAACGTTCATGATTCCGGAAGAAAACAAGCGTGTCCTTAAAAACGAACTTTAGCCATAGCAAAATGACTGTAACAAGGAACTTGTTATGGTCATTTTTTGAAAATAACACATGAGTGGGGGAAGTAGCTATGATCCGAAACGGTATAGATCGTATTCAAGAGGAAGCCCATCTGTTTAAAGGGAAGAGGCTGGGCCTCATTACATCACCTACTGGGCTGAACCAAGACTTTGTATCCACGATACAAATACTGCATGAAAATTATAATCTCGTAGCCATGTTCTCGCCCGAGCATGGTGTACGCGGCGATCAGGACGCAGGGGCCATGGTTGATACATACCTTGATCCGCTTACAGGCGTTCCGGTACACAGCTTATATCGAAAAGACTCTAAGCGTCTTACTCAGGAAATGCTGGATGAAGTAGATATGGTCGTGTATGATATCCAGGATGTTGGTACACGGTATTATACCTTTATTTATACGATGTTGTATGCGCTGGAGGATTGCGCGAAAGTCGGCAAGGAAATTGTCGTCTTAGACCGGATCAACCCGCTGGACGGAGTGACCGTGGAAGGGAATATTTTAAAAGACGGATATCAATCGTTTGTAGGCAATTATCCACTCGCGGTCCGTTATGGCTTGACGGCAGGCGAGATCGCAGTGATGGCGAACGAACAGATGAACTGGAATGGTAAGCTGCATGTGGTGAAGTGTGATGGCTGGGATCGAAACATGCTACTCCCGGATACAGGGCGACCGTGGATCATGCCGTCCATGGGAATTCCCCGGTTCGATTCGGCACTGCTCTATCCGGGAACTTGCTTATTCGAAGGGAGTAATCTGTCGGAAGGAAGAGGAACCACGGCTCCATTTGAAATGATCGGAGCTCCGTTCATAAACGCAGAAAAGCTGGCAGATGAGATGAACGGAAAGCAGCTGCCGGGCGTTATGTTTCGGCCGGTGTATTTCAAACCTACATTTTCCAAGTTTCAGGGTGAGCTGTGTCATGGTGTACAACTTCACATCACGGACAACCGGAGTCTTAAACCATTGGAGACAGGCGTCCAACTGATGTATACGATTAAGCATAACTTCGAAGACTTCTCATTTTTGCCGCCGCTTAAGGAAGGGTCAAGACCTTTTATTGATCTCCTGGGGGGAGACAACATGTATCGCGATGAGTCCGTAGATGTCCCGGCTCTGCTGGAGAAATTCCGTGAGGAAAGCCACAAATTTGAGCAGTCGAAGCAGGAATATCATTTGTATTGAGGTGGGCAAAATTGCTTTAATTGTTTCACTACTGCTTCCCTATTACTAACTAGTGCTTTCACTAAGACAAAGATACGACCTTTTATAGGCTCGTGTCTTTTTTCATGATGTGAAACTTGATTGCAACCTATTCCATTTTATAATCGTTAAACCCTAACTTTGGTAATGAGCCACCTGGGACTTAATCATAATGTGATCGATCGCTGTCATACAACACACACCGTGCGCTGGGAGCTGCACGCGGTGAGAAAAATTTAAGTAGATTTTACGATGAGAAAATGCTAATTTTAAGGAATATAATGGTTTAAATAAATGAATTTCTCAGAACATGATGCTACCACAATTTATATGAAAGAGGGGAAAATACGATGTTAAAACGGCCTTCAGTTGAAGATTATCCTGAATATTATCGAGGTTACGTAGGACTAGTGCCGGAAGGGGATCTTGTATGTATTATTGAAGAGCAGCAGAAGGTCATAGAAGAGCTGATTTCATCGCTCTCTGATATTCAGGCTAACCATCGCTACGCTCCAGGTAAATGGAGCCTGAAAGAAGTATTCGGCCATATGATCGATGCAGAACGGATTATGAGCTATCGGCTACTCCGTATCGCGCGAGGAGACCAAACCCCACTTGCTGGATTTAACGAAGATTTTTTTGTAGAGAACGCAGATTTCTACAAGCGCAGCATGACAGATTTACTTGAAGAATATATGACCGTGAGGCAGTCCACCCTTGCTTTGGTAAGAGGATTACCGGAGGAGTCTTGGGACAGAAAAGGAATTGCGAACGAGAAAGTCACATCTGCAAGCGCTCTGGTTTATATCATAGCAGGACATGAACTGCATCATCTAAACATTATGAAGGATAGGTATTTGGAGTAGTAGCAAATAGACAAAGCAATACAAAAGACACTAGCATCGCGCATCGCGCTAGTGTCTTTTGTGATTCTATCAGTTGATTTTCTTCTCTTGTTGATCATTGACCTGCTCCAAGTGAGATAAATGATTTTTCCCCCACTGCTGCAGCGAATCCAGAATCGGTATGAAACTTCGTCCATATTCCGTAAGAGAATATTCCACTCTTGGTGGTACTTCCGGATATATTTCTCGAAGGATTATATCGTGATTTTCAAGCTCTCTTAAGTGAGATGTCAACATTTTTTGAGTTATTTCAGGGATAAATCGTTTTAACTCATTAAAGCGTACGGATTCGGATTGCGCCAATCGATACAATATCCTCGGCTTCCACTTTCCAGTTACGATATCTATCGTAGAGTAAGCTCCTGTACAAGTGCCATTACTATTATCCAAACTGGCTTACCTCCTTAACGGTATCCTTTTGGATACTATACCACATTATTGTGCGTACTTCTCAGGATTGAATGAATCAATCATAATAATCCTTGTAAGCAACAGGCAACAGAAACAATATATAAAAATGAACCTGAGGAGAGATAAACATGTCTAATTTAAAACTTGCAGTAATCTATTACAGTTCAGGAGGAACTAACTACCAATTGGCACAATGGGCGTCCGAAGGTGCACGCGAAGCTGGCGCAGATACAAAAATATTAAAGGTTCCGGAGCTTGCTCCGCCATCTATCATTGAAAAAAATCCCGATTGGAAAGCCCACGTGGATGCAACTGCGCATATCCCTGAAGTGTCTTTGCATGATGTTGAATGGGCAGATGCAATTATCTTTAGCGTGCCTGCTAGGTTTGGAAATATGCCATCCCAAATGAAACAGTTCCTTGACACAACAGGCGGTCTCTGGTTCCAAGGCAAAACTGCGAACAAAGTGGTAAGTGCTATGTCCTCTGCGCAGAATCCTCACGGTGGACAAGAAGCCACGATCTTATCTCTTTATACGTCGATGTATCATTGGGGAGCAATCGTAGCTGCGCCCGGTTATTCTGATCCATCCGTATTTGCAGCGGGTGGTAACCCGTATGGTACGAGTGTAACCGTTAATAAGGACGGAAATATGGTAGAGGATGTGAAGGAAGCTGTGAAGTTTCAAGCGCGTCGTACGATTGAAGTAGCGAAATGGGTGAAACAAGGCATCAACGGATAATGTTCTTAAGTAAACGGCCCCGCGGTAAATTGGTCCGTGGGGTTATTCTACAATAAAATGAAGCTATCAAATCATTGTTTATTAGGAGTGGTCTTTCGTGCCTGTGAAATCAAAACTTCCAGCATATGTTGCTGCATTTATAAATGCTCTTATTATTGGATTATCTTTTCTGTTTGTTAAAATCGCTCTCGAATCGGCAAATCCTATCGATGCTCTGGCACATCGATTTACAATATCGTTTGTAGTCATCTTGATTCCTGTACTGTTCGGCTTGTTGAAGCTTAATATACGCCTCAAAGACATCGTCAGCATTTTACCTCTTGCGATATTTTATCCGACGCTGTTTTTCGGCCTTCAAGTGTTCGGTCTTGTGAGCAGTTCTTCTTCTGAGGCCGGTATTATTCTAGCATTGTCGCCGATTTTCACAGTACTGTTAGCAGGGTTTTTTCTAAAGGAACATACTAGCGTTTGGCAAAAATACTCTGTTTTACTTTCCGTCACCGGAGTGATTTACATTTTTGTGATGAAAGGTACTTCGCTTGATCTTTCTAATTTTAAAGGTTTGGCGCTTCTGGTTTTGTCCGCCTTATCCATGGCCATTTACAGTGTATTGGCACGTCCGCTGACGAAAAAATTCAAACCGATGGAATTGACGTTTGTTATGCTGATGATCGGTTTCATCGTTTTTAATGGTGTGTCTGTATCCAAGCATGTTTGGAACGGTAGTATGCATGAGTATTTTCAGCCGTTTACATCTTCAGCATTTGTACTGTCCACCTTATATCTTGGGGTACTGTCTTCCCTTGTTACCTCACTGATGTCCAATTTCGCCTTATCACGGATCGAGGCGTCCAAAATGAGTGTTTTCAGCAATCTGTCCACCTTGATCTCGATGTTGGCCGGTATCCTATTTTTACAGGAGGAACTCGGTTACTATCACATTATCGGAGCGGTCATGATTTTAGCAGGGGTGCTGGGGGTTAATTTTTTGGACCCAGCACGCCGCAAGCAGACTGGGGTAACCAAAGCGATACCAAAAGAAAGTTGATCGCAACAACGGGATTAATCATCTGTATGGAGAATTTTTAGATACGACAAATCAATAAAATAATACTTCTTTAATCCCTACCTAGGTAGGGGTTTTTTTTTGAAGTCAACAGAAGAGTACAACAACATGAATCTTGTTACAGAAGCAGATTTTATTTTTGCACAGGAATTGCAGTCGAATAATACTTAAGATTTTCGTAAGAATCGGATAAGAAAAAAGAAAGTTCTGATATATACAATTATGAACAGAGAAGACAATATTCGTTTTTAGAGGAGTGAGTGATTTGAGTTTCAAATTACGCAAAACCACAGTGCAATCCGTTTGGATGATGTGGGAAAAAACTTTTGCGTTTCTTTCCTATTTTCGTGTATCGCATAAGTCGCGTTTTGGTATATGCACCGTGATGCTTAAAAAGCACCGGGGGCAGGCCATTGTATGCCAGGACTCCACTGTCATTAACAAGGGAGAGTGGGTGGGGGAACTCCACCTCGACAATGGAAGTATCCTGAAGTTGATCCAGTCCGAAGGATCGGATCGTGCTGCACTCCAAACGGCTCGCATGCTGCGTAAATCAATGCAGCAAATCAATGAAGCCTTCGAATCGCAGTCCGAGTTCAGAGAGGTCAAGGCTTTACTGGGTATTACACTGCTCCACCGGGGATTAACACACGGTCTTGGTTTTGAACAACAGAATTTAAAGCCCGGCGTCTTTGAACGTATCACCACGATCTATCTTCGATTGTTGCTATCGGCCATGCATCCGGAAGGGAGACAAAGGATCGATCGGCGAACCGAACAACTGGTGCCGATGCTACTAATTCATTCGCGGGCCTCATTGAAGAATCGATTCTCACCTGGACAGAGATTCTCTGCATAAGGTACACGTTTATGGAAGTAAGATGTATGGCATTCTCCATAGAAGCAATACTCATATATTTACTTCACTATCATTATTCTTGTTATTTGGGGAGGAATCATGCTTATATACCTGGTAGGAGGGATACTATGCATCACCACGTTTTACATGTTTATTCCGAGTTTGATTACGCGAATAACTGGCATTGGTGTCTTTCGCAAAGGAACGGTAAAAAAACAGGTGGCCTTCACTTTTGATGACGGACCACATCCACAATATACGCCGAAATTGCTGGATTTATTAAAGCTTCATCAAGTGAAGGCTACCTTTTTCGTGCTTGGATCGAAAGCGGAGCAGTATCCCGAGTTAATTAGAAGAATAGATCGGGAAGGCCATCAGATTGGAATCCACAATTATTGTCATACATCCAATTGGCTGATGCTGCCCAGTACGATTCGGCGTGAACATCTGGACCGCTCAGCCGACATTATAGAGTCTATTGTCGGAACAAGACCCAACTATTACCGTCCACCATGGGGATTAATCAATATATTTGATTTTTTTCGGCGCAAGCAGTATCGAATTGCTCTTTGGTCGGTTATGGGGGGGGACTGGAGAAACCGGTTTTGTCAAACCCGGCTGCAGTCCACACTGTTAGGTGGAATCACCGATGGCTCCGTTGTATTACTTCACGACAGCGGTGATACTGTGGGCGCGGACCAGCATGCACCTTATTTTATGCTGAAAGCTTTAGAAGAAGTGCTAAACCAACTGCAGACAAGAAACCTGCAATTCGTTCGCCTTGATGAAATGTCTTGACGGAAAATACACCCGCTAGTTACATACGCTCTTACAAAACGAATAGAAAAGGCATCCCTTAGATTCATAGACCGGAGGGATGCCTTCTTTTTGTTAAAAATTCATATAAATAAATTGGCTTGTTTCACCTGAGAAAAATAAAATGCCCAATACAACCGCCATAATCGCCAATGCACCCGCAACAGTAATTACACCAAGAAGCATTACGTGGGCAATACGCTTACCAAGCGAAATAATCTCGGGTTGCTCCTGTTCCTTACTGCGTGTTTGTAATTCCAAAGGTCTTCAGCCTTTCATATAGGATTTCGCCGAACATATTGCTACCTTTATCAATAAGATGCGATGGGTCATGATAGTATTTGTGCGGAATAAGATTGGTCTTTTCTTTATTGAATTCTATGAACGGATAGCCACGGGATTCAATTAATTCCTGATAAGCTCCCATAACGGTGTCGTAGTCAGACCAGTTCAGCATTTCATGTTCCGCTATGAGCTGCGTATCTAACGGAGCCGTGAAGAAGAGTGCTTTTTTATTATGTTTATCAAGCAGATCGAGTGTTTTTCCCATCATGAAAAGTCCGAAGCTATTGTTTTTGTCGAAAGGCTTATCCCATTTATATAGGGCTGTAAAGTGTTTAACGATACCTTCCTGTTGATGTGCTTTCAGCTTATCATAAGGGCTAAACAAAGGGGTATATGTAGGTTTAATCCCCTTTTTCTGGTCACGTATCTCTTGAATCTCTCGGCGTATTTTCTCCGTGGACGTACGCGTCTTGAAAAAATGATAGCTGAGAACATCCCGATCGTGATATAGCGTCCAATTATTTAATACGCCAGTTGTCATCGAGTCATGAATAGAGCTTGGTACAGATTGTTTGTCTTTCCTCGAAAATCCATCCAGCCAACCCCGTGGGATATTTTGATCCAGCTTGCTCAAGAGTGCAGGATATACCGTAACTCCCGGATCGTTATCTGTGACGGATAATATACCGTAATTAATTTCATATATTACATAATCTATTTCGTCCACCATGGATGCGATAATAGCGTACGTTTCTACAAGACGTCCACCAGACAATCCAAGATTAAGAACGCGCTTGTCATTGAGGTGAACTTGTAAAATACCGGAGGGTGTATTCCAGCCATCTTTTACTGTCGTTCCAAAGACGGTGGAAGAACCGAACATGCCAATGTCCGGTTTGCCGTTGTCCGGCTGTTTCTTCAAATATTCAATCCATATCGGTGTATACACGATGGAGTCAAAAGCAGGTACCCGAAGGTTTTTCTCTGCATGTGCAGCAACGTCTTGCTGTACTTTTTCGACGACCGTATCTGCCCACATCGTAACTCCGATCAACCCCATTACAGCTAATAACACCATGAATACAATCAGTTTTTTTATTGGAAGCTTGCGCATCATCTTTCATTCCTCACTCTCTGAGCCTCATCTCAGACCAAACAGTCTTAACATTAGATTCCAACCATCAGCAACTGGCAGAACAAAGAATACCCGACTCAAAGTTACTCCTAAAAAAGTAATTCCTATTGCCAGCAGCGTTGTACCGGGCTTCAGCCAATTGGGTACAGGTTTCAACTTGGTCTTTACTTGCTTCAAATAAAACCGATGAATACACAGCATTAGGCCATGAAACATGCCCCATACGACAAAGTTCCATGCGGCACCATGCCACAAGCCTGACACAGCCATCGTACACATCAGGTTTACATATACACGCGGCGCAGGAACACGACTGCCACCCAAAGGGAAATATATATACCGGGTCAACCAGGAACCGAGCGAGATATGCCAACGGTTCCAGAACTCTGCGATACTGCGTGCCAGATAAGGAAAGCGAAAGTTCTCGGGCACGACAATGCCGAATAAACGTGCAGTACCTATTGCGATGTCCGAATATCCGGAGAAATCAAAATAGATGACAAAAGTGTAAGCTACGAGCGAAATCCAAAGAGTCTCTATATCTGCGCCAGCAATACCTGCCTGAGAGTAGACAGGCTGTGCTAACAGATCAATGGTCCCAGCAAGTACCAGCTTCTTAAAGAGGCCGATCCCGATGCGTGTAACCCCAATTAGAAGATGATCGAGTTGAAAACGTGCTGTCAATTGGGGATAAAAGCCTTGAAATTGTTTGATCGGACCTGCTACCATCGTCGGAAAGAAAAAGAGAAACGAGAAAAAACTTACTGGCTTGTGCTCAGGAAGGTTTCCACGTTTTCTTTCAACTAGATAGTGAATTAACTCAAAGGTAAAATAGGATATACCAAGCGGCAGAACAATTTGTTCTGCTTTTGGTAAGAAGGGTTTGTGTAAAAATCCTAATAGATCATTGAGGGTCATCACAAGCATATTGCTGTACTTAAAGTATCCGAGAACGAGAATGACTCCGATAATAGCTGCCGGATAAATCCAGCGGTTGGTTCGTTTAATAGCTGCCTGGATAAGCACGAAGGCAATAATAGCTTCCAAGAGCAGCAATACAACATAAGAACCAGCATAATAATAGTAGAACGTGATACCCGCCGTAACAAGCACTAAGGGCCTGAAACGGTGTGGGATTACGTGATATGTGGCAACAGCCACAAAAACAAATAGCCAATAAAACCAATCAGTGTACATCATAATATTGCTTCCACCATCCGAACCTAGTACTCTATAATTTCTGCAAACCAATTAATAATATCATGAAATGAAAAAAAGGAATATATGTAAAATCATTGTGGAGTTCCAAAATCCAGCAATGGAGATCCGAACATAATCTACTTGCAAGATTATACATCTAACTGAGAGATAGTGCCAATCCAGAACATAGATACATTATATGGAAACGGGTATCGTATAACGACTTTTCATACTGAAGATTGATGTTAATAAAAAAACGGACCACCGGAAGCGATTCCCCAGCGGTCCCCTAACACTCTATTTAATTCGTTTACCAAGTAGTATAAGCAGCCAGATGAATCCGGCACCCAGAATGGCATGACCCAGTCCAGCGATGTGTGGCAAAAAGCTGATGTCTTGTTCTTTCATTTGTAGCATTCCCCGGGAAGTCATGGCCCCGATCGTTATAAGCAACCCGATGTTATATACGATGTACCAGGCACCGAAGGATTTCGCTTCATGAATTTGAAACAGCTTGCCAAGGATCAATACGATTAAAAAGAAAAAGAATCCTAATATTAGAATATGGGTATGAAGTGCGACTAATACCGTAGAGCCGGAGAAATCACTATGTTTCGTAATCTCACGATAAAAAACACCAGCAATCAAACCAAGTACAGCGTAGAAAAAGGAAGTGTAATATAGCTTCTTCATGATCATGCTCCTTCAACAATTATCGTATTTAATGAAAGTGTATCATGCTAATAAGAACGCAATATGAACGAAATGTTACAAAAGTGAATAATTTCACGAAATCCTTCTCCATATGAAGACAAAAAATTTGATATCAGATATATAGAGTTGTTCTTTAGCTTCACTATTTGTCATATCTAGGCTTGAATTGATTTTGTATTCAGGGAATTGGAACTATATACAATTAATTCACATTTTTTATAATATATAAATCACATCCAATTTAAAGTGAAAAAGGAGAATGCTTGTGTCTAAATGGAATTATCCGTTACCTAGCAAGCTGCTACATCGAACCGTCTGTTTATCGCTTGGGGCTGTTTTACTGGCCATGCCAGTAACAGTCGCTGCAGCAGAAAGCAAAAGTATAGCCGCAAGTGATCAGAAAGCTTCAATTAGTGTGGATATTCCACCCATCGAAAGGAGTTATGAGGGGAGTACACTCGTTGTTGGTGAAAACCGTTATCTTACTCTCAAGGAAATTGAGAGTGAATGGGACAGTATTGATCCTGACTATGAGCCAGACCAAGCCGTAGATGCGGTCAAAGCGTTGTTACCTCAGAAAGAGTACGAGGATTTATTTCCGAATAGGCTAGGCTCTCCAGAGTGGCATAAAGTAGCCAAAGGTAAGGAGTATTTTAAAGAAGATCAGTTGGATTACTTTTCATATGACAATCTGATCGATGCCGTAACTGAAGTCTCGAATATTAAATTGAAGATCAGTACTCGAAAAGGTACCACCAGTGTTCAGGAAATTCATAGATTTGACAAGGATGCAAGAATAGAGACGTTAATATCTCGTTCGTCCGATTTTAACTCGGTAGAAAATAGGAAGAAGGAAATTGAAACCGTTATCATCGATTTTGGTACTTTCTTAAAGGAAGGTTTCAAGAAAGATCGTAAGAGTGAACTTGCCGCATTTCTGGCGAATCTTGCACATGAGACCGGTGGTGGTTGGGCAACTGCACCTGGCGGAGAATTGAAGTGGGGGTTGTTCTGGAATGAAAATATTGCAGGCCGGACAGGTGTTAATATGGACCCCTTCGTTGATCCGGCAAGCAGTGACCTATATCCAGGTGTGAAAGATAAGCGTTATTATGGGCGCGGACCCATTATGCTTAGCTGGAACTTCAACTATGGATTATTTAGTTCTATCATTTATGGGGACAAAAACGTACTTCTGAGCAAGCCGGAAATTGTGGCAGCAGACGGGAAGGTCGGCTTTATGACCGCTATTTTATTCTGGATGACGCCACAAGCACCAAAGCCATCGGCCCACGACGTAATTATAAATAAATGGAAGCCCTCAAAATTAGATTTTGCCAAAGGTCTTGGACAACCAGGTTTCGGCATTACCATTATGGTTCTGAATGGCTTGGAAGCAAATATGGGGGAGACGGAAGGCAGCCCTGTCAAACGACGTGCGGGGCACTATCGCGACATTACAAGCCGAATGGGTGTAGATATAACGAGTGAGAAAATAGATACGTTAGGCATGAAGCCATTTTAAAATGAATAATCACTTACTATTTAGCGGATGATAATAAAGTTAAAGTTTGTTTTTTTGATTGTGTGTTCATTATAATGTTACACTATGATTCAGGCGTATACTTCAAATTTGTTTATATTGAATTAAGAGGAGTGAAGACATGTCGGTTGATGTTTATTTGAACTTTAATGGTAACTGTCGCGAAGCTGTCGAGTTTTATGCACAAGCGTTTAATACGGAGAAACCTAACATGATGACCTTTGGAGAGGCGCCACCTAACCCGGAGTATCCCCTGCCAGAGGAAGCTAAAGATTTAATTATGCACACACGGCTTAACATTAGTGGAAGCAACGTCATGTTTTCAGATGTTTTTCCCGGAATGCCATTTGTTGAAGGGAACAACGTAACACTTGCCGTGGTAACCAATAACAAGGAAGAGATTGATTCTGCATTTCATATACTGAAAGAAGGCGGCACGATAGAGATGGAGCTCCAAGAAACATTTTGGAGTAAATACTATGGCAGTCTGAAAGATAAATTTGGGATCCATTGGCAATTCAATTTAGCGCTTGAGGATTGTGGATAAATAATACAATAACTTTTGGAATGATGGAAGATTCAAAAACCTTGCTGCTTAACGCTTAACGCTGCAAGGTTTTTTTGTGGTTTAGCTTTAAGAGTATTCAATGATATACGATGTTACTTCTTTAATTTTTGCATTTTTGGCAGCACTGCTGAAAGTATAAACCTGACAAAAGGCATATCTTTTGTTCATATCCGTGATAAAAGTTCCGCTAACAGCGCCGTCTCTACCATGCGTAATGAGTTTCTTCATGTGTAGTTCTTTTATTTTACGATTGTTCATGTGACGGAGCGTCTCAGTAAGATGAGCTTTCCCTTGAATAACTTGATCACCGACAACGTTCCAGATCACATGATCCGCAATATTTTCAATAATAAAGCCTATATTGTTAGTAGCTAAAGCTATGATGAATTCCTTAAGAAACAACTTTTTAGGTGCGTTTCCGCAATCTTCTACGCAAGTAATGGTTAGGTCTCCATACTCGGGTTTTGTAATGTCCATCATTGCCCACCTTTGCTTTAAATGATGATAATTTAAAATATTCAGTATAGCACAAAGCATGTGACAAGACTTATTTTGATATTATTTGAACAAAATTTCCTATTATATTCATCAAAGTAACTGCTCTGCCAAATCAATTAACATCTTCATCCCGGTGCTTAGCTTTTGTTCATTGATATACGAATAGCTTAAGCGAATCCATGATGTTGCTTCTTTGGATGGATCACAGATTGTGCCGGGAACAAATGATATGGACTGTTCGAGGCTCTTGGCAAGGAGCATATCCATAGCAATAGAATCGGGCAATTGAACCCACAAGTTAAGTCCCCCCGTTGGGCTGTCCCATGTCCAGTTAGTACGGGAGAGTTCTTTCTCCATAATCGATTTGCGAATGTTTAATGCGGTTTGAAGCTTCATAATATGCTGCTGCAGTCGCTTCGACTTGAAGTAGTGCAGGAACATTTTCTGATTGAGCAGAGGGGTACCATTGTCCGCCAGTGACTTGACTGTAAAGAGATGTTTCATCAATGAAGGTCGACAACAGACAGCGGCAATCCGGAGTCCGGGCGCAACGTATTTGCTAAAGCTGCGAATATAGACGACATAGCCTTCTGTACTATACGCAAATAGAGGAGGCGGAGGCTTCTGATCAAAATAAATTTCTCGAAACGGGTCATCCTCTACGAGAAAACAGTGGTACCGCTCGGCAAGCTCCACTAGCTGCTTCCGTTGCTCCGTCGGTACGACGTAGCCGGTCGGATTGTGGAAGGTTGGATTGAGATAGAACAAACGTGGCTTGTACTGCTTCATATACAATTCGACCTGTTCCAAGTCATAGCCATATGGATGGATATCGACAGGAATAATCTGTGCGCCTTGTTGACGGAAAATATCGATCGCGGCGCTATAGGTTGGCCGCTCCAGCAGAACGGTATCCATAGGTTGCACTAGCATCCGTGCCAATAAATCGATAGCTTGTTGGGAACCTGAAGTGATCAAGATGTCATCTTGAGATAGGTGAAGTCTATGCTTATTGGTGAAAAAAAGGGCAAGAGACTCTCGAAGCTCTTCATCTCCCTGAATCGTCGAGTACGTGCTGAGTACCGTAGGATATAGATCAAAGATCTCTTTCACGTATTCGGAGAAGTAGCGATTTGGCATGAGATAGGGGTCAATCAACGCATAGGAAAATTGATAGGCAGCAGGCACTCGATGTATTTCCGACAGATGACTTTTCTGCACGTAAGAGGACACGATTGGATAATCCAAATCATCGAAGGGCATAGATATGCCTGGATGAACATAGTAGCCGGATTTATCTTTTACGTAGATTTTCTTCTCATCCTTAAGTTGTTGATAGGCTTTGAATACAGTCAAGCGGTTGACATTCAGCTCTTCTGCAAGCACGCGTACAGAGGGGAGCTTATCATGTTCTGTCCACTCTGCGCGCTGAATTCGATTCCAGATGTAGTCGTACACTTGCTTGAACAGCGGCTTGCCATGTGATCGGGATAAGCCAGTTGGATCCATAGCCGGATGCCTCCTTTTTAACCTTTCATATCTGTTCTGTTCCGAATAAACTGTTCTATTCTCGTCTCATTATAATGGTGACAAGGAGGCGTTACAATGGTTCTAGTTAATTATGTAATAATGTGCATCGTGTTTGGAACGACTTTCTTGGCGATTAAGGTAGGGGTTGATGCGGGGGCACCTCCTTTTTTCTCGGCAGGAGTTCGATTTGTTCTTGCAGGTCTGCTGATTTTGATGTGGATGACCTGGAAGAAAAGAGCGAGCTTTTCTTTGCTACTGCATAAAGAGATGTGGCTCACAGGTCTTGGCCTCACATTCGGTACGTTTTCGATGTTGTACTGGGCGGAGCAATACGTAAGCTCAGGGACAGCCGCGATTCTTTCGGCGACCGCACCGATCATCATTATTATGTTGCAGGCGGTCGTCTATCACGAGCGGGTAGCGGGCAAAAAGATACTTGGCTGCTTGATCGGCTTGGCGGGTGTGATTGTATTAGTGTTGCCGCAGCTCTCCATAAAGTCTGGTTTGTTTTGGTTACTAGGGTGTATGGCAATTCTGATCGGACAATTATTTTATTCGGGCGGAGCTTTGTATTCCAAACAAGTCATACGCCGCTTTGCCAACACTTCACCCATTGCTTTAAATGCGGCTCAGATGTTATGCGGAGGCGTCATGCTGCTTATACTGTCTTTATTTACGGAGCGTGTTCACATAGAGTCGATGCTCGCGCCTGAAGTTGCCTTTTCCCTCCTGTACTTAATCGTGATAGGTTCGATGGTGGGTCATACTATTTTTTATTGGCTCGTAGCCAAAACGAATCCACTGTTCCCCTCTACTTGGCTCTATATCTCTCCAATGATTGCGATGATAATAGGAAACATTCTGTATAACGAAGCCGTATCTTGGTTCATGGCAGCCGGAGCTGTGGCTACGATTATAGGGATTATTTTCGTAAATACGGGATCACTCGGCTCAAAAGTGAAGGTTGTGAAAATAAATGATGACCTGGCACGTCTGGGAGGAAAGCAAGGAATGGGTGCGGATTAACCGATGGGTAAATATGTTAATAATTAGTAGCACGGCCGACTATTTTTTGGTATATTACAATCATAATAGATCTATGTAAGCAGGTAAAATCAAACCTGAGGTGCATTGTTATGAGTAAACAATTAGTTTGGCTTATTCAGATTTTAGCTTTGTTACGTGGACTTGCCTTTCCATTTGTTCAAGTGATTCTGCGAATTGTTATGCTGTTGATAGTTTACTTCATTGATGTTGTAGTCAGTGAAAAGACAGAGAAAAACAGAAGAGTACTGTTGTTCTGGGTTATTGGTCTTATTTTAGGGTACCTTGTTAGAGGGGAAATATGGTAATTGAATTTCCTTAACCATGAGCATATATACGTTCCGATAGTGTAAAGCAGAAGTTATTGTTGATCTAAAGAACAAGCGATATAATAACAACTAAAGGTCGTGAAGAACACGCCGCTTCTATACAAACACATCCTGATCCGGTAATCAGGGTGAATTGTATGGAAGCGGTTTTTATTTTGTTGTTGGGGCTAAGACAATACCCAATTGAATTTAATAGGAAGGGGAGAACAAGCACAATGACACGATTTAAGCAGCACTACGAGGAGTGGTTACAGGAGAACCTTGATAAAGAGAAAAATCCCAGAAGACGAGAACTACTTACGAAAGGACTGGGTCATGGAACTGTCGAGTTCCTTCGGTCCGTTTGGTTTCCAGCAGTCGGTAATTTGAATCATCTGCTTCCCGAGTGGGAGGTTCGTGACTTGTCGATGAACCAAAACAGTGTCAACAGTTGGTCCTCTCTTTTATTGGGAAGTTTATCGCCTCCGACGTACCTTCCTCCTTATCTTGGTTAGAAGCCGAAACCGTTCGGTTTGCACGCCGACTGTTGCGTCCAATAACACCTTTGGAACTCGCTAATCATCTTAGGGTGAGCGATCGGCAGACTAGGCGCATATTGCATGAACTGGTTAATCTACAAATACTGGACATCGCAAGCGGTCAACAGCGAGCTCGCACCTATAAACTTCGATTGTAACCTCCGCATGTGGTCGACCGCCGGCATGGAACGTCACAGCGTTGTGCTGGCATGAGAGCGCCCCACCGTTGCGCTGGAAGCTGCGCATGGTGCGAGCAAATTACTACGCGAACAAAAATTGGTATTAGGCAGAGGCAGCGAAAATGTACATACAAACGAACGTCTGTCCGCAAGCATCCGCAGTGTGTTTCTGGCGGCCAGAGCGGTTTAACCCCCTAATCTTGGACACTAGCCACCTCATTCTCGGGATATCGCATCATAACGCAATTTTTGCAGGAGTAATCGTTCCTTCGTTCACCAAACGCAAATACTCCTTAGGTGGCCAGTCATGAAGGCTTCCATGAATGCGCTCGTTGTTGTAATAGCGAATGAACCGATCTACTTCCGAAAAGGCTTCCTCATAATCCTCAAAACAGTGTCGTTGGTAGCACTCGCGTTCCACAATACTGTGGTAGGACTCAATGAAGGCATTCTTGTTCGGTGTCCGGTTCGGAGTACGTTCATGTTCAAGGCCTGCCTGTTCACAGAAAGCATGGAACGCCTTGCTGACGAACTGGGGGCCATTGTCAGTACGAATAACCAACTTCTGCTCATCTCCGTACACTTTACGCGTAAGGAGCGCTTTCTGGAGTGTACGTAAGATATCTTGGGTGTGGCAGGTTTTCCCGCGATGGTACGCTACAATTCGGCGGTCAAACACGTCAATAATGCTGGCCAGGTAGAAATGCCGACGTTTTCCCGCCACGTAGCCATACTTAATATCCATCTGCCACAACTGGTTGGCGCCATTTACCACCCGGTTATTCGCTACTCTTTTGGGAACAGGGTTCGTTCTTTCTCGTTGTGGAAGGAGAATCCCCAAGGACTTGCAGAGACGGTATACCTTCTTTTTGTTAATCACTAGCTTATACTTTCGGCGCAGCAAAATCGTCAGTTTCCGGTAACCAGATGCTCCATGAGGGCCTTGGATCAGACGACGAAGAAACCCTTGAATACGGGTATCCGAGACGGCCTTTCCGTTCTGGTCACAGGAATAGCCCGGGATCGGTCGTCCGTTGCTGATCGGCTGCTGACGTTCAGGATGCTTCAAACGGTAATAGTACGTGGATCGCGGCACGTCACAGATCCGTAGGACGGTACGGATCGGATAGCCTTGCTCAATCCAATAGGAGGCTATTTGTAGTCGGGATACTTTTTTTTTACGAGATCTTTGAGGATGTGGTTTTCAAGTTCCTTCTCCCCCAACAGTTTCATCGCCTCGTCATATTTTTGCTGCAGCTCTTGGAACTTGGCCGCATCCTGCTCTATTTTTTGGGCTTCTTTCTGCTTTTTGACCATAAGATCTCCCACCTCATCCTCATATTGACGAACCCAGCCGCTTAACGTTTTGGGAGACATGCCGTGTTTTCTCGCAACGATCTCTGTCCGGTAACCAGACAGCACCTCTACGACATACTCTTTTTTCGCCTCAACCGGGCATCGAAATCGTCTTTTCATGGACGGACTCCTCATTTCTTTTTAGTGTATCTGAGGTACCTTGGAGTGTCCAATTGGATTAGGGGGCTATAAAGAGAGAATCCGCTATTTGAGAGAAACATCTGTTTATTGTGATATTCGCGGACAGAGGTTCCGTTATATGCTCGTGAAACCCCTGAATTCCTTTGGTTGACGGATAATAGCGGATCTCCTGTCCGCATACACATCAAAAGAGCCAAAAATGGAGAAATAGTGGAACGTCAGTCCTCAAGCATTCCGCAAAAATAGTGTGTAAATGTGGCGGCAGGCGACTAACCGTCAACATGTTGTAACCTCACCCTTACACCGCGCGCTAGGAGAAGCACACGGTGTAAGGTTCATGAATAATAGAAACCCAGCGTGGGGACTGAATCCCGTTAGGTCATTCATAAAAATAAAAACGCAACCCTATTCAGGTTGCGTGTCAAATACTACTATTTTGTTGGAGCGAGTGACCCAAAAATCCGGCGTTCCTGGGAATATTTTACCCAATCAGATACGCCCTTCTACCATATCTGAATACCGTTTAAACGGATAAATCCGTATAGGAGGTTTTGGGAATGGAGACTTCTACCGTATCTGAATACCGCTTAAACTACCACCTTTTGCAAAAAAACGTTGGATGTTGTTTTCAACGGTTGGATCAGGTATTAATGGTGGCGCTTGATGTGGTTTCTTGCGGGCGTCAATAATTACATTATCGCAGCCCCAATGCTTGTTCTGGGTGTAACTATTCACGCCGTGAATATCATGGGAAGGGTTGCTACGAGTGAAGGTAGCCCAGAGAAAATTGTTAATCGTCTCGCTCATAAAGTCGCTATCATCACATAAGATGATCATCGGACAAGAGGAGAGAGGACCCTTTTCTCGAATCGCATCACTTAAATCGTTTATTTCCTGCTGCGCCTCGGCGTAACTCTTAAATGCAGGTCCTTGGATGGCGACAATGCCTGGCATCACCATTTTGGCAGGATCAAAACCACGCAGATCTTTCAAGGAGTCAGGCACCTCTGTGCACAAGTCCCTTATTTTATCTCCAACAGCTGCGAACACGACCTTGCTTCCGGTGTTGAGTCCGGTTCCTGAATAATCGAGGGTGTCGATGGTTGTGTTGGTTTGAAAATGAATGTCTCGGTGCAGATTGATACGCTCCAAAATATAGGCCAAAAAATCCTCAATATGATGCGTACTGATGGCCTGTTTCTCTTCAGCCGCAATGAATAAATACTTGGCTAAACTCAATTGCCCAGTTCCTAAGATGCGATTAGCAATCGTAAGAAGCTCTGCCGGCTGTTTCACTTGTTGATAGGGGGTATAACGTTCGCTTCCGATAGCAAAGAGCAATGGATGCACACCAGCTGCATCGACGGCATGAACTTCTTTTACTCCAGGAATCTCTTGTTTAATCGCTCCACCTGTCAGCTCATGAATTAATTCCCCGAAGGAAGTATCCTCTTGCGGCGGCCGGCCAACGACAGTAAATGGATAAATCGCATTTTGCTTGGCATACACTTTATGCACCCTCATGACTGGAAAAGGATGAATAAGGCTGTAATAGCCCAAATGATCACCGAAAGGACCTTCCGGCTTGGTCTCGCCAGGATGGATTTCTCCTGTTATAACAAAATCCGCATCATGACTAATACAATGTCCATCCACGTAACTGTAACGGAAGTGACGACCTGAGAGTAATCCCGCAAAGGTAAGTTCACTCATCCCCTCGGGCAAGGGCATAATCGCGGATATGGTATGAGCAGGGGGGCCGCCAATAAAACAACTCACTTTAAGAGGCTGGCCTAGTTTATTCGCTTTATCTTGGTGGACGCCAATGCCCCGGTGTATTTGATAATGAATTCCGACTTCTTTGTTCATTTCATATTCGTTACCACTGAGCTGTACGCGGTACATCCCCAGATTGGAATTCATAATTCCCGGTTTTTCCGGATCTTCCGAATACACCTGAGGCAAGGTGACAAACGCACCACCATCATCTTTCCAATGCTTGATAAGTGGGAGATCAGATATTTGAATTTCCTGAAAATCAGCAGGTAAGCCGCTACTTTTTTTGATAGGTAAAGCCGTTCTTGCTGCTAACCCTGTACCGACGTATTTAAAAGGATTTTTGAGCGCTTTAACAGGATCGTTGCGCAAAGCGATTACGTTTTGTGTCGACTCAAACGTATCCCGAAAAATAAACTTGCTGCGCTCGATCGTTCCGAAAAGATTGGATACCGCACGAAACTTCGAACCTTTCACATTTTCAAATAACAATGCGGGTCCGCCTGCCTCATACACCTTCATATGTATGGCAGCCATTTCAAGATTAGGGTCAACCTCTTCATGTATACGAATTAAATGCCCATGCTTTTCCAGATCGATGATGCATTGTTCTAAATTCAGATATCTCATTGTATAACTCCAATCTCTTGAAGATAGTGAACTCACTTTTGCAAGATGAGTCCCTGTCAAATTCATTGCTTTGAACATTATCGAAATATGGAATATCCCTTTTATTATCGACAATATCGCATCTTAGGTCAATGATGCCAAACCTTGTCTTGCATAATAAAAATCGCCTAGCCCCTTTGAAAGGGACAAGGCGAATAAAATAAGTATCGAATCTCCACTAATAAAGTTTCATTAATCAATTCGTAATTCATAATAATCATCTTGTCGAATCGAAACAAACCCACATGACTGATACAAATGCAACGCA
The DNA here is from genome assembly GCF_900177425.1 of Paenibacillus uliginis N3/975. NCBI lineage: Bacteria > Bacillati > Bacillota > Bacilli > Caryophanales > Paenibacillaceae > Paenibacillus > Paenibacillus uliginis. The sequence goes on along the minus strand of NZ_LT840184.1, from coordinate 3,651,721 downwards.
CCAGCGTTTGTAGCTGCGACTTCAAGAGCTTGCTTTTCCTTTTGCAAAATTGTTTTTGCGTAGGTGATGGAATCGTTCAAAATCTTACGTCCATAGCCCTTCCCTCGAAATTCTTTTGAAACGACAAATCCATAAAAAAAGATCTCTGTCTCATTTTCTCTCAAAAGTATTTTCCCTACTGGTTTCTCCTCAATCTCTGCCATAAGAATAGTCACTTTCTCTGTCGCTAATGCTTTTTTTTCATACTGCTCTGCATCCTCAGGCGAGGAAGAGAAGCCTTCTTGATCTAATCGAATCAACTCTGCCAAATCATCTATCGTAGCCAGGCGTAGTCCCAACTGAATTGTGGATGGTTGTTTATCCTCGTATTCATGCTGTCTCTCCATATAATATTCGGAGAATTTATTTCTAGCGAATAAAGCTTCGCTGAATGCCTTACCAGATTCAGAAGATCCTGGGTTAGTGATCAAGATTGTGTCCAATTGTTTTTGTACAGCTTCTTCCTTCGCTTGCCTAAACATTTCCCGGAAAATTCCTTGTCTCCGGTACTCTGGATGTACCATGCCGCTTAACTCGATTTCTTTTGCCTCGATCATATATAGTCCGAGAAAGCCTACGAGCTTCCCATCTACATATGCTAACAAGTCCGTGATCTCGGTACCCTCTCTATTTTTTAGCATATTCCAGTTCAATTTCAGTACGATCTGGTCATGCGAGTTGCATACTTCCTCTAGAGCTTTGACCTGTTCCAGGTCCAGTGGTGAAAGGATGCTTCGTTTGACGATTTTATAGGCTAATTTCATTGGTGGTTCCTTTCCTAATACGAAAAGTTATAGTTCAGAACTATAGGATGTTAAAAAGAAGCATCTCTTATCGCGATTATTTCATCGCCACCTTAGAGATACTTCCTTTCCCTTTAAAAGAACTAATGTATCATACTATTTTTGAACCAATTCAACCTTATATCCTTTTTCTTTCAACAGGTCGACAACCATGCCTTCCATCACATAGTGTGCCGCGCCTACGACAACAAAGGAGGTATTCTCTCCTTTTTGCTCCAACAATTCAGCTAGCTTTTTAGCCATATTTTTGTCTCGCTCACCGATCAGACGCTGATTCGCATCACCTTCAGTAAATTGTCCATCTGTTGTCAGGGTTTTTCTCAGACCTTCCACATCGCCTTTAATCCAATCAAGCTGCATTTGTTTTAATTGTTTAGCAACTTCATTTGCCGCGCTTTCGGACAAGAAAGCATCTAGCATGGCATTTAATTCTTTTTCCTGCTGCTCAGCAGGTACATCTGCAAACAGGTCAGCCTGCAATTTGATGCCTTCCAGCTCGTGAATCGGCTTGCCCATCAGCATCGCACTAGTGAGGAAGTGACGATCGATACCGGTAGCATTGGCAATCCCGATCTCGGTTGGGTTATCGAAGTAAGCGAACGTCGAGAGACTGTTCGAAACGGCAAATGGCTTGTAACCATCGAAAGCATTGGCTGGTACTTCTAGCTTTGTAAGCACTTTTTGCAGCTTCTCGTAAGTCGCAGCGGCTACATGGTCCTTCAATGTAGTGCCGTCACTGTACACCATTTTTTCTTGAAAATAACTCATATCCCCGCCTACAAGATCAAGTTCGACCCACAGATCGTCCGACGCTTCAAACGCATCTCGGATACTTTTATGCATTGGGTACATATCGGTGATGCCCAAGTGAACCGATCCTAGCAAATACAGTGTGTTTTTGTCGTTAGTTACTTTCCACATGAGACCTTTGGCTCCGCCTCCGGTCATATCGTATGTATACTCAACCATTCTGCTTGCCATTACAGCTGCTTGTTCAATCGTAGATGGTTGATCCAATTGAAGACCAGCTTTAGTTCCTTTAACGATGCCTTTTTGCTGCATATAGTCAATTGGTTCAACTCCAGTTATCCCGAAAGATTCCGGCAATTCGTAATTGGCTAGCAGCTTGTGTAACGAGGTAATTACAGTTTCTCTTGTGATTACTTCACCAGTCGTAAAGGACAAGGAAGCCTCTTTTTTCTTGAGTCCGAGCAGATCAAGCTTCTTCGCAGTTGCATCCATCAAGGAATTGAATTTATTGGAAGTTATGGACTTTTTGAAAGTTCCGTCGTAATACCATTCCATCGGATAAATCCCGTATTTCTCGCCTTCGTTCAGCGTAGAGATGGACCAACGGCTGATGTCAGGAACTGCAGCAGGTGTGTCGGCATGAATTGGGATAACCTGACCTAACAGGATTGTTAAGCTCAGCGCCCCAGCTCCAGCTCAACGCCTAAATTTGCTCCAATGTGTATTGTCTTGCATGAAAAATCTTTCCCCTCTCGATTCTATGATGTGTGGAATTTTGTATATTACCACATTAGTAGATTATACCATATTAGAGAACTTTGCTCTTGGATTTATTTGTATCAACCACGGAAGCTCGTAGTTAATTGAACTCTTACAAACTCTTTGAGAAGGACATTAGATATGATTAAATGGTAGGAGAGGTTTTATGAAGAAAGGAAGGGTACATATGATGAAAATTGTCGAAGGAAGTTTATTGGATGCAGCGGAAGATATTATGGCTCATCAAGTGAATTGCCAAGGTGTTATGGGATCAGGGATTGCAAAGTCATTAAGAGACGCCTACTCCAATCTTTATCCTTCTTACAAACAATTTTGCGATAATGTTGCACCTCATGATTTACTAGGGAAATGTCATATGGTTAAAACAGGGTCTAAATACGTGGCCAACTTATTTGGTCAACTAAATTACGGAAGGCAGAAGGTCATATATACAGATTATGAGGCATTACAAAAAGCTCTGGTTTCATTAAAAAATGAAGCACAGGAAAAGGGGCTTAGTGTTGCACTACCCTATAACATCGGATGTGGTCTTGCCAACGGAGATTGGGATATTGTTTATAAATTAATTGAGGATGTATTTAGTAATTATGATGTGACTATATACAAAATTTAATGAGATGCGTGGTTCATTCAAATTTTTGAACTCGTTCAATTTTTTGACTGGAAAGTAGTGTTCGATAAGATACTATTGAAGGTGGATTTTATGGCTACAATACTGGGGCAACAGCAATCGGAAGAATAATCTGCATTCGTAGTGATGCTTAGGCTTAAGAATCTTTAGTTTCATTTTGATTGTAGGCCTGTAGTTATCTTTGCAGGGCATTTTTTGTTCATTATTTGGATAATGATTTGATATATTCTGCATTGATATTATCTAGACTATCACTATAATCAAAAAGACCGACCGTCAGTCTAACGAATAGATGGAGGCGACTGTCGTCTTACCGCTTCAACAGGAGATAACCACGAAAGGATGAAAGATATGAGTGAGAGATCTGAAGCCGAGCATGGCGCTGAACAGGCAAAAGAAAAAGGAGGACGCCTGCAGGGGCGGACGATCATGCTTCAGGGAACCGCCTCGGATGTCGGCAAGAGCGTCGTTACGACGGCGCTGTGTCGGATATTCAAGCAGGACGGATACCGGGTAGCCCCTTTCAAGTCGCAAAATATGGCGCTAAATTCCTATGTGACGCCGGATGGCAAGGAGATTGGGCGCGCACAGGGCGTGCAGGCGGAAGCTTGCGGCATTGCGGCGACGACGGATATGAATCCGGTGCTGCTCAAGCCGATGCAAGAAATGAACTCGCAGGTCGTCGTGCATGGCAAGCCTTATAAAAATCTAAGCGCCCGCGATTACCGTTCCGGTTTCCTGCCTGAAGCGAAGCGGATCGTGGTCGAGGCGGTGAACCGGCTGCGCGATGCCTACGATATCGTTGTCATGGAGGGAGCAGGCAGCCCAGCCGAAATTAATCTTAAGCAGAACGATATCGTCAATATGAACATGGCGGCCTGGGCGGAGGCTCCCGTCCTGCTCGTCGCTGACATCGACCGCGGCGGGGTATTCGCTTTTATCGTCGGCACTTTGGAACTGCTGGAGCCGCATGAACGGGAGCGGGTTCAAGGATTCATCATTAACAAATTCCGCGGGGACGTCGCGCTGCTACAGCCCGGATTGGACTGGCTTGAAGAGCGCACCGGTATTCCGGTGCTTGGCGTGCTACCGTATGCCGACGATTTGGATATTGAAGCTGAGGATTCGGTAGCGCTGGAGCAGTGGAAGGGGAAGGTACTTCCGGAGAACGACCTGGATATTGCGGTCGTGGCCTTGCCCCACATTTCGAACTTTACCGATATTGATCCGCTGGCGGCGGAGCGCGATGTGCGCATCCGCTATGTTCGCCGGCCGCAAGAGCTTGGAACGCCGGATGCAATCATTATTCCGGGGACGAAGAGCACGATGGCCGATTTGCACTGGATGCAGGAGAATGGGTTAGCTGACGCATTGGTATCTTATGCGAAGGATGGGGCAGTGACTGGCATTTGCGGAGGCTATCAAATGTTGGGCGAACGTCTGCGTGATCCTTATGGAGCGGAAGCCGAGGCTGGCGCGGTTATCGACGGCCTGGGCCTGCTACCGATGGAGACTGTGTTCGCGGCTGACAAGCGGACGGAACGGGTACGGGGGACCGTGATCGCCTCCAGTCTGCGCAACACTCCACTCTATGATTGTTCCGTGGAAGGGTATGAGATTCATATGGGCCGTTCGCTGCCGACGGCGGCGGATGTCGCGGCCGAACCGCTGATGGAGCTACAAGCTATGGGCAAGGATAGAGCGGATTTCGCCGGATTTGACGGCCTGCTGCATCCGAATGGACGCATCATGGGCACCTATTTGCATGGCTTGTTCCATAACGATGCTTTCCGCAGAGGCTGGTTGAACGGGCTTCGCGAAGCTAAGGGGATGGCGGCTCTGCCTTGCGAATTGAACTTTGCCGCCCAGCGGGAGGCTGCCTTTGACCGGTTGGCGGATCAGGTTCGCAGCCATTTGGATATGGAGTCAATCTACCGAATATTGCGGAATGTGGAACCGCAATCCTGAAATAGTCAGAGGTTAGCATAACGAAACAGTCCGGCGCTTGTGGTTGCAGGTGCCGGGCTTTTTTTTGTCCGAAAAAGGGGTGGTCTTGATCAACTCCCGGTTTAAGGTACGATTTGAAATAATCCATTGACATAATCTGGATTACCAATATAATCATAATAGACCGACCGTCAGTCTATGGAATGGAGGCAACGATCATGAGAATATCCAAAGAACCTGAAGAACGCAGAAATGAAATTTTAGATACGGCTGAAATGCTTTTTTTTACCAAAGGTTATGCCAAAACGACAGTGAACGATATGTTGCAGGCCATCGGAATCGCTAAAGGCACCTTATACTATTATTTTAAATCAAAGGAAGAAGTCATGGATGCGGTTGTCCTGCGATTCATCGACGAAGGGGTAGAAGCAGCGAAGCAGATTGCCACGAACAATGAGCTTACAGTTCATGAAAAGATGTTTCAAATCATTATGGCGCAAAAGCCGGATACGGATAGAAAAGGACATCTAATTGAGCAGTTTCACCAACCAGAGAATGCACAAATACACCAAAAAAGCTTGGCTCAGACCATTCTAAAGCTCACGCCTGTTTTGACAGAGGTAATTGAACAGGGAATAAAGGAGAAGCTGTTTCAAACTCCTTATCCGAAAGAATCGATGGAATTATTGCTGGTCGCCTCTCAGTTTCTGTTCGATGAAGGGATATTTAACTGGAAGTCTGAAGAAATCATCCAAAAGATACAGGCATTCATTTATAACATGGAAATTATACTGGGGGCAGAAAAAGGCAGCTTCTCCTATGTAGTCAAGTTGATTCAGCAGCCGCCAAAGGTTGAGGGAGAATGAGAGGATGGGGGAGAATGAAGAGATTAAACAATAAATCCTTCGGCAACTTTTTAGTGTTATGGACTGGAGAATGGGTATCGAGCATTGGAAGCGGCTTGACGGCTTTTGCACTGGGTATTTATGTTTACCAAATGACTCAGACTGCCACCAGTGTTGCACTGCTAACCCTTTGCGCCTTTCTTCCTTCTATTGTACTTAGTCCCATCGGTGGGGTGTTGGCAGACCGTTTCGAGCGGCGACTGATGATGATTGTGGGCGATCTGTTTTCTGCCTTTGGGCTTGTCTTTATTCTAATAGCGATGCTGTCTGGCGATCCTGCTCTTTGGCAAATATACCTCGGTGTTACGTTCAGTTCGGTATTTGTTTCTCTATTGGAACCGGCCTACAAAGCTACCATAACGGATTTATTGACAGAAGAGCAGTTTGCCAAGGCCAGTGGTCTGGTGCAGCTTGCCGCCTCCTCTAAATATCTTCTCTCCCCGGTCATAGCGGGGATTTTACTTCGCCTCATGGATATCAAGAGCATTTTAATCATAGACATCTCCACCTTTCTGGTAACGATGCTTGCGGTTTTGGCAGTGAAAAGGAACTTACAGGTTGTTCATAAAGCCAAAGTGCATCAGCCTTTTGTAAAGGACTTGAAGGAGGGCTGGCATGTCCTTGCATCTGCGAAGGGGGTGTTACACCTTACAGTCATTCTTTCTGTTATTACTTTTTATGTGGGCTTTCTCCAAACTTTATTTACTCCTATGCTTCTGCCCCTCACGGATTCAAAAACGCTTGGCACGGTATTGTCTGTAAGTGCAACAGGAATGCTGATCGGTAGCCTAATGATCGGTATTTTCAGTATCAACAATAAATATGCCCATGTGCTGGCTATCGGCTTAGGCTTTGCCGGATTGTTCTTTTCTCTGATAGGTCTAACCACAAATATTTACTTTATTGCAGGAGCCGGATTTCTGTTCTTCGCGGCGCTGCCGTTTATTAACACGAGTGCTGACGTCATGATCCGTAGAAAAATCCCTAATGAAACTCAAGGCAGGGCATGGGGCATCATTGGCATTTTATCGCAGCTGGGTTATGTGGTTGCGTATGCTATGGCTGGTTTGTTGGCGGATCATGTATTTAACCCGCTTTTACGAGAGGGAGGTAAACTTGCTTCCACAGTGGGTGAGGTGATCGGTATTGGCGAGGGACGGGGGATTGGTTTATTGTTCATCGTCTCCGGCATTCTTATCGTAATATTGGCGTTGGTTATTCCGCGAATAAAATCCATCCGAACTTTGGAAAATTCTTAGCTGCTGAAGCATTGGTTTCACTATTAAAGATATAAGTCTCTGCTGATATCGGGTGTGGGTATTATCCTTGGCGCTTTGGTTGCTGGCACAATCGGACAAAGTCTGGTTCGAATCCTCGGTTCTTTTATGGGAGCATCCAAAATTCAGCTTGTGGCGAGCCTGGTAGCCGCTTATGTTATTCTCCCATTTGTCTTGATGCTGATTGTGGCGATCACAATTTTAGTAAGCACTGTATCTATGAAAAAATTCAGTATCACGGAACGGATTGTTGAACAAGGGGAGATAGAAGACTGCATATATTGGAAGCGAAGGGATTAAGCAAAAATTATTTGACAGGTCAAGGAACCTATCAATCCGTATTAAAAGATATCCACTTGCAGATATGGCAGGGTGAATTCGTTGCCGTGAATTGCCTGGAACGGTGATATGTAGATATGCAAGTCATAGGCTCGCCTCTCTACAGAATATCAGGAGACACCCAATGCGGTGTCTCCTTTATTACGGTTTTATATCAACCCGGACGTATGACTAGCAGGCTGGGGATAACTAGAGTTATTTTTTACATTATAACCAATTTCTATTAGAACTCTCATAACATTTCTGGTATATAGTAAGCAGGTCCATATTTAATAGAATAGAGGAGTGAAAACCTGAATGCGCATTCGAATACATAAGTGCAGCAAGCAGCTAAGCTTATTTCTGGCTATCGTTATGCTCGTAACGATCATGGTTCCTTTCAGTCCCGTAAAGGTGGCAGATGCTTCGCCACAAAATGAACAAATTGTGATCAGTCAGATTTACGGAGGTGGAGGGAATAACGGAGCTGTACATACTCATGATTTCATTGAGCTGTACAATCCGACAGAAAATCCGATTGACCTCAAGGGCTGGAAAGTACGTTATGCCAGTGCAACAGGTAATTTCAATCAGGAAACCCCTTTAAGCGGCATTATGGAGCCTTATACTTATGTATTAATTCAACAAAAAGGTGGTACATCAGGCAGCGGAAATCCTTTGCCAACGCCTGATCTTCAAGGAACTTTGGATTTAAGCGGCAGCAACGGTAAAGTGGATCTGGTTAACGCTGACGGCGAAACAATTGATTTTATTGGTTATGGCTCAGCATCACAATCAGAAACGCAGCCAACACCGGCATTATCAAACGCCAATGCTGCAATCCGCAAGGAGTTGGCAGGAGGCCCTGCCGGCAACCGCGGCTTTGACACGGACAACAACGCTGCGGATTTTATGGTTTCATCACCAGATCCTCGCAACAGTACGTATACTACATCCCCAGGAAATCCGGGTAACGCTCTCGGGCCGATCACGGCAAGTCCAGTACCTAATGCTTGGCCAGCCGGAACACGAATCACGTTGAACCCTCCCACCGTAGGAGCTTCCGTCTACGCGGATGTTTACTTGTCAGGCGGAGAAGGTTTAGGCTTCCAGCTCGTGAATGACCCTATCATACTCAACGAGCCTACACAGATTAATGCCTATGCAGTCCAAGAGGGCTTTGCAGATGGACCTGTATCTACTTTCGAGTACGATATTCTTACGCCAACATCGGTGGCTGATGCCCACGGCAAGGCAAAAGGTGAAAATGTCTGGACGGAAGGCATTATTACGCATATCGAAGGCAGAGAAACCTATATTCAGGACGAGACTGCCGGCATTGTACTCTATGACTATCCGCTGACTGCCGAGGTTGGTGACCGGGTAAGTGTGGCCGGTGTTATGGAGATATACAACAATCTTCAGGAACTCAAGCCACATGCCCTGTTGCCGCATAACATAACGGAAAAAAATGCGGGATTACCGCAAGCTCTCCGAATAAGCGGGTCTGATCTATCCGCAGATAAAGGGGAGGCATATGAAGCAAGACTTGTCTACCTAGAGAATGTTTCTATCAAGACAGAGAACAGACCGGGTGAATATACTGCGGAGCAGGATGGGCATGAATTCATCATTTATTCCGGATTATCCAAGCTGAAGACGGGTAAAACCTTCAGCCGTGTCACGGGCGTGGTGAAGCAGTTTGGAAACATCTATGAACTGATCCCTCTAAGTGACGATGCTTTAATCGAAGAATTATTTTCCGTATCTGCTAGTCCGGGTGCTGGACCGATTATTACCGGAGGAACGGTGACATTATCCAGCCCTACGCATGGGGCAAGCATTTATTATACGCTCGACGGAACGGTTCCGACGACATCAAGCACGCTTTACAGCTCGCCGGTTCAAATCGACCGTGATATGACCATCAAGGCGATTGTTGTGTCTGGTGCAGATGTTAGTAAGGTCTATGAATTTGCCTATAAAGCCACCCAGCAGCCGCGGATTGCCGATATCCAAGGACAGGCTCACTTCTCACCTTATAATGGGCAAACGGTAAAAGATATTGAGGGCATTGTTACGCAATACGGATATACTTTCTCCAACGGAAACATAAAGGGCTTTTATATCCAAGATACTTCGCCTGATTCCAATCCGAATACCTCTGACGCCATTTTTGTATTTTCCACGGATGCAGACCGGCCACAGGTCGGAGATCTGGTAACCGTAACGGGAAAAGTTACTGAATATAACGAAGGAAGCTCCAGCAATCTTACTTCCACTCAAATCGAGCTTCAATCCTTCAAGAAGATTGGGCAAGATCAACAGCTGCCGGAACCTGTTACCCTTGGTAAGGGTGGACGCGCGATTCCTGCCGCCATTATTGATAATGACGGATTGACAACATTCGATCCAGAGGAAGATGCTATTGATTTCTATGAATCTCTGGAGGGTATGCTGGTTAGACTTCCGCAGCCAACGATCATTAGTCCGTATTGGATAAGCAGCGGGACTTACAATATTGCTAGCCGTGTTGAAAATGAAATCGCCGACGTCATTACACCGGCTGGTGGTCTGGTTCTAAAAGAACAAGGCAATTTCAACCCGCAGCGTCTTCTGATTGCCTACGGCAATCCGGGACAGGAAGTAAGCACTGGCGATACGTTTGCCAATGATGTGATCGGCGTGATCGGTTATAACGGTGGGAACTTCAAGGTGATTCCAGGTAAAGGCGAATTACCAGCGATTAATAGCAGCTCTTTTGAATCAGAGGTATCCACCATCGATGTGAATGCCGAACAGCTGAGAGTGGCGACGTATAATATTGAGAATTTCTATCCGGGAGTAGACTCAGGCAAAATCAATAAGCTGGCGGAGTCGATTGTAAACCATATTAAGTCTCCGGATATTATCGGTCTGGTGGAAGTGCAGGACAACAACGGTGAACGGAACGATGGCATCACTGCAGCAGACCAAAGCTACCAAGCCCTGATTAATGCAATCAAGGCAGCCGGAGGCCCAACCTACAGCTTTACCGACATTGATCCGGTGAATAATAATGACGGTGGAGCGCCAGGAGCTAACATCCGGGTTGGTTTCCTATATAACACAGATCGCGTTCAATTATCGGACAGTGTAAATGGCCAAAAAGGTTCATCCACAGATTCCGTCGCTTATGATGCGGCGAAGGATCAGCTGACCTATAATCCGGGCAGAATCGATCCGTTAAATCCTGCATTTAGTGCATCACGTAAGCCTTTGGCAGCGCAGTTTGAATTCCGGGGCGAGAAGATAATCGTGATTGCGAATCATTTTAACTCGAAATCCGGGGACCAAGGACCTTTTGGTAATACCCAGCCGCCGGTTCTCTCCAGCGAAACGCAGCGTCATCAGATTGCAGCTGCAGTTAACGGGTTTGTCAAAGATGTTGTGACCGGAAATCCTGACGCTAACGTCATCGTTCTGGGCGACTTGAATGATTTCCAATTTACTGAGACCGCGACGATTTTGAAAGGAAATGAATTAGACAACCTGATTGACAGACTTCCGCTCGAAGAACAATATACGTATACCTATGACGGAAATTCACAGGTGCTTGATCATATTTTGGTCAGCAAGAACCTGACAAAATCAAGCCAAGTCGATGTTGTACATCTTAACGCTGATTTCCCTTCTTCCAAGGGCCGCGTGTCGGATCATGATCCGATTGTTGCACAGATCGACCTGCATGGAGAAGCTGCGAGCGGCTTCCCGCTCACCATACTGCATACCAATGATACGCATGCCAATCTGGACACCGTAAACTCACCGGATAACATTGCGCGTCGTGTTACAGCGATCAAAGAAGCAAGAGCGGAAGCGGTCAATCCCTTGCTCGTGGATGCAGGGGATGTATTCTCCGGCACACTGTATTTTAATCAATATTTGGGACTTGCTGATCTCGAGTTTATGAATCTGGTTCAATATGATGCGATGACCTTCGGTAATCATGAATTCGATAAAGGGTCAGAGGTCTTGAATGATTTTATTGAGCATGCGGAATTCCCGTTTGTCTCCTCGAATGTGAACTTCTCTGCCGATTCTTTATTACGTGAGAAATTCAAGAATGAAGTCACTGAGGATCCCAAGGATGCAACCATATATCCTGCTATCATAATGGAGGTAGATGGTGAACAGGTAGGTCTGGTAGGTCTTACAACGGAGGACACGTCGAATATAGCATCGCCGGGAGCCGTTACTTTTGATAATGCGGTACAAAAGGCAAAAGACACCGTATCGATGTTGAAGAATGAAGGAATCAATAAAATCGTTGTACTTTCACACTTGGGTTATGATATGGACGTAAATCTTGCCAAGGATGTGGAAGGAATCGACATCATCGTGGGCGGTCACAGTCATACTAAGCTGGATAAGGCTGTTGTAGATCGGTCGGACAGTGAGCCGAAGCTGATTGTGCAGACAGGTGAAAAAGGCCAGTTCTTAGGTCAGCTTGAGGTCATATTTGACAACGAGGGTGTTCTGCAAGAGTGGGACAGCAACCTGATATCGGTTGACGAGAAAGATAGCAATGGCCAAAATGTGATAGAGCCGGATCAAGAAGCATTGCAAATTCTGAATACCAAATATAAGCCGGGTGTAGAGAAGTTAAAACAAACGGAAGTTGGTATGACAGAAGTGAAGCTGAATGGTGTTCGCGCCGATGTGCGAACCAAGGAAACGAATCTTGGAAATCTGATTGCGGACGGAATGCTGGCTGCAGCGCAAGCAGCCGGAACGAATGCGGTTATTGCCTTGCAGAATGGTGGCGGAATCCGCGAATCCATCGCAGCAGGTAAAGTCACTATGGGAGACGTGATGACCGTCCTTCCGTTTAACAATGATCTTGTCACCATCACACTGACAGGCCTTGAGATTAAAGAAGCGATGGAGAACGGGGTTTCCAAGATGCCAGCTGCGGACGGACGATTTCCGCATATCGCGGGTATGAAGTTCATTTATGATTCGACCAAACCGGTCGGACAGCGCGTGCTTCGTATCGAGGTAAAAGGCAAGAACGGATACGAGCCGATCGATCTAAATAAATCGTACGAGGTAGCGACAAATGCATTTACCGCCAAGGGCGGAGATTTCTATGCTTCGCTTGAGAAGGCTTATCTAGAAGGGCGTGTGAATCTGCTCTACATGCCTGACTATGAGGTATTCTCTGATTATGTGAAAAAAGTAGGCACCATCACAGCCAAGACTTCGGCCGTCGAAGGACGGATTACGGACCTGAAAGGAGCACCACTTCCAGAAGGTCCTAACCCTGGCGGACCTGAAGTGCCTGGCACACCAGGCAACCCGGGCACCCCTGGATCTCCAAGCCCGACAACGCCTCCTGTGAATCCATCGAACCCAGGTACAACAACACCAGCGGAAGCAGGCAAGGTGAAGGTTCAAGTTAAGGTGGAGAACGGTGTGGCAAAAGGCACGGTGACTGGGGCGGCAATGAAGGAAGCCTTAAAGCAGCCTTCTAACGGGAAAATTACGATTGAGGTTACAAGTAATCAGCAAGTAGAGTCTTCGTCCATTACCATCGAGAATGAAGCGCTCCGAGCATGGCTTGATCAAACAAGCGCCCAAGTGTTGACTGTTGTAACTCCATACGGAAGTTATGAGTTTCCGAAGAAGGAGGTCAATCTCCAGGCACTGGCTGGACAGGCCGGATCGGATATCAGCAGTATCCAACTGGTCATTCAACTTGCAGTGGATTCGAATGCTCTTAAATCAGCGGCATCCAAAGGATACGATGCGCTGCAAGCGGTAAGCTACACCGTTATGGTAACGTCCGGTAATGGTAAGACCATCAAGCTGGATAAATTCAAATCGTATGTGAAGCGGTCTTTGAATATCGACAAAGATTATCGTTCAGCTGATATTGCGGTTGTTCGAGTAGACGGTACAGGAAATGGATACACCCCGGTTCCGTTCAAATTGAATGGTCAACGAGTCGATATTTATAGTCAAACCAACAGCACGTATCTGGTTATTCAGAACCCGGTAACGTTCCAGGACATCGTGTCGCATTGGTCAAAGGTAGACGTTGAGTCCCTCGCTGCCAAAATGATCGTGACCGGACGCACAGAGCAGGCCTTTGTTCCGAATGCTCCGGTAACACGAGCCGAGTTCGCCACGTTATTAACCCGAGCATTAGGTCTTACCGTAGACGCTCAAGCAAGTTCATTTAAGGATATGACAGCAGATAACTGGTATGCCGGGCAGGTTAATGCGGCTGTCAATGCCGGAATCGTAAGCGGGTATTTGGACGGCACCTTTAAACCAGGGCAGACGATCACGCGAGAAGAGATGGCACTCATGGTGTACAACGCAATGCAATATGCCGGATACACACACAACGGTTCATCGAAACCCCATTTTGCTGATAAGTCCCATATTAGTAGCTGGGCAAAAAAAGCGGTGGATGTATTGAGCGGTCTTGAAATGTTGAACGGGGATCGTCACCAGCGACTTACCCCTCAATCGAATGCAACTAGAGGCGAAAGTGCCGCGGTGTTAAATCGAATGCTTCAGAACCTGACGTATGTAAAATAAACAAATACAAGACAAGAACATGAACACAAAAAAGAGGTTGCCCCAAGGTCAATTGACCTTTTGGGACAGCCTCTTCGTTGTAAACTCATAATGGTTACCTTTCAACCATGATATACTTATGGTGAGGATTGCACGAAAGGTAACAGATAAGTGAGCCCAGTATCTGAGTCGCGCTTTCTGAACGCCGGAGTTAAGATCGAGTGAGCGGCGAGCGTACGGAAGAAGGGAAACCTTTGTTCAAAGAGATTTTTATGTATCGGGGAGGTAATTGTGGGTAAATCCAAGAAATACATTCTAAGTAAAATTGATATTCGCTTGGATCATGTGCATGGTTTTCAAAATCCACAGAATATGATCTACATAAATGAAATTACATTGATTGATTATTTGAATCAAAATACAGATAGCGATTCTTTTAATTTGTTAGTTCCTCCTATCGGACTTTATGATGCTAGTGATCAACAGAAAGTTTTTGAGTTATTAGATTATACAAATATTGTTATTCCTATTTTGGTTTGTTCTGATGACATGGATTTCTCTTGCACAGTGGTATCTACTAGTGTGGTAGAGGAGAAAGATTGCTTTGTTTGGAAGTCATTTGGATATTATATGGACATGTCAAAGCCTATTCATGTTCTTCCTATAGCCTTTGAAAAATATAATTATAAAAAATTTGTTGAAAATTTTAAGGGGTTAATTGCTAGTGGTATGATCGAGTAGTCGATACCGTTGAATTTGAAATAGAATACCGCTAAAGGCACTGACATTTGTTAGTGTCTTTTTTCTATACAAATGGTTAATATCAACATAAGTACTTATTACATTTATAAAGGAGAGATATACATTGTGGTGATTTTTATACTGCTCCAGCACATCTACAATCCTGTCTTAGATGAAGGTCTGATTCATCAAAACACCAAATAATTAAATATTGAAAAAGGAAAGAAAGGAGAAGGAAATGAAAAAGGATGATTTTGGAAATCGAATGAAGGGGTATGAAAATATTTTTAGACAAGCACTTCCTCAAAGACTACCTGTTATTATTCGGATAGATGGTTGTCACTTTCATACGTTTACACGTGGTATGAGGAAGCCGTTTGATGAATCATTAACTAACGCACTTTGGGAGACATGCAAATACTTAGCACAGAATATTATGGGCTGTAAACTGGTATATCAACAGAGCGATGAAATATCCATTCTCCTTACTAACTATGATAAATTAACAACACAATCATGGTTCGATAATAACCTTCAAAAAATCGTTTCAGTGTCTGCTTCGATGGCAACGGCAAAGTTTAATGAAGCCATTAAGGAATGCTACCCTGACAGGCCATTTGCGACTTTTGATAGTAGAGCTTGGGTAGTTCCTCATGATGAAGTAACGAATTATTTTCTTTGGAGACAACAAGATGCCACAAAGAACAGCATTTCAATGGTGGCACAAGCTAATTTTCCTCACGAGCAGCTTCAAGGTTTGGATGGAAAGAAGCTTCAGGATAAGTTGTTTCTAGAGAAAGGGATAAATTGGAATGACTTGCCTGTGTGGCAAAAGCGTGGGGTATGCATCACAAAACAGTATTTTAAAAAGGGAGAAGCTACACGCAGTAAGTGGGATGTTGATTTCGATACACCGATCTTTAGTCAGAATCGAGAATACATTAATCAATACGTTTATCAACAAAAGGATGAGTAATTGTGGAATGTGTAATTTTTATTGGGATTCAAGCATCCGGAAAATCAACTTTTTATAAAGAGAAGTTCTTCAAGACTCATATGCGAATTAATCTTGATATGCTTAGGAGTAGGAACCGTGAGGATGTTTATTTGGCGGCTTCGATTGAGGCTAAACAGCCATTTGTTGTTGACAATACGAATCCAACAATTGACGACAGGAAGAAGTACATTGATATTGCAAGAAAGAATAAGTTTAAGGTAGTTGGTTATTACTTTGAGCCTGACTATGAATTGTCTTATGCAAGAAATGAACAGAGAGAAGGGAAAGAAAAAGTTCGTGAGATCGGATTAAAAAGCACGCTAAAAAAACTACAGATTCCTACATACGACGAAGGTTTTGACGAGCTATATTTTGTAAAATCAGCCGATGGAAAGTTTGAGGTTGAGAAAATGTTGTAATGAGGTGGGATATGAGTATCTGGCTATGGATCCTGGCTGTATCTGTGGTCCTTGCCGTACTGGTACTGGTGGTGAACGCGAAAGCAAAGGCTGGCGCAAATATGGGCTTTGACATCAAGCGGGATAAGCAGGGAAACGTCATTTTGTTCGATACGCCGGGGATGCGTGCGGATGCCGCCGATTCATTCGACCTGACCATTGAAATGGAAAAGCGGGGTCACAAGATGTCCAATGGCATGAGCTGGAATGATATGATCTATTCTAGTAGTCAACGTTCATCGACTCTTTTTTTGTGTTTTTTAAGAGGGAGCCGTAACGGATTCCAAAATTAATGAAAAAATAATATTTACATGTGCTGACAGGCACTGGCATACTATATTCAATCGGATATTTCCGAGCGCTTTTCATCGCAAGAAATTATGGGTACATAAGGAGGAACATGATGATGAATCGTTTCAAATGGGGACTTGCCGCCATGCTGTCCTTGCTTCTGGTGGTGCTTGCAGGGTGCCAAGCCGTTGGCGGTGTGGATGTCAGCAAAGCAGCTCTGAGCACGCTGGATGTCAAATCATCGATATCCAAGCAGACATTGTCCCTGCAGCTGGTTCCGGCAGATGGCAAGCTGAGCGAAGAGGACAAGAAGGTAATCGATCTTTTCAATTCCTTGTCCGTCACGATCGACCAAGCCATTATGCAGGACATGAATCATGTATCGTTGGAAGGGGCCGTTCAGCTTCTAGGCAAAAAGCTTCCTTTCCATCTGGCAATGGACAATAAGGCGCTGAATCTGTCCGTCGAAGGGATGACGCAGCCGATTTCCGTACCGCTTGATACGGAAGAGTTGGATGCTGCTTTTGCGGTTTTGCCAATGAACAACGAAAACCTGGTTCAAATGTACAAAGACGTGCTGGGCTTCCTGCTGAAACATACGCCGAATCCGTCTAATATTTCGGTCACGCCTGTAACCGATAAAGTCAACGGAGAGTCGTTGTCTCTGCAAAAGCTGCATATCGAGATTCGCGGGGATGAACTGGCCGGCCTGGCCAAAGGTTTCCTGATAGGCTTATCCAAGGATGAGGAAGGTCTGAAGGAACTTATTAGTCGCTTGTACGACACTTATTATCCGCTCATTACAGCCTATGCCGGAGTTCCGCAAGAAGATGCCAAGCCAACCGCCGCAGAGAGAGAAAAGGAAATCAATGCGGCTGTGGAAGAACTGATGGTCATGGTGAACGAGCTGCTGCCTGAGTTCGACAAAAACGTAAACGGGCTGTTTGAGGCAGCGCCTGAGCTTCGCACCATTTTGGGCAAAGACACTGTGCTTTCGCTCGACTTCCTACTCGACAGCAAGCTGAATATCCGTAAGCAAAACATGGATCTGACCATACAGCTTCCAGCTGATGAAGAAATCCCTGTTAAGCAGGTTAAGGTACATTCCGAGTCAGAAACGTGGAAAGTGAATGAGCCTGTGACGATCCATGCGGTGGACAGTTCCAAAGGCTTCTGGAAGGTTGCTCCTGGCGAAGGAACGCCAGGCGAGGTCCTGCGCCATTTGGACAGCAAGTCTGACCTGTACCGTTTCGTGAAGGATGACATGGAAATTACCCGCAAATCGATTATTATGTATACGGATGAAGACCCGACCGACCTGTATGGCGCAGGATACAAGCCTGTGATCGTCAACAATACGCTGATGGTGCCGCTGAAATATGTTGCGGATCAGCTTGATGCGAAGCTGTCCTGGGACAATGCCACGAAGCAAATCACGCTCACGGAAGACCTGACAGGCGCCAAAATCGTCCTGAAAATGGGTTCGAAGCACGCTTCGATCAACGGAGGAGCAGAAGTGCTTGCTGAGCCGGTGCAGAATTTTGAGGGCTATGCCTATGTGCCGATGCGTTTCATTGCCAAAGCTCTTGGAGCGCAAGGGCAATGGGATGCGAAAGAGAAGATTTTAACGATGGAGAGAGACTAAAGGATCAAACATCCAAGAACGATTTCCCATGAGCAATAGATCATATCTGTTTAGTTCATCTATTGTGGTAATGGGGAGTCCAAAACGAAGTTTGAGATATCCATGCTTAAGAGAGCAAAATGTTTCGAAAGAATCAGAGACGGTTGAAAAACCGTCTTTTTTTGCATGCTTAAGCAATTTTTATTATGGCAGTCGGCCGAATCCGAATTACGGTTTATTGTTGATTAAATCAATCCCCAAAACAAACTATTGAACCGGTGTTTGTATCTTGTACCGTTCTTTGAGCTTGGTAATATACTATATCAACCTGAGAAAAGGAGTGATATAGTTGGCGAATAGAGATGTACGTCTTGCGCTTTGGTCAGATACGTTTTTTTCGGGTCGTCGGATCCTCTTCAGACGTGGAGGAGTTGCGGTTCGGGATCTTGGGGCATTTCGGTTTGATAACGTCCTCTCGAGTTTCCGACTCAGAAACGTTGTGGAAAGATCCCAAGTAACGCTTGTACTGTTTTCGAGAACTAACTTTCAGGGCACATTCCGCGTGTTCCGCGGCAGCCAAAACGTAGCGAATTTGGGTAATTTGGGCTTTGACAATGTCACATCTTCATTTATTTTGGTAGGCCGCAATCTTACGGACTCCGAAATTTCCCGAATTCAAAGCACTGGCAGACCGCCTCAAGACATCCTCATCATAAGACAGTAATCACCGTAGAAAGGAGTCCCTGAAAAGGGGACTTCTTTCTACGTTAAGCGATACGTTTCATAACAGGGAGGCTTCGCTGTTTTTCGTTTTTCCCGGAAGGTCATAAAGATAAAAAGGTAAACATCGCATGATATAGAATTATTTATATAAATCTTAAAAATGAAGTCATAAACGAAATCGTCCATGGACCGTTCCATCATATTGCGGTCGTTACGCACGGCGCGTTAATGTCCTTGATTTTGAAGCATTTTGATGATTCCATCGGTTAAGAAGAATGGCTTAACCTATCGAATTTGGAAGTGGATTTGTCGTGACTTGTCAGCCTTTGGAGGGATACGCGGTGGAGTTTAAAAGCGAACGTTTGATATTTAGGGAATATAACGAAGAAGATTTCCAATTGTTTTATTCTATTTTTTCGAATGAACAAATCATGAAATACGCCTATATGGATAAGGTCGGCCAAGAGGAGGAACTGCTGCCCTATTTTAATCGAATTCTCCAGAATAACCATACATCTGAGGGTCGCCCTTCTTATGAATTCGGTGTTTTTTTATCTTCAAGCGGGCAATTTATCGGTTTTGCGGATGTGGAAATGGTGAAACGGAATCGGGATGGCGGTAATGGGGAGATCGGTTATTTTTTGCTGCCGGACTTTTGGGGGCAGGGGTATGCGACGGAAATCATAAATAGGTTGCTTAAGATTTGTTTTGAGGAAATGAATTTACATAGGGTTTTCGCAAGATGTAATGCAAACAATCTAAACTCGGAGAAAGTCATGATCAAAGCCGGCATGGAAAAAGAAGGCCGTTTCCGGAAGGTAAGATACAAAAATGGCAGCTGGGATGACGAGCTTCAGTACAGCATTCTGATTGAAGAGTATAAACCTCTGTAAGGAAGAGGGTATGAAATACGATTGTACACCGGAAGACATTTAATACTTTATTTTTGGAGATAATATGTATAAAACATCATGGAACAACGATAACTGTTTTGTACTCAAGGAAAGAGAGTTGATATTGTGAAGAACAACCTTACGAAAATGAACATATTAAAGCCAGCGAATGAAGTATTTGAAGCTTTCGTAGATCCTACGAAAATTAGGAATTTCTGGTTTTCGCACAGTTCTGATAGGTGGGAGCAAGGAAAGACGGTTACATTGAGATATGATGAGTACGATGCTCAATTGGATATAGAGGTATTGGAAGTGGAAATAAATAAGAAAATCATGTTCAAGTGGGGTGCAAATGGGGAAGGACATATTGTTACGATAACACTGAAAGAATTGGAAAAATCGAGTACAATAATTGAAGTTAACGAAGAAGGTTTTAATGAAAATGATGATGATTTCATCAGTCAATTGATAGATAATAAAGAAGGATGGGTTTATATGTTGACCTGTTTAAAGGCTTATTTGGAGTTTGGTGTTAATGAGTTGAGAGTAGGATTAGTTAAATAATTTTAGAGCCAGTTGGCTCTTTTTTATGAGTTGCCCACTGGTCCCGTCAAGATTATCGTAAGCTTCAAAAAATCTATAGAGATTTATTTGACCAGGTCTGTCTTGTAGGTAATAAAGAAGAAATTTCTGAAAGAGAAATTTCTTCTTTATTTACTTCACATTATAAAAGTTTGCAGATTTTCTTATTAGAATCAAATGGAACTAAAATATTTAGAAAATCCTGATTTATTCGAGATACTAACGTACGTTTACTTCCTCTACGTTCGATTTGCACATTTTTATTTTTAGCAAGATCAATAAGAAAGCAAGCATTGCAAACACAATTCCACTCCAAATAAGTTGATGTATCCCTAAGTGAGAAATAGACCAGCCACCGATAGAAGCCCCTATAGTAATTCCAAGATTGGAAAATGAGACAAACAAGCTGTTGCCGAATTCGGGAGCTTCTTTTGTCTCGGTCGTTAACCATGCTTGACTGATAATAAGCCCGCCGGAATGCACTACCCCCCAAATGAATACGATAACTACCATCGGAATGAAATATGATCCCAGATAATAAGCAAATAAGTAAATTACCGCATATAGCAGAGGAAACATGATGACGGTCTTTGTCATGCTTTTATGCAAAAGGCTCCCAAATAAGAAATTCCCGAAAATCATGATTATACCAAAGGTCATCAACATGATACTAATCCATGATCCGTTCATATGAGTTACTTGTCCAAGATATTCAGCAAAGTAGCTGTACACAGAAAACATAGCTGCAAAGATAAAAATAACTGTCACGATATTTAACCACAATTGAGGTTTGCGTAATATACCAAGCTGCTTGCCATAAGACATTTTTTCCTTAACAGGCATGGAAGGAAGCCAAACTAGGATACCTACAAAGGCAATTATACTTACAACAGCACCAAAAAGGAAAGCGACTTCTAACGAAATTTTGTCCGCGAGATAAGAAGTTAAAGGCACGCCAAAAGCAAACCCGACCGTTATTCCGGCGAAAACCTTAGTGACCGCTTTACTGCTTTTTTCCGGAGGAACAAGTTTGGCTGCGGTGACAAGGGCAACCGAAAAAAAGACGGGATGAAAAATAGCAGGGATAATGCGGAAAATCAGCATCACATCGAACATGGTAGTATAGGCATAAACAATATTTGAAATCGCAAAAATAAGCACAGCGGTTAATAGAATGACTTTACGATTAATCCCGGAAGCGAGTAATGTCAGGAATGGACCTGAAATGGCAACGACTAAAGAAAATATACTTACAAGCCATCCGGCCTGTGAAGTCGATATATTAAATTTTTGAGTGACCTGGGGGAGAACACCTATTATCCCCATCTCTGTTGTGATAATGCCGAATACACCTAAAGCTAGAATAATGATGAGTAAAGAGTTAACCTTTTTCATTTTAAATGTAAGCCTCCATTAATACTTAAATATATAGAAATGTAGATATGAAATACGAAAAAAAAGACCTCCTTTCCGTTTATAGTTTCTTTTGGATGTACTCGGAAAATTCCTGTATTGTCTTTTCGTTCCGACGATAGTACGTCCACTTCCCAATTCGCTCAGATTCCAACAAACCAGCTTTTTGCATAGTCAACAAATAACTCGAAATAACAGACTGTGCAAGTCCCGCTTTAGCCTGAATATCTCCTACGCATACACCAATTCGGAAATTGAGACCTTGTTGTAAATAAGGCTTTTCATCAAAGAATTCCTCTGGATTCTTTAACCATTGCATAATTTGACTACGAGTCTCGTTAGACAAAGCTTTATAAATCAATAAAGGTTCCATACAGATTATTATATCTACTTTTATAGATTTGTAAATATAAAATGTGCTGCGCTGTTAAATCCGTACCAGCAAGCTTAATAAGAAGCTATATTGTTGCCGACAAGAATTAGACTTTTGATTAGACAGCTATTAGAGTTATCTGCTTTAATGGATACAAGTGGGAATTAAACATTCCGCACATCAACGTTAGGAAAATATAGCGTATATTAAGTAGAGCAGAGGTTCTAAACAAGGTTTCTCTTAGATCATAGATGATTTAAGATGGAGCCTTGTTTATATATGCGGGACATACATAGTTTATATTAAAAGTATGTTTAGAGAAGGGGCTGGACCATGAATAAGATTCTTATTGTTGAAGATGACCGAGCGTTGAATCAAGGCATTGTCCTGACTTTTCGGCAAGAAGATTATGAATTTACACAGTGCTATACCCAATCCGAGGCGCGGGATTATTTAACCCAGATGACATTTGATTTGATTTTGTTGGATGTGAATCTGCCCGATGGCAGCGGACTTGATCTTTGCATGGAAATCAGACAACATCTCGCAACTCCAATCATCTTCTTAACAGCGAACGACTTGGAAGTGGATGTTGTAACGGGGTTTGAGCTGGGTGCCGATGACTATATCACCAAACCCTTCAGCTTAATGATTCTTCGTGCGCGAGTATCTGCAATACTTCGCCGAAGTAAGCAGGAGAGTAGCAACAAGGGCCTTATAATAGATCACTTTGAATTTCACTTTGATGAGATGAGGTTTCTCAAACGGAAAGAACCAGTGGAGCTGAGCAAAACTGAACAAAAATTACTAAAGCTGCTCGTTCAAAATCAAGGGATCGTCTTGGCCCGTAGCGTCCTGGTCGATAAAATATGGACGGATGGGGCTGAATATGTAGATGAGAACGCGTTGTCCGTGACCATCAAACGGCTACGTGACAAGTTGGAGGATTGTCCAGCAAAGCCCAAATACATCCAGACGGTATATGGTGTAGGCTACTCATGGACGGTGGATAAGCGTGGATAAATTGACTATGGTTGTTCTCATCGGGAGTATCGTTTGCATGCTGTTTAGTGTAAGTCTAGTAGTCTGGTATCGTTTAAGCATGCGCAGAACCATTCGCAGGCTGACCCAGATGGTCGATTGTGCAATTGAGGGGAATTTTAAGGAATCCAAATATGACGAATCTGCTATATCCGCATTAGAGACCAAATTGAGCCGGTATATTGGTCAGTTCCAGACTAGAGAACGAAACCTCGCTACTGAAAAAAATCGACTCAAATCACTTGTTTCGGATATATCCCACCAGACGAAGACGCCTCTCTCTAATATTTTGCTCTATTCACAGCTACTCAAAGAGCAGCCGCATCTGTCTAACGATTGTGCTGAAATGGTGGACCAGATTGCCCTTCAATCGGAGAAACTGCAATTTTTAATTCATGCGTTAGTGAAAACTTCTCGCTTGGAAGCGGGGATTATCTCGGTCTCACCGAAAAAAGAGTCTATTGCAGATCTGCTCGTTTCGGTATGTGAAGATGTGAAACAACAGGTGGAAGCGAAAAAAATTCAGATTCAACTCAGCTGTGATTGTTTGGAAGCGGTGTTCGATCGGAAATGGACCACGGAAGCCATTCATAATATTGTAGATAACGCGATCAAATATACACCTATTGGCGGCAGCATCTCGGTGTCTGCAGTTTCCTATGAATTGTTTTGCCGAATAGACATTAACGATACCGGAATCGGAATCGCAGAATATGAGAGTAATGAGATTTTTCAACGATTCTATCGCTCATCGGCAGTAGGTGCCTATGAGGGTGTAGGGATCGGGTTATACCTTGCCAGAGAAATGATCATGGCACAAGGGGGATATATCAAGGTCAACTCAACGCTACATCAGGGCTCCGCTTTTTCGGTATTCCTCCCGAGTACGAAGTAAATCTTTCAGAACTGTTAGATTTCAGAAAGATTGTGGAAAGACCATCGATGTAAAGTCAATATCATCACGTGATATAGACTTTGGATACATAAGGAGGTTACTTGATGGTGGTATTAGAGGCGTCTAATCTGATGAAACACTACGGTGCCGAGCCGAATGTCGTAAAAGCCTTGGATGGTATTGATCTTACGATCGAACGCGGCGAATTCGTCGCCATTGTTGGAACATCCGGGAGTGGGAAATCGACGCTCTTGCATATGCTTGGGGGCCTGGATCGAGCGACAAACGGAACGGTGAAGGTGGACGGCAAAGAGATTTTCTCGCTGAAGGATGACGAAATGACGATATTTAGACGGCGCAAGATCGGTTTTATTTTTCAGAGCTATAATCTGGTTCCTGTTATAAATGTCTATGAAAATATTACCCTTCCGATTGAGTTGGATGGTGATGCGGTGGATAATTCTTACATCGATCAAATTGTGACAACGCTTGGACTGGAAACGAAGCTGAATAATCTACCGAACCAGCTATCGGGTGGACAACAACAGCGTGTTGCGATTGCAAGGGCACTTGCGACAAAGCCTGCTATCGTTCTTGCAGATGAGCCAACAGGGAATCTGGATAGTAAGACAAGTCTCGATGTGCTGGGATTGCTCAAAGTGACAAGTGAACGATTTGGACAGACGATCGTCATGATTACCCATAATGAAGAAATCGCACAAATGGCGGATCGGGTCATCCGGATTGAAGATGGGAAATTGATAGGCGGGAACCTGTCATGATCCGCGTACAGAATCGGAAAATGATCCATCGTCTTGCGTTTCGCATATTTAAAGCCAATCGGATGAGGAATGTCATCGCGATCATTGCCATTGCGATGACGACTGTCCTCTTCACCTGTCTCTTCACGACGACGATCGGAATGGTCGAGAATTTGCAGAACCAAACCTTACGGCAAGCGGGAGGTGACGGCCATGCTGTGCTCAAATACATTACGGATGAGCAGTACAATGCTGTTAAAGATCATCCGTTAATTGATGAAATCAGCTACAACCTGATTGCCGCTGATCATGTTGATAATTCGGCTTTTCTCAAGCGACGCTTGGAAATGTACTATATGGACGAAACTGCAATGAAGTTAGGGTTTACCGTCCCGACAACGGGGAAGGCCCCCCAAGCACAGAATGAAATTATTACGGATACGGTCACGCTAGACTTGCTTGGCGTTCCTCATGAAGTCGGTGCAAAAGTACCGCTCACGTATACGATGAAGGGGGAGCAGATGCAGACAGACTTCGTACTCTCTGGGTATTGGGAGACCGATCCTGTTGCTCCAGTCGGTATGGCTGTAGTCTCAAAAGAGTTTGTGCAAGCGCATGCTTCAGAACTACGTCATACGAATCTAGTGGATCATAATACAACAGGCTCCATTAACGCTTATATCCTATTTAAGAATAGCTTTGGCCTGGAGAACAAGTTGAATCAGGTCATCACGGAAAGTGGCTATACGATGCAAAGTGGAAATAATGCTGATCCGTTGCCAACGGATATTGCAGCCAATGTGAATTGGGCGTATCTTTCCAGTAATTTTTCACTTGCTGATCCAATTTCTCTCATTGCTATTGTAGCAGTCATTCTTCTGATTACCTTTACAGGATATTTGATGATCAACAACCTGTTCCAGATTTCCGTTAACAAGGATATTCGTGACTATGGCTTGTTGAAAACAATCGGTACAACGAGGCGACAAATGAAATTCATCATTCGTCAACAGGCGCTGTTGTTATCGATTGTTGGCATCCCTTTAGGTCTTGTGATTGGACTCATTGTAGGTAACTCCTTACTGGAACTGATGCTCGGCATTCTCACATATGTTGGACCTGTAAACATCTCGGTTCATCCACTCATATTTATGGGTGCCACTATATTCACATTCGTGACGGTATGGATTAGCACCCGTAAGCCAGGCAAGATGGCGGCAGCCGTATCGCCCGTAGAGGCGGTGCGCTACCAAGGTGGCAGGGAATCCTTTAAGCGTAAAAAGAAGAAATCGACCGATGGCGGAAAAATCTGGAGAATGGCATGGTCGAATCTTGGCAGAAGCAAAAAACAAACGGTCATGATGCTGATTTCGATGTCGCTCAGCTTGGTGCTGCTCAGCACGGTCTTTACCCTCTCACGAGGATTTGATATGGACAAGTTTGTTTCCAAATTTGTAAATATGGATTATCTCATCGGGCATGCGAATTATTTTAATGATAATCGTTTTCGCCAACCTGAAGATGAGCTGAGTGAGAGTTTTATTAAGGCAGTTCAGGAGCAAGAGGGATTCCAGGAAGGCGGCAGAATCTACTACAACATCTACTTGGGTCAATCTTCCATTTATCGAGAAGATCCAGATGAACTTAGTTCTCATGGGTATCCCATGAACAAAGCGGAGGATGGTAACCCTACGCTCGATTTATATGGATTGGATGACTTGCCGCTGAAGCGTCTGGATATTGTTGAGGGAAAATTGGATACGGCAAAACTAAAAAGTGGAAAATACATCATCGAAGGTGTCCATCAAGATGATGAAGGCCGTGTGGAATGGAACACTTCACATTATCAAATCGGAGACACCGTCCAGATTACGGTTGATGGAAAGAAATACGAGTACGAGGTCATGGCCAAGGCAAAAATCAATCAGTTCACAATTGGAAACCGTTCGTATGATGAATTTGCCATGTACTTGCCTACAGAAGAATATTTGAAAGTTGTAACGCGTCCCGTGCTTATGACGTATGGCTTCAACATGGCTGATGATCAGGAGTCCGCGATGGAGACCTTTATCAAGAATTATACGGAAACGATTGAGCCGCTCATGAATTATGAATCCAAGCAGGTGTACGTCAACAACTTTAAGCAACTGCAGAATATGGTGATCATCGTAGGTAGTGCGATCAGCTTTGTTATTGGTCTGATCGGGATATTGAATTTTATCAACTCAATTCTGACCAGCATTTTATCAAGACGTCTGGAGTTTGCGATGCTGCAAAGTATAGGGATGACGGGGCGGCAGTTAAAGCGAATGCTTCTCTATGAGGGAGGGTATTATGCAGGTGCGACAATCGTGCTGTCTCTCATTTTGAGCATATTGTTTTCTGCTTTTATTGTTCGTGGGTTGGTCAGCAATCTATGGTTTTTCAGCTATCAATTTGTGCTGTCACCACTGCTTATTACATACCCGATCTTGTTCCTGTTGTTCGTAATCGTACCTTATTTAGCTTACCGAAATATTCGTCGGCAAACGATCGTGGAGAGGTTAAGAATAGCAGAATAATACGAAGTAATATGCTTTAAGAATGACTCGACAGGCGTGGTAGCACTTTAATATGGCTGAATTCTCTGATATTATGCAATTACAGCAAACAGGTGAACTACGTTCGTTATTGCGGGAAAATAAGCTGAATATTTGAAAGCGCATAAAGGAAGGGAACACATGCAGAAATCCATGACGATCCAAGAAGTAGCCCAGTTGGCTGGTGTTTCTGTAGCCACTGTATCTAGAGTTTTGAACGAAAGTCCTTTAGTTAAAGAAGCTACCCGGCAAAAAGTATTAAGCGTTATTCATAAATTTGATTATCAACCGAACCTGTTGGGGCGGGATTTAAGAAGATCGGAAACGATGAAGGTGCTTGTGTTAACCCCGAGCCTGGATAGACCTATATTCGCCGAAATTGTTAAAGGCATAGAAGATCGTGCCAAGGAAGATGGTTATTATGTGTTGGTGTGCCCGACTTCGAATCATTTGGAGCGTGAAAAAGAACTGCTTCAAATGTTAAAAAACAGGCTCGTTGACGGTGTCATTACCTTTAGCACGACGCTTAGCGAAGAAGAACTAAGCGCACTGGGCCAAAAGCATAGCATCGTTCAATGCTGCGAGTTCGAAAATGCATCTTATACGTGTTGCGTATCCATCAACGATGAACAGGCAGCTTTTGACGCTGTAAGTCATTTCATTGAATTAGGTCATCAACGCATCTCAATGATCGGCGCTTCTACGCTGTTGTACTCAGAACGTCTTAGAGAGCAAGGGTATCGCAGAGCGCTTACACAACATCACATACCTTGTCGGGAAGAATGGATCAAACACGGAGGCTTCTTCCATCATGATGGTGAAGCGCTGACGAACGAGCTGCTGCAATTGCCAGTTCTTCCGACTGCTATATTTTGCATGAATGATAGTCTTGCCATAGGCTGTGTCAATGCGATTAAAAAGAAAGGGTGGTCCGTACCTGGCGATATCGCTGTAATCGGATTCGATAACACCCATGAAGCAACGATGTCTACACCTGCACTGACAACGGTTCATCAGCCGAAATATGATCTCGGTTACACTGCAATGAATTTACTGATTCATAATATGGTTCATACAGAAAAGAAGTATGAGAATGTGATGCTGCAACATCAGTTGATTAAACGAGAGTCAACACTTCAATCATAAATAGAAATATCTTAAATCGGTTCAGGCGGAGCGCTGCTCTCACTGTTGCCGATTTCTTTTGAGATAAGAAAGTATGAAGGCGAAAGACGTTTTTTATGATTGACGAATTGAAAGGGTTGGAGTAAGATGAACCCAACACAAATGTAATCCGTTACATTTTATGAATGCCGTTTATTAAGGCATTTATTTAATTTTATGTAATCTGTTACATTGATGTTCAAGCGCCGTCCTATTACATTTGTGAATCTATTTTTCGGGAGGACTATTTATGAGTTTGGAATTTGGATTGCAGTTGTATTCGGTACGAGATGAATTAACGAAAGATTTTAAAGGAACATTGGAAAAAGTCGCTTCAATCGGATATAAAAATGTGGAATTGTTCTTCCATGACGCAGACAATATGGGGGCCACTATTGGCAATCTGACAGCGGATGAATTGAAACAGGAATTGGATCGCCTTGGATTGAAAGCTGTTTCAGCCCATATCGACTTGGCATTTCTACATGAGGACAAAGCGGAGAAAATTATAGCCTATGCCAAAAAAGTTGGCTTTACTTCACTTGCCATTGCAATCGCTTTCTTCAGCGATAAGCAAGAAGTTCTTGACCTGTGCGCTAAATTAAATACAGCCGGGAGGATGTTCAAAGATAACGGTCTTCAGTTGTATTACCATAACCATTTTGAAGAGTTTCAGAAGTTTGACAATCAGTATGTGTTGGACATTATTTTGGAGAATACGGATGAACAGTTTCTTAAAGTCGAATTTGATACCTATTGGGCACTAAGAGGCGGAATCGATCCGATTGAATATTTGCACAAGCTGGGAGATCGCTGCGATCTTATTCATCAGAAAGACTTGCCTGCTGATGCAACACCGGTGAATTTATTTGAAGTTATCGGTGACGACGCCCTTATCGATATGGGATTGATGATTAAGTTGCACAAGATCGAATATTTCACAGAAGCCGGTCAAGGCATTATGGACATACCTGCAATTGTGGATGCATTTAGAAGTAAACCGGAAGCAAGATACTTGTTTATCGAGCAAGATTGGACGAACAAGAACCAGCTAGAAAGTGTTGAAATTAGCTATAACTATATTTCAAAACTATTTTAATCTTAAACGGTGAAAAGTGGGAGGATGAATATGAGTAAATTAAAAATAGGGATAATAGGCTGTGGTGGAATTGCCCATGCCAAACATTTGCTAGCATTGGCCAAATTAGCAGATTTAGTTGAAATAACAGCGTTTTGCGACATCATCAAGGGGCGCGCCGACACGGCTTCCAAGCAATATGGTGCTGTGGGGGCAAAGACATATACGGATTATAAGCAGCTCATACAGGATGACGCGATTGATGCTGTTCACGTGCTAACTCCTAACATCTCTCATTCTACCATTACAGTTGATGCGCTAGAGGCGGGTAAACATGTTATGTGTGAGAAACCGATGGCCATTAATTCACAGGAAGCCCGAAATATGCTCGATGCCGCCAAAAGAACCGGAAAGAAGCTTACGATTGGTTATCAAAACCGGTTTAGAGAAGAAGCTTTGATGCTCAAAGAAGCTTGTAACGATGGATACTTGGGCGATATCTATTTGGCCAAGGCACATGCCATCCGCCGTCGTGCGGTACCGACATGGGGTGTATTCATGGATAAAGAGAAGCAAGGAGGGGGCCCATTAATTGATATCGGAACACATGCTCTCGATCTGACGCTATGGTACATGAACAATTATAAAGTGAAGTCCGTATCTGGTTCCGTGTTTCATGAGCTAAAGGATCAAAACAGGGCGAACATGTTCGGACAATGGAATCCCGACGAATTTGAAGTAGAAGATTCCGCTGTTGGTTTTATTAAAATGGAGAACGGTGCAACGATATTTCTCGAGTCTTCATGGGCTCTGAATACGCTTGACGTTCGCGAAGCGATGACGACACTTTGCGGAACGAAGGGCGGGGCGGAGATGCGACGTCATCCCGTCAGCGGGAAACCGGACTTGCATTTAAATGCCGAAATGTTTGGAAAACTTGTGGAGATCAAGCCTGAAATGAACCCTTCGATTCCGTACTACGGTTCCCGAGTGGAGGATGAAGGCGATCGTGAAGCCCGACAATGGATCGAGGCTATTATGGAAGATAAAGAACCGCTGGTGAAGCCTGAAGAGGCCTATATGGTGACAACAATTCTTGAAGCGATTTATGAATCTGCCAGAACAGGTAAAGAAGTTACACTGACATCATTATAAATAGTAAATAGTCTCGTCCTCTGCTAGTTGTAGCGGAGGACGAGTTCAGTTACATGAAGAGATTTTTATAAGGATAAATGTAAGGGGTTACATGGAGTGGGCTAAAAGGGGGATATCTTATGGATAACCAGGTTTCATGGAAAGAACGAATTAGTTATGGCCTTGGAGACACAGCTTCCAACTTAGTCTTTCAGATGATTACGATGTATCTGATGTTCTTCTATACGGATGTATACGGATTGAATGTGGCGGCAGTCGGTACTTTGTTCCTGGTGGCGCGGGTAATCGATGCTTTTGATAGTCCGATCATTGGGGTGATTATCGACCGCACCCATACGAAGTGGGGTAAATCAAGGCCATTCTTCCTGTGGCTTGCGATCCCGTTCGGTATCGTTGCAGTGCTGACATTTATGACACCGGACTTCGGCAATACGGGCAAACTTGTATACGCTTACTTCACGTATATTGTACTCGGTATTTTGTATGCGGCGATTAATCTGCCATTGACATCGCTTCTGACAAGTATGACGAGTAATTCGCAGGAACGTACGGTTGTCAATTCGGTTCGAATGATTTTTGGTCAACTAGGCGGCTTGATCGTCAGCATCGGTGCGCTTCCACTCGTAGCTGCTTTTGGCAAAGGCAATCAACAGCAGGGCTTTCTGTGGACGATGGTATTGTTCGCATCGATTGCAGTCTTACTTTTTTTCACTACGTTTGCAAATACGCGTGAGCGAGTTCAGATGGGCGATAAAAATCAAGTTGTGCCGTTCAAAGATGGCATAAAGGCGTTAAAGGGCAATCTGCCTTGGTGGATTTTGCTCTTCATGAACGTGTTCTTTTGGGTAGGCATGACGAGCAAAGGCCAGTCCGCAGTATTTTACTTGAAATACAATCTTGGCCGCGAAGATCTTGTTCCGCTTGTCAATGGTTTAAATGTGATTCTACTCGTTGGTATCGCATTGATGCCGATGTTGGCAAAAAGAATCGGCAAGCGCAATACGGCGCTGCTTGGCGTAGCTATTGGCGCAGCGAGTCAGCTAATTGTGTATGTGGCGGCAGTACTGAGCTCTATTCCGATTCTGATCGGAGCCGTCGCGATTGGTAATATCGGTATCGGATTTGCAGCAGGCCTCATGTTCGCGATGCTGGCAGATACCGTTGATTATGGAGAGTTGAGATCCGGGATCAGGGCTCAAGGCTTGTTGACAGCATCGAGTTCCTTCGGCGTTAAATTCGGTATGGGCATCGGCGGAGCAGTGGCAGCGTGGGTGCTTGCTATTGGCAACTATGTCCCGAACCAGGAGCAGGCTGCTTCAGGGCTTGCGGCTATCCAATTCAACTTCGTATGGATACCGTTCATTTGCTTCCTCATATGTGCTCTATTGCTTCTATTCTATAAGCTGGAGTTCGATCAGAAAATGATTGGAGAACTGGAAACACAGCGTCAAAGCGGCGCAGCTTCGATACAAGCTTAGTATATAGTGTATGCGGGGCATTCTAAAGAACAGGGTAAGAATTGATAACTATCTAGAAATTGAAAATCTTATACCGGCACCAAGTTGGACCCAACCAAAATTTATAGGATGGGCTCCCGTAGAAAGAATATTAGCTGGAATACAGAAGAAGCAATGGGACTAAGAAAGTTTCCACTGTCATATGGCCCGGACAAGAGCCCCATATATGCAAAAGCAGCCGGCAGATTGATCCGCAGCCTTTGCTTAATGCTTAAGAAGTCGCTTAAAGTAGCGGCTTTTTTGTTTTTTCGTGGATAGAGAAAAAGTGCAATTCAAGTGGTAATTGAATAGAACATGCCGTATGTAACGAAAGAGCCTTAGTGTATCGCATCATTTACGCCGTGCACCTTCTATTACGTAAAAAGCTTTATTGAAGTTTTTGGGCAAAAACATTACAATAATATAAAAATCGGATGATAACTTTTACAAAACTGTTTTGTAAATTCAGGAGGCTGCCATGAAAGCCAAGTCAGTCAGTATTAAAGATATAAATCGCAATCAGATCTATAAACTTCTGCGTCAAAATGAAAGCTTGTCCAAGCAGGACATCGCCTATCAGCTGCAGCTCAGTCTGCCAACCGTAACGCAAAATTTAAATCTATTACTTGAACAAAATCTAATCGCCAATACAGGAACCATTGGCAACACAGGAGGAAGAAAAGCGAGAGCCTATTCCTGTGTAAGTAATGCTAAAGCAGCGATTGGATTAGATATTACCAGACATCAAATAACCATAGTTGCTGTGGATTTAAGTGGAAATGTAATTCAAATTAAACGAAAAAATGAGCCGTTTGAAAGAACGGATGAGTACTTCCGACTATTGGGCATGATGGTTCAGGAAACGGTGAAGGATTTAGAATTAGAACCATCGAAAATTTTAGGCGTCGGTATTGCTGTGCCAGGCCTAATTACGGAAGACCATCAAACTGTTTTTTACGGAAAAATTTTGGACTTTACAGGAGAGACGCTGCGGCAGTTTGCAAAATATATCCCATATCCGTCCATACTGATTAACGATGCC
Organism: Paenibacillus uliginis N3/975; assembly: GCF_900177425.1. Lineage (NCBI taxonomy): Bacteria > Bacillati > Bacillota > Bacilli > Caryophanales > Paenibacillaceae > Paenibacillus > Paenibacillus uliginis. The sequence continues at coordinate 3,618,395 of NZ_LT840184.1, read as the reverse complement.
AATGCAGCCGGAATTTCGGAAATGTGGGTTAGACCGGAGATGACCAACGCCTTCTATATCTCCTTAAGCACCAACATTGGGGGAGCCGTCTACATAGACAAGCAGGTATATACGGGAGAAAATCAGAAGAGCGGGGAGATCGGTCATATAACGATTGTTCCGGATGGATTTCCTTGTTACTGTGGACAGATGGGCTGCCTGGAAGCGTATTGCTCCGCTTCACTACTGGCAGATGCAGGCAACGGAAGTCTGGAGATTTTTTTTAATCAGGTCAAAGAAGGAAAAGCCGATAAGCTTAAAATATGGGATCAGTATCTATGGTATCTTTCGATTGCCATTAATAATATCAGAATGTTATTTGATTGTGATATTATTCTCGGCGGTTATGTGGGAGCTTTTATGGATGAATACATTGATACTTTGAAGAAGCTGGTCTCTTTACGCAATACGTTTGAACATCGCGCTGACTTCTTGTTGACTTGTAACTATAAGACGGAAGCGATCGCTGCCGGTGCTGCTTTGCCATTTATAAAAGAATTTATTGATCAGATTTAATGAGCTTGCAACCGTGCAAACAGGTTATAAAAGCTGGTTACTAAAGGGACTTGAACCCCTAAGTATCCAGCTTTTTTTATTTTGAGGTTGACAACAAAATAGGGTAGTAATATGATTATATCAATCACTTAAGTAAAAGTGTTTTATAAAACATATTTAAGATTGAAAGGTGGATAAACATGGAGCAACATTCGAACGAAAAAGTTTTGGGCAAAACATTACCAGCAACTATGAAAGCGCTTGTATCATATGGCAAAGGTGATTATCGACTTGAAACGAGCTTTCCTACACCACAGTGCGGGCCCGACGATATGATTATCAAAACGGAGGCTTGTGGTGTTTGTGCAGGCGATCTGAAGTGCTTTCATGGGGCAGCGATGTTTTGGGGAGACGATTCACAGCCACAATGGGTACAGCCGCCCTTCGTGCCAGGCCATGAGTTTCTGGGAACCATAGTAGAAGTTGGAGAGAATGTACAGGATTTTGTGGTTGGCGACCGTGTAACTGCAGATCAAATCGTGCCTTGTCAGGAATGCAGATTTTGTAAGCGTGGTCAATACTGGATGTGTCAGCCTCATAATATCTTCGGCTTCCAAAAAGACAACAATGGTGGGATGGCTGAGTATGTACGATATCCGCAAACGGCTGTTGTTCATAAAGTACCTGAGACATTGAAATTGGAATCCGCTTTGCTGATTGAGCCCTATGCTTGCTCGAAGCATGCTGTAGATCGTGCACAGATTGGTTGTGAGGATGTTGTGGTTATCTCAGGAGCAGGCCCGCTGGGATTAGGGATGGTCACTTACGCAAGAATGAAAAATCCGAAAACCTTAATCGTTCTTGATCTGATCGAGAATCGCCTTGAAAAAGCTAAAGAATTTGGCGCGGACATTGTGCTTAACCCAAAAGAAACCGATGTAGTTCAGACGATTCTGGATATGACAGAAGGCTACGGGTGTGACATTTACATCGAAGCTACTGGACACCCTTCCAGTGTTACACAGGGATTGAGTATGATCAGAAAGCTTGGCCGTTTTGTAGAATTCAGTGTATTTGGTGAACCGACTACAGTGGATTGGTCCATCATTGGTGATCGCAAAGAACTGGATATTTTGGGTGCTCACTTGAGTCCGTATTGCTTCCCGTTTGTCATTGAAAATATTACGAATGGAAATTTGAAAACCAATGATATCGTCACCCGCTATTTTCCGATTGAGAAGTGGGAAGAAGCGTTTGAATACGCTTCAGGGAAATATGGCGATTTCAAGGTAGCGATCACATTTTGAGAAAAGGTGAATTCCGATGAAAAGAAAATTTGTAATTGGCATTGATTTTGGCACATTAAGCACTCGAACCATACTAACTAATGTGGCCACAGGAGAGATCATAGCTGTTGCGGAAAGGGAATACCCTCATAAAATCATAGATAAAGTGTTGCCGGACGGTGTTACCATACTCGGTCCTGACTGGGCATTGCAGCATCCTGCCGATTATCTCAAATGCGCTTCCACTACAATTCAGGAAGTGTTAAACAATTCTGGCATTGATCCAAAACAGATTATTGGAGTAGGTACGGACTTTACCGAATGCACGATGCTCCCTACTAAGGCAGATGGAACTCCTTTATGTATGATCGATGCGTTTAAAAGCAATCCCCATGCTTACGTGAAACTGTGGAAGCACCATGCAGCTGCGGAAGAAGCGGATAAGCTGAATGAAATTGCCGCATCCAGGGATGAAGATTTTCTAGCTGATTATGGCGGGAAAATTTCCTCAGAGTGGATGTTTCCAAAGATTTGGCAAATTTTAAATGAGGCGCCTGAGATTTATGAGGCTGCGGACCGATTTATGGAGTTGGCGGACTGGATCACATTACAGTTGACGGGTGTAGAAAAACGAAATAGCTGCACAGCAGGCTATAAGGCCATGTGGAATAAACAGAATGGGTATCCTTCGGCTGCTTTCTTTAAAGCCCTTGACCCAAGACTGGAGCAAGTGATTGATGAAAAAATGTCTCGAGACATCTTTCCAGTAGGCCATAAAGCCGGAGAAATTACGGAGGGAAGCTCACAGTGGACCGGCCTTGCCGTAGGCACAGCCGTATCGGTGGGGATCGGCGACGCACACGCTGCAGTAATTGGAAGCGGTATCACAAAACCGGACATTTTATTAATGGTTATGGGTACTTCCGGCTGCGATATGCTGGTAAGTAATAGCGATATCAAGGTACCAGGCATCAGTGGAGTTTGTGAAGATGGCATCCTGCCTGGATTTTATGGATATGAAGCCGGTCAATCCTGTATGGGAGACCACTTTGCCTGGTTTGCTGAACATTGCGTGCCAGAACGTATTGAAGAAGAAGCTAGAGCAGCTAATAAAAAAGTGTTGGAACTGCTTAACGAGAAAGCAGACAATATTAGACCGGGAGCAAGCGGACTATTGAGCCTTGACTGGTGGAATGGCAACCGCTCCATCCTGGTGGATGCGGATTTGACGGGCTCCATTTTCGGATTAACCACGGCTACAACGGCTGAAGAAATATACAAGTCGTTAGTAGAAGCTGTCGCTTTTGGGAAGCGAATGATTATTGAAAACTTTATCAATCATGGAGTAATCATCCGAGAAATAATCGCAACCGGTGGCATTGCAGAAAAAAGCCCGTTTATTATGCAAACCTTCGCCGATATTATTGGCAAGCCGATTCATATTGCAGCAACACAGCAAGGAACGGCTATGGGTGCAGCCATGCTGGGTGCTGTTGCAGCCGGCAGTCGTCAAGGCGGATACGACACCATCCAACGTGCAGGTAGAGAGATGGGCAAAGGAATCAAAAAGACCTATACACCTAGACCTGAACATCGGCAAATCTATGATGAACTGTATTCAGAGTATGTCACACTGCACGATTATTTTGGCAGAAATTCAGACAGTCCTCTTAAACGTCTTAAAAAGATAAAGATTAAAACCATGGTGGAACGGAAAGAGACCGGGAAATGATCTATGAACATGTAATTTAATGATCTCGATATGGAAGGACAGAGGATATTTATGAAAGGTACAAACTTTCTGGACAGGATCGGGATTCCTTCTTCGCTTGCCTGGGGGTATCTTGGAATTCTTTTATTCATGACGGGAGACGGCCTGGAGGCAGGGTGGCTAAGTCCGTATTTAGTAGAACATGGGCTCACTGTGCAGCAATCCGGTATGTTATTTACGGTGTATGGCGTCACAATCGCTCTTTCTTCATTTCTTTCCGGTGTGCTTGTTGATGCAGTTGGACCAAAGAAGGCGATGCTGACAGGTCTTATTCTGTATATCCTGGGTTCGGCAGGTTTTGTAGGATTAGGTGTCAGCAATCTATCCTTTGTGGTCATGCTGCTAACTTACGCATTTAAAGGGCTAGGCTATCCACTATTTGCGTATTCTTTCCTTGTCTGGATTGCTTATCAGACGCCTCAGCATAAGTTAGGCTCGGCTGTTGGCTGGTTCTGGTTCGTATTTACCGGCGGAATGAACGTAATCGGGGCCTACTATTCCAGATGGGCATTAGAACATCTGGGAGCGATAAACACATTATGGACCGCCTTAGTATGGGCACTTATGGGTGCTCTGTTCGCCCTCATTATTAATCGCGGAGAACGATTGAATCTGCCTGCATCAAGTAAAACAAGCAACAAATTGAAGGATATCGCAAGCGGATTGGCCATTGTAAAAAAAGAGCCTAAAGTCGCATTAGCCGGTATTGTTCGAATTATTAATACAGCTGCACAGTTTGGTTTCCCTATTTATATGCCTCTTTATATGGAGAGTCAAGGCGTTAGCACAGCTTCCTGGTTACACCTCTGGGCCATGATCTTTATCGGCAACATTGTCTTCAACCTGATATTTGGCATTGTGGGCGATAAGATTGGTTGGAAGAATACCGTGATGTGGTTTGGCGGTGTAGGCTCAGCCGTATTTACGCTTTTACTATTTTACAGCCCACAAATTGCCGAAGGAAATATCGTTGTCCTTCAGGTCATAGGCGTACTATGGGGAGCATGTCTCAGCGGGTATGTGCCGTTGTCAGCGCTGGTACCTTCTCTTGTTGAAACGCAAAAAGGGGCGGCCATGTCGATCCTGAATCTAGGGGCTGGTCTCAGTGCCTTTGTAGGCCCCGTCCTTGTAACCCTTTTCATTGGGATTCTCGGATATACTGGGATAACGTGGATGTTTGCATGTTTATTCCTGGCATCAAGCTTCATCATGATTTTTATTACACTGCCTGATAAAAAAGATCAAAAGGCTACCAGCGAAGGAAGTCATGAAATTGTGAATGCTTAAACAACTTGAGGTTTAACGTTGTTTTATGAAATTGTTAGAGCAAAACCATTTATATACTTGGAGCCAACTGTGAGCTGTCGGAGGTCAAAAACTTATATGCATACGAAGCCGCGGTAATGATATTATCCCCTTTAAGTAGATAGTGTGTAAAAAGCGCATGAAAGTCTACTTGGAGGGTTTTTTTTCATGGGCGAAGTACGGAAGACATTCGACATCGAATTCAAGCGCAAGGTAGTTGCGATGTTCCTGGAGGAAGGTCTTGGCTACAAGACGGTAGCCAAGGACTTGGGCATCGACGATAGGATGGTTCGAAGATGGGTGGCTCACTACGAGCGGGAAGGGATCGAGGGGCTCAAGGAAAAGAGAGGAGCATCGACGGGTTCGAAGAACGGGAGACCGAAGAAGGCTAAAACCTTGGAGGAAGAAGTCCTGCGGCTGCGAGCGGAAAATGCCATCTAAAAAAGTTATGGGAACTGCAAAGAGGACAAGAGCAAAGCGACGTCAAACCTACCAAGCCATCGAAGCGCTAGTCGGAACATATAGACATTGAAAGCCGCATAAAATGTGGCTTCTTTTGTTTTAAGTATATAAGTTCTTGTCCTAACTCAACGACAAGAACTTATATACTTGGCCGAAATTGACAAGAACTTGGATACTTAACCGATTAGATGAGTGTCTAAGCCTGTTAAGCTAACGGGCAGAATAATTCAATTATGGATTACAGTTTTTTATGGGCACCGCGACATGGATGAATATACCTCCGCCAAGCGCCGCCTGTTGGATTCAGACTGCTGACGACTTTGCCGTCTTAAACGGCGATAATCCGGCGACTGCCGCATTGCGTGGGCGGGGGCGGACCAACGGGCAGTAGAATTCAATTTCGTGTTAAAATAAATTGTGGAATAGTTACCCATATGGATTTGGAGGAATGCTCGTGGCATGGCCAACTCATATTGTTGCTTGAAAATGGTTTAAATACAATTAAAGCAATATAATTATTTTGAATTTTCATAAGAGGATTTATTTTCAGTGGTTGTTCATGTTAAGGGAGGTGAAAAATAGCTATGCGTAAAAAAGATAGGAACGTAACAGGTATTGTATTGGCCGTAATTTACTGTGTTGTTCTTTTTGAGATTTTAATTGATGCACCCCCTGGTGAAGCTCCAAATAATCCGCCTTGGGCATACGCAATGATTCCACTTGGAGCTGTTGCAATCACCCTTCTCTTTGATTATGTGATCAAGTTCGATTTCTTCAAAAAAAAGAAAGAGTGAAGGGAGTGTTATAAATGACCGGAACCGGTACGTACATGTGTCGGGGGAAAAGTAGATGTTCCCTTTGAAAGTCGCAATTAGCGGCTTTTTTTGTTTTTACGGTACAAGTTCTTGTCCCGAGCCAAGGACAATAACCTAGTCTGATTACCGATTAGATAAGCATTTAACTACATTTCACTGCTTTAGTTCATTAAGCTAACGGGCAGGATAGTTTAAACGCTTCGCGAATAACTCCAAGTATGGAATTAATTGCGAAGTTCGCAAATTAATCGATATACACAATTACACAAACACCTGAAACCATTTCTAAACATAATCGTAGCATATTGTAAATAAATTGCATTGAGGTGAAGTATGAAAGCTTTTGATTACTTAAGAAGAGCCTATTATAAGCTTAGTTATTATTATCAGAAATTTCAATTGATTGTAATGTCTTTCGTAGTTGCTGGAATAGTTGATTATTTTTTTATTTACGAGATTTTCGTTTCATTATCAGCATTAGTTCCTGTTTTTATTTTAGAAATTGCTCCAGTCATTATTATCATTTTATCAATAATTATTATTCGAGGAATCGTTAAATTTATAAAGAAGATGAAAGAAAACAAACACTTACTATTTTTATTCTAACAAGAAATTATCATATTAAGAAGCTTTGACCGTATTTCAAGGAGTGTGCAACATCGTATAACACCATATTCACGCTTCTGTTCATTGGATTCTCCCATAGCATTTCGAGGATTTAAGTCAGTTTTTCATTAAGCTAACGGGAAACGATAGCTCAATCAGAACGAAGAGATGGCAGTCGGTTAAGTGGCTGCCGTTTTCTCAACCTATTCATAACAAGCAAATTTAGAAAACCTAATTGACATTCAATTAATATAGACGTAATTTAGAGTATAGGAGATATTTGGAAGGAGCAATTCTTAATGCCAGCAAACCTGTAATGGTCGATTTTATTGAGTAGTGCAGAAAAAATCCTATTTTAGACCAAGGGATTCGTCTGCCTATTTTGACCATTACGGGAACGCAAGGTTATCATTATCTTGAGCCGAAGCGGAGCCCTTAGTAGGGTTTTTCGGCTTTTTTTGTTTTTTTACAAATCTGTCTCCGATGCAACCATACACTTGCGTTCCTTCTAAAAAACCAGAATTTTTAGGAGGAGTCAACATGCGATCAACGGTAATTGAGGTAAACAATCTAACAAAAGCATTCACATTTACAAAAAAGGAACCAGGGCTTAAAGGAGCATTTAAAGGTCTATTCTCCAGACAGACGGAAGAGAAAACCGCGGTAAGCCAGATTTCGTTCCATGTCGATGAAGGCGAAATCATTGGATTCCTCGGTCCGAATGGAGCAGGCAAGACAACAACATTGAAAATGTTATCTGGTATTTTGTATCCTTCCGCTGGCGAGGCTAGCGTATTAGGATATGTGCCATGGAAGAGGGAAACTGCACTAAAAAAACAAATTTCCTTTATTATGGGCCAGAAAAATCAGTTGTGGTGGGATCTTCCCGCGAGTGAATCTTTCTTGCTCATCAAATATTTGTATGATATCGATACGAAGGATTATAAAAGAAATCTGACGGAGTTAGTGGAGTTAATGAATGTTCAGGATTGCATGCATATGCAGGTGAGACGGCTCTCATTTGGACAAAGAATGAAAATGGAGCTGATCGCTGCCCTTCTGCATAAACCACGGATCGTATTCTTGGATGAACCTACAATCGGTTTGGATATTATCTCGCAGAAAAACATAAGGAACTTTCTCAAAGAGTATAATCGCGAAAATAAAACGACGATCATGCTCACAAGTCACTACTTGGAGGATATACAGGATCTGTGTAAAAGAAGCGTCATTATTAACGGGGGAACAGTGGTTTATGACGGTGATCTAAATCAGGTTAATGACATCTTTAATAAAAAGGTCATTAAGCTTCAGTTCTCTGATCAGATTGACGCCAACAATCTCCAATGTTTTGGAAAGGTCATCTCCCTGACTGATTCTAAAGTGACTCTTGAAATCGACAGGCACGAAGTCAAACAAGCACTTGCAGCATTGATGTCGGAATTCCCGGTTGAAGATGTCGATATTCATGATATTCCAATCGAAGAAGCCATCACTTGGCTGTACGAGAGGAAAGGAGTGAATCAACTCCGATGAAAAAATATGTTTACGTCTTCAGGTTAAGCTTATTAAGTTCACTGGAGTACAAAGTCGACTTTTTCTTTAATATCCTCGGTGCATTTCTACCGATTGTCATTCAATATTTTATGTGGAGATCAATTTTCGAAGCGAGTGGAGATGCTATTGTTTTTGGATACACATTCCAGCAGATGTTCTTGTATACGGTCTTCTCAGCGGTGATATCTAAAATTATATCTTCCGGCATTCAATTTGAAATCTCCAATGATATTAAACACGGCCAATTAAGTAGCTTCTTATACAGACCAGCTTCATATACCTTGTATAAGATATCGTCATACATGGGAGGGAAAGCCGTATATTTGACCATTTCGTTTCTGATCATTTACACGGTGCTTATAGCCTTTAAGATCGATATTGCGACAAGTGGGCTTAGATTCCCAGTTTTCGTGCTTGCACTAGTGTTTGCTTTTGTTCTCAATTTTCTGATCTACCATATCATTAGTGCTCTGGCATTCTGGTTGGATGAGATCTGGTATTTCTACTTCGCTATGGGGTTTTTTATTACATTATTAAGTGGTGGAATTTTTCCTTTGGATATTTTCGGAAAGACCGTATCATCTCTGACTAACTTTTTACCATTTACGTATACCATTTTCTTTCCAGTCAACATCATAAATGGACGGTATGAAATGAACGAGATATGGATAGGGATCGGTCTACAATTAACTTGGATCGTGATCATGTCCGTGGTATCCAGAATTTGCTGGGGACTGGGCAACAAAAAATACAGTGCTGTAGGAGGGTAGGCAATATGCATTCGCTAATAAAGGGCGCGAGACGGTATGGAGCCATTTATTCAATAATTGTAAAAAATTGCATACTGAACGAGCTGGAATATCGGATTAATTTCTTCATGCAAATCTTTGCATCATTGGCATCCCTTCTAACCCATTTTGTCTATGTAATTGTAGTGTATCGATCAGGTGTGGATATCGCAGGATTAACCCCGGATCATATTTTGTTGTTTATGGGAACTTATTTTATTATGACAGCGATCTATGCTTTCTTTTTTGTAAACAACTTTTTCGCTTTCCAGGGGCACGTCAGACATGGAACGATGGATATGTACTTGATTAAGCCGGTTTCTCTTCAATTTATTCTTTCCTTACGATTAATCAATGTGATGGGTATCCCTGATTTCATCGTGGGCATAGGTCTGGTTTGCGTGGCTTGGCAGCGATTGGGGCTTGAGACAAACGCCATACAATTGATAGGATACGCGGGCTATATTATCGGTGGAGGAGTCATGACATACGCTCTGATGATGCTCCCGCAGGTTTTGGCTTTCTGGTTTACCAATACATCTAGTCTGTATAACCTTGGGGCGCAGCTATGGGAAGCGAATACGATGCCCATGGTCATCTATAATCGGATGATTCAAGCTATTGGTACGTTTGTTTTTCCAATTTTTCTTGTATCGAATATCGCCCCTCTCTATGTGTTAGACAAGTTATCTTTAACTGGTCTAGTGTGGGGAATATGTGCGCCGTTTCTATTCTTTGCTTTGGTCAGAGTTTTGTTCTTACAGGGGCTTAAGCGCTACACGAGTGCAAGTAATTAAAAACTCATCTTGTTCTTAATTGCTGGTGTATAGGCTGCTGAATCATTTCAGCAGCCTATTATCCGCTTAGCGCGATGATGTTTTATAAATGACGAGACCCTACACACACTACATTAGACTGGATGTGTTGGTTTCACGCGGCTTTTCGAATTACAAATTTTTTATTCTTTATAAAAGCCCATTTTAAACATTTGATACCAATCTTCTAGTTTGCTTTCTTCCATTACCTGCAAATATTTAAGAATTTCTTTAGCAAATTCAACCGCTGATGTTCCGTTAGCAGTAATCAATCCATCTTTTGAAACAACTTGCTTTTCAATAAAGTGCTTCGAGCCTTTATAGCTTTGTGCATACTCCTCTAAATAGGCTAGTGAATTGCCTGTATGCTCTTTATCATCTAAATATCCTTTATCTGCTAAAAAAGTACACGCATCACATATCGCTGCAATCGGAATACCTTTTTTAATGCATAAATCAACTACTTGCTTAACAACATCATTCTCACTTTTCAGCCATGAAGTTCCACCCACTAAGATAAGCATATGAAAATGTATTGGAATTTCAGCTATTGAATAGTCTGGAACAACCGTGAAACCACCCATTGATTTTATTGGATTTTTATTAATTGCCAATGTTTTAATGATGAATCCTGTTTCTGGTTTATTCAGCTCTGAGCAAATAAAAGCACTTTCCCAGTCTGCATAGTTTTCCGAAATAAACACAAGTATTTCTTTTTTCATGCTCTCAACTCCCTTTCTTTATTTATTGTCATTCTACAGGGCAATAGATGACATCTATATGTCATCTTTATAGAAGGAAAACATTTTTTCAAGTTTTTCCTTCACTGTATGACGTAGCGATGTTGGTTGAATTGCACGAACCTTCCCTTGAAGGCTAATAACTAAATCTGCGACCCAATCAATGTTAGAAGTATAAAAGCGAATCAAGCATTTTTTAACTTCACAATCATCACTAGGCTGTAAATATTTTGAACCTATTTTGTCTACTATATAAAATTTGTCCTCATTGTCACACTCTAATAAAACTTCTATAGGGTATTCAGAGGTAGAAGAAATATTATTATTTATATCGAAATTGATTTCACTATTAGGTCTATAGCAAAATATGCTATCCAATACCTCATAGGATAATATTCGGGATAGTTTAAATAAGCGAAAATTATTTTTTTTCAGACAAAAAGCATATAAATACCAATATGTCTGCTTAAAAACAAGTTTATGGGGCTCAACAATTCTCTTGGATTGAGAGTGCTTAGAAATATATTCCATTTCAATGCATTGCCTATTCAAAATTGCGGTATGTAACTTTTTGACCTTTTTTTGCATTTCGCTTTCTTCAAACCATGATGAAAGATCAATGATTATATCACTTTCAGCAATTATCAAACTTTCATCTTTAGGCAAAAGCTTGTTTATTAAATATTGTATTGAGCCTTCACTTTTAATGCTTCTCAATCCACTTAATCCGACATATAGGTTTTTAATATCCTCTTCTGATAAAATACTTCTATTTAACTTATATCCCTCTGATACTGAAATTCCGCCTCCAATCCCGGGAAAAGAAACAATTGGAATTCCAGCCATGTTTAATGTATCTAAATCACGAAATATTGTACGTTTAGATACTTCAAATTTATCCGCTAATTCTTGTACAGTAACTCGTTCTTTATTTGTTAATACACTAATGATACTTATCAACCTATCAATCTTCAAAAAATCACCTTCTACAAGTATTACTTTATTTTGTGAAATATTATATCACAACGTCCTGACGATGTTATTTGTATTACGTTAAACAGTAATTAACCCTGATTTCGAAAGTACGACTCTTTGAAAACGTGAAAAGGGCTCCGAATCTTTGGTAGAATGGTGTTTGTCGAACAAACATCAGCCAAAGAGAGGAGCACCTTTTAGGTGAAGTCTAAGCCTGTGTTATAATTCACAACTAGATGGAGTAAATATATGGAAGTGCATAGATTCCTCCTGATCTCAACAATCTCTTTGAGGGTGATTCAAAATGAGCTTTATGGATGCTTTGGAGCAATTAATAGCGGAGCAGGAGCGAGAACGTGACCGGCTTCGAGTCAATCAAATCACCGTACGGGTCGACTATAAGAAAAAGAGCAAAAGCAACGTTTATCAAAAGGAAAAAGTCATCGAATATGGTTTTGTAGAACGTGATTTGGATGATGAGAATTTATATGGGAGGTTTGAACTCTATTTCGCCGATCGCGACACTCTTCTCCAGCAAAATCGGTTTGGAGATGAAATTGCTTTTGGTGAGCTTACAGATGAGCATGCAGTTGCAACGGCAATCTTCTCCTATTTAGCGGAGTATTATTCTCATTTTTTGGAGGAAACTCCCTTCGCTATCAGCTATAACCCTATTGCAGAAGCTTGGATTATCGAAGGAACTCTTCCTCCGGGAAGTCTAGGCGGGGTCATTTATATTGCTCTTGCAAAAGAAAATGGAAAGCTTCTCATGATATTTGGAACGAGATAAATCACAAAAGAAATATATAATGAAATGGACTATTTATTTCATAGAATGCAGGTGGATGAGTGATGAAGTATTGTTATGTGTGTGGAACGGAATTACATTCCAAGGAATGTGAAGGAGAAGGATTGATCCCGTATTGTGATTCATGTCAGGTGTTTCGCTTTCCTATCTTTAGTACGGCGATAAGCACAGCAGTGCTGAACAAAGAACGGAACAAGGTGCTGTTGATCCGGCAATATAATATGAAAGATTACATTTTGCTGGCTGGTTATGTCAATCGAGGGGAATCAGCGGAAGAGACGTTAATCCGTGAGGTGGAGGAAGAGGTTGGACTGCATGTGGATGAGTACAAGTACATGCGAAGCCTGTATTTTGAACGCTCCAATACACTGATGTTAAATTTCGTCTCTGTAGCACATGATGCGACACTTATGCAAATTAATGAGGAAGTTGAGCATGCTGAGTGGTTTGCTTTTGATGAAGCCAGAAAGGTTATTATGAAAGGGAGTTTGGCGGAGTCTTTTTTACTGACTATACTTGAACGAATTGAAGCAGATGACTTAGGGCGGCCTAACAGAATTACTTAAAGAAGTGGCGAATTAACAGTAGAACTGTGCAGTTGGGAAAAGAGCTTACTAAGATGAATATATACATGTTAGTCCACGGGGGCGTTATCTGGTTATCGTGCCGACAGCAGTCAGCTATGACCTACAAGGGAACAATGGTTACGATGTTTATGGAAGGATGAGACTATGTTTTCATACGATGCACTACCTGAGTCGATCCGAAATCGTATTGCAGATAAAGCAGTTAAGCTGATGGATACCTACTTATTTCAAACCTATAATTTAATTGAAGACCCATATCATGTACTGCAATGGTGTGTTACTTCCTACATGGGCTCGAACAAAGAGCATAAAGTCAAGTTGGGGCCCTACTATGTTGGAATCCGGATGAACTGCGGCGATTGGTGATGCTGGCTAGGATCCACAGTGTCGCTGTAGTGGCTGATGAAACCGTAGAAACACCGTATATTGCTTCCATTCGCACGGTACCGAGGTACGATTTTTATAACACCAAGATTGTGGTGAAGCTAAAGCGGTATGATGTGGAGTGCTTGTGCGAATTGGTAGCGGGCAACTACAGAGGCGAACTGGTACATGGGGTTCTGTATGACCGAAACGATAAACGGCACTAGTTATTTATTTGGGATTCCACACTCTAGCGTGCCTGATAACAACAAAATGTTCACTCGCAGAGCTCTGAATCTGGACAGCGGCCAGCTTGTCAGCGAAGGAACAATGAAGGACTCGTAAATGCTCTGGAGAAGTACGGAGAAGCACATAGGGTGTGTAGGATAGATAATGATGTATAGAAAAGTAATCCTATGATGAAAGCAGGTAATGGTGTGGGGACAGCTTATAAACTAAATTGCAAACATTGTACATACAGTCGTGATGTGTTTTTGGGTATTGGATTCAGCCATATGTACCTAAGTTCAATCTTACCGATAATTAAGAATACAGAGGCTCGTCAGCGGATCACGGCATTCATTTCTGATGAGAGTGCTAAGCACGACAGTTACGAAGCACTATTCGTTTGTGGCAAATGCAACAATTTGCACAATGAGCTGTTCTTGCAGATTAAGTCCAATTCTGATCGTTATGAAATAAATTATAATTGCTCCCGATGCTCAGAACCACTGCCGTCCGAACCGTTAGAAGAACTCTCCCCAACTACAACTGTGCTGACATGTCCTAATTGCGGGAAAAAGAAGCTTGATATCACATCTTATATGGACTGGGACTAGTTGAAGATGTGACGTCGGCAAAATATCGAGCCAAGTAACAAGATTAACAATAGCATCAACATCTGTATATAAAAGTAAAAATAAGTATATCGAAACTAAGAAAGCAATTACCTATAATAAATTTGTAAAAGAAAACGTTGGAGTAATAAGGTTTGAAAGCGCTTTTTTTCGAAAGGGGGTTAATAAAAGAGGTAGTTTAGAAATGACTATAATCCATATCAATGGGAGGACAGGGATGAACAATAAAAAGGCTTTTGTGATGCTATTTTTGGTAATCGCTTTCATGATTGGCATCGTTAAATCGGATAAAGTAGTTGCTTCATCAAACAATCTTGCATTAGGCCAGCCGACCTTTGCATCAGGAAATGAAGTGGATTGGCTTGTACCTGAAAATGCGGTAGACGGCGATCCCAAAACAAGATGGTCCTCAGCAGCAGAGGATGATCAATGGTTTTATGTGGATTTGGGTGAGATTAAACAAGTATCCCGTGTGGTCATTAATTGGCAAACACCAGCGAATACTTACAAGATTCTAGTATCCAGTGATCATGAAAATTGGAGCAATGTTACGGTGGATGATGGAATTTTGACAGCGAAAGGCCCGGGAAATGAGGCTATCGAGTTTGAGCAAAAGGAAGCGAGATATGTAAAATTTCAAGGTGTGGAGAGAAGACCTGTTGAAGGTGTGCTGTATGGGTATTCATTTTTTGAATTTGAAGTGTATGAGGAAAGAGATGTATTGCCTGAGATTATGCAGGAGGTAAAGGAAGCCATCTCCATAGAGAAAGACCAAGAGAACGTAGTACTTCCTTCAATTCGTGAAGGTTATAAATTAACACTGCTGGGCACCGACAGCCTGCCTGTCATTGACAAGGAAGGAAATATTCATACGCCTATGGTAGATGTCAACGTTCATCTGCTGCTGCAGATCGAAAGTGAGAGCGATCCCGAACATAAACTAACAGATAACTTACTTGTGACTGTTCCGGGCGAGCATACGCAATCTGGGCATTTAAATGCAGAGCCAAGGGTTATTCCTTCATTGCGCGAGTGGCTTGGGCGAACAGGGGATTTTGTGCTAACGGAAGCATCAAGAATTGTCGTAAATCCAGCGGATCAGGCTACCTTGCAGCAAGCAGCTGAGACGACGAAGCAAGATCTGAAGGATCTAACCAAGCTTAATCTTGAGATTGAATATGGTGCGCCGCGCTCAGGGGATATTTATCTATCGATTGATACAGCACTATCTAATCTTGGCGTAGAGGGTTATATATTAGATATTGATGAATACGCTTCCATTACATCTACAGACATAACAGGTGTATTTTATGGAACTAGAACGATTCTACAAATCTTAAGTCATGATGCTGAACATATTCGCATGCCGATGGGGATTACTCGTGACTATCCTAAGTATGAAAATCGCGGCTTTATGCTTGATGTAGCTCGTAAGTTTTATACCATTGATTTTTTGCAAGACTATGTGAAGTTGATGTCCTATTACAAAATGAATCGGTTCCAAATTCATCTTAATGATGATGTTGGAACGCCATTTGCTAACGGTAAGAAGGCGGCATTCCGTCTGGAAAGTGAGAGATATCCTGGACTGGCAAGTCAGGATGGCTTCTATACGAAGGATGAATTAAGGGAGCTACAAAGGCTAGGCATGGCATATGGCGTTAATGTAGTACCAGAAATCGATACGCCTGGACATTCTGGTGTTTTCATTGATTATGATCCATCTTTAGGTGAAGGTAAGCAGTTGGACATAACTAGACCCGAAACGATCGCATTTGTCAAAGGCTTATTTGATGAATATATCGATGGCGACAATCCTACATTTATAGGTCCTGATGTTCATATCGGTATGGATGAATATTTTGGAAGTGACAAGGAAGCATTCCGACAATATATGGACACATTAATCAACCATATAAATGGAAAAGGAAAGCATGCACGGGTATGGGGCGGCCTGTCTCAATATGATGGTAACACTCCTATAAGTAATGAAGCGACAATGGACATATGGTATGAGCCATATGGTAGTGCGAAGCAAGCGGCTGAGCTTGGCTATGACATTATTAATGTCAACACTAATCTGCTCTATATCGTACCGCAATTATATAGGAATTATTTGAACTATGATTATATTTATAATAAGTGGGAGCCTATCGATTGGATTGAAAATGTACTTCCATATGGACATCCTAAAGTGAAGGGCGGCATGTTTGCTCTATGGAATGACATTTCCGTTGAAAAGGGTGTGTCCATGGCGGATTCCCATCGACGAATTTTGCCTTCTATGCAGGTGCTTTCTGAAAAAATGTGGTCTGGCACAAGATCAGATAACAATTTTCAATTGTTCCTATCGGAGTCTGCTCAATTTGGAGATCCGCCAAATGTGAACTTAGCGCATAAGGTAGATGTCAAGAATCAGGACAATAAGGTAATTGAGTATTCATTTGAAAATGGGTTTAGCGATGCCTCCGGTAATGGTTATGATGCTACTGATCATAATGTGGAGCTAAAGGAAGGGATATTCGGAGAAGGGGTTAAGCTTAACGGGGGAGCTAGCTATATTCAAACGCCACTTCGCTCACTTGGCTTTGGCTGGACACTCTCGATGTGGATTAAGCCGGATGTCGACAATCCAAGCGACGCTGTTTTGCTGGAATCGCCTGATGGACAGTTAAAGTCTAACATGGGGAATAGCGGGAAAATTGGCTTTACGAAAGAAAATTATACGAGCGTGTTCGACTATAAAATTCCTACTGACAAATGGACACATATCGTGCTGACAGGGGATGACGCTGGTACATCGATTTTTATTAATGGTGGCGAATATTCCGCAACGTTGAAGGATGGATCCAAACTTGAAACCTTTGTATTGCCGATGGAGAAAATAGGTAGTTCCACCAATGCGTTCAAAGGTGTGATTGACCAAGTCTTAGTACTGAATACAAAACTCGACTTGCATGGCAATCTAGCCTTAAATAAGCTCGCCGAGTCTTCAAATCCTGAATCTGCTTCTTATACACCGGATAAAGCGGTGGATGGAAAAGCGGATACGAGATGGTCAAGTGAATGGACAGATGAAGCTTGGTTCCTTGTAGATCTTGGTGAATCGATGGAAATGGATAAGGTGGCTATTACGTGGCAGACAGCTTATGGTACGAAGTATAAAATACTTGTGTCCGAGGACAAAGAAAATTGGACGAATGTTACAACCACGAATAATGGTATTATTGACGGCAAAGGCGGTTATGAGGTCATTAACTTTAACAATACAAAAGCTAGGTACGTCAAATTCGAAGGGGTTGAGAGGGCGACAATCTTCGGATACTCCTTTGAGGAGTTCGGAGTGTTTAGTGATAAGAACAAAAGCGGAGATAAACGAGCGCTAATTGATCTGATCACAGGCATCCATGATGAGAAGCTGAAGCGAGAAAAGTATTCCGAACAAGGCTGGCAAGGTCTGCAGCAAGCTTTGGAAACAGCGGGAGCTACAATAAATCAATTATCCGCATCGAAGCCAGTAATTGATACTGCATTATCTGCGCTAAGCAAAGCTCGTGATATGCTCACAATTGAGGATGAGCTTGCTTTGTTAAAGATCAAGGATGGTGAAGTGATTAAATCGAACATACTGCTTCCTAAGAAAGGCGCCTATGATACTGCAATTTCATGGAGTAGCTCAAATCCAGCTTATTTGAACGCTGACGGACAGCTTTTGAAACGTCCTGCAGCGGGACAATCCGATTTATCGCTTGTTCTAACGGCTACGTTTACTAAGGGAGAAGCGTTATTGAGCAAAGATTTCCGTGTGAAGATTAAAGCAGAAACTGGCTCCCCATGGTATCCAAGTGATACGGGTCCGGGATCCGTTACATCTCCTGGAACTGTGCCTGATGCTAAGGATGGTAAAGGGTCTAAGGATTCTAAAGATGGTAAGGGTGGCAAGGACGGTAAGGATGATAAGGGTACAGATACTGGGCAAAAAGGGGCCGGCCATGATAACTCCACTACTACGCTGCGAGATATCGCTGGTCATTGGGCGGAAGGTTATATTAACCAGGCTATCCAGCTTGGCTTTGTCAAAGGTTACAATGGCGGGGTATTCCGACCAGATAAACCGATAAGCAGAGAAGAATTTGTAGCGATGCTTGTTAGAGCTTTGAAGCTTGAAGGTGAAGGAAGCCCATTATCTTTCAAGGATGCAAAGGATATTCAGAGTTGGGCACGTCCTGCGATAGCACAAGCCTTGCAAGCAGGTCTTGTCAGTGGCTATGAGGATCAAACTTTTCGTCCGAAAGCACAAATCAGCCGTTCAGAAATGGCAGCGATTATTGTTCGAGCCATGGGTATATCATTATCTGATGTGAAGGAGCTTACATTTAAGGATACCGCTCAAATTCCGCAATGGGCACAGCCGTATGTAGCGGCAGCTTATCAAGCAGGAGTAATCCAAGGACGCAGCGAGCATATATTTGCGCCAGAGAAGCTGGCGACGCGTGCTGAGGCGATTGTGATGATTTTGCGTATGTTAAGTGTTAAGTAAGTACTTTTTCTTTAGTAAGATGATAGCCTTTGCCCAATGGGCAAGGGCTATTTTTTAATCAGTCGTGGCAATAAGCAAGTCAACCTGTTTTTGAATAAATAATTTTAAGTACCTCATGTATGTAGTATAATTATGGAAAAGTTGGGAGGGAGTTCATTTGTTAAAAATATTAAGAATTGTGTTTGGACTCATTGCATCTATTTTAGCTATCTATTTTTTAATAACTGATAAAGCTGTAGTAATGCCTTTTATGGTTTTCTTCTTAGGAGTAATGTTCTTAGTAATGGGCCTTTCTGAACTGCAAGAAAAACGAAAGGCATTTGCTTATATTATTTTTCTTGTATCTGGATTCAACATATTTATTTCAATATATACTTCTTTCTCCTAAAAATTTGTTTGAAGATTAAATGAATGAAAATAATTGTTGTCAATCACCTCGATATAAAAATGTGTGTGTAATCACACCTCAAGGTCAGGAGCTCTGTTACGCTGTAGATAACGACTAATTTTTCTATATTATGGGAGGAAAATGATATGTTCTGTTATCAGTGTGAACAGACACCGAATGGCGGATGTACCGTGGTTGGGGTGTGTGGCAAGAATGAAACTATAGCGAGTTTGCAGGATACAATGATTTTTGCATTAAAAGGTATTGCAGCCTATGCGACACATGCCAGGCAACTAGGATATAGTGATCCTGAGGTGGATCGTATCACCCACGAAGCCTTGTACATGACCTTGACCAACTCCAACTTTAATACGCAGGAGCATCTGGACATGGCGATGAAGGTCGGAAATGCAGCGGTACGGATCATGGATGTGCTGGATCGCGCGCATACAGATCGCTTTGGCATCCCACAGCCGATCACAGTCAGCCAGAATAAAATTGAAGGCCATTGCATTGTGGTGACAGGACATAATTTGTATGCACTGGAGGAACTGCTGCGGCAGACGGAAGGAAAGGGCATCAACATTTATACCCACTCGGAAATGCTGCCTGCACACGGTTATCCGGCGCTGAAGAAGTATGGGCATCTGAAAGGCAACATCGGCAAAGCCTGGTACGATCAGCGCAAACTGTTCGAGCAGTTTCCGGGTGCAATTCTCGCTACCACGAACTGTGTAATGCCGATTAAAGGCACGTATGCGGATCGCTTTTTCTCTTATGAAGTAGCAGGGCTGGAAGGTGTAGCAAAGATCATGGATGATGATTTCACCCCATTGATTGAGCGCGCTTTATTGCTGCCTGCGGCTGATGTAGAGTCAGAACAAGTGCTCACGACTGGATACCACCATGAAACAGTGATCGGACTTGCTCCTGAGATCATTCAGGCCGTCAAAGACGGGCATATCCGCCGCTTTTTCGTCATTGCAGGCTGCGACGCGCCGGGCAAAGCTGGAAATTATTACCGGGAGTTAGCGACTTCCTTGCCGAACGATACTGTCATTTTAACTACTTCTTGCGGAAAATTCCGCTTTAATGACGTAGATTATGGCACCGTGGGAGACACGGGCATTCCGCGTTATATTGACCTTGGGCAATGCAATAATTCCGGTTCTACTGTGAAAATTGCACTGGCCTTGGCTGATGCTTTTGACTGTACCGTGAACGAGCTACCTGTCAGCATCGTGCTGTCTTGGTTTGAGCAAAAAGCGGTCGCCATCTTGCTGGGCTTATTCAGCCTCGGCATTCAAGACATTCGGATCGGACCGAAGCCGCCTGAGTTTATCTCGTCTGGCGTGCTGGAAGTGCTGGTAGAGCTCTTTGGATTGAAGTTGATTACCACGGCTGAGGAAGACATGAATGCGATGTTGGCACTGTCATAGGTTACAGATGCTGATAGTGAATGGATTGCTATTCATGAAGAAAATAATGAAAGAAATAAAATTGAAAGACACTAACGTCATGTTAGTGTCTTTTTTTGAAAAAGGGGAACAAGAATATGAATTGGAGAGTAAGGTTAATTCTGGTAATGAGTGGTGTCACCATATAAATCAACGTTCAGAATTCCACTGTGAACTGTAACTTGGCATAGAGCAGTTGGGAGAATGTCTGGCATGGTCCCGATGTCATGCAGCTGTTTGTTCATAAAGTAGCTCATAATCGCTTTTAACGTGATCCGGTGAGTTACAATAAGCACTTGTTGGCCCTCATGTTTCGTCAGGATTTCTTGGATTGCAGGAAGCGCTCTTCTCATTAATTCACTATAGCTCTCCCCCTGGCCCATAGGTTGGTATAAATGAGGTTCATTGAAAAATTGATGGAATGGAGTAGGGGAATCTTGTGTAATTTGTTCGATATACTGGCCCTCCCAAGGTCCCATATTAATTTCTTTTAGTGAATCAAGTTTCACGATCTCCGAGAACCGATGACCTGATATAATACCTGCCGTAGTTATTGCTCGGGGACTGGAACTGCAATAAATTGCATCGAACGGAATGGTGGACAAGCGCCCACCCAACCATTGGGCTTGTTGAACCCCAAGTTGTGTAAGAGGGGAATCCATATGTCCCTGCATCTTTCTTACCAGGTTCCATTCGGTTTGTCCGTGACGGGTCAAATATAACGTAGTTTCCATCCTGTAGTCCTCCTCATTGAAATGTAAGTCTAGTCTAGTATAATATGTAGACATATAAACGAATAATATATAATATCGAATATGTATAACTTTTATATATAGGTGGAGATGCCGTTGAACCTTCATGCACTGAGATTGTTTTATTATGTGGCGTTAACTGGCAGTGTAACGAAAGCTTCAGAAAAATTACATATTAGCCAACCAGCTATTTCGGCACAAATTCGCAAATTTGAAAAAGAGAACAACATAAAATTGTTCAACATCCAAGGTAGAGGGCTGATTCTAACGCCATTAGGGAAGAAGCTGATTAAGCCGCTGGAAAAGATATTTGCAATCGAGGAGCAGGTACACAATTTGATCGAAGATTATCATCACTATCCTGAAGGAAAGTTACGGATTGCCGGAAACTATCTAGCTACGAGTGTACTCATTCCGAAGTGGGCTTCTCTATATAAACAAAAATACTCTGCCGTTGAAGTTCAGATTACGACGGTCAACTCGCACGAAGCGATTGAGAAATTACTCAACTTTGAGGTAGATGTGGCAATCTACAGCGACATGGGTGTGCCCTTCGCAGATCCAGATGTGTTTGAAAGTACAGAGCTATACAGGGATGAGTATTTGTTCGTCGTAGCACCCGGACATAAGTATGCATTGCAGCAGGTTACGTTTAAAGAAATTGCATCAGAACCGTTTATAATGAGAGAAGTGGGAAGTGCAGCGAGAGAAAGATTACTTCAGCTATGCAGGGAACAACAGATCAATCCTCCCCAAATTGAATTGCAATTCAATGGGCTGCATGAGACGATTCTTGCTGTAATGGCTGGTTATGGAGTAAGCTTTGTTTCTTCCTTGGTAGCTGAACCTTTATTGATGCAAGGCGTACTTGCTAGAGTGGATGTGCCGGGAATTTCTTCATCGAATTCTATTATGCTGGGCACGAGAAGTAAGGAGCATCAGGAGATGTTTGTACATGATTTCATCTCTCTAGTTATCCATCATTTGGACACTAAGGTTCTATAAAGGAGTCACAATGGAAAAAGGATGGACGTTAAGTAACGTCTATCTTTTTTTTGGCTTGAAACAGCTGCTGGCAGGAAAGTTTCCTTGGAACCACATAATATTATGTAAGAATTTAACATTGACTTTGCTGGTAATTAGAAGTTACTATAGCAGTGAAATAACACTTAAACGTTTAAGTAATCAAAAAGGGGGAACATCCATGTCAAAACGTTTGTTGATTTCTACAATCATTTTAACGTTATTCAGCTTTTCATTGCTAACTGCATGTGGAACGGATAATCAATCATCAAGCCAGCCATCGCAAGGGAATGAAGCAGCAGGAAACGAACAACAAGAGGGGATGAAGCCAGAGGTCGGGGCTGAATTACTTGTATGGGAATCAAAAGGTCCTGATTTCGATTATATGAAAGCGGTCGCACAAGACTTTGAAAAGGAATATGGCATAAAAGTAAAGGTAGAGCCTGTTCCTGCGATAGATGCCGTCAAGAAACTTACCACGGATGGACCCGCTGGACTTGGGGCTGATGTCTTCTCTTCGCCTCATGATCAATTGGGGAATGCGGTTATGGCAGGACTCGTATTGCAAAATGATGTGTATACCGATTCTGAAAAAAATGATTTTATGTCTTCAGCAATAGATGGCGTTAGCTATGATGGAGTCCTTTATGGGTTTCCAACAGCCATTGACACCTATGCGCTTTTTTACAATAAGAAGTTGATGGGAAAAGCACCGAAGACTTACGAGGAGATCATTAAGTTTGCCGAAACTTATAACGATCCGGAAAGCAAAAAGTATGGTTTTATGTGGGATGTAGGTCAGTTGTACTTATCTTATTCATTCCTTGGTGGTTACGGTGGATATGTATTTGGCAATCATGGAACGGATGTAAATGATATCGGCCTTAACAATGAGAAGTCGATAGAAGGAGCAGAATTTCTACAATCCTTTAAAAAAGTGCTGCCCTTAAATATAAACGACCTCAATGATAATATTATCACTGGTTTTTTCCAAGAAGGTAAAACAGCTGCCATTATTAATGGACCGTGGTTCGCTTCAAGTTTGGCGAATACGAAAATAGATTATGGCGTGGCTCCATTACCTCTATTGCCTAATGGGGAACACCCCGTAAGTTTTTCAGGCATTAGAGGTTTGTATGTGAACTCGTACACGAAGTATCCGGTTGCTGCAAAATTGTTTGCGAGTTATGCGACAAGTAAACAAAATTTAACGAAACGTTTTGAAATGACAACTCAATTGCCTCCGAGGAAAGACCTGATGGACGATCCGATTCTTACGAAAGACCCGAATACAATGGCTTTCTTAGAGCAAGCCAAATATTCAACTCCAATGCCGTCTATTCCGGAAATGGGTAATGTTTGGGTTCCTGCAAGTGCTGCACTCTCATCCATTTGGAATGACAATCAAGATCCGGGTACAGTCTTGAATAAAGCTGTAAGTCAAATCAAAACAGCAATAAAAACTACAAAGTAGGATGATTCTCCAAATCTCAATAAGGCGGTCTCAGCAGTATGCATATGAAAAAGAGTTCTCGTCAGCATCAGACAAAAGCCACGATTTTCTCTGCGGTTTTTATAGGATTAGGCCAGCTGTATAACAAGCAATATCTGAAGGGCCTGATTTATATTATTTTAGCTCAATTGTTCTTTTGGAACTATTATCCTATTGCCTATAAAGGCATCGTGGGATTTATAACGTTAGGAGATGTGCCTACAAAGGTTATCAATGGGAAAGTCGTGCAGGGTGACCATTCTATTTTTCTATTAATAAATGGTCTAATCACACTCGTAGTCATTCTTCTGTACTTGGGTTTATATTTCATGAATATTAACGATGCCAGAAAAAATGGAGCGCTTAGAGATGAAGGAAAATGTGCTCCGAAATTTACAGATTCAATTCAAACCATGAAATTCCGTAAATTGCCTTACCTTTTGTTATTGCCCGCAGCTTTTTTTGTTCTGTTTGTTACCGTTATACCGCTACTATTTAATGTGTTGATTGCATTTACCAACTATTCGGCTCCTGGACATATTCCGGATCGCGCATTAGTTGATTGGATCGGATTTAGCGTGTTCTATGATTTATTTGCACAAGAATCATGGAGATCTACCTTTTTCGGTATATCCGTCTGGAACTTGATATGGGCTACAGTTTCGACCAGCACCGTTTTTCTGAGCGGACTTTTATTAGCGATGATGGTGAATCATCCTAAGATTAGACTCAAAAAATTTTGGAGGACCATCTTTATTCTGCCTTGGGCGGTTCCACAATTTATATCGATCTTGGTTTTTAGGGTATTATTGAACGGCTCATTTGGTCCTATTAACGATTTAGTAATGAAGCTTGGTTTCTCACCAGTGCCTTGGCTCTCAGATCCGACGATGGCGAAAGTATCCATCCTTATTGTTAATTTATGGTTCTCAACTCCGTTTCTCATGGCGTTGATGTCGGGGATCTTAACAACAATGCCGCGAGACATTTACGAAGCTGCAGAGGTAGACGGTGCCTCAAAACTACAAAACTTTTTTAAGATCACGCTTCCTCTTGTCTTATTGGCTACTGCACCTATTTTTATTATGCAATTCGCTTTTAACTTTAATAATTTCAATCTGATTTATTTACTAACGGATGGGAAACCGAATAATCCTGACTTTTACTACGCAGGAAGCACCGATATTCTGATCTCATGGATTTTTAAAATGACACTGAACCAAAGTCAATTTAATATGGCTTCTGCTGTGTCTGTCATTATGTTCATTTTCATTGCGATCTTTTCCTTATGGAATTACAGGCGGATGAAGTCAAATCAAGAAGAGGATTTGGTCTAAATGTCGAAAATAAAAAGCAACTTGCTGGTCATTGGCATCTATTTGATTTTTATCGTGCTAACTATTACAACTGTTTATCCAATTATTTGGGTAATTGGAACGTCACTTCATCCTGGTAATACCTTATTGGTAAGTCAGATGTTCCCTGATCATCCCACGATTGCTCATTATGTTGATCTGATGAAGAACACGGATTTTGGATTGTGGTACAAGAATACGATAAAGATCGCCATTTCGAACGCGTTGATATCCACTACACTAGTAGCGGCGACCGCTTATGCCTTTTCTAGATTTCGATTTAAAGGTAGACAACAAGGGTTAATGACGTTATTAATCTTACAAATGTTTCCCGGCTTCTTATCGGTTATGGCATTATTTGTTCTACTGTTGCAAACGAGATTGCTAGATACACATCTAGGGTTAATTCTGATTTATGCTGGCGGTTCCATTTCAATGGGGACATGGGTGATGAAAGGTCATTTTGACACGATTCCCAAAAGTCTCGAAGAAGCTGCTTTTATAGATGGCGCCAGTAATAAGGATTCCTTTTTAAAAATTATTTTACCCTTATCGTTACCGGCCATTACATTTGTTGCACTGAATAGTTTTATTACGCCCTTCATGGATTTTATTTTGCCGCAAATTGTTCTAAGATCATCGGAAAAAATGACGTTAGCGCAAGGGTTATATAATATGGTCGCGAATGAGACGAATTCCAGCTTTACCTTATTTGCTGCGGGTGCTGTGCTCGTTGCATTACCGATTACGATCCTGTATATGTACTTCCAGAAATATTTAATTAACGGGATCGCAGCAGGTGCGGATAAAGGGTAAGGGATTACAAACCACATATGTCAAAGGAGTGTACCATGTTATTAGAAGCAATCTATCACAGACCTAGGAATTCCTATTGCTATGCCTACGATGATAATCTCATTCATATCAGAATTCGGACCCAAAAAGATGACCTCGAAGGAGTTCAAGCCATCTACGGCGATAAGTATGATTGGGATAACACCGTATGTGAAAAGGCTCTTCATAAAATAGCCAGCGACGAATTATTCGATTATTGGCAAGTAGAAATCGAACCTCTACATTTACGACTTAGATACGCATTTCTCTTGGTATCAGGGGATCAAACGTATTGGTACACGGAGAAAGGTTTTTGTAAAGAAAAACCGAAGAATCCTCTAACCTTTTTCGATTTTCCGTTTATTTGGTCGCATGAGGTGTTAAAGCCACCAGCATGGGTAAAGGAGGCCGTATTTTATCAGATTTTTCCGGAGAGGTTCGCTAATGGTGATTCGAGCAATGACCCGGCAGACGTGCGCTCTTGGGATGACACACATCCGGGTCCGCAAGATTATTATGGAGGTGATTTGCAAGGTGTGTTAGATCGGCTAGATTACATCCATTCTTTAGGTGTCAACGCCATCTACTTCACCCCTATATTCGAAGCCAAAACAAATCATAAGTACGATACGACAGATTACTTCAAGGTTGATCCCCATTTTGGAGATGTTAAGTTATTGAAAGAACTGGTACATGCATGCCATGAACGCGGCATTCGTGTCATCCTTGATGCGGTGTTTAATCACAGCGGTTATGACTTTGCACCCTTTCAGGATGTGATCGAGAACGGAGAGGCATCTAAATATCGAGATTGGTTCCATATCAAGCAATTTCCGATTACGCGTGAGCCAAGACCTTCTTATCATTGTTTTGCCTTTGAATCACATATGCCCAAGCTGAATACAGCTAACCAAGAAGTGCGAAAATACTTGCTAGACGTTGCCCAGTATTGGGTTACCGCATGCGATATTGATGGTTGGAGACTGGATGTGGCTAATGAGGTTGACCACGACTTTTGGAGAGAGTTCCGAAAAACATTAAAAGCACTGAAGCCTGATTTTTATATTCTGGGAGAGATTTGGCATGATGCCATTCCGTGGCTGGAAGGAGACCAATTTGACGCGGTCATGAACTATCCTGCAACGGATGCCATTATCGAGTTTTTTGCGAAGGATACCCTGGATGCGGAACAGTTCTCCTATCAAATCAATTGGCTCTTGGCTAATTATCCGCAGCAAGTAAACGAAGCAACCTTTAACGTTCTGGGAAGCCACGATACGCCGAGACTGCTCACAGTCGCACAGGACGAGAATAAATTAAAGCTGGCTGTACTGTTTCAATTCATGTTCCTTGGAACGCCTTGCATTTACTATGGAGATGAAGTAGGGATGACAGGGGGGGCAGATCCGGATTGCAGGAAACCAATGATTTGGGAAAAGGACAAACAAAACCACGAGCTTTTTGATTTCTATCGGGATATGATTGCCATTCGAAAGAAACATCGTGTATTACAAGAAGGCTCATTCCACTTTATGTATGCCAAAAATAATCAGCTTGTCGTGCAACGAAAGATGGACAATGAACGAATCTACATTTGTTTCAATAACAGCAACCAATGGGAACAAGTTGATTTCAAAATTCTTCAGGCCTTTTCATTGGAACAATTGATAGGCAACGGATCATACGAAATGGAAGGTGATATGATTACCGTAAGTTTACCTGCATTCGGATGGATCGTATTAAAGACTTCTAATGGATTGGTTTGACAAAAGAATGGGGATATGGTTAAATCGACTTAAAAACTTAAACGTTTAAGTAGAGGCGGCTTATCCATGAAAAAAACAACTATAAAAGATATTGCAAAAGAAGCAAATGTATCGATCGCGACGGTTTCTTATATTTTAAACAATGTGAAGACGCAATCCATTTCGGATGAAACGCGTGTTAAAGTTCTTAAAATTGCCCAACAGCTGAAATACGTGACAAACCGAACAGCCCAGTCTTTAAAAATCAAGAAAACCGGATTAATTGGCATAATCTTGTTCAAAGAGGAAAAACAGCATCTATGGTCTGATTTGAAATATGCGAAAACCATTTTCAAGCTTGAGCAGTTATGCAGCGAGTTAGGTTACCATGTCCTCTTTATGCAAATCGACAGCATGACGCCATCCAACAAGATTATTATGGAAAGAAATCTAGATGGTGCGTTCTTAATAAATGTGGATCAAGACAGATTCTCGACGATATCCAATTACTTTGGATTTGGGGTTCCCGTATTTGTAATGGATAGTTATATTGATAACTCATTGTTTCATAAAGTCCTCCCAGATTTTGAGAAAAGCTTTCATTTATCCCAGCGTTTACTTGGTGAATCCCCCCAATTTCTGGTTATGGATTCTTATAATAATGTGGAATTCGTGGAATTTATTCAACAAAAATCAAATTTATCAGAAGACCAGATTTATGTCTCAGATAACACGGCTAGCAGCATGAATACGTTCTTGTCTCAATTTCCAGACAGCCCTGGAATAGTCATGAACGAATTTTTAGCTAATGAAGTATACAATACGCATAAAAATATCACCGCCATATGCACATGCAATTGTTCGGAAATCCTGAGAGACGGCATGAATAAAATCATGTTCGATTTGAATGATTTTAAAGAAATTGTACGCATGATGGATCGCTACATTCAGGATGTGGACTACGTAAACAATGAGAAATTCTTCTTCTTGTCGACCCACTCCTAATTATATTCGTTGAGGGAGAATGCCTTGTGAATTTATCGCGGTTAATCGCCATCAAGAACTTTTATTCCAGTATTCTTAATAATAAGAGAGATATGTTTATTTACTTACCTGATAGTTATGAGAAGAATGAAGAAAAACGATATCCTGTTCTCTATATGCATGACGGTCAACATATGTTTTTTGAAGATCAAAAAGGCGAGTCTTGGGATATTCATACCACAGTGGATGCACTGGTTTCTCAGGGGAAAATGAAAGAAATTATCGTTGTTGCCATCTCTCATGTGGAAGACACAAGAATATCAGAATATATGCATGCCAATCCAGAGGGACACAATATTTTTAATACGACCAATCAAGGCGAACTTTATGAGGAATTCCTCACCCAGGAAGTTAAACCTTACATCGATAAAGAATATCGGACGTTACCTGATAAATATAACACGGCGTTAATGGGATCCTCCGCGGGTGGGCTCGTGTCTTACAATATAGGATTCCGCCAATCAGCTACCTTTGGTATGGTAGGTGCGCTATGCCCATTCTTTGTCAGTGTAGACCCGAGGACGATGGAAGATCGATGGTTAAGCCGTGTCTACACAGAAAAAAAGGATCTTAAAATATGGATGGATGTAGGAGATGCAGAGGGCTTTACCGTGATGGAGAAACATGTGAGATATGTGGCAGATGTGCTTATTAAAAGCGGCTACCGGCCCGGATATGACCTGATGTATTATCTTGCTGTCAATTCCGGCCACTCTCAAAAGGATTGGGCGGCTCGGGTTCATGCGCCCTTAATCTATTTTTTTGGCGAAATAGGTACGCCGGTCCGTGTTGATTTGCATGGTCCTGAAGCTGTTGGCATAGATGGACTCAAACAAACATTAAATGCGGTGGTACACTTTAATAGCGGATTTATGATGACGGATTTAGATGCAACCTATGATGTTGGTGATCCCGATATTTTGGAAGTAACAAAGGACGGAAGATTAATCCCCAAAAAAGCTGGGAACACCCTCGTCACTTATAGAAATAATAACCTGACAGCCCATTTAGAAATCGCAGTTGTGCCTCATATTTCCGATACGGTCACCGTGAATCTTTCCGTTAAAGTGCCGGCATTTACGCCAGATACAGATATGTTATATGCCGGTATTGAGTTACCGAAGATCCAAGAAGGACTATATGGCGGCACGTTTGAGGTGCCAAGAGGCATTTCATTTGAATTCCGTATTTCTCGTGGATTAGGCATGCATGAAACAGACATTCAAGGCAGGGAAATTCCATATCGAAAGTTTACAACGGATGATGGATTAATACTGAATTACGAAGTAGATCAATGGGTAGATCTAATACCCGAGAATTGTAAAAGGTGATGAAAATGACATACAAGTCTAGTATTTTGAGGGTTGAGAGCTTTTACTCGACACATTTGGATAATGAGCGAGATATTTTTGTCTATCTTCCTCCTAGTTATGCGTACGACAAGACGAAGCGATACCCCGTATTATACATGCATGACGGGCAAAATATATTCCATCCCGCCTTTAATGGGTATTCATGGCATGTAGATCAAACTGTCGATCGATTGATTCATGAGCATAAAATGGAAGAAATTATCGTTGTAGGTATTCCTAACATGGGATTAGAGAGAGCCAACGAATATACTCATGACTTAGAAGGGGTGCTGTATCCACTCGATAAAGTTTCGATTCACCCCAAAGGTCATCTATATGAAAAGTTTATCATTGAAGAAGTGAAGTCTTACGTGGATTCGGTTTTTCGAACGAAATCAGATCCTGAACACACAGCGTTGATGGGTTCATCCAGAGGCGGGCAAGTTACCTATCATATCGGTTTTCGTAATCCAGATATATTCGGTAAACTAGCTATCGTTTCCCCTTATTTTTATTGTGTAGATCCTATTCCATTCGAAGAAATCAGGCTTTATCATACTTTTATATCGAAGCAACCCCTATCCCAAATATGGATTGATTTAGGGAGCACGGAAGGTACTTTAGTCATGGAGAAGCATACCCGTGCAGTGACTGAGGAACTCGTAGATTTAGGGTACGAAGCCGACACCCAATTGATCTATTTCAATGATCCTGGAGCTGCTCATGTGGAGAAAGATTGGGCATCAAGATTATCATCTCCACTCATTCATTTTTTTGGAAGGAAAGGCGAAGCACGCTCATTAACGTTAATCGGTTGTGAAGAGGTTGGTATTGTAGGTCCTACAAGCCGACTGAACGCGATTCTAGAATTTGGGGATGACTTTAAAATGTCCTTATTACGAGCGGCTTATCATGTGCAAGATCAAGAAATCGCGGAAGTATTAGCGAACGGAACCATCGTGCCTAAGAAAACAGGGGTCACCTCGGTAACCGTTAAATACAAGGACTTGGAAGCTACTACAGAGATTCGTGTTGTTGATGAGAAAAAAGAGTGTGTGACCTTGGACATGGTTGTTCATGTTCCGCCAAATACACCCGTCGATATGAAACTGTATGCTTGGTTTCCTCTGATTCATGATCCGAGCAAGGGTACGTACTACAATCAACTGCAAGTGCCTTTACATGCTGAATTTATCTACCAAATCAGTAGACAGGATGGAATCGTTGAGGTGGATTCAAGCGGCGAACCCGTTCAACATAAATATACAGCTTTAGAGGACACCACGATTGAAATTAACTTCGAACATTGGATGAGGAATGAAGCATGAAAAAATTAGGTATAGGATTTATTTGCGGTGCTATTTTCTTCACAGGGATTTCCGCATTTGCATCGAACTTAACAGCGGATAACAAAAACTATAAACTATTTATTAATAACAAAGAGCAAGTCTTGAGTGAAAAGCCGGTTTCAATAAATGGTAAAGTCTATCTTCCAGTTCGTGAAGTTGCAGAAGCTGTTGGATACGAGGTTGCTTTCGAAAATGGAAACATCAAATTGAACTCAAACAGGAATGATCAAAAGAAAGAGGGTTCAACTTCTAGCGACAGGAATGTGAAATTGCAGAAAATTCCTATTACCAAAAAAATGAAAGATGTTGAAGTTACTGTACATGCCATTAGGATTACAGAAAGTACGACTGACTTTGAAGTCACGATAAAAAACAATACAGACAATGAGAACATCACACTTGATTTGCCCAGAACGCTCGTAGAGGCGAACGATAATGTCGCAGGTAAACAGTCTGAAACCGTGGGAATATCTCCTGTAAATCCTGATTTTGGCAACGTTACAATTAAACCCAAGAAAGAAATACATGGTTGGGTAAGTGCTAAAGGTTTGGTGGAGAAAAATATTGATAACTTAACTTTTCAACTTTCGCTACATGGAAAAAGTAAAAAAAGAACATTTACCTTCCACATCGATTGTAAGGATATGAAGTTTCGCACGCTTTAATGAGTAAGAATCGCTATATGATCGGAACTAAGCAAGAGACATTAGACACTACCGTAATATGAGGTAGTGTCTTTGTGTATTTGAATGAAATAAAAAGTTATGCCAAAAAATACCGATAAATAGCGTATGCGTGTAATACAATGAACGGGTACGCGTTAAGTGAAGAAGTGTTTGATACAGAGAGACGAGAAAATAAGACATAGAAAGAAGCGAATAAGTAATGGAGAGGAAACGCGATGAAAATGTCTCTAATAAAAGAGAGTCTCAGCTCATTGAGGAACTGGCAGGGTCACAATTATCGGCTCTAGAATATGTTTCGAATTACGCACGAGGCCGAAAAAATGAAGCGACTCGAGCCATCCATGAAATTCTTCAAATGTCTAATATAGAACGGGAAGCATATGAAGATGCGGTTGCCAAAATAAAGTCGCATGCGAGGATTGCACTACATTTCCATCCAGACAGACTAGACCCGGCAAAGAAAAGCGTTGCAGAAGCATTGTTAGAGCAGGGAGTGTATAAGAGCCAATTTGAAACATTACTATCGAATGGCAGCGTATCAGCTTACCCTGGTGGTGAACGAGATTTGTGGGAGAAGGATCTTTTTGGAGGGGCATATCAAAAAGAAGGCACAACGAACAGCCAACGTCCCAAATATGGAGCGCTTGATTTGATGCTGCATCCAGATGGGCCAGCTCCGCGTTTTGGATCATGCTATTTCCTTTTATCTCCGAAGGTTTCTTATCGCAGTACATACACCTATTTGGATTCACATCAGAACCCAAAAGAGAAAGGTACTTACACAGCGTTTGATGACATCTTGGCAGCACTATTGAAGGAGGTTTTCAATAGGGATTTCGCTATCGGTGAAAAAAATCTGACACCACGAAAATTAATTGACCATCTTCGGGTTCATCTCACAAAGCCATTCGCTGATCTTTCAAGCAGTGAGGCCAATCGTAATCTCAATCACTATATTGAAGCCCAAGTTCATGGGGACATTCGTCTGAAGGAAGATGTGGAAATCCTAGTAGCCGATCCTTCATTCAAGGGTACTTCTATAGGGCGAATCTTGGAGCAAATATGTTTACAGTATTCCATCCAACTCTATTGGCATATGGGGTTCGCGATGCAGGTCGACGAAGTTCCAGTAGATTTTCGAGGTCCATCGATGCCTTCCTTGGCGAAACGCATTTCACACAACGGTTATATAGATGTAAGCATGATTGGGTCTGCCGCAATGAACTTGAAGCACGACCCGTATGCTTGGAGTGACCGAGGAACCGATAAAGAAGTACTTCAGGAATTAAAACTCTTATGGCATGTCTTGGTGAGGTATGGAAAACCGCTCCGAAATTTTAAATTGTGAGATGAGTTGGTACGCGTGGAGTAAGCGTTAGAGTAAGAAAGAAAATAGGCCGATTTCAGTTCGACCTGCCATTGATGGGATGTTCGCGTGAATCATTACTTAACTGGAATATATATATCGAATTCAGAATCGGATCCGCTTGCCCTGTAATCGTAATATTCCATCGTATCAAGCTCAGCTAATTCATGTCCCGATTCAGGCAGCCATACTCCATAAATATAGTTATATGTTTTTTTTAAATCATTCAAAGAACCTCTATGAGTAAAGACAGCATACTTTGAGCACTGTACTGTTTTGATGGTCATACCGTTAGGGATATTGTTAAAATCATATACTTCGATGCAAGCGGTGTAAGTAAAATCACTTTCATCGGTAATATCGGGCATATATTCGCATAGCCCTATCCATGCATCTGTTGATGAAGGACACTCGATTTCTGACCTTCTTACATGAAATGCAGCCCACAAGGTCCCTATCGAATCAGACCCAGGATTAACGATTTGCTTTAGTCCAACGACATGAAATGTTTTATTAAGAATAATGCGAGGCACAAAAAAAGATACTGAGTTCAATTTCATTTGAGCTTTTTTTTCCACATTCACCTTTTCATATAGTACGATTTTCTCTTTTTGTCTTCGATATCTCCCGGGCGTAATGCCGAATTGTTTGGAAAAAGCGCGGGTGAATACTTCTTGCGATTCAAAGCCATAATCAATGGCAAGCTCAATGATTCGTATATCGGATGTGAGCAGTTCAATAGCTGTTTGGCTCAACCTTCTTTTACGAATATATTCTTTCACCGGATCTCCCACCATGGCTTGAAAGATTCGATAGAAATGCGTAACAGAAAAAAAAGCCTGCTCTGCAATGGAACAGGTACTTAGATTATCCTTCAAATGCTGTTCAATGTAATCGATTGATTTTTGTATTTTATCGTAATAATTCATGAAATCATCCTTAGGATTGTGCCTTACCTATACTCATACTACTTTTTTTCTTTAATAGGAAGCCAAAATTCACACGAAAAGCCTTTCTCTGATTTTTTACTGGGAGGATAAGCCTCAATTTCCGGTACATTAGCATGAATGTATGGTGAATTCGGCAGCCATTCATTAAATGCATACAACTCAGCCTCAATTAAGGCGTTGGGGATTTCTCCGTAGTTTTGAAATATCGCCCACTCTGAAGCGGGCACAGTATATTCCTCCAAATCAAATCCCTCCGGACAACAGTCACACTCAGTCGCGACATAAAAATGGAAGTCCCTTTTGCTTGGATCATTTTCTACGCATGAAACTCCAATTGCATTACTTTTTGTAACGGTATCCGGACTGTTTTTGCGAATACTCTCAAACACTTCAAGCAAACCTTCATTTTTGCACTTTTCCCAAAATTGTCCAAAAGACTCATTATCTTGTCCTACCCAGGTTTTACGACCGACAATCTTGAAAGCAGTTTTTTTTTCAATTCTTACTTCTACCATATTTTCATCTCCTATATAGTTAATAATAACAACAAGATTATAAACTACACGAACCACTCACTTTTGATGTTTTTTACCAGAATAAAAAGCCTTTTCGGGTTGTGAAAAACGAATCATATACCCAATAGATTAATCGCCGTATTTGCTTCAGTACGTTTACAATCCAGTCAACTGGTACGCGTGGAGTGAGGAAGCGTTTGATACAGCGAGACGAGAAAATAAGTCTATTTTCTATCTGTTGGGTATAGTTGAATGATACACACATACTTGTCATTGATAGGATGTTCACGGGAATCATTTTTTAGAAGCTTCTGCGGCTTTGTACTCGCGGGAGTTTTTTGTTGAGGAGAAAGTGTTTTAGTTCTCTTCATATTCTTCCATTAATAGTATAATTAGGACTCATAGGACAGTTATCAATAAAAGTGTATTCGTGTTCAATCGTATTCTATCATTTCAAGAATCGTTGTGAAAGTTACGTAAGCGAAAGCACTGAATTAAAGATTAGTTGTTTGATGTGAAGCCGATCGCTTCGATTTAAGCGTAGAGATGCCATCCAGAATAACTTACGAATACATACTCATATTTTAAAAAGTAGGGAGATGATTTCATGACAGAAAATACCACTGCGGCACAAATCCGCATTATCGAATACGATCCTTCCTACGCTAGAGCGGTCGCTGAGATGTGGAACCGCAGCAACGAAAGCTGGGGAGGAGGCACCAATCAAAGAACAGAGGATAGTGTGCGCAGAGAGATGGAGATTTCGTCCAATCTTAATGTGTTTCTCGCCGTCGATGGCAAGGAGGTTGTCGGCTTATGTAGTTTCGCTCACTACCGCCAAGACGAAGGGGCCTTGTATGTGCCGCTATTGAATGTGCGACCCGATTATCACGGTAACAAGGTCGGCCGCAATCTGATTTTGAACGCCGTCCGAAAGACAGTCGAAGCGGGTTGGCCGCGTCTTGATCTGTTTACCTGGGCAGGCAACACCAAGGCTGTGCCGATGTATAAGAAATGCGGGTTCTTCTGGGAAAAAAATGAAGATTACGTCCATCTGATGAACTTCATTCCAACCGTTCTACAAACGGAAGCGCTTGCTCCTTATTTCGAGGAGCTGGATTGGTACGCGGATAGCACCCGCGAACTCCCCATCCAGCCGGATGGACGTCGGGAGCGTGGCTTTGATTTCTTTGATTACACTTGGCAAAAAGGAGAACTCTCCTTGCGGGCAGAATTCGAGAAGACCGGTCGCGGGCTGACCGCTCTTGACACACCCGACTATGAAATCTCGACTGAGATCGAAGACCACGATCTTGTGTTTGGCTCGGCCTATAAGATTTGCTATCACATCAAGAATCGATCTGCTACCGAGCTGGCGATTGAGATCAAGGGCCAGAACGACAAGAATATTCGTTTTGCCTTGGCCGCTGTGCCAACGCTTGCTCCGGGAGAAACGATCACCGTGGAGGGTGAGTTTGAGCTTGATCCTGTTCGGGAGGAACAGAACGATAAGAAGACCCATCCCGTTGTTATGAGCAAATGGATCATCGGAGGCAAGCGGGCTGAGTTCCGTATTGGCGTCGCTCCTAAATTTCCGGTCAAGATGAAGATAGCGCTACCAACCCGGGAGCTGTATCCGGGCTTTCCGGCCGAACTATATTTGAATGTGGAGAATAATTTTGCCTCGGAAGCGGAGTTCGCTTTTGACTTGCCGGAGGATGAATTCCTGGAATGGGCAGATCGTGCGGTACGCTTTACGGTTCCGGCTAAGAGCAAAGCCTCTGTACCGGTATCCTTTACCCTGCGGTCCTACGGGCTCTACTCACGAGATGTTGAGGTGACGGCTATTCCAGCGGGAGAGAACGCCGTCTCCTTCACAAGTAAACTATCTGTTCTAATGAAGGGAAGATATGGCCGTTTTGGTGGAGAGGATGGGGATCAGTGGGTAGCTGTGAATGGCGCATTCTCTCTCCATTTCAACAAGATCGACAATGGAATGTGGATCGAATATCCCGGCTCCAGCCACAACTTCTGGTGGACCTTTCCGAAGCTAGGCAAGCCCTTCGCGGAAGAATTCTCAAAGAAGCGTGCCAAAGAAATAAAGATCTATTCGGAAGGGGAGAGCCAGATTCTCGAAGCCCTCTACGAGTCGGAAGAATTCCCGGGCGTAGAGATAAAATCGGTAACCAAGCTGTTCGCAAACGGAATTGCTGAGTTTCATCATGAGATCTGCAATACCACCAACAAAGCGCTGGAAGAGACCATGTATGTGTTGACGAATTTCGGTTTCTTCGGCAAACGGCTCATCCTGCCATACCAGGGCCATTACGTGGACATGGGCGACGCTTACGCTGGCGATCCGAGTCATTGGGACAGCTCCCAGATCACGGAGAACTGGCTGTTCTGCAAGGAAGAGAACGTCACATGCGGAATTTGCTGGGACCCTTCTCTGAAGCTGCTTCGCCCGGAATATCCGCTTGGGCTGGAGCATAATCTTGGCCGAATTCCGGCCGGAGATGTCGTGCGGACGAAGGTGACTGTGTTTGCTCTGAATACCTTCGCCAATTGGTCGGATTTCCGTTCCTTCGCCCAGAAACAGCGGAATCCGGTCGTACCGGTGCTGGACGATCATTTTGAATTAACGCTCGGCGGCGGAAATCCGTTTGCGGCGGGGGCGCTTCATGCAGAACTAATCGAAAGAAAGATGATTCCGCTTGCTGGGAGCCTAGAACTGTATGTGCAAAACGATGGCGGAGCGGAGCGGATAGCGGCTGATATCGAGTTGCAAAGGGAGCAGGATTTACGCTCCGCGGGCTTTGAGCTCTCTCCTGAGGAAATGGAATTGACGGGATATAGCGAATTCGGTAGGAAGATCCGGGTCGTCTATCGCGGAGAGGATCGCGTTCAGGAGCGGTCGGGTGTCTGGTTCCCTCAGACGGAAACAACCGTCGTTTGCGCGATGGAAGAAGGCCTGGCTGGTTCCATCTACACGGTAAGCAACGGAGTTCTCTCAATAGCGGCTACCCCTGAGTTCGGGAGCATCGTGCATTCCCTGAAGCACAAAGGAGAAGAATGGCTCGACAGCTCCTATCCGGAAGCGGTCCCGCGTTCCTGGTGGAATCCTTGGCACGGTGGGCTCGGCGTGGGAATTCCCGGTCTGGGTGGATTCAGTCGGCAGCAGGAGCCGAGAACTATGGCTTGGGCGGAGCGGATTGATGTTCACGGCAACGTATGGAAGGGACTACGGATAACCACTTCCATCGAGAAGCAGGAAGCGAACCGGGGGATCACGATCAATCAGCATTATCTAATGCTGCCTGGTGTTCCTGTGCTTTGTGTACTGCATTCGGTGAGCAACGGAAGTGGCTTGATCCTGCCGCAGTATGCTCTATCGGAGGATAGTTACTTCAAGCCTTCGCCTATCTTTTCTGAAGGATGGATGGAACTTCCCGAGGAAGGCAAGTTCCTTCTTGGTAAGGTGGAGGCTCATCTGGAGTCCAAGGGGCTCTTACGAATCTGTGCGGATTCACGTAAGGACATGCTGCATATTGTGAATAGTTATCCCAATCAGAGGGCTTCCTCTTATGTGAACAATAAGGTGTTCACTTACGGTGTGAATCACCATCTTCCACTTCTGAATGGAGAAACCGCTTGGACACAGCCGACCTTCTTGATCTTGGGGGAGAACACGCTGAATCTAGAAGATGTACGTGGCCTTCTGAAGCTGACCTTTGCTAGTCCTACTGACGAAAAGGAGAACACTAATGCCAATTATTGATATTCACATTCATCTGTCCGACATCGACAGCTTTCATCAAACAGCGAGAGATCTTTCCAAAGTCGATTACACAGCCGCTGGCCTCAAGGCGGAGTTTGACAAGAACGACGTCGTTCTCGGCATTGGAATGGGGGTTACGGAACAAACGAAGGGAGCCTTTCCCGACTCTACTTCACCCAATCCAATGGGCCTTGACTTGGAAGACAGTGTTCCACCGTACTTAATGGAATGCGTGGGCATCAATCCGAACATGCTCACAGGGAAGCACGCCCAAGAGGAGCTGGATCGAATCGAATCGCGGCTGCAAGCTCCCGAGGTAGCGGGAATTAAGCTATATGCCGGGTACTATCATCATTACGTCCATGACAAAATCTATTCACCGATATATGAGCTGGCTGCCAAGTACCGCGTGCCCGTGGTCATTCATACCGGCGATACGTACTCGATGAATGGATTACTCAAGTATTCGCATCCTCTTACCGTGGATGAATTAGCTTACCAGCAGCGTGGCGTGAACTTTATGATCTGCCATCTGGGCGATCCCTGGGTGATGGACGCTGCCGAAGTGGTGGCCAAGAATCCGAACGTTTATGCCGATTTGTCCGGCCTCGTTGTCGGCGATCGGCCCCATTTTGAACGGTTCATGAACGAACCTCTGTTCATGGACCATTTTCGCCGGGCGCTGGTATATTCTGATCATTACGAGAAAATGCTGTTCGGAACCGATTGGCCGCTCGCGCCAATCGACCTGTATGCGGAATTCGTCCGCCGACTGGTGCCTGAGCAACACCACGATAAAGTATTTTACGAGAATGCCTTTGGGCTGTTTCCGCGTATCCAGCAGCGGATTTCGGCGCTCTAATGACCTGCACGTACTTCCATTGATGGGATATTCATGGAAACTATTTAGAAACTTCTGCGATTGGATGCAGAAGTTTTTTTGTTTGGCAACATAGGGGGACGCTGTTTTTGTCATAATTGAATTTGTGAAATTGTGTGGAATCCACCGTCTATTCCTTATTTTGTTCATACCCATGGGACATGGTATTAAATATTTTAATTGTCACGATTTCGTGACAATGGTATTATCTCCATAATGGAATACCATTACTTGGAACATAGATGGAGGAATTTATGGAGCATCTATTGTGTTTTCAGGTCATTTTATCGAATGGGGAAAGACTGTGGCCTGCATCTATTTTTCCTGACCGGGACGAGATCATGCCGTTAGAGGATTTACAAATGGTTCGTGAACTCCTGGAACGAGATGGAAAAGTAATCATTTCTGTTATTTCTTACGATGTTCAAGGGGAAAGGTTGCAAGACCATAGACAGGTATTTGCGAAAGATGAGCTCTCTATGATTCAAGGTCCCATTCCATCTTTTCCTCCGTATGGCATCAGCGTTAATGAAGTATTCGGTTTATCCGAAGCGGCTCGACTGTGGGGAATCGAAGGCGGGGGAGCGACCATTCGTAAAGCTCTAGAGCGCGGTGAGTTTAGTCCAAGTGAGATTCGTAAATCGGATGGGATATTGCTTGTTACTTTTTCTGGAATGCAACGTAGATATAATGCAGTGATGAAAAACCAGTGGATGGAGATACATACTTATTTCGTTCAAGAAGAAGCAATCCTAGAAGAACCTGAGAACCTTCATAGATCACATAACAACTCATTATCGACCATTGCACGACGCCATCGCAAGGCATCTGAAATCTAAATATACCCTCGTTCATTGCTAACTTGTCCTGTAATATTTGCAGAGGAGGATTAATGTTGTCTAGTACAAATATGATCAAACTAATAGGTCTAATGCTTATCGTAGCTGTAGTTAATATCCTCGTACTCTCACCTGGGTTCATAGGCGTACGGATCGGAACAAGCGCCCTCTCAACAGCAACGGGTGTTACATTACTATTTGCCAGCGCATGGGTACTCGTATACGGAATCTATCATTTACTGTTCAAGAAACCCGTCATGATTCCTGTAAAAGAAATCAAAACGTACGAAGAATATGTCGAAAATCTATCTCAATATCGACATGTAAAAGGAATCGAAAGTGATATAAGTTTGGCCTTAGAACAAATGGAGCGAATGCAGAAGAGGAAAAGTACCCTGATCCATGTTCTGAAGCAGCGATTTGAAGAAACAGAGATGAGTTTTAAGAAGTTTGCGTCCGTATCCCAAGAAGTTGAGAATCTATTCTACCTGAACATTAGGAATATATTGAACATTCTTCTTGTCTTTGACGAATCCGAATTCAATAAAATTATTAATCGCAAGTCATCCGGTTTTTCCACAGAACTTCTCCAGAAAAAAGCAAACGTATATCATGATTACCTCTCATCCATGAAAAGCTCACTTTCCAATAATGAGGAAATTCTATTAAAGCTCGATCGACTTCTATTAGAGATATCCAGCTTGGACAATATTGAACCCGGAGACATTGAACAACTGTCTTGCATGCAGGAGTTAGACGCATTAATCAAGCAAACAAAATACTATAAATAGTGTGAGGTGCAGCGAATGACTGGAAAGAAAAAATTTCTAGTATCAGTCTTAATGGTAGTTGTCGTATTTATCCTTGTCTATCTTGGAGTGAACTTTACCTCGAACCTGGGGAAAACGAAATCGCAGGTTACTTCTGAAGACGCAGGGAAGCAGCTTAACAAGCTTTACTCCAATATTTCCGTGACGACCGAAACACCTGTGAAAGGTCAAATCGATATTAATCCAGCTGATGTTGGAGAGACACTGCCGGATATTTCGAAGTTCCCTATCACAGTGAATAACACGACCAAAAATTTTGTGGAGATATTCTCTTCACCCGAGAAGTCCGGAACTGGAATGGATGGATGGCTAGCGGATGTTGCAACAGAGTTTAATAACGCGAAGATCCAAGTGAACGGGAAGCCTGCATCTGTCAAGATTCGTAATATTGCCTCCGGTACGGCTGTTGACTATATTAAATCCGGCAAATATATACCTGATGCGTATACCCCTTCGAATGAGTTATGGGGCGAAATGGTTAAGGCTAGCGGGGTTAAAACACAACTTATATCCGAGCGGCTCGTAGGAAACGTTCCTGGTATTGTTATTTCAAAAGCGAAACATGATGCTCTTCTAGCATCTTATGGATCTGTGAATGTCAAAACAGTTACGGAAGCGATCGCAAATAATGAGTTCAGCATGGGCTATACAGATCCTTTTGCAAGCTCAACAGGCTTAAACTTTCTTGTAACAGCGCTCAATACGTATGACAGTTCGAATATCCTTAGTGATAAAGCCGTCCAAGGATTTGAGAAATTCCAAGAAAATGTTCCTTTTCTTGCTTCGACAACCATTCAAATGCGCGACGCTGCGAAATCGGGTATGCTGGATGGCTTTGTGCTGGAATATCAAACCTATCTCAACACAGATGATTTAAAAAGCGGGTACGTATTTACACCCTTTGGTATAAGACACGACAGTCCATTGTACGCGCTTGGTGATCTCTCGAAGGACAAATTAGATGTGATTAAGAAATTTGCTGAATTTGTGACGCAAGATAAATATCAAAAAATGGCTCAAGAAAAAGGATTTAATGAGCTAAACGATTATAAATCAGAACTCGCTGTCATAGAAGGTGGCCTCATTTCATCCGCACAAAAAATATGGAAAGAAAAGAAAAATGGAAGTAAACCGATTGCAGCTGTTTTTGTAACAGATGTATCAGGCAGTATGGCCGGTGAACCCATTAATCGATTAAAGGAATCGCTTCTAAAAGGACAAAAATATTTGGGGAAAGACAATAGCATCGGTCTTGTTTCTTACTCCAATGATGTAACCATTAATTTGCCGATTCAAAAGTACGACACGACGCAGCAATCCATGTTCGTTGGTGCGGTGAATAGCCTACAAGCGGACGGAGGTACGGCTACATTTGATGGAATTATTGTTGCATTAAAAATGCTTGAAGATGAGAAAGCCGTCAATCCATCAATGAAGCCGATGATATTCGTGCTAAGTGATGGCGAGACCAATCGAGGACACTCCCTCAAAGATATCAAGGATCTCGTTGCAACCTACAAAGTTCCGATATACACCATCGGCTATAATGCAGATATTCAAGCGTTGCAGAACATCTCGAGTATTAATGAAGCAGCAAGTATTAATGCAGATACAGATGATGTTGTCTATAAAATTGCGAACCTGTTTAACGTTCAAATGTAACTCTAATCTAAAGGAGGATCCCTATGTCATTTTCGATGGAAGTTGTGAGTCCGGAAGAAATTCAAGCAGCTATTGAGCAAGAGGTTAAACCCGTTCCCGAAGAGGTGGCTAAACTTCAAGCGTTAGCTGAATCCAATGTCGCCTCAATCATGAATCTAGATCTAGATT
The DNA here is from genome assembly GCF_900177425.1 of Paenibacillus uliginis N3/975. Classification (NCBI taxonomy): domain Bacteria; kingdom Bacillati; phylum Bacillota; class Bacilli; order Caryophanales; family Paenibacillaceae; genus Paenibacillus; species Paenibacillus uliginis. The sequence goes on along the minus strand of NZ_LT840184.1, from coordinate 3,575,121 downwards.
CGCTGGAGAAGCGGAAAGAAATCCTGCAATCGATTGACAGTTTCGGCATGAATACCATGAGAACTTCCTCAGGTAAAAACAATTTACTGCAGGTTTCAGTAGGTAACCTTTCCAAAACCGGAGATGAGGGCGGTCAAGTAGCGAAGGGCTTAACTGAATTGCATATACAATTAAAGGATCTGGACCCAAGCGTCATCGATTTTACGAAAACAGGATTCTTAGGTAAATTATTCAATCCATTGCGCGCTTATTTCTTGAAATATCAGAAAGCTGACGCGATGATTGCGGATATCGTTGTCTCCCTAGATAAAGGGAAAACAACCCTGAAGAATGACAATACGACGCTCGAGATTGAACAACAAGCGCTACGCGATTTGACCAAAAAGCTACAAAAGGAAATCGAGCTTGGTACATTGATGGACACATCCATTGAATCGCAGATCGAAGCTGCCAAGGCTCGCAATGAAGATCCAGACAAAATTCGCTTCATTACCGAAGAGGTCCTATTCCCACTTCGTCAACGGGTGATGGATATGCAGCAAATGATGGTCGTCAACCAACAGGGAATTATGGCGATTGAAGTGGTCTCTCGCAACAACAAAGAATTGATTCGAGGCGTGGACAGAGCTAAAAACGTGACAATCTCAGCCTTGAAAATTTCTGTAACGGTAGCTAGTGCCCTGTACAATCAAAAGATCGTATTGAAAAAAATTGAACTTTTAAACCAAACGACGAATGAGTTCATCTCTGGAACTTCCAGGATGTTGAAAGATCAAGGAATTCAAATTCATAAGCAATCTCTCCAAGCCAACATCTCCGTAGAGACCTTAAAACAAGCGTTTACCGATGTATTATCCGCACTAGATTCAATCAGCACCTACAAACAGGAAGCACTTCCTAAGATGCGAGAAACGATCGACCAGTTCCGGGAATTAGCGGACAATGGTGAGCAGCAAATCCAACGTTTAGAAAAGGGACAGAAACTGGGTTTGTGATATCTATTTATAACACCTTATTGAACGAACAAAAGACTGCCTACTGGCAGTCTTTTGTTCGTTCCCCCTTGCTGCAACATGCATACAATCAGGTTAAATAGTTATTCTTGGTATGGTGAGTCTTTTGAGATAGCCAAGCGCGAGAACAAGCCCATCTTATTATCTGTTGGGTATAGCTAACTTTGGTAAACACACGTACCTGTCATTGATGACGAGTATCCCTGCAAGATGTCCAGAGATGAGTGGATATTCCAATCAATTATGACCCGGAGTTAAAAGCTTTAAACAAATGGACAAACCGGCGTCATGTATGACAAGAATGGTTTGCCCATTAGGGACAGTGACGGGTATATGCTTGAGAAAGGGATGCGGGTAACTACGTTTGTCGACCCGCAGGGCCAGGCTTTGTTTCCCGGGGTACCGGCGGAGATTACGAGTGGCATGATAACGAGCGAGGCAGTTTTTGTCAGATACGGATCAACATATTGCTGCTCTAAAATATGCCTAGCAGCAGTATATGCAGCTTGAAGCTGCCTTGAAAAATGGTACTCGAGCCGGGACTTTATAAACAGTACATGGAAGAGGTTAAATGCAATAATGTGAATTGTTTCACGACATCGTTCTTTGGTTTCCCCTAAGATATAAATAACTATACTTAGGGTGTTTTTTGATTAGGGGGGGCTGGTATGAGATATTCCATCGGAGAGTTTGCAACCATTACCGGTGTTTCGACGGATACTTTGCGGCTGTATGAGAAGCAGGATATTATAAGGCCGCTTAAGGATCATAGCAACAATTACAGGTATTATAATGATCTGGATGTTCGCAGCTTGCTGATGAGCAGATGGTACCGGAGCATGCAAATTCCATTGTGTGACGTTTCCGAACTTATCAATGGCGGGACCTCGCATCAAGTCATGGACAAAATTGAAGAGTCCAAGCTCAATCTGGAGGAACAAATCCGTAAGAGTACACTGCTCTTAAATAAAATGAACGAGATTCAGGCCGAGCTAGGCCAAATCGAGGAAAGACTGCAAAAGTGCCAGATCAAGCAGTTGCCGGGCAGATACCGGCTTAAGCAAACGAATCAGAATCGTTTATTGAAAGAGTCTTTTTTAAAAGGAGTCGTAAACGAATGGATGGAGATGCTACCGTTTACCTTCTTTTGCTTCCGGATCGAGAACTGGAATGAAACGCCGGATAACGATATGATTGAGTATAGCTGGGGAGTTACTTTGACGGAAGAAGATTTGATGAATTTGAATGTTGGGATCAGTGATGGCGTGGAATACCTTCCTCCGGTCCGCTGCCTGTCTTCGGTGATTCGCACTCCAGCGCAGGAAAACTTCTCGGTCAATTCTTTTCGGTTTATGCTGGATAAGTTGGCTGCAAGAGGGCATAAGGTTACAGGAAATATTACGGGGAAATTATTGCTGAACGAATATATTCAGGAGGATCCTGGTTCCTATCTTGAAATAAATATTCCTTTTTAGATACTTTATATTAAGTCCCTTCACCCAGCTTGCGAATGATGCTGCATGATAGCTAGCGAATCATTAATCTCAAGGTACGCCGGATTTTTTTGGCTGACTTTGAGATTTTTTTCACATAATCTTCATTGACCTTGGTGTTACACCAATGTTTACGATTGGGGTGTAGCTTTGAGCAATGAGAGAAGAGGGGCTGCGATAAACAATCACAGGGAGGACAATAAGTGCGAAACAAATCCGTAGTTAAATTCACAATGATTTCTTTATGCCTGGTCTTGATTTTGACGATGCTGGGCGGCTGTAGCGGGAATTCGAATTCGAACAAGTCGCAATCAGAAGGTGCGGTTAATAGCAATTCTGAACAGTCTTCTTCAAATGGGAAGGATACGGCAACGAAGATGTCCTTTACTCCTGGGACCTATACGGCAGAGTCCAAGGGTAAAGAAGGAAATATTAAGGTTGAAGTTACATTTACTGAAGATGAGCTTACCGATATTAAAGTAGTAAGCCAAGGAGAAACCGCAGGGATTGGCGATACTGCGATCGATACCTTGAAGGAACAAATCATTTACGGCCAAACGTTGGCAGTAGATGCCGTATCCGGTGCTTCCGAGACGAGTGCAGGATTGTTAGCCGTTGTCGAAGATGCCGTTAAACAAGCAGGTGGAGACGTTGAAGCCTTCAAGTCGAATGCCGTGAAAAAAGCTGGCGAAGGCAAAACGGAGCAGCTCTCTGCAGACGTAGTAGTCGTAGGCGCAGGGGCGTCCGGTGTATCTGCAGCCGTATCGGCAGCAGACAAGGGCGCAAAGGTCATTATCGTTGAGAAAACGGCAACCATCGGTGGTGCGAGCAACCTGTCCTGGGCAGGTAAATTCTACAATTCTTCCGCATCTATCAATGAGGGGCTGAAGATTAATGTCGAGAAGGAAATAGCTGATTGGATATATAACAACCACTGGCGTGTTGACTCAGCTGCGATCCGTCAATATGTGACGAAATCAGGCGACACTTATGATTGGTTGGCAGAAAAAGGCTACCAAACAACGTTCCTGAACTTCGCTGGTGAGCCTCTGCACGTGCTTCCAGCTTATGATACTCGTCAGGAATTACTGAGAAACATGCTGGCTGAATCGGTAGAGAAGAACGGTGGTCAAGTTATTACGGAGACGACTGCCAAGAAGCTTATTACAGGATCTAATGGTGACGTAACCGGTGTTGTTGCTGAGAAGAAAGACGGAACAACTCTGGAAATCTCGGCGAAAAGCGTAGTTATGGCAACAGGCGGCTATGCGGCCAATAAAGATATGGTTAAGGAAGCTTTTGGTTTTGAAGGAATCAACGGTGGTTTGGGACAAAATATCGGCGAAGGTCTGAAAATGGCTTGGGAAGCCGGAGCTAAGGTTCCAGACAACTTCGGTGGTCAAATGCTGCACCAAACGCTTGCAAGAGCGACTGATAAGCTGAAAGAGAATTATTCTTCCTTTGAAGCTAGCTACCCGCTGATGCTTAGCTATTTGCCGAACTTCATGAACGTAGGTCCGTCCGGTGCGAGATTCCGTGATGAAGCAACTACGTTGGAAGCGGTAGCGGCAGCGAACACAAGTGCATTTAATGGAGCTTATCATATGGTCATCGTATCTCAATCGCAAATCGATACTTTGACTGCTCAAGGCATGAGCGGCGTAAAAGCACCGAAGCTCCCAGGCATGCCGCCAGAATTCTATGCAGACTTCCAGGACCAATTCAAGCTGGATACCCCTTGGAAGGATGCGCAGCAAGTATTTGATACGATGGTTGAGAATGGTGATGGCTTTAAAGGCAATACAATCGAGGAGCTTGCTGAAAACGCCGGCATGGACGTCAAAGTCTTTAAGGATGCTTTCGATAAATACCAGGAAGCCATCACGACAGGTGTAGATACCGAATTCGGCAAATCGAAGGAATATTTGCAATCAATGGGTGAGGGCGGTCCATACTACGCTATCATCGCTGAGATCAATAACCTTGGTTCGGTAGGCGGTCTGCTCGTTAATACCAGCTTCCAAGTGTTAAATGATGACCGTGTTCCAGTACCAGGCTTGTTCGCCGTAGGTTTGGAATCAGAAGGCGTGCTGTACAATGATACGTATGTTGGTAATGGCGTGGGTATCGGTTACTCCTTCACTTCCGGACGACTTGGCGGTGAGAGTGCGGTAGCCAAAGCGCTGGCAAAATAATAAAACCATTGCTGACTATTGAAATATTAGCATAGTACTAGAAGCGGCCCTTTCTATCTTTAATGATAAAAGGGCCGTTTTGCGGACATTCGCTGCCGTATGTATGGTGAAAATTCCGCAACTTAATATATAACGCTTCAAATTAACTTTGTATATTTGATGAGATTACACCAATAATAATGCTTGTGAAAGTAAAACAATGTGAGGGAAAATTCTTGCCTTTTATATGATAAGCAAAGAGGCTTTTAAAGGTCTCTTTTTGACAATTATTACTTGGAGGTGCCTTCATGGAGAAAATTTCTATAAAAACCGACATTTATCTAGGAGAGGGCGCGATGAATCGCCTGACGGTTTGGCAGAAAAAACGAATTTTTATCGTCACTGATCCGTTCATGATCAAGTCCGGGATGATAAACATGCTGTTTGAACGGCTGCATGAAAGCAACGAACAATACGTCTTTAGCAATATCGTGCCTGATCCTCCGCTCGAGATTGTGACAGAAGGCGTAGAGGCGCTCGGATCGTTCCAAGCTGATCTGATAATTGCGATTGGCGGAGGATCGGCAATCGATGCGGCCAAGGCGATGAAGTTTTTTGCGAAAAAAATATTGGATCAGCACGATATTCCGTTCGTGGCTATACCGACAACGAGCGGAACGGGCTCAGAAGTCACGTCTTTCTCCGTTATCAGCGACAAGAACAAGAACGTTAAATATCCGATTGTGTCCGATGAAATGCTGCCGGTAGAAGCGATACTGGATCCAGTATTAGTGAAAAGTGTGCCGGACTTCATTACCGCTGATACGGGAATGGACGTTTTGACCCACGCGATTGAAGCATATGTATCGACGAAAGCGAACGATATTTCCGATGCTTTGGCGGAGAAGGCGATAAAGCTGGTATTTGCTTATTTGCCAAGAGCCTATAAGGATGGAAACAATTTAAAGGCGCGCCAGAAAATGCATAACGCTTCATGCTTGGCGGGAATGGCGTTCAACATTACTTCGCTTGGACTAAATCACGGTATCGCGCATGTGGCCGGAGCGAAATTCAAGATTGCACATGGGCGGATGAACTCGTTGTTGCTGCCTCATGTAATTGAATTCAATGCCGATTACAAGCCGGGTTATAGCAAAGAGGGGAGTAATGAAACGGCAGCCAGATATGCTGAGATCGCCAAGATGTTGGGTCTGTCGGCTTCGAACACCAAGAGCGGCGTGCGAAGTCTTGTGCAGGCGATCAAGCATTTGCAGAAACAATTAGGAATGCCGCAAACGCTGCAAGAATGTAACGTGAAGTTGAGCGAACTGGAAGAAAGGAAAGAAGAGATTGCCGAAAGTGCTCTGAAAGATGGTTGCACGGTTACCAATCCACGTGTTCCCTCTGCTAAGGATATCGTTGGCATATTGAACAAAATGTTTCAGACCTAAAGTTCAATTCAATATAGGAAACAAAGAGATGGGATGATGGTATGAACCAACAACATAACGAAAAACAACGAGTAATTCAAGAATATGTTCCTGGGAAACAGGTAACACTAGCTCATATCATTGCGAATCCTAGCCCGGATATATACAAGAAGCTGGGACTGGGAAACGATGTGCAAGCTGCTATCGGCATTATGACTATTACGCCGAGTGAAGCATCTATCATTTCGGCCGACATAGCAACTAAAGCAGCTGGCGTGCAGATTGGCTTCGTTGATCGATTCAGCGGCTCGCTAGTTATAACAGGTGATGTATCCTCCGTAGATTCTGCCATAAATGAAGTGCTGCTTGGCTTGCAGAACATTCTCGGATTTTCAGCTGCGAAGATAACGAGAACATAGGAGACGGTGTTATGAGGAAAATTATTTTTGCTGGAAGCACCGGATCAGGCAAGACGACATTGTGTCAGCGACTGCATGGTCAGGAGATGGCCTATAAGAAAACGCAAGCCATCGAAAATTTTGAACAAGCTATCGATACGCCGGGAGAATGTATAGAGAACAGGTATTTATATAAAATGCTTCTTGTTTCTAGCGTTGATGCCGATGTGATCGGACTTGTACAAGACTGCACCAAGGAAGAAAGCTATTTCCCGCCAGGCTTTGCAACGATGTTCGCTAAACCAGTCATCGGAATTGTGAGCAAGGTGGAGCTAGCTCAGACAGATGAGGATATCGCGAAAGCGCGTGATTATCTACAAGCGGCAGGAGTGGAACGGATTTTCGAGGTTTCGTCCATGGAAAATGTAGGCATGGAAGAACTGCAAGCTTATTTGAAAACGTAAGAAGCTCCTCAAGGCATTCCATGCCAAAGAAGATTCGCAGCATACAAGTAAATCTAGACAGACTACGAGGTGTATCCAATTGAATGGAAAAATTGTAATAGTCGATGATGAACCTATTACAAGAATGGATATTCATGGGATGTTGAAAGAGGCGAACTACAATGTGGTAGGTGAAGCTTCTGATGGTTTTGAGGCCATTGAGTTATGCAAAATGCATCAGCCTGATCTGGTCATTATGGATGTTCAAATGCCAATCCTGGACGGGGTAAAGGCGAGTAAAAGAATCATAGCGGATCGACTGACAGGTGGAGTTATTCTCTTGACTGCCTTCAGTGATAAAAAAACGGTTGAAAAAGCATCCGCTATCGGTGTACTTGGTTATATTGTAAAACCGCTTGATGAAAAATCGTTCATTCCGATGCTGAAAGTAACGATTGCGAGAGGCAAGGAAATACGCAAGCTGGAACATGATTTGTCGAAGCTATCGCAAAAGATGGAAGAGAGGAAAGCGGTAGAGAGGGCGAAAGGGATCCTGATGAAGGAAAGCGGTTATTCCGAAGAGGAGGCCTATCAAATCTTGCGCAAACTTAGTATGGATCGACGGTGTCCGATGATGGAAATTGCAACAACGATCGTCATTTCCTATGAGTGATTTCAAGGATCAAATCGCGTATCTATGTAAACGTCGTACGGGATTGAGCGACGCTAACATCGTCCGGATTACAGAAATGGCCGAGTCGTTCGAAATGTCCGCTGAGCAGGATGATGGATTAATCGACGTGTTGTCCTGCGTGGAGAATGAGGCAATTGTAGTGTATCCTAATCGTTCGGACACGGGTAACTCACTGTACGAGCGCTCCATTGTAAGTAAGAATGCGCTGCGCAAGAACGAATATGGTGTCTTGCATTCGATCATTGATCAGCTGGAGGATGCCGTTCTTATATTTGACAAAAACGGCTTTGTAAAGCTCAAGAATATAAAGGCAGACGCATATTACCGGCGGCTAGGTTATTTGGAGGACATTCAGGGATTGCATTATGATAATCTGTCTCTGGATCAGACGACCTTTTCGGGTGTTATGAAGAAATTTTATTCTTCTCCTTCCAGTCGGTTAGTTAAAGATGTGAAGATAGCAAGCTATTATTATCAGGTGAAGAAGATTTTTATTGCGCAGCGGGATTACCGTGTCGGCGTCATCATACATGATGTAACTGAAATTAAGGAAAAGGAAGCGCAGATCATTTCCAAATCGGTTGCAATTCGTGAAGTTCACCACCGGGTTAAAAACAATTTGCAGACAGTCGCTTCATTACTCCGTATTCAAGAACGACAGAGCGAAAGCCCGGAAGCGAAAAGATACTTAAACGAAAGCATCAGCAGAGTGCTCGCCATTGCATCAACTCATGAGCTTTTATCAAGGGAGATCGAATCGCATGTTGATTTGCTTGGCGTCCTTCAGCTTATAGCTGCCAATCTTCAACGCTGCTTTGAAGATTGTAAAAATATCCATATCGACATAACAGTGGAGCAGAGCATCTGCTTGGACAGTGATCGCACCGTAGCGATTGCATTGATTGTCAACGAGCTTTTGCAAAATAGCTGCGAACATGCATTTGAAGATGGTATGGATGGCATGATTACTGTAAATGCACAAATGGAAGGCGATTTGGTCACCATGAAAGTGGTAGATAACGGGAATGGATTTTCCACTAGTGATGGTTCATACAAGAGCTTTGGGTTGTCCATTGTTAACAGCTATGTACAGGACAAGCTGAAAGGAAAGTTAGTCATTACGTCGAGTGGTGATGGGACGACTGTTACGTTCGCTTTTAAAAAATAAATAGTCAGGCTACAAAGTCGTAGTCGTATAAGCAATGAGGCTTAAGGTTATAAATTCCCGCTATTAGCGAATTGGAATAACATTAGGCCTCTTTGTTTGTATGTATGTGAAACCAAGAGATGGAGGTGAGAGAGTGAGCGAACAATTGTTGAGCGTTGGGATTGATATGGGAACATCCACGACGCAGCTTGTGCTGTCGAAGCTGCATATTCAGAACCTGGCATCCTCTTTTTCGGTACCTCGCCTGGTTATTACGGATAAGGAAGTTGTTTATCGGAGCGATATTTGCTTTACGCCCGTGCTAGTGGATAACCGAATTGATGTGCAGCAAATTCAGGAGTTCGTACAAGAGCAGTACCGCAAAGCCGGCATTCGCAAAGAAGAGATTCAGACTGGTGCTGTCATTATAACCGGTGAGACTGCCCGTAAAGAGAACGCCAACGAAGTGCTGTTGTCGTTAAGCGGCTTTGCTGGAGATTTCGTGGTCGCTACCGCAGGCCCGGATTTGGAAAGCATCATTGCCGCCAAAGGTGCGGGTGCACATACATACTCCAAGGAGCATTCCACTTCTATCGTCAATATTGATATTGGCGGAGGCACCAGCAATCTGGCGTTGTTCTCTGGTGGCGAGCTGCTGGACACGGGATGTCTTGATATTGGCGGGCGTTTGATTAAAGTCAATTCGGAGACGCGCGAGATAACTTATATCGCACCCAAGATCAAATTGCTTGCGGAGCGAAGGGGAATACAGTTGACCCTTGGCCAGCAGGCGACAACAACCGTTCTGGCGCCGATAATCGGGGAGATGGTCAAGCTGCTCGAAGAAAGTGTCGGCCTGCGGCCGCCAGACGATTTCTATGACACCATCCTTACGAACAAAGGGTTGAAGCTGGATCGGAATATTCCATGCATCTCCTTCTCGGGCGGGGTAGCTGACTGCATCTATCAGGAAGTGGAGGGTGACGTGTTTCAGTATGGGGACATTGGGATCCTGCTCGGCAGGGCAATCGCCGATTCCCTACTGACTCAGCGGATGACTGTAACCAGACCAGTCGAGACGATCCGCGCCACTGTCGTGGGTGCTGGTTCACATACGACCGAGATTAGCGGCAGCACAATTACTTATACGGAAGAAAGCTTTCCGATTAAGAATATTCCGATTCTGAAGCTCGCAGCTATTGATGAATCGGGAAACGCTGAGGTACTGATGCGAGCCATTTCCGACAAATTGAATTGGTTCAAGCTGAACAATGATCTGCAGCGAGTCGCCATTGCGCTGGAAGGGAAGAGCAATCCAAGCTTTCTTGACGTGCAGAAGTATGCTCATGGACTGCATCAAGGAATGGCAGAGCTGTTGGAAAGGGAGTACCCGCTTATAGTAATTGTCCATCACGATATGGCGAAGGTGCTTGGTCAGACTCTTTATGCCCTGCTTGGTTACAAGAAGAATGTCGTATGTATCGACAGCATTCAAGTTGATAACGGAGACTATATTGACATTGGCAAGCCGATCGCAGGCGGCAAAGTATTGCCTGTCGTCGTAAAGACTCTCGTGTTTAACTAACCTGAGTTGAATTTGGAAGGAGGATCTATTGTGATTTTGAAAACTAAACTGTTTGGTCATATTTATCAATTCAAAACACTTATGGATGTCATGGCAAAAGCAAATGAGGAAAAATCGGGTGATAAGCTTGCCGGGCTAGGAGCTGAATCGGCAGAAGAGCGTGTTGCAGCGAAGGTAGTGCTGTCCCAAATCAAGTTGTCGGACCTCCGCAACAATCCTGCGGTTCCCTATGAACAGGATGAGGTTACACGAATTGATCAAGATCAAGTCAATGAACGCATTTACAGCGAAATTCAAAACTGGACCGTGGAAGAATTTCGGGAATGGATTTTAAACGAAAACACGACGGAAGCTAACATCAAGCGTGTATCTCGTGGACTTACAGCCGAGATGATAGCAGCAGTTACCAAAATTATGTCCAACCTCGATCTGATATACGGGGCCAAAAAAATTCGGATTACGGCTCACGCCAATACGACGATTGGACGTTCTGGTACATTGTCTGCTCGTCTGCAGCCGAATCACCCTACTGATGATACCGATGGCATTATGGCTTCCTTAATGGAAGGTTTGACCTTTGGGATCGGTGATGCGGTACTTGGACTTAACCCGGTGGATGACTCCGTGGAGAGTGTCATGCGCAACTTGAAGCGTTTTGAAGAATTCAGGCAAAAGTGGGATATTCCTACGCAATCATGCGTACTGGCACACGTAACGACTCAGATGGAGGCTGTAAGGCGCGGCGCGCCAACAGGCCTCATCTTCCAATCGATTGCAGGCTCGGAGAAGGGCAATACAGCATTTGGCTTCAATGCAGCAACGATTGATGAAGCACAGCAACTTGTTTTGCAACATGGACAGGTGACTGGTCCGAATGTGATGTATTTTGAGACGGGGCAAGGTTCTGAGCTGTCTTCCGAAGCCCATCACGGGGTCGATCAAGTGACCATGGAAGCGCGATGCTATGGCTTTGCCAAAAGATATAACCCTTTTCTCGTTAACACTGTGGTCGGTTTCATTGGTCCCGAATTTTTATATGATGCCAAGCAAGTCATCCGTGCTGGTCTGGAAGATCACTTCATGGGAAAACTTACTGGCATTTCGATGGGTTGCGACGCATGTTATACGAACCATATGAAGGCGGATCAGAACGATCTGGAAAATCTGGCTGTTCTACTGTCAACGGCTGGCTGCAATTTCTTCATGGGTATCCCGCATGGCGACGATGTCATGCTGAACTATCAGACAACCGGTTATCACGAGACTGCAACATTACGTGAACTGCTTGGGCTGCGTCCGATCCGTGAGTTTGAGCAATGGATGGAGAAGATGGGCTTTATCGAGAACGGTAAGCTGACTAAAAAAGCCGGAGACGCATCTGTGTTTCTTAAGTAGGAAAGGAGGAAGCTCTTATGAATGAAAAAGATCTGAAGTCGATGATTGAATCAATTCTGATGGAAATGGTAGGAGACAAGTCGGAGGGAGCCGCCAAGTCTGCCAATACAAAAGCTCCTGCCCAACAGGCCACGGTCAGCCCAGTCTCTTCTGGACAATTGGAGAACAAAACAGCTGTAGAAGTGCAAGTAGACAGCGGAGAATGTCTGGACGATATTACGGAAATCAACCTTCGGAAGCTGCTTCTGGTACCAGAGCCAGCTGATCGGGACGGATACCTCAAAATGAAAGAAAAGACACCCGCCCGCCTTGGAGTTTGGCGAGCAGGCCCGCGCTATATGACGCTTACGTCTTTACGATTCCGTGCTGACCATGCCGCTGCCCAAGACGCTGTGTTTTCCTACGTGTCCGAGGATTTTGTGAAGGAAATGAACCTTATAGCGGTTGAAACACTGTGCCGGGACAAGGATGAGTATATTACCAGGCCGGATCTGGGCCGTCAGTTCTCTACAGAGACACTTGCCTATATTAGGCAGAATACAGCCCAAAAGGCCAAGGTACAGTTAATGGTCGGCGACGGTCTGAGTTCGGCAGCGATTGAAGCGAACTTGCGCGACATTACACCTGCCATCGCGCAAGGGCTCAAGATGTATGGCATCGAAGTCGGCGACATTCTGTTCGTCAAGCATTGCCGAGTTCCTTCTATGGACGTAGTCGGAGAAGTCACCGGAGCGGATGTAGTTTGTCTGCTCGTCGGCGAGCGGCCGGGGCTTGTAACGGCAGAATCGATGAGTGCATACATCGCTTATAGACCGACAATAGGAATGCCAGAAGCGAGACGCACTGTAATCTCGAACATTCACTCGGGAGGTACTCCGGCGGTAGAAGCGGGGGCGCATATTGCCGAATTGATTAAGACGATGATAGACAGACAAGCTTCGGGTATTGATTTGAAAATATAGCAATGCAAGGAGGCTCGTATGAGAAACGAACCTATTCATGCAAAAGTGTTGGGCGTGAAGCTCATTTCCAACGTAAGTCCTGACATGGCTGACAAACTGGAACTGAAATCTAACCACAAAAGTTTAGGGATCATTACTGCTGACATTGACGATGTCACTTATGCAGCGCTAGACGAAGCAACTAAAGCAGCTGACGTGGATGTTGTATATGCAAAAAGCATGTATGCCGGCTCGGCGAATGCTTCCACGAAGCTGGTTGGCGAGGTCATCGGCATTCTGGCAGGTCCGAGCCCGGAAGAAGTACGCAGCGGCTTGAACGCCGCCGTTGAATTTATCAAGAGCGGAGCACACTTTGTCAGCGCGAATGATGATAACAGCATCCCTTATTTTGCCCATCTAGTCTCCCGTACAGGAACATATTTGTCCCAGACCGCCAACATTAAAGAGGGTGAAGCGCTGGCGTATTTGATCGCGCCCCCGATGGAAGCGATGTTTGCGCTCGATGCGGCGCTTAAGGCAGCCGATGTGTCGATTGCTGCCTTCTTCGGGCCGCCTTCCGAGACTAACTTCGGTGGTGCTCTGCTGACGGGCAGCCAATCTGCCTGCAAGGCGGCATGTGACGCTTTTGCAGAATCGGTACAATTCGTCGCAGACAACCCGACGAGTTATTAAGGATAGCTACCAATGAGATATAACGCGTTAGGCCTAATAGAAGTAAAAGGGTATTTGGGAGCAGTCGCAGCTGCGGATGCAGCTTTGAAAGCAGCAGGTGTCAACTGCATCGGTTTGGAAGTCATCAAGGGCGGTTTGGTGACAGTCAAGCTGAGCGGCGAGGTCGGTGCCGTGCAGGCTGCGGTGGAAGCGGGAGCAGAGATAGCTGCTCAACTGGATGTGCTCTTTACAAGGCATGTCATTCCTAGGTTGCATGAGGAAACAGTCGCTTTGGTTGCAAGTCCGGTTAATGCAAGCGCGAGCAAGGCGCAGCTTGCAGAAGGTACAGCGGACCCACTAGCCGCTGATATAAAGCTGGCAGCCGTTGCGGCTACCTCGGAAGCTGGTGAAATCAAGCCCGATGCTGATGCAGGTAAGGCGACTAACGGTACGATCAAGCAGGTGGCTGATGCAGGTAAGGCGATCACCGATACGATCAAGCAGGCAGCCGATGAAGGCAAGGCGACTGCCGGTACGATTAAGCAAGTACCTGACACAAGCAAACCTTCTGGCCGTAAAGGCAACAAGCCCGGGCCTGAGGCTGATATTGTTGTGGCTCTTGAACGAGCAGAGACTCGGCCGGCAAGCCGGGGTAAGGCGAAGGATTCACGACTAGAATCAGCACCTGCAGTAAAGCGGGGCAAGAATACGAAGAAGGCCAGTTCGTAATAATAATACCAATGGAGAGAAGGAATGTTGATGGAAACATTGGATAAGGACCTAAGATCCATTCAAGAAGCTCGCAACCTGATTAAGAAGGCCAAAGAGGCGCAAGCTAAGCTGGCTGTAATGACACAGGTACAGATTGACGCCATCGTAAAAGCAATTTCCGATGCTGGTTACAATCAAAGTGAGAAACTGGCGAAAATGGCAAGTGAAGAAACGGGCTTTGGTCGCTGGCAGGACAAGATTATAAAGAACAATTTTGCAGCCAAGCATGTGTATGAGTCGATTAAAAAAATGAAAACAGTGGGCATACTAAAGGAAGACAAAACAAATAAAGTGATGGAAGTAGCTGTGCCGGTCGGCGTAGTTGCAGGATTGATTCCATCCACTAATCCGACATCGACTGTCATTTATAAAGCATTGATTGCCATAAAAGCTGCCAATAGCATTGTGTTCTCACCTCATCCAAATGCGTTAAAGTGCATTATGGAGACGGTGCGTGTAGTCAACGAAGCAGCTATCGCAGCAGGATGCCCAGACGGAGCCATTAGTGTTATTAGTGTTCCAACGATACAGGGAACAGACGCATTGATGAAGCATAAAGATGTCAACTTGATACTCGCTACTGGCGGTACGGCTATGGTTAAAGCAGCGTATTCATCCGGAACGCCAGCTATCGGTGTCGGTCCAGGCAATGGTCCGGCTTTTATCGAGAAGAGCGCCAATATTCCTCTCGCGGTCAAACGTATCTTGGATTCCAAGACATTCGACAATGGTACGATATGTGCGTCTGAACAATCAATCATTGTGGAAACGTGCAGTAAAGAAGCGGTTATGGCAGAGCTCAAGAAGCAAGGCGCATATTTTCTCTCGACTGAGGAAGCTGAAAAACTGGGAAAAATTATTTTGCGTCCCAATGGTTCAATGAATCCACAAATTGTCGGCAGAAGCGTTGAACATATCGCAAAGTTGGCTAAATTGCAAGTTCCGGCTGGAATACGCGTACTTATCGCTGAAGAAACTCGTGTTGGAGAAAATGTTCCTTATTCCCGAGAAAAGTTGGGTCCAATCTTAGCCTTCTATACAGAAGAGGATTGGGAATCGGCATGTGAACGCTGCATCGAGATATTAAAATTGGAAGGCGCTGGACATACAATGATGATTCACTCAGAAAATGACGAGATCGTTCGTGAATTTGCTCTGAAGAAGCCAGTGTCCAGGCTATTAGTTAATACGCCAGGCGCACTTGGCGGAATTGGTGGAACGACCGCACTTTCTCCGGCACTTACGCTAGGATCTGGGGCGGTAGGGGGTAGTTCAACATCTGATAACATAAGCCCGCTTAATCTACTCAACATTCGTAGATTGGCTTACGGGGTGAAGGAGTTAGAAGATTTGATGGAGCCAGTACCGCAATCGTACCCTGAAGGCTCTACAATAAATCTTGCCGATAAAGAGCAATTGATTGACATGATTGTAAAACGGATATTGGCAGAAAAATTTTAGTTTAAAGTGCAAATTGTTCACTTGTAATCGAAGTTAAACCCTAAAACAACATACATCAAGGAGGAAATTTATTATGGCAAGCACAAACGCATTGGGAATGGTAGAAACAAAAGGTTTGGTTGGAGCAATCGAAGCAGCGGATGCAATGGTTAAAGCTGCTAACGTAACATTGATCGGTAAAGAGCAAATCGGCGCAGGTCTTGTGACAGTTATGGTTCGTGGCGACGTAGGTGCTGTTAAAGCAGCAACAGACGCGGGTGCTGCAGCGGCAGAACGTGTAGGTGAATTGTTGTCCGTACATGTTATTCCAAGACCACATTCTGAAGTGGACGCAATCTTGCCTAAGGCGAAAACAGTGGAATAATAACGATTTTCGGACAGGCCTGACGATCAATGACGGATGCGGATGCTCCGCGTCCGTCTACCCGCCTGTCGCAATCCTATCGCCAAGCGGCCCCTGATGCCCGAGTGTAAAAGGATGTGAAAATATGGCTGTTATTACAGAAAGCGAACTGCGCAAGCACTTTCGAAATCAGAATTTGCAAGATGTTGCCGTATACGAGGCTGAAGTTGGAACGATTTTAACACCTTCCGCCAAAAGTTTTTTGACAGATCATCAGATTGAACTTCGTTATGTCGGAGCCACTGAGACCGAAGCCTCGACACCCAAGAAGGAAGTCAGGCTGCAAATTACTAAAAAACTGGACAGTCTGCAAAACCCGGCAGAAGGAAAAAAACGTTTTCGTACGCTGTATGGCGGTTTTTTGGAAACAAAGCCAGAGCACATGACTCATCTGTATGGAAATATGCTTGTATTTAAAGATCATCCTCGGATCGTATTCCGTGGCAAGTTAGATTCGTTGGAAACGAAAATTCTGGAATCCCAAATTAGCTGCTTCAAGCTTAACATGACCAAGCTGGTCGATGATTTGGAAAAAATCTTACTATTTGTACGGCAAATTGTGCGATGTGAAGTACTTAGTGAAAGTATAGATGAGTTTCATTTACTTGGGATGTCAGCCAAGGAATTGCGTGAACAGTCCCATTTTCCCAAGAAATACTTTGGATTAGAACATTTCCAACCCAGCTATGATATGGGCGAAGCGGTTGTTGTCATAAATGCGTTGCGCACATTGACGAGGGAGACGGAACTGCAGGCTTACCAGGCTTTCAAAAACGAACACGGGTCCGTTGAGCGCGAAGATATCATCCGGACATTGAACCGGCTGTCTTCGTTATTCTGGATCATGATGTTCCGAATTCGCGTAGGACAGTACGACTGATGAGGTGTGAATGGTGAATAATCAACTGGTAGAAGATATTGTGAAAGAAGTAATCAAGAGAGTACAGGAACAAACCTTTATCGAAATCGAAGCATCAGGCAAGCATGTTCATTTGAACCGGGAAGCGATAGATGAGCTTTTCGGAAAAGGCTATCAATTGACGAAAGCACGCGACCTGTCCCAACCTGGACAATATGCTTGCAAAGAGCGTGTTACGCTAATTGGACCTAAAGGCGCTTTGTACAATGTCGTTGTGCTCGGTCCGGAACGTAAAGAATCACAGGTAGAAGTATCGCATACGGATGCTGTCGTATTGGGCCTGTCTGTTCCCGTTAGAGAAAGCGGGAAATTAGAAGACACCCCGGGCATTATAATCGCTTCAGGCAGCAATATAATTAGACTCCACCAAGGTTTAATTGCAGCTCAGCGTCATATTCACGTGAAAGCGGAAGAAGCCGAGAAATACAACGTGAAAAACGGCGAAATCGTACAGGTTAAAGTGTATGGCAAACGTCCTCTCATATTTGACGACGTGCTGATACGAGTGAGTTCCAACTACGAAACATATATGCATATTGACTACGACGAAGCGAATGCATGCGGATTCACGAAAGGCACGAAGGGTCAGATTTTGAAGAAAGGCAACTAGGACCAGGAGTGTGTGAACAAATGGACATTCAAGCTCTGGATCGGACAGCACTCATTGAAGCGGTAGCGGCCGAAGTGTTAAAGAGGCTGCAGCAGGCACAGACGACCGAGCCGATTGCGATCAGTAAAAAAGCGATCCTTCTGTCTACAGAGCCTGTTCCTGTGCTGGAGAGAATTCTGAATCCATACTACGAGGTGCGCTATTACGACGAATCGGTCAGAGATTGCGATCTGCTAATTATTCCGAAGATGTGCATTGGGCTGCTGTCTTATTTAGCTAATGGCATAAGCGCAAGTGCACGTGAACGTTTTGTACTGACTATGCTGCTAAAAGGGAAAAGGGTTGTTGTTCTGGAGGAAGGGCTGCTTTACAGGAAATATAAGCAAACATCTCCTGTTATGCTGTACAAGCTGTATGACGGCTCTGCAAATAAACTCCAAAGCTATGGTATTAAGATAGCACGGGAATCGGACCTGCTGAGTGCTTGTCTGGAAGATGAACGACTGGCAGAGAATCAAGAAGAAGTACACAGCGAGGATGCCCGTGTTGACATAAATCCCCAATCGGAAATATTAACAAGCAAAGTTATTACCGAAGCTGATGTGAAAAAATACCGTCTTCAAAACGTGAAAGAGATCGTAGTTGGCCGGCACAGTATAATTACACCGCTGGCGCAGGACTATTTGCATACGCATCAGATGCGTGTACGCAGAAGGTAATGGGTGAGGTGAAACGATGATTGTAGGAGAAGTTGTGGGCAGTTTATGGGCTACCCGAAAAGATAAGAAGCTGAATGGACTGACTTTCCTTGTAATCAAGCCAAATTCCTATGGTAATCCGGTTCAGCACGATTATTTCGTAGCAGCAGATAATGCGGGCGCAGGCATCGGCGACACCGTGCTAGTTACGAGAGGAGGCGCTGCTAGAAAATCGCTAGCTGCCGCAGACGTGCCAGTTGATGCGGTCATCGTAGGCATCGTCGATTCGCTGGAGCTTGCTCATAGATGAAATGCGGTTTGTTTTAACAGTTCTAATAAGAATGGAGGACAACAATCATGGAAATTAATGAAATCATTATTTACTTAATGGTTTTTTTCATGGTTCTCGGTGCGCTAGACAAAAGTATCGGGAGTAAGTTTGGGTTAGGTCAGCAATTTGAAGAAGGTATTATGGCAATGGGAGCTTTAACACTGGCGATGGTAGGGATCATATCACTGTCCCCTGTTTTGGCCAAACTGTTAAGCCCGATTGTCGTACCGCTATATACCGCGCTCGGCGCAGATCCCTCGATGTTTGCGACTACGCTGTTAGCAAATGACATGGGCGGTTTCTCACTCGCTCTTGAACTGGCGCAGGACCCACAGGCGGGCCTGTTTGCCGGAGCTATTTTGGGTGCAATGCTCGGACCGACGATCGTGTTTATCATTCCGGTTGCGCTTGGCATAATCAGAAAGGAAGATCAGAAGTTCTTGGCTACCGGTGTACTGGCTGGTATCGTTACGATTCCGCTTGGCTGCTTGGTAGGGGGGCTTGTTGCCGGTTTCTCCATCGGCATGATTCTATCCAACCTGGTTCCAATCATCCTATTCGCAGTATTAATCGTACTTGGTCTTTGGAAAATTCCTGATGGTATGATTAAGGGTTTCACAGTTTTTGGAACATTCATCGTCATTGTAGCGACATTAGGACTTGCAGCCGCCATTGTTCAGCAGCTGACAGGGATCACAATCATTCCTGGCCTTGCTCCTATTGGAGAAGGTATCGAGATCGTAGGTGATATTGCGATTGTGCTGGCAGGCGCCTTTACGATGGTATTTGTTATTACAAAAGTGTTCAATAAGTCGTTAATGAAAATGGGTAAAATGTTAGGCATGAACGAGGTTGCGGCAGCGGGTATGGTAGCAACGCTCGCCAACGTCATCCCGATGTTTAACATGATGAAGGATATGGATGCCCGGGGCAAAGTTATAAATGTGGCCTTCGCTGTATCAGCTGCATTTGTGTTTGGCGATCACCTTGGCTTTACAGCAGGAGTAGCTAGAGAAATGATTTTCCCGATGATTGTCGGTAAGCTAGTGGGCGGTATTACGGCGGTTTTCGTTGCTGTATATTTATCGAAGAAAATGACATTGGAACCGAAGGAAGATCAGTAGGAGGTCGCATAAGGTCCGTCTTGCACCCAGTTGACAGGTTTCCTTGGTCGGTAGAAGCTTTTGACAAGTTGATCAATTTGGAGTAATATCCACATGTAATAATTACTCAAGTAAGAATATGGATCTGAGTTCAAGGCTGTCTCTTTACGGAGAGAGCTTTTTTGCATTTTTCTTGTTAGAAATCGAGCTATGGGGGTGGAAGCTATAGATACCGCTAATCGTAATCAAGTACTTATTGTTGAAGATGATGCACATATTAGACGTTTTGTATCGATTAATTTAATAAATAACGGATTTGTGGTGAGTGAGGCTGCATTTGGAGGAGAAGCGATACAACTCTTCACTGCGAATAGACCCGATGTTGTTGTCCTGGACATTATGCTGCCAGATGCTGATGGATTTGAAATCTGCCAACAGTTAAGAGAGATAGAGCCTGCGGTCATTATCGTCTTTTTAACTGCACGCGGACAAGATCTGGATAAAATCAAAGGACTAGAAATCGGTGCTGATGATTATATTGTCAAACCATTTAATCCGTTAGAGCTTGTAGCACGAATTAAAGCGATATTGCGCCGAACAGAAACTGCTCTAAAACCGCAAAGATCCGTGATTCAATCCGGTCCAATTCGGATGGATCTGAATTCGAATAAAGTGTTCAAACATGACATCTTTATTGAATTAACGCCGAAGGAATTTCAACTAGTTAGAACTTTTCTAGAACATCCCGATACAGCACTGTCCCGGAATGAATTATTAAATCTCGTATGGGGAGAGGATTATATCGGAGATCCTAAAACAGTAGATGTTCATGTGCGAAAGTTACGGGAAAAGATTGAAGATGATGGCTCCAACCCACATTGGATCGAAACGGTATGGGGAGTGGGATACCGCTTCAGGAAGGACGGTTAAGAAGTGGGTATTCAGAAAAGATTAGTAGGAAGTTATCTTGTGGTCATCTTTATCACTGTTCTCATTCTTGAGATTTTTCTCATGGTTTACGTGAGATATTATTATCTTCATAATGTAGAGCGGATTCTGATGAATCAAGCAGAGCTGTCTGCTTCTTTTTTTCAGCAATATTTTGCCGAAGAAGATCTGGAGAAACAATCGTATCGATTATTGAAGGGGTTTGCACATAACTCGGATGCGCAAGTGCAGATTATTAATTCCTCAGGACGACTTTTGCAGGACTCTACCGGACTTCCAGGCGGCAATGACATGACTACGTATTTAGATGTACGAACTGCACTCCAAGGACAACCCGGCACTTGGAGAGGAAAGGACCCTTCCACTCAAGAAGCGATATTAGCGGTATCTTTTCCCTTACGAGCCCATGATATCATCGTGGGAGAAGTCAGATTTGTCACTTCCTTGACTGAAACACTACATACGGTTAATCGTATTGCAGTCGTACTGATCTGTGTGGGTCTGCTTGTTATTGCGATTGTTACCATTCTTGGACTATTGTTGTCTCGGACCATCACGAGATCAATTAAGGATCTTAAACAGGCAGCCGATCAGATGACAGAAGGAGACTTCAGCATAAGAGTACATAAACGATATCAGGATGAACTGGGTTCTCTGGCTGATACGTTAAATATGATGGCAGGTAGAATTTTGAAGAGCGAACAGCTTAAAAACGATTTCATTTCATCCGTGTCCCATGAACTGCGAACGCCGTTAACGTCAATTAAAGGCTGGGCCATAACGCTGAAATCGAGTGGGAATCACAACGAGCAAATCCTTAAAGAAGGATTTGCTATTATTGAATCAGAAAGCGACAGGTTGTCTCGTATGGTGGAAGAACTGTTAGATTTCTCAAAACTGGATAACGGAAGAATTGTCATACACTCAGCACCTGTCCATTTATCAGAATTATTGCATCATGTGGGTAGACAACTTGCTCCAAGAGCTGCTCGGCAAGGAGTCTCACTCGAAATACAAGCAGAGGAGAATCTCCCTACCATTCAAGTAGACGAGAATCGATTGAAGCAAGTACTGATTAATCTAATTGATAATTCGCTCAAATTTACAGATGCCTCTGGTCGAATTTTTGTACACGCTCATACAGCTCTAGGACAAGTCGTTATTACCGTTGAGGACACTGGCGCAGGAATCGCAGAGGAGGATCTAGAGAATGTGCTGCAAAAATTTTACAAAGTAGATCAACATGCACCTGGCAGTGGTCTGGGTCTGTCCATATCAGATGAGATCATTAAGTTACATCATGGAGAATTACGCATAATTAGTGAGGTAGGTAAGGGTACGAAAGTCCAGATCTACTTGCCGATAAAAGAAAAATAAAATTTAACTATTTCATAACCACTTCGTTCCCTTTCAAAGATAGAATAGTAAATAACCTTGACAATCGAGGAGTTGGTAATCAGAATGCTCAACAAACTCATTAGAATAGGTTTCATATCGACTACGTTATTGTTGCTCGGAGGATGTGGGATTCCCGCAACACCAGTAGATATGATTAAGCCTCCATTATCAGAAACAAGTATTCAGCGAGACAAAATCAACCATGAACTTATCAAATTACTGCCTGAAGAGGTTCAATTGTTAGTCCCCACGCAGGGAAAAGACGGTAATGACATCTCGTTCGGAGATATGGACGGGGACGGTATCGATGAAGCTGTCGTTGTATATGAAGAGAATAAAGCGACAGGTAAAATGTTGAAAGCGGCGCTATTTAAGCAAGATAATGAGGAGTGGCAAATGGTCTCGGAAGTCAAAGGCTTTGGTTACGGCTTGGAGTATGCTGGATTTCCAGATATCGATCAGGACGGTCGTTCCGAGCTCGTGCTTGGCTGGTCATTAGGGGCTGCAGGAAATGGTCTGGACATTTATGGCTTGAGTGAAGATAAATTGAAGCTGTTATCCAAGGAGGAGTATCACGGTAAGTTTGATCTTGAGTATCCTTCCCAAGGAATGTAGTTAAAATGAGGGAGATGTCATCATAAAACACAATAGTCCGTGGCACTACGTCAAGAAACAAGACGTATTTGCGCTCATCGGATTATTTGTGATGTTCATTTTTAGGGGGATTCCTACAGAAATTCATACAAAATAGAGGTTTTCCTATGATTATCACACGCATAATTGCAAAACTGGATAAATTCATGCTTTTCATTATATTGTGTCTTGTTGCCATTGGTACGATTGCTATTTATGGAGCCACAGTGGATACGAAATTAGAAGGCCTTCACATTAGTAATTTATATCTATTCGGTGTATTCTGCATTCCGATGCTCCTTCTCGCATTGTTAGATTATAGAATTCTGCTAGGTAAGATATCCTACCTTTTCTATGGAATTGGCATAGGGATGCTGGTTCTTGTCAAGTTTACCGGAGAGAACATTAACGGTGCTGTTCGTTGGCTAAGTATTGGAAACTTTCAGCTTCAACCTTCTGAATTAGCTAAATTATTTACAGTGCTTCTGATTGCTCATTTATTAGGTAAGCGAGAGGGAGCCCAGCTACGTATTTTTCAAGATATATTACCAATTTGTATCATTTTCATGATTCCTATCATCTTAATCATGCAACAGCCCGATTTAGGTACTTCTCTCGTCTTTGTGGGTGCACTGCTTTCATCAGTATTATGATCATTACGGTAGGCATAATATTATGGCTATACTATGCCAATTTTGAATTGTTATCCAAGATTGTAGAGCCTCATCAGATGTCAAGAATTCAGACTTTTCTTGACCCAGCCAGCGATCCCGATAAATCATGGCATGTTAAAAACGCGAAATATGCGATAGCTTTGGGAGGATTGACTGGAAGTGACGTATCTTTTTTACGTAGAGGATTTATTCCTTATGCGTATTCCGATTCGATCTATGTGGTCATAGGCGAGGAATATGGTTTTTTGGGTTCTGCGGTGCTGTTGTTGCTATATTTCCTTCTCATGTATCGTATGGTTCATATCGTCAAGGATAGTAGAGAACTTGCAGGGTCATATCTTGTTACCGGGCTTATAGGAATGTTAGTCTTTCAAATTTTCGTTAATATAGGCATGCATATCGGTTTGGTACCTCTGACGGGTATTTCCTTACCGTTCATAAGTTATGGAGGTAGCTCACTACTTAGTAATATGATTGCGATTGGCTTGGTGTTAAGTGTCAAATTTCATAAAGACGATATCTATATAGAATGAACTAAAGATCAACCTTATTATTACAGAAATAGAAAGCAGGTTATGAAATTGGGCATATCTCAAACGGATGATCTCGTATTTCAATTCATCAATCAAATGGCAGTAACATTCTCTGCATTAAATCCATTTATGCGATTTTTATCAGAAAAAGCAGAGTACTTCTTTTACCTGGGGATTATTGTTTATTGGTTTACTCGCATACATAAGAACAGGCAAATGGTGGTAACAACTCTCTTGTCAGCTTGTGTTGGATTTGGTGTTGGTAATATACTTTCTCACTTTTTTTATAGGGATAGGCCTTTTGTCCATCATACGGTTAACCAATTAATTGAACATTCCGCTAACGCTTCATTTCCGAGTAATCATTCGATTGGGGCCTTTGTAATCGCAACAGGTATATGGTTGTTTCGTAAGAAAGATGGCGTAATTTGGCTTGTATTGGCAGGTTTGATTTCATTTTCCCGAATCTGGAATGGTGTTCATTATCCTTCTGATGTCATCGCGGGAGCATTCATTGGTGTAATTAGCGCGTTTATGATTTATCAAATGGTTCATCGATGGTCTGTATCTCAGAAATGTTTGAACGCTAGCATCGATCTTTATGAAAAAATCGAGAGAAATATTTGGAAAAGTTATAAAAAAGCTTCTAAACTCAAAAATTGAATATTATTAGAATTAAGTGGAGGAAATCATGTCTATCAAACCCAAGAAAAAAGCAATTCGTAAAGTTATGATGATCATTTACCTTGTCATAATTGCCCTGATACTTGGAGTTGGAATCTATGTGGGGTATATATATTATAAGGCGGATGCTGCGATTCAACGTGTGGCAGCTCCAAAGCTGGCTGATGATCCGATCGGTAATGTAAAGAAGGAATCGATTCAACCTATGACCTTTCTTTTGGCGGGTGTAGATAGTCGGGATGGTGCTGATGGGGTGATGAATACAGATGTTCTTATGCTTGTCAGTTTCAATCCACAAACCCATTCTGCTAGTATGTTGTCCCTGCCGCGTGATTTGTTGCTAAAACCTAAATCATTGCCTTCTCGTAAATCCAATTATTATTATGCTTATTACTATATAAAGGATAAGTCAGAGGCTATTCCTAATACAAAACGTTTTTTCTCTGATTTGCTAGGTTTTCCGATTGATCATATGGTCGTGTTGAATTTTGATGCCTTACGGCAGACCGTGGACGCGCTTGGCGGACTGGAAATCGATGTCGATATGGATATGAAATATAACGATTCCGCAGACGGAACGCATATCGATTTAAAAAAGGGGTTGCAGACTCTTAATGGTCAACAAGTGCTCGACTTTGTCAGGTATCGTAAATCAAATCAAGGAACTCGAGAGTCCTCCGACTTTGCACGTAACGATCGACAGCAGCAAGTGATCAAGCAGATCATTGAGAAATTGGGGGATTTTCAAGGGATTTCCCAATGGGGAAACGTATTGGACATTATCGGTGAAAATGTGAAGTCTGATATTCCTGAATCTGATCTTCAACAATGGGTCTATAATTTCCCGAAAATCAAACCGAATCATATTCGTTCATTACAGTTGGAGTCCAGTTGGAAAAGTCCCTATGTTTACGTGAAAAAAGAGGATTTGCAACAAGCGTTGGCTACTCTGCGTGATGAGGCAGGTGTCAGTTCAGAAAGTCGGCTCAACTTAGAAGCTTTTGGGCTGCTGGATTAATATTAAAATGATTTATTTAGCAAAGATAGAAGAGGTCTCCATTCATGAGGATTTTTTGTTCTTGATTAGGAACTGCTAAATATACATTAGATCATTAATCAGCAAATGGACCATATATATTAAAGGAAACAAATGTAATATTTATAGTTATTTTACCTTTAGTTTCGATCAGCTTGTTGTTACTCCTTTGATGATTTCAACGTGTTCATTATTGCCGATACTTTATGGATTTCTGCTGGGTATTTAAAAAAGGTTGCGAGTTCATCCCAGTTGTTTCGCCAGGAGTGTACAATGAGGGGAACAATCTTGTTTGTGGTGTTGGAGATGAAGATTGGAGAGACCTCAATACCATTCAGATTATTTAGGCGGTCTTGAATCTCCCGCGTGCAGATTCCTTTTGCATATTTAATCTTCTGATGAGACACTTAATTTTCTGAAAAAGAGACTGATTCACTAATAATAGCAGGTCAAGGGGTTATCTTTGACCTGCTATTTTTAATTTCTGGTCCATTGTGGATTGCTTTAATAGATTATGAGCGAGCGAAAGCCACCCGATCTCAAGGCTAACTTTTTGCAAGCCCCGAAGCAGAAAACGCCGGAATCCCCGTTGTTCTATATTTGTCCGAACACACTTTCAGGTTCTGTCATGGTCATATGTCCAATTGTCGATTTTTCCATTATTCATCTTCCATGCTTTGCATTTCTCTTTGTGGTACGTGTTGTAATTGACGACAGTATAAACTTCTTTAGATTCTAAATAGGCGTAGTTTTCTTCTCCGCCATACCCTGCATCAGCAATGACTGTTTTTGGTAGGACGCCTAACGTGGCTTTTATCTTCTCCAAATGTGGTTTCAGACAACGCGTATCCGATGGTCTCTGGTGAATGCTGTATCCCGCAATGAACTGTATCAACAGCGTAGGCGTTGTTTATCCGGGAATATAAAGAGGACAACGTAAAAGTTAATAAATCCTTCATTGTATTTCAGCAAATATTAGTTTTGATTTGTTTCATAAAGATCAGATTTAAACACTATTTTACATGCTAGTATATGATTGAGTCCCAAAAAAGGTCATATCATTTGTGAGATAGACCTTTTTAGGGCAATCAATATATAACTATTAATATGGGTGGTGCTTTACTTGTTAGATAGGCGGAATAAGATTGCCAGTGTACTTACATGGATCGGGGTTGCTATTATCGTAGCGGGTATCATTTTAGGTGTGGTTTTAGGGAGAGTGGATGTCGGTACCTATAGAGAGAAATATGAACAAGTGTGGTTATTAACAATCATATATTGGGTTACAGGATTTATATCAGGAATGTGTATTATCGGATTATCAGAAATTATAGAACAATTACATAGAATAAATTTGAAGATTGGAAAAAAACCAGAACCAGAGGATGATGATGATTTGGAATTATTAAATGGTTAATTCGGGGGTTGAAATGTTGGTGAATTTAGAATGTCCTGTAGAATTACTTGAATATGAATTATATAAAAGCAAAAGCACTGGTAGGGTTTACTGTTCATTAACGTTTAATAACGTGTCAGACAAAATTGTTAAAGGACTTAAGGCTACGATCTATTGTTATGACCAATTTGGCGATTCTATTGGGGAAGGAAATAATAGCTTAGAATGTGAAATTGAATTTAAAGAGGGTTTAGTACAGAATCGAAAACGAAAAACTGACAACAAGATATCACTGTCCGATTTTCAAAATATTAGAAAAATAGAAATTGATGTAATAAAAGTCTTATTTAATGATAAATCGATCTGGAATAAGGGCTCATCAGAATTAGAAAAAGTCGAATTAACCAAGATAGAGAATAAAATGCTTTTAGAATTTGTTAAGGGTCGTGCAGGAACGGATGCCAAGTACTTTGCTAAAAAGTATGACGATAAATGGGTATGTGTTTGCGGAAGACTAAATCATGACGATCAATCCACTTGTAAAAGGTGTAAAAGAGGAAGAGATGATGTTTTAACTGAGTATAGCGATGAGGAAAAGATTAGGAACGATGTGAAAGCCAATGAAGAAAGGAAGGCTGAAAGACAAAGAAAGGCAGAGGAAGAAAGAGAACGGCAATTAGAAATCACAAAACTAAAGGCAAAGAAAGTGACTAAATATAGTTCTATTGTTGCTGCTATAATACTAATCGTTGGAGTAACTGTATTTGGATTTTTAACGAAGTTTACGTTTTCTATGGCAAATCATCAGTTGTTAAAGGATAAGGATAATCCAGTGGGCGAAACAATAAAAGATGAGAGTTTAGTGAAAGATGATTTTTTATTAGAGGATGGGGCTGGAAAAGATCTTCAAAATAGCGGTGAAGAAAAGTCTATAGTTGTGAACGGCATTATCGACACTTCATTTGTGTCGGGTGGAGGGAGCAATGGGCGTGGAGATTTCACAATTAAGTATCGTAAAAACGGTAGCGTCAAAAATAAACAGATCAATGATATTATTGAGCCCCTTATTGTGGATATTGATAACAATGGCGTGAAAGAGATTGTGATTAGTTATAGAATATATTTACCGGAATTTGGTAATGCCCAAATGCCGTATTGGGACGATGTATTTGATTTTGATATTACCAAGGAAGAGTTGGTTTTAGCTAGCAGAGAGTATCCAGAATATTATCGAAGTTATTTCATACCGTCCATTAAGAAACGAGAAGCTGAAAGCACTAATGCTGCTGAAAAACATACACAAGCAGTGCTTATACAGGCAGCGAATGATTTGATTGATGGGAATTTCAATCCTGATGTTAATCAAGAGAAAATCACCAAACTACTGGAATATAATGCATCGACAGATAAACTGAATATTACCAGAGAAGATGATATTTTTTATATTCACGGTATTACACTTGGTATGAACATAAATCAGGTCATTAAGATGCTGGGTAATCCTGATGAATCTTTTGAGGTTAACTCGAAAGTCGCAGTTTGGTATTTCGAACACAATTTAGAACTAGTTGCAGAATACGGAATAGATACCATACATTATATCGCTTTAGGCGAATTTGATCAGTTGGCCATGGAGCAAAGCATGAATACCTTGGGGGAGCCAACGAAGAAATACCAAGATGAATATGATTACATTACTCCCAGCCAGCAACTTAGATTTCATGCCATGTCAAGTCCAGTAAGCTTCAGAGTGCAGCTTATGGATCCTAGAGGGCCTTAGAGGAAACGAAAACTAGATATTGTAATTTTATATCCATCTATATCAGAACAGCCCGATCATTTAGTGACCGGGCTGTTTTGATTTTGCAACCAGACTGTGACTATACCAGTGTAAACTCGATAAGAATCTTATTCCCTCAACGGATATATTTTTGGCCAAAAGCGCTTTGGTCAGATACATGATTGAAGTTATCTTTTCATTCAAAGCGTAGTAGTTTTTTCCATTTCTATGTTCCCATACCGTTTTAGTTGACTGACGGACACCAGCTTCGAGGCTCATACCTTTGCCTTTTCTTTAACAGGGTACTTAGTCGTTTGAGTAAATACAGAGGTGACTACAGAAACCATTTTCTTCATGATTCATTCCTCCTTTTGATTGTTGCTATATTTTACCATTTGGTTTCAGCTTACAAGCAAGAAGGGTGTTTTATGGGAAATCTTCCTCAAACGAAAAAAACAATCCTTAAACAACATTTTGTCTAAAGAATTGTTCGTTAAAAAGGTAGTAAAGACCACATATGGAGTTGCTATCCTAATACAAAAAGTATCGCAATTGAATATTTAGAAAAAGTAAGATAAGAGAGCCTAAACTATAACCACTGATTTGCAGCGTAGTTTGAGGGATTATTTCTTAATTTGCAGAGAATAGTGGCTTTCTAAGATACGACAGATGGTTTTGGTTATAAATGCTTCAAAATTCATTTATCGTAAAATAATTATCGATAAACATTAAATAATTGTTGAAAAACATTTATTTTGATGTCATACTTTAATCATCCTAATAAAGGAGTATGACAATATGAACAATAATAAAATTCAAAGAAGCAGTAAATTATTGGCGATTTGTCTCAAAATCCTTCGCATCGTAGTGTTTATAGCTGTTGGAGTAGAAATTTCAGCAATCATTTGGCTTGCTGCGGTGTCAGAGGATGTTATCTCAACAACAATAGGCAGCATTCATATTTTTTCACCAATTGTAAATACTGCAGATTACTCCAAATCCGAACTAATTGCTCAATTCTGTGTCAATATAACAAAGCAAAGCATTGTCATTGCGATGCTATTTTTAGCTGGTGCAATATTTAAGGATATTAGCAGAGAATATACACCGTTTGCTGCCAAACAGACGAAGCGATTAAAGGCAATCTCCAAGTTGATGGTGCTACTAGCTATTATTCCCGCATCTGTCGAGATACTGATGATGCAGATACTAGCACCTACTGTTAAGGTCTATGTATCATTTGAACTGTCTTTCATTTTGGTTGCAGTTGTTTTCTTTTGCCTAGCTCAAATTTTTGATTACGGTGGGGTGTTACAACAGCAATCTGATGAAACTCTTTAAGGATGGTGTATGATGGCTATTATTTTAAGATTAGATCGTATGATGGCAGATCGAAAAATATCTTTAAATGAACTTGCAGAAAAAGTAGGAATTTCTAATGTTAATCTATCCAACATAAAAACGGGGAAAGTAAGTGCCATCCGCTTTTCCACGCTTGATGCGATCTGCGAAGTGCTGGATTGTCAGCCCGGTGATATTTTAGAATATAAAAAGGAAGAAGATGTAAACGGATAAATCCCGTAAGTATGACTTATAAAATCAAGTTTATGGAGGGGCAGATGACTGTTTCGATTTTAGTTTCTTCGATCATGCAAGTAGTTCTTGTTAACGTAATCCCTATTCTATGTTGGTTAAAATTTGGGAGAAAAAAGCAGTCGTTTTTGAAGTGGATTGGGTTAAAAATCCCTAAAATAAACAATAGAATGTGCTTTTTCACCTTTTTAATTTTGGGATTTATTTTGTTTTCAGCACTTGGAGTTATGATTTTATTATACTTTACCAATAAGTCAGACATTGCAGCATCCCAATTTTATGGAGTTGGTATTTCAGGAATAATAGCAGCTTTGTTATATGCTTTTGTACAAACAGGATTATCTGAAGAAATGTTATTTAGAGGGTTTATTGGGAAAAGAGCTATTTCTGCATTTGGATTTGTTGTTGGAAACACAATTCAAGCATTATTGTTTGGCTGCTTGCACGGGGTAATGTTCTATTTAAATACTGGAATCTTAAATGCAACGATAATAACTATATTTACGGCTATAATCGGCTGGGTGATGGGTTACATTAACGAAAAGTTATCAGATGGATCGATAATCCCAAGCTGGATATTGCACGGAAGTGCAAATCTATTTTCAGCGTTCATTATGATGTTTAATATCTTGTAAATTGTAAGTAGTCCCAGAAATCGTTAAAGATGAGAGCTTAGGTCATTATAATCATGATTATTCAAGAAGAACAAGAGATCGTGCCTGGACAAGGGGATAGCGAACAGAGCAAGAAGTTGTGGCACAGCCGGAAGCGATATTAAATGAAGCAAATTCACAAGGAGAACTGAATGAGGGCAAAGAAGAGAAGCCAGTTGCCATTGAAAATATCGTAAAGCCGGGGAAATTCGAAGTAACCAACAGCCAAATGATCCGAGCCATTAAGTAAGTGATTGCAGATGGCTCAATAGAAAAATTGAGGATGCTACGCTCCATGTACCTGTATTCCTTCGAGAATTCACTAAGGTATTTGAAAAAGTCCGAACGGGAATTCATTCAAAATAATCTGTAATAGAACAAGCCGGAGCGTGAATGAGTCATGCGCTCCGGCTTGTTTTTATTTTGTTAGTTTTCTGCTTGTCTTGCGTAGAATAAAGCACTTTGGGGAGAGGTATGTCTATCTCGGCCTTGGCTTGGATAGTTAGGCTCAATATCTCGGCCACATGCTCATGAAATTGCCGCAATGCTTTGCCGGATGGCTGATTAACTTCTTGGATTACATATTCACATTTCTTCATGAATTACGCCTCCAAAATTTTACGGTTGTCATATTCGATGATGCGTCATCAAAAATGCTCAATATTCTACTTGGAAGGCGGCAAAAATTTAACAAGTTTGGAGTAGAAGCTATTATAGAAAGCAAAACAATTAAACACGTAGCCGTTTATTTAAGAAAATCACGGGACGATGGTGAATTTGAAGACGTTCTCTCGAAGCATAGGGATACCCTTCTGGCCTCTGGTGGAGAATCGGAATTGGACCTATAGGTTATATGAAGAAGTGACCTCTGTTTTTGCCCGAATAGAGTACAAAACGATTAAGCGAAGAATGAAGCAGGGGAAAGAGGCAGGAGCCAAGAAAGGCAGGTGGACAAACGGAAAGCCACCGTTTCCTTACTACTACGATAAGAACACAAGGTCGGTATTGGTGGATGAAACAAAGCGTTCAATTTATCGAGCGATTGTTGAAAAGTATTTGAATGGAACAAACCTTGGTCATATCGCCATTTGGTTGACGGATAACAAGATACCCACGCCATACAACATTAAGCCGGATGGAAAGAACAAGGGCTGGTCAAATATTACGGTTCAACGGTTGCTGGCAGGGTTACATCACTTATGGCAAAACCCGTTCCAAGCGTGGTCAGGTGGAGCTTGTACCCGAAGAAGAGCGGATTAAAGTCATGGGAACACATGAAAAGCTGAAAACGCCGGAAGAACATGAAGCGATTATGGAACGGCTGCTTAAGAACAGAATGCTGAACCCGAATTCCAGGAGGAGCATTTTTCCGTTGTCAGGCTTGTTGTATTGTGAAAAGTGTGGTTCACGGATGAGATTCCGAGTAGGTGAGAATAAGAAGCAAGGGCAGTATTGGAGTGCATTGTGCTATCACCAGTATAAAGATGGCAGCAAATGTGAGCAGCGTGGCAAGGTAATGGATGTTGATTTTTTCAATGCTCTGTATGATCGGATTATCCATGTTGATCCGAATATTTTACGGGAGATTGAACTGCATGGAAGTAGGTACAATGATCCACAGATCATTATCGAGGTCAAAGTGCAGGAATTGAAAAAGCAGAAGAGGGCATTGGACAAGCTGCATGAATCGTATGAAGAGGACATGATTACGAAACAAGTATTCTTGGAACGAAAGGCCGTTCGATCAAGGCAGATACAGAGGTTAGAGGAAGAGTT
This sequence comes from Paenibacillus uliginis N3/975, assembly GCF_900177425.1. Taxonomy (NCBI): domain Bacteria; kingdom Bacillati; phylum Bacillota; class Bacilli; order Caryophanales; family Paenibacillaceae; genus Paenibacillus; species Paenibacillus uliginis. The sequence goes on along the minus strand of NZ_LT840184.1, from coordinate 3,542,336 downwards.
GAAGGATTTGCGAAAAGTTGTAATAGATGAAAGAAATTATCCGACCGTAAAGCAGATATATGAGCGGGTAGGGCAGTTTAGGGAGTTATGGAGCGCTTCGGTGACGAGTGAAGAGAAGAATCGGGCTTTGAAAAAGCTGGTGGAGCGGATTGTGTATAATCGGGAAGGAAATCGGGTGGAGTTGACGGTTTGTTATAAATAAGAGACAAGTAGAATGGGGACTGGGTTAACAGCCAGTTCTTTTTTTAGAGTTAATTACGACAAACGAAGCAGGAGTCTGAAAGAAATTTGTCGAACTAGTTACTTAAAATAAGTTGATTGAGGCTACCGAAGAATCACCATGAAACATAGGATTCTATGAAAGAAGAAATTTGTAATATAGGATATAGAAAATAATATCGAAGCTGTGGGGACTGGTTTGGGGGAGAGTTTTTCTGTACTGAAACCATATTGCAGAAACGTGTATAAGTAGCACAAGAAGCGGATGTTCGCATATCTATTTTTCTAAGGGGACTATATAAATGATAAAGCAAAATTTCTCGGAACGAAATGGATATACCAGTAAACAAATTCAATTTGAAAATGTTGATTCTGCACTTAGAAACAGGATTTGGAATATATTTCTTTTTGAAAATCAATATCTATTGAACCCTTCTACAAGAAGCTCGAGTTTGGAAATCATCGAGGAAATTTTAGATATTTTTGGGCTGACGTATGAGTATCCGAAAGACTGGTACGCACGTGGAAATAATATGAAAAAATTAGAGAGTCTCTTTTCGAAAAAGGAGTGGCACTTCGTTTATGATTTTATTGAGGTTTATTTAGAAAAGGAATCTGAAAAAAGTAAATCCAATGCAAACAATCTCGCAAGGGAATTTATTCGAGTGTTAGAAGAAGAAAAGTCTGGATATCGCATTGTAAAAAGATTGGTTGTTCCAATAACAAACAAATCTGAATTAAGATCTATTGAACAATCAACTAACACAAAATATGATTCTGTAAACACTCATATGTCAAAAGCTCTTTCTTTGTATTCGAGGCGTAAAAATCCCGATTACGAGAATTCTATTAAAGAATCAATCAGCGCAATTGAGTCACTTTGCTGCATCATTACAGATAATAATAAAGCTACTTTGGGGGATGCTCTAAAAAAAATGGATGAGCGTGGATTAAAATTGCATGGTGCGCTAAAATCAGCTCTAACTCAGCTTTATGGATATACTTCCGATCAAAACGGTATCCGTCATGCAGGCATTGACTTTGCAGGGGCATCTACAGAAGATGCAAAATATATGTTGGTGTCTTGTTCTGGATTTGTAAATTATATTGTTGAGAAATGGGAGAAGAATAATAATCAATAAAAATTGATATCAGAAAGAATAAATGGGCGTTGAAAAAGTTGCTGGAGCGGATTGTGTATAACCGGGAATGGAACAAGGTTGAATTGACGGCTTGTTTATAAGTGAGAGCTAATACGTTTGTATGTCCTTTCCACCGTCTCTACACATGTAGGAGTGTGTTGTTGGTGAGGGAGTAGTGTCTGGAGCTGCATTTACCTAATCATCTAATAATTCAAGAATGTTTCAAGCCTCTAAGCTTGAAGCCTTTTTATTTGTGAATGGATGATATACATCAGTTAGTCCAGTAACTATAAATTATGCTATTTGATTCCGATATAAATTATAAGAATGACAGGGGGCGAATACTATGAGTTCAAAATTAAAGATGAGTTGGGCTATACATCCTACAGCTGGTAGAGTATCGGTAGATGATATACAGTTAGATGATAATCTGAATACATCACTTAAATGTGAGTTTTGTAATGTTGAAATCAGTTTTGTAGGTACGTACATAAAAAATGAAAAATATGTTGCCCCCTTTCTAAGATTAAAAAGAGGTAAAAAGAGTCATTTGGACTATCAAGGCGGAGAATGTCCTTATAATAAAACTAATATTCAAACTCAAAACCTTCCTAAAAGCAAAGTTGCTGGTGTGGTAATTGATAAGGATTTAGTTATTAGAGTTAATATTCCTGTAGATTTAAAAAAGACCTTAATGGATTTATTATCCCAAGATTTAATTCCAACAAAAGAAGATTCTAAGAAGAAAGATGCTAAAAAATCACCTGGATTTTATGCAAATGATACAGAGAAGTTGTCAGACTATATAAATTCGGCTAGAGCATTTGCAAAAATTGCAAAGTATTTTGAGAAAAATGGCACTCAAAACTTTTTGGAATTCAGATTTTTTGGTATAACTGCTCGTTGGGCAGATATATATTTTGAGGATTGGGAGCGGGTTTTTGAAAAATTTCAATCTAGATCACCAAAAGAATTAGTTTGTTTAAGAGGTATTTTCGCTTCTATAGGAAAATCATATCCAGATAAGGATGGTTATGAATGGGTTCAAATTAAATTAAGGAAGACAGCTATATCAACAAACAAAACTTCAGAGACTTTTGCACAAATTAAACTGTTTAAGCCGATGTTTGAAAGGTTCTTAAATCAATTGAATGAAGCTAAAAAAAAATCAGAAGAGATTGAGATAACTTTCTTTGGGAAGATAGAAAGATATACTGATAAGGGAAATAAAAATATAAAGGGAATAGCAGTTTTAAGGAAACAAATTCATTTTGAGAAAAAATAATATTCCTTCCACATGTGATGTTGTAAGGTTAATTTGAAAAGTAATCGTTTGTGAGGAAGTTAAATGGATGAATTTATGCCTAAAAAATGCCGTTATTATTATCTATTAATAGATAATAATTAAAGCATCCCGTGTAAATAGATCTATAGGACTGATTTTTATGCTTTAGTCCTATTCGTACATACAAAATGTAGTAAAATTCAGGGTAATATTGAAATCTCTATAAAGGATGGGGGGATTATATTGGAGACGTGGGTTCGTGAGATAATAACTCATATTGCAGCTTTTTCTGCAGGAGCTACTTTAACATTTGTAGTTCAAAGAATTACGCTTAACAACAGTAAGAATTATAAAGTAAATCAAAATAAAAACACTGTAAAAGGTGATCTGATTGGAAGGGATAAAAAAGTTGGAAAGTAGCGTCGAACAGTCTCACAATACAGTGTCTGGAGATATTGTAGGTCGGGATAAATTTATTATACAGACTGTCATGGGTTCAAAAGCCAGAGGAGCAATTAGACTAGAAGAAGATTTTTTTATCGCATCTGACGAAGATAACAGTACATTACTGAGAAAACTCAAGGATGGAAAGACAAATGGTTTAACAAAAACTCGTGCTATTACTTCTAAACTAAATTCACTCAAAATCATCTTTCAGCTAAATAAATCAGAAGAAGGAAAAAGGATATTAGCTGATATATATGAAAATTTGTTAACATGTATATCAAAAGTTACAATGCCGATGGAAGATGGAGAGTTACTAAAATATAAAAGTGACGATATATTCTCTCAGTTTCCAGCTTTAATTTCAAAATATGAAGACATCATAGAAATAGATGAGGCTTTTTTAGAAGGACTTCTTTATATTGCTACATCTAATTGTGCAATACGATGGAAGGTGGAATAAAGTTGAGTACATATATGTTAGTTGACCGTACTTCTAATTGGTTTTTTGATGAAGACATTGATTTAGATCCATACTTATGTTCCATGCAATTATTAAAGGCGCTCTCAACAAGACAAGTACAAGGAATTAAATATAACAGAGTGCAGATGGTTAATACATTATTAAAGAGGCGCTCCAAAGAGGCGTTAGACACACTTGACTCCGCGATTGTTATATTAGTTAGTAGAAATTTATTAAATATTATTGAGAGTTCAAGTAATAGCTTGGATTCAGTCCTTCACATTACAAAAAATGGGCTAGAGGTGTTAAGTCGGTTTGCGGAGGATATATCATGATTATCAAAAAAATTACGGTAAAAGGAGAGAAAGGTTTCTCTATTAGTTTAGGGAGAATCAATTATATCCTTGGTGAAAATGCTACTGGAAAAACTACTTTCATAAAACTTATTCTTTATTCTTTAGGAACTAATATAGATTCTTTTATTGAAGAAATAGATAAAAGTAAATATACAGATCATGTGGAACTCGATGTTGAGTTGAAAAGCGGAAATAGCTATAGATTTATAAGGAAATTACCTTCTTCGGGAAGTATACTTGTAATTCCTCTTAATGAACATAATGAATTAGTTGAAGAGGAAGTTGAAATTAAGAATTTAGAAGAGTTTTCTGATATGATTTTGCTTGAAGAAGGATATGGGACCCAGGAAATACCTTATGGTAACAATAACAAGGCAAATATGAGGTATTATTTTATGCTACGTGCGGTGACTGCCGACCAAGATACTCCAGCGTATAAAATATTGGCTGATTTAGGTGGCAGCGTAAGGAATTATATTAATAACCAATCATTAATAAAAAAAGCGATTATTGAGGCTCTACTCGGGAAAGAAAATACAGAGGTACAGAAAGCAAGACTAAAATTACAAAAATTATTCAAAGAAAGAAGTTCGTTAATATCTAAAATTCAGGTTATGAGTGAAGTTAGTACTTCAAGTGGTTTAAATAATGAAGAGTTTTCGGAAATAGTAAAGTTGAAAAATAAAAACAAGATTATAGAAAAAATTGAGGGAATTAAAGAAGAGAAAGATCGACTATCAATGGAAAATTATAGATACATTTCTCAGCTTGAGACAATGAATTCTAAAATTAATGACAAGTCGAGTTTGAAATTAACAAAGGAAAATGCAAGCATCAGACAGGACGTCAATCAACTTATTTTGCAAAGAGACGATATAACAAATGTTAGTCAAACTATCAGTACAGAAATTGAAACATTGAAAAAAATGATTATAGCTAGACAAATAATTACCCTTATTCCTGTAGAAATATGTCCAGTTTGTTTACAAAAAACAAGTATTCTCCCACCAACTGACGGGCATTGTAGTTATTGTTCAAATGAAATTGCTAGTGATGATTTGGAGCGCATATCACAATATAAGAGAATGCTTGAGGAATCTTTATTTGAGGCCAATAAAGTAAGGGAAGAACTATTAATACAAATAAAGGAAACGGAAAAGAGAAAAAAGAATATTGATAAAAAGATAGAAAAACTTAAAGAGAAGTTTCTCAAAGAGCAACAGCAAAATAATACGCCAGCCGAAAATATTATTGAATCTATAAAAGAACGTGTAGAAAAACTGACAAAAAATGAACAAATGCTTGAAGTTCATCTTAGCTATTTAAATACAATAGATGAGCTGAAACTTCAAAAGAACAAGTTTGAATTTGAAATAAAAATATTGAAAGACGAGTTAGATCAATTAGAGAAAAACGTTTTTTATTCAGAAGAAGATAAATTAGAAACTTGGAGGAAGTTATTTTCTGAAGAGTTAAACTACGTTTTTGGAAATAACATGAATGCAACCTTGGATTCGGAGTATACACCGCTAATTGATAATGTCAACATAAGAAATATGTCTTCGGCAAGTTTAAAAGTGGCCACTCGATTGACTTATCTAACATCTTTATTTCATTTGAAGGAACATATAGATATTAATCACTTAGGGTTTATACTACTTGATTCCCCTAAAGATAAGGACTTAGACACCGATAAGTATGGAAGATTTCTGGATATCATTGAGAAAAGTCATAGTGGTCAAGTCATATTAACAGGAAGTATATTAGAAATGGATCTTTATAATAAAGAACATGTTATTATGACGTTGTTGCCAGATCATAAATTGTTGCAATAATTTTTATATTTTGATAAAAAATAACACAAATTGATTTATGCATTCATGAAGTAAATGTATTATGATTTTTTATGTTAAGGGTGTAATTGAGAAGAACGAAGTGGTTAGTATAATGTTTCTATATTACCACTTCGTATTTAATTTATACTCTTTTAACCATCATTTTAAATTACCAAAAGTTTTTAACGAAAATTCGTACTTTAACGGAGAAGCAAAGTCAATGGCATCTATAGAAAAGTATGTTGTAACTAGCTTAGCTCTTTCTGCCATGTTTACCCCGTAGATACCTCTAACAAGTTTAACACCAACTTTATTAGTGCTACTATATCTTTTGCATTCAATTACAAATAGCTGTGCTCCTAACATTCCATATTGTACTGCATAAATATCCTTTCCCTTCTCTAGTTCTTGGTGTTAGTGATAAGAGGTGATACCCCATGACAACGAATCACATACCCAATAGATTAATCGTCGAGAAATCGCCTTACCTGCTCCAACATGCTCATAACCCGGTTGGCTGGTTCCCTTGGTCGGAAGAAGCTTTTGACAAGGCTAAACAGGAAAATAAACCTGTCTTCCTATCTATTGATTATAGCCTATTATTGACCCACACGTACCTGTCATTGATGGGATGTTCGCGTGGGTCTGTCAAATATTTTGTGTAAACTCTTTTAAAAACGATCTCCCCCTCGGGGAGAGAAATTATCGTAAATGCTGACCAACTCGATCTAGGAAAAATACAGAGAGTTGAAGCAGCATCTGCCCCTAGTTTTGGACACGGAATGTCCATTTTCGAGTCATGTCCATGGTTACCAAGTAGAGTATTTTGAGCAAAACACAGTCACCCAGAGGCGGCATGTTGAGTAGTGGAAGATGTCCTATGTCAAAGTTATTGGAAAATCTTAAATTTTCAATGACTGTTTGAGCGACAATATACTCATTCTATTGCTTGTGCGAAAGAAGCTTAAAACTGTGGGTTATAGAGAATCACTTGTTGACTAAACAACTGGTGTTTATAATGGAGAGACAATCAACTATGGTGTAATTTGTCAATGGAATTTGGAAGGAGATAGGAATCTCCTGTTAACTTAGTCCCAAGAGTATTGCCATTAATGATGGGTGGGGTTGTGTTGTTGAAGAAGAACGTCAGGGAAGTGAGGGCTTGAAGCTTCTTGAGAAAGGTGCATAAATAAAGGATTATAGGAAGGAGCATTCATCATACGATGAAGCAGCAAGAAGAGTACAAACTCTGGAATCAATTACATATTGAGCTGGCCGACATCCGTCTGTATACACTTGCTGCGGGAGAATCAAGCAACGGCTACCATTTGCCTGCAAGTGCTTTTCTATTTCTGTACAGGGGCAAAGCGAAGATACGGATGGATGGGCTTATTCATCCAGCTGAACATTTTTATTGTTTACATGGCTGCAAGGGTATGAGGCTGGATATTGAAGCAACGGAATATCTGGAATATTATTTGGTGCTTTATCGTGGCGAATTTTCGCTCCGCCGAAGATATTTTCTGAACAAGGGTGAAATTCCCCCGTCTCAGCAAATGTTTGCATTTGCTCCCGCACAGCCTGTAGGGCTCTATCAGATAATGCTGCGAATGGAAGAGGCATGGAGCGAATCGACGGAGAAGGATAAATTATTGGTGAAAACGCTGTTCTATCAATTTATTCTGGAAATGCTTCAGCAAAAACAGCAGTTAGGAGTTGATCTCCTTCCTACAGAAGTTGTTAAGCAAGTAGTCCAATATATGCATAAGCACCTAGACGAACCGTTGACGCTGGAGCTTTTAGGGCAGAGGTTCTGCTACAATCCCCAGTATCTGGCCCTTAGATTCAAGGAATTGACGACGCGCAGCCCGATCGATTATCTAATTGGACTTCGTATTGGCAAAGCGTGTCATATGTTGCAATACACGGATGCTTCGATTGGTGAGATTTCCCAGAGTGTAGGCTATGAGGATGTGTTTTATTTTAACCGTATATTCAAAAAGAACGTCGGTCTCTCTCCCAGCCATTTCAAAAAAGAGCTGTCTGGTGAAGAGGATGTTCGGTTTAATCCATATAAAAGGTGGGGATTGTCCATGTCTGAGTCCACTTCTCAATGTTATATTGATAATGATAATTATTATCAATATAACAAAAGAGGAGAGTATCACATGAACAGAACATCTAGAAAAAATATGATGGCAACACTTCTACTCTGTATGGCCTTATTGGTTACAGCTTGCGGAGGGGGAAACTCTAGTCTACAGTCTCCATCGGAAACATCTGCTGCCGGCTCAAATTCTTCTGAATCAACTCAGAAAACAACGCCTGTGGCAGCCACCAAGATCGTGAATACCATATTCGGAGAGGTGGAAGTTTCGAAAAATCCCGAACGCATCGTGGCGATTCAATATTTGAGCAGTCTTCTGGCAGTGAAGGCTAATGCAATCGGCTCTACGACGCGCATCATGGACAACCCGTATTTCAGTGGTTTAACGGACAATATAGAGATTGTCGGTTCTTCCGGCAGTGATGTTTCCTTTGAAAAGCTGATTGATCTTAATCCCGATCTGATTGTCGTAATGACCTCGGATGAGGGAGAATATAAAAAGTACAGTAAAATTGCCCCAACGATTGCCATTCCCTATGGGAACTTTTCATCCATTGAAGAGGAAGTGAAGTTCTTTGGAGACCTGCTGGGGCGGGAGGAGGAGGCCACCACATGGATATCCGATTATACTGCGCGAATCGCTGCTGCCAATGCGAAGGTCCAAGCAGTGATACCCTCAGATGCAACCTTTAGTATTATGCAAGAAACAGACAAGTCATTAAGTATATATGGCAGTGAGTTTGGCCGTGGCGGACAAGCTATTTACGGGAATCTAGGACGGATATCACCTCCATCCTATGATGAAGCTTTGTTGAAAGAGAAATATAAGGACACCTCAATAGAATTATTGGACCAATATGCCGGAGACTATATTATCCTGACTACCGAGAGATCACTGGAGGAACTTCGCAAGGATCCAATCTGGGGACAACTGGAAGCAGTCAAAAATGACAGACTATATGCCTGGTCCAACACCCGCTCCTATTTCATTGATCCGTTATCGGTGTTGATGCAGACAGAAGAATTAGCTGAGTGGTTGACGAATGCTCCACAGAAAAATTGACCAAGGACCTGTATTATTCAGCGGTAATTAATTTTTCATCATGAATCCATTGATAAGCCGTTCTATATATCTCCCAGCTTAAGAAGGCTGCAGCGTTTCTTGTTGATTGCCCTTTTCTGCGTTCTGACTCCGATAAGAAGCGAAAGGAATGTGGTCTTCTAGCTGACGTTATTGACCCACACGTACCTGTCATTGATGGGATGTTCGCGTGAATCAATTTCTATAGAAGCTCTTGCTTTATGCAGGAGTTTTTTGTTTGACGTATAAGAACAATATTCGAATACGGCCTGATTATGGGGTATCTCTAAATGGTAAAATTCTTTTCTGCGGGATAGTCACCGAACTGCAAACCATCAGTCAAGTGTCAAAGCACTTTTCAATCTCAACCCGTACACTTAGGTATTAGGATGAGATGGGGTTGGTGTGCAGTTAGGACTAAAAAGGATAGATTTACATTAAATGACTCCTTTGATATTATCAATAGCAGGGTAGTTTCCATATCTGCGCTTAGTGCTTGAGTTGTGTAGGTGCTGTAAATTTATATTACTATAGACATTTTTATCTCGCCTGGCGCTATGGATTTTGATAAGCATAATGGATAAATTTAGATATTACATATGGAGGTAATTACGTATGAAAACTCACTATTACTTAGATTGGTTTTATGATAAGGGCTTTTCTGAGAAGTTAGTCAATGTGTTGCATGAGGATATAACAGACAGAAAATCGCTTGTTATGATTAGCGCTGAATCGTCTGATTTTAAAGATGAGCAAGTTAATATTGATAGTGTTTTTGAAAGGACATGGTTTAATCAGGCTAACATTTTTTTTGATGAATATCATTTAATTGATCACCGCACGCAGATGGAAGATGCCCACCGATTAATTCAAAACGCCTCTGTCGTTTTTTTATGTGGTGGAAACCCTCGGAACCAAAAGCACCTTTTGACGGAATATGAATTATCGGATGTGATTAAAAAAAGTAATGCTGTTGTAATGGGAACAAGTGCTGGTGGGATGAACATGTCTGATGAATATGTGGATGAATGCACTGTTTATGAAGGTATGGCTCTTAATCACTTTTCTTTTGAAGCTCATTTTGATCATGATAACACCGCGCTGATTGAGGAACGTTTCCCTTTATCGAAAAAAATGGATATTTATGTGGCGGCAGACAAAGATGGTGCTGTACGTGTGAAGGGCATCAAAATCGACATTATAGGCAATGTATATTTAATTTCCCACTCAAAGATTCAGAAATTGGTTGAGACGCTTTAATTATGGTTGAGTGGCTGTGACCTAATTTAGCATAGTTACTCGGCTATATAGACAGACACAAAAGAAAAAGAGCATCCACACAGTATAATCTAACTGTGGTGGTGACTCCTTAATCATATCGCCGCTTGAGTAGTTGGATTATCTACGCTATACAATCCGAGACTATTTCATACATATCACTGACGATTAACTGAATGGCATTTGTTTTCAGTCCCTACTTGACAGCACCTTACGAGCAAATCGGGTTGATTACTCCTGCGAAAAAGGAAGATTCCGCATACCGCGCATACGATGTTGAAGTCATCACACGTCTGCGTCAGATTATCGTTCTGCGTAAACCGCTCAAACAGATTGCTGAGGTTCTGCAAAGCGCGAAAGCGCAAAAATCGCCGTATTTTCTGCAACATGCACATAATCCGGTGAACTGGTTCCTTTGTTCGGAAGATGCTTTGAAATCGCCAAACGCGAAAACAAGCTTGTCTTCCTTTCTATTGGGTACTGCTAGTTATTGATTCACACGAACCTGTCATTGATGAGATGTTCGCGTGAATCAATTTTTTTAGAAGCTTCTGCTATTAGAAATAGCAGGAGTTTTTCTTGTTGGAGATTATAAGATTTGTTAACGTTATATTTTTCCATTTTATAGTATAATAAGATTACAGTACATTATTATCTTTAGTTTCACCAAATTCGTGAAACTAACCTTATATGAAAGCATAAGAACAAAAAGCTGTGAATTTTTTGTCGGTGCTGGAATTAATAACTTAGAACCGAATAGAAAATTTCTATAATCTCCCTGAATATTACCAATATTATACATGTAAGTAAACAATATTTGCACGATATAAGAGGAGAGAAACCGATGAAAGAAATAGTAGTCAAAGGACATCCAATTTTATTTTCATTCATGCTCGGGATAGTGCTAACCTTATTGGTTGCAGTGGCATCCGCAGTCGCAACGATATTGGGGTTTGAGGACGCAGGCATCATGCTTGCCCAAGCGTGTGCATTTTTCATAATGGCAGTGATTGTTACTGTGTACATGACAAAAAGGGACCGCTCTTTTGAAAAATTTGGTTTCAAAAAGCTAGATATCCGCAAAGAGAAGGTAACGCTCTATTATATTCCATTGCTTGTTATAGCGGTTGTTCAGCCAATGATGGGAGGGTTCAACTTAGAGCTTACTACAAGTAAAATTATACTTATTCTTATTTTTTCTTTACTAGTTGGGTATACAGAGGAAACGATATTTAGAGGGATCATCAGAGAAAGACTGCAGCCCAAAGGACCAGTTTTTTATATCGTTTTTTCTTCTTTATTCTTTGGTATTCTACATATGGCAAATGCGCTGAACGGAAGTGATTTCATACATATCTTACTGCAAATTATCAATGCTTTTCTTATCGGTCTTATTCTTGCTTTGCTTATAGAAACAACAAACAACATTATTCCTTTGATCGTATTTCATTTTATGTTTGATGCGCTTGCTCAAATGACAAGCAGTGATATTGTAGACAAAGAGCTGTTGGTTGTTTCTATATTAAATATTATATATTTGGTATATGGAAGCTATCTGATTTTCGTTTTATTGCGTAGGAAAAAGATGAATATCCAAATAAGTGCTTGATCAAACTACAATGAATCATTTTTATGATCTTCAGGTCATAATGCACCAAAGAAATGGAGTAGCATAACTTATGGAGTGCTTTCGACATTACTCTTGTGATTCAACGACTGGACAGAATCCAGGGTTCGTTGAACATAACAGTTGGGTAAATTGCGGTTGGAGCTTGGAGAGCTCTGAGAAATACTTTCCGATAAGGTGATTGGCGCTAACGGATCCATTCTGGAAAGACAGCGATGAGAGGGTCTGGACATGACTGTAATAGTACTTTTTTTCCCGCTTCGGCAGCTTGTAGATGGTTGGTGGAGCATGTGTTACGACATCAAAGGGATTGGCAACGCGGTAGCTGTTTCGAACATACTTTGTAAAAGCTTTCGCAAAGTCCGGATCGCCTACACGGGGGGATCCATATGTAAACAGGTTGGGTGAGATGTAAGTGGTGTTGGCCGCAACATCAATAGCACATAATGTCGCGAGTGCTCCACCGAGGCTGTGACCTGTAATGTATAATGTCTTGTTGGGAGACAACCTAGAGAGGGCGGAGGTAATCCCACTGCGAGCTGAAGAATAGATGTCTGTGAAGCCGCGATGTGTAAGACAGTCTTCCTTAATATATTTGAATCTTTTTTGTGAGGCGATGATGTTAGATATCCAATTGGTCGTCGAGCTGGTTCCCCGAAAGGCAATAATAATCTCTTTCGGAGATTCCAGAATAAACCCGAAGGGTTCCCATACGTTGCTGATGGATTTCGCTTGAATAGTATCAATAACCCCATAATTCAGTGGAACGACGAACGAGCCGTCCGTATTTGTAAATTGTGCATAGGTCTGTCCGCAGATTGCAGCTAGGAAGATAGCCCATTGTTCTTGATCATTATTGGTACCCACGTTCATCCCGCCCTTCTCTCCTACACTATATTAGTGGGATGAAGGAGAGATTCCTATAAAAAGAAAAGCCGCTTTCGAATAGACGAAAGCGGCTTCTCTATATATTTGACGGATTATTGTTCCACAATCGCAATAATTTCGTCTTCCAGATCGAGCTTCACCCGATCACTATAGGTCCGAATGTTATATTCGGAATACAGGTAACGTAGTATCGCTTCGATCAGATTGGATTCGATCAAATACTGACTTCGGCTATTCACCCACACTTCGGCGGTAAAGCCGGTATCTTCATCCCAGCTCAGTTCAACAGTAACATCGGTAGGTTTAACACCTTTGCGTTCTGCCTGATGGAGGCAAACCGCATTGATGATTTCATCCATACTCAGAATCATAGATTAATACCGATTATCCCGGCGCTCATTCTGACGACGACGGTTTTGAACGGACCGAACTACAGCCATAACTACCATAATAAGAACCCAAACAGCAATCAGGTTAATGGCAAGACCCAGGATGTTGCCCAGCATACCCATTCCGCCAAACATTCCGCCGAACAGCATGCCAGCAAGACCACCGATCATCAGACCTTTCATCAAGCTACCACCGCTGAAAAATCCACGTTTTTGAGTTGCGCCCGGAGTGCCGGCTGTGTTGGACTTATTCGAGGATTTCTGAACATTGTCCGATTTTTTAGGAGTAGTGGAGTATGATTTCTTTCCGGAACTGAAGCCGCCACCGCCTCTTCTAGCATCAACGGAAGTAGGGGCAATCACGACCAGAAACATGGTGAGAGCTACAAAAATAGCAAGTACTTTTTTCATTGTGTTCTGTTGAACCTCCTAGTAAAATTAAATATTTGCATCTTAATGAGTGTAATACGGACAAGTACACGATAAGGTTTCAAAAATTATTGCTTATGAACAGAAGTAGTCTGCATACGGTGTTGCTTCAAAAGATCAAGAACCCAGTCACACCATTTCAATTCCGTCTCGGCCATCATCAAGCCCTTGGAAGCGAGGATGTAATTGCTGAATTCCTTGTTGCCGAAATGACACATGTCCTTAGGAATTCCCTGTAAAATACCTTCAAAATATTGCTTTTTGTCCAAGTAGATCTTTCGGCGTTCCTCATAAATGTCGAACGCAATACCAATATCGCTTAACCAAAGACTAAATGTACGTAGTGACAGCTCGTCTTTCGTTACAGAAGGCGCAATCGGCATGTACATCCATTCTCGCAGTTTCTGCATACCTAATTCTGTGATAACGTAAATCTTCTTGTCGGGTTTGTCGCTTTGCTGAACCCAACGTGAGCTGAGAAGATGCTTTTCTTCCATGCCGGCAAGAAGTGGATAAATCTGACTGTGCTTCGCTTGCCAAAATGGCTGAATGCGGAGCATCAGCTCATAACCGGACGATTCTCTTCGGGCGAGCAGACCCAGCAGGCCGTAAGACAACGTGTTCATGTGCAAGACTCCCTTTGAAACTTAATCGTGGAACACCTGGAATTAGATTACATCCCGGGTCAGGTCCGTTTGTTCAAAGTGTACACTGAAACTGTATGGTTTGACAACCTGAACGAAAAGGAACTGCAAAAAAAGCACAGGCTGATATCAGCCCGTGCTTTTGTGTAACTATGATTATTATTTATCATACCCGTCAATAACAAGATCCAGAGCTCCGGTTGTCGGGTCTATGACCATTCCATGTACAGGAAACTTTGGCGGGAGAAGCGGATGTTTTTTAATTATATTCACTGTATGTTCAACGGCTGCAGTAACGTTATCAAATCCGCGCAGCCACTTTGTCAATTTGATTCCGGAATTCTCTAGAGTTGTCATGACATCTTCCGAAACACCGCGTTCGATCATCGATTGGATCATATGATCCGCGTTAAGGGCAGCCATACCACACTCATGGTGGCCTACTACAATCACTTCATCGGCACTCAGCTCATAAAGCGCAACGAGTACACTCCGCATAACAGATCCAAACGGTTGTGAGATAATCCCGCCGGCGTTTTTAATAAGTTTAACGTCACCGTTCTTAAAATTCATCGCCTTAGGCAACAATTCCGTAAGACGTGTATCCATGCATGTAATAATAATAATTTTTTTATCTGGAAACTTACTTGTGCGGTAAGCTTCATATTCTTTATTTTCAACAAAAGTCCGGTTGTGTTCCATAATGCTGCTAAGATGTGTTGACATGAAAAGGTTCCTCCCAATACTCGGATGTGTGGCTGGATATGGCTTGAAATTATTGTCTGGTATCCACCAGTTGAATGTTCGTGCCGTACGTTTGATTATTGCTGTCCAGTCGGAAAGTGCTAAGACCCGAGAAAACATCTAAAGTCATCGCATCTTCGAAAAAGACTTCTTGTCGGCGGTTGATCACAAATGCGACGGAATCCCCGGCCGAGACCGTGACATCCTCAGAGTCAGGTTCGTTGATAATGCGCAACCCGGGTATTCCGTTGACGGCACAGCCGCATCCCTCAGTGTCATATATAAGCCTGACTCTGCCCGGCTGGTTGCCGATTCTCTCCTTCAGTTTTTTTTCTGCATCTGGGGTCAGTTGAATCATCATGGCTTCTAGACACTCCTTATTATGTATGAATTTTATATTCTCTACTTAAAAGTTGATTATAAACCTTGTAAAAAGTATCATCAATAGTAGGAATATAATACATAAATGAAAGCAGGAGGGCTCACTAATGGATACACAACTTAAAGAACGCTGGGAACAGTTTCAACAATTGATCCGAAAAATAACCAGTTATTACGAAGCCGTTGGCTTATTGCATTGGGACCTCCGTACTGGGGCTCCTCGTAAAGGCGTAGAAGCTCGTTCCGAGACGATTGGTATGCTCTCGACTGAGGCATTTAAACTTCAAACGTCCACAGAAATGAGTGAACTGCTGGACTTTTTTGCAAAGCCGGAAATAGAGCAGCAGCTTGATGAAAAAAGTCGTCGCATGGTCGAGGAATGCCGGAAAGAATATGACCGGAGCAAATCGATTCCAGCAGATAAGTTCAAAGAGTACACCGTCTTGGCCGCTCATTCCGAATCCAAATGGGAGGATGCGAAGGAAAACAGCGACTTTGCCGGCTTCGAACCTTTTTTAACCAAAATCGTAGCGTTCAAGCAGGAATTTATCGACTACTGGGGCGTGAAAGATACCCGTTACGATACGCTACTTGATATGTATGAGCCGGATCTGACGGTCGAAAAGCTGGATGAAGTTTTTGATCGCCTGCGTGCTCGACTGGTGCCACTTGTGAAATCCATTCTGGATTCTCCCAATAAGCCGGATACCGGATTTTTGGATCAGTTGTATTCTAAAGAACAGCAGGAAAAGTTCGGCCTGTTTATTTTGGAGCAGATGGGCTATGACTTTGAGGCGGGACGTCTGGACGAGAGTGTACATCCATTTTGCACGGGCTTGAATGTCGGGGATGTACGGATTACAACGAATTATCTTCAGGATGATGTGACCAGTGCGGTATTCAGCTCCTTGCATGAGGGCGGTCACGCCCTGTATGAGCAAAATATCGATAAGGAACTGGTAGGTACACCGCTGGCGATGGGTACGTCCATGGGAATTCATGAATCCCAGTCCCGTCTTTGGGAAAATATGATCGGCCGTAGCCGTCCATTCTGGCATCGCTACTTCGGCGATCTTCAGCAGCATTTTCCGGAACAATTCAGCAATGTGGAGGCGGAACAATTCTATCTTGCCATTAATAAGGTTGAAAATTCCCTCATTCGAATCGAAGCGGATGAACTGACGTACAATTTGCACATCATTATCCGTTATGAAATTGAGAAGATGCTGTTTAATGAAGGTCTTTCCGTGAAGGATCTGCCTGAAGTGTGGAATTCGAAGTATAAAGAATACTTGGGTATAATGCCGCCAAATGATGGCCTGGGTGTACTCCAGGATGTACACTGGTCCGGTGGGGATTTTGGATATTTTGCATCTTACTCTCTCGGAAACATGTACGCCGCCCAATTTATGCACACGATGCGTAAAGAACTTCCTGAATTGGACAGCTTAATTGAAGAAGGGAAGCTTGCTCCAATTAAGGAATGGCTGACCGAGAAAATTCACAAATACGGAAAGAGTGAGACGCCGGCCGAGATCATTCTCCGCGTGACCGGTGAAGAGCTGAATCCGGATTACTTGGCAGACTACCTGGAAGCTAAATATAAAGAGATTTACAAGCTTTAAATTTTAAAAAAATATTAGACATCAGCAGCTGCTCCGTTGACCGGGGCGGCTGTTTTTGTGCTTTAGGGCCATCGTTACTATTGAACGAGAGTATGGCAGGATTCACCGAGAAATCCATTTTGTTGACCCTTCTGGGTGTTTAACCTTTACCGGGCTCTGTGCATATGTTGAAAGGAAACGCATGGTTAAGGGAATGGAGGGTTCATAAGGATGCACAGAAAGTGGTTTGGCCTGGCTTTTTCCATTCTGCTTGTATGCGGAATGGCATTAGCTGGATGTGGCGGTGGTGGTTCGGGTACGAAGGTAAAGGTCGGAGAGGTTACGCGTTCCATATTTTACGCACCTCAGTATGTGGCGATTGAGAAAGGTTTTTTTAAGGAGGAAGGACTGGATGTTGAGCTCCAGACGACCTTCGGCGGTGACAAAACAATGACGGCATTGCTGTCCAATGCGATCGATGTGGCGCTGGTTGGCTCGGAAACATCCATATATGTGTATCAGCAGGGAGCGGATGACCCTGTCATCAACTTCGGCCAACTAACCCAAACAGACGGCACTTTCCTTATGGCACGGGATACCAAAGGCGAGTTTAGCTGGGATATGCTGAAGGGGAGCGTATTTCTCGGACAGCGTAAAGGCGGAATGCCTCAGATGGCGGGCGAATTCACATTGAACAAGAAAGGCATTAATCCGCGAACAGATTTGGAGCTAATCCAAAATATCGAGTTTGCGAACATTGCTTCTGCTTATGCCTCCGGTACCGGACAATTTGTTCAGTTGTTTGAACCACAGGCATCCATTTTTGAAAAAGAAGGCAAGGGCAAGGTTGTTGCTTCTTTTGGGGTGGAAAGCGGACATCTGCCATACACGGTGTTTATGGCGAAACAGAGTTTTATCGGCAAAAACAAGGACACTGTCCAGAAATTTACCAATGCCCTCTATAAAGCACAGCAATGGGTGGACTCACACAGTGCAGAAGAAATTGCGGATGCGATTCTACCTTATTTCAAAGATACCGAACGGGATATCGTCGTTTCGTCGGTTAAGCGATATAAGGAACAAGGTACCTACGCAACAGATCCGATTTTGGATGAAGAAGAATGGAACAATCTGCTGGATGTCATGGATCTCGCCGGCGAGCTGAAGGAACGGGTACCTGTGGGTACGATCGTGGATAACAGTTATGCGGAAAAAGCAAAGCAGGCGGCGAAATAATTGATGAATAACAATCTCACAAACGAAAGGAGAGAGCATCATGGTACCGGTAGTTGAACTCCGCAATATCGCTCATGTGTATGTGACCGACCGGGAAGCCTCTCTGGCTGTTGAAGGGATTCAATTGAAGGTGCTTCCAGGCGAATTCATCAGTCTTGTTGGTCCGAGCGGCTGCGGAAAAACGACAATCCTGTCCATCATTGCAGGTCTGCTGCAGCCTTCCCGCGGAGAAGCGAAGGTTTACGGCCATACTGTGAACGGCCCTTCACCTGAAGTAGGTTATATGCTGCAGCAGGATTACCTGTTTCCTTGGCGGACCATTTTGGACAATACGTTGATTGGACTTGAGCTGACGGATCGATTGACGGATGAAAGCCGGTACAATACGGTGGAGCTGCTTAAAGAGATGGGACTTGGAGCGAGCATCAGCTTGTATCCGCAGCAATTGTCCGGCGGGATGCGGCAGCGGGTGGCGCTTGTGCGCACGCTTTCTACGGATCCGGGACTTCTGCTTCTGGATGAACCATTCTCGGCACTGGATTATCAGACCAAGCTTCAGTTGGAGGATCTAATTGTTGAAACGTTACATGACCGGAACAAGACAGCCATTCTGGTTACACATGACCTGTCGGAAGCTATCGCGATGAGTGACAGGGTTGTGCTGCTGAACCGGAACCCGGGCCGAATACACCGGACATTTGAAGTACCGGAGCATATCCGGAAGGTTCAGCCGTTCTATGCTCGCAAGGAAGCGGGATTTAATGAGTTGTTTCATGAAATATGGAGAGAGATGGAAGTCATTGGCGGTAAGGAGTGAAGCGACAATATGACTGACCCGGAACTTCTTCAGGCCGGACCGGCTTCTTCTGATCCCGGCTGGCTCAAGGATATACATGCCCGTCATATGAGACATAAACGCAAAATCAAGAACCGTGTCATAATGGTACAGACTGCGCTGCTGGTCCTGTTCTTCGCTCTTTGGGAGCTGGCGGGACGTTCAAAGTGGATCGACGTACTGCTGTTCAGCTATCCTACAAAAATCTTCGTAAGTATTTGGGAAGATATCGTATCAGGGGAGATATGGGGGCATCTTGGGGTGACGGTGGGTGAAACCGCTGTCGGATTTCTGTTAGGCACATTAATTGGTACGCTATTGGCGGTGCTGATCTGGTGGTCGCCTTTCCTGAACAGGGTGCTGGACCCCTATATGGTTGTGTTTAATAGCATGCCGAAGGTCGCGCTCGGTCCGATATTTATCGTTATGTTCGGTGCCGGGTTTATAGCCATTGTGGTAACGACCCTTTCCATTACGGTCATTGTTACGACACTCGTTGTATATAACAGCTTCTCTGAGGTGGATTCCAACCTGATCAAGGTCGTCCGCACCTTTGGCGGTACGAAGTCACAGGTATTTAAACGGGTTATTCTTCCAGCATCATTTCCTGCGATTGTCTCCACCCTAAAGGTGAATGTGGGCATGGCGTGGGTCGGTGTGATCGTGGGCGAATTTCTCGTGGCAAAATCGGGGCTCGGATATTTGATCATGTACGGATTCCAGGTATTCAACTTTACCCTCGTTCTGTCCAGCTTGCTGATTATCGCCATAGTGGCAACGGCTATGTATCAAATGGTTGTTTATATAGAGAAAAAATTGTTGAGTCATCGATAAATTGGGTTGCAGCTTGTTGTGGTGCCGCCTTGTGATTACACTGGTTGTTTAGACGGCTAAAATCGGATACCATGGGAATACGATAAGACAAGACAAAAGAGGGTTGCTCATGGGATTTCGTATCATTAAGACGGCAGTAGCAACGCTAATTGCCATTCTAGTTACAGATGCTTTAAATATACCGGGAGCGACTTCAGCAGGGCTGCTGGCGATTCTAGGCGTGGATGTGACGCGTAAGCGCAGTCTGCGCTCAGTATCGTCACGTTTTTTTGCGTCCTTACTCGGGCTGCTGCTGGCGTCGATCCTATTCTCTTTGCTTGGTTTCCATTATTGGGTTTTGGCGCTATACATACTGATTGCTTTTCCTGCCATATCAAAGGCGAATTTTAAAGAAGGTATCGTAACAAGTTCGGTTGTTGTATTCCGTGTGTTTAACGGGGAAGCGCTTAGTTTGGGTATATTCTGGACCCAAATTGAGCTCCTGTTGATTGGTCTCGGTTCGGCGATGGTTGTGAATATGGCTTATATGCCGAAGGGTGAGGGCCGGTTAATGGAGATTCGCCGTGAGGTGGACGGGCTGTTCTCGGTCATATTCGAGCATATTTCACTTACGCTTCGCGATCCAGAGCATGTATGGGATGGCAAAGAGCTTATTGAAGCGAATCAGGCGGTGGAACGCGGAATTCAAGAAAGCAACCGAGCCTTGGAGAATCAGATGCTTCAGCCCGATGTGGCCTGGAATGTATATTTTTATATGCGAAAAGAACAGCTGGACAACATTCAGGCGATGATGCATCTGATCTCTCAAGTTTACGAGAGGCTGACGCATGGCGAACTTGCGTCCAAATTATTTGATCAACTGAGCAAGGATGTCGTGACCGAGGAATACACAGGAAAAACGGAGAAACTGCTGAACGGTCTGGTGGACAAGTTTAAAGAGATGGAATTGCCTCATACCCGGGAAGAGTTCGAACTACGTTCTGCGATATTGCAGCTGTGCCGTGAGCTTGAATTTTTCTTGAAAATTTCGAAGAAGAGCAAAGCCCCTACAAGCCCGACTAATCTGAGTCGAATGAAAGATAAAAGTTAAAATCGAAAGATGTTCTAGCAGTGTCAAAGATTGAAGTGGTTGATTGTGAGAGATTGATATGTTAATATAAATCTATATGAAGCGCTTACAATTGGCGTGTTACTAGTGAGACTAGGCATGAGCCATAAGAGGTGGAAGCGGAGTATAAACTCCGTTCCCTTTTATGGTTTATGCCTTTTTTCATATTTCTCAAGATCAGGAGGTGAAGAACACAAGTTCAGCAATTACACTTATACAACGGAGGGGTATTATGAAAATTTTCACCAAAAAATTCAATCGTCGTCTAGCAATGATGATGACAGCAGTAACCGTGGCTATGGCTTCTACGACTTCTTTGAGTTTGCCTGTAAAGGCGGCGACTGCGTCAATGTCGGAGAATTCGATTATTACCTTTAAGAATGATGCGCCAACTTCAGAGCGTATTCAGCAGCTGATAGATACAGCCATGCATTTTTACTGGAACGGCGGAGACCTCAAGCAAGCGGAGAAAGATATTTTCAAAGGCATCACCCTTAAAGGGAAGTATGATGTTGTAGAGAATGCTTTTAAGCAAGCGACGGTTCTAGATCCTTACAACATAGATCTGAAGATGTCTCTGGCTTCCACACAAATCGTTCAAAAGAAAATTCCCGAAGCGCTGCGTACATACGAACAGATATTACATCTGCAGCCTGATCATTTTAATGCCAATTTACTGTATGGGATGTATTCCAAATTAAATGGAAATGAACTCGCATATAAGCAGTCTATTAATAATCTGAGAAAAATAGATGCGGACCAGACCAACTCTTTTGTGCAAAAGTTTAAAGAGACCGAAGAAATCCTCGGCCTGAAGATGAATACCGAAGTGCCTAAGGGTCTGCCGTCGAAAGATCATGCCATCGTTATTCTCGGTTATGCTCTAGCTGAAGATGGAACGATGCAGGAAACTTTGGTGGAGCGCTTGAAGCAGGGCTTGAAATTGGCACAACAGTATCCGGACTCCAAAATCATCGTAACTGGCGGCGTTCCGAAAAACGGTGTAACCGAAGCCGATAACATGACCAAGTGGCTTGTTGAACAAGGTATTGCCAAAGAAAGAATTCTGCCGGAAAATAAAGCAACTGATACCGTAGAAAGTGCACTGTTCTCGACCGAAATTATTGAGGAACAAGGTATTAAGGATGTTACCGTCGTGACGAGTGCGAGCCATATCCGCCGTTCGGTTGCGCTGTTTAAGGAGGCAGATCGTTTTTATAGCAAAATGAATGGTAAGGAAGCTAAAAGAAACTTTACAAATATGGTGTATATGGATTATGAAACCGTAGAAGAGGCGCATGAGGTGCCGAAGAGCGAGCTGTTGGTAGTGTATCGCGATCTGTTTAGAACAGCAGGATTGTGGCAGTACCCAGGCATCCAACGTTAAGCCTATATTGAAGAAAAGCGTTTAGCTGTGGAATAACGGCTTGGCGCTTTTTCTTTTGTTCGGAAAATAAGGAGTAGAGATAACCCCTCCCATAAACAGGATACAATTGGAGAGCAAGAATTACATATTAAATTAGGTGAATATTTGCTTAATAGTTATGTGTAGGCAAGTGATCAATAAAGACATATTTACAAGTAATTACAGGTTGAATAAACTATTTGAAATAGACGCAAATGTCTCAGATATAGTAGGGTAGATACATGTTTAAGAATGATTGCGCTTTCTTGAATTGTGCATGCTAGACATCATCAGTTGCTACCATCAAAGGTAATCATAAAGACAAAAGGAGGTAACAAGAATTATATGCTACAGTTCTAATTGAAAACGCTTCGATTGTTACTGGGATAATAGGGGGAGCTACATGACTACAAAAAGTCCGTTTACACGTTTGTTAAAGTATATGAGTAGATACAAGTTGATATATGTTGGCTTGGTTATCACTATGTTAATAGGTATTGTGCTTGATCTTTCAGTTGCGTGGTTTTTGTCTCTCATTACGAATGCTGCTGTAAAGTTGGAAGTAGAGAATTGGTCCAATTTAATTCTGTTAGCGTTGAGTATACTTATTTGTCTGGGCTTGAATACATACTTTGATACGTATCTTAAGCAAAAAGCTGCTCTTAAAGTTAGAAACGATGTGCGTTTGGATACGTTGAATCATGTCTTACGTTTACCGCAATCTTATTACGACAAGAATCATTCTGGTGAATTACTTACTCGTTTTACAAGTGATAATCAAGCTGTGGGAGATGCAAGTGGTAACATTATAATGGGTTTGCTTAGAAATCCGTTACTTGCCATTTCTGCTTTTATATATTTATTAAGCATTCATTGGCCTCTCGCCTTAATTTCCATGTCGATAGGACCACTTATGATCTTGGTGGGCAAACTATTTGGCGAAGCCATGCGTAAAAAAAGCAATAAACTTCAGATGGCAATAGGTACGACAACCTCTTTTCTTCAAGATGTACTGGGTGCTAGCATTCTTGTGAAATTATTTGGCCTTGAAAAGAAAATATCAAAACAATATCAACAATATAGCAATGAGATTTCTGAAATTGAACGCAGTCAAGGCAAAATACAGGGAACAGCTAATGCAGTATCGAGCGGCATTGCAAACATAACGTTCATGATAGCCATACTCGTTGCTGGTTATTTTGTTGCAAAAGGGGAATTGGAAGTTGGAGCCATGCTCGCCTTTATTCAACTCATGAATTATCTTGTGCAACCATTTTCTATATTACCTGGACTTTGGTCAAGTATGCAGCAAGCCTTAGCAGGTGCAGACCGAATCTTTCAGATTATAGATGCTCCTAAAGAATATGAAAAACTTCCAAACGAAGGAGGAATTAAAACATCTTTTAATGAGCTAGTTGTATCCTCAGTCAGTTTTTCATATACAAATTCCGAAGATTCATTAGCTCTTACAAATGTTAATTTTCGTGTGAATGCAGGTCAGACAGTCGCGATTGTGGGTACAAGCGGTGGAGGAAAGTCTACGTTACTAAAATTGCTACTTGGACTGTATTCTCCAACGCAAGGAGCGATTGAAATTGATGGTAGGAACAAAGAGTCGATGGAACTTAGGGAATACCGAGACTACTTTTCACTAGTTCCTCAGGATACCGTACTTTTTTCAGGGACGATTAGGGATAATATTTTGGATGGTAATCGAATGGCAGACGAAGAGAGTATGATTGCAGCAGCAAAGAAGGCTAATGCTTATGATTTTATAATGAAATTGTCTCAAGGATTTGATACGGAGATTGGGGAACATGGTAATCGTTTATCGGGTGGACAGAAGCAAAGGATTGCTATCGCAAGAGCTATTTTGAGAGACGCACCCATATTGCTTTTAGATGAAGCGACGGCAGCTCTTGATAATGAATCCGAAAAAATCGTGCAAGATGCACTAGCTAAATTAATGATTGGTAGAACAACGTTGGTCATTGCACACCGGTTAACGACGATTCAAAATTCAGACATGATTCTTGTTATGGAGAATGGGAGATTGGTGGAACAAGGGAAGCACGATGAGTTACTTCAATTATGTGGTCGATATCATACTCTGTATAACGCCCAATTTAAAGAAAAGGATTACGTTCTATCTTAGAATACTCTACGATAGATCAAAGGCAATCCCTTGATTATTATTAAAAGTCATCAAATACTTGAATTTTAAGTGAATTTATTACCATATATAACCATATAGCTCAATTTTTTAATCTTTTTCTGCTATTTTTAGCATCATATGAATTTATTTGGACCACTTCATTCAACATTCGCCCATGTCGTGCATACACATGTAGGGAATGATTGTATGGAGGAGGTTCGAAGATGTCATTGAGTAGTAAACACCAATGTAGAGAGATCATTACGAAGGCGATCTGCGGCAAGGGTCGTAAGTTCTCTACCGTAACACATACCGTGACTCCGCCCAATAATCCGACCAGTATTTTGGGGGCCTGGATTATAAACCATCAGTACGAGGCGGTAGCCGCCGGAGACGGAATCGAAGTTATTGGTACTTACGATGTTAACATCTGGTATTCCTATGACAAAAATTCGCAGACCGACGTGGCGAAAGAAACGGTATCTTATGTAGAACGCGTACCTCTTTCTTACCTGGATCCCAAGCACCGGGCATCTACGGTAGAAGTGTCCGCGGAAGCGACTCAGGAACCGAGCTGTGTGGAAGCAAGCGTATCCTCTAACGGCAAGAGTGTTATTCTGCGTGTGGAGCGGGAGTACTCCGTAGAGCTTATTGCTGAGACGAAGGTGTTGGTTAAAGTATGCGCCCAAAGGCATAGTGACTTCGAGGACAAAGAATTTGAATTCATTGGCGGGGAAGACGGTGATTATGAGGACCTCGATTTCGAGGATCTGGAGGATGAACTGTAAGCCTTCCCTATCCGGTAACTTAGTACAGCATATGCAGTGGGGGCGGTTTTGCAGAGGGCAAACGCCCTCTTTTTTTGCGAAAGTTTGGGTTTAATTAAAAAAGGGCTCGGCAACATCATCGAAAAGGCTTCGATAGGAGCTTTTTTTACCGCTAAATGCGGTCTGTCTTCTTTGAGGTATGTCGATAAACGTTTTTCAAAGGGAGGGCTTAAGCTTGGCCAGGGTACTTGATGATCTTACTGATGTGTACACGACGGAAATGTTCTCTCCTGAAAAAATGGATGCCAGGCTTAGGCGTTCGGGGGTACCGAGCCGGATTATGCGCCCACTGAACAGGGATAAAAATCGCTATACAGCAAGATATCGGGTTAGGGTTAAGGGAATTGAATCAACTTCCGTCATGTTGTCTACGCGGGGCGGGAGCAGGGTTGGATGGGTAGATGGAGAAACACTTCCTGGAGGTCTTGAAGATGGTCTGCGTAAAAGAATGGAGAAAGCGGCCATCCGCACACTATATGTCTTAGGTACGGACCAGGGAGAGGTACAGATCGCTGCTCTGCCGGGAAGGCGTTACGCGGTAGAGCAGGTCATATTAAGTAAGGGGGCAGCTTCCTGCGAACGGAACCATAGCATGCAGAAAGATACCGCTTTTCTAATAGGCATGGACCCTGAATTTGTACTGATAAACCATGGGGGAAGTGTTGTGCCTGCTTCCTTATATCTGGAGCGTAACGGCACAGTTGGCAGCGACGCTGTGCGTGAGGGTGATGAAGTAAGTTATCCGCTCGCAGAACTGCGACCGGCGCCACAGCGTGATCCGGATGCTCTGCTGCAAGCCATGCGTCTCGCTCTTATGGAAGCTGAGCAATTAATAGTGGACCGTTCTCTGCTCTGGAAGGCTGGCGGACTGCCAGCTCCGGGGTTACCGCTGGGCGGGCACATTCATTTCAGCGGGGTTCCACTAACATTGTCTGTTTTGCAGTGTCTGGACAATTATCTTGCGCTTCCTTTAGCCATCCTTGAAGACCCGGCCAGCCGGGGCCGCCGCCCGCGTTACGGCTATCTCGGAGATTACCGCCTGAAGCCCCATGGAGGGTTTGAATATCGCACCCTTCCTAGCTTTCTCGTATCTCCTTTTATTACCAAGGCTTCGCTATATATGTCATACCTTATTGCTGTTCATCATGAGAGGCTGCGAGCCAGGCCCTTGAACCGGGAAAGATATCATAAGGCTTATTACGAGGGAAAACCGGAGGTCCTCCGGGAGTGCGCAGCTAAGCTGCATCAGGATTTTACCCTTCTTCCAGATTACGCTTCATACGCGAGGGTCATCGACCGGGTGTTTTCATATATAGCGGATGGGCGAACCTGGGATGAAAGCCGTGACATTCGTCCTCTCTGGAATATTCCGGCCATACCGTGACCTTCTAGCTTTTTCTGTTATAATAGAGGTTAAGCTTGAAACGGTATGGAGGTAAGTCATGGCAAAATATACGCCGATGATTGAACAATATTTAAGTGTTAAAGAACAGGCGCAGGATGCGTTTCTTTTTTTCCGTTTAGGAGATTTTTACGAAATGTTTTTCGAGGACGCCGTACTGGCGTCCAAAGAGCTGGAAATTACGCTGACCGGCCGTGAAGGAGGAGGCGCAGAGCGCATTCCGATGTGCGGTGTGCCGTATCATTCTGCCGAAGGATATATTCAGCGGTTGATTGAAAAAGGCTACAAGGTCGCCATTTGTGAGCAGATGGAGGACG
Organism: Paenibacillus uliginis N3/975; assembly: GCF_900177425.1. Taxonomy (NCBI): domain Bacteria; kingdom Bacillati; phylum Bacillota; class Bacilli; order Caryophanales; family Paenibacillaceae; genus Paenibacillus; species Paenibacillus uliginis. The sequence goes on along the minus strand of NZ_LT840184.1, from coordinate 3,515,301 downwards.
CCTCTGCAACCAAAGGTATGGTGCGCCGGGAGATCGTCCGGGTTGTCACACCTGGTACGATTATGGACGGCAAGGTCGTCAGTGATAAATCGAATAACTACATGGTGTGTATCACGACTTACGGTGGTCTTATGGCGCTGGCGGCATGTGACTTGTCCACGGGTGAGCTTTATGTGACCTCTGTCCCTTCTTCCGAAGAATGGCTTCGTGATGAGATCGGTATCTATGAGCCGTCGGAAATTATAGGGGACAACAACCTGCTTGAGATCGTTTCTTCTCAGGCTTTGTCAACTAGCCGTCCGGTGCTTGCCACACCTTGGGATCGACGGGATGATAACCTTGTGCGCTCTCAATTCGGAGAAGCGGTATGGGCCCGATTGGATGAAGAGAGACGGGCATGTGTATCCCTGCTGATCGCGTATCTAAGTGAGACTCAGAAGCGCTCGCTTGGACAGCTTACACAAGTTTCTTCCTATGAACCAGGACAATACATGGTTCTGGATCCGTTCACGCGTCGCAATCTAGAGCTGGTGGAAACCGTGCGTGAGCGTTCCAAGAAGGGCTCACTGCTATGGCTGCTCGACCGTACGGAGACGTCTATGGGAGCGCGCTTAATGAGGCGTCGTATTGACAAACCGCTGCTCCAGCGCAGCCGTATTGAAGAGCGGCTTGAAGCAGTAGATTACCTGTATAACCAGTACATACTCCGTGAAGATTTACGGATGGCTCTGAAAGAGATTTATGATCTGGAACGGTTGGTGGGACGGATTGCCTTCGGAAGCGCGAACGGCAGGGATTTGAATGCACTTAAGCTTTCTTTGCGGCAAATTCCAACGCTTAAGAGTCTGTGCGCCGAATCGGGATCCTTAACACTGCAGAAGCTGGCAGAGGCTACTGATGTATGCGCTGATCTGTGTGAGTTTATTGAGGAATCCATAGTGGATGAACCTCCGGTGTCCGTTCGAGATGGCGGCATCATCAAGACGGGATATCATGAACGGTTGGATGAGCTGAAGGAAGCCAGCACGAATGGCAAGCGCTGGATCGCTGAGCTGGAGGCCAGAGAGCGGAATGCTACAGGGATTAAGTCTTTGAAGATCGGCTTTAACAAGGTGTTTGGTTACTATATAGAGGTGACGAAATCCAATATTTCCTCACTACCTGAAGGCCGTTATGAGCGTAAGCAGACACTGACGAACGCAGAGCGGTATGTTACTCCTGAACTGAAGGAAAAGGAAGGGCTCATTCTGGAAGCCCAGGAGAAGATGGTGGATCTTGAGTATGCGCTGTTTACAGAGCTTCGGGACAAGCTGAACACCCAGATCGCAAGACTGCAGGGGCTGGCTGAGAAGATTGCGGAGATCGATGTATATCAGTCACTAGCGGTTGTTAGTGCAGAGCATCGGTTCGTTAAGCCTGAACTCATTGAAGGCTATGATCTGACGGTCGAGGGCGGACGCCATCCGGTAGTGGAAGCCGTGATGAAAGATACGTCCTTTATTGCCAACGGAACCGAGCTCAAAAAGGACGGCTCTTCGATTTTGCTCATTACCGGTCCCAATATGGCTGGAAAAAGCACATACATGCGTCAAGTGGCATTGGTGTCTATTATGGCGCAGATCGGTTGTTTTGTTCCGGCTGATGTAGCTGTTTTGCCTTTGGTTGACCGTATTTTCACCCGGATTGGCGCAGCTGACGACTTGATCGGCGGGCAGAGCACCTTCATGGTGGAAATGGCAGATATTCAAGTGATGACGGAGAAAGCGACACCGCGAAGCCTGATCATTATTGACGAGCTGGGCCGAGGTACTTCTACAAGTGAAGGTATGGCAATCGCGCAAGCTGTTATTGAATATGTACATGATCATATTGGCTGTAAAGCGCTTGTCTCCACTCACTTTCATGAGCTTGCCCACCTTCAGGAGAGTCTTTCGGGACTTCGGAATTACTCCATGGCGGTACAGGAGAGCGGAGATAAGGTTCATTTCTTGCGGAAGCTCATTCCTGGTGCAGCGGATAGCAGTTATGGCATATACTGTGCCAGATTGGCGGGACTTCCTGGCAGCATTATCGACAGAGCTTACGGCCTTCTTCAAGGGTTGGAGCAAGCTTCTTCGGCTGCAGTAACAGGGGATGGCAGTCTGTCATCTGCGTCTCTTACCGCTTGTACGGCCGCTGAGTCCCTCTCTAAAGAACATGCCGCAGATTATGAAACGGATAAGGTTCAAAATCTTATTTCTCCATCGCAAAATTCCGAAGAATTAGACACATCCGGCGGCGGGAGTGCTGTTGTACAACTGTCTATTTTTGGGGATGAAGAGTCCGAATCGGTTAAGACTTCCAAATCGTCAACTCAGAACGTGTCAGCAGCTCCTGCGGAGGTGGACCCCGAGGTAATGTGGATTATTGAAGCCGTAAAGTCCGTGGATGTTATGAACTTGACACCGCTGCAGGCCATGCAGATGTTGAATGATCTGAAGATGAAAGCTAACCATTTGTGAAATGTTATCTAAGGAATTGTGAAAGTAGGCAGTCATTCTGGCTGACCAAATATTTTAACGGAGGTAGGAACGATGGCCAAAATACACATATTGGACGAGCATATCGCCAACCAAATCGCTGCCGGTGAAGTGGTGGAGCGCCCTGCCTCCGTCGTAAAAGAGCTGGTGGAAAATGCGATTGATGCAGGAAGCACCAAAATCGACGTCGCTGTGGAGGAAGGTGGCCTGCAGAGCATCCGGGTCACTGACAATGGGAACGGCATAGATCCAGAAGATTGTGAAACGGCCTTTTACCGGCATGCGACTAGCAAAATCTCTCAGGGTCGTGATCTGTTTCAAATTACGAGCCTGGGGTTTAGGGGAGAGGCGCTTCCTTCGATTGCAGCGGTATCCAAAGTACGACTTGTTACCTCAAATACCCAAGACGGTCGGGGACGGCTGATCGAAATCGAAGGCGGTAATTTGAAAGCCAATGAGGAGACGGCAGCACCACAAGGAACTGATTTTGTGGTGAAGGAATTGTTTTACAATACTCCGGCAAGGCTGAAGTATATGAAAACCATCCAGACGGAACTGGGTCATATTTCAGATTATATGTACCGTCTGGCGTTATCCCGGCCGGATATCGCCTTTACCGTTCGGCATAACGGCAACACACTGCTTCAGACGCTTGGCAATGGGGATCTTCTGCAAGTTATTGCAGCAGTGTATGGTACCCAGTCCGCCAAAGCCATGAAGCCGATCAAGGCTGAGAATATGGACTATACGATTTCGGGTTACATTAGCCGGCCTGACTGGACAAGAGCAAACCGAAATGCCATGTCGTTTATTGTGAATGGTCGGTACATTCGGAACTACGGGCTGAGTCAATCTATTTTGCGGGGGTATCACACTCTGTTGCCGATCAACCGGTTTCCTCTGACGGTTCTGAAGTTTGATATGCACCCGTCGCTCGTTGATGTGAACGTACATCCATCGAAACTGGAGGTTCGTTTCAGTAAGGAGCCTGAGCTGTTTGCTTTTGCTGAAGAAGAGATTCGGAAAGTTTTAATGCAGGAGGTACTCATTCCACGTCCGGCTAAACAAAGCCTTGGTAAGGATGGGAATGCGTTCATTCAGGAACAGTTCCACTTTTCGAAAAACCATTCAGAGGGCGCACGCGGGAATGAATCTGCATCTGCGGCAGTCAATGGACCGCAAAGTGACATTGGCGGATCGGCGTTAACCTTTGCACAAAATGCCGAAAGAAACGTTGTAAATCCTGATGAAAAAAATAATGCCGGGTATCAAACGAGCCGTGCTCCAGAGCAGGTTGAGCCTTCAAGGAATACAGCGTCCCACGGATATGCAGGATGGACAGGAGGGGCGCCGGGCCCGGTCTCCCCACAAATGAGAGAGACAGCTGCAACAGCCTATCGTTCTGATTCCCTTACAGAAGGAAGACCGATGCAGAATCAAAGTAGGGTTGCAGTAACACAGGAGTGGCTGCAGGCTGCGGGAGGAGCTGCACCGGAGATTCCACCGTTTCCAGAGATGACTCTAATCGGGCAGCATCACGGCACATATTTGATTGCACAAAATGACACCGGGCTCTATCTGATTGATCAGCACGCTGCCCATGAACGGATCAATTACGAATATTACTACGAGAAATTCGGAATGCCGGCAGAAGCATCACAAGAACTGCTGCTCCCTATTACATTAGAATTTACACCTTCCGAATCGGAAAAGGTAAAGGAACGATTGCACTGGTTTGAACAGGTTGGCGTATATCTGGAGCATTTTGGAGGTCAGACCTTTCTCGTCCGCTCTCATCCGTTCTGGTTTCCGAAAGGCGATGAGAAGGAACTGATCGAAGAAATGGCGGAGTGGGTACTAAGTGAACGAAATATCGATTTGGCGAAGCTTAGAGAAACATCTTCCATAATGTGCTCCTGCAAAGCCTCTATCAAAGCGAACCAAAAGCTTACAGAACAGGAAGCCGAAACATTGATCCAGCGTTTATCCGACTGCAGGCAGCCCTATACGTGTCCGCATGGACGGCCAATCGTCGTTTCCTTCTCTGTCTATGATCTTGAAAAAATGTTCAAACGCGTCATGTAAAACAGCAAGGAGGAATTTATGATTATCACCACAGGAGAGGCGGAGGCGCCGGCTCTCGTAGAAAGAGCGAAGTCGATAGCGGAAGAAACAGGCTGTCGTTATGTTACGCGTGGCGGCCAATCACTAAGACGGCTCGCTTTAAGGACCGGGGATGAGGATGTCCTGGTTATATTAGACGGTCATGTCCGCTTGGGCGGTCCGGGGCGCTCCGTTTTGGAATTTCACCCCAGCATGGGATATGTCCGATTAAAGCGTGTGCTTCGCGGAGATCCGGATCCTATGATTGAAGCGACACGAATGGAAGAGGGAGACTCTGTTCTTGACTGTACAGCAGGATTGGGTGCGGATTCTCTAGTCTTTTCCGTAAAGGGTGGAGAGAGCGGGAGTGTAACGGCACTTGAAAGTTCGTTCCCACTCTATGTGTTCCTTAAAGAGGGACTTCGGACCTATGAAAGCAATATGCCAGCGAGTGATGAAGCTATGCGAAGAATTGATGTGAGGCATGGGCATCATTTGGATTATTTAAAAACACTGCCGGATAAAAGTGTGGATATTGTATATTTTGACCCGATGTTCCGGGAACCTTTGACAGAATCGGCTTCAATCAATCCGCTCCGGCATTATGCTAACAGTGAGCCACTTGACGAACAAAGCATTCTCGAGGCGATACGGGTTGCACGGAAAACCGTTGTGCTGAAGGAGAAGCGGGGCAGCAGAGAGTTTGCACGTCTTGGGTTTACCGTACCCGAGCGGGGCCAATCGAAAATTACGTACGGAGTGATATCCATTGACAGAACAATCTAAACCCAATCTTCTGGTATTGATCGGTCCAACAGCAGTAGGCAAGACAAAGATGAGTATTGAGCTTGCCAAAGCTTTTGGCAGTGAGATTATTTCTGGGGATTCCATGCAGGTGTACCGAGGAATGGATATCGGGACAGCAAAAATTTCTAAAGATGAGATGGAGGGTGTAGCTCACCACCTGATCGATATCCACGAACCTGATTATCCGTATTCTGTAGCAGAATTTCAGGAGCAAAGCGAGCGTTTGATCGGAGATATTACCAAGAGAGGCAACCTTCCATTTATTGTAGGAGGAACGGGGCTCTATATCGAATCTGTCTGTTACGGTTTTCAGTTCAGTGAAACAGGTGCAGATGAGGAATTTAGACAGTCACAATTTAAGTTCGCAGAAGACTATGGGGCAGAGGCATTACACCAAAAGTTGGAACAGGTAGATTCGAAAAGCGCTGAACGGCTGCACCCGAATGACCTTCGCCGTGTGGTTCGTGCTCTGGAAATATTTCACTTGACCGGAGCCACTTTATCCGCCCAGTTAGCCTCTCAAAAGAAGGAATCTCCCTATCATCTTTGCTTGGTCGGTTTGACAATGGACAGGCAAATGCTATATAACCGTATTGAAGAGCGCATCGATATCATGCTGAGTCAGGGACTTGTTAAAGAAGTCTCCGAGCTTATGGATAAGGGGTATGCTCCTGGCCTCGTATCTATGCAGGGTCTAGGTTACAAAGAGATCGTGTCTTATCTTCAAGGAGAATACAGCTATGAGGAAGCGGTGGAACTGCTGAAGCGTGATACCCGCCGATTCGCAAAGCGGCAGCTTTCCTGGTTTCGTCATATGAAGGACATCGAGTGGGTGGATGTCACCAATTCTGAAAATTTTTCTGCGAATTATGAAAAGATCCATGGTATAATAGCAGGAAAGTTTCTATCAAATATTGAATATACTTCAAAACAATTCTAATTGAACCATTGGGGGTACGGCTAATGAACAAGTCCATAAACATCCAAGATACGTTCTTGAACCAACTGCGTAAAGAGAACATTCCCGCCACGGTATACCTAACAAACGGCTTTCAGATTCGTGGGACGATCAAAGCTTTTGACAATTTTACTATCGTGATCGACAGTGATGGACGCCAACAAATGGTTTACAAGCATGCTATTTCCACGTTCATGCCGCAGCGAAATGTTTCCCTGATGCAGGACAACAACAACGATCAATAAAGTGGGTATTTTTAACAGAAACGATTAATCTGAAACTTTTTTGTGTATAATTCGTTTAGTTGTATAGGAGTGCAGAGAGCAACCTGAGAAGGTTGTTCTTTTCTTTCCAGGGAGTGAGAATTTATTAAGGGAGTCAGGAGGGGAACTATGGCTGGTAAAAATCAAGATCAAATGTCCAGGGTGAACAAAAACAAAGAGACCCCTAAGACAACAAAAAAAACTTCGAAAAAGAAAAAAGGTAGTCGAGGCAAACGAATCGGGTGGACTTTATTCTTCACGGCGGTTATCGCCATATTCTGTGCATTGGCTGGCTACTTGTTCATTATGGTTAGCGGTGAAAATTTGCTAGAACAGAACAGGGACAAGCTTACGGCACATGGAACGTCCAAGGTATATGACCGAAATGGTACGCTTATGGGTGAACTTTCGATTCAAAAAAGCGATCCCGTTAAAAGTGAAGATATACCGGAACAATTGAAAAATGCTTTTATCGCAACAGAGGATAGACGCTTTATGGAGCACAGTGGTGTTGACATCTGGTCCATCGGACGTGCTGCAGTAAAAGATATTATGGCTCGCTCTATGGTAGAGGGTGGAAGTACGATTACGCAGCAGCTTGCCAAAAATATCTTCCTGACACGGGATAAGACGTTTTTCCGTAAAGCTACGGAAGTGTCGATTGCATTGGCACTCGAGCGAAACCATACAAAAGATGAGATTCTGGAGATGTATCTGAACCGGATTAACTTCGGCGGACCTTATTACGGAATTAAAGCAGCTTCACAGCGTTATTTCGGAAAGAGCGATCTAAACAAGCTGGAACTGTGGGAAATGGCGACTCTGGCAGCCATGCCTAAAGGCCCTTCCAGGTACAATCCGCTTAAGAATCCGGACCTTAGCAAAGAGCGTCGCGGAGTTGTATTAACACTGATGCAGGACCAAGGCTATATCACGGCGGAAGAAGCTGAAAAGGCCAAAAAGGTAGATTACAACTATGAACCTCCGGTCAAGGAGCAGAAATATACCGCTTTTATCGATTATGTGATGGAGGAAGCCGAAGAGAAGTGGGGACTCACTGAGGATGATTTGAATATCGGCGGATATCAAATTTATACCACAATGGACGCGAATGCCCAGCAGGTGCTGGAAACCGAGTTCAACAATCCGGATAACTTTGAAAAAGGCTCAGATGATGCCATCATTCAAGGCTCCATGGTCATTATGAACCAGCACACAGGCGGAATTGTGGCTATGGCTGGCGGACGCGAATATCAACGCGGTGGCTTTAACCGTGCTACCGACAGTCGCCGACAGCCAGGATCGGCTTTAAAACCGATTGCTGTATACGCTCCTGCGCTAGAAAGCGGCAAGTTTACGAAGGACTCCAGACTGAGCAATCAGAAACAGTGTTTTGGCAACGGCACTTACTGCCCTCAGAACCTTCATGGGTACTCTAATACCGTAAGCATGCCAGAGGCGATTCAGCGTTCGGAGAACATCCCAGCAGTATGGACTCTGAATCAGATCGGCGTTAAGTCCGGATATGAGTTCACACAAAAAATGGGTATTAAGACAACGAAAGAGGACATGAACCTGTCGCTTGCTCTTGGCGGTATGAATTCCGGTACGAACACGTTTGAAATGACTCAGGCGTTCAGTGCGTTCGCCAACGGCGGGGAATTGAATGAAGCTTTTGCTATTAAACAAATTAAGAACAGCAGCGGCAAAGTCGTTCATGAGAATAAAGGCGGTAACAAGGAACGTGTGATGAGTGCACAGACGGCATCACAAATGACAGATATGATGCGGCGTGTCGTCCAGGACGGTACAGGGCGTAATGCAAGCATTAGCCGTCCGGTAGCTGGTAAAACGGGTACGACGCAAAGTGGTTATAAAGGCGTAAGTGGTGTGCGGGACGTATGGTTTGCCGGGTACACACCAGAGCTTACCGCAGCTGTATGGCTTGGTTACGACGAGCCTGGAAGAAATCATCTGATGCGGCAAAGCAGTCCGATGGCAGCTTCTTTATGGAGCAAGGTCATGGAGAAAGCCGTGCAGGGATATGAGGCGAAGGACTTCCCTACAACGAAGGCTCCAGAACCTGTCGAGGAAGAGCCGACGAAGGTTGAGCTTGAATCCGTACGAAACCTGACAGGCTCCTATGATGCGCAACTTCAGACTGTGAACCTGAACTGGAGTGCTGTGGATGGCAGCGGTATTCAATATCGTGTATACCGTAAAGAATCATCTGAAGCGAACTATACTCGGATAGTGGATGCGTTAGGTGGAACTTCGGCTGATGATATGGGTGCTATGGAAGGATTGACGTACAGTTATTATGTCACGGCCTATGATCCATCACAGGATGTAGAGTCGGAGCCTTCTAATATACTTCAAGTCGTTACAGCAGGAGTGGCACCACCGGAAGAAGAACCGGAGGAACAACCGGATGATAATGTAGAACCTGTTCCGCCAGAAGAAGGAACGGATACGGGAACTACGCCTGAAGAACCTGGAGACGGTCAGGGAACTGATACGGGAACTGGCCAGGGCAACGGACAAGGAAATGGACAGGGTGAAAGCGGCCAAGGTCAAGGAAACGGAAATGGCCAAGGCAACGGTCAAGGCAATGGCGGCCAAGGCAGTGGACAAGGAAATGAAAATCCCGGTGGAGGCGATACAGGCAATCCGGAAACTGGCGGAGATACCGGCGATACTGGCGGCCAACCATCCGAACCGGGAACGACCACGCCTGAAGGCGGAGAGAGCATTGACTATACTGCTCCTATAGAGCAGCAGAGCGTCGAGTAAATGATTTACAATGTAATCAGAATAGGATTGGAGCCTCTGCTTGCTGCAGAGGCTTCTTTCTTTTTGAGTGTGTAACTTAAATGTGGTAAGCTGAGGTTACGATATGGGGAGGAAAAGTTCCATGAAACGTAAATTCGGAGACCGGGCGAATTGGCGCCGTATTACCCGCCGGCACTTCACTTCCCGTTATGTGGAGTGTGATCAGTTCACGGGATATCTTACCTTGTATACAATATATGGCCTGAAAGAACCGCTATGGAAAACATATGGGCAGCATACATACCGCATTGCGGATAAGGGATACTCCTGGTTACAGTATTATCCAAAAGATAGTCATTTCATTGTAACAGCTATGTTCGACGACAAGCGCCAAATTGTTCAGTGGTATATTGACATATGCAAGAAGCAGGGTGTCACCGATCAGGGCGTTCCATGGTTTGATGATTTATATCTTGATGTTGTGGTAAATAAGGACGGTGAGGTATTTCTGTTGGATGAGGATGAATTGGAGGATGCGCTTCGGCGGAGTGACATCACCCGAGATGATTACCGGCAAGCTAAAGTTACGGCTCGCAGAGTGCTTCGGGCAATTGACGCGCATGAATTTCCTTACTTTATGATGTCCCTTGAGCATCGTGACCGTTTATTTCACAACGGAGAATTCAGGAGGAAGAAATAATGCGCCAATCTATGTTTACCGGGATGAAAAGCTCTAATTCTTCTAAAGGACGTCCTTGGTTGAAACGATGTTTGTATGGAGTGCTCGCTCTATTTTTGATGGGGATTGTATGGTCCACCTACGTGTATTATCAGATTAATAGAGCCGAAAGCACGGTAAAAGCTGAAGCGGATGTCGGAATAATATTAGGAGCTTCTATGTGGGGGGACCATCCTAGTCCTGGTCTTAGAGAAAGGCTCGAGCATGGACTCAAGCTTTATGAAGAGGGATTTTACAATTCATTTATCGTAACCGGTGGACTTGATGCACCTGGATTAAAGTATACTGAAGCCGAAGGCATGCGGAATTACCTTGTTGAAGCAGGTGTTTCTGAGAGTGATATTGTTTTAGAAAATGAAGCAACAAGCACTTATGAAAACCTGTTGTTCAGCAAGCGGATCATGAAAGAGCACGGATGGTCTTCCGCAATAATTGTAACTCATGATTATCACGGCACGAGGTCGTTGGAAGTTGCCGAGACGCTAGGTTATGAAAACCCCACAATGGCCTTAACCACATCTACGGTACTTCCAATGGCTAAGCATAAAGGTCGTGAGATTCTTGCTTATACAAAATGGACGGTGGACCGGTTCCTGATCACACTTGGGTGGAAGTGATGAAACTTCTAATAACCTGCTAATAAATAGAATACATTGGAATAGATAGTCAGCCCTTTGGATAAAGAGGTGAGGAGCTATGAACGGACGTGTAACGGCCGCCGGAAACCGGTCTGAGGGTCGGCCTTCCAGACAGATAAATGTCGTGCTCCGCAGTGCTGAACCCCCACTGGTCAGCACTGTAGTTCCCGAGCGCGAACCGGCCCCATCGCCGAGTCCATTGTCGCAGCACGGTCTATTTCAGGAAATTCAGAAGGAGCTCGACCAATTGGTGGGGCTTGATCAGATTAAAGAGCTGGTTTATGAGATTTATGCTTTACTACAAGTGGCGCAGATGCGTTCTGAAGCCGGGCTGTTAAGCGGCGGTCATGTGTTTCATATGATTTTTAAAGGTAATCCAGGTACAGGTAAAACAACGGTTGCACGTATTGTTGCTAAGCTGTTTCAAAAAATGGGCGTTCTAAACAAAGGACATTTGGTAGAAGTTGAGCGGGCGGATCTCGTGGGCGAATATATCGGACACACTGCTCAGAAAACAAGAGATTTGGTGAAGAAGGCGATCGGTGGTATTTTATTCATCGATGAAGCGTATAGCCTGGCCCGGGGCGGGGAAAAAGACTTTGGTAAGGAAGCAATAGATACGCTGGTAAAGGCGATGGAGGATCATAAGAATCAGTTCGTTCTTATTTTGGCCGGCTATTCGGATGAAATTGATTATTTCATGTGCAGTAACCCCGGACTTCATTCGCGATTCCCGATACAGATGGATTTTCCGGATTACAATATGGATCAGTTGATTCAAATATCCGAGCTGATGGCTAAAGAGAGAGATTATATTCTTATGCCGCAGTCCATGATTAAACTGAAGGAACATCTTCAGGCGGAAAAAGACAACCACCTTCATGCTTTCAGCAACGCCCGTTATGTTCGCAATCTGATTGAGAAATCGATCCGGAATCAGGCGGTACGGCTGCTGAATCATTATGTTGCCGGAAATCCGAGCAAGCTTGAATTAATGACAATTCGTCCGGAGGATTTTAAACTTGCGAACAAAGTGTAATTTGGAAGCTAGACACGACTTAATGCAGGTAAGCTGTTCTTGATGACATCAAAGATTAAAGGAGCAATGACTATGGCAAATGACATTCACGAGACGAAGACTAATTTACCGGATAAAGCTGTACTGGTTAGTCTTGTAACTGATCAAGTAAAGAGGTCAGGTATCAATACCGAACATTCACTTCAAGAGCTTGTTCAATTGGCTGAAACCGCAGGTGTTCAGGTCCTCGAGGTTATTACACAAAACCGTGAAACACCGGATTCCAAGTGGTTTATCGGAAAAGGTAAAGTGGAAGAACTCCGTATGGCTATTGACGGCTTGGAAGCCAACACGGCCATATTTGATCAGGAGCTGTCTGGAGCACAGGTTCGTAATCTGGAAGAAACTTTAGATGTGAAAATTATTGACAGAACGCAATTGATTTTAGATATTTTTGCGCAGCGTGCCAAGACCCGTGAAGGGATCATCCAGGTAGAGCTCGCTCAACACAGCTATTTGCTGCCGCGCTTGTCAGGCCACGGTAAAAACCTGTCACGGCTTGGAGGCGGTATAGGTACGAGAGGACCCGGCGAAAGCAAACTTGAAACGGACCGTCGGCATATCAGAGGCCGGATTAGTGACTTAAAACGCCAGCTGGACGAAATAACAAAACATCGTGTTCTGCACCGTGAGCGCCGGAAGAAGACCGGAGCGGTTCAAGTAGCTCTGGTTGGCTATACGAATGCGGGAAAGTCTACGCTGCTGAATCGTTTGACTGCAGCGGATGTTTATATTGAAAATAAATTGTTTGCTACACTGGACCCAACATCCCGAGTGTTAGAGCTGCCGAGCGGCAAAGAAGTCGTGTTGACCGATACGGTTGGATTTATTCAAAATCTGCCGCACGATCTGATTGCTGCGTTCCGTGCAACACTGGAAGAGGCCAATGAAGCAGATTTGATCCTGCATGTAGTAGATGCTTCCTCAGCAATGCGGGAAGATCAGATGTCCGTCGTACAGTCTATTTTGGAAGATCTTGGCGCGGCAGATAAACCTCAATTAGTCTTGTTTAATAAAAAAGACGCTTGTGATCCGGAGCAACTGGAGATGCTTCCTTCTGGCGAAGGATTCCTGAAGATCAGTGCTTATGATGAGAAAGATCTAGATTCAGTAAAGCATGCGATTCAGGAGCATCTTTCGGGAGGTAACGTAAAATTCCGCATTCCTGCGGATCGTGGAGATGTCAGCTCTACCTTATACCGGATTGGGGACGTTATCGAGCAGACCTTCGAAGAGAACGACATTATATATGAAGTCCGGATTAACAAAACGGATTATGACAAGATGGGTTATATGCTGAAGGATTATCTCGAACAGTAGTTGTGAAAATTATGAGAGAGACAGAGGAGAGACCGTACGAAATGGCTAGATTTTCGAAAGACATCGAAGAATTAAGTGGTTTGGCAGAACAAAAGATCGTAGAGAGTTTACGAGAAATTGACCGCATTGTTGACCGGAACCAGTGGAAGGTCATTGAAGCGTTTCAGCGGAGCAAAGTAAGTGACTTTCACTTCGCTGGTTCGACTGGTTATGCATACAACGACCGCGGGCGGGAAGTACTGGATGAAGTTTATGCTGACATATTCAGGGCCGAATCGGCCCTGGTACGTCCTCATTTTGCTTCCGGGACGCATACGATATCCACAGCTTTGTTTGGCGTTTTGCGCCCGGGAGATGAATTACTATACATAACGGGGCGTCCTTACGACACGCTCCACAAGGTTATTGGGGAAGAGGGAGACGGTACGGGTTCGCTGAAGGATTTTGGCATCGGCTACCGTGAAGTTAGTCTGCTTGAAGACGGGGGAATTGATTGGGACGGAGTAAGTAAAGCTGTAAACTCCGCAACCAAGGTGATCGGGATTCAGCGTTCACGCGGTTATGACTGGCGTTCCTCCTTTACAGTGGAAGAAATCGGTGTGATGGTGGACAAGGTTAAAGCTATCAAGCAGGACGTTATCGTGTTCGTAGATAACTGTTACGGAGAGTTCACAGAGGAGCATGAACCGACAGAGGTTGGCGTGGATTTGATGGCAGGTTCGCTCATTAAAAATCCCGGTGGCGGGTTAGCAGAAACCGGTGGTTATATTTGCGGTAAAGAGAAATATGTAGATCAAGCTGCATACCGATTGACAGCGCCAGGTATCGGCCGTGAAGTAGGTGCCATGTTGGGAACTACACGCGGGATTTACCAAGGATTGTTTCTTGCACCGAATACAGTAGGACAAGCCGTCAAGGGAAGCATATTTGCGGCTGCTATCTTCGAAGAGGTCGGTTTCGTGACCAAGCCAGCTTGGAATGAGAAGAGAACCGATTTGATTCAGGCGGTTTCTTTCTCCGGTCCGGAACATTTGATTGCTTTTGTTCAGGGAATCCAGCGGGCAGCTGCAGTAGACAGCCATGTGGTACCCGAACCATGGGATATGCCTGGTTATGAGCATCCCGTAATTATGGCGGCTGGAACGTTTATTCAGGGTGGAAGTCTGGAATTGTCGGCCGATGCGCCTGTCCGTGAGCCTTACATCGGATATATGCAAGGCGGTTTGACCTATTCCCATGTTAAGTATGGAGTGCTAATGGCACTGCAAACGATGAAAGAACGGAATTTGTTGTGAGATTTCCTAACATAGGGTTGACACATTAAAGCAGGAAATATACAATTGAACAGAAAAGATCACTTGGAAGGTTGATGGGTTATGGGTGATGAGATCCGGAGAAATATGGCTTTATTTCCAATTGGTATTGTCATGAAGCTCACCGATTTGTCCGCAAGGCAAATTCGTTACTACGAGCAGCACAGTTTGATCGTACCTGCGCGGACGTCAGGCAACCAACGGCTGTTTTCTTTTAACGATGTAGAACGTCTTCTGGAGATTAAAGCATTGATTGAGAAGGGCGTTAATATTGCGGGAATCAAACAGGTGATGAATCCGGTAACGAAGGAATCGGAAGAGGCAACCGTTATTACACCTGACACCGAGAACAGACGCAGGGAAATGTCGGAATCGCAGCTCCGCCGCCTGTTAAAACAGGAATTGATTACGGCTAAAAGACCGGGTCAAGTGTCTTTGATTCAAGGAGAATTGTCCCGTTTTTTTAATAAATAAACAGATCTTTTGTGAGGGAGAGGATAGAGTTGAGTTATTCGAAGGAAGATATTCTGCGCATTGCCAAGGAAGAAAACGTTAGGTTTATCCGCTTGCAGTTTACCGATTTGCTGGGAACGATTAAGAACGTGGAAATTCCAGTAAGTCAGCTGCCTAAAGCTCTAGATAACAAAATGATGTTTGACGGCTCTTCTATCGAAGGTTATGTACGGATCGAAGAATCGGATATGTATCTTTATCCGGACCTTGACACCTGGGTAATTTTCCCTTGGGTTTCCCAAGACCGTGTAGCTCGTCTGATCTGTGATGTTTACATGCCTGACGGCAATCCGTTTGCAGGTGATCCACGCGGCATTTTGAAGAGATGTCTGAAAGAAGCGGAAGAAATGGGATTTACGTCTATGAATGTCGGTCCTGAGCCGGAATTTTTCCTGTTCAAGACAGACGAAAAAGGCAACCCAACAATGGAACTTAATGACCAAGGCGGATATTTCGATCTGGCTCCTACGGACCTTGGTGAGAACTGCCGCCGCGATATCGTGCTTACACTGGAAGAGATGGGCTTTGAAATTGAAGCATCCCATCATGAAGTTGCTCCAGGACAGCACGAGATCGATTTTAAATATGCGAATGCTATTAAAGCAGCTGACCAGATCCAAACTTTCAAGCTCGTTGTCAAAACGATTGCTCGTCAGCACGGTTTGATCGCTACATTTATGCCTAAGCCGTTGTTCGGCGTGAACGGTTCAGGTATGCACTGTAACATGTCGCTCTTTAATGGTAAAGAGAATATGTTCGTAGATGAAAGTGATGAGTTGGGTCTTAGCGCGACCGCACGTCACTTTATGGCTGGTGAGCTTAAGCACGCACGTGCTTTTGCGGCCATTACCAATCCTACCGTAAACTCCTATAAGCGTCTCGTTCCAGGCTATGAAGCTCCTTGTTACGTAGCATGGTCTGCGAGCAACCGCAGCCCGATGATCCGTATTCCAGCTTCCCGTGGTCTAAGCACCCGTGTGGAAGTTCGTAACCCGGACCCGGCTGCTAACCCTTACCTGGCTTTGGCTGTTATGCTTAAAGCAGGTCTTGACGGAATCAAGCGCAAGCTTACATTGCCAGCTCCGATCGACCGTAACATCTATGTGATGTCTGAAGAAGAGCGTATCGAAGAAGGCATTCCTAGCCTGCCAGCTAACCTGAAGGAAGCTGTGAATGAAATGCTCCGCAACGAAGTCATCTGTGATGCACTTGGCGATCACGCCTTGGCTCACTTCTTCGAACTGAAAGAAATCGAATGGGATATGTATAGAACGCAAGTTCATCAATGGGAACGCGATCAATACATGACTCTGTACTAATAGCTGAAACCCTTGGCGCTCTAAGCGCTGAGGGTTTTTGTTTGTGGGGGTAGCTTATATGAAGAAAGTCGTATGGTTCTTTGCAATTTTAGTCATTCTTTTAATTCTTGGGTATATTTTATTACAATCGAAGTTAAATAAGCTTGAGGATGATTTACATTCCTACCTTATTAATGAAAAAAACTATAACGAAGAGGATATTGCAAGTATAAAAGCACGTTTTAGCAAAATACCTCGATTTCCTGTATACATTATATTTGAGGACGAGCCGCATGTCACGTATGCATACACGGATAGAAATGTTGGACAATGGGTCCAAATAGGACCGAGTGATATCGATATCGAAAAGAGGAGTTATAAACACGTAGATCGTGATTAAGAAAAACGAACGAAGACCCTACCAGTTATAGTGGTAGGGTCTTCATTTTTTTGTTTATTTATGGCTATCTTTATTTCACTTATCATATTGACGAAAGAAGTTCATTTTTCTTTGTTTGATATTCCTCATCGGTAATGATCTTTTTAGCATGCAATTCTGATAATTTTTCTAGCTTCGCAAAGGCATCATCAGAAGAAAACAAAGCTTGAGCTGTAGATCAACATATTTCTTATACTATTAGGTACCTGAATACTCCGTATTAGAAATGAATTGTGATTCCATTAGATTTAAAATGAGGCCGTTATTATTCAATGAAATACATCTTACCATCCACTTCAAGGGATATCGAAGCCTGAGCGAGATCTTCTTTCAGTTGCTTTGCGTAAGCCACCACTTGATTAATCGATTTTTTATCTAATGTTTCAGCAAAAGCGTACACAATCGTTACGTTTTCCTTGATCAGTGTTTTGTCTTTATCGACCCAAGCACCTTCACCATCTAGAGCCGTAGCACCGCCAAACCATTCGGAAAATTTCGTGAGTGCCTGATCAACATACTTTTGCTGTGCTTCTTCAGTAATCGGAATATTGCCCTTTACCGTTGACGGAACATAAATTTTGATAACATGACTGAGGTTAAACTGTCCATCAAGAGCACTACCGACAATGCCGGTTGTCGCAGACCCCTCCGCACTGTAAGATTGCTGTACCGGTACAAAAACCAAGGTCAACATTACTACAATAGCTGCCGTAATAATCCCAATCTTCTTCTTCATCATCCTTGTCTCCTTCACTTTTTTTCTCGCCAAATGGTTACTAAATGTTTGAACGCTTTCATTTTCATTCAGATACCATCCAGTCGGTATGGGCTGGAAATATTATATAAAGTGCCCATGTTTTAAACAATGGGACGTCAGAATTAAAAAAAGGAAGTAGGAGATAGGAAATAAGGGGCATGGAAAAATGCTTTCTTACTATAGATCAGAAGGGTTAGGTTATGTTAATATAGTGGATTTTACGTTATACCTAAGACGGAATTCCAAAAGAAGATATAAAAAAGGTTACCGCTTGTCCAAGACAAGACGGTAACCTTTAATTTGTGTATGGAGATTAAACCTAGTGGATATCTCTAAATACGCCGACAACTTTACCAAGTATGGTGACATGGTTTAAGCGAAGAGGCTCATATGTCGGATTCTCCGGTTGGAGACGGATGTGGTCTTTCTCTTTATAAAAAGTTTTCACAGTGGCTTCATCTTCCTCGGTCATAGCTACGACAATGTCGCCGTTGTCAGCGGTCTGCTGCTGACGGACGATCACATAATCCCCATTATGAATGCCAGCTTCAACCATACTGTCACCCATTACGGTTAACATGAATACTTTGTTGTCCCCTACAAAATGTTGCGGTAGAGGGAAATAGTCTTCAATGTTCTCTGTAGCAGTGATAGGAACACCGGCAGTAACTTTACCGACGACAGGAACTCTGGAGATGGTGTGTGTGAATAAATTACTGTTCTCCGATTCTTCTTGCCCGAGCAGCTCAATGGCTCTTGGCTTCGTAGGGTCACGACGGATTAAGCCTTTCTTCTCCAAACGATCCAGATGACCATGTACTGTTGAACTGGAAGCCAGTCCGACAGCCTCACCGATTTCTCGTACGGAAGGCGGGTAGCCCTTGCTCCGAACTTCGTTGCGGATAAATTCCAATATCGCCTGCTGGCGGCTGGATATCTTCGACATTCCGTATCAACCCCATTTAGTAACGTTTGGGAAAATTATAACATAGAACTTCCGTTCGCACAAACATAAGTTCTAAAAAAATAAATAGAACAACCGTTCGTAAAAGTATTGAATCAAACAAGTGTTCGTGTTATATTTAAATCCATAAGAGAACACTTGTTTGGGGGATGATGATTATGTTGAGATACACTACATACCGCAGTATTTATGAAGGACAGTTTCAGGAAGAGACACATAGCCAGGCTTCTCTATGGAATCGTACGGTAGAGTTGATTAAGTCACGTGGGGTTGGTAAATTGATTCTCATTCTGCTGATTGTTGTTTTAGGATGTACTGGTGCATTTTCCGTTTTTGCCGGGGGATTGGAGAAACCGACAGCGGAGAAGAATATTATTGTGCAGCCTGGTGACTCGCTCTGGAGTATTGCAGCGGCTCATAAACCGAAGAAGATGGACACGAGGGTATATATCAGTTCTATTAGGGAAGTTAATGAGTTGAAAGGACCGGATATTCAAGCTGGAGATGTGTTGTCGTTGCCTCTATGGTGAAAGATATGATACACCGATACGGAATTTATAATCTGTTAAAATAATGGTATAATATAAAGAAGAGCACATATGCGAGCTTGGTAAGGAGAGGTTTCCTTGACAAGCTCTTTTTGACATGTCAAAGTTAAGAATGAATTTTTTATTGGAGGCGAAGGTATGGATATCGATGCTTTAATAGAACGTATAAACGTTCTGGCGAGAAAAAACAAAAATGAAGGGTTGACGGAGGAGGAACAAAAAGAACGTTCCGAGCTTCGTGAAGTCTATCTTAATAATCTTCGGAGAAACTTCCGACAGCAGTTGGATTCAATCGAATGGGTAGATGAAGAGAAAGACGGTCCTGGTTTGAAACATTAAACGTTTTCCGCTTGTCTGCTCAAGAGATCTATAATATGAAGTTTAGCGAAGAGGGGGAGACTCATGTCTCGTTCATGGGAAAGAAAAGTTAGCAAGAATATGTCTCAACTTAACAAACAGCGCAAGAAGCAGGGACAAGCAATACTTGGAACGACGAACACTTCAACCAGTGACGGAGATGTATTTAAAGGACGTAAATACGTTCTGCCAATCATTTTGCTTGCACTGGCTGTTCTTTATGCGCTGCTCGGGTTGGCTACAGTTGATGCGGGAACAGGCAGTAAGACAATGAACTACATCGGAGTCAGTTTGTACATTTTGTTGGCTTTGATGATTTTTTTACGGAAACCATACTTGAAAGTAGGACGCAGCACAGTATCGACTTTCAAATTTAACCGCGAACGTAAGCTGACGGCATCGGAAATATCCAAAATCAGAATTTTGCAAGGTTCTGTTGTCATTGAGAATAAAGCTCGCGGCGGAAATTGGGTGTTCTCGCGTTTGATTAACCGTTATGATACAAAAGCGATGGGGGAAAGACTGGAGCAATTTGCGAAAGTCAATAATATCCCAGTAGAGCACGAATAATGGATTTGCCTGCTATTTTAGAGGGCATGTAAAGGGAGATGGAGAGATGCCGGCAACTGCGGTACTGTTTGACCTGGATGATACGCTATTGTGGGATGAAAGAAGTGTAGAGGAAGCATTTGAGGTAACTTGTCAGGCTGGGGCGGAAAGCACCGGAATTGATGCAACCGCTCTGCTCACAGCAGTTCGAAGCGAAGCGCGCTCTTTGTACGAATCCTATGACACCTTTGCATTTACGAAATTGATTGGCATTAACCCATTTGAAGGCTTGTGGGCGAACTTTACAGCAGGCGATCAGCCGGAGTTCCGCCGTCTTCAGGAGCTCGCTCCTGTTTATCGTAAAGAATCATGGCGCAGAGGGCTGAAGTCTCTAGGAGTAGAGAACGATGAACTGGCAGAAGAGCTAGCAGAACGGTTTGCTGCTGAACGAAGAAAGCGTCCGTATGTGTATGATGAAACGTTTGATGTGCTGAAAGAGCTGCAGAACACTGTGAAGCTGTTGCTTTTAACGAATGGCAGTCCTGATTTGCAACAGGAAAAGTTGGATGGAGTTCCAGAACTTGCAACTTATTTTAATCACATCGTTATTTCGGGCGATTTTGGAAAAGGTAAACCGGATGCATCTATTTTCACCCATGCTCTTGGTTTACTGGGGGTTGAACCGGAAAATGCTGTGATGGTAGGGGATAAGCTGACTACCGACATTAAGGGTGGAAACGCTGCGGGACTGACAACCGTATGGATCAACCGGACGGACCGTCCTAAAGATTCCTCCATTGTACCGGACTATGAAATTCAGAGTTTGTCAGAGCTTCATGACATATTGTCTTCTTTGTAATTTTCGTCAATTCATAAAAACATAACAAGCTTAAAAGACAAGAGCAAGCCGGACGTCTCACATATTGATGTGGAGGTTACCGGCTTTTTTCTTGTTTATTTTTTGTGACAAATGTCACAGAATTGTAAGTGAATGAACATGTTAGACAGTTTAAATAGATGTATAATGATGGAACAATTGAAGAATTAGGAAAAAAATATAAAAAAGGTATTACATATGATTTCAAAAAGTAGGTGGATATCGTGAAAAAGAAAAGATACGCTTTGATTTCCGCTATGATTATGGTGGCAATCGCCTTGGCAGCCTGCAGTGATAGCAAAGCAGACAAGAATGAGGAGCTAATGATGATGGATCCGATCTTAGTGGAGCTTACTCTGAATGCTGAAACGGCTGCTGTCGGGGAGAAAGTGATAATCCAAGCGAAGGTGACCCAATCTGGTGAGCCTGTCGAGGATGCAAACCTTGTTGAATTTGAAATCACACGTGAAGGTGGAGGTATGCAGGCAAAAGTTCCGGTAAAGCATTCACAAGGTGGAAGTTACGAGCTGGAAAAGACGTTTAAAGAACCGGGGACTTACCGGATTGTATCACACGTAACTGCACTTGGACAGCACTCTATGCCGATGAAAGAGCTTAAAGTAACTGAATAGGTTAAAGCGTGACCGAAAAAAACAGGCCGTCCAAGAATTCTGATATGCTCCCATCATAGTAGACAGTAGAAAAAAACAAAATTCTACTCTACTAATGATGGGAGTTTTTTATGATGTCCAAAAGGAATCCAATTTCTTTTGATGTAAAGTTACGTATCGTAAAGCGATGCCTTCAGCATGAGACGACCCCTAGTTATGAAGCCAAGCAGTTGGGGGTAGATAAAAACACGGTTAAAGATTGGATAAGGAAATATAGAGCAGATGGTTATGAAGGATTAAAGAAATCCAGAGGATGTAAAGCATATTCAAAGGAACTGAAGCTTGCTGCCATCAGGGATGTTTTATCCGGAAATCATTCTATACGAGAGGCGACAAAGAAGTATCATATTTCGAGTAAAAGTGTTTTGACGGGATGGATTTCCAAGTATACTTGTAGGGAAGAAATAAAACCTACTCGTAAAGGAAAAGGACTATCTCATATGAATAAAGGACGTAAAACCACTTTCGAAGAACGCATTGAAATCGCGCAGTATACGATCGCCAATGATTTGGATTATCAGAAATCCATGGAAAAATATAATGTTTCTTATACCCAGGTCTACTCATGGGTGCAAAAATATAAATCTGGCGGCGAGGAGTCTCTCAAGGACAATCGTGGTCGCAAAAAGCCTGTAGAAGAGCTAGATGACCATGAACGACTCAAGCTTCGGATCAAAGAACTGGAAGCACGGAACGAATATTTAGAAATGGAGAACGCCCTCGCAAAAAAGTTGGCAGAGATCAAGCGACGAAATTCACGCTAACGTTAGTCCGGCATGTGGACTTGTACCAAGCTATCCAAGAACTGCACGCTGAGAAAGGTTATGCCCTCACGAAGCTGTGTGAGATAGCCGGAATCGCTCGATCTGCCTATTATAAATGGCTGAAATGGAAGCCATCCACCCGGGAACTTGAAATTCTTTCGCTCGCTAAGGAAGTGAAACTTCGCTATGACAAGCGAAAGGGGGTTCTTGGCTATCGTCAAATCCGCACACAATTAAACCGTAAACTCAAAAGGAATTACAACAAAAAGCGTTATTATCGAATTATGCGTGCTCTTGGATTGAAATCGGTGATTCGCAAGAAACGACCGAACTACGTGAGAGCCTCTGAAATCCATGTAGCTGAAAATGTAATGAATCGTGAATTTCAAGCAGATGCTCCTAATATGAAGTGGTGCACAGACGTAACAGAATTGAAGTATGGGAATGGTCGTAAAGCCTATCTGAGCGCTATCGTTGATGTATACGATAACTCCATCGTTTCATGGGTTCTAAGCCACTCCAACAATAATAAACTCGTTATGGATACGGTGAAGAAAGCTTACGGGAGGAACCCGGGGGTGACTCCACTTCTCCATAGCGACAGAGGCTTCCAATATACCTCACATGAGTACAGTCGACTTCAGGTTAAGTACGGTTTTACTAAAAGTATGTCTCGTGTGAGCCGATGCCTGGATAACCAACCCATTGAACGATTTTGGGGTACATTGAAGGCAGAAAGCTTTTATCTGACGAAACACGACACCTATGATGACGTCCTCGAAGACGTGAGAAATTATATCCGCTACTACAACAATTACCGCTATACAGAGCGATTAAATGGCTTGTCTCCCAACGAGTATCGACGAGCTGCTTAACGATGAGAAAAGAAAATAAACCCTCAGCTCTGTTAACTTGAACTGAGGGGAATAATCTAACCATTTTTGTTTTTTACACTGTCTACTTGACAGGGGGCACTTCATTCATCCTTGGATGGCCTACTTGGTTTTGTAGCTTGACACTTCATTTTACCAATGAGAGGGTTTCTATTTTGTCAATGTTTATAAGCTGTCAAGCACGTAGCGTCTTAGTACAGGCAAAGGGGCGTCCCAGGTCAATGGACCTTTTAAGACACCCCCACAGTTTTTATACAAGTAAATGATACAATTGCTTTATTGAAAACCTGGGTCAGCAACGGGATGGGCTACCCATCCATTCTCTTCAACAAAAAGACGCACAGCAATAATTTGACGATTGTCCATCAAGGTGAAGAAATGTGGTGTATTTTCCGGTACGGAAATAACATCACCTGGTTCAAGCTCAACATTGAAGTAGCCAACGTCATCGGCACCTTTAATAATGAAAATACCTTTACCACCTACGATTGCACGGATTTCATCCTCAGAATGCGTGTGAACTTCCTCAAACTTATTCAACAGCTCTTCCAGATTAGGCGTCGACTCGGATAGAGTGATGACATCCCAAATTTTATATCCACGGCGGGAGGCCAAATCACGGATTTCTGCATCATAAATACCGAGAATGCGTTTTTTCTCCTCATCGGTCAAGGCAAAGTTTGTCTGCAAGTCTTCCGGCAGCTTTTCAATGTTCCAATGCTCATAAATAACTTCCTGTTTGTTCAAAAAATCCCGAACATTATCCACTCCGGTGATCCGCTCGTTCGTGTTACGAATAACGATTTCTGCCATATCCTATCCCTCTTTCTCCACTTGGATTAATAAGTATTATAGCCTCGTCATGGTAATTTGTCATTAGAAAAATATCAATTAAGGCTGAAACGGCGCACATTTCCTCAGATCTCGTTCTTTTCTATTGAAAAATATTCTGTTACACTAAGATTTAACGTTTTGCGGGGAGGGTTAACATTGAGCAAACCTAGCTTACAAGAAGTACTAAAAGAACGAATATTAATCCTTGATGGCGCTATGGGCACCATGATACAGCAGGAGGACCTCTCACCGCAGGATTTCGGCGGAGACGACTTGGACGGCTGCAACGAAATGCTGGTGTTAAATCGCCCGGATGTCATTCAATCCATTCACGAACTATATCTGGAAGCGGGCGCAGATCTGATTGAAACCAACACGTTTGGTGCAACCTCGGTCGTATTGGCTGAATATGATGTACCTCAGCTTGCCCGAGAGATCAATTTGGAGGCGGCTCGTCTGGCGCTCGCCGCTGTTGCAAAATATTCAACTCCCGAGAAACCTCGTTATGTTGTTGGGGCAATGGGGCCGACTACGAAAACACTGTCGGTTACCGGAGGAGTTACGTTTCAAGAGTTAGTTGAAAGTTACGAAGAACAGGCTGTTGCATTAATAGAAGGCGGCGTTGATGCCTTACTGCTCGAAACGTCACAGGATACACTTAACGTGAAGGCCGGAACGATTGGCATACGACAAGCGTTTGATAAATCAGGCATTCAGCTGCCAATCATGGTTTCGGGCACAATTGAGCCGATGGGTACGACCCTGGCCGGTCAGAATATTGAAGCTTTTTACATATCACTGGAACATATCGAACCGATATCGATCGGTTTAAACTGCGCTACAGGACCGGAATTTATGAGGGACCATATTCGCTCCTTGTCAGATATGTCTAAAGCGGCGGTAAGCTGCTACCCGAATGCAGGTTTGCCTGATGAGAATGGACATTACCATGAGTCTCCGGATTCTTTGGCTCAAAAGATGGGCGCTTTTGCGGAAAAAGGATGGCTTAACATCGCCGGAGGCTGCTGCGGAACTACGCCGGATCATATCCGTGCTTTGTCTAATACTATGAGTCAGTATCCACCTCGTCAGCTTAACGGGTCTCACCTACCTGCATTATCAGGTATTGATCCTGTCTATATCGAGCAGGAGAACCGGCCGTACATGGTTGGAGAACGGACAAATGTCCTGGGTTCCCGTAAATTTAAGCGTCTTATTGTTGAAGGGAAATACGAGGAAGCATCCGAAATTGCCCGCGCTCAAGTCAAAAATGGGGCCCATGTGATCGATATTTGCGTCCAAGATCCGGACCGTGAAGAGCAAGATGACATGATTAAATTTCTGGAGCTTGTTGTTAAAAAGGTTAAGGTACCACTAATGGTGGACACTACAGATCCTGAAGTCATTGATCTAGCACTCAGCTATTCGCAAGGTAAAGCGATAATTAACTCCATTAACCTTGAAGATGGTGAAGAAAAGTTCGAAAAGGTAACTCCGTTGGTTCATAAATACGGGGCGGCTGTAGTCGTTGGTACAATTGACGAGAGCGGACAGGCTATTCATCGCAATGATAAGCTTAATGTTGCTCGCCGTTCGTATGATCTGCTTGTTAATAAGTATGGCATCAAGCCGGAGGATATCATTTTTGATACCTTGGTGTTTCCGGTCGGCACAGGTGATGAGCAGTATATCGGATCAGCACAGGAAACGATTGAAGGGATACGCCTCATTAAAAAAGCGATGCCTGAATGCCATACGATCCTTGGGATCAGTAATGTTTCTTTCGGTCTTCCTGAAGCCGGGAGAGAAGTGCTCAATTCCGTATTTTTGTATGAGTGCACAAAAGCGGGACTTGATTACGCCATTGTTAATACAGAGAAGCTGGAGCGTTACGCATCGATACCTGAAGAGGAGCGTCGTCTGGCTGAAGATCTGATCTACCGTACCAATGATTCGACGCTTGCAGCCTTTGTGGCAGCGTTCCGGAACAAGAAGGTAGAGAAGAAAGAAAAAATATCAAACTTAAGCCTAGAAGATCGCCTGGCTACTTATGTTGTGGAAGGCACCAAAGAAGGTCTCATCCCGGATTTGAACGAGGCATTGAAGAAGTATAGTGCACTTGAAGTCATTAACGGACCGCTTATGGCAGGAATGACGGAAGTTGGCCGGTTGTTTAACAACAATGAGCTGATTGTGGCTGAGGTTTTGCAGAGCGCAGAAGTAATGAAAGCTTCCGTAGCTCATCTAGAACAATTTATGGAGAAGAACGAAACGTCGGTTAAAGGCAAAATTATGCTCGCGACTGTAAAAGGTGACGTTCACGATATTGGTAAAAACCTCGTCGAAATCATCCTGGGTAACAATGGTTACGACATCATCAATTTGGGTATAAAAGTACCACCGGAGCAAATCATTGAGGCTTACCGTCGTGAAAAGCCCGATGCAATTGGTTTATCCGGCCTTCTGGTGAAGTCCGCCCAACAGATGGTTTTGACGGCACAGGATTTGAAAACAGCCGGTATCAGTGTGCCAATTATGGTTGGCGGTGCGGCACTGACACGCAAATTCACGAGAACACGAATCCGGCCTGAGTATGAAGGTATGGTTCTGTATGCCAAAGATGCTATGGATGGATTGGATATTGCCAACAAGCTCAGTGATCCAGTTCAACGGAAGGAAATTGAAGATCATATTAACGCGGAACGGGAAGCCGACTCGTCTGAAGCACAAGTAGAAAAACACTTGCCAGAACAAACACGGGTTAAACGGTCAAAAATATCTTCCGATGCACCGGTGTACATTCCACCGGATATGGAGCGGCATGTCATTCGTAGCTATCCAATATCTCATATACTACCTTATATCAATATGCAGATGCTTCTAGGACACCATTTAGGTCTGCGCGGTTCCGTAGAACAACTACTGCAAGCTCAGGATCCAAAAGCCGTTTCCCTAAAAGCAACAGTAGATGATATATTACAAGAAGCTACTCAAGACGGAATCATTCAAGCCCATGCGATGTATCGCTTCTTCCCGGCACAGTCGGAGGGTGATGATATTCTGATCTATGATCCGGAGGATAATGCAACAGTTCTTCACCGGTTCAGCTTTCCGAGGCAGCAGGTGGAACCATATCTCTGCTTGTCCGATTTCTTGAGATCGGTCGAAAGTGGGGTCATGGATTATGTCGGCTTCCTGGTCGTAACGGCTGGGCACGGAGTAGGCAAGCTTTCCGCAGAATGGAAAGACAAGGGAGACTATTTACGTTCTCATGCGCTGCAGTCTGTTGCTCTTGAGACCGCTGAGGCGCTTGCTGAACGTGTCCATCATATGATGCGGGATTCATGGGGATTTCCGGATCCAGAAGATATGACCATGAAGAGACGACTCGGAGCAAGGTATCAAGGAATTCGGGTATCCTTCGGTTATCCAGCTTGTCCGGATCTGGAGGATCAAGAGCCTCTGTTTAAACTGATGAAACCGGAAGACATGGGGGTTCACCTTACCGAAGGCTTTATGATGGAACCTGAAGCCTCTGTTTCGGCAATGGTATTTAGCCACCCGGAAGCAAAATATTTTAACGTGGATAAAGCATAAACAACAATTAGAATGCGGTTGTAAACTTACTGGAAATCCTCCGATATTTTCGGGGGATTTCTCGGTTTACACACCTGGAAGGGGAGAAGAGGCATGGAACTCTATTTTTTAGGGACGAACGCAGGGGTTCCGACGCTGCAGCGGAACGTTACCTCAATTGCACTAAGATTGCTGGAGGAAAGGCGTAGCATGTGGTTATTTGATTGTGGAGAAGGGACGCAGCATCAGATTCTCCGATCCCCGTTGAAAATGACAAGACTTGAGAAAATATTTATTACCCATCTGCATGGTGATCATATTTTCGGATTGCCAGGTCTTTTATCCAGTCGCAGCGCTCAGGGAGCAACCTCGCCAGTTACCATTTATGGACCAAAGGGAATTAAAGCTTATATTGAAACATCACTGGATATCAGTCAATCGCGGGTTAATTATTCTCTGGAAGTCGTTGAGCACAGCGGTGGAGTGTTGTTTGAGGACGATGGGTTCCGTGTGGAATCTGCACTGCTTGAACATCGGGCTGAAAGCTTTGGTTACCGAATTACGGAAAAAGATCGCCCGGGCAACTTGGACTTGGAACGATTGGAGTCGTATGGACTTAAACCGGGTCCATTATACGGACGGCTTAAACGTGGAGAAAGTGTACAGACCCCAGATGGCCAGGAGGTCCATGCGGCAGATGTGTTACTCGCTCCCAAAAAGGGACGAATTGTTACCATTCTTGGAGATACTCGGCCATGTGCTAATATTGTACCTCTTGCCAAGGGTTCGGATCTTTTGGTTCATGAGGCAACCTTCATGCATGAGCTTCAGGATATTGCAAATGAGTACTATCACAGCACCGCTCTACAGGCTGCAGAAGCGGCATCTGAAGCGGGAGTGAAGGAACTAATGCTTACGCATTTTAGTTCCCGTTATAAGGATACCGAGCATTTACAGCCCCTGCTTGATGAGGCAAAACAAGTATTTCCGAATACAAGATTAGCGGAGGATTTCGGGCTTTATCCTGTACAGAGATGAGGAAATAAACTGAATTATTTTCCGGGAAAGCGCAGGAAATGACAAGGTCTTCTCACGAAATCTACTGCTTGGACAACCTTCGATCCTATTCGACCAACAGCGGGTCAAAAGTCCGGCGATGTGGTCATGTTATGACGTTCCTGGTAACGTATGTGGTTGCAGGGTATTGTCCCATCTTTTACAATGAGACATAGTGGTAACCGCAAATCGTTGTTACATTACATATTGGTTTAAAGTATGAAGGATGATCGTCTAAGTAGGTTTTTATAAGTTGAATGTTAATGTTCCAGAAAGTTAATTAATTATGTTAATAGTAAACCCAATAAACAAAGACAGACAAAGAAGGTGTTATCGTGGAACAAGTGAAAGGATTGCTGCTAGACCTCGACGGAACGTTATATCATGGAAAGAACATGATTGATGGTGCGGATGTCCTAATACAGCAGCTTCGTGAAAAAAAGGTGCCTTACCTATTTGTAACAAACAATTCTTCCCGGACCCCGGAACAAGTAGCTGAACATCTCATCGGGATGGGAATCCCAGCATCTCCAGAGGAAGTCTGTACTTCATCCTTGGCTGCTGCGAATTATATTGCTCATGAATCACCTGGCGCAAAAGTGGCGATTCTGGGAGAAGAGGGACTAGAGCGAGCGCTCACAGATGCTGGCTTAAGCATAACGGATGAACAGCCTCAATATGTAGTTCAAGGGATCGATCGTTCATTCAACTACGTCTCATTAGCTAAAGCCGTTCAATGGATTCATGAAGGTGCCGCCTCCGTGCTTACGAATCCGGATTTACTACTGCCATCAGATACAGGATTAACACCAGGTGCAGGTTCTCTGGGTGCTGCTATTGAAGCTGCTTCCGGGGTGAAGCCTGTTGTAATTGGAAAGCCTTCATCGATTCTGATGAAATATGCGACAGATCGGCTGGGGCTTTCTCCGTCCGAAACCGCCATGGTCGGTGATAATCTGAGAACAGATATAGCTGCCGGTGCAAATGCCGGATGCAGAACGGTACTAGTAATGACAGGTATCACGACCAATGATAATATGGAAGCCCACATAACTGCTGCCGGTGTCCGTCCCGACTATATATGCCAAGACCTATACGAAGCAGCGAAGCTGCTATGCAATTGACGGAGTAGACATAACAATTATGATGTGTGACACGAAGGGGTAGATGAATCATGCCGGAACTTCCGGAGATGGAAAATTACAGGAAAATGCTATCAGCTAGTATCCTGAACATTCCGATTAGCAATGTGATTGTAAACCGGGATAAATCAATCAATGTACCTCCAGCGGAATTTTCAGCCAGCCTAATGGGTTCCAAAGTGATTTTCGTGGAGAGAAGAGGAAAATACCTCATTTTTCATCTGAACAATGGACGTCGTTTGCTTCTGCATCTTATGCTTGGTGGACTGTTGTATATGACCCGTGGCGATGAAGAACGCCCTTCCCGGACAACTCAGATCGAAATATCTTTTGGTGATAAGGTGTTGTATTTTATCGGACTTCGTCTAGGGTATCTTCATCAGCTGTCAGCAAAAGAAACAGAGGAAGCGTTAAGTCAGCTTGGGCCGGAACTTCTTGATCGAAGAATGACAAAGGAACGCTTTGTCAGTCTCATGAAGAAACGCCGCGGCGCCCTCAAAAGTCTGCTTGTTAACCAGCAAGCGTCAGCGGGGATCGGCAACTGCTATGCAGACGAAATCGCTTTTCACGCGAAAATTCATCCAGCTTCCAAGGTTCAAAATCTGACCAATGAAACTCTGGAACAGCTTTATGAGAGTATACATCATGTCCTGAAAGAAGCAACTGAAGGCGGAGGGTATATGGAAATGCCCTTTACCGAAGATGATGATTTGACTGGACATTACGCTGATCAGTGCAAGATATATGACCATGAGGGTGAGCCTTGTGTTCGCTGCGGTACATCGATTGTCAAAACAGAGATAACTGGACGCAAGGTGTTCTTATGTCCAAATTGTCAGCATGAAATGTAACATCCGCATTGGAAGTCATGTTAGCACGCGCGGAGGTTTCTTGGGAGCAGCCCGTCATATTGATCAGCTTGGAGGTAAGGCATTTCAATATTTCCCGAAAAATCCTCGTAGTCTGCACATAAAAACACCTGATTTCAAAGACGCCCTGGCCTGTGCAGAATACTGTAGGGAGCACGATCTTGCGTCTGTTGCACACACTCCGTATCCAAGCAATATGGCTGTCGGTCTAAGCAGAGGAGAGGAGCACTATCGTCTCACGGTTGAATCTCTTATGAACGATTTAATTATTGCTGAAGGTTGCGGATCGCTGGGAATCGTTGTTCATTTTGGACATTTGAAAGGCGAAAATGTTCTTCAAGGATATCAGCATATTATCCGGTGTATGAATGATGTCCTATCCAAGTGGACGGGCAGGGCCAAGCTGCTGATCGAGAATCAGGCTGGCGATCACGGAGACATGGGTATGACACTAGAAGAATCGGTAAAGGTCAGAGAATTGGCTGATGAACCTCACAAAATCGGTTTTTGTATGGATACCTGTCATCTGTTTGCAGCCGGACAGTGGGACATCAAAGGCACAGAGAGTTTGCTTCATAAAGGCACGGAACTGGGATACTGGGATCAACTGGTCGCCGTGCATTTAAACGATTCTAAATACGGAGCAGGGTCGAGAAAAGATCGGCATGCGCGCGTCGGACGCGGTATGATAGGTACAGAAGCACTTCAGGCACTGGTACGATCACCGGAGCTGGCCGGCAAAGCGTTTATTTTGGAAAGTGAACAGGGAGAGGATGGGACGCATCGCGAGGATATAGCGGAGGTGCTGTCCTGGGCTTGAACAAGGAGAGGATTGAACATGATTCATCTGTATCTGGATGATTGGCGCGCTTGCCCGAAGGGATTTGCCCTTGCGCGTAATGGAGAAGAGTGTCTTATGATGTTGCGGGAATGCGAAGTGGACATTTTATCACTCGATTTTGAGCTTGGCCCGGATCAGATGAGTGGTGGAGATGTCGTTGCTGCTATGGTTGTTGAAAAGCTATATCCCCGTCAAATTTATTTGCACACGTCCAGTCCATGGGGAAGAAGAAAAATGTATGAGATGCTTTACGAAAATATGCCTGCCAGCGTTACTGTGCATAACGGCCCTATGCCTGATGAAGTCATACGGAAAGTGGCCGGGTCCTCCTCATGATTTCTTTATCGGAGCGTGAATTGATCGAGCGTCTTGCATGGCAGGAACGTTTGGTTCACCGGGATAAGAAAACTTCCCCGGTTATCGTATTTCTGTATACTCCGTTATGCGGCACTTGCGGGGCGGCCCGCAAAATGCTGGACGTCACGGAACAGCTTCTGCCGGAAGGAACTCTATTGGAAGCGGATGTCAATTTTTTGCCAGTAGTGGTGCAGCAGTATCAAATACGAAGTGTTCCTGCTCTACTTGCCATTTCAGGAACGCCTGACAAGCCTCCTCAAGTGCTTTACCGTATGGGGTCTGTGCAGGATATTTTAAACTTTGTTAGGGGTGTGATGTTATGATTTCACTTCAAAATATTTTCCTCCGAAGAGGAGATGAGCAGATCCTGAAAGATGTGTCCCTTGAAATGGGTTCGGGGGAGAACTGGGTCATACTCGGACGGAATGGTTCCGGTAAAACGACACTGCTCGAGATGATGACAGGTTATCTGTTTCCGAGCAGTGGTCGTGTGGAAGTTTTGGGCAATGTCTATGGACGCAGTGATGTCCGGGAAGTACGGAAAGAAATTGGTTATATTAGTCAATCCCTCATGGAGAAGCTGTCACTCAGTGACCCGGTATGGGAAGTCGTTGCTACTGGCGCCTTCGCTTTTTTACGTTTTTACCAGACCATTCCTCAGGATGTAAAGGAAAAAGCGCTGAAGATGCTCGAGGAAATGAATTTCAGTCATTTGGCGGAGCATCCGCTTGGCACTTTGTCTCAGGGAGAGCGCAAGAAGGTCATGCTGGCCCGATCTTTGATGGCCAATCCGAAGCTACTCATTTTGGATGAGCCTTGTGCAGGACTAGATTTGTATGAACGTGAAAAAATGCTGCTGGAGATAGACCGTTTAAGACAAAGGGATGTAGCAGTTGTCTATGTAACTCATCATATTGAGGAAATCGTACCACTTTTTACTCATGTTGCATTGATTAAAGACGGCCAATTGGCTGGATCAGGACGTAAAGAAGAAGTATTAAACAAAGAGCTTATAAAACGGACTTATGATATTGATGTCGATCTGGAATGGGACGGAGGACGTCCTTGGATCAAAGTAATTTCTGGAGGGTAATCCACTTGGATGAACAAAACGCAGTAAATGAGCAAGTGAATGAACAGCACTCAGCAAAGTTAATATGTACCGCCAATCATGGTTTCGCGCCTTATGCGCAGGAAGAACTTCGCCGCCTGTTTGGCAGCTTGAAGAGCACGATGCTTATTCCGGGGGAAGTCTTCATAGTTACGCTGGCAACGACGTTACAAGAGGCTACAGAACGCATTTTGGAGAAGGCCCCTATCTTTTTGCGGCATATATTCCCGGTTGTTATGGAAATCCCGGGAGCTGACAAAGATCAAGCTTTCGAGCAGGCTGTATCTTATTTACTGAAGAGAGAGTACCTTGAAGGAAGTCGTGTATCTGTGCAGGTTAGAAAAGCGGAGGGCAGCAGCTGGACTGAAAACCCTGGCGCATTGCGTGATCAGCTGCAGGAAAGATTAGCTCCTTTGGAGATGGAATTCACGGTACAGGATCCGGAATGGGTGATTTCTCTATTTGCGGCAAAAGACACCTGGTATCTAGGTGTATCACAACCTGACCGTAATTTATCCGACTGGAATGGTGGTGCTATACGATTTCAGCGTGAGGAAGGTCAAATTTCACGTGCCAAGTTTAAACTGTTGGAAGCCGAGAAACAGTTCGGCATTCCTTTCGATTCCTTCCGTAATGCGTTGGACATTGGTGCAGCTCCTGGTGGCTGGAGCAGTTTTTTGCTGGAAAGAGGACTTCAGGTTACAGCAGTGGATCCGGCGAAAATGCATGAATCCTTGATTCATCATCCAAACCTGAGAATTGTTAATAAGAATGCCTCCGAGGTTAAATTCAAGGAATCTCAGTTTGATCTGCTCGTCTGTGATATGAGTTGGAGCCCGAAACAGATGGCCAGATTGGTAACGGATTTGCTCTACAGTCTAGCTCCGGGTGGCACAGCAGTGGTTACGGTTAAGCTTCTGACTAAAAAACCGATGGCTCTTGTTCATGATATCATAGATATTTTTGAACAATCCCGGATGCAGATTCAGGGAGCAAAACAGCTGTTTCATAACCGGGATGAAATAACTCTATATATGATTAAGTACTAAAATTTATAAATCTCTTTACAAATGGTTTAAATATGATCTATAATGATTCCAAAATTAACCAACGGCTTGATAGGGAAAGCATCCCGCAGGATCAACACGGTTTTACCGTGATGGTCCGGCGGGGTGCTTTCTTTTTTTACGGCCACTGGTATAGAAAGAGGGGGACGATGCAATGCACCATCCTTCAAAAATGGAGCGTGGAATGATACTTGGGGAGCGTTACCGGATCGAACGGAAGCTCGGTGAGGGTGGAATGAGCTGTGTTTACTTGGCAGAAGACTTGAAGCTGCCTGGGAAGAAATGGGCGGTTAAAGAAAGCGTGACCCAGCCGGGCATGTTTCAGACGGTGCAGGCAGAAGCCGAACTGCTGACCACGTTAAGCCATGCCCGTCTGCCGCGGATCGTGGATTTTTTCCAGCCCGATGAGGCTGGTTATACCTATATGGTTATGGATTATATTCATGGAATGACTCTCGATAAATATTTGCGAGGCTATAAAGGACATCTGACCGCTGATTTCATCCATCAGCTTGCTCACCAGCTGCTTGAAGTGCTTGGCTATCTTCATTCCCATCAGCCTCCCGTCGTTTTCAGGGACCTTAAGCCATCCAATATTATGCTGACGGAGGAAATGGAGGTTAGGCTCATTGACTTTGGTATTGCCCGTAGCTACAAGCAGGAACGGAATGAGGATACGGTTAAGCTCGGTACGGTCGGGTTTGCGGCACCAGAACAGTACGGTGGTGGTCAAAGTGATGCAAGATCGGATCTGTACGGACTGGGTGCGCTCCTTCTATTTCTTACAACGGGAGGCAAATACAGTGAATGGTTTACAGGTGTAGAGCAGCATATTCGAAGAGATATTTCCAAGGGGATGCTCCCCGTCATGCGTAAGCTTCTTCAGCATCAGCCGGAATTTCGATACCAGTCAGCTGAAGAGGTGGCTCAGGCACTTAGTACTGCAGGAAATGATCAACGATCAACGTCTAAAGCAAGAGCGGCGGGTACACTGGTGACTGCTGTACTAGGAACCTCACCAGGGGTAGGTACGACACATAGCTGTATAACTATCGGACATTTTTTAGCTCGAAGGTACAGCAAAGTGGCACTTGTTGAAATGGGGACGGGCCGAGCAGCCTTTACACGTATACAGGAAATAGCTGAAGGCGCGCCTACAGGGTCTGTCCGCAAGTTTTCAATTAATGGTATTGACTACTGGCGCCAAACATCAAGGGGAGATGTCATCTCTGTGCTAGCAGGCGATTATGATGCGGTAGTGCTAGATCTGGGAACGTATCGTGATAGTGAACGGCTCGAAGAATTTCTTCGGGCGGATGTTCCGATCATTATTGGTTCAGCTGCCGAGTGGCGTCAGCACGATGTACTAACTTTGGCTCGAATGCTGGCACGTCATGATCAGCCAAACCGGGTTTACGCTTTGCCGCTTGCTTCTTCTAGTGCCGTGCAGCAGCTTCGCAAATCACTTGGTGGCAGTAAAGTTGTAGCCATTCCGCTTCATAGAGATCCATTTGAGATGTCCTTGGAGGCAGAAAAGGCTATGGAAATCATTTATGAAGGATTCTTACTGCATAAAGAGCGCAAAAAAAGATTCCGTTTTGCATGGGGGTAATCCCTGTACTTGAAAGGAGAATGAACAAATGCCAATCATTACACGGCGCAGCAAAAAAATGCTGTATGCCGGACTTGCTGGAGCTGGATTCATGAGTGTTGTTCTAGCAGGGGGATTTTATTTTATCCAAAGTGACAATGTCAATCGTCATGCGGATGAAACACGGAAATATCAGCTGAGGATTGAGGCATTGGAAGAGGCACAGATCGGTGACCTGAAATCGATGAGGACGGCTTGGGTTCCGCGCAAGGACATTCCGGCAGGGCACTTTATTGATAATAAAGATTTGCAAGAAATCCGTCTGCCATTAGAAGCCTCTCCCGATAATCTTCCGACTAGAAAAGAAGATGTTGCTGGGAAGGGCGTGAAGATTGAGCTTCGGCAGGGAACGCCGATTACACTTGGAATGCTGTTTGAAGAAGAAATCACTCCCCGAGATTTACGGAACCGGGAAATGAAGTCGATATGGCTACCCAGCAATTTGAGACAAGAAGATGTGGTGGATATCCGGATTCAGTTTCCGACGGGTCAGGATTATATCATTTTGGCAAAGAAGCGGATTGACAAGCTGTCGAATCCAGCCTTTTGGACAACCTTAAGCGAGCAGGAAATCTTATTGTTCTCCAGCGCTATGGTTGATGCTTATATCCATAAAGCTTCTATTTATGCCCTCACTTATGTTGAACCGGAAATGCAGGAAAAGGCGGTTCCGAATTACCCTCCTAATCAGGAAGTTATTCAGTTGATCAAGAGTGATCCGAATATTGTCCGGAGAGCGGAACAACAGCTCGAGACTTCCGTACGTACCGCATTGGATCGGGATCTGAGCAAAGTGAGTCCAAATGAACCAATACCATTCGTAAGACAGGACGAAATTTCTTATAACCAGGGTACACAAGATTTCGACACATGGACTTCTGGAAACTACACTGCAAGTAACACAGATGATTCACTAACAACTTCACCATCCTCGGTGACTGAGGAGACAGGTGCAGATGAAAGAAAGGACCGTTCAGATGAAATGAAGGATATTTTAGGAGTACAGGGTCAAGCTGAAGAAAATGTTAGCAGTATACAGCAAAAAGACGATATGGAAGCCATATTTACAAGTCCTTAATAAGTGAAATGAGGGAGTGTGAAAATTGAGAACATGGATATTTGCCGGCTTTTGCGATAAGAGTGATCTGCTAATGTATCTTTGCAAAATATTAGTGCATAGCGGTAATAGAGTGCTCCTGATGGATGCAGCACAAGAAGGAAAGTACACCCACTGTATCGGCAGATTGGATCCGCGTATGTCGGTTACAGAATTCTCAGGATTTGATGTAGCATGTGGTTTTGATCATTATACCGAACTTGAGAATTATTTAAAGGAATCAGGCGAGCCGGAATACGACTATTTGGTAATCGATACTGAGAAGGAATCGTTTCTAAATCAGGACGCATGGGAGCTCGCGAGTGCGAAAATTTGGGTAAGCAGTTTTGAAATTGCCGGATTGATGAGAGGGGCCAGTTGGCTTGAGGATCTCTCAATGAAAAGTAAAGAACAAGGCTTTCCAGAGTTCCGCCGGGTGTACTTGAACGTTGTCGAGGATATGATGGACGATGCCTATATTGAAAGCTATCTGGGAAAAGCGCAGATCCGATGGATGGATGAACCGATTAGAATTCCGTGGGATGAACTTACTTTTGCTTTGAAGGTAGAGAATGAGCATAAGGGAAGACTTCGGATAAAGCCGTTGTCAAGGCGATATAAGCGGGCTCTTATGGAGCTGATCCGCCGGCTTACCGAGATGGAGCAGCGTCAAATTCGCCGTGCATTTCGGCAGGCAGAAAGGAGACAGGCATGAAAACAATCGCTTTGTGGAGTCCGTTGACAAGTGGAAGTGGCACGACCGCATTAGCCGCAAGTCTGCCGATTGTGCTGGCAATGGAGTTTAAAGTGAAGACGCTTCTGCTGCATGGTGGAGCGGCAGGGGAACGTGTTGAGCAGGCTTATTCATTAAAGAAACAACCACTGGACCATTCACTGGTAACTTTCCAAGATCATGGAATGAATGCGGTGGAACGCTTGGCGGCAAGCGGTAGGTTGATGCCTGAGAACATACGTGATTATACATTCCCACTGCTGCAGGATCGACTGGACCTTCTTGCTGCAGGACGCGAACCCAAGTTAGAGTCAGACGACACACATGGACGGCTTATGAGCCAAGTATTAGAAACCGCTGTTCGGGGATATGACGTTATTGTAGCTGATGCGGGGAATGGAAGGGCAAATAGTGTCGACAGACAAATCCTGAAAGCTGCAGATCTTATATTGATTGGGTTAAATCAAAATATTAGATCATTGGAGAAGTTTTTTGAGAGTGATCAGATGCAGGGAGTCTTTCAAGGAAAAGACATTGGGTTTGTTATTGGCCGGTATGACCGCCATAGTCATTGTACACTTCAAAATGTAAAACGCAGGTTTGGAGTGAAGGGTATTTTTGAGGGGATTCCCTACTGCTCAGAGTTCACAGACGCATGGAATATGCGTTCTGTCCAAGCTTGTATTCAAAGGGGAAGAGGCGGGATGGACCGCAAAAGAGAAAGTCCCTTCTATCGGGCTCTTCGCAGCACCGCGTTTGCTGCGGCAGAGCAGATCGGTCTACCTTCTTCGGGATACTCAGAGAGGGGGGCTTAAATGCTCTCAGGGCCGCTGATGAATTCGCTCTGGATAGGTTTAATCCTTTTTTTGGTTGCACTGTTTATATATATTCGCTGGATGAGTAAAGCAAAGATCAGAGCTCACCCGCAGCTCGGTCCAGATCAGCTTTCTTTACAGGCGATGACGGAATTTGTGAAGGAGACGCTCCATCAGATGACACACAGTCAGCTTTCGGATCTAGGCCTGCATGAAGAGGAATATCGCAGGCGTTTAAGTAAGAGAAGCGAGCTGCGTCGCGCGCTCAAAGGTTGTGTGTCCGGTAGTGTGCTTGACAAACAGTATGTTAAAGAGTTTTTGAAAGAGCTGTTGGTCAAAAGTTTGAAGTTAAATGAGTCGAATATTAATGTCGGGATTCCGTTTGAGAATCATGAAGCTTTGTCCCCTCAGGATAAATTCGAAATCATACTTTATTTGTACAAACAGCAGTACCGGGATGAAGCATTATCTAAATTGATTGAAACCTATGATTTATCGAAACCGAGGATTATACCGGGTTATGGTGAGGACGTTGTTTATGCGGTGACGGCTGAAGATATAGCAGACATATATGCAAATGAAATACGCTCGTTAACTCTACCCGAGAAGCTGGACATTGTTGTACAGCGAATTTATCAACAGTACAAAGGTTTTTCCGTCATTGATGAGATTCGAGATCAACGCATCGATGGCGTTAGTGGAGGAGTTAGTGGAATGCTTGGTGATTCTTCAGGGATGCCGTTACGTGCGGAGCAACTGCCGCTTGGCTGGGGGAATGGTGATACTCCGGTCTCCGAATGTGAAAGTGTGTGGTTATTTTTTCGAGGTATTTCCATTCATATGGGATTTCTGTCCTTTGGAAATGTACGGGAATTAAAGCGGGTATGCCAGAACATTTATAAATACAATCATCCCGGTCAGTTGTCAGAGGCTAGCGGTTATAAAGTGAATGAGATGAAGGACGGATCACGTGTTGTCGTTGTACGTCCTCCGTTTTCTGAATCATGGGCTTTTTTTGTTCGGAAGTTTGATGTGAGCAGTACTAGCCTAGAGCAGCTCATCACAGGCAGAGGTGCAGAAATTCCTATTGGTTTGCTGCAATTTCTAATGAAGGGAAGTCGGATTACAGCTGTCACCGGAGCACAGGGATCGGGCAAAACCACTCTACTCATGGCAATGGTAAGACACATCTATGCCTCTTATACGCTGCGTGTACAAGAGATGGCTTTCGAGCTTCACCTAAGAAAAATATACAGCAGGCGCAATATATTGAGTTTTCGAGAAACGGAACATATCAGTGGTCAGGACGGTCTGGATCTTCAGAAGAAAACGGATGGAACCGTGAACATCCTAGGGGAAGTTGCAAGTGATGAAGTAGCCTCATGGATGATCCAGATGTCACAGGTTGCAAGCTTGTTTACTGTCTTTACACATCACGCAAAGACGTTTAAAGATCTTGTTCAGTCACTTAGGAACTCTCTATTGAAGAGTGGAGTGTTTCGTCAGGAGGATATTGCAGAGCAGCAGGTGGTAAGTGTAATCAACTTCGACGTTCACCTGAAACGGGATGCATTCGGCAATCGTTATATTGAGCGCATTACGGAGTGCATTCCTTGTGACAAAGAGCCATTTCCGGACTGGCATAATCCAGAGAAACATACAGGTACAGAGGAATTGGCCCGAAGGTATGTGGCTATAAGCTCCGAGCATTTCCGCAGGCAGAACAATACTACATTATATATTTCAAACAATGTGGTTGAATACCGCGATGGACGGTATGTGGTTGCAGCATCTTTATCTGAGCGTAGCGTGAGAGAGATGGAGGAACAGATGCAGCCTCAAGATATCGAAGCTTTCAGGTGTTATATCCAGACCAACTGGGGAGGGACGCCGTGACCACAAAAGACGTACTTATTTACATTCTTTCAATATCCCTACTGTTGTTTGCTGTTTTATATGGAGCAATCATATTCATACAAAAAAGAAACAGGCAGGAGGAAGGCTTTAGCATCGGATATGAGTCCAATACGTCCGGTCAGTTACGATATAAACACCGTCAATGGTTCCAAGCCGCATATATCCATGCTTTAAGACTGCCTCTGTTGTCTTCGTACGTAAAGCGGATGCGGAAAAAAATATCGATCATACATCCATACGATGAAATTTCTCTTCGTTATGAAACGATGAAAATAACGTTAGCAGTCGCGATATCAGCCGGATTGACTGCTGTTCTCCTGATTTGGATGAATCCTGGGCTCGGATTTATATTGGTTGCTCTGCTAGCGGCGATCGTAATTCATGATTTGATGATTGACGTGTTTATGAATAGGTTGGAGCGGAGACTTTTGGTTCAATCGGTTGAGCTGTTCTCCAATGTAAGGCATCATTACCAGCAGCACGGCATGGTTGAGGAGTCGATCTATGAAGGGGCGGAGACAGCAGGTCATGAAATTTCAATTCATGCTACACGTATTTACAATGCACTAATATCTCAGGACCCTGAGGAACAATTGGATCGTTATTATGAGACTGCACCTAACCGGTATTTGAAAGCTTTTGCAGGCATAGCACATCTGGTTATGGAATTCGGCGACCACGCCAAAAAGAATAGCTCCATCTTTCTTCAAGGATTAAGTGGTTTAACGAAAGAGACTCAGCTCGAAATACTTCGTAGAGACAAGCTTGATTACTTGTTAAAGGGTTTAAATATCATTGCGCTTGCTCCTGTATTTTTTACCAAGCCGATAGAGAATTGGGCTCGAGCAAGCTTCCCGGCCATGGATGAGTTTTATATGAGCAAGTTAGGCATGATCACGAAACTATCAATTTACGTGGTCATTATTGTAGCCTACACCCTCCTACAGAAGCTTCAACAAAACAGTGAGTCTGATTATCGTGCAGGATTTGACAGAGCTTCATGGGAAGAACAGCTTTATAGGTTTAAGCTCCTGCGAATTTTGGTGAATGTGCTGATGCCGATTCCAGGTACCCCTAAGCATGAATGGCGTATTAGATTGCTAAAGGAAAGCAATACACGTTTGCGGTTGGAGTGGTTTTACATTCGACGGATTGTCTCGGGGGTCGTTGCGTTCTCTGTTGTGCTAACGGCATGCATGTATCTTCATCATAGCAGTAAGCGTCAGCTGCTTTATGCACCAGTGTCACAGATTTCATTGTTCGGAAAGATGAACCCAGAGCAGGAGAAAGAAGCTTACCAGAGGGCTGAAACAGATCGGGCGGTAATGGATTATTTGAACCGATCGAATGAAGTTTCTTTTGATCAGGTAAAGGAAGCCGTGATAACAGTTGATGGCAAAGGCATGACACAAGATCAAATATCTATAACCGTCGAGCGGGTGCTCAGTAAACTAGAGCGGTTTAATCTCGAATATTTAAAATGGTGGGAAGTACTATCCTCTATTATGGCTGCGGTTATTGCATTTTATTTTCCGCTCTGGACTCTTATCTTTCACCGAAAGGTTCGAAGTTTGGAAATGAAACATGAAGTATACCAATTTCAGACGGTCATTTCCATCATAAGGGGAATGGAGCGCATATCGGTTGAAGGTGTCCTGGAGTGGCTGAGCCGGTTTGCTGTCATGTTTAAAGTTCCTATTCAGAAAAGTTTACTACATTACGAGCACGGTGCGGAACTTGCGCTTCAAGAGTTGAAGCATGATATATGGTTTCCGGATTTTCAGCGTCTCGTAGATAAGTTGCTTCTGGCCGTTGATAAAGTACCGATCAGAGACGTTTTTGACGATTTAGAAGGTGAAATGGCGTTTGTATTTGAACAGCGGAAACAGGAGTATGAACGGATGATCGACACGAAGGCAGCGTGGGGACGAATGATCGGATTTGCACCGATGTACGGTCTTATTTTTATGTATCTTGTCATTCCGCTTATTGGTATGAGTTTTACACAGATGAATGCTTACTATGAACAAATTCAAAGATTGTAAAATAATGCGTCTCTTTCATGAGGGACAAGGAGGATATAAATTATGAATAATGCTTCATCGGCTCTTAAAGTGGCAGCTGGTATTTTCCTGACCATCGCATTGATTACCATTGTAGTAATTTTGTTTATATCTGCCCAGGAAGCAACCAAAACCGCACAAAATAATTTTTCGGATATTCAGACTGAGCTGTCCCAGGCAGCTTTTACTGTATATGACGGAACAACAATCAGCGGATCGCAAGTAACGAATGCACTCCGCAAGTACAAAGATAAGGACCAATTCGGCATTATGATTAAAACAGGTAAAAACCCTGGAGGACAATGGTACGGTAATGTGTTGAATACGGAAGGTTCCGTAGAGCATCCAGACTCCCGTCAAGGCGCCTTAGCACAAACCTTAAATGAAAAAAGTTCTGAGTATGTTAATCCCAGCGGTAAGTTTAAGGCAACGATTGTCAAGGACACCTCAAATGTGATTCGGGGAATTATTTTTGTCCAGTAAAGTGTTGAGATTCAGGAGCTGATCAATTGAGAGAGCAAACAGTTACGATGATCGAAATAGCTGCGGCTGCAGCTTTGTTCATGGGTGCCTGCTGGTTTTCCTTTCATATGCAATCTGAGATCGACGCGGCGTTAGAAGCAGTCAATCTAATGACTCAAGAACAAAGTTCGGCCATAACTACTGTGAAAATGCGCAGCAGTACGGATGACTTAACATTTTTGGGTAGTGAGGTGTTATTTATGCTGCAGGAGGTCCAGCAGGGAAAGTATGAAATGTCTGTTGACGGCGTAATGTTCCTTCCGGGGTTGGATCTGGATTCCGTTAATCTATCAGTTATCGAGGCCGGTGCCAGATATCAGGCTAACTATTCGTACAGTATGTCTGGAACAATAAACAGCATTCAGCATATTAAGGTGAGGTAAAGGATGTCAAACTCGGTGTCCAAATGGTTTGCAGCTTTTTTGGCAGTCCTGCTGTTGAATATGGTACCAGCGGGAGAAAGTGCCAGAAGGCAGGATGATCTGTCCAGAATTATTGTACATCAATCTGTGACTAAGTTCGTGGATAGTGTCCGGATGAAAGGGTATGTATCACCCCAAATGTATCAGGATTTTACTCGTGAGTTGGGTGCAACCGGCAATCTGTATGAGATTGCGATGGAGCATCAGCATAAGAAGTATGACCCAGAGTATCGTGATTCGTCCGATCCCGAAACGTTTCAAAACAGTTTTGCTGTCGTTTATGATGCCTATTACGAAGCGGAAATTTTAGGGCATTTATTCCCTGATACTGACTTGCCCCTAGATGATCGCAGTCAAATTTACAAGTTAACAGCCGGAGACTTTTTTCAAGTGAAGGTAAGTAGTCAGAATCGTACGCCTTCCATTGTGTTGTTCGATGCTCTAACAGGATCGAATTCAGGGAATAAGTCAGTTATTGCCTTTCCGTATGGAGGGATGGTTTTGAATGAAGATTACTGATTTGGCCATTCTGTTTACGGCTGTGTTCTTTCCTTTCTTTCTGCTGCTTAGCATGCACACAGGCAATGTGGTAGATACCGCTTTTGTTGAAATGAAATATTCGGCCGGGCTGCGGACGGCAATTCAGGATGGCGGGGAGATGCTGAACGTGAACGAGGCTCAGTCACAGGAAGCGGGATATGAATCATTCAAGCGGTTTCGTGCAGACAAGGAGAGGGCTCTGGAAACATTTTCAAGAACACTGTATTTAAACTTTGGCATAGAGGAGGATCTTCAAGCCCAAGCGGCACTATGGTGGTATATCCCGGCTATAGCCGTAGTGGATTATGACGGGTACTATATCTATGCTATGCAATCCTTTACGGGACCGGACGGAGTGGAATCTTTCCGTCATACTTGGAGTCCCAAAATTCCATATGCTTATTACGATGGTGAAGGCAACAGCATTCATTTCACATTGGACAACGTGGCGGAAGCGTACAATGGTTCCAGCAGACTATGGTATTCAGGATTGCAGTCTGAACTTGTGGGTAATACAGGAATAGCACTTCTGGACAAGCAAGTGACCTTTGAAGAAATAAGGCGAATATCGATTGTACACGCAATTCAAGATGATCTAGCCTATTATATAGAGCGTCACAATAACTTGTCTGTAAGAAACGGTATTTCTTATACCTTTTCATTGCCTGTTATCGCTCAAGAAGAATGGGTCAACACGATTAATGATATCGGATTGATGGCTTTTGTCCAAGGTATACCTATTGGTGACCGATATTATAATAATTACGCTTTTGGTGGGGGCAGACTTGTAAAGACTCCGGTGTACTTCGGAAGTGTGGATTCAAGTACCGGTCTTAAATATTATTACAGAAATACGTGTTCATTTCCTTATGATGTGCAGGAAGCTTTTAGCA
Organism: Paenibacillus uliginis N3/975; assembly: GCF_900177425.1. Lineage (NCBI taxonomy): Bacteria > Bacillati > Bacillota > Bacilli > Caryophanales > Paenibacillaceae > Paenibacillus > Paenibacillus uliginis. The sequence goes on along the minus strand of NZ_LT840184.1, from coordinate 3,470,656 downwards.
ACCGGAAAGAGGCTGCTGCCGCGGGCTACAGGGAGAAAAACTGTGCTAACTCAGGTGTGATGTAAAGCCTGAAAAGTTATGATTTCGGCTTGGTCGCTTAATGTGATACAATAAACTCTTGACTGTGATAAAACCCTATTTAACATGTAATGAGTTTATTGTATAGACAGGAGTTACCGTAACTATGAGTTTATTGACAGTAGAGAATGTTTCCCACAATTTTGGAGACCGTACCTTGTTCAAGGATGTTTCATTCCGGTTGCTTGCCGGTGAGCATGTAGGTCTTGTCGGTGCTAACGGTGTTGGTAAATCGACCTTAATGAATATTTTGACTGGCCAGCTGCTGAAAGACAGCGGTAAGGTAGAGTGGACTCCAAAAGTGCGTTATGGATATTTGGATCAGCACACCAAGCTGACGCCGGGTAAAACGGTTCGCGATATTTTGAAAGATGCTTTTCTGCCCCTGCTGGAACTGGAACAAGAAATGATGACGATTACGGACAAAATGGGCGATGCTTCTCCTGAAGAGCTCGAAGTGTTGCTTGAGCAGATGGGAGAAATCCAGGAGCAACTGGAAATCGGCGATTTCTATTTGATCGATGTTAAGGTCGAAGAAATGGCTAACGGTTTAGGATTGTCTGTAATCGGTCTTGACCGGGATGTAGCCACGCTCAGTGGAGGACAACGGACGAAGGTTCTGCTGGCTAAGTTACTTTTGGAAAAGCCGACCGTTCTGTTGCTGGATGAGCCGACAAACTACTTGGACGTTGAGCATATTGATTGGCTTACGCAATATTTGAAGCAGTATCCATATGCATTCATGCTCATATCGCATGATACGGAATTTATGAATCAGGTGGTAGACATTATTTATCATCTAGAATTTGCGAAATTAACACGTTATACAGCGAACTATGAAAAATTCCTTGAGATGGCTGATATTAATAAGAATCAGCATATCGATGCATATGAGAAGCAGCAGGAGTTCATCAAGAAACAAGAGGACTTCATTCAGCGGAACAAGGCGCGTTACTCGACATCCGGTCGGGCGAAGAGCCGTGAGAAACAGCTGGATCGACTGGAACGAATTGACCGTCCCGAAGAAGCTGCAAAGCCCGTATTCAATTTTAAGGAAGCCCGTGCTAGCGGTAAAACAGTATTTGAAGGCATCGATTTTGAAATCGGGTACGACCGTCCGCTGCTGCCTAAGATGTCTATTACAATTGAACGTGGAGAGAAAATTGCAATCGTCGGCTGCAACGGTGTCGGTAAATCTACTCTTCTCAAGACCATTCTGGGGAAAATACAACCATACAGCGGCAAAACATATCAAGGTGACTTTTTGTTCCCGTCATACTTCGAACAGGAAGTACGAGCTGGCAATTTGACACCAATTGATGATGTATGGAACGAGTACTCGCATCTGAACCAACACGAAGTTCGCGCTCATCTGGCACGCTGTGGCCTGAAAAATGAACATATTACCCGCCCGCTGAAAGCGTTGAGCGGCGGTGAGCAAGCGAAAGTGCGCTTGTGCAAACTGTTAATGCGCGAGAGCAACTGGATTCTGTTCGACGAACCGACAAATCACTTGGATGTTGTCGCTAAGGAAGAACTGAAGAGAGCGCTCAGAGAATTCAAAGGCACCGTACTGCTCGTATCCCATGAACCTGACTTCTATGAAGACTGGGTAACGAAGATCTGGAATGTGGAAGATTGGTCACATCAATCCTGATCATGCTTGAAGGCCACTCCGCCCGGAGTGGCTTTTTTCAAAATATAGGTCAAGTATAAGTTTAGATTATAATTGACCTATATTTCTCACAGAAACGACGGCTTTGCCGTCTTTATAGGACGGCAAAGCCATCGTTTCTACTTTAACACTAAGGTTATTTTGAGAGGGGAGGGGCTTGAACGTGAAAGAACATAACCGGGAAAGCCGTTATTCCAGGCAAGAACGTTTTGCTCCCTTTGGAGTGGAGGGTCAGGCGAAACTTGGAAGCAGTCACGTACTTATCGTTGGAGCGGGCGCGCTCGGCAGTGCAGTTGCAGAAACTATGGTGCGGGCTGGTGTCGGCTGGATTACGATCGTAGATCGTGATTATGTGGAGTGGAGCAATTTACAGAGGCAGCAGCTGTTTACAGAGCAGGACGCCGAGAATCATCTTCCTAAAGCGGAAGCTGCAAAGTTGCGTTTGAAGTCCATTAATTCAGAGGTGGAAATCGAAGCTCATGTCATGGATGTCCGTGCCGAAGAGTTAGAAGAGCTGGCTCGTGATTGTGATCTGATCATGGATGCAACCGATAATTTTGATACTCGGCTTATCATCAATGATATTTCTCAGAAGCAAAATACGCCTTGGATATACGGAGGGTGCGTAGGAAGCGCCGGCATGACGTATACCTTTCTTCCGGGACACACACCTTGTCTACATTGTCTGCTTGGTACGGTACCACTAGGCGGAGATACGTGTGATACAACTGGTATTCTCCCACAGGCTGTGCAGATGGTCGTAGCCCATCAGAGTATGGAGGCGATGAAGTTTCTCGCTGGTCATCGTGACACGCTCCGTATGAATCTTCTCTCTTTTGATCTGTGGCGGAATGAATCCTTTGAAATGAAGCTAGATCAAGCTCGGAAGAGTGATTGTCCATCTTGTGGAACACATCCGGTATACCCCTTTTTATCTTCTGTCAACAGTACAAAAAGTGAAGTGCTTTGTGGACGGGATACCGTCCAGATCAGGCCAGCACGTAGAATGGAGCTTGATCTCAAGCTGTTGGCTGATCGCTTAACCAGACTGGCTGAAGGAAAGACAGCGCTCAATCCGTATATGGTTATCTTTCAAATGAGCCGCTGCCGGATCGTGTTTTTTGCTGACGGAAGAGCTCTGATACATGGAACCTCTGATCTGATGGAGGCGAAAAGCTTGTACCACCGTTACTTGGGCTGAGACCTCATATTTTGAATCAATTTCATCCATTTCCCCTGCTCGGGAATGGATGTTTTATTTTTGAGGCAACCTAAAGGCCAGACGTGTCGTGTTCAAGCTTATGTAAAGTAAAGGATTATTAACCTTAGCAGTGAAAGAGGGGGAAACCCTTTGAATGGACAGATTTTGATAGCGATGAATGATAGTGAGGAAGCGATCAGGATAACAAACAAAATTCAATCCGCTGGATATACAGTCCATTTGGCAGATCATCTTTCACAGGCTATAACCCTTATGGAGCAAGGGGAGTTTGATATGCTCATGATGGACAGCCGTTTATCAGGAATGCGTGAATTTGATTTTGTACGCAGAATGCAAAATGGAAAGCACCGGATGCCGATTATTGTGCTGGGACATAACGGATCTAATGAAGCGGCAGCTGCCTTAGAAGCCGGGGCCAATGATTACATTTCTAGCCAGGTGGACGAGCGGGAATTGTTAGCCAGAGTCAGCAATCTTCTAATTTTATTTAATCACGGAAATCAACACCGGAATGAGAAAATTGAGATTGGAGATCTGCTGATAGACCCTCAAAGCAGGCAGGTAATCCGGGAAGAGTCTGCAATCGACTTGACCCAGCGTGAATATGAGCTTCTTTTATATTTGGCCAGAAGAGTGAATGAGGTCTGCTCAAGGGAAGAAATTTTAAGTTATGTATGGGATTATGATTTTAATACGGGTACAAATGTAGTGGATGTGTATATCCTTCATTTACGTGAAAAGCTTGATAAAGGACGAAAGTGGAAGCTGATCCGGACGATTAGGGGAGCAGGATATATGCTTAAAGCGCCAGAGAGCGAATCACGTGATTGAGCTTTGCATGTTACCCTACAGAAGATCGTCTAGCCGATTTACCGTTTAATTCACAACGCGAACGAGATGATTTGCAGGGATATATTCTTCTTGATGAATAGCGGTTTCTTCGTATCATTAATTCAGACAGAAACTTTGGTTGGCTTATTTTATTTTTGTTCTATAAGATGGCATAAGCCGGAGAACATGTGGTCTTCCATGTTTTCGAAGTTGTCGTACGAAGCAGCGGAGAGGACGAAACGATTCCGGAAAAGCGTAGCGTTCTCCTTTGTCCCCGAATATCTTCCGCTATGGAATAATTCAAGAAATTCGGGGGCAAGAGAGATTGGAGGAACGATTCGTACACGTAGCGTCTTACAACAGACTAATGCCATACGAGAATTTAACACAAAACTAAGCAGGCCACCCAAGGAAGGATCCTCGGATGGCCTGCAAATGTTATATAAATGATAACGAAGAAACGACTACAATACGCGGCGAGCTTTCAGGTATGTCTTCTTCCAAGTGCCGGAGTTGAGGTCGGAAATGGTTACACCTGGTTTGCCGTACGTGTGAAGAATTTTACCGTTACCAGCGTATACAGCTACGTGAGTTACATTTTTACCATTCGCGCGGCTACCGCTAGAGAAGAATACCATATCCCCTGCTCTCAGGTTCGCTTTGGAAACTGCTACACCTTTCTTTGCTTGTGCTGCTGACGTACGAGGTAGATTCACGCCGTATTTTTTAAAGATGTGTTTCATGAAAGAGGAGCAATCAAATACTTTAGTAGTGCTTGTAGAAGCTCCAAATTTATATGGTGTTCCCATGTAGTTTTTACCAAAGTTCACGACTTGTTGGCCCTTTGTTGTGGCGTAAGAGCTGGATGCTGCTTCTACTTGAGATGCAGGGGAAACTGCCAAGAGCGTTCCCATTCCCATTGCTGCGCTTATGCTGACGATTGCGGCCTTCTTAATCCAAGTCTGTTTATTCATGTTGTATATTACCTCCAGAGAATTGTTATTTGTCTTTCGATGAACCGAGTATAACAGATTTGAAACCTACCGAAATTTTGGATAAAATCGTGAAAGCTATGGGAGACAAGGAATGAAAGCGAATTATTAAAAAACCATTAAAAGTTACAAAAGATTAATAATTTGAGATGGTTTTAACAATAAAAAAGCCACAAACCCTTGATATTCAAAGGTTTGTGGCTTGTCATAATTGTATTTTTAATAATGACAAAAAGGTTACAATTACTCGTCTTTGCTCTGTATTATCAAGAGCAATCCACCTTCTATCTTAACTGTACCCCGGCTTGCAGATAGACGGTTACTAATACCCAGAGACTGTCCGATTTTCAAAGTTGCATTATGAAGAGGATACTGGAAGCCTTCAAGGTCAATTCCGGTTACTTCCGGTGTGAGAGGCAGAAGAGACACATAAGTAAATCCTCGGTCTTCGACATCGCAAGTTGACCCGGTCAATGTAATGTAGTTGTGGTCGTCCAGCATGGAACAATGAACTTGATGCTGAACCCCGCGAAGCAGCATATGTATGTTGGCAAGAGTGTGATCCATGCGCGTCCCCGTACCGCCAAGCAGCAAGATTTCTGTCGGTGCAAGTTCTAGAGCAACATCAAAGGCCAGCTCGGTGTCCGTTAAATTCTTATCTATTGGATCACATTGGACGATTCTTTCACTCATGGAAGTGACGATATGAAGCTGATCCGTTGAAATAGAGTCGAAGTCACCTACTGAAACATTCGGCTTTATGCCGTTCTCTATAAGAAAAAGAGCCCCCCGATCAGCTCCGATAATGTAATCATTTTTCTGAATTACTTCTAATAAATGCGTTGAAAGATTGCCGCCGGTAAAGATCAAAATGCGCCTCGCTTCCATATTATTTCCCCCTTTTGTCCGAAGTTGTCATTTTATATCAGTATAGATCAGTTTTTGTGCTTGCACAATTTCAGCCCTCGCGGATAAAATGAGAGAAGCAAAATGATGAAAAGCGGGGTGCCGGTTACAACTCTTTGGAGTCAAGGTGATCTGATTCTGTTCGCGATCATCCGTGATCTGCTTGCGGGACGCAAGCCGCTCGTTCTTCGCGACGAAATATATGCTGTGTATTGTAAAGGTTCAGAAATTATGAAGGATAATGAAACATACCGCAAGGAAAGGATGGAATGCAAATGATCTCTGTCTTGTTTGTTTGTCTAGGCAATATATGCCGTTCTCCAATGGCTGAAGCCGTAATGAGGCACAAGATTGCACAACAAGGATTGAATGAAAAAATAACTGTGGATTCAGCGGGAACTGGTGATTGGCATATCGGGAAAGCTCCACATGAAGGAACCCGTAAGCTGCTCGACAGCTGGCGTATCAGCTACGAAGGAATGCTCGCGAGACAAGTGGGGAGTCGTGACTTTGTCGACTTCGACTATATGGTAGCGATGGATGATTCGAATGTCGCCAATCTTCGTAAACTGCCTGGCGGAGAAGATTCGGAAATACTTAAATTTATGGATCTTCTACCGGATGAAAAGTTGCGGGAGGTACCGGATCCATACTTTACGGGAAATTTTGAAGAGGTATACCGATTAATTGATGCAGGTTGTGACGTCCTGCTGGACAGAATCATGAAAGAAAAGTTATAATCAACTCGGACAAGCGGTTATTCGTTACCGCTTTTCTTTCGAAGAATGATGTAAGCGCGTGCAGGATGCCGGGTGAATAAAAAAGATGAACAAAGCACATTCCATGAAAAATGCGCGATTGTTCATCTTTTTTTGCAACAAGTGAATGATGTTAAGACTGTAAGAAATACATAAGGGCGGCAGGAAGCTCTTTTTGCCAGAACCCCCATAAATGGCGTCCATCTTTTTCTTCATAATGGATCGTGGCACCTCGCTCTTCAAGGATCTTCTTAGTCGAACGGTTCAGTTCCACAAAGTTATATACGCCAGTGTCAGTTGCATAGTTGTCCTCCTGCAGTCCGACAATCATGAAGATGTTCATCCAGGACAAGTCCGTTTCCAGAGCGATAATATGTTGAGATTGCTCGTAGAAGGCACCGGACAAGCTAATGATTCTTGTAAACAGTTCAGGATAACGGAGGGCCAGATGGACTGAAACACTGCCGCCTAATGAATCTCCGGCCAGAATACGTTCGGATGGATCTCGTCGTACAGGATATTTTTTCTCGATAAAGGGTATAATTTCTTCGGCAAAGCAGGCGAGGTAAGCCTCAAAACGGTTGCCAAAAGAAGCATATTCTTCTGTGCGGATCTTTGTGTTCACTTCAACGCCAACGATGATAAAAGGTTCAATACCTTCTTCTAATATAAGTTGGTTGGCCCAGGTGGCAATTCGTCCGAAGTTGAAAAACTCTTCACCGTCCTGACAATAAACGACGGGGTAGCTGAGAATTTCGTTATATCCGGGAGGGAGATAGATGCGCAGTGTGCGATTCTCCTTTAAGTGTTGGCTAAGTATTTCTTCTTTAACAATAGTTCGCTTCAACAAACGTTCATCTGTCATCATTCGTCACCTTTCGATGGTTAGTTTTTGAAAAGCCGCTAACAATAAGTTAAGATTAAGCTGTTACCCAAAAAGATACTGCTGTTCTGTTAGGTTTGTCACGCTGTTATATAACTATTCAAACTCTGTTATACATACAAAAACAAAGAATTATTAAATTTTATGAGGTATTCTTTGACGAATGTAGTAAAACAGGTGTATAATAATTCTATAACAGCGGAACTTGATATTCAAATATTTATTGAGGTGAAGAAAATGACCAAGGTTCCTTACGAAGTATATACCGAGGAAGTCGAAACTCTATCCGTACTATCCCCGGACGGCGAAATCGTTAACAAAGATCTTTTGCCGAAGCTAACAGATGATCAATTGAAAGAAATTATGTATCGCATGGTATTTACCCGTACCTGGGACGATCGTGCCGTTAACTTGGGCCGTCAAGGGCGTCTTGGTTTTTATGCGCCGGTATCCGGTCAAGAAGCGACTATGGTCGGTAGTGAATTTGCACTAGAGAAAGAAGATTTTGTTTGCCCGGGCTACCGTGACATGCCACAAATCGTTTGGCACGGTCTTCCGCTTTATCAGGCATTCTTGTATTCCCGTGGTCATCAACACGGTGGTGAGATTCCTGAGGGTGTTAATGTATTGATGCCTCAAATCATCATCGGTGCACAAATTTTGCACGCGATGGGTATTGCAATGGCTTATAAGCTCAAAAAACAAAAACAAGTTGTTATTACTTACACAGGTGACGGTGGATCGTCCGAAGGTGACTTCTACGAAGGTTTGAACTACGCTGGCGTATACAAACTGCCTGTCATTTTCTTTGTACAAAACAATGGCTATGCAATCACAACTCCATTCTCGAAACAAACAGCTGCTCTTTCCATCGCTCACAAAGCAATTGCAGCAGGTATCAAGGGCGTGAAAATCGACGGAATGGACGTGTTGGCTGTTATTAAAGCAGTTCAGGATGCTGCTGAGCGCGGACGCAATGGAGAAGGTGCGACACTGATTGAAGCTGTAACTTACCGTTTCCGTCCACACTCCTTGTCTGACGATGCTACGAAGTACCGTTCCAAAGAGGAAGAAGGTCAATGGAGCGAGAAAGATCCGATTGCTCGCTTTGCGAAATATCTTGAGAAAAAAGGTCTTTGGACAGAAGAAGATACAGCTCGCGTAAGAGACGAGGCGAAAGCTAAAGTCAACGAGCAAATCAAGAAAGCTGAGCAAACTGCAAAAATGACCGTTCCAGGTCTGATCGACAGCATGTTCGAGCAAACTCCTAAACATCTTGAAGAGCAAAAAGCCGATTTCCAATAAAAATCGGTTCCTTTTGCCGCGGTAAACGGTTCTGTTCTTAGTTAACAGTAAGGACAGAATTTACTGCGGGGCTTGTATAGATGAGGGTTGCTTTAGATAACGATTCGGTATAATTGCCAAGCATATGTGATCTGTAATGTCTAAGGAGGAAATGAAGCAATGGCACAAATGAATATGAAAGAAGCGATTCGCGACGCAATGCGCGTTGAATTGAACCGTGACCCAAACGTCGTCATCTTCGGTGAAGACGTAGGTAATGTTGGCGGTGTCTTCCGGGTAACCGAAGGCCTGCAAAAAGAATTCGGGGAAGAGCGCGTATTCGATACACCGCTGGCCGAATCCGCTATCGGCGGTATGGCTGTGGGTCTTGGTATTCAAGGCTTCCGCCCAATCGCTGAAATTCAATTTATTGGATTTATTTTTGAAGCTATCGACCAAATGGTAGTTCAGGCTGCACGTATGCGTTTCCGTTCTGGCGGACGCTATAATTCTCCAATCGTATTCCGTACCCCTTTTGGTGGTGGTGTAAAAGCAGCTGAGCTGCATACGGACTCTTTGGAAGGTTTGTTGGCTCAAAGTCCGGGTATTAAAGTCGTAGTTCCATCTAATCCATACGATGCAAAAGGATTGCTTATTTCGGCAATTCGCGATAACGATCCGGTCTTCTTTATGGAGCATCTGAACTTGTACCATGCATTCCGTGCTGAAGTACCGGAAGGCGAATACACTATTGAGCTTGGTAAAGCAAACGTTGTTCGTGAAGGTACTGACGTTACTATCATCGCTTACGGTTTGATGGTTCATACGGCAACCAAAGCAGCAGATGAACTTGAGAAAAACGGTATTAAAGCTGAGGTTATCGACCTTCGTACAATAGCGCCAATTGATATTGACACGCTTGTTGAATCTGTCAAGAAAACTAACCGTGCTATCGTGGTTCAGGAAGCTCAAAAATCTGCTGGCGTAGCTGCTGAGGTTATTGCACAGATTAACGAGAAGGCTATTTTGCATCTGGAAGCACCTGTGCTTCGTGTTGCAGCACCTGATACGGTTTATGCTTTCGCGCAGATCGAGGACGCTTGGCTGCCGACTCCTGCTCGCATCGTAGAAGCAGTTAATAAAGTGATGAAATTCTAATTGCAGTAAATATCTAGGGAGGTTTTACAGTTGGCAAAATTTGAATATCGTTTTCCAGAGCTGGGCGAAGGTTTGCATGAAGGTGAAATCATCAAAATGCATATCAAGCCAGGCGACAAAGTAACAGACGACGACATCATCATGGAAGTACAAAACGACAAGGCTGTCGTAGAAGTTCCTTGTCCCGTTAACGGTACGGTTCAAGAAGTTTTTGCCAAAGACGGTCAAGTATGCCGCGTAGGTGAAGTCGTTGCTATAATCGATGCTGAAGGTGACATCCCTGAACAGGAAGGCCATGCTGAAGAACAATCCGCTCAAGAAGCTGATGCAGCAAAAGGCAGCGCGGACACTCAATCTTCTCCAGCAGCAAATGCACCTGCAGATGCTAAGCAAGGAGAAGGTGCGCCAGTAGCACCTAACAAAGACGTTCTCGCTACACCAAGCGTGCGCAAATTTGCTCGTGAGCAAGGCGTAGACATCTCACTGGTTCAAGGCAGCGGAAACAACGGCAAAGTCACTCGTGAAGATGTTGAAGCATTCAAAAATGGCGGCGGTCAAGCAGCGGCAGCTCCTGCTCAAGAAGCAGCTTCCGAAGCTAAAGCAGCTCCAGCAGCAGCTTCTGCAGCAGTGGATACACGTGCTGAAGAAGAGCGCGTACCGTTCAAAGGTATCCGTAAAGCGATCTCCAATGCGATGGTTAAATCGGCTTACACTGCTCCTCACGTTACGATCATGGACGAAGTGGACGTTACTGAGCTGGTTGCATTCCGTACGCGCATGAAGCCGATCGCTGAGAAAAAAGGTACGAAAGTAACTTACCTTCCATTCATCGTTAAAGCACTCGTTGCGGCTAGCCGTCAATTCCCTGCTTTGAACGCGATGATTGATGAAGAGAACAACGAGATTGTTTACAAAAAGTACTACAACATTGGTATTGCTACAGATACAGACAACGGTCTGATCGTACCGGTTATCAAGGATGCTGATCGTAAGAGCATCTGGATGATCGCTGACAGCATCCGTGATCTGGCTGCTCGCGGCCGTGATGGTAAGCTGAGTGCCAACGAAATGAGAGGCAGTACGATCTCCATCTCGAATATCGGTTCTGCTGGCGGTATGTTCTTTACTCCAATCATCAACTTCCCTGAAGTTGCGATTCTGGGTACAGGCCGTATTTCCGAGAAAGCGGTCGTTAAGAATGGTGAGATCGTAGCAGCACCAGTAATGGCACTGTCCTTGAGCTTTGACCACCGTATTATTGATGGAGCAACAGCTCAAAACTTTATGAATTACATTAAACAGCTGCTCGCTAACCCTGAGCTGCTTGTTATGGAGGTGTAACATATGGTAGTAGGAGATGCTTCTCTTGATATCGATACATTAGTCATTGGTGCAGGTCCTGGTGGATATGTGGCGGCGATTCGTGCCGCCCAGCTGGGTCAACAAGTTCTGATTGTAGATAAATCCGAAGTCGGCGGCGTTTGCTTGAACCGCGGATGTATTCCTTCCAAGGCTCTGATCTCTGCTGCGCATTCTTTTGAGTCTGCTAAGCATGCGAGCGCATTTGGTGTTAACGTAGGCGACGTAACTGTTGATTTTGCGAAAACCCAAGAGTTCAAAAACGGCGTAGTTAAAAAATTGACTGGCGGCGTAGGCGCTTTGCTGAAAGGCAACAAAGTTGAAATTTTCAATGGCGAATGCATGTTCATTAACGAGAATGAAGCTCGTGTATTCAACGAGCATGAATCCCCTCGTTACCGTTTCAAGAACTGTATCATTGCGACGGGTTCTCGTCCGATTGAACTGAAAGCTTTCCCATTTGGCGGACGTATTCTGTCCTCAACGGAAGCTTTGGAACTTCAAGAACTGCCTAAGAGCCTCGTAGTTATTGGCGGCGGTTATATCGGCGCTGAGCTTGGTCAAATGTTCTCGAAATTCGGAACTCAAGTAACTATCATTGAAGGTATGGATTCCATTCTGAATGGCTTCGATCCTGATATGACGAAACTAGTTGCGAAAAACATGCAGAAGTCCGGTGTTGAAATCGTGACGAACGCGAAAGCGGAAAGTGCGGAGCAAACCGATAAAGACGTAACTGTGAAATATTCCGTTAACGGTGAAAGCAAAGAAATCACTGCTGACTACCTGCTTGTAACGGTTGGCCGTCGTCCTAACACCGATGGCGAGCTTGGTCTTGACCTGATCAACGTTGAAATGACCGATCGCGGTCTGGTTAAAGTTGACCATCAGGGACGTACGAACCATCCGCATATCTTTGCTATTGGTGACATCGTTCCAGGTCCTGCTCTGGCTCACAAAGCATCTTACGAAGCTAAGGTTGCTGCAGAAGCGATTTCTGGTCTTCCTTCCGTAGTTGATTATAAAGTAGTTCCTGCGGTAGCCTTTACGGATCCGGAGTGCTCCAGTGTAGGTATGACTGAAGCTCAAGCGAAAGAACAAGGCTACAAAGCTAAATCCGCTAAGTTCCCATTCGCAGGCAACGGCCGTGCATTGTCACTGAACAGCCCTGATGGTTTCGTGAAAATCGTGGCTGATGAAGAAACAGGTCTTGTACTGGGTGCTCACATTGCGGGTATCGAAGCTTCTAACCTGATTGCCGAAATCGGTCTTGCGATCGAAATGGGTGCAACACTGGAAGATATCGCTTTGACTATCCATGCTCACCCAACACTTGGTGAAATCGTGGCTGAAGGTGCCGAGCTCGTTCTTGGTCATCCGATCCATGTCATGGCACCTCGTAAATAATTTGATTATTAAAAGCTGACCTGCATGGTCATCACAAGAGGCTGTTCCCCTTGGTCTGATAAGATCGAGAGGAACAGCTTCTTTTTTTTGGTGGTGAGCGATTATGTTATGTCACTTTTTTTCAATGCTTGCCGTATTAGGGTATGGTAAACTTATAGCTGATTAATAGAAATAATGAAGGTGGGTAATACCGTGAAAAATTACTTGGAACTGCTACAGGATATTCTAGACCATGGAGTTGAAAAAGAAGATAGAACCGGTACTGGAACAACGTCCGTCTTCGGACGTCAGCTGCGGTTTGACCTATCCAAGGGATTTCCTCTCGTGACAACCAAACGGATACACTTGAAATCAGTTGTGCATGAACTGCTCTGGTTTCTGAGTGGAGAAACAAACATACGCTACTTAAAAGAGAATGGAGTACGCATCTGGGATGAATGGGCGGATGAGAATGGAGATTTGGGTCCAGTTTACGGCTCGCAGTGGCGTGCATGGGAAACGCCGGACGGTCGCCACATTGACCAGATTGCAAACGTGATTGAGTCGATTAAAAACAACCCAGATTCACGTCGACACATCGTTAGTGCATGGAATGTAGCCGAAATTGATAATATGAAGCTTCCGCCATGCCACTTTGTGTTTCAATTTTATGTTGCGGGCGGTAAGTTGTCATGTATGCTTACCATGCGCTCTGTAGACTCTTTTCTCGGTCTGCCGTTCAATATTGCCAGCTATGCTCTTCTGACGCATATGGTGGCACAGCAGTGCGGTCTTACGCCTGGTGAATTCATCTGGTCCGGCGGAGATGTTCATATTTACTCTAACCATATGGAACAAGTGAAAATACAACTGGAGCGTGAACCATATTCTCTTCCAACACTTGTAATTAAGAGAAAGCCGGACAGCATTTTTGATTATACTTTTGATGATTTTGAGTTTAAAGATTATGAGCACCATCCAACGATAAAAGCCACGGTTGCAGTTTAAGGAACACTGAAATCGTTTGAGATCACAATACGTATGGAAGGGGCTGAATGAATGAGTATTTCTATGATATGGGCGATGGGAAAAGATCAGGTTATTGGGCATAAGGGTACAATGCCTTGGCGGCTGCCTCGGGATATGGCGTTTTTCAAGGAAATGACCTTAAACAAAACGATTTTAATGGGGCGTAAAACGTGGGAATCCTTTGGCGGCAAACCACTGTCCAAGCGGCTCAATGTAGTTCTTACACGTGATCAGGAGTTTTCATTGAAACCTGAAGAAGGAATCGTTATTCATGACATTGATGAAGGAATGAAATTTGCCCAAGAGGGTGAAATGATGGTCATTGGAGGATCACAAATTTATGAGCAGATGCTCCCATCGGCTGACAAGCTCTATGTCACTTTTATCGATGAGGACTTTGAAGGCGACACTTTTTTTCCGGATGTGAACTGGGAGGAATGGACAGTCGCCCAAGAGATACCTGGGATCACGGACGAAAAAAATCCGTATTCCTACCGGTTTGTTATTTACGAACGTAAGAGATAAGCTTCACTTTATCGGCATCCGTTTGAAGTCATTGCTGGGCTTTTCTTAGTAGGATAATACAAATGATTGTGCATATAATCCATTTAACAAGGGAAATGACAAATGCTACGATGTTTTTACATTGTAGATGACATAATGCGCGGAATCGCTGTAGACAAGCGGTGATAAAAGTTTTTCTTAACCTGAATAGAAAAAATGAATCAGGTAAATGACCATTTGCAGCTCCTTGTTTCGTTAGAATGTGGATGATTTATGATATGATGAAAAGTACAATCTTACTTGTTACTCAGCATGAAGAGAACGGATGGGGGAAAGTAGTATGTCAACACCAACAGGATTTATGGAATATAAGCGTCAGCTTCCGGCTGATCGGGACCCGGCTGAGCGTGTTAAAGACTGGGAAGAATTTCATAAGCATTTGGCAGAGGAAGAGCTTCAGACCCAGGGAGCACGCTGCATGGACTGCGGAACTCCATATTGTCATACCGGTATAGATATGATCGGCGGCACTTCGGGCTGTCCAGTACACAATCTTATTCCGGAATGGAACAACCTTGTTTATCGGGGATTATGGAGAGACGCGTTGGAACGTCTGCATAAAACGAATAACTTTCCCGAGTTTACTGGACGAGTGTGTCCTGCACCATGTGAAGGATCGTGTACAGTGGGCCTGATCGGCCAACCTGTCACGATCAAGAGTATTGAGCAAGCAATTATTGACAAAGGCTTTGAAGAAGGTTGGGTTGTTCCTGAGCCTCCTGTGAAACGAACGGGTCGCCGGGTCGCTGTTGTTGGTTCCGGTCCTGCGGGACTTGCTACAGCTGCGCAGCTGAACAAAGCGGGTCATTACGTTACGGTGTACGAGCGTGCTGACCGGATTGGCGGTTTGCTTACTTACGGAATTCCTTCCATGAAACTTGACAAGGCTGTGGTTCAACGCCGTGTTGATTTACTGGCGGCCGAGGGTATTGAGTTTATTGTAAATACCGAGATAGGTAAAGATATTTCTGCTAAGCAGCTTGTTGATGATTATGATGCGGTCGTATTGTGTGGAGGATCCACAAAACCTCGTGAGTTTAATATCGAAGGTAGCGAACTGAAAGGCGTACATTACGCTATGGACTACCTGAACGGAACGATCAAGAGTTACCTCGACTCCGGTCTTGAAGATGGAAAATATCTTTCCGCCCACAATAAAGACGTTATTGTCATTGGTGGCGGGGACACGGGCTCGGACTGTGTAGCCACTGCATTGCGGCATGGATGCACCAGCATTACCCAATTCGGTACGCACAAAAAGGCGCCGCTTGAACGAGATTTGATTGCAAATCCATGGCCGCAGTTCCCGAATGTGTATACTCTAGACTATGCGCATGAAGAAGCGAAGGCACTATTCGGACAGGATCCTCGAGAGTTTTCTATCATGACCACGAAGTTTGTTGGTGATGAAGAAGGAAACCTGAAAGAGCTGCACACGATACAGATTGAGCGGATTGTAGACGAAACAGGCCGTAAAGTGTACCAGCCTATTCCAGGTACAGAACAAGTATTTCCGGCACAGCTCGCTTTAATCGCTATCGGATTTGATGGACCTGAGCAGACACTTCTGGAGCAGCTTGGTCTTGAGAGTGACCGCCGAAGTAATGTGAAAGCATCTTACGGCAAATATACTACTAATGTAGATAAAGTGTTTGCAGCCGGTGATATGCGCCGTGGTCAAAGCCTTGTGGTGTGGGCAATTAACGAAGGCAGGGAAGCAGCAAGAGAAGTGGATAAGTATCTGATGGGCTCTACGGTCTTAGTTTAAACTAGACTCATCCTATGTTATAATTGTATATCATTGTTTATGGGGACTTCGCCTAAGCGGAGTCCTTTTTGGAGTCCATCCGGAAAACAAGTAACTTATATGGTTATTTCGTTCTTGGACGAATCGGGGAGGAGAGGTTACGTGAAGACGCTGGTCATTGCCGAAAAACCGGACATGGGGCGAAATATCGCTGCAGTGATCGAACCTCGGGCCAAAAATAACCGGTCCTACTTAGAAGGAGAGCAGTACATCATTACTTGGGCGATAGGTCATCTGGTCGGCCTTGCGGAGCCGGATGCTTACGATCCGAAATACAAGCGCTGGAACATTCGGGATCTGCCCATCATACCGGAACAATTCAGAATTGTTCCGAATCCGAAGACCAAGGATCAGCTCAAAGTTATTGGAGATCTTGCCAAGCGCTGTGATCATATAGTGAATGCCTGCGATGCGGGGAGAGAAGGACAGTACATTTTTGCGTTAATCCAGCAGCAACTGGGGCTTCATCAGCCGGTGAAACGGCTCTGGATATCAGATTTGACAGCCGAGAGCATCAAGCAGGGGTTCGCCCAATTGAAGGATGGTTCTGAATTTGAATCATTAACGCTCGCGGCAAGGGCTCGCAGTGAAGCAGACTGGCTCATCGGAATGAATGCATCAAGGGCATTTACGACACGTCATCAGACGCTGTTGTCGGTTGGCCGTGTCCAGACCCCTGTGCTTGCTCTGATCTATGACCGCCAGAAAGAAATAGAGGCGTTTGAGTCGCAAACCTTTTATGATGTTAAAGCTACATTCCGCCAAGATTCACTTGAATACGTTGGGACGTGGCAGGGTGACCGATTGACATCGCAGGAACGATCGGAGGAAATCGCGGCCAAAGTGAAAGGGAAGAACGGTACCATTTCGAAGTATGAGGTTAAGGAGACGAAGGAGCATCCATTTAAACTTTACGACCTAACATTGCTTCAGCGTGAAGCCAATGCGAAGTATGGATATTCCGCAAAAAAGACATTGGATCTCGCACAAGGATTATATGAACGACATAAAGTCATTTCTTATCCTCGTACGAATTCCAACTATGTAAACGAGCAGAACATCGAAGGGATGCATAAGGCACTAAACATGCTCAAATCCACACCATACGGTCCTATGGTGCAAGGAGCGGACCCGAATCGTGTTCATAAAAACAATAAATCTGTATGTAATCCCGAGCGTGTTGAAGATCACCACGCCATTTTGCCGACATTGAAACGGCCTGGAACTCTCAGCAAGGAAGAACAGCATATTTATGATCTGATCATTATCCGTTTCCTCTCCCATTTCTATCCGCCAGCTTTGTACAAGCAGCACACCGTGCTTACAGAGGTGGAAGGTGAGACGTTCAAGACCAATATTAAAGAGCTTCTGTCACTGGGATGGAAAGTGTTGATTCAGCAGGACAAGGACAAGGCCAAGGAGCGCAAGTCCTCCAAATCGAAAAAAGGCAAGGATGATGAGGAGGAGGAATCCCAGGAGTGGAATGACCGTTCATTCGACGTTCTAGCGGACAAGCCCGTCGTGTGTTTGAAGAGTGAAGTGAAGGAAAAGGCGACTCAGCCGCCAAAGAGTTACACGGAAGGTACTTTGCTAAAAGCTATGGAGAGTGCCGGCAAGAGTATGGAGGATGAAGAGCTGCGTGACGCGATGAAAGACAGCGGCCTCGGTACTCCGGCTACACGAGCAGCAACGATCGAAAGATTGAAAAAGGTCGGCTATATCACGATGCAGGGCAAAAAGATTACTGTGACGCAAAAAGGAAGAACGGCAGTAGAGTTGATCCGTCATGCAGGCGTTGAGCTGCTGGCTTCTCCCGAAATGACGGGACAATGGGAGCGGCGGCTGCATCAAATATCGAAGGGTGAAGCTTCTGCTGATGTATTTATGAAAAACGTGCAGAAGTTTACCGTTTCTATTATTGATAAGGTATCTACCCAGCGTCCTGCACCTCCATCAATGTTCGGTGACAGTGAAGATGGCAAAGGGAAGGGTAACCAAAGCTCCAAGCGTAGTCGTTCGACTTCAGAGACGGGTAAGACAGCCTTTGCAACAGCAAGAAGTACGGGAGAACCTAAATCAAACGGAGACCCTGGTGCGAGTCAGGCAGCGTCCTCTGGTGTGCGTGTTCCTCTCGGTGATTGTCCTACTGCAGGCTGTGGCGGACAAATTATCGAAGGGCGTAAAGGTTATGGATGCTCTCATTTCAAAAGTGGTTGCAAATTCGTGATTTGGAAAGAATTTGCAGGTAAAAGCATCTCACATGCAATGCTGAAATCTCTTCTCACGAGCGGAAAGACCCAGCTACTGACGTTTAAAGACAAGAGCGGGGGGGCTTTTAAAGCTCGAATTGCATTAAATAAATCTGGCAGCGGTCAATTAACCGTCCAACGTGAGAGCACAAGCGCAGCAACTTGATCGATGTATTATTACTAGCAGGGCAGGCCATGGAGTCATTCCATGACCTGCTTTTTAAGGTGTTCAATAAACAAAAAAAGGCTGCCTCTGCCATAGACTGTAGGCAGGGGCAACCTCTATCTTTTCCTAGGAATTGGTTATAGCATTATCGGCAATAATCTCCGGAACTTCAGTCAAGGCCGATACGGTAAAAAGAACATTATGCGGCTCATGCTTCAATTCCACCAGATTGTAGTGCCATTCGCGCTGCTGCTTGATATAGATGCTATTTATCCCAGCTGTTAGAGCTGGAACAACGTCTGTTCTTAAGGAGTTACCTATCATCCAGGTTAAAGGGCGGTTGAATTGTCCGGTAGATAGGATTTCTTCCAGCGCTCTCACATTTTTGTGCTGGCGGATGTAGATTCTGTCCTCGAAGAAGTCAGCAAGTTTCATCTGTTCAATCTTACGTTTCTGAATTCGGGTCTCGCCACCTGTGTATAAGTACAGTCGATGCCCCTCATTCTGCAACGTATCCAGCGTTTCCACCATGCCGGGATAGGCTTCAACCTCCTGATCGTAGACACTCAGGCCGAGCTTGAACAGCTCTTCTTCTTCATGTAGTACAGGCGTTTTATGATGAAGCTTACAGAAGAACTGGTAAGTGTCGATCAAAGATTGTGGAAAATTGGCGCTCGCAAATCCAAGCTTGTCTACTCCGGCAACATCGATTTCCATCTGTTTGGTTCTAATTTGTTCGGTTGTCACGCCATACTCCTGAAACCAGGTTGTCATCAACTCGAAAAATTCGCCAAGAATCAAATCAAAGTATTTGTTGCAGTGAATCAACGTGTCATCCATATCAAATATGATATGCTGTCCATCTTTGCTCATTTTTCGCACTCCTTTATCCACTTGCTTCTCTGTATAGTGTCTCTCTATAAATAACCTTTGTTACCAAGTAAGGTTTACTTCGTCAAGATAATCTGAGGTACGACTCAAAAAACATTTGAAGCTCTGCTGCCCCGTCAGGACGAAGGCTGAAACGTTCAGTCTGATCACCAGCATTCACATGCGAGCGGAGCAGGCCCGCTGCCCTTAGTATTAGCAGATGATGCATAAGTGTATCGTAGGGCTGATTCAAATTTGTTGCGATGTCGTTTACCGTTTTGGGTTCATTCGCCACATAACGAAGTAATCTTAGACGTTCCGGGTCAGCTAGCGCCTCTGTCATTCTTAACAAGACAACCGGTGGATCATCCTCATTTTCTTCAGGAATGTCAACAGGATACTGAATCAGAAGAATATTGTCGTAAAAACAGTACGTATTAATCGGCCGGAAATGAACACCGGGAAAGAGCAGGATGGAATCCACAGGTATGTCGTCCAGGATGACACCGCCAGTGGCATATTCAATAAGCCCTTCAGGTTCCATCTTGAGAAGGAGTATTGATTTTTCCTGAGCATCTTCACAAATTAAAGGTTCTAACTCGGGTTCTATGTCCGCAAAATAATATTCGTACCACAAGCGGAGCAGCGGCGGGTAGTCTGTCTTAACACGTACAAGATGCTCCATGGTGAGTGACGGCATGTAAGGTAGCAACCGGGGATATAGATCATCCGGCGCAGTATTCCCGATCCAGTCGATAAAAGAAGTAATATCCGTATCCTGTTCACGCAAAATGGCTAAAGCATAGAGAACATCATAATCTAAAAAAGGCCAGTTGTATGCCTTGCCGAGTTCCGTACGGAACTCTTGAGGGAGACGGGTATCCATATCCGTAATTAAATGTGTGCCGATATCCAGATTGTCGGTCCATTTTCTCGTTACATAGATCATAAAGCTGCCTAGCAACTCGAAAACCACGGAAACGTCTATGCTTACTTTGTACTTCATGAAACCGGTACCCTCCCGAAATAATGACATTGTTTTTATTATGGCTTGTATGGATCAGGGTTGTCCACTATAATGTTCACTTGGCAATTTATTTGTTGTTCATATTTAAGAGGGGGATTAGACAATCGTGTCAGACACAGTTCAGGCCCGTCAAGGGAGAATTCATTATTTTATATTAATTTCGGTTATTGTAGCCGCAGGACTCAGCCAAGGTTTGCTGCTTCCTGTGCTCGCGATATTTTTGGAGCGAATGGGGGTTTCTTCGTCTGTAAACGGACTGAACGCAGCCGCTCTATATGCCGGCTCCTTCGCCATGACGCTTGTAGCGGAAAGAATGCTAGGTTGGGTGGGATTCAAGAAGCTCATCATCGCTGGTCTGGTATTGGTTATGCTCTCTTTGCTGGCGTTCCCATTGTTTCCAAGTGTGGCTCTATGGTTTGTACTCCGGATCATGGTTGGTGTCGGGGATAGCGCACTCCATTATGCAGCACAATTATGGGTACTTATGATGTCCACGCCGCAGAACCGCGGTCGCAGCATATCATTTTACGGCATGTCCTATGGGCTTGGATTCAGTATAGGGCCGCTGGGAATAATACTGTTGAAATACGGGGAAGCTGTTCCCTTTATCATACTCGCCATATTGTTTCTGTTTGTACTGCTTGTGGTGATCTTCAAGCTGCCGAATGTTAAACCGGAGCGGCAGTCGGCTAGCGAGACCTATATGCCTGGGCGGTATAGAAGAAGCTATCAATTAGCATGGTATGCTCTCATACCCGCATTTTTATACGGGTATATGGAAGCTGGGATTAACAGCAATTTCCCGGTGTACGGTCTCCGTAGTGGATTCACAATTGAACAAATATCGTCATTGCTGCCGTTTATCGGAATTGGAGGACTCATTCTGCAGCTTCCGCTTGGTATTTGGAGTGACCGGTTCGGCCGCAAAAGGGTGTTGACGGTGGCTGGAATTCTGGGGGGAATCTGTTTTATACTTATTCCCGTTGCAGGGACAAGCTACTGGCCGGTGCTAATCTTACTCACATTGGCTGGAGGTCTTGTCGGTTCTTTCTTCTCACTTGGACTCGCCTATGCGGCTGATATCCTTCCGAGAGCTTTGCTGCCTGCTGCAAACGTTGTTGCATCCTTTCATTTTAATATAGGAAGCATTGTGGGACCGAATATCGGTGGCTCATTGATTGAAACAGGTTGGAATGCAGGTATGTTTATTCTCCTTGGCGGAATATATATTATATTTGCTTGCACGAGTCTCTTCTTCAAACAGAAGGCAATACCTGAATAAGAACACTTGTTCTCATGGCAATTATTTTCGCTTTCTTCTAAACTAGAGTATAGGAAAAGACACTCGACGGGAGAGAGACGAACATGATAAAAGTGGATCGCCTGATGAAGAGAGTAAATACTGAGAAGAACCCGGTGTTGAACGACATAAGCTTTCAAATGGAAAAAGGGGAAATGATCGGTCTTATCGGTGGGAGCGGGAGCGGAAAAAGTCTGCTGATGAGCTGTTTGGCCCTCCGTGAAAAATGGGACGGCGGACGTTTTTTGATTGATGGGGATGACATGCTTAAACCCGGCGGTAAGAAGAAGGTACGCCGTGAATGGGCTTATCTAGAGCAGAATCCGACACTGAACATGAACCGGAAGGCGCTCAAAAACGTCCTCATCGGCCAATCCAGTCAAACTCCATTGTGGCGTATGGCCACTGGAATGGTGCGTTCCGACGATTATATGGGTGCGATGGATACAATTGAACACCTCGGATTACTGGATAAAGCGCACCGCAAAGCCAGTGAGCTGAGCGGCGGCGAACGGCAACGTATTGCAATTGCCAGAGCGCTAGTTCATGGTGCCAAAGTTATATTAGCGGACGAGCCGGTGATGGGCTTGGACCCAAAGTCAGCTGAGCATGTACTGCAAACGCTGAAAAGTCTGTGTGAGGAAGAACGATTGACCGTCATCGCAGTCATTCCGCTTGAACTTGCGGAACGATATTGTTCCCGCATCATGGGGCTGGCAGGAGGACAAATTGTGGTAGATGTTACTGGACGGCGATTGACGCACGGGGAAAAGAGCAGAATATAACAGAGTTATACTAGCCTATAAGTGCGTGTTCAAAAAGGTTGGTTTTCAGCACCGAGAAGGTTGGATGAAGCTAGGGCCTGAGGAGCGGAGCGTACGTTTTGGGTACGTGAGCACCGGAAGGACCGGTTAAATTCAAGATTCGATGCCGAGCCCACTTCCTGATTCACTTCGTGATCAAAAGCGGACTTTTTGAACAACCTCTATAAGGCGATTGAAATAGAAAGAGTTGATACTGTTGAAACCAAGATTAATGAAGGCAGCCGTATCCGGGCTGCTAATACTGCTTCTCGCTGGCTGCAGTTTTATTAGTGATCCTGTATCACTCATGACCACGCCGGATCTTCCGGCAGATAAAGCAACATTGATGGGGGCAATCAATTCGCAAAAACCGGAGAATAGCAATATTATCCGGCCGAGAAGTGATTCTGGTCCTAGTTCCATTCGTGTTGAAGACTTAAATAATGACGGGATTATGGAAGCCGTTGTCTTTTATAAAACACCCAATGAGGAAGTGCAAATCCATGGCATGATTTTGCAGCAGCAGGGCAATACATGGGTTAAGAAACTGGATTTTGACGGTGAAGGTACCATGCTAGAATCCTTTGATCTGATTGATATTACGAATAATGGTACAGTGGATATAGTTGCCGGGTTTTCTCGTGGGGAGGAAGATCTCCAGAATGGACTTGTCGTATATACTTTTTCAGGTGATTCCTTAGAGAAAGTGCTTCAACTGCCGTATACGCATTTTGAAGTGACAGACTTGAATGGAGACGGAATTAAGGAATTGACCGTGGTTTCTTTACAGAAGTACGAATTGTCATTTATAACAACTTCTCAGTTTGATAAAGAGACGAATAGTTTTAAAGAATTAGCGAAGTTGGATCTGGGACAAAATGTTGAGAAATATTACAATATTGTCTCAGGAGAAGTGGCTAAGGGGAAAGAAGGTATCATATTGGATACCGCCATTGTCTCCAACTCTTCCACATCGAAGCTGATTGTGATGGAAGATGGTGTTCTGATTGATGTCATGAAAGAAGACGGTGCTTATAAAGAGCTTCCGGTTGACAGTCAGGATATTAATGGTGACGGAATTCTAGAAATTGGACTTATTGAAAATCCCATAGGCTGGGATAACAATAAACTAGATGAGATTCCTTATTTTCAGTCCTACTATCAATGGGACGGAAAAACACATATGGCGGATGAGAAGAAAGGTTTAAAATTCGTCATGCAGAGATATCAAGACACGGAAAACCAATTCTATCTAACCTTCCCGCCCGAGTGGCATAATAAAGTGACCGTCCATCCGGACTCGGATAAAAGTCGATACTTGAATTTTATTATGGTGGATAGTGGAAAGACGGTGGCTGAGGTGAAATTCTTCTCACTGCCTGAGTGGGAAAGAGCAAAAGATGAATGGAAAGTGCTAGTTCGCAAGAACGACCAGGTGATTGGCTATAAAGGGGAGCTCAAGCTAATTAAGAATGAGAAAAAGAACTATAGTGATGTGGCTCCTATTGAAAGAAAGGGGAATTAGACATTGAGTAAAGTACTCATATTAGAAGATGAAGAATCTATCCGCAGTTTTATCGTAATTAACTTGAAACGTAATGGTTTTGACGTACTGGAAGCCGGCGACGGACATGAAGCACTGCATCTACTGCAGACCGTTCCTGACATCGACATTGCGCTGCTTGATGTCATGGTTCCTGGAATAGACGGTTTTGAGGTTTGTCGTCGGATTCGGGAGACGAACGAACGCATCGGTATTATTTTTCTCACGGCAAAGGTTCAGGAGCAGGATAAGGTATATGCGCTATCTGTCGGGGCTGATGATCACGTCAGCAAACCATTCAGTCCAACCGAACTAATCGCACGGCTGCAATCGTTGCTGCGGCGTGTGAATGTGCAGCGTGCAGGCGCGGCGAAGGTTTCGTTTCAGTCGGGGCCTTTTACGTTGGATTTAATTTCGAAGCTATTCAAGAAGAATGGCAAGGCTGTTGAATTGACACCAACAGAGTTCTCTCTGGTCCAATTCTTCCTGGAAAAAGAAAACACGCCGCTCAGCCGCGATGTTCTGTTGGACCACGTGTGGGGCAAGGAATATATGGGCGATCCCAAAATCGTCGATGTAAACATCCGCCGTCTTCGTCAAAAAATTGAAAATAATCCTTCCGAGCCTGAATTCCTGCAAACGGTATGGGGTCACGGCTATAAATGGAAGGGTCAGGGCCAATGATCAAAAAGGGTATCCGGCGACAGATCGTATTACACTACTTTCTTGTTGTGTTTATGGCGCTGCTGCTGGTAGAGATTATTTTTTTAGTGGCAATACGAACATACTATTACGATAGTGTTTACAGTCATATAGCAACACATATCGACGTTGCTGATGATTATTATCAGAAATACCGTCTAAACGATGATGATACGGCACAACTTACGGAGATCATGTCCTATTTCGAGTTGACGGGTACGGAGCTTCAACTGTTAACCCCTTCTGGTCAAGTATTGATCAGTTCCAACAATTTCGATACAGATATGACGATCAAAACGAGTGATGTTACCCAGGCATTGGCGGGGGATACGAGTCGTTGGGTTGGCAAGCAGCAGGGGACAGGTCAAATGATAATGGCTGTGTCCCGCGCATTACAAAATAGCGGAGAGAATCAGTTTGTGCTCCGCTACAGTACATCACTCGACAAGATTAATGACAAGCTTCTCAATTTGACACTTGTCGCGATTTTAATTGGAGCTGCGGTTCTTGCCACAGTGCTTGCTTTTAGTATCGGTCTAGCTAACTCGATCGTGAAGCCACTGAATAACATTCGCGCGGTATCGGCCCAAATGGCAAAAGGCCGGTTCGACGTCCGGATCAAAGGGAACTACAAATACGAGATTGGTGAACTGGGTTCCACGCTTAATTATATGGCCCAGGAGATTGTCCGTAGTAACCAGGTTAAGGATGATTTTATTTCCTCCATTTCTCATGAGCTTCGAACGCCGTTAACCAGCATCAAAGGCTGGAGTGAGACGTTAATCTCAGGAGGATATGACCCGGATGAGACGAAAATCGGGATGCAGATTATTACAAAAGAGACCGATCGGCTTATTGGTCTGGTTGAGGAAATCCTTGACTTTTCCAAGCTGCAACATAACGAGATGAAGATGGTAATGGGTATTGTCAGCCTACGGGAGCTGCTTCAAGAAATTATGCTTAACTTGTGGGCCAAAGCGGAGAAAAAGGGAGTACAAATCAAGCTGGAATCGGAAGAAAAACCTATGATATATGGGGATGCCAACCGGTTGAAGCAGGTTTTCCTGAACTTGGTGGACAATGCAATCAAGTTTTCGCATGAGAATGGCACAATTCTTCTCTCGATCGATATGGAAGACAAGTTCGTAACTGTAACTGTTCGAGACTACGGCATCGGAATCAGCGAGGAGCATATCCAGCGCGTAAAAGACCGATTCTTTCAAGTTAATCATGTGAATGGAGGCACTGGACTTGGCCTTGCCATCACACAGCAGCTCGTTGAGCTTCATCATGGGACGATAGACTTGGAAAGTGAGCTGGAGAAGGGAACAACCGTGAAGGTGAAATTGCCACTCCCTGAAGGGAAAATTCCGATGGCAGGTGGTTTTTCTGACGGGGAAGAAGAGCCCAAGGAATTACCGCAGGATCATTCAGATATCAAGTAACAGACGGTATGGAGAGAGGGGAAGGCCTCTATGGGATTTAAAGTTCTTGAACGTTTTGAGACGGTGCAGGGAACGTTTGAATTAGGTCTTGCTGAATCGGAGCATAAGGAAGAACTGCTGTGCATTCTTCGCTCAACGGCAGAGCAGATGGTGAAGGAAGGTCTGAATCAATGGACGCCATCACTATTTACGTCGGCGTTACTGGATGAATACCTGACGGAAAGAGAAGTGTTTCTTCTGCGATTTGACGACAAGCCTGCCGGTATGTTTACATTACAAGAGAGCGACCCTTCATACTGGGGAAAGAGGAATGACACCCGTTTCGGATACTTGCATCGTCTTGCGGTCCTCCCTGTGTATCGAGGTTTGAATCTCGGCACGACGATGATCCGATTTGGAGAAGAGCGTGTACGGAAGCAGGGAAAGATTGGACTTCGGCTTGACTGTGTTTCCCATCTGGAGAGATTGAATCAATTCTACCAACGTCAAGGGTATCAGTTTGTTGACAAGCAGAACATGGGTACACGTAAAGTCCATCTGTACGAAAAATATTTATCATCTGAGAAATAAACATACACTTCTTTACACACAAAAAAGCGATCCGCAGATGTCGGATCGCTTTTTTGAAAAGAATCAAGATGAGGAAACATTAGCACGCAGTCGCCCTTTTTCATAAACATCCTGCAGTAAGCGAGATGGTTGTGTACGTACTGTAGGCTTTGGCATAACAGTTTCGTAAGGGCCAACCACTTCCACCTTGCCTGGAGCCCCTTTAACAATGGCTCCGTCCTTGATGATCGCCCCTTCGCCTATAATGGCATGCTCAACATGTGCACCCTTGCCGATTTTGACATTCGGCATCACTACACTGTCTTTGACTGAAGAAAGCTTGCCGATTTCTGCTCCACAGAATATAACAGAACGTTTTGCTCTACCTTCGAAAGTACAAGTATCATGGATGAGGCTGTCACTGTTTTCAATGGAACGCATGCGACGTGCGGCCAGCTTTGTACGCCAAGAACGGGTGTACATCGGCCAATCCTGTTGTTCCAGTATCAGGTCTGTTTGATTCAATACATCCATATGTGCTTCCCAAAGGCTTTCCACCGTACCTACATCACGCCAGTATCCCTGAAAACGGAAGGCATGCAGGAAGTCGTTGCCTGACAGCATTTTAGGGATGACGTCTTTCCCGAAGTCATGACTCGAGTTCGGGTCATCGGCATCCTCCATCAGGTGCTGCTTCAGATAATTCCAGCGGAATAAGTATATTCCCATTGATGCCAGATTGCTTTTAGGATGTTCAGGCTTCTCCGCAAACTCGGTAATTTTTAGGTTATCATCCACATTCATTACACCGAAGCGGCTTGCTTCCTCCCAAGGAACTTCCATTACGGAAATCGTAGCCGCTGCACCTTGATGGATGTGAGCATTCAACATTTCCCTATAATTCATATGATATATATGGTCACCAGATAAAACGAGCACATGCTCCGGATTTTGGCGATCAATGTACTCCATGTTTTTGAAAATGGCATCTGCCGTACCCAGATATTCGCTTTGACTGGTATTGTATGAAGGAAGTAGGGCAATGCCGTTGTCATCGGAATGGGTAAGTCCCCAAGGATCTCCTTCACCAATGTGCTCATGAAGTGATTCTGCTTCATACTGTGTAAGTACACCTACAGTATCGATTCCCGAATTAGCACAATTGCTGAGAGGAAAATCGATAATACGGTAATGACCGCCAAATGGAACGGCGGGTTTAGCCAGCTTAGACGTTAAAGGAGCCAATCTTTTACCTTCTCCTCCCGCCAGCAGCATAGCGATACATTCTTTTCTCTTCATTACGTTTCCCTCCCAAATATTTTCAGCGTAGTACTTACATAAACGGTTATTGCGGGGTCTGAAACGATTATATTGAAATGTTATTTTGAAAATTACATTTTTATTTTTCAAACATCATTTTTTATTTTCAAGATGGTTAGAATGGGGTAATAGCCTTTTATTGTATACTTAAAGAAGGTGATAATTATGACAGGTCAACAGTTTTGGGAAGGAAACATAAGTCCGGAAAATTTGTACTTGTTTCATGAAGGGAACTTGTATCACAGCTACCGGTTCATGGGAGCTCATCCCGCCAAGGAGAACGGTGAGGAAGGAGTGCGTTTCACCGTGTGGGCCCCTAACGCGAGACATGTTGGTCTGGCTGGGGATTGGAACGGTTGGGACGGCTCAAAAGATTCATTATTTAAGATACCCGAAATCGGCATTTGGAGTCGGTTTTTCCCGGGGATAACGGCTGGAACTTTTTACAAATACCACATCACAGGACCTTATGGAGAAACCTTCCTGAAGGCAGATCCGTATGCTTTTCATGCGGAGGTTAGACCGGCAACCGCTTCTGTAGTAACGGATTTGTCTGGCTACCGCTGGAATGATGGTGCTTGGAAACGAAAATCTAAAGCTCCGTATCAGAAACCGATGAACATTTACGAAATGCATTTTGGCACGTGGCGCCAAAAGGAAGACGGCAGCTTTTACAAGTACAGGGAAATGGCGGATATCCTTATTCCATATTTGCTGAAGATGAGTTATACCCATGTGGAATTTATGCCGCTTGCTGAGCATCCTTATGATTTGTCGTGGGGCTATCAAGGGACGGGTTTTTTTGCCTTGACCAGCCGATATGGCTCACCTCATGATTTCATGTATTTAGTGGATCGGCTTCATCAGTCCGGCATCGGCGTTTTGCTCGATTGGGTGCCTGCTCATTTTGCCAAAGATGCGCACGGTCTTAGGCAGTTTGATGGCACACCGCTGTATGAATATAGCGATCTGCAAAAGGCTGAAAAGCCGGGTTGGGGAACACTGTCCTTCGATTATTCCAAACCGGAGGTTACTTCATTCCTGATCTCTAACGCCATCTTTTGGATGGAGATGTATCATATCGACGGATTGCGGGTAGATGCGGTAACGAGCATGATCCGGCTTGATTTTGAAAAAAAAGAAAACCAATACAGCCTTAATGAGCAAGGCGGGCTGGAGAATCTGGAAGCCATATCTTTTCTTCAAGATTTAAACAAAACGGTATTCGAATATTATCCAAACGCTTTGATGATGGCGGAAGAATCAAGTGCATGGCCGGGAGTAACGGCTTCGGTGCACACCGGAGGACTTGGCTTTAACTACAAGTGGAACATGGGCTGGATGAATGACACACTTTCTTACATAAAAGAAGACTTTGGGGCACGTCCTTCAAAACATAATCTATTAACATTCCCGATTTGCTATGCTTATTCCGAAAATTTCACACTTCCTTTATCCCACGATGAAGTCGTGCATGGAAAGAAATCATTACTGAGTAAAATGCCAGGCAGCTATGAGCAAAAATTCGCCGGTTTACGCGTACTACTTGGGTATCTGATGACGCAGCCGGGAAAAAAGCTTCTGTTTATGGGTGGAGAGTTCGGTCAGTTCATCGAATGGAAGGATCAGGAGCAACTGGATTGGCTGTTGTTGGATTATGAAGCTCACCATAAAATGCTTGCATATACAGCAGCCCTAAACCGGATGTATGCCGAACAAAAAGCACTGTGGGAAATCGATCACAGTATGGAAGGCTTTCAGTGGATCTGTGCTCATGATGAGAGCCAGAGCGTAGCATCTTATATGCGTATAGGGAAAAAACCAGGAGACACACTCATCGTAGTTATCAATTTTCAACTCCAGCATCATGAACGATACCGGATTGGAATGCCAAGAGCGGGGCAGTATGAGGAGATCTTTAATTCTGATCTGATGGAATTCGGTGGAGAAGGCAGGGCCAACAGAGATGATTTGAAAACGGAAAAGAAGCCATGGCATGACCAGCTTCAGAGTCTGGAAATCATCTTACCTCCGTTAAGTATGGTTGTCCTAAAAAAGAAACCGCCGCGTTTACGTAAAAATATCAAGTCAGAACGTTTACCATCTGTTGATGCGGGCGAAATGTCAGTTGTTGATACAACAGAAAGCATTACGGAACAACTAGCAGCGATGCCAACGAAAAGAAGTAAAAGGGGGAAGAGAGAAGAATGAAATTGTTATTCGCAGCCGCAGAATGTGTTCCTTTTATCAAAACCGGCGGTTTGGCTGATGTCATCGGCGCGTTGCCCAAAGCACTGCAGCGTGCAGGAGCAGACATTCGGGTGGTGCTGCCGAAGTACAAAAGCATTCCTGAAGACTTCCGTAAACGTATGGAGCATATTGGTGAAACCCGGGTCCAGATCGGCTGGAGACAGCAGTACTGCGGGGTAGAGAGATTAGTTGAAGATGGGGTAACCGTTTATTTTATCGATAATGAGTACTATTTTGGCAGGGATGGAATTTATGGTTATATGGACGATGGGGAACGATTTTCGTTTCTAAATCGAGCTGTATTGGACATATTACCGCTGATTGATTTTCAGCCGGACGTCATTCATTGCCATGATTGGCATACAGGAATGATTCCGCTTCTTCTAGAAGGAAACTATCGCCATGAGCCATTTTACAGCGGGATTCGCACCGTATTTACGATTCATAATCTTTTGTACCAAGGAGTATTTCCTTACGATGTTCTTGTTGACGTACTTGGGATCCACAGCAGGTACTTTACCTCTGAGGGTGTTGAATACTATGGCAATGTAAACTTCCTAAAAGCCGGAATCGTGTACGCTGATCATGTTACAACGGTTAGTCCGACGTACGCCCGGGAAATCCAGACTGCTTATTACGGTTATGGGTTGGATGGCCTTCTGGCATCACAGGGCGATCGTTTAAGCGGAATTGTGAACGGTATTGATACGAAAAGCTACAATCCGTCGAGTGACCAACATATTGCTGTCAAATACCGCAGTAACCTGAGCAAAAAGATGCAAAATAAAACGGAGCTCCAGCAGGAATTGAATTTGCCTGTTGCTCCGCAAGTGCCAATGATGGCGATGGTCACGCGTCTCGTCGACTCTAAAGGATTGGATCTCGTTATACGAATACTGGATGAACTGCTCTATTATACCGATATTCAGTTTGTACTGCTCGGGACAGGAGATCCTTCGTATGAGCATTGGTTCCGTGAAGCCGCCATCCGTTACCCGAATAAGATGTCGGACCAAATCCGGTTTAATGAGCCGCTGTCACGCCGACTGTATGCAGCCAGTGATCTATTCCTGATGCCGTCTAAGTTCGAACCTTGCGGGATTAGTCAATTAATTGCTCTTCGCTACGGCAGCATCCCAATCGTAAGGGAGACGGGGGGGCTGAATGATACGGTTCATTCCTATAACGAGATAACCCGTGAGGGCAACGGCTTTACCTTTGCGAATTATAATGCTCATGACATGATGAACACGATCAAACGCGCCATTTCGTTTTATAGTCAGCCAGAGCATTGGAGACAGGTGACCAAGAACGCGTTGTCCGGTGATTACAGCTGGCAAGTGTCAGCCCAGCAGTATATGGATATCTATCATAAAATTACAGATTAATGATGCTGCTATTTTACAGCAGCAAGTTAATGTTAAAGTTAATACACAGCAAAAAGGCAGTCGATTTTTATCGGCCTGCCTTTTTTTGTATAGGGCATATCACGGGAAGAGGTTATGAAGCTCACACCATCTCTGGTGTTCAGTCCACTAAAAAACCGACCGTGTTGCCGGTTCGGTTGAGCAGGATAAGGTTCGGGTATACTTCCCCCATACAGATGAAGTGATTATCGTAAGTTTGGCCAATCTCGGAAATGCATTGAACTCACATAAAAATGCAACTGTAGTTCTCGGGGTTTCAGACAGGTAAAGGTAATTAAAAGCGTTTTGGATATAAAGAATAGGGTTATTTATGTAAAATAAAGGATAAATTGATATCTGTTTATTATCTTATGCTAGGTGTTTTAATTGTCTCATCGAAGAATGGTTTCAGGTTCATGGAATGGACACCTCTCCGTTATAAATTGACCAATGTCTTATAACAGAAGGGCTGGAAAGCTGGTTGAGGAAAGTCAATATACTGAAAATGAATGAAAGAGCATTGCATAATCATGCATCCTGTTTTATAATGACTCAATCGCGAACAATTTGATGAATGTAGATAAGGGGAGATTTAAGGGTCATGAGAAAAAAAATAACGACTTGGATGCTTCTCTGCATGGTTGTACTGCTGTCCTTCGGTAGTATTGCCAGTGCGGAAGCAGAGAAGAAGACGGTTATCCTCGGTACTAGCGCCGATTATATGCCGTATGAATTCCATAAAACGATTGATGGTGTGGACACCATCGTCGGATTCGATATTGAGATTGCAAAAGAGATCGCCAAGGATATGGGCGCTGAGCTTGTAATCAAGGATGCTTCTTTTGATGCATTGCTGCCTGAGTTGACGAGCGGACGGATTGATTTTGTTATCTCGGGTATGAATCCGACAGAAGAACGCAGAAAGAGCATTGATTTCTCCATCCCGTATTATGAAGCAAATCAGGCTATTATCGTTCGCAAGGGTGAAGAATCCAAGTATAACACAGTTGAAAGTTTGGAAGGTGCACGTTTTGGTGTTCAGAAATCGTCCATTCAGGAGCGGATTGCTGAGAGTATTCCGAATTCGAACGTAGTTTCATTAGATAAAATACCGGATCTGCTGCTTCAGTTGGAAACGGAACGGGTCGATGTGGTCATTGCCGAATACCCAATCGCCAAAGCTAACATGAACGAAGAGACGATGGTTATTACGGATGCCAAGCCGACAAGCGAGAATGATGAATATGCTGTTGGTGTCAGAAAGGGTAATGAGGAGCTTCTAAAGAGCATTAATGCCACATTGGAGCGTCTTATAAAGGACGACCAAGTTCAAAAATTCGTCGATGAAGCAGGCGATCTTGCGGCTGGACGGGTAAGTGAAAAAGAACAGCTTAACACGTTCGAATTTTTCTGGAAATATCGTGACTACTACTTAAAAGGTATACAATATACATTGCTCATTTCGGCACTGGGCGTTTTATTCGGTTTTTTACTAGGCTTGGTCATCGCATTGATGCGGATGTCAGGAAATTCCATATTTAAATTTATCGCAACTGCCTATATTGAGATTATGCGGGGCACACCGATGCTTGTGCAATTGTTCCTAATTCATTACAGTTTGCCAGCATTTGATATTAAATTTACACCGATACAATCCGGTATTTTGGCTCTTTCTCTGAATAGCGCTGCTTACCTGGCTGAAATTTTCCGTGCAGGGATTCAAGGGGTTGATCGAGGCCAGTTGGAAGCGGCACGTTCACTCGGTATGACTAAAAAGAAAGCAATGCGCCACATCATTTTGCCACAAGCTTTAAAAGGAGTACTACCTGCGATTGGTAATGAATTTATCGTTATTATTAAGGAATCGTCCATCGTTTCGTTTATCGGAGTAATGGACATTATGTACCAGGCGCAAATTTTGCGCGGCAGCACATTCGCAGCGCTGAATCCATTGCTCGTTGCTGCAGTGATTTACTTTATTATGACATTCGTTCTTTCGAAGCTTCTGGGTGTCTTGGAAAGGAAGTTGAGCGCTAGTGATAACCGTTAAGGATCTTCATAAATCATTTGGCAAGTTGGATATTCTGAAAGGAATCGACGTGGAAATCGCCAAAGGCGAGGTTGTCGTTGTTATTGGACCGAGCGGCTCCGGCAAAAGTACATTTCTGCGTTGTCTGAATCTGCTGGAACAGCCGACCAGCGGCGAAATATCTTTCGAAGGTGAGAAGATCACCAAGAAGAACCATAATATCAATGCTACCCGTGAAAAAATGGGCATGGTATTCCAGCAGTTTAATTTATTTCCTCATAAGAGTGTTCTGAATAACATCACACTGGCTCCTGTACAGGTGAAGGGGACTTCGGCTCAGGAAGCGGGAAAGATTGCGGAGGAGCTTTTGAAATCGGTTGGACTACTGGATAAGAAGGATGCTTATCCTTCTCAACTGTCTGGGGGTCAAAAGCAGCGGATTGCGATAGCACGCGCTTTGGCAATGCAGCCTCATGTGATGCTTTTTGACGAACCCACTTCGGCTCTCGATCCGGAAATGGTTGGTGAGGTGCTGGAAGTTATGAAGAAGCTAGCTGTTGGAGGGATGACGATGGTTATCGTGACTCATGAAATGGGGTTTGCCCGCGAGGTTGGCGATCGTATCTTGTTCATGGATGGTGGGAAAATCGTCGAGGAAGGAACACCTGAGCAGATCTTTACCAACCCGCAGCATTCGCGGACGCAAGAGTTTTTAAGCAAGGTTTTGTAATCTTTTTTAAGTTCGATTCAATGCTTATAACAGCGGTTCTGGTGCCTATATTGGCCTTCCAGAGCTGCTTTTTTTGTTTATTCCAGCATTTTCATGAAGAAAAGGTTACAAAGTTGTGATATATTCGTAATCGTTAAACAAGGGAGGCATCCAGAATGATACAGAATATGAAATGGTGGCATAAGAAAAACGACCGGAATGAAACCGGAACGAAAGGAAAGACGGTAAAGCTGCTAACTGCCGCGGTATTGGCATTGGGATTAACGTTCGGGGCAACAACGGTTCCTGCAGAAGCAGCAACGACTCATGTTGCAAAGCAGGGGGATACATATTATTTTCTTGCCAAAAGGTATGGTGTGAATTTAAACAAGCTTATGCAAGCAAATCCAAATATAAAGGCTAAAAACATTTATCCGGGACTCAAGATTAAAATCCCGGCAGCACCGACTATGAAAGCAGCAAGTGTTCCAGCAGCAAGCGTTATGGTTCCAAATTTGAATGTGAATGCTAGCAGCAAAGTGGTAGAAGCTTGGGGCAAAACGTTTAACTACAGCAAAACGGCATCAATGAAAGCAACGGCCTATTCATCTGCTGCGAGCGAGAATGGAAAATGGGGAGCTGTGGACTATTTCGGAAATCCTTTGAAACTGGGCACGATTGCTGTGGATCCGAAAGTCATCCCGCTTGGTACGAAGGTGCTTGTCACCGGACATTCTCATTCAGGACTGCCAAATAAGGCGTTTGTGGCAGTGGCCAGAGATATTGGCGGAGCAATCAAAGGGAATCGAGTAGATATTTTTATTCCAGGTTCTCAAAAATCAGTTAGCCAATTTGGTATTCAAAATGTGAAATTATATTTTATTAAATAATTTACAAGGTATAGGAAAAACGGCGGTGGGCTGAGCGTTCAGCTTTAACCGCCGTCTTTTTTTAGAGATAAGAAAGTATCGCAAGAAAAACTACAGTTAAGTGCGGTCTGTCTTCTTTGCGATGCGTCGATAGACGTTTTATTATTGTATACCTTCGGAAACACCTAGCATCTCAGGCAGGGTAACGAATGAATAGCCTTTTTTCTTCAATTCTGCTATCACCTCAGGCAGTGCTTCAATGCTCCCTGTCAGATCAGAACCCACTCCACCGCCAGCATGTTGAAGAATGATCGCACCAGGTCCAGCAGCTGACAATATATTATGTCTTACTTCATCTTTGCTCAAGCCTTTCCAATCCAGCGAGTCCACGTTCCAATTCACTATCTTATAATTGTTCTTCCGGGCCCAACGGAGCTGTTCCTCGTTGATTTCTCCATAGGGAGGGCGGATGAGACGGGGCTTTATCCCTGTGATCGACTTTAAAATACGGTTGGTGCGCTCGACTTGGTCTCGGAATTGATCGAGCGTGAGCTTGTTGAACTGCGCATGATTGTACGAATGGTTACCTATGGCATGTCCTTCCCGCCGAATACGGGCTACGATTTGCGGGTGTTTTTTTGATCTGGTGCCAACAGCAAAAAAAGTCGCCTTTACTCCCTCCTTTTTGAGCACATCCAGAACCTGAGGAGTGAAGCGGGGATCTGGAACATCGTCAAAGGTTAGGGCGACTTGCTTTACGTGCGGGCCTCTGGTCCGAAACGTATTCGGATATTTTTTCATTAACTCGCTAAGGGAAAGAGGTGAGGATAAACTTTGGCGCTCTTTCCGTTTGGTATCTTCCTGTTGAACGGTGTCAGATATTACTGAAGAATGGACAGGGCTCTTTAAAAAGGAGTCTGTAAACCGCATAACGGCGTTAACAGCTGCTGAAGACTCCATACGAGGGAGCATCAGTGTGATTAATATCAAACCCCATATTCGGGTGTGGTTTAACATCATTCAACGCCTCCTTTTTCTTTTTATTGGTATGCCCGTCTGTATCCTAATTTATCCTTAATTCACATATGATAAACGTTTTTTGGTTTTGTAACGTTAAGGTGTATAATAGCCATTGGGTAATATCATATGAGTACGGAAGGAATGAGATCGTTGGCTGACTTATTTACACCTTACAATTTTAAAAACCTGACGCTTAAGAACCGAATAGTGATGCCTCCGATGTGTCAATATTCCGTTCAGGCAGAGGATGGAACCCCAAACGATTGGCATTACGTCCATTATGTAAGCCGTGCCGTTGGCGGTACTGGTCTTATTATTGTTGAAATGACTGGCATCCATCCAGATGGCCGCATTTCCAATCAGGATACGGGTCTATGGAGCGATGAGCATATTCCGGCTTACCGGAGAATTGTGGACAGCGTTCATTCGTATGGCACAAAAATCGGTATTCAGCTCGGTCATGCAGGACGCAAAGCCCAGGACGCGGAGCCGTCTGTGGCGCCTTCCGCAATCGCTTTCAGTTCCCGCTACAAAATGCCGCGTGCCCTTACAGGCAATGAAATCGAAGAGCTTATCCAAGCATATAAGGAAGGTGCGCGCCGGTCAGTGGAAGCTGGTTTTGATACGATAGAAATTCATGGGGCACATGGATACCTTATTCATCAGTTTCATTCTCCTCTTACGAATCAACGTGATGATGAATATGGACAGGATTATGCTTTATTTGGCGAACGGGTAGTTAAGGCTGTTAAGGAAGTGCTGCCTGAAGGTATGCCCCTGCTGATGCGTGTTTCCGCTAAGGAATATGTCGACGGGGGATATGACGTAGAATACTGCGCAAAGATAAGTGAGCGGTATAAAGATGCAGGTGTCGATATTTTTCACATTACATCCGGCGGCGAGGGCCCGATCGGTTCAGATGGCGGCCCCAAAGCTGAGCCTGCTTATCAAGTGGATCTGGCCAAGGATTTCAAACGACTTCTGCAGGTACCGGTAATCGCAGTCGGACTGCTGGATGATTATGAAGTCGCACAGGACGTTGTATTGTCAGGCCATGCAGATCTGGTTGCCGTCGGAAGAGGAATGCTGCGCGATCCGTATTGGGCATCTCACGCGGCTAAGGCTCTGGATGGTGGGCAAAAGGTTCCAAAACAATACGAACGAGGTTATAAGTGACGTTTAATTTTAATAAGAATGAACTAAAGTCCCGGTGCAACCGGGGCTTTTTTTATAGATCTATATCACAAGAAAAACTATTACTAAATGTGGTCTGGCTTTTTTGAGGTATATCGATAGAAGATTTTGTAATAAAGTATTGTGAAATGTATCACTGACGCCTGGACATTTTCCATGCAAAGTAATTGGGATTAGAAATGTGCAGGAGGTCTTAGGATGGGGACAGTGAAATCTAACAAGATGGTAGCAGATGGGATCGGCCTGCTGGAGGTTGAGAGCAATCAGGGAGGAAAGCCTGGACAGTTCTATATGCTGCGAGCCTGGGATAACTATCCGCTTCTCTCGCGGCCGATAAGTATTTTTGATGTCAGTGACAATCGTATTTCTTTTTTATATCAGGTTGTAGGCGAGGGAACGAGACGGTTCCAGGAGCTCCGAGCAGGTGATGAGCTGCATACCGAGGGTTCGTTTGGGAATGGCTTTCCTGCTGTGAACGGTTCAGTAGCTCTGGTTGGCGGTGGTATTGGAATGGCCCCACTGTACTATATGGCAAAAAACACACCAAATGCAGACGTGTTTCTAGGCTTTAGCCAACAACCATATTTAACCGAAGTGTTTCTTAAAGTAAGCAGATCTCTGCATGTTGAAGTAGGGGGTACCATTCTGAATGGTATTGACTTTAATCAATACGATACGGTGATTGTGTGCGGTCCCCATGGGATGTTGAAGGCAGTACAGGACAAGCATGGAGTGCACGGAAGACATAATCATGTGTTCGTTTCCTTGGAAAATCGGATGGCTTGCGGAATCGGGGCATGTCTCGTATGTAGTGTGAAGTGCAGGGACGGGCGCAAGAAGGCGTGTACGGATGGACCTGTATTCCCCGTGGAGGAGGTTGTTTTTAATGACTGATTTAAGTTGTGTTATTGCAGGTGTTACGTTCAAAAATCCAGTCATGATGGCTTCAGGTACGTTCGGATTTGGACATGAATATTCACAATTTTATCCGATCGATATTTTAGGAGGCATTTGTGGTAAAGGTCTTACTCTTCAACCGAAAGAGGGGAATCCGGGAGTACGTGTATGGGAGACGGCTTCAGGCATGCTCAACAGTGTAGGTTTGGAAAATCCAGGAGTTCACACTTTTCTGGAGCAGGAATGTCCTTACTGGGAAACGCTGGATACGGTTCGTATTGCCAATCTAGGCGGCGGTTGTCTTGAGGATTATATCGAAGGTGCCAGGTTGATACAAACCGATGAGAACAATAGACGTAAACAGGGACGATCAGCCGTAGACATGATTGAGTTGAACATTTCCTGTCCTAATGTTAAAGAAGGCGGGATGGCGTTCGGTATCCAGACAGAGGAAGCACAGAAGGTGGTTCGTGCCGTTCGACGTGAGGTAACCATGCCACTGATCGTAAAGCTGTCTCCAGGAGCAGAACGGCTAACAGAGATGGCTTATATGTGTGAGTTGGAGGGAGCGGATGCGGTTTCTTTAATTAATACCATATCTGCGATGAAGATCGATGTAAGATTAAGAAAAAGTGTATTTCGTCACGGCTATGCCGGACTGTCTGGACCTGCGATCAAGCCGATTGCTCTCCGCATGGTTCATCAGGTTTCACATGCGGTAAATATACCGGTCATTGGTATTGGCGGAATATCTTCAGGTGAAGATATTATGGAGTTTATAATGGCTGGAGCGGCAGCCGTTGAGGTCGGTACAGCCGGCTTTTCCGATCTCCGGGCAGGCGTTAGACTGATCAACGAATTAGAGACATTTATGGCGGCGGAGAAGATATCCCATTTGGATGAAGTTCGAGGAATCGTGTAGATCCCAGAAATGCTGTTGGAATAAGGATGTGAGCATATGACTAAATCGTTTGAGGAAGCTCTAACCTTAGAGGAAATAGAAATAGGGCGTGATACATTAATTATCATTAAGGGCGGTGATGCCCATATTGGTGCAGTTTCAATAGCATATCTTACTTGTCATGATCCCGTTACAATAGATGTTGAAACCACGTCTGTCCCTGGTCACAAAGAGCATCTGTTGTCTGAGAGATTTGCCCGTCACATCGCCATGCAACTGCTGCGGACGGTGACCGTTGTGATAGGTATCCATTTTGACGGTTTGCAAAGGGATGAAATAGATATGATTGTTCGGACTACCGAAAATATGT
Source organism: Paenibacillus uliginis N3/975 (assembly GCF_900177425.1). Lineage (NCBI taxonomy): Bacteria > Bacillati > Bacillota > Bacilli > Caryophanales > Paenibacillaceae > Paenibacillus > Paenibacillus uliginis. The sequence goes on along the minus strand of NZ_LT840184.1, from coordinate 3,431,105 downwards.
TGGAGGCTTATTTGGCAGGAAAGATACGTGCTGACTTCGAATAAACTTAAAATTAGTAAACAGAAAAAAATAGTTGTGAAATATTTGAAACGTTCTTTCTGTTGTGACGTAAATAATGAGCATAAGAAAACATTTAAGTTATTGGGAGGCACGAAACCATGTCCATTTTCAAAAGATTACGTGATGTAACGATGTCCAACATTAATGCTATGATCGACAAGGCGGAAGATCCGATCAAAATGACTGACCAATACATTCGGGATATGACCGAAGATCTTGAGGATGCTGAAAAAGCGGTAGCCTCTCAGATTGCCATTGAGAAACGTTTCAAAGCACTGTTCGAGGAACAAAATGCTTTGGTTGAAAAGCGTTCGCAACAAGCTCACACGGCTGCACAAGCGCAAAATATTGATCTTGCACGCCGGGCACTTGAGGAGAAGAAAGCAGCAGAAGCCAAGAGAGACGAGTACAAAGCCAGTTACGATCAGAACAAACTTGCTGCCGATAACCTTCGCAGTAAGCTTGAGGAAATGCGCAAGCAGCTTACAGCGATGAAGAATAAGCGCGAAACCCTTGTAGCTCGTTACAATGCGGCTAAAGCCCAGACTGAAATCAACAAAGCAATGAACGGTTTCAGCTCCGATACCGCTTCTGCCGGTCTGAAGCGTATGGAGGAGAAAATGCTTCAGATGGAAGCACGCGCTGAGGCAAGCAACGAATTGAACAGCAAGGAAAAGTCGCTGGATGAAGAGTTCGAAAGCCTTGGTAAGGATAAGGTCGTAGAAGACGAATTGGCTGCATTGATGAAGCAGTATGAGAATAAAGATCAATAATATCGATTGATATTTACGGTTCAAAAATAGTTAGAAAAGGCGAAGGGGAATAGCGCTTAACATGCGGATTTCACCTTCGCTTTTACATGATCAGTATGTTGAATGTGGAGGCCTTTAGAATGAATTTTGATATGATTTTGGGAATTCTGGTCTGGACCGGTGTTGGCGCGCTTCTACTTTTTGTGCTGATGTTCGTGGACTCACTTTTTACAAAGTATAAAGATCTGGAAGAAGTAAAGGCCGGAAACATGGCGGTTACGACACGGCTTATCATGAAGCTGGTGGCTCAGGGCTACATCTTGTCCGTATCAATTGGAACTTCTGCTCACTTGCTGGAAGCGATTGTCGTATCCATTGTATCCTTTGTTATCCTGCTGATTTTGGAAGCGCTGGCTGAACAGATGCTTAGACTGCTCGGCGGTATTAACTTGGATAAAGGAACTCAAGAGGGCAAGACCGGTTATGGATTGTTTGCAGGCACACTTCATGTGGTAGGAGCATTGATCATTACGGCCTGCCTTTAATCATGCATATCTGCGATAGGAGACTGGAAGAATGAGTGTATGGAAAAGAATTGGTAACATATTTGCGAAACCGGAGCCTCCAAAGGTGGAAAAGAGCATGCTGCAGCTCTCTCCCGGCGACATTTGCGAAGTATCTCTCGTCACATATGAAGTAACGGGGCGTGTTCATAACCGTAGTCGGAATGCGGTTGTATTAACACTTCAAGACGGAAGTAGCATCGCATATCTTCATATCGAAGAGCGGGAAACCGTGCAATATGCTTTATATACACCGATTGACGGCAGGCTTGACGCCCCAGATGAAGTGCCTACGATTATTGAACTTGATGATGGCGTGTATCATCTGGAGGAAGAGTATGGTGGTCATGTAGCGATCACCGGCCGTACGCCTTTCACACAAAGCGGAGAGCAGCATGTGTGGCAGTATCAGTCAGACGATTACCGGCTCGTACGGATTGAATGGCAGAACGGGCGGTTTATGCTCTATGAAGGAGAGAAAGTGATTCCGGGGGATGTAAAAGTCATCCGGGCTACTTAGGAGTGGTAACATGAAACGACGCTCTTTATTATCAATCAAAATTATACTGGTGCTCAGTTTCCTCGTATCGCTGTTGAGCGGTTGCGGAGCACCGCCGGACGTTAAGGCTTCATATCCGCTGGAATCGGTTAACCGGGACGGAAATTTAACTTCCTACGTATATCGTGCAGCTGATAAAAGTGTGCCAGTTGTCGCTGCGGATTTATCTGAAGAGAATAAACCTGACCAAATATCACCTGAAAGCAATGAACGGATGTTTCTCGTATACGGGAATGAATATTATCATCTGCAGCAGGATCCAGAGAAACCGGAAGATACCCTAATTGAGATCGACTCGAAAGAGTATGTTCAGCGCAACTATGATTCCAATTTCCTTCAAGGTTATCTGACAGCTGTACTGATCAGCGATTTGTTTGATTCACTTGGAAGATCTGGTGGAGGGTACAGGGGATACACAAGTAAGGACGTCTATAAACCGAAGGAAGGCAACTATAGAAAGCCTACAGATAATGACAAGAAGGTTGCGCCTCCGCTAACCGTAGATCGCAGCGGAAAGATTTCAAGACGTGGTCAAGGGACAGTTGGCTCAGGTGGAAATATTTTCAAAAAGGAACCATCCGATAAACAGAGTCGTGGTACCATTAAACGTGGCGAAAGCGGGGGTGACGGTGGACTATTTGACTCCCCGAAAAAATCATATAAGAAACCGAAGACAAGATCCGGCTCAGGAAGGATCGGTAGACGGGGACGAAGGTAACAAGAATAAGTTTACTCCGAAGTTTAAACTTTTTAATCTCTAAAGAAAGACGTATGGTGGAATGACGCCATACGTCTTTTTTGGCGTGATTGACGCTGCCTGGGTTTGCTATTGAATTCAATAGAAGTTATAACTGATTATAGGTACATTAATTTTATTGTTCATGTGAACTACTAGCGTATTGGAAAGTGAGGCTTTATTTAATGAACCACAATATAAACAATGCTCATCAAGAGTTTGATCGCAGCAAATTCCAGCGTAAAGCGGTACAAGTTCCGGATGCGCAATCGATCATTAAAGAGTATGTGAAAAAAGGGATTACTGAAACCGTTAAGCTGGAGCAAGGCGACGGCCGTGTTTTGGCGACCGATATTTTTGCTCCTCATGCTTTTCCTACTTTTCGCCGGTCTGGGATGGACGGATATGCTATTTTATCTACCGACACCGACTGCTGTAGCAATGGTGAAGCTGTATGGTTAAAAGTGATTGACAATATTCCATGCGGTTCGGTATCAGACCAAATCGTCACATCAGGCACTGCTTCCCGGATCATGACTGGCGCCCAGGTTCCAGAAGGAGCGGATGCTGTGGTGATGCTTGAAATGACAGAAAGCCGGATAGAGGATGGTATTGAATGGGTAGCAGTCAAGAAGGTTATTGAGGCCTGTAAGAACGTAACCCCCATTGGACTTGAACTTCAGGTAGGAGAGTTGATCTTAAAAAAAGGAACCTTAATCGGACCCGGAGAAATTTCGGTGCTCGCAACCTTCGGTGTTCATGAAGTAGAGGTTTCTAAGAGGCCGGTGGTCGGAATCTTTTCGACAGGTACTGAGCTGCTCGATATTCGCGAACCTCTTCAACCCGGAAAAATTCGCAATAGTAACACCTACATGCTGGCTTCCCAATTAAGTGAAGCAGGGGCAGAACCGGTCGTTATGAATGCCATTCCTGACGATATCACGCTAGCTAGGCAAAAGGTCGAGGAGGCGCTTGAACGCTACGATGTCGTGGTCACGACAGGCGGTGTATCGGTAGGGGATTATGATATTATGGGAGACCTTGTTCGTTCTGGAACGATGAAGTTGCTGTTTAACAAGGTGACGATGAGACCAGGTAGTGTTACGACGGCTGCTGTTAAAGACGGTAAGCTGCTGTTTGCTTTGTCCGGCAATCCTGGAGCTTGCTATGTAGGTTTTCTTCTCTTTGTAAGACCAACCTTACGTCAAATGCTCGGCATGAAAGAACTATATCTTAAAGAGTGGAGCGCGGAACTCGGGTCTGATTATGATAAAGTGAACAATTTTACCCGTTACGTAAGAGGAACGCTGGAAGTGAGTGATGGAAGGGTTATAGCCAAGCCGGCACAATTGGATGAATCCAGTGTAATGATCACGATTAAGGACAGTTCTTGCCTGATTGTTATTCCTCCAGACTTGAAAGGCGCCCCTGTAGGACAAAAGGTGAAGGTGCTCCTACTGCCTGGAGGGTTGTCATGACTGCGAAGGTATGGCAAATAACAGGGTACAAAAACAGTGGCAAAACGACTCTAATTACAGCTCTGATCCCGCTGTTGAAAGCAAAAGGCTGCCGAACGGCTGTCGTAAAGCATGATACTCACGGATTTAACTTGGACCATCCTGGAACCGACACCCATTCATTTCATGAAGCGGGTGCTGATGCGGTAGCTATTACTTCACCAAACCGAACCGCTGTCATAGTTGAAGAAGGAGAAACACTGCAGCAGATGGTGGACCGGTTTCAAGACTATGACGTTATTTTGGTGGAAGGATTCAAGCAGGAACTGTACCCGAAGCTTCTTCTTCTTAGGGATCATGAAGATGAGGAATTGCTGGAAAGTGTTAGAGGTGTTAGAGGGCTTGTGGTGCATCACAAGATGAAAAAGGAACACGAACTGCTCCTTGAATATAACAAGAGCAATCCGGTTCCCGTGTTTACTTGGAACGAAACGGATGAGATTGCCGCATTTCTGTGGCATGAGATGAAGTCATAGGTATCTTTAAGAAGATTCTGTCCGGCGTTCAATCGCTTCAGACATCGTTTTGTCGGTCAGATGGGCGTATACTTCCGTTGTCTCCGTAGAAGCGTGTCCAAGCTGCTCTTTGGTTTTGTAAATATCGTTCTGGAGATAATAGTCTGTAGCAAAAGAATGCCGCAGCTTATGTACTGTAAGAGATGGCTTGCCAAAACGTTTGGCGTATTTAATAATCATGGCCTGAATGGCACGCTTGGTCATCCGTTGACCCTCGTTCTGGCCGTTACGGATGGCGATAAACAGTGCCTTTTCTTTCTTCGGCACTTTATACCTTGACTGTCTCAGCGCCAAGTAATGTTCTAAATCATCTTTGGCCTGCGCACGGAAATAAACCGGCGTTTTAAAAGTCTCGTCGTTATTACCTTTACGGAATACATGGAGCATTTTGTTATTAAGATCAATGTCACTGATATTTAAATTCACGACCTCAGATACACGGAGACCGGAGTTCAGGATCAGGCTGGTAATACAAGCGTCACGCTCTTTATTGAGCTCATGGGCGTAAAGAGCCTGCTTGTTGTTCGCAACGTCTGTAGCATATCCTTCGTGGATGTAACCGATAAAATCGAGCAGCTCCTCGTCCTCCAGTATTTTTCCTTTAAGCTTGGCAGCGGTATCCTTTGGCTTGTGTATCCTCTTGTTCTCAACCTTGGCCATAATATTACGCTTCAGAAGCGGGTAATAATTCTCATCTTCAGCAATCTGGCTTAAATAGTGAAACAAGGATCGCAGGGAAGAGAGCTTGCGTGACACGGTAATCCGGGAATTTGTGCCTTCCTTCCTTGTCGTTAAATAAAGTCGATACCCTGTAATGCTCTCCATCCGAAGGGTCTCCAGCTCAAGCAGAGTTACCTTTGAATTGTTCTCTGCTTCGGATAGCCCTTCAGCACGGAGCCAGTTGAAAAAGGTTTCGTAATCCCTTACATATTCGAGCAGGGTGGATGGTGATAGGTCTGGCAGCTTATAATCGATAAACTGCTGCACGTACCAGGGCATAGAAGGGGCTTTTTCATCCAGCCTTGTGCGGTCGATGACTTTTTGTATGTTCAATTCTTTCACCTCTTAAATCATGATATGTCTAAGAAGACCACGTAGTCTCTCTATTTTATCATAATGAATTATCGTATTCATAACCTCAGCAGCTGCTGATCCGAAAGAGTATATATGTTCTTTATTAATGTTTTGAAGGAGGTAGTTATGTCCACACACACTGGTAATGTAAATGCTATGAGGATCAGCTTGGTCCCTGCAAAACAGAAAGCTGTTATCGAACATTTAATGCAGTTTTACCTCTATGATTTTACGCAGTTTTTGGATGTTGATGTTAATGACGAGGGAAGGTTTGCTCCGTATCCTGACTTGGATGATTATTGGATCAAGCGTGAAACTTGTTATCCGTACCTGATTACTTACCACAATAAACCGGCAGGTTTTGCGTTGGTTGATCGTATGGATGATCCTGCCGAAGCGGATTTTTACTTGTGCGAGTTTTTTGTTATGAAAAAATATCGCCGAAGCGGTCTGGGGACATGGGCCTCGTACCAGCTGTTTGATCTTTTGAGAGGTCGTTGGAAGGTTACTCAGATCAGTACCAATACGCCAGCTCAGGCTTTTTGGCGGAAGACGATAGGTGCCTATACCGGTAATCGTTATGAAGAACTTGTGGACCCGGAACGCGGCAATCCATCGCAGTATTTTTCAAGCGAAATTAATTCATTACATTAAATATTAATTGTATTAACAGTGTCCGGTACTGGCTGCTGGGAAACGTCTATTCAAGACTTCGAATTATGCGCAGGTGGTTTTTTTGTTTACGAAATGCGGTCATGCAGCTAGTTTGGATTATCCGGTCGTCGATTGCTCGCTGACAGGAGTAGATTTTCACAGGAGGATTATGATGCCATTCGTGTCGTTAGGAAGAGGTTGCTGGACAGTACTCGGGAAGAAAATTGCATGCACTTTTTAAGTATACATCACATATATTATGTAAACTAACATGACAATCCGGAGATGTATAATTTACGCCATTGGACGGTATTTTGAACTTAAGGTTAAAAGACTTGCTTATAATACTTCATTTGTGGTATCATTAGTTAAATGGCAAATAAGAAAACCTTGTGATTCACATATTGAAAAGGTTGTCACTTCTGCTGGGCAACTTTTTCAATATGTGAATTTGTTATTTTGTACCCTATAATTTCAGAAACGCATGTTAAAAAATTTTGGAGGTTTTTATATTATGGAAACAGGCACAGTGAAATGGTTTAACGCAGAAAAAGGTTTTGGTTTTATCGAAGTTGAAAACGGTAATGACGTATTCGTTCACTTCTCAGCGATCCAAGGCGACGGCTTCAAGTCATTGGATGAAGGCCAACGCGTTGAGTTCAACGTAGTACAAGGCAACCGTGGACCACAAGCTGAGAACGTTGTAAAACTGTAAATTGATTACTGGAAAAACTGTCCTTAACCCTTATGTTAAGGACAGTTTTTTACTTTAAGGAGGGGTCAAGATGTACTTCAGAAAAAAATCGTTAGAAGAGCTTCCTCAAGAAGAGACCGCGGTTTGGACATGTGAAAAGGAAGGATGTAATGGCTGGATTCGAGATGATTTTGCCTTTGAGCATCAACCGACATGCCATCAGTGCAGCTCGCCAATGATCAGAAGTATTAAGACGCTGCCCCAACTGGTAAACTCCAAGAAAGATATCAAGAACTTGGCAAAAGGTACCCGGATATCCTAAAGAATAATCTAAGGGTGTATACCAGTAAAACTTGAAGACGCCCTCGTGGGTGTCTTTTTTACGTTCCGCATGGGGGATATCATGGATTTAAGGTTGTTCCGGAAAAAGCAGCTCTTAGATGAGCTGCTTTTTTTGCCCTAGTGCATCATATCAAGCGGCGTCGTGTCAAAAGAGAACAACGTTAAAACAACTATTCTTTTAAGATTCTAAAAATTCAATATATGAAAAATTCACAATAGAAATTAAAAAACACCTCCCCTGATACTTTATTCCCATAAAGCAAAAATGAACTCCCTTGAAACTACATTAAGTAAAAAAGTACATAATAACTTTTGAATTCCAAAAATGCAAGGCTAGATTTTTCCCCCTCATTTAGAGGAATATCCCCCTTTGAATACAGGCATAGTTGGCATAAAATTTGGTAGACAGCAAGAAATACTTGCTTGTTGCAAAAATACAATTAGGGGGATTTAGAAATGAAAAGGTCTTCATTACTGCTCATGAGCGTAATGTTATTACTCAGCATGTTCCTTGCTGCCTGTGGTAATAACAGCGGAACCAAAACTCCTGCAGCTGAGGGAGAGAGTCCTAAGCCAGCGGCTGAGACTCCAAAAGAAGAGGAGAAAGCGAAAGAAGTATCACTTCGCGTATTCTCGACATTCGGTGGTACGGATGCTGCACGTGAAGCTTTCCAAGGAGCTTTGGATGAGTTCACAGCGAAATATCCAAATGTAAAAATTGATAATGACGTTATGTCAGCAAATGATGACGGTTTCAGAACGAAAGTTAACACAGACATGAACAGCGGCAACGAGCCGGACTTGCTCTTCTACTTCATCGGTACGGATGCTGAAGGTTTTGTGAACGCAGGTAAGGTTGTTCCGATGAATGAAATTCTGGATGCTAATCCGGATTGGAAAAATGGCTTTATTCCAGATGCTCTTGAGCTGGCCAGACAAAAGGATGGTAATATCTATGCAGCTCCGTTGACTGGTTTTTATGAAGGTTTGTTTGTAAACAAGAAGATCTTTGAAGAAAACGGTCTTGAACTTCCAACAGACTGGGAAAAGCTGAAAACTGCAGTTAAAACTCTTTCAAAAAAAGGAATTATTCCGATTTCAGCACCATTCGATCAATCTCATTACCTGATTGAACATACGATTCTGGCTGCTGCTGGTCCGGAAGGTCAAAACAAAGGATTGCTTGACGGAATCGAGCCAAATTGGGAAAAAGCTTATTCTGGAATGAAAGAGCTTTATGATTTGGGCGCATTCCCTAAGGATGCTGCTACGATCGATTTAGGTATGGCAGGCAACTACTACAGTGAAGGTCTTGCTGCTATGGTTCTTGAAGGTTCATGGGCTATCGGTGGTTGGAGCGATGCGGTTAAAGACAACTCAACCGTTATTCCATTCCCGGCTATCCCTGGCGGAGCAGGTAGCGGAAATGATATCGTAGGCGGATTCGGTACTGGTTTCTATGTATCCAAGGCTGCATATGACAATGCAGATAAAAAAGAAATGACAGTTGAATTGCTGAAACACTTGACATCTCCTGCGAGTATCCAAAAAATCGCTGCAGCGAATGGTGGAACACCAGCAGCTGAGGTTGAAGTTACAGGATTGCCTCAGGTAGCTCTTGATGGCTTTGCAATGGCACAAAAAGCGGCATCGATCAGCGCACCGGTAGACAGTAAAGTTTCTCAAGAAACGTTCTCCAATCTTCGTGCCAGCGTACAACCGGTTGTTACAGGTGAGAAAACACCTACACAAGCAATCGAAGAAGCGAAGAAAACCGAGGATGCCAATAAGAAATAGGTTTTATAACGAATACGGTTGCCTATATGTGCTTGCGCCGCCCCTCTTGTATTTATAAGGGCGGCGTAACCATTTAAACAGAAAATGAAGAAAAATAAACATCAAAGGTGATAAATATGAAGGGTGATCGCAAGTATATTTTGATGTTTTTGTTACCAACAGCGTTATTGATGACTATCTTTTTGTATTATCCATTCTTTAAAAGTTTGTATCTTAGCTTTTACCGGACAACGGGCTTTTTTGATAAAAAGTTTGTTGGGTGGGATAACTACGAACGGTTGTTTACAGATAAGCTTTTGGGAGCCGCAACACTACACACTTTGGAAATCATGCTGTATGTCATCGTATTCCAAGTTGGTATAGCCTTAGTGCTAGCCGTTATGGTTGATAATATAACGAAACTGAAGGGCTTTTTCCGGACGGTATTTTTCTTTCCGGTAGTTATCTCCGGTACGGCCATTTCCTTGCTGTTCGTTCTCTTCTATAACTATAATTTTGGACTTTTGAACAACGTATTGGCTAACTTCGGAATCGAAAAGATCCTTTGGCTGGATGAAAACAATGCTCTCAAGGCGGTAGCTATTCCTACCGTATGGCATTATGTTGGTTTTTACTTTGTATTGTTCTTGACGGCGATGTCAAAGATTCCTGCTGATTTTTATGAAGCAGCTAAACTTGAGGGAATTACCGGGTTTAAGAAGACGACCAAACTTACGATCCCTCTGATTATGAGTGATATTAAAGTTGTTATTACGCTGGCTATTACCGGAACTATGAAAGTCTTTGAATTCATTTGGGTTATTACTAAAGGCCAGAATGGCACAGAAGTATTGGGAACCTATATGTACAAAAAAGCAATGGTGGATCAAAACTTCGGTTACGGCTCAACGGTTGCTATTTATATGGTTGTATTTGGAGTGTTGCTTGCTTTGATTGCCAACCGTTTGTTAAAAAGAGAGGAAATTACATACTAAGCTGTTATAGGGGTGTACTATTATGCAGCAAGAAGTCGTTAAGAGTCAACGTGTTGTACGGCCAGTTAAATCAAAGAAATTTAGCATAGGCAGCGCCTTTATGTATGTTATTTTGACAGCCTGGGCCATGACAACAATATATCCGTTGTTCTGGATTGTGAATAATTCCTTTAAGACATCCAGAGATGTAATGAATAATTCGTTCAAAATTGCTTTTGACCCGGTGATGATTAACTATGAGAATGCATTCGAACGTATTAATATCGGTCGAAGTTATATCAACAGTTTGATCATGTCAGGTAGTGCCGTATTATTGGTGCTCCTGTTTGGCGGATTAGCCGCGTATGTATTATCTAGATTTAATTTTAAAGGAAAGAGAACGATTTATTCGATTCTCTACGCTACGCTTTTGATTCCTGCGTTTGCAACAGTTGTTCCCGTTTATGAAATTTTAATTAAAACAAGTCTGGTGAACACGTATCCGGGATTGATTTTTCCTCAAACAGCTGGTAACTTGACCTTCGCCATCTTGGTTATAGCTGGTTATATGGCAACAATTCCTAAGGAGTTAGAGGAAGCTGCCTTTATAGACGGGTGCAACAGGTGGCAGATGTTCGTAAAGCTGTTCGTTCCGATTACAAGACCGGCATTTGCGTCAGTAAGTATCTTTGTTTTCTTATGGTCGTATAACGATCTGTTCTCAGCGTTGATCTTTGTTAATAAAGAAAACGTTCGTCCGATTGTTGCTCTATTGAATGAGATCAGCTCACAATACGGAACGGATTTTGGACTGATGGCAACAGCGGTTGCTCTAACGGTTATTCCGGTGTTGATTATTTACTTGTTCATCTCGAAGTTTATTGAAAAAGGTTTGACAGAAGGAGCTGTAAAAGGCTAATCGATTGGTTCTGGAACAACCCAAAAACAAGTCAAAGGAACGGTTTTACCGAGCCTCTGACTTGTTTTTTTGTTTGCATCGAAGATGGATTGATACGAGTGTAAACGAAGTATTTTTATAAAGAGTGAGTATTTCAACATATGAAAAATTCATAATAGTAAAACAACTTTCATTACTGCTCTTTAGTTATTATCGTGTCAAAAATTCATTTTAACGCACTTATCTACTTTAAAGATTGAAAAAGGGTATGATTATAAATCATTGATTTTAGCCAGTACATACTGAATTTGAACCAATTAAACAAATATAACAAAAAAGATAGACTTATTGAAAGTGATTGTGGTATAATTTACCTAATTGACAAGGAAGGAGGGGATTAGGATATGACTGGATACGATTACATGAACGAAAGTACAAAGTTATCCTTCGCTGCCCCTCATTCAATCGGACGCAAGTAAGTTTGTATGCATTCCGCATGAATTTGAGCCCAGGCATCGATGCCTGGGCTTTTCTGTGCCTTTTTTGGACATAGCCTGGCGTAATGAACCATGCCTCGGGCTCTTTTTTGTGACTGGATATTTAAAAGGAGATGGATCAATGTATTTATTATCAACAGATCAGTATGTAACCGTTCAACCATTGTTCGAAGAACTTATGTATGATTTAAGACTGGTATCTTTATTGCAGCATACAATCCCTGGTGAAATTTATGTAGATTGTACGGAGCAGCCAAGTGCTGCTATGGTTTGGGATCGTGGTCGGGCATTATATGTTACCGGTTGTAATGTTGAATTTTTCAAACAAGTAAATATCCACTTAAGAACTAAAGTGTTTCCCGGTATGGTGGAGTCCAATTCTGATATGCTGGATTATTACATTCGGTATCCTCATTCTTTAGTCTGTATGGATCTATTGGAAAAGAACTTGATTAACGGCCTTCATTCATCTTTTAATAAGCGAAGATATTATTTGTTTGATCTCTCTGTGGACGTAAAACCGACTGAACTTCCAGAAGGATATCATTTGCAGGAAGTGAATTTGGAATTGCTTCAAAGAACGGACATTACGAATCCGGATTTTATTTTGGATGAAATTCACTCCAATCATATGACCGCTGAAAACTTTAATGACAGAGGGTTCGGGTACTGTATACTAACTAACGACAACGAAATCGTAAGCTGGTGCTTAACGGATTATGTGATCGGAAACAGATGTGAGATTGGGATCGAGACCGATGAGGATCATCGACAAAAAGGGCTGGCGACGGCTGTTGCTTCTGCATGTGTTCAGTTAGCACGTTCTAAAGGGATCGAGAGGATAGGCTGGGATTGCTTCGACACGAACATCGGATCATGGAAGACGGCGGAGAAAGTAGGGTTTAAGTTATTCAAGACGTATGACCCATGGTTTGGTTGGTTCAACCGTTTTGATAATTACCTTGTTCAGGCTTATGAGTGTTATCAAAACAAAGATTTTAGCGGAGCCGTGTATTTTTATGAATTGGTGTTTGATCGGTTGACCAGGGAAGAAGATCTTGAGATCAGTCGGAGCCGGATTTTGAATCCAGACAATCAATATTGGTTTTATTATAATGCTGCTAGATGCTACGCCCAATTGGACCAAGAGAGGGAAGTGTCAGACAAATTAATGAAGTCCGTATCGTTGGGATTGGATGATCCATCGATGATTACTAACGAACCTGTTTTCGATAAGTATGGTTCCATGGAATGGTTCGGATTATTGTTACAAAATAGTGGGGATGCAACTGAAATAAGTGGTGCTGGGTGAGAATCATTTAATGGAGTGATTATTGTTAACTGAATATATATTATGTAAACTATGATCATGAAAAAAGCCATTGGATCAAATCGAGGCCACTGAAGAACTTGCGTTTTTCTTCGGAGGCGGTGCAAATAGTGTAAAAAGAAGACATTCACTCCGCGTTTTGGAGATGAATGTCTTCTTTTTGTCTTCATAATGATGTATTCACCAGTAGTTCTTAGTCTACTAATTTCAGTATTCGCTTGAGATTTACAGCGAATATGGCCATCGCACCTTGAAGTTGCATGCCAAGCAGACCCGAGGATGTGGCTACATCATACCCGTGTCCATGCTTGAGTTCACTGTTCTTTGCTTCAATTTTGTAGCGTTCCTTAGATTTTGCCTTGAAATATTCTGTATCCTGGAACGCCATCTGTTCCGAATGTTCATCGGATTTTACCGTCACGGAATACGTCTTGCTCTTGGCTCCTTCTTTGTAACAGCCTTCCTTAAACGGACAGCGTTTGCAGATCTCCACATCGAAAAAATAGGTGTCTTGTTGGTTTTTATTGACGCCTTTTTTCCCCTGTCGTGCTTTTCGAATCGCCATGTGTCCGGCTGGACAAACGTACATGCCGGCATCTTTGTTGAACAGAAACTCGTCCTCTTTCTTGCGGGCACCTTGTGTAATGAGTGGATTGAGTTTCGCTACAAGTTCAATCTCGTTTTGTTTCGTGTAGATCAGGTTATCCTTCTCAGAATACGCCGTATCCCCAATTACCGTTTTGACCTGCATCCCGGCGGTTTGGCTTTTTTCGATCAGTGTCTGCAATTGCTTGCCATCATTTTTCTCACCTGTCGTAATGACAGCTGCCGTTATAAGTCGTTCCTCGGTCATCGCTAGATGTGTTTTGTAACCGAAAAAAGCGCTATCTGCGCTCTTGTGTCCTACGCGCGCGTCTGGATCTGTTGCAAGGCGCAGCTGCTCCACATCATCCTCAATCGTCTCTTTCAGAAGATTAAGCGGCTCCACAATTTTCGGCACCTGTGCGATTCTGGATTCTTCTTCGATGAAAGCGACAAGTTTTTGGCAGTACGCAATTTCGTCTTCAAGCACATTGTTCATGTTCTTTGCTGGCATTTTGGCTTTGACCGACTCATCCATGCTGTAAACAACCTTTCGCAGCTTCCGCGCACGGTCTTGCAGGATTTCTTGCGGTGACTTCTGGTTGTAGCGCGCTTTCGTATGTGTGGCATCTACGATGATAGAGGTACTCTTTAAGATACCCTGCTCGATCGCGAGGGCTACTGTCTGCCCGATGAGCATGTCGAGCAGGTTCATATCTTTTAATCGTAGTTTGCGGAATTTCGTTAGAGAACTTGGGTCGATTACCGAGTCCTCTGGTGCCATGCCAAGAAAAAATTTGAACGACAGGTCATACTTAGACCGTTCAACAATGTCTACGTCAGAGAGTTCAAATATAGCTTTCAGTAGTAGATATTTAAACATGCGAATCGGGTCAATGGCGACAACGATGTCATACAGTGCCGCATAAGGACTCAGAACCAAGGTTTGTTGTTGTCGAATCATCCGCTCTCACCCGCTTTTCGTAATGACTCAATTATACGATAAAAAAGGTACAGTCTCCTCAATTTTCTTGAAGGACTGTACCTTTTTCTATGAGAGAGACTTTTTCAGTGGCCTCGATCAAATCCGATGGCTTTTTTTAATATAATATTAGGAAGTATTAAATCATCGTTAGACAATCGGTTTGTTCAGTTACTTTACAGAAGGCCAACAATCTTTGCGCGATGAGCTCTTCATCAGCTTGTAATTGTTCAGTTGCATAGCTTTCAAGCTCTTTATGGCTGCCGATCATAATAGAAGTGTGGGCATGCTGAAACATCGATATATCATTCGCATCATTTCCAAATGCAATATACGATCGGTCTTGTAAACCCAATCGCATCAATCCATTCCACTTATCAATACCCTGAGGGCTGATGTCGAGGATACCTTCATTTCCATGCTTATGTATAACTACGGGTAATGCCGATAGTTCTTCTAGCACTAAACTGTGATCAGAAACGTCAAACAGCACAATCTTTATCATTTTTCGAATGGATTCTAAGGATACATGGTTAGCCCGCTTCTGGGGGTCAACGTTACGCCTAATGGGGTGATCTTCACTTCCAGTGTAGGAATAGTCCCAATCGCTATCGATCAAATATTTCAGATTATAGTTATTAATCATTGTAACGATACGGTCCCTAGCATCTTCTTCAAAATGGACTGTAGAAATGATATTCTTTTCTTTAGCAACGATTGCACCGTTTCCACCGACCATCGGGTAAGCATGCATATGCTCGGGTAAGGTAGGCAGCAGGTCGCGAATAGGGCGCGCTGAAGCAAAAATGATGTCATGGCCATGATATGTCAGTTTATCGATTGCATCGATAATGACTGGACTTAATGGCTTTCCTTGAAAACAAATGGTACCGTCTAAATCGAATACAAATATCAATTTGGCACATCCTTGCTGTTTTTCATTTCATCTTAAGCATCTTCCCAAACAAAGAAAAGGACATTTGTCCCGAAAGGAAAACTTATTCATGAAAATAATTCATGACTCTATACTCTTACAATCAAAAATAAAACAATTTGAAATCGATCAAATATTTCGTTTATCAGACGAAATTCCTTTTGAGCTGCGCTACTATGAACCGGGAGAGCTTGTATTAAAAGAGGGAGAGCAGATGGACACCCTTTTGCTTCTTGTTGAAGGCAGAGTTAAAATTACATCCAGCGTACAGACAGGAAAAGTATTGCTGTTACGTTTTTGTGAGCCGTTTGCTGTTATCGGTGATATTGAGCTTATTCAAAAAATCGCTGTACAATCCCAAGTTGAAGCTGTTCATCGTACACTTTGTATTGCAGTTTCATTTAAATACATATACGAACATGCCATCCATGAGCCGAAGTTTTTGATGTCTTTACTCACACACGTAACATATAAACTTCAAACATGTACAACCGCTTCACGAGTCAATTTATTAGCCTCTGTTGAAAATCGGTTCGCAAGCTACTTGTTGACAACGATCCATGAAGAATATGAATTCGGAAAAGAAATTCGAACCACAAACACGCAAGAAATCGCGGATTTGATCGGTACAACGCCCAGGCACTTAAATCGTGTCATTTTAAAGCTATCAGAGCAAGGTGTGATAGGAAGAGAGCGGGACACAATTTATATTCTAGACAAGAAGGTGTTACAGGAGCTCTCAAATGGTATTCGTTACGAATAAAATAAACATAGCAGGTTTCATACGATTGTATTCAAAAGACTTGCAGAGTACAATGCCTATATCGATTATGTAGATGAGAAGGTGCCATTTTGACTATAAATATATTGAATGCTGAGGTTCACAGTCTTTTTGATCAATTCACGGAGCGTGTTAATGGCCATACTCATCATAACGAATGGGAACAGCATATATCCATTCCACCTGAGGTTGGCAAGGGGAGCATAAAGCGGACGCGTATTCGTTCAGGCATGGAAATTGTGGTTACGGATCTTACATTCGAACAAGATATGAAGCTTCACATTCAGGAAGCTTGTCAATTGTTTGAGCTAAGCTATTGCCTGAATGGCGAAATCTATTGTGAGTGGAATGGAAAAGAAAGCCTTACAGAAAAAATGACGGGGAACGTTCTCTTTTTTGAGGATGAGTTGGTATACGAAGAGAAAAAAGCGAGTGTCAGGAATCATTTGCTGGAAATTCGGTTATCCCCGAAGGAGCTTTTTCATTATGCGGCAGATATTCCTGAGAAACATAAAATGGAATCATGGTTGAAGCGTTACAAGGGACGAATCGACCAATATCCGAATACAGCGGCAATCCATAAATGCGTATATGATTTGATCAATTGCACCTATAACGGAGCGATGAAACGATTATATATGGAAAGTAAGGCCATGGAGCTCATTGCTTTGTTTGGAGAGGTAGATGGACATGGAACAATGGGGAGGAATCTCTTTTTAAGCCGTGATGATCTATCAAAGTTGGATATGGCCAGGGAATTAATCGCTCACCATTTCGAACAACCGATGTCCATTCAAGAGTTAGCCAGAAAAGTCGGATTGAATGAATTCAAGCTGAAGAAAGGGTTTCGTGAACGATTCGGAATGACCATTTTTGAGTTAGTACGTAAGCAAAGAATGGAAAAAGCACTTTGGTATATGGAAGTGGAACGGATGAACGTCGGAGAAACGGCTGTTTCTGTAGGCTATAGCAATGTAAGCAATTTCGCGACAACTTTCCGAAAGTATTACGGCTGTAATCCGAGTGAATATTTGAAAAACATATCTTATCAGAACGCGATAAATGAATAAAATCAAAGCAATAAAGTACTCCAAGCATGCTGGTCATGTTTGGAGTTTTTTTGGTTCCGGCTCCTTCTACGGGGAAAGAAAATACCTTGGCAGGTAGAACAAACCATCAATATAAATGATAATGATTATCAGTTGAAATATTGATCTAAAAGGGAGGAAATAAAATGAATGATATTTCTACAGCATTCATGACGAAACAAAAGACAAACCAGCAGGCTGATCCATGCCGTTGGTTTTCGCTTATTCTTATTCTGCTTCCAACCCTCCTGATTTCCTTGAACAACTATATGATGCAGGTTGCACTTCCGATTATGCAAAACAGCCTGCATGCCAGTTTTTCTGAAGCGCAGCTCATTTTCTCAGGTTATTCTTTAGGGCTTGCGGTTGCCTTGATCTTGGGAGGAAAGCTTGGAGACATATATGGCAGAAAACGTATACTGTTCTATGGTGTGTTGGGATTTACGTTAATGGGTTTATTAGGTGGAGTGGTATCCCATCCTACATTATTAATTGTTATCCGTACTATCCAGGGCTTGTCAGCAGCGATGATTCAGCCGCAAGTCCTATCCATTATACAGAGTAGCTTTCTGCCCAGAGAAAAGGGCTTGGTCTTTGCTATTTATGGAGCGGTCATTGGGATTGGCTTTACAATGGGTTTAATTCTGGGGGGATTTCTGGTGGATTGGAACCCGCTTGGGCTCGGCTGGCGTATTGTTTTTCTATTTAATGTACCCTTTGGTCTTCTTGTACTGTTAGGGCTGCCGATTGTTCCTGAGTCCCGTGGAGATGCTATGCAAAGCATTGACTGGGCAGGTACTTTACTATTGATGCTGGGCTTATTTCTACTCATTTATCCACTCACAGTAGGTCAAATGCAGGGGTGGCCATCTTGGACCTGGGGATGTGTACTGTTATCAATTATGATTTTGTTTGCTTTTATTGCAGTACAAATAAAGAAGAGAAAGACACATCGCGCTCCATTGATCGATCTGTCTATATTCAGATCAGGTTCGTTCAATGTTGGCATAATAACTGAGATCACCATTTACCTCAGCATGTTCACATTTTTCTTCGTATTAAACTACTATTTGCAATCAGGCCTCCATTACAACATCGAGTCGGCCAGTCTGGTCTTTATGCCACTGGGCTCCGGTTTTTTCCTCACGTCATTATTGTCGTCCCGTATGGTCAAGAGATGGGGGAGTGTGGTGCTGAAAACAGGCGCTTTAATCATGGGCTTGTGCAATTTTCTACTTATTGGGTCATTGCATGTAGATGCTGTACATTTGTTTCATATTCAGAATATCTTGATCTTATTGGTTTATGGCCTGGGTCTTGGCATGGCTACGACGCCGCTCGCCAATATTGTGCTTAGTGTTGTACCGGTTAAATCGGCAGGGACGGGCTCTGGATTATTTACGACATTTATGTATTTGGCTAATTCGCTGGGAGTAGCCTTGATCAGCATTTTGTTTTCTTTTTCACTTAGACATACGCTTTTAGAAGCAGGTTCAACGGATTATATAAGAGCATTCTCTACTTCCACTGCAGTGAGCGGAGTACTTGCTTTAGTTGCTTTTGTTTGCCTATGCTTTCTAAAAGAGCATCAAGAAAGAGGGTCACACCGCATTTAAACATGCACGTTTGACCTTGCCTACTCTTTAAAAAAATATGCGTATAACATAAATTATACGCATATTTTGATCTAAAGCATTTTTATGGACGAGGATGGGGGATAAATTGCATTCAAATGAGGTGGTTTTTCAAGTTTTGTGTTATAAAAAGCGGATGTGGACATCTTTGAAACGACCCGTGGATATTTTTGGCATTTTTACTTGAAGGGAACCTTGCTTAAAGGTCGCTTTGCTTTGATCCGGATTAATCGGAGTTGGCAGTGTGATAACTTGACTCTGGTCGTCGTTCAGCCCATTGATTTTGAGTTGAGTGCGGTTGAGCTGTATCCAAATGTTCTCCGGATGAACGCGCTTAGGAATGCGTACTTTTGTAATTAAATGGTTATGTGTATCCATATGTTCATATTGAAGCTTGGTTCCGTTATTGTTCATAAACTGCGGAGAGTTAGAGGTTGCGTGACGAATCGCATTTTCAACATATTGATCCACCGCGTCCGAATCCACCCTCAGATGTTCTTCAAGTGTTTTGAATGGAAAGTGCTTTTTGAAGAAAGGGTCCTCCTTCAGCCAATCTAAGTTGGTCAGATTTGAGCTCATGGCTTTCCTCCTTGTTTTTATCTATTGTATGGGTGATTGACTTATTCAGTGACACCTAGGCACTTATCTACATAGAATGGTTTATAATTTTGAAGGAGGAGTGGATTGGTGGTTTCTATAATAGGAAATATGAAAATTCTCTCAGTTGGCCCCAGTTCCACAGTCTTAGTGGGAAACACAGCTTCGGTTATACTCAGCAGTAACTCCAAAAATCATGCGGGTGCGAACTCCTTTTCACCTGGAGATGCCTTCGGAGTAAACGTTAATAACAACCAAGCAAGCAGTACAAATACATTAGATCCGGATGCTGTTGATCAGGTATCTACCGTTTAAGGGTGTGGAAAGCATGAATTTGTCTGTTTACCAGTGCATAACGGTCCAACAACTGCGTATCGGGACAGTGACGAACTCATCCGTGCTGCAGATTGGCACCTCAGGCAGCATTAAGGCATTATCACATGTTAATAATACATCGGGTTTAGAGAGCATAGCCGCCTCTAATGACCTAGAACAGGAAAAGAAGGAACCTGTGGTTCTGTTACCTGAACCGGTCCTGATGTAGTGATCCATCGAATGATGAATCTGACTAATCACCCCCACATAGAATGAAGTAGGAGGGGGTTGCATGCATCCTTTTTATATTCAACAGCTATTTCATGAATTGAAGGCTCAATCGGAGAAACTTGGACAAATGGAGCAATTATTACAGCAGCTGCGCAAAGATGTTGACGGTTTAATGAGCAAAAGCCAAACTCACATTGAACGGGTCGACTACCATTTTGATCTACTAAAAATCGAAAAGCTGGAAGGTACTTTAAATATAGGTATGAACTCAAATGATGGTAAAAATCTAGAAGATATTACGGTCAATGGGCAGTCCATGGAACAGATCCAAAAAAATCCCGATCAGTCAGAAATGATACGAAGTATAGAACAGCCAGTTCTTAGTTATCTTCAGGATGAAATTCCCGAACTGATTCGTGTTATGGCTAGAGAGCGTAAAATACAAATAGATTCACCATACACACATATGATAATTGACGATGTCCGTCGGCAGATTAATGATCGAATTCTCATTTACTTGGAAAAGATTCAAACGGATGAAGAGGAGATAAGGAATAAGGATTATATCCGGACTACAGTTATTGAACATATGAAGAGAGATATTGAAATAGCTGTAAAGCAACACATAGAGCGGAGCTTCTCCGGAAAGTGGGATGTAAATGAAACTGAACGTCGTGAATAAGGAACTGTATGTGGGTGCGGTGAAAATCATAGAAATAAGCGGTTCGTCGGTATTTTTGGTCGGTGATACTCAGGTTGTAAATTGTGCGTCTGTGTACGATTCACCTCCGGATTCCTTGATGGTAAGTCCAGTCCCTCAGAAGGACCAAGAACAACCCTTAGCCCCGAACCAACAGGTTACCTCATGAGGACATCGAAACTCATGAACTTATACATTAATAGTATTTTGAACAGTTCTATATTTATATGCGGTGAGTCCGAAAGCATAATGTCCAAGTCATTCAAGATTAATGTTCAAATAGACGCATCCAAATCCAAGGATGAAGAAGTTGAATACGGGGATTATCCTATGTTTCAACGGCAAATACCTCGATGGATGGAAGATGATGCAGAGAATTTAACTATATCAACGGATAATACCGGCTCTGTTATTCGGGGAGGCAGTATCAAGATTCTATCCATCTCAGAGGGAACGACATTTCAAGTTGGATGTAACCGAACGATTGATTTAGAAAACCGGCTTAAAATGATCAAACAGGTGGTGAGCTCACCACAAAACAAACGATGAGAAATGAGATTCTAAATGATATGATGTAAATAGTCGAATGAAATAAGCATGTGTAATATAGTCTGCAATCTAACATTTGTGTAGAGCAGACTTTTTTGTATGCATTCAATATTTTGATCAGATGATGTTGCCGCTATCAGATAAAAATTGTGTTAAAATTAAGGTTCAGCACAAGGAGGAGAAGCGCTATGTCCGATGTGAAAGACTTCTATGAAGAGCCATTAGACGCTTTTCTGATCTGGATGAAGGATGCCGGTTATACAGTTTATACGCAGAAATCATATATGAGTGATGTCTATGAATTTCTGGAATCGTTAAATGGCAAAACGCTGGATCATGTCAAAAAGCTTCATGTCATGTCGTACTTGTCTTCTGTCCGCGAACGCGGAGTTAGCGACACAACCCGGAACCGCAAACATGCGGCGGTTAACTGTTTTTTTAAAGCCTTAATGGATCTGGAATTGGTAGCGCAGAACCCTGCATCCGGGGTGAAAAAATCAAAAACTGAGACGAACAAAGTCCCCTCATATTTAAATGAACAGGAACTCATTCGCTTTTTTGAAGCAGTACAAGGCAAATATCGCACGCGGAACATTGCTGTTTTTCTCCTTATGGCCTATATGGGGCTACGTATCGGTGAGGTTCATGCTCTTAATATATCCGATTATAATGCCCAGCACCGTACGCTGAGCGTATTCGGAAAGGGACGTAAATGGCGCTCACTTCCTGTCCCTGAATCGGTTAGTCAAATCTTGGAGCAAGCCATATCCCAGAGGCTGGAGCCGTGGCGAGCAAAAGAGGATGCTATGTTCACTTCTCAAAAAGGCCGGCGTTTGTCCATCCGATGCATCCAGCAAATTGCATCTGAAACCTTTGATCGCTTTCAGGAAGATGTACCCGTGCAGCAAAGATTATCGTATTCCAGTCACAAGCTGAGACACTCGTTTGCAACCATGTTGCTTCGGAAGGGGGCGGATCTGAGAACCGTCCAGGAGCTGCTCGGACATTCATCAATACAGACGACAACCATTTATACCCATGTGAGTAGCCGTGAAAAAGAGGAGGCTATCGCTCGATTGGATATTCAGCTTCCGACTGGATTTTAGTTACATATTAAATGTTATGTAAACAATGAAATCTAATTTATCGTCCTATAGACACTGAAACAGTAGGTTGAAATTAATTTATTATATAAATAATTAATGTTATTAATTAAAATTATGGCCATTTTAAAGGAGTAACTATGAAATTTAGTGTGCAATATTTATCCTTCTTTGTCATTCAGGTTGAAGGGAAGGAAGGCCAGCTTAATAAATCGTACAAGCACTATCAGACATTAGATGATTATGAATATGAAGATAGTGATATCAAGAGATTTCTGGATGGGGAGTATAGCTGGATCAGCAAAAGGAAAGTAGAGAAAAACCCGAATACAGAGCAGGCGCCCAACAAAAATTGGACGTTTTATCGTAGAGCCTGGATACGAGTTAGATAGTAATCCGAACTTTAATATGTTTGCCCGCTTGCGCGGGGCTGATGACAAAGAGTCATTCAAGAACGCATGTGACGATCTGGTCCGCAGTTATCTCGATACAAGCGCAGTACGAGGCGGAGCGCTAATCATCTCTCAAGCGGTAATGTCCACTCATTCCGATGATCCGTTCATATTTGTTATGAAATGCGATTTTGAGCAGAAGATTGCCCGTATTTCAGATGAAAGAAGTCTGATCAGCGAAGTTGAAATGGCGATCAGCGCACGGAATATGAAGTCGATACAGTATCCGTATATGTTCGAAGAAGGAATGATGGATGAGTGGGAACTGAAAATTCACCAATCCTCTCATGCCCGATATTTTGAGGATTTCTTGAAATTTGTTACTTATGAACAGTCTATCCCAGAAATTGTTAACGATCAAATGATGGGTTATGTGCAAACATATGTGGAAACCAAATGGCCCGATGAGACGGATGAAGAACGCCTTCAGGAAGTCAAAGATCTTGAATTGTGGGCTGCAAGCGAGAAACGAAATATTCAGGAGAAATGGGATCCGGTGGAGGTAACGGAGGCTGCTAGTCGTATCGTGGAAATTAAACCGGAAATCGAATTGAAGTTTAAAATTGGTGACGTTAATGTAAAAGGACTTCTAGCTGATTTCGGAGAAACTATTCACATTACTAAGCTGAACGGACGATATGCTGTCGTAATTGAAGGGGATCATTTTGTGTTTGATAAAGGTGTTTCTCCTATTGAACTGCTGCAACCGGAATCTTTCCAGAGTGTGGCCGAGCGGCTTCTTAACAAGGAAGAGTATATCTCGGATATCCCCTATCTTTCCGACGAACAGGAATAAGGGATTTATAAATAAACGGATAAAAACGTCCGGTCAGCTCCTTTAGGGAGTAGATCCGGACGTTTTGTTATCCTTTTAAGAATAAAGACTTGCGATCTCAGACTTCAGCTTGTTAGCCGATTTATGGAACAGGATTGTCTCCTCTTCATTAAGAGGAAGGTTGAGTATTTCCCGTACACCGGTACGGTCTACGACACAAGGCACACCGAGGTATACATCGGATACACCGTTATAGTCCTGGAGCAGAGTGGAGACATTAAGCACTGCGCTTTCGTTCTGCATTATGGCAGTTACTATTCGGTCTAGCGCAAGGGCGATGGCATAGAACGTAGCCCCTTTAGCGTTGATGATCTCGTAAGCAGCGTTTTTGGTACTGTCATAAATCTTTTGTTTATCCTCTTCATCGATCTCAAGACCGATGCCTGCCACGTTAGCGAGACTCCAGACAGGTACTTCAGAATCTCCATGTTCCCCAACAATGTGCGCATGAATACTGCGCGGATCAATATGTTTATGCTTGCCGAGAAGATAGCGGTAGCGCGCACTGTCGAGCAGTGTGCCGGAACCGATGACTCGATTAGCCGGGAAACCGCTCACCTTGAGTGTTACGTAAGACAATATATCCACCGGATTGGTGGCAATCAGCAATATGCCGTCTTGATTATACTTTGTAATATTTTGTACGATCTCGTCAAAAATAGCAGCATTTTTCTTCAAGAGATCGATACGGGTTTCTCCCGGTTTTTGCGAAGCACCAGCCGTTACGATAATAATATCGGCCCCTTCACAGTCCGAGTAGTCCCCGGCCCAAACTTTGACACCACCCACGAATGGAAGTCCGTGATTCATATCTAGTGCTTCACCTACGGCTTTGTCGTGATTGATATCAATCAGAACGATCTCCGCTACACGCTTGCGAAGCAGCAGGGTGTAGGCAGTTGTCGTTCCTACCGCGCCTGTCCCGATGATGACAGCACGGCTTGGCCGAAAGATTGTGGAATTCATTCAATCATCTCCTTATCCTAATTTGTCTCGTTTTTATAGGAAAATGTTGTACGTTATACAATTACCCATTATAGGGGTAAATCAATGAAATGGGTATTCTTGACACGAATCTAGTTCCCGTGTTATTTTAGAAGGCAACCTATTTAGTCACAGTTTCATCATGAAAGGGCGTCTATATGTTTACAATTTCATCCTAATATTATTTATGGAATCGGCTGTACTGACAGTTAAGGGCTAAATCTTGGAAAAATAATTCATATGATGGGACGAGTTCTAGGATTATCCATTATAATAAAATCTCAGCCGTAGCTAAGCTTTCACGATTTTAAAGTTTGCGGAGTTGACGAATATTGTTGGGGTATCATTTAAATCCTAATATAAACAGGAAGCTCATTGAGCTTCCTGTTTTCTGTTTCAATTGACTAAGTAGTGGACATTCATTACTTTTCGCGTTGATGTTTCGCTTCATCCTTGATTTCTTCACGAAATCCGGAAATACTTTTCTTGCGTCGTTCATTTTTTTCCAAAATCTGCTCTTTCTCGGATTCGGAAATTTCATCACCAAACTCGTTAAGATAATCCTTGGCTTCGCGAAAATTCTCGATCGTATCCTGTACAGCATCCTGCAAACGATGGACATTATCTTCGCGGTTATCCGGTTTAGGCATGATTTCACCTCCTCTTTTTAAAGCTTTGCGCTAATGCTGAATCAGCATATTGTGAAGTTTTCCATGGAAGAGCGTTCCTTATGCATCTATACACAGCTTGTAAATATTAGATAAATAGGATACAAAATTGTTAACAGTCTGAAAAGGTTCCGTTCTGTAAACATATTGAGATTATGATATAATGACCGAAAACGCGACACGAAAACGAGACATCAAAACGCAAGGGGCGATACGAAGGAGGAAACTGCTTGATATTACGCAATCATTCGTACTGTCGAAGCATATTATTGCTAACCATATTCATTTTTTTACTGACTGCTTGTTCATCAACGTCATCTAAACCGACAGCGGTGGAACCATCCGTTATTCAGCAAGAAACGGAATCTGTTGAGGATGGACAGACCTTAACCGTGGTAACACCCGAAACAGCCAATAAAGCACCTGAGGAGAAAAGTAAATATCAAATACAGACAAGACTAACCGATTTCCATATGCTAAGTGATTCCGAAGGAATCGCATGGGGACTGACGAAAACCTCTATACGTTTGTACCTTACTGAAGATTTTGGAGAGACGTGGGTTGATATTTCCCCTTCACCCAACATTAATTTTGTAGATAGGCCTGTGTACGGACAGGATATTGTGTTTACAGATAAAGACCATGGCTGGATCGTCCGAAACGGAGTAGGGAGTCAGGATACCATGCTTCTGAACACGAATAACGGGGGGAGTGAATGGAAGCTCTCATCTTTACCTGGTACGGAAAAAGTGACGGCTCTTTCGTTCTCTTCATCCGAGAACGGCTGGGTGATGGCCTCTGGGGGGGCTTCTCCGGGCTCGGAGGAAAAGGCTTTATTCCGGACGAATGATAATGGCGGTAAATGGTCCAACATTATGCAGAATTCAGATTATCCCGCCTCTCGTATTCCAGGCACGGTTATTCCGCGAACAGGTTTAATAGTAGGTATGACATTTGCCAACGCTATAACTGGATTTGCTACCGTGAAGGAAACACAGGGCTCGAAACTGTATGTTACGAGAGACGGAGGCACAAAATGGAACTCTTCTAAGCTGGTTTTTCAGGATGACCAAATGAAAATGTGTAAGTCCTACATACCCGGAGTACCGAAGTTCCTTGGTAGTACGAATGATGTATGGGTTCCCGTAACCTGCTTAAACGCAAATAGTACCGAATACTTGGGATATTTCTCTTCAGACAGCGGAGAGTCATGGAACGTTGTATCTTTCCCTCTGAAACCTAAAAGCACGAGCGGTACACTAAGTCCCGTATTTAGACGTCTCAATGAAGGCTGGAGCATGATCGATGGTATCGTTTATCGCTCGGAGAATATGGGGAAGACTTGGACACCATACCCAGCTGATCCTGAACTGGGTAAACATCTCGCAGATTATCCAATCGTTTCAAAAATGGAGTTTGCCTCCTCCGAAGTAGGATGGATGCTTGTTGAAACCACTGATGCGAAGCGATCCCGGCTTCTTCTAAGCATGGACGGTGGAGAAACCTGGAGAATTAGATAAATCAATCATGTGTAGACTTTGTCACTGCAAGCCTGAACAGCAGTGGCAAAGTCTTTTTTTAGAGATAAGAAAGTAGGAGTAAACTGCATCCTTATCTCGCAAGAAAACTACCACTAAGTGCGGTCTGTCTTCTTTGAGGTATGTCGATAGACGTTTGTCTTGTTCCATACGACCTGTGTCACGATGATCGCCGCTCATGAGGATTCAAGTTTGGATTATCACATTTTGAATAATGTTCACACATTTGTGAAAAAAATCACAATATAGAGACGTAAATCATGTTACTATAAAAGTGTAAAGAAGAGGTAATAACAAATAGGAGTGATTGAGATGAGAATGGAAACAGATATGATGACAGTTAACTTGCTTCGCCTGTGCTACAACTGTGATGATGCCCACTTGTGTGAGACTGAAGAACAGTGTAAAGCCTGCTGGACTGAACTTGGACTTCTTCCGATCGAAAACGAAAATGAAGGACAACGCGAAACCAAGGCATTTCTGCAAATGATTCATGAGTAATTCTCCGATTAACCGAATATGGAAGAAAAAGAGTCAACTTTTGACCTAAAGCTGGTGATTTGTAGCGATACAAACATCAGCTTTTTGTTATGTTTACCCCCTTGTCCAACAGCAAACGAGTTTTTTTTCCGAATCCTGAGTTAAAGTTGTCTTAATCGGCGCATATAATCTAACGAAGACAAGGAAGTCAGGTGGAATTAGGATGCTAAAAGACGGAAGGGGGAGCCGTATGGGATCGGAAACATATTGGATGTTCGATTTTTTCGGCAGTGTTATGCCTGTGGTTTTTGTTGTTGTGCTTGGTATTATACTACTGTCAGCAGGTAAAGGCATTATGCAATGGAACCGAAATAACAGGCAGCCGCTGCTAACCGTGGATTCTCGAATCGTCAGCAAAAGAAGCGAGGTTACACACAGCCGTCATCCGGATGACAGCATGGCTAGCCGTTCCCGGACTTCCTATTACCTGACTTTTGAAGTAGAGAGCGGAGACCGGATGGAATTTGCAGTCACTGGAGAAGAGTTTGGAATTTGTGCAAAAGGAGATGAGGGAAGATTATCTTTCCAAGGGACTCGATATTACAGATTCGAGCGTTATCCCCGATTACACCGTGAACCTGTCCGAGGATTTGAAAATCATAAATAAAAGACTTTTGGACTGTTTCTCTCCTTGTTATATAATAATGAACACAGAACACAAGTCCCAGGTCAGTGCGCAAACACAAGGAGGAAACAACCCATGAAATTTAAAAACATGACCGTTGTCATAACGGGTGCAGTCAAAGGCATTGGTCTTGGACTAGCGCATGGCTATGCCGCCGAGGGGGCCAAAGTTGTTCTCAGCGACAGGGAAGAGGATGAAGGCCGTCAAGTTGAGCAGGCATTGCTCCAAGACGGCTTTTCAGCATTCTTTACCACTTGTGATGTTCGCAAAGAAGAGGATGTGGTCCATTTGATGAAATTTGCTTATGAAAAGACCGGGAGTATTGATATGGTCATTAATAACGCGGGTGTATCACGCTGGAAATCGCCCTATGAATTGACTCTGAACGAGTGGGATGATGTGTTAAACAGTAATGCCCGCAGCTGTTTTCTTGTCTCCCGCGAAGCGGCCAAGTATATGAGAAACGCTGAGAACGGCGGCTCCATTGTAAATTTATCGTCAACCCGTTCGGTCATGTCGGAGCCGAATTCCGAAGCTTATGCCGCTTCAAAAGGAGCGATCGTGTCCTTGACTCATGCGCTTGCCGTCAGTCTGGGGCCAGACGGAATCAGAGTCAACTGTATCAGCCCAGGATGGATTGAGACAGGGCAGTACGACGAATTAACAGAGAGGGATCATGCACAGCATCCAGCCGGAAGAGTTGGAAGACCCGATGATATTGCACGAGCCTGCTTCTATCTAACAGATCCTGAGAATACCTTTGTTACCGGCTCGCATTTGGTTGTGGATGGCGGAATGACTCGAAAAATGATATACGAAGAATAATGATTAACACTATTAAATATTTATAGAATGAATTAACGAGAATCGCATTTCCGGGATTCTGGAAATTGATAGATAGAATACATATTTCTAATGGTTAAAAACATGAAAGGATGCAGCTGTTGTGAACAAAACAGACCGTCTGCTAGCAATCATTCTTGAGCTGCAGCGCAACCGGGTGCTGCGCGCAGAAGATCTGGCGGCTACATTTGAGACGAGTAAAAGAACGATATATCGAGATATTCAAGCGCTGTGTGAGGCTGGAGTGCCTATTGTAGGTTCTACCGGTCTAGGATATTCCTTAATGGAAGGATACTTTCTTCCGCCACTGAGTTTCACGGTGGAAGAAGCTGTTGCGCTGCTGATTGGTACCGGCTTTATTGAGCACAAGTTGGATACCGGCTATGGGAAACATGCTCAGAGCTCCCGAAGTAAGATTGAGGCTGTCTTACCGGACAGCGTCCGGAAAGAAGCAGCAAGAGTACGTACAACCATGAGACTTCTTGCATCCGATAAATCATCAGAGAATAGTGTTCGTGAGAAAGAATATGTTGAAGCTTTGCGCCGAGTTATATTAGAAAAACGCAAGGTATCCTTCAAGTATACCAAAGTCCACTCCACAGCTAGTGAGAGTCGTCACAGCATTCGCACCGTTGCTCCATATGGTCTTGTGCTTGTTAACGGTTCGTGGGTCTTGGTTGGGCATTGTGATTTAAGACAAGAACTTCGCCATTTCCGTTTGACGCGGATGCAGGAACTTTCCGTTCTTGAGGATCAATTCACTTTTCCTTCTAGTTTCAATTTACAAGAATATGCACCGATGGATGATCGTCACATTACAGTTCGGATTCAAGCAGATCGGGGTATTGCACATAAAATTAAGGAATGTAACAACTTTTACTTAGAAGAATTTTCGGACATCATAGATGGCTTGCATGCCACCTTCCGAGTACGCCACATTGAGGAGCTGCTGCCATGGCTACTTCAATGGGGAGCAGACATTGTCGTACTGGAGCCTGATTCTTTACGAAATCGGGTTCGAGAAGAAGCTGAAAAATTGTTGAGACGCTACTGACATAACGCTGTCAGTAGCGTTTTTATATGATAAAGCCAAATGATGAGAAGGAGATGTTATATCTATGAATACTAATGATTCTTTACACAGATTGGAAGAACTCACAAATGTCTACCTTGATGAATTATCGGGCTTTAGTGAGGAGCAACTAACAAGAAAATCCAATGATGAAGAATGGTCGCTTGGACAAATGTACGTTCATTTGATTCAGTCAGCTATGTTCATGCAGATTCGAAATATAGAGTTATGCATGAGCTCAAGCGGGGAGGAGAGTACTTTAACAGGTGAAAAAACGGAGGCAGGTAAGGCTATATTTGCACAGGGAAGCTTTCCTCCGGTACGAATTCACGTACCGCCTTCACCACAATATACTCCAGCCCAGCCGAAAGATAAGGAGCAGATCGTGGAGGGACTTCACAAGGTGCTGCAACGCATGAAGGAGATCGAGCCCGCTCTGACTAAATTATCACTATCTCAAACCGTATCACATCCTCATTTTGGCGCCCTAAACGGAAAGGAATGGTTCTTGTTGGTTGAGATGCATTACCGTCATCATTTACTGCAGAAAGACCGATTAAAGAAGAATCTAGAAGATGTCGTAAGAAAATAGGATTAACCAATGAAGATTTCAGCTTAATTAAAGCTGGGGTCTTTTTTGTTAAAATGTTTAACATAAAAAATATTATGTAAACTATAATCCTTACATATCCGATGTGTTTTTAATTATTCACAAATTGCTCATTAGCTTTGCTAGCATGTCTTTGTTATTATGAGGAAGATTAAAATTTTAAATAGTTCTCGTCAAAGAAGGAGGAACATTGTTGAAATCATTCAAATCCGTAATCATACTGTTTTCTATGCTACTTGTTTTTGCTTTTCCAGCAGGCACTTGGGCGCATTCGAAACTACAATCAAGTATTCCCGAAGCTGATGCTAAAGTGACCGAAGCCGTGCAAGATCTCAGCTTGTCGTTTAATGAAAAGATTGACTCAACATTAAGCACATTAAGTATTAAAAATGATAAGGGTGAAAAATTGGATACAGCAGAGGTAAAGGTTGAAGAGAATCTTTTAAAAGCTTCTTTGGAAAAACCTTTGGACTCCGGGTCCTACACAGTGGAGTGGAAAATCGTTGGTCGTGACGGTCACCCTGTGAAAGGTACTTATGCTTTCCAAGTAGAAGCCCCAAAAGAAACTCCAAAAGAAACTCCAGATGCAGTAAAAGATAACGCTGATGAAAATACTACGGATAAGCAAGAGAATGCAGCCGGCGATACAAATACAGATCAAGAGAAACCGGATGAAACTCCAACCCCAACGAATACGGATGAAGCTGCTGCAGCCGATAACACACCTGCCGAACAGCCTCAATCTTCATCGGGTGCTGATGAATCGGGATCTGGAAATACCTTATGGATTGCGATCATTGTGGTCATAGCTGTTATTGGAGTCTACTTTGCTCTTAAACAATCCCGGAAAAAACGGTGATCTATGTACTGGATTAGTGAGCCGCTGCTATATTTAGGATATTCACTATTGGCGGGCATTACCGTTCTTTCCTTCATACCAGAATCCAAGAAACCAGAAATCAAATTTCCAGTCTGGCTTGGACCTGTCGCTGCTCTCAGTGTAGCTTTATGCGCCTTTATACCGATTCTGCAGATCATCATGTTTTTTAAGGACGATGTTGGATTTTCCCAATCGTTTGAGGCGGTTATGTTCTCCTTCAGGGAAGGGGAGAGATACGCCTGGATTGCCGGACTTTCTATTCTAATGGCTGTACTAACGGTTATTGTCCATCGAAGACCAAAGGCTGCCATGCGTTGGCTGTTGCCTATTTGTTTATTTGGGATCTCCGCCGCGATGTCTTCGTTCAACCACGCGGCTTCCTTGTTCGGATTTAAAGGTGAAATGGCCTTTTTTGGGCATTTTACCGCCATGGCTGTATGGACAGGGACACTTCTTATTGTTGGCTGGTTTAATAGAGGAACGGAAGGATGGGGCGCTTTTCTAAAATGGTTCCATCCCTTAGCGATTATCTGTGTTCTTCTTGTCGTGGGCTCCGGACTGTTTCTCATGAGTGGAGTGACACCTGACCTCGTTAACAGTTGGGTGCTGCCATATGGTCAAGCACTCTTGATCAAACATATTCTGATTATCCCGCTTCTTGTATTTGCCTTTATTAACGGGAACCTGATGAAAAGAAAGCTGATTCGTGACCAGGGGTTTAGACCCGCCATCTGGGTAAGAAGCGAAGGAGTCATACTCTGGCTGATCTACATTGTGACGGGGTATATGAACCAACAGCCTGCACCACATGATCAGACTGTATCATTAACCACCTCTGATGCTGCCACCATATTTAAATGGTTACACCCTGGTTTCGAAGGAAAGCCGCTAAGCTTTGGTTGGAGCTTGCCAGGCCTATTACTGCTTCTGATCGGGCTTGCGCTCTTAACATTTATGGTAACTCTGTTTAAGCGAAATAAGCGTGCTAGTATCGTTCTCCTGACCGGGTTGGGTGCAGCGGTTGCAATATATTGTGGAATCATGTTTTCTTTTAGATAATATTATGAAACACAGACAAAAGGAGTGTCCTAAAGGTCTATTGACCTGGACACTCCTTTTGTCGTTGATGAGAAGTTA
Organism: Paenibacillus uliginis N3/975; assembly: GCF_900177425.1. Taxonomy (NCBI): domain Bacteria; kingdom Bacillati; phylum Bacillota; class Bacilli; order Caryophanales; family Paenibacillaceae; genus Paenibacillus; species Paenibacillus uliginis. Next base: position 3,398,484 of record NZ_LT840184.1, on the reverse strand, counting down.
CTTCACAGTTTTATTATAAATTTCGATTTTGGATGTTATTTCTGCAGCTGCTTTATCCAATGCTTCCTGTGGTGATTTTTGTCCATTTAATACTTCTTCTATGGCCGTTTCCGTGATTTGTCTAGCCTCAGGGAATACGCCCATGACAGCACCTTGAGTGGCTAAATTCGGTTCTGTTTGATGGAGTTGGTCGACGGCAGTTTGGAACTGAGGGTATTTCTCTAGGTTTTCCTTCACAATGGGTTCGTCATAGGCTTTGGTGGTTACCGGGAAATAGCCTGTATTTACATGCCAGTAAGCTTGTGTTTTCGGTTCGGCAAGGTACTTCATGAATTCCCAGGCACCTTTTTGCTCAGCCTCAGACTTGTTGCCAAGCAGCCACAGGCTTGCTCCGCCGATGATTACGCCGCCTTTGCCACCGTTTGACGGTTTAGGCAAGAAGGCTGTTCCAACTTCGAACTTGCCTTCAGAAGCGCTGACGATGCCGCGTAGGGAGGCGGTAGAGTCCAACGTCATGGCAACTTGTCCAGCAGCAAATGCTATTTTAGTGTCATCGGTTTTACGTCCAAGGTTCAGAAGGGATTTATCATTAAGCATTCCTTTCCACCATTCGAGCGTCTCCACACCAGCCTTACTGTTTACCTGAGAAGCTGTTGAAAGCGAACTGCGACCGTTTCCGTTGTTCAGCAGCTCAGCGCCTTGGTTGGCAAAAAACTGCTCCATAAACCATCCGTAAATTGCAAAGGAGGCGCCTGTTATTCCGTCTTTAGTCAACTTCTTAGCAGCTGCAGCTACTTCCTCGTAGGTTTTTGGAGGATTTTCCGGATCCAACCCAGCAGCTTTAAAGGCATCTTTATTGTAATAAAGAATCGGGTTGGACGAATTGAAAGGCATGGAGTACAGCTTGTCATCGAAAGTGTAGTAATTTTTAATATTTGGCTCAAGACTGGAGATATCATATTGTTCAGCATCTATAAAATCTTGAACAGGCTTAATCGCTTTGGTATCCATCATGAAGCGGCTACCGATTTCATACACCTGGATCATCGCCGGACCGCTGTCTGAGCCAAGAGAAGCCTTCAGCTTGTTCAAGCTTTCATCGTACGTTCCCTGGAACACACCCTCTACCTGAATATCCGGATGCGCCGCATTGAAGTCCGAGATTAGCTTGTCCGCTACTTTTCCGAGATCCCCGCTCATGGAATGCCACCACACAACTTTTACAGGATCCTTGGCGGTTCCAGAGTCAGCGGCAGCGGCTGTTTCAGCAACTTTCGGTGAACCGTTGCTTCCACAGGCTGAACTCACAATCATCATACAAGCGAGCAGAAGCAGGGTGAAGGATCTTTTTCCAATACGTTTCATGATCGTTAATCTCTCCCTTTGAAAATATAGTTTGTATCTATATCAACATTACGTAGCCAAATGCAGCTGGCCCCGCAAGACTGATTTCTCATATCCTTATCGCTTGAGCACCAATATTACCCTTTTAACGCTCCTGCAGTAATACCGCGAACGAGCGGTTTAAGTCCTAACGCAAGCAGTAGCAAGGAAGGGAGCAGCAATGTAAGAACCCCTGAAAGTATAAGGTTCCACGAATTCATCTCTTCGAATTGAAGCATGCCGATACCGATCTGAACGGTACGCATCTCCTCCCGGTTGGTTGTTAACAGCGGCCATAAGTACATGTTCCAGTTGTTTAGAAAAGAGTAGACACCGAGCGTGGCGATACCTGGTAGGGATAACGGTATCACCAGCTTTAGGAACATCCGCACATGTCCGCAGCCATCCACTCGGGCTGCTTCGAACAGCTCTTTTGGCAGCTGCAAAAAGTACTGTCTCAGTAGAAATGTCCCGAATGCGGAAGCGACAAAAGGAACAATGAGCCCTTGATAAGTATCAAGCCAGTTGAGGCTTTTTACCGTAAGGTAATTAGGAATCATAATGACTTCCCAAGGAACCATCATGGTGGCCAGAAACAGGCTGAATAACAGCGTTTTTCCAGGGAATTTGAGAAATGCGAAGGCGTATGCAGCAAGGCTTGCCGTTATGATCTGTCCTGCCATGATTACGCAGGATACGATCATGCTGTTCCCAATGAATCTAAGAACCGGAATGGTATCGACGACCTTGATGAAGTTGGACATATTCAAAGCATCCGGCAGTATTGGCGGTGGATACACGGCAGATTCTGCTTCACTCATCATGGAAGTAGACAGGGTGTAGAGGAGAGGGAAAGCGACGAGAAGTGAGCAGACCAGCAGAGCCAGGTAGATAAAGCTTTTTGGCAGGAGACGCATGCTCATTGGTAGTGCACCTTCTTTTCAACGAATTTGAACTGAGCGACGGTGAGCAGAAGGATGATAGCAAACAGGATCAGCGCTTGAGCACTTCCTATACCGAAACGAAAGTTAATGAATGCATCCTGATAGATGTTGTAAACCATCACATTCGTGCTGTTCATCGGACCACCCTTTGTCAAGATGTTAATCTGTCCGAACGCTTGAAAGGAACCTATAACGGATACGACCAGCGTAAAGAAGAGAGTAGGGGAGATGAGCGGCAGCGTAATCCGGAAAAATGTTCGTATCGGACCTGAGCCGTCGATTTTTGTGCTGTCATAAATATCGTCGGAGACGCCCTGCATTCCGCTCAGTATCAAAATATAGTTGAAACCAAGATTCATCCAAACTGTCATCAAGGCAATGGACAGCATCGCCCATTTCGGATCGGTCAACCATTGTACCGGCTCAATTCCGATGAGGTGCAGGAAATAGTTAAGTATCCCTAGGGTTGGGTGGTACAGGATCATCCAGATCATCGAGCCGGTACCGACAGAAACAGCCATCGGTAATGAAAATATGAACCGGAACACTTTCATCCCCTTCAGTCTGTTGTGGGTTAAAGCTGCTAGGAGAAGAGCGGCAGCGATGCCGGCAGGTACCGTCAGCACGATAAACAGCATAGTATTCGAAAAACTCTTGAAGAACATATCGGATACCAGAATCTGCTTGAAATTGTCTAGACCGACGAATTCAGCCACTCGGCCTTGGGGATCGGTTAGAAACAAGCTGAGGTACACTGATTTAATGAGAGGATAGAATAAAAATAAACCGAACAGCAAAATCGAAGGGGTCAGTAATGCGTACGCCAACGTAATTTCTTTACGGCGGATTTTTTTGATCGATGTGCCGCTTGCCTTGGTAAGCAGTTCTTGCTCATGGGTTGAAGACGTCAGAGAGTGCCTCGGAGGAGAGAGCATGTATTCTTTTTCCATGGATTTGCATTACCTCACTTTCATGCTTGGCCTTACTTATATAAGAGTATAGAATCCAGATATTAAATCTGATGGGGATTTGTGTATGGCGAAAGTAATTTATATAAAACCTTTTTGCCTGTTGTCACCTCTATGGGCGAATGCACATAAGATACATGGTGAAAACAAGGAAACGAGGAGGAGAACTGTGGCCGTTATCAAAGCGAATTCATCAGATGTGGATTTATTGGCAAGATTGATTCGTGCCGAGGCGGAGGGAGAAGGGGAACAGGGCATGCTCATGGTCGGGAATGTTGGAGTAAACCGGATCTTGGCGAATTGTCTGGACTTCCTTAATATCCGCAACATGAATGACATGGTGTTTCAGAGTCCGGGCGGATTTGAAGCGACTCAGAAGGGTTACTTTTATCAGAGAGCTCGGGATAGGGATAGAAGGCTAGCTCAGCGTACCATCAATGGGGAACGCACCTGGCCTGCGAATAACGCTTTGTGGTTTTTTAGACCGGTAGGGGAATGCCCACCAACTTGGTATAACCAGCAAAATACCGGTCGGTTTAAGTCTCACTGCTTTTTCAGACCTACTTCCGAAGATTGCCCGAATGTGTATTAATAGCGTTTTGTATCCCGAATGTGTATTAATAGCGTTTTGTATAATGAAGGAGGAAATTACTTATGTTAAACCATGGAAATGCACCTGTGAACTATACGATTGGTAATGGATATCCAGGTATCCAGCAAGGCTTTCAACAAGGCTTTCAGCAAAGTGGTCATCCACAGCAAAGTCGTGGTATGGCTCCTAATAACACTAAGATGCCTCCACAAGTAATGAGTGGTGCTCCTATGACACCAACGGGTCAAGTCATTCAGGCTCCACCGCAGTTCGAGCAGTCCTATATTGAAAATATTCTCCGTCTGAATCTTGGTAAGCAAGCTACATTCTACATGACTTATGAGAATAACTCCCAATGGAACGCAAAAATATTTACAGGGGTTATAGAAGCAGCTGGCCGCGATCACATCATTATCAGTGAGCCTCAAACGGGCCGTCGAATCATCCTTCTTATGGTGAACCTTGACTATGTCGTGTTTAATGAGCCTCTGACATATCAATATCCTGGAGTGGCTGGCACCCCTCCAATGGGAAGATAAAAAAGAATTTAAATCAGGAAAAAGCCGTACATCTCAGTCAGATGTACGGCTTATTGTGTAACAAAGTTATTTCTTAACCTTCTCCTTAACCGGATCTAACTGCAATGCTGTCATCATTTTTCGGAATACTTCAGTATTATCCATGTATCCGCTAAAGAAAGAGGCTCCGGGACCTGATGCATTGATCGGCACATCGTCAAACGTGTGAACCTCCTGACCTTCATCATGAGGAAGGTTGCCATTGTAATGCACTCCATTTGGGTCCTTATCCGGATTAGCAATGTACCATGACTTGTCAGTCACATTCGGGTCTTGGATCGTTGGACTTACCGGTTTCGGATTTGTCATGTAATCTTCATTGTGATCCGGGTGGTTACCCCAACCAATGGCTAGTTTCCAATCGGAATCCGGTTTGTCGGGGAAACCGTCTCCATCGGCATCCTTATAGGTCGGGAATTTCGAATCCGCATAGGTGCCGATTAGCTCGCGGAGCTCATCACCTTTTTTGCCGGCAGCATCTTTTACGGAGAATGTACCGTTTAAAGTCATGGAGTGGCCATGGTCGGCTGTTACAATAACAAGTGTTTCTGGGTGCTTGCGAACGTACTCCTTGACGAGTCCCACGGTCTGATCAAATTCAATCGTATCCCAAATCACTCGTTCCATATCCATGGTATGTGCCTGTTTGTCAATCGAAGCACCTTCGACCATCAAGAAAAAGCCGTTTTTGTTATTATCAAGTACGTCTAGTGCTTTTGAGGTCATTTCCATCAAAGTAGGCTGGTCATTATACGTTCCAACGATGTCGGGATTATTAGGCTGTGTATATTCACGGTCGAAATATACGTTCATGTTGCTTGGACGGAACAGACCAAGAAGCTTTCCGTTGGCTGAAGTTTTATTCAGCTCCTTAGCGTTCGTAACATATGAATACCCTTGCTTTTTGTACGCATCAATAAGATTGGTCTGATCTTTACGTTTACCACCATCAGAAGCAGGAAGGAACCATTCTCTACCGCCTCCAAGCAGCACATCCGGACGATGGAGAGGATCCAGAAAGGACTTGGCAATAAACTCTGATTCATACCGTGAACGGGTATGTACAGTCATAGCAGCCGGTGTTGCATCAGTGATGTCTGCTGTCGTTACAAGACCTGTAGACATCCCTCGTGTACGTTTTAGCAGCTCAATAATGTTCTCAACTTTAGGATCATCTAACGGATCGGCTGTATTGTCAGGGTAAACACCCTCTGCGTTAACTGCTGTTTTATGACCTGTAGCATAGGCTGAGGCGCTATTGGCAGAATCTGTAACGATAGAATCCATACCTGACGTGGTAACCATACCCATGGAGTCCATGTTCTCCATTTCCAGCCAACCTTTGAACTTGCCTTCATTTATTCCTTTTGAAACAACGCGTGCAGCGGTTCTTATGTTAGAGCTCATTCCGTCGCCTACCATAAGAACGACATTTTTCGCTTTTTTACCGTTGCCAATGGCTTGATACACTTCATAATTGACCGTTTTAGTCAACGTTTTTTTCTTGTGATTGGCGGAGGCTTTAACGGAAATACGTTCCGGTTTTTTAAATGATATATCGCGGATCGTATACTCCGTGCTATTCGCTGTGGTGTGCGTAATGACAGGCTTTTTGCCAAAATATTGGCCAGCATCCTTGCCGTTAATAAGCACCTGCAGTGGTTCTTTGCTTTCTATACCTGTAATTTCTACTCTAAAGTCCAATTTTTGACCTGCCAATATAGCAGCTCGATCAATAGGCAAAATCGTAATGACTGGTGCAGTGGAAGCCTGTTGATTAGCGCTTATTCCTTCTGCATGAGCGGGGAGTGGAGCCGTTCCCCCGAATGCAGCTGCCACTGTAAGTAAGATAGCAGCCATACGTGTTGATCGATTGTTTTTCACACTAGTTCCTCCTTAAAAGGTGTCTTCGAATCTAGTATGAAGGCCAATTATTAAGAGAGCATCAAATTGGTGTAAACGAGTGTTAAATGACGATAATCAAAAAACAGCTTGTAACAACGCGGTTTTATGTCATAACAGAGCGTTTGACTGTGTATCGTATAACTATATAATTACTTATATAGGTTGTTTACGTTAAAAAAACAAGGAGATGAGACCATTGGGAAGTTGACGCGTTGTCCGATTACGTTGTTATGCGTTATGGCCCCACACATTTTTAATAACCGAAGGAGGTGTTCCTATCTGTCTTAGTAGTTCATACGGCGGATAGGAGAACGATTGAGTGACCCTTTACCGAGTTGGTTGGGAATATCCTTGATATTGTTTTTAGTATTACTAAATGGTTTTTTTGTATCGGCTGAGCTGGCTTTCGTAAAGGTCAGAGGCAGCCGGATTGATGCACTTGTTGAAGAAAGAAAGAAGAACGCAAAAATAGCCCAGCGGATTTTGCGCAACCTGGACGCTTACTTGTCCGCTTGCCAGCTCGGCATTACGACTTCATCGCTTCTACTTGGATGGATCGGAGAACGTTCTATTGCGTCCATGATAGCTCCATGGTTTCAAGTATTAGGACTTGGAGACACAGTGCTACATGTGGTGTCTATTGTGATTGCATTTGCGTTTATCGCAGTGATGCATATCGTATTAGGCGAACTCGCACCCAAAACAGTTGCTGTCCGCAAGGCGGAAACGATAATCATGTTGTCAGCAAGACCGATGGACATCTTCTATAAAATATCGTATCCGGTTATTTGGTTAGTTAACAATTTATCGAACGGTCTTCTGCGCTTGTTCCGGATGACACCTGTCGTTGAACGGGGAACGGCTCACACAGAGGAAGAACTGCGTGATCTGATGAAGGAAAGCAGTGAGATTGGTCTGATCAATGATACGGAACTGACCTTGGTAGATAATATTTTTGAATTTGCGGATACAACAGCAAGAGAGATCATGATTCCTCGTACGGATATGATCTGTTTATACAGCAATCTGTCCATGCAGGAAAATCTCGAGATCGCCCATGAGGGAATGAGGACCCGTTACCCGATCTGCGATGAGGATAAGGACCATATTATTGGATTTATTCATATTAAGGATTTAATGCGGGGATATGTCCGGGACCAGATTTCACTTATTCGCCCGATCATCGCGGTTCCTGAATCGATGAAGATTAGTGAACTGCTGAAGCGTATGCAACGGAGCAAAACGCAAATTGCGATTCTGATCGATGAATACGGTGGTACGTCCGGCCTTGTTACTCTGGAGGACATCATGGAAGAAATTGTTGGTGAAATTCAGGATGAGTTTGATGAGGAGCGGCAGGGAATTGAAATCGTGTCTGAGGATGAGTATTCTATTGATGGGTTGATGTTGATCAACGAAATTAATGGCCATTTTGGTCTGGATGTGGATACAGAGGATTATGATACGATTGGTGGTTGGTTGTCTTCCCGACTGGAGGTCATCCTTCCGCATAAAGGTCAGTCATATTCTTACGGCGAATATTTATTCGTTGTGGAAGAGACGGAAAATAAACGAATATCCCGCATTACTTTGCTGAAACAGCAGGTGATACAGGAGGAGGCCGGCGCATAATATATGCGATGGCACTAAGAAGACAGCGGCTTATAGCCGTTGTCTTTTTTTAAATTGATACTAAAAATGAAGAAAAAGACATTTCTTTGTCGTATGGGTATGTTAATATATGGATGTTCGATAAAATCATGAGAGAAAAGGTGATGTTATGTCAAACGTAAAGAAGCTTTCACGCGTAATACCGGCTTTTACAGCAACTTTGTTGGTCAGCTTGGCGATTGCAGGTGGCGCATCCGCTGATACGACAGAAGACAAAATAGCCGGGGCATTAACGACTCCACCTCCAGTTGAGATGAACATCATGAACGTAAATCCAATGAATTCATATTTAATCGATGCGGTATCTTCTATTCGAAAAACTAGTTCTGGAATGGATATATCAGGAAATACATACGCAAGTCAGACCGCAAACTCGATTGGTGTAGATTTTTTTCTTCAACGCTGGACGGGCTCCGTCTGGGTAGAAGTCGCAAGTAGTTCCGGTAGCAGTACAAATTCTAACAGTTATTACGGGACAAAGTCTTTTAGTGCAATCGAAGGTTATTATTACCGTGGAAAAACGATACATTTTGCTACGGTGAATGGCAAAACTGAAACGCAGGTCATGTATACAGAATCATTGTTAATGGGGAACTGATTCAATTATAATAAAGGGCGTACCCGATAATGGGTACGCCCTTCATCATTATGGTAAGCTGTTAGCCATTCTTAGCAGCTCTTCCTTGCTCATTTCACCAACGATTCGAATCATTACACCATTGTGTGTAAATTGTATAGAACTGGCGATGCCTTTTGTGTATAAGGCTTCTGTTCCTGAATTAAGCTGAAAACTCTCAGAAGATGGTGAGCTGAGGGTGCTGACTGAGACGGGACCGTTAATTATATTGATATATGAAATGTTCAGAATCTTGCCGCTCTCGGACACATATTGAATAGCAATGTCATTAATCGATGCTTCTTCGTTTATCGGAGCCACAAGTACATCATGGAACTTATATCCTTGAGGAATGTACTCGAAATCCGAGTACGTAAACGTTAACCTTGACTTAACTTCTTCTAATGTCAAATTATTGTCTTCCGCAGAACTGCTCCACAAAACCTCTTCGCCTAAATTTTCGTATATTTCTCCTGACCTTCCAGGTGGTGGACTCGTCTTTGGCACGGTATCTGTTACCGAATCATCCTTACCAGATATAATCGTTACGATACCGTCACCCCATTCCTTGATTTGCTGATAAATTGGTGATACGGCCTGAGTAATCGTTGGCGGAGAAAATAAAATTGCTCCAATAGCCATAGAAGCGGCAATAATCCCTGCCATTTGAAATCTGCGTCGGCGTTGTTTACGTCTAGATTTACTCTCAAGCTGCTGCTTGACCTGTAGCCAAGATTCCCGTTTGGTGTCATGATCAGGAGTAGAGGAATGAGAAGCAGCACGCTCAAAAGCCTCATCAAAAACTTCGTTAAACCAATCATCATATTTTTCGTTGTTCATCCATAACACCCCACTCCCTATATAGCATTTTCTTAACAGATTCCCTGGCTCGGAATAGACGCTGCTTCACAATGTCTTCCCGGGTATTCAGCAGCTCGGCGATTTCCTTATAGGTTAATCCGTGCTTCCAGCGGTACTCGATGAGCAGCCGATATTCGGGCTTCAACTGCTCTAGATATTTCTTAATGGATTCTTCCATCATTTTGGACTCTACCTGATGTTCAACATTAGTGGAAGAAGCAACCAATTCCTCTTCACTTATAAAAACACGGTCAACATCGACTTGGTTACGGTATTTTTTATTTTTTCTTAAATAATTCATTGTTGTATTTTTAGAAACCACTCGTAACCAAGCTTTTAATTTGTTTATATTATCAAAAACCGGCTTGCTTGTTATTACTTTAATGAATGATTCTTGAATAATGTCCTCAACAGCAGCGTGGTCCCGGAGCACATACATAATCTGTCCGTAGACCAAATCATAAAATTCATAATAAACCTCTTCCTGCATAGGTTCACTTATTTCATTGAAATCTGCTGCGAGGAGTAATTGCAATCGGTTAGACACGCGTTATTCTCCTCTCTGGTGAATCCTCTTGCTAATCCTCTCATTATTTTACATCATTTTCGTATTAAGCGCCCAATATTTTCTAGTTAGAAATATTTCAGTTGGAATGTTAGCGATGAAGTTTGACTACCCTGTAACCTATGATCTTGCACTGCTTATTATTTCTCTGATGTTGCAATTCAGATGAAGGCTCTGTTTCCTTATAGATGAAGCGGATCAGCAGTGAGAACGCACTGGAGACGCCGAAGTACCATATGACGATTCAGGTATTGGAACGTAGATGCTGCTCGCAGAACAGAATGAGGTTAACTGCAGGATGACGAGGAAAATGCCGGATAAATTGAACTGTTACATTTGTAACGGTTACAAGTGCGGAGTGGTTTGGAAGGAGATGGAGCCGTGAGGCTCCTACGATATGGATCAGTTTATGAAATTGTACAATCAGTTGGCTACTTCGCCATCTTTTTTTTTGGGTTAATTAATATTCAATCCGCTCAAACCAAAGAGACCGCCGTTAAATCGGCGGTCTCTTTGGTTGTGAAGCAGACAGAATAGATTAAGCCCAGTTTCCGTTAATAAAGATCGGTTCTTCCTGACCATCATGGGTAATGCCTGTAATGTTCAATTCTTTGGAACCCATCATGAAGTCAACGTGAGTTATGCTTGCATTCAGTCCGCTTGAGGCAAGCTGATCGGCAGTCATCGTTTTTCCGCCTTCAAGGTTGAAAGCATATGCGCTACCGATGGCCAAGTGGCAGGAGGCGTTCTCGTCAAACAAGGTTGTGTAGTACAAAATCCCGCTCTCCGAAATAGGTGACGCATAAGGAACCAGAGCAACCTCGCCCAAATAATGTGATCCTTCATCCATTTCAATGAGACGGGCAAGCGTATCTTGGCCTTCTTCAGCTGAATATTCTACAATCCGTCCATCTTTAAACGTAATTGAGAAGTTGTCGATAATGTTTCCGCCATAACTTAGTGGCTTCGTGCTGCGTACGGTCCCGTTAACTCCGGTTTTTAGAGGAGCTGTGAATACTTCTTCTGTCGGAATGTTCGCTACAAAACGATCGCCTTTTTCATTGTGACTTCCCGCTTGGGCCCAAATATGTCCTTCGGGTAGCTCAACTGTCAAGTCTGTGCCTTCGGATACGAAATGAAGCTTGTGGTACTTCTTGCTGTTGAGCTCATCCGATTTATGCTGCAATGTATCGATATGTTTCTCCCATGCAGCAATCGGGTCTTCCTGGTCCGCACGAACCGCTTGGAAAATAGCATCCCACAGCATGTCGACTTGTTGATCCTGCGGAGCATCGGGGAAGACCTTTGCTGCCCAATCTGGTGATGCAAAAGCAAGTCCGGTCCAGCTCATCTTGTCCGCCTGTTGATATTGCCGGTATTTGGCCATCGCAGCACCAAAGGTTCGTTGGTAATTGGAGATGCGTTCTGGATTTACACCTTTCATGAGATCCGGATTTGCCGAAAGAATGGTCATGAAGGCAGCACCGTTCTCCGCTAGCTCTGTCATTTCCTCAGCCTGGTACTTCGGCGGCTCCAAGAAAGATTCGCCCGGAGCCAGATCGTAACGGATCCGGTTTACCACTTCGTCACTGTAATTGACTTTGACCAGCTTGGCACCAGCTTCGTACGCTTTTTTTACGACGAGACGAACGAGTTCAGCGGCTTCAATCATCGCGTTAACGACAAGAATTTGATCTGGTTGAACATTCGCTCCAACCTTAACGGCCAGTTCAGCGTAACGCTCCAGTTTTTGTTCAAAAGTAAGCATGTAAGAACCTCCAAATTGATGATTAGTAAACTCATAAATCAACCTCAGGTCAATAATAGGGCAGTAGAGGTGTTAGTCATTACAACACAGCAGCCGTCACTCCAAAGAGATGAGGCTGCTGTGAACGTGATATTGAATTAAAATGCCCAGTTTCCGTTACGGAATACAGGTTCTTCTTTTCCATCCTCGGTAATTCCGTTAATGTCCATGTCGCCTGAGCCGATCATGAAATCAACGTGAGTTACACTTGTATTCAGTCCATGCTTAACCAGGTCGTCCTGAGACATTTCCTTTCCGCCCTCCAGGCAGAAAGCATAAGCACTTCCGATTGCCAGGTGGTTGGAAGCATTCTCATCAAATAGTGTATTGTAATACAAGATGTTCGACTCTGAAATCGGAGACTGGTGTGGAACAAGAGCGACTTCGCCGAGATAACGAGCACCTTCATCCATATTGAGCAGACGCTCAAGTGTTTCATAACCTTGCTCAGCCGTAAAGCTGACAACTCGTCCGTTCTCGAAGGTAAGTGAGAAATTATCTACGATATTACCTGCATAGCTTAGCGGTTTGGTGCTGCTTACCGTTCCGTTAACGCCTGTCTTCAGAGGAGCTGTAAATACTTCCTCTGTTGGCATATTCGCAACAAAGGCGTGACCCTGCTCGTTAATGCTGTCTCCTTGTGCCCAAATATGACCTTTTGGCAGTTCAATGGTCAAATCCGTGCCTGGAGCTATGTAATGCAGAGCCTTATATTTCTTGGCGTTCAGGACTGCCGATTTCTCTTCAAGTACGTTCAAATGGCGGTTCCAGGCTTCCACCGGATTCTCTTGATCTACACGGACCGTGTGGAAAATGGCATTCCAGAGCTTGTCCATCTGCTCAGCTTCAGGTACGTCTGGGAATACTTTCGCAGCCCAAGCAGGGGAAGGTACGGCAATTAGGCACCAACTGAATTTATCAGCTTGCTGATAGGCACGATACTGCTTCATAGCTTCTCCACGTGTCTTGTAGAAGTTCGCAATTCTTTCTGGATCGATACCGTTCAGGAGATCCGGGTTCTCGGCAAGTACATGAAGAACTGCTGCACCGTTCTCAACAAGCTCAACGATTTCACCGACAAACCATTTTGGTTTTTCCGTAAACACGTCATCAGATGCTTTCTCATATTGAAGCCGGGTTAAGGCTTCATCATTCCAGAGCACTTTGACCAGGCGGGCACCCGCTTCATAAGCCTTTGCGGCGATTAAGCGGATAAATTCAGCGGATTCTACAGGTGCATGGACAACTAAAGTCTGCCCTTTTTGTACATTGACTCCTACTTTGACAGTCAGTTCCGCATACTTGTCCAGGGATAATTTAAAGTCGGACATGAGGTACCCTCCAATTACATTTTATTTAAAAGCAATAACCACATTATACTAAATTGCCGCTCAGATGAAAAACATTAATCGATCCACATAAAAAGTGATATACTGAGTTTTATGAGCAACATTGTTAAGCATTTTGAAGGAGAGTGGACCTATGTCACAGGTTACCATCGATCGTGCAGGTATGCAGCGTGATGAGGAGAATAATTTTATAGGATACACCGTATTTACCTTGGAAGGACAAACTTCTGCTTATGAGATCACATTTATGAGCAAGAATGGACGAGACTGGGATTACAGTCTGAATTTCGCCGGTGAGCCGGGTCCGGAGGAGCAATTTCTGAAAGTTGACGCTCAAATTGAAGAGAATGACGAACTGTTTGACGATCTGCTGGATGCTGCTATTGATGCCGGCGGATTCGCATAAAGCTCTAGTCTCAGTCCCATTGTAAATCATCAGGGCTGATCACAAATAAACCGTCCGTCTCCCGTGAGGGAAGCGGACGGTTTGTTCTGTGATTCAAAGGGCGTCATGTCTGTAAAATGATTAGCCAATAATGATTTTGCCTTCCGGATGACGGTACAAGTCCTTATAGCGTCTGCGGTTCAGCGCGTATGCCAGCGTCAGTGGTCCTAAACGTCCAAGGAACATGACCAGCGCAATAGCTATTTTTCCAATCTCGGACAGCTCGGTTGTCAGTCCCATAGACAGTCCGACTGTACCGAAAGCGGACACGGTTTCAAACAGAATAGCCAGAAAATCACTGGATTCCGTCGCAGACAAGAACATGGAAAACCCAACCAGAAGCAGCAATGATAGTATGGTCAAGGTGACCGCACGATAAACGACTGCTTGAGAGATACGGTTCCGGAACAGCACTACATCACGTTTACCCTGTATCATCGTGATAACGGCACCAATCAGGACGGCAAAAGTCGTTACTTTAATACCTCCACCCGTTGATCCGGGAGCGGCACCAATAAACATCAGCATAATCATGAAAAATTGGGATGATTGCTGCAGTCCACCAATATCAATCGTACTGACTCCCCCTGATCGTGATGTAACCGATTGGAAGAAGGAGGCCATAATCTTCTGCGGGTAAGAGAGTGGACCGAGTGTTGCCGGATTATTAAATTCCAAAATAAACAGCATCAGCGCACCGATAACAATTAGCAGTGATGTTACGGTAAGGACTACCTTGGAATGCAGAGAAAGCTTTCGGCACTTAGGATATTCAATGACATCAAACATGACGATAAATCCAATCCCACCTAGAAAGATAAGGGCCATATTAATGATATTGAGTATCGGATCGGTGCCATAGGTTGCAAATCCAGTGAATGGACCATGAATGCCGCCAAACAGATCGAACCCTGCGTTATTGAAAATTGAGACACTCTGGAATATGCCAAGGTAAGCAGCATCGGTCAGCGGCATCTCCGCCCAAAAACGCAAAGTGAGTAGTAATGCGCCTATCCCTTCAATGGTAAATGCATAGACGAGAACACGACGGATCAGGTCGACAATTCCTTGGATCTGGTATTGCCCCATCGCTTCCTGAAGAATCATTCGTTCCCGTAGAGATATTCTGCGGTTCAACATCAGCGCGATCCATGTCGCGGAGGTCATAAATCCAAGACCTCCAAGCTGAACAAGCATCAGCATGACAATTTCTCCAAACATTGACCAATGCGTACCGGTGTCTACTACGGTGAGACCTGTCACGCTGATGGCGGATACAGCCGTAAAAAACGCATCGATCAGTGGTGTCGGCATACCACTTTCTGTAGAAATCGGCAGCTTGAGCAAGAATGTGCCGAAGAGCGTAATGGAAAGAAAACCGATAGCTAAAAATTTGGGAGGGCTCATTTTAGTTCGTTGCTGCTTTGTTGTCTTCATAGCGCTACAATTAATCTCCTTACAATAAAATAAATCATTCTCTAATAATACACGAAAGGTGAGACATTTAACCATCATGAATCCAGAAAAACCGCCAATTCCAGTAGCTATTCTGCTTTTTATCGGAATAACTGCTATTTCATTCTCATCTATTTTTGTGAAGTGGTCCGATGCGCCTGTGTCGATTCAAGCCATGTACAGGCTCATTCTCACCATGCTCTTCATGCTGCCTTTTGGAATCAAATATATTTCGCAAGCCCGCAAACTTAAAGGAACAGACATATTGAAACTTATGGCTTCCGGTATGATGCTGGCGGTTCATTTTCTGCTATGGATGGGTTCACTGCAATGGACTAGTGTTGCAAGCTCAACGATCATTCTGGCGCTTCAGCCGGTTTTTGTGATGATCGGAGCTTATGTTTTCTTTAAAGAGAGAACATCTGTCTCTGCGCTATCCGGGATGGGAATCGCTTTTCTTGGCGTGTTCCTGCTGATCGGTAAAAGTGGAATGAGCGGTACAGGTAGCCATCTGACAGGTGATTTAATGTCACTGTTCGGAACGGGAGCGATCGCGGCACATATGCTTCTGGGGCAAATGTTGCTTAAACGGATACCTTCATTTCTTTACAGCTGGTTTGTATTTGTTTTTGCGGCATTGTTCCTGGCTGGTTACAATGTGTTCTCAGGGATCCCGCTAACAGGATATGCAGCTAAAGAGTGGGGAATATTCGCCCTGCTTGCTGTCGTGCCAACGGTATTCGGCCATCTTCTATTTAATTGGCTTATGCGTTATTCATCCGCTTCAACGGTATCGATGAGCGTTCTTGGGGAACCGGTGGGAGCAAGCCTGCTCGCGTTTCTCCTTCTTAACGAGTCTATGAATGGTCTGCAGGCTGCCGGGGGTGCACTCGTGCTGCTTGGACTCATCTTGTTCCTAAATGTCCGACCATCCAAGAAAGCTACAGCCGTAGCTCCAACCGATCTGCAGACAGAGAGTTTGGGCTGAATTTTCGAACACCTTAAATAAAGCGCCAACGATCAGCTTTTGATCGGGGGCGCTTTTTCTGAATATTGGAATTTATAAGTTTCATGCATAAATAATCTAATATTCCTCGCAGAAACGTAACCGTCTTTATAAGACAGTTAAACTGGTTCTACTTGTCATACGTTATCGTTGTTGGAGGAGACACTCCAATATCGGGTAGTTTCCATTAAACCTTGTTCAATTGTATATTCAGGCTTCCAATTCAGCATGGACATGATCTTACTGTTATCAAGGCAGCTGTGTGCAATGTCTCCCGGCTTGGCAGGAAGGTAGTTCACATGAATGTCACCGGTAAATTGTCCGCGCACGATATCGACTAGCCGGTTAACGCTTGTGCACTGTCCCGTACTCACATGCAATGTATCACTATGTCCAAGGTCGATGACGGCCAGATTGGCTTCGACTACATCTTTTACATAAATAAAGTCCCGTGTCTGTGTACCGTCTCCGAATATGCTCAGAGGGAGTCCGCTACTCATCTGTTCACCAAAGACGGCAATAACACCACCTTCACCATTTGTCGTTTGTCTGGGGCCATATACATGACTATAACGGAGTATGGTATATTCCAGTCCATAAAAGTGTTTATACAGACGGATGTACTGTTCAGCCGCGAGCTTAGATAAGGAATAAAAAGAAATCGGAGATACCGGATCATCCTCAGTCAGAACATCCTTTGCTACATTTCCGTACACTTCGGATGACGATGCAAATATGATTTTTCGAACTTTGGCTGCCCGGCATGCTTCCAATACATTAATTGTTCCCTTAATATTAGCGTACGCATCAGCAGTTGGTGACTTGATGGACTGCTGCACATCCGTTTGCGCCGCTAAATGAAAGACGATATCCGGTTTAAGCAGCCGGATATATGTCGCCGCCTGATCACTACCCACATCCGTGACATGCAGAACCGCCTCGGAATGCAACCGACCTGGATCACCGGTTGTCAGGTTATCGATCACATGTACTTCATAGCTTTGTGAAACCAGCCGGTTGACGAGGTGAGAGCCAATAAAACCCGCTCCGCCGGTTACTACCGTTTTCATGCTTAAACCCTCCAGCCTTTGATTGGAATGCTCTATCGTACGTGAGACGGGAGAGGTGTGCATGAGACAATTGACCATGATTTACAAGCTTTGGGCGTTCTTTCTCCTGTGGTTGAATAGATTGAGGTTTACATACCTGTTATAATAGGGAACGATTCTTAAAATTACATTTTAAAATAGAAGTAGGGAGATAGATAGAACATGGAAAGAACGTGGAAACAAAGAGCAGGATTGTTCAGCGGTGTTTTTTTGCTTCTGCTGCTGAAATTGATGTTATTAAGGTTGTTTTTATTTAATGAAGTCATGTGGGGGAAAGTCCCAACAGATGCCTTTTCTCTGCTTGTATTGATGAGCTTTCTGGAGCTGCTCATTCCCATGAAGAGACGACATGTCGTTTATTGGGTGTTTAATCTCGTTGTGTCGCTCATTTTGTTCGCGTCTGCTATTTATAATGTGTACTTTGGATCCATACCGACATATACTGCGTTATCTGGTCTTGGACAGGTGCATCAGGTGCGCTCCAGCATAACGACGTTACTTGAACCAGAACATTTCATTTTCTTTGCGGATGTACTGGTTATGGCTGTTTTTTGGATCGTGAACCGGTTTCGCCGGCGGAATTCCAGATCCGGAGGCTTCACCACTTTTACGCAGACTTCTTATAGAGGCTCAAAAAGGATTTCCGGATGGAAGTTAAGTATGGCCGGCCTGTTGATCCTGGGAGTAGTCATATCAGGGTTATCGATCCGCAAAGCATGGGGAATTGAGAATGAACTTGTTCGCGCGGAGCATATGGGCTTTATGAATTATCAGGTAGCTGCTGTCGTTAAAAGCGGGCAGGAAAATCGGGCTTTAGCGGAAGGCAACCTACAGGATACGATTAAAGAAATTAAGCAATTGCAGGAAAGCTACCCTTATCGGGAAGCGAAGAAGGAGGGCCAACCGTCAGAATATTTTGGGGTAGGTAAAGGTAAAAATCTGATTGTCGTTCAGATGGAGTCGCTACAGAATTTCCCGATACATCAGTCTCTGGATAATCAGGTATTGACGCCTATAATGAATCAACTTGCGGATGAGGGATTGTACTTTCCTTATGTGTTCCAGCAGATTGGCCAAGGCAATACATCGGACGCTGAGTTCTTATCGAACACCTCGATATATCCTTTAGGTTCGGTTGCGATGTCGACTGGCTTTGGTAGCCGGGAACTTCCGAGTCTGCCGCGTATGCTTAGTGAACAAGGGTATGTGTCTAATACGTTTCATGTAAATGAAGTCAGCTTCTGGGATCGAAACAAGATGTATCCGGCTCTTGCTTTTGATCATTTCTACGATAAACCATACTTCACCAACGATCATTTTAATAGTTTTGGACCTTCTGATGAAGAATTGTATCGTGTGGGAATAGAAAAGCTGAGTAATGTGAATAAAGACAACAAACCATTTTATGCTCAATTTGTTACCGTATCGAGCCACTCGCCGTTCACGGTACCGGAGAATTTTTCGAAAATTAATATTCCCTCCGACCTAAAAGGCACACAACTGGGCAATTATCTGGATTCCGTCAACTACTCGGATTACGCACTGGGTAAGCTGATCGAATCACTGAAACAAAATGGGTTATGGGAAGACACGGTTCTGGTAGTATATGGTGATCACTTTGGAATTAACAGTAACGATACAGATCCCAGTCTGATTACGTCTTCTCTGGGTGTTCCTTATCATGAGAGAATCAGTCGGTTTAACATTCCTTTTATAGTCCACATACCAGGGCTGAAGGAAGGGAAGACGATTGAACAGGTCGGAGGTCAAGTTGATATGATGCCAACGATCGCGAACATCATGGGGATTTCATTGAAAAATGAACAGTTTACCGCTATGGGGCAGGATCTGCTGAACATTGATAAGAACGTATTCGGAATGAGATATTACTTGCCGACAGGCTCGTTCTTCAACAATGAGGTTATGTTTGTCCCTGGAGATGGATTTGAGGATGGAACGGCGGTTTCATTAAAAACATTGCAGCCCGTTCAAGATATTTCACCTTACCGGGATGACTATGATTACGTGCTGAAGCTTATGAAGTTGTCTGATGAATATGTAAAACTTCTGCCACAGAGAGCTCCATAATATAAAGCAGAAGTTGTTCTATAAGTAGAACTTAAATGAGTAATAGGGATATCTCTTAGAAAAAACCAACAGGCCATCCCTTGGGAGGCCTGTTGGTTTTTGTGTATTTCAAAGTCGTTATGCACGAATTTAAACGTATCATTAGGATTGATAAACAAGGCTATTTCGTTTATTGTATCCTTATTGTTAACTTTATTTTGTTAATTTAAGGTTTACAATAGAATAGCTAAAGGGGATTTACTTATGATTACACAGACAATTCATGAATGGACACTGCTGGCGAATAGGGTGATTGATGGACACCAAGTTACGGCTAATGAAGCAGTAGCAATTGTACGTAGCAGTGATGATCAGCTGTTAGCTTTACTGCAAGCAACATTTATGATCCGAAGCCACTATTTTGGCAGGAAGGTTAAGCTTAACATGATCATCAATGCCAAATCAGGACTGTGTCCTGAGGATTGCGGCTACTGTTCTCAATCCATCGTTTCAGAAGCACCGATCGAGAAGTACGCCTGGCTTACAAAGGAGAAAATTATCGAAGGAGCTCATGAATCGATTCGTAGAAAAGCGGGGACTTACTGTATTGTCGCTTCCGGACGCCGTCCTACAGACCGGGAAATAGAGCATGTAGCGGATGCCGTCCGGGAAATCAGAGAGACAACAGACTTAAAAATATGCTGCTGCCTTGGCTTCTTGAAAGAACATCAGGCACAGAAGCTGGCTGAAGCAGGCGTTCACCGCTATAACCATAATTTGAACACTTCTAAAGGTAACTATGGAAATATTACGACAACCCATACCTTCGAAGACCGGATTGACACGATTGAACAGGTTAAATGTTCAGGAATTTCACCGTGTTCCGGAGTTATATTCGGAATGGGTGAAAGTGATGAAGAAGCGGTGGAAATGGCATTCGCGTTAAGACAGGTGGATGCGGATTCGATACCGTGTAACTTCTTGAATGCGATTGATGGGACGCCGCTTGAAGGCCGGAGTGAGCTTACACCTGCCAAATGTCTGAAACTTTTGGCTATGATGCGTTTTGTCAATCCAACGAAGGAGATTCGAGTTGCCGGTGGCAGGGAGGTCAACCTACGATCCCTTCAGGCAATGGCTTTATATGCGGCAAACTCCATTTTTGTAGGCGATTATCTAACAACAGCTGGTCAGGAGCAGCATTGGGACTGGCAGATGATCGAAGACCTTGGGTTTGAGATTGAGGAGTGCGCGCTCTAAACTATCCAGTAAGATCTGGATGGAACCACACGGATCGAAAGTCGACCACCCTGCAGAAACAGCATTGAGCCGGAATCCCGTAGAATTTTCTCAAGATTTTTTTAAAGTGTCCTCACAATCCAAGGCCTCCCGGAATGCGATATGGTTCTGGGGGCTTTTTTTGCTGATTAAACGGCCGTATTATGAGTTTTGGAACTCTGCTCAACGACTTGACATACGAATCATTACATCTTATATTATACCCATGGGGGTAATATATTTGAATCATATGTAACCTATGCGCAGCACCTTCATGTTACAATAATTCATGTTATTCACACTTACCTGCATGCAGTTCTTATTTTTTTGGCGTTTTGCCTAATCAAGAGGTTATTAGGTGACCTTGGGGAGGAATGGGTTTTGTTTTTCGCATATATGATTGCAGCTATGCTGCTGGTTTACGCATACCGCCGTTGGGTTCCAATTCACGGACTGAAACTGATGAAGTGCAGTGAGCTCACTCAGGCCAAAAAAGATCACCCGAATCTAAAGGTGCTTGATGTTCGGGACGTCTCTGAATATACTGCCTGTCATTTGAAGGAATCAGTTAACATCTCCCTTGGTAGGCTGCCCTTTGTATGGGATAAAGAATTGAGTACGGAAGACGAGGTTATTATCGTAACCCCGAATCGGTCTGAGGGACTGCTCGCCGCACGTAAGCTCAAAAAAGTCGGGTTCAAATCGTTGTTCTACTTAACAGATGATTGCCATTCCTGTACATCAAGCCGGTAAATTTTCTCTATAAGAGCCTGATCATCCTTAACAGGTTGGCAGGCTTTTTTAGGTATCAGCTTCTATTGGTTGACAATGATAATCTTTATCAATAAAATGAAACTTAGTAGAATTATCCTAGGGGAGAGGGTATGCATGTTAATCGAAACTAAAACAATCATCGTCAAATCCGGCACGTCTCATCTTGTCGTGGAAAGATTTAGCGGACCAGGACCGATCGAGGAGATCGAAGGATTCATTGATCTGAGTGTCATGGTCAAAAATGCTCGCAGAGGCGACGAGACTGAGGAAGTTATCGTGATGATCCGTTGGGACTCTAAGGAAGCATGGAAGCGCTGGGAGACGAGTGAAGCGCATATTCAAGGCCACCGGAACAGTCGCGGCAAACCGACGCCTGATCATATTGTAAGCTCTTCACACGGGATGTATGAAGTTAAATCGTCCAAGGGTCCTAGACCTGTACAGGCTGCAAACTAATTTTAAATATAAATTAGGATACCTATCAGAAAAAGGATACGCAGGGATGTATTTTCATAAACCCGTCATGTGGATACCAATGTAATGGTATCCATTTTTATTTTATGGGAGATTGCATCTCTATTGATCTCTACCTGCTTATCCTCCTAAAAATGAATGGAGGAACAATAAATGATTTCATTGGAAAATAAAATTGCAATTGTTACTGGTGCAAGCAGATCAAAGGGGATCGGAACAGCTATCTGCCGTTCGCTTGCAAGTTTAGGAGCAGACATATTCTTTACTCATTGGCGTGCTTTTGATGAAACAGAAGGCAATGGTGGGGAACCGGAGTGGCCTGAACATTTATGCAAAGAACTGGAGAACTTGGGTGTTAGAGCAAGCCATATGGAAGCAGATTTAGCTAAACCCGAAATGCCTGCTCTTATAATGGATCAAGTAGAAAAATCATTTGGCACCCCTTCAATATTAATTAACAATGCAACATACGAGCTTTCTACAAATTTCAGAAACGTGGACAAAAATACGCTAGACCAGCATTATGCAGTGAACATTCGTGGAACGATCTTGCTCACTACAGAATTTGCAAAGAGATTTGAGAACAAGCTTTCTAAGGAGACCCCTGGAAGGATTATCTTTATGGTATCAGGGGGGCCTGATCCGAATAACTTGGCCTATATTGCAACGAAAGCCGCACTAATTGGATTAATTGAACCTCTTTCCGTGGGTTTAGCACCACTCAATATTACAGTGAATGGGTTTAATCCCGGGCCAACCGATTCAGGCTGGATTAATGAAGAGATGAAACACCAATTTCTAACTATGTTCCCTATGGGAAGGATTGGGTTACCGGAAGATGCTGCTCGAGGTATAAGCTTATTAGCAAGCGATGAGTCTCAATGGATTACTGGACAAGTGATAAAATCTGAAGGAGGATTTCTAGGCAAATAATATGTATTAACAGGCCTGTTGATTATCCAATTCTGGAAGGTTGAGGGAGAAGTGATTTGGGGATATTTGGATGCATGGAGGTATTTTGTTCCAGGACTATTCAACCCCGTACTACCAAATAACTTTGATCAGAAAGGATGAACATCATGTCAGAAGAGCTAATAGTAGATGAGTCTCGATTTGCACAACTCTCATCTATAGAACCGCAATATGACAGCTTGAGGATAACCAATCCATCGGAAATACAAGTAGATGGTGAGGCTTTGATTGAGCATCTGAAACGGATGAACGGCATTGATAAAATTGAAGAACTGATAATCGACTATAATTCTTCTTTAAAAAATCTTAGTATAGTAAGTGCATTTACGAATCTGAAATTTTTGTTTGTCTATGGACAACATATTCAATCATTTGATGGGATTGAGTCGTTTACTAAAGGTGAATATATTAAAATTCAAACCCACTCCAATCGTCGCAGAGATATCTCTCAGTTTTCTAATACAACAGTAACTGGCATTGATCTTTATGTAGAGCGAAAAGAGGATTTAACTGCTATTGCTGGGTTCAAGTATCTTAAAACAATAGACATCTATCGCTCGATGGAGCCTGATTTAGAGGAATGGAAAGACGTTCATTTTGAAAATTTGTCATTTAAGAGATGCAAATTTAAAGAATTAGGAAATACAGCAGCAATATCAGGATTAACTACTATAGATGTATTAGGTTGTCGTAGTCTAGAACGTTTTACAGGGGGTAACCAGAGGATTAAAAGGCTGGTTGTAGATGGCTGCAAAAAGCTGGATTTACGTACGTTAAAGACTTTTGAGGGAATAGAGACCTTAATAGTAAACAGCTGCCCGAATGAAATGAATCTAACAGAGATCGGCGGGCTAAAGAATGTTAAGCACATTGATTTTATTTTATGCGAAGTGCAGGTTGATCTAATTCATCTAAAGGAGTACTTTCCTGATTTAGAATCACTGCATATCTCACAGATGAAAAAAGACTATGGAATGCAATTGAAGGAACTAAATCCTGATGTGGAGATTTCAAGTAGATCTTTTAAGCTTGTGTAGCAAAATGGACGGAGATTGGAAAAGGTCCCCGTCCATTTTTTCTCTATAGAGTCGCGTTGAAGTTTTTCTATGATACAGGCAGCTTGATGGTGCCGCGTCATGTCACTCTTTCTTTTGTGGAGTTCTCACGACTGTTGCTGCACGGCCAACTGCCTGCGATTTGGCGTGTAAAGCTTTCTCTTTTCATGGAGAGGTCTGCCCTTTCTGAGAGAACACAGTTTCCGTTATATGGTTAATCAACAGGCCTGATGTATTAAACTAGTTACAAATGTGGTCATACACGAAGCAGCGGAGAGGACGAAGCGATTCCGAAGAAACGAAGTGTTCGCCTTTGTCCACGGATTTCTTCCGTTAAGGAATAATTCAAGAAATTCGGGGGCAAGAGCGATCGTAGGAACGATTCGTACGCGTAGCGTCTCACAAAGGTGACTAAAGTGGAAAAATAAAGGGGAACTTAAAGTTAGAAATAAACATTTTTATAAGGAGCTGTTCACTCAATGTATTATTTATATAGCCATAACGATCTTGATGGAGTGGGCTGTGGCATTATTGCAAAGTGCGCATTCGGAGACGAGGTTGATATCCGTTACAATTCCATCAGCGGACTGAACTTCCAGGTGGAAAGGTATTTGAACCGGGTACCCGTTCAGGGAAACCCAGACGATCTGCTGTTTATTACGGACCTTACAGTCAACAGCGAGCTGGAGCAGCGTTTAGATCGCTATGTAAAGGACGGTGGCCATGTCCGGTTGATTGATCATCATAAAACAGCAAATCATTTTAACGACTACTCTTGGGCTCAGGTCGATGTATATCACGCTGACGGACGGCTTTCCTCAGCTACATCATTGTTTTATGAATATTTGATCAAAAACGGAATGCTTTCGCGTACCGAATCGATGGATCAGTTCGTGGAATTGGTCCGGCTTTATGATACATGGGAATGGGAGTCCGAAAACAAGTTGCAAGCCAAGCGGTTGAACGACCTGTTCTTCATGGTATCCCTTGATGAGTTTGAGACTAAAATGGTGGATCGGCTTCGGAGTCAACAAAGCTTCACCTTCGATGAATTCGAGGAGAAAATCCTTGACATGGAGGAGAATAAAATCGAACGCTACATCCGCCGCAAAAGAAGGGAAATGATTCAGACCTTTATTGGCAGCGAGTGTGCCGGCATTGTGTATGCGGAATCATATCATTCCGAACTAGCCAGTGAGCTGGGGACAAGCCATCCACACTTGGATTTCATTGCCATATTAAACATGGGCGGTCGAAAAATGAGTCTTCGAACGATTCACGAACATATTGATGTATCTGCTATTGCTATGCGCTATGGAGGAGGCGGCCATGCCAAGGCTTCCGGCTGCAATATTGGTGATGTGGTATTTAAATTATTTGTAGAAGAGCCGTTTGAACTTGAACCCATGAGAGCGGATGCTGCCCGTAATCAATTTAATATAAAAGGTTCAGAAACTGGTGTGCTGTATGAAAGTTGGGGGGATGATAAAATTTTCGTTTATCTATCACGGTCAGGGCAATGGGCGGTGGAGTGGAATGATGAACCGCTTGCCTTTCATTTTAAGACGTTTGAGGATGCCGAGCGGCATATTAAGCGTAACTATGGAGCCTGGCTTGCTAGAGATGAGATTTACGTCAGCATGCTGACTGATCATATGAGGAGAATCCGAACTGGTGCAATGCCTCTTGCCCTACCTGATTTTGATGGTGAAGCTACACTAGAAGATATTTAATATTTGAACCCTCCAGAAAATTCACACTTCCTACACAGATTCCACATATTTGTTGGGTAAGTTGATAACAGTCCAAAGATAGGACGAGACAAAGCAGAAGATCTGGAGGGATTTATCTATGAAAAAAGTGTTAGCTGCCGGTGCAACAGCTTTGTTTGCAGTAGGCATATTGGCAGGATGTCAGGATAATGACAACGCTCAGCCACCTTCTAATCCTTCTACTGGAAGCACAGCTGTCTCTCAGACGGAAGTGAGCACGCCATGGGTCGGTACCAAGAATACAACGCGGATTAATACATCCGATCCCGTTGAAGCAGCTGTAGTGGCTTCCAAGACGCTCTGGACATCAACGAACGATAACAACAAGGCTGGAAGCGTTGTGCTTGTGGATTCAGAGAACTGGCAGATTGCGGCGGCCAGCGCCGATCTGATCCATCATCCGAGCAACGGACCGATTTTGTTTGTGAATAGGGATGGAATTCCGGAAGCTACGCTTAATGAGCTGAAACGATTAAATCCAAAAGGCTCTGCGAGCAACGATGGAGTTCAGGTAATTATTGTTGGCAAGGTTGCTGAGAAAGTGGAAGAGCAGCTCAAAGAGCTGAATTACAAAGTAGATAAAGTGGAAGGGGAAGAGCCTGCTGCTGTAGCCAAGGCTATAGACGCTTATTACGCCAAGGTAGCGGGGAGTACGCCAGAATCCGTCATTGTCGGATCGATGGACAGCCCTGAATATACACTGCCGGCTGTGAACTGGATTGCTCATATGCCTGAACCTCTGCTATACGTTAATAAGGACGAGGTGCCTAAAGAGACGATTGAGGCTCTGAATACTCGCGGCGGTAAAGCGAATATTTATTTAATTGGACCTGAATCTTCGATATCCAAAAAAGTTGAGGAAGAATTGAAGGCTTATGGAAAGGTTACGCGGATTTCCGGTGAAGATCCATATGAGAATGCTGTGAATTTTGCCAAATTCAAGGATATTGAAACGGAGTTCGGCTGGGGTATTGACAGTCCTGGACATAACTTCTCGTTCCTGCCTGCTGACTCTACCATGCTGAGTATTGCGGTCGCCCCATTCTCCCACTTGGGCAAGCATGCACCGCTTCTGTTTACAGACAAGGACGGAATGCCGGAGTCTGTGATGAAATATGTAATGTCGATTCAGCCTAAATTCGAGAAGAGTCCTACAGAGGGGCCGTACAATCACGCATGGATCACAGGAGATGTAAATTCGATTTCTGACAAAGGTCAAAGCGAAATCGATGATATGCTTGAAATTGTTCCGTCTTCCGGTGGGGATGCTCATAGCGGACACTAATTCACATCAGTGTCACAGCCTCTACACAAAAACCACATCATTTCTCGTTATGATGGGTTTATAAGGAGGCGATACATCATGAAGAACAAATTTCTCGCTGGAATAGGGGTTGCAGTACTTACATTTGGACTCGGCACGATGGTATATGCTGATGTTAATGACCTGTCTTTTCAGGACATGCTGCCGTTTATGAAACAAATGCACCCAGGAGCTTCGGAGCAGCAGCTGAATGACATGTATGAGAGCTGTCACGGGAATAACGGTGGCATGATGCGTAACGGAGGACAAACCTCTAATAATGCCGTAAATGACGGCCACATGATGCGCGGTAACGGTGGCTCAATGATGTGGGACAGCGAAGCTGGCTCATTGCAAGATTCCTAAAGAACAGATGTCAAAAACCAGTCTGACACGTTGTGTGTTGTAGACTGGTTTTTTCTTTTATTTGAACCATAACCAGATGCTACCATTCGAACTAACCGTCAACGTCAATTCCGGTAATCCTAATTTCGGGCGTGAAAGAGTGCCTTCATGTTTTCAACATATTTTTGACTTATAATAAGAGGAATTATGATTATAGAGCAGGTGAAGCGCTAATGAAAATAAAAGTACTTGTAGTAGATGATGAGTGGAATATGCGCAATTTATTGCGGATTTATCTGATGAAGGAAGGTTTCGAGGTCAAGGAGGCGGCAACGGGCCATGAGGCACTGGTTTTGGCGATGCAGCATTCTTTTGATGTTATACTTCTCGATGTGATGATGCCGGATACGGATGGATGGCAAGTATGCAAAAAGATTCGCGAACACAGCCAAGTTCCAATTCTGATGTTGACCGCACGTTCGGAAACGAAGGACAAAGTTCATGGTCTGGGCATCGGTGCAGATGATTATCTAACTAAGCCGTTCGAATCCGAGGAGCTCATTGCAAGGGTGTATTCCCTAATCCGCCGGTATACGATATCGAAAATGAATGCACCGCCTGAAGTGAAACTGCACTACCCCGAGCTGTCGATCCACCCTGAGGGGCGTGAAGTATTAATTCGTAATCAGCCCGTAGATTTTACTCAAAAAGAATTCGATCTGCTACTTACGCTTGCACAAAACAATCATCGTGCCTATTCCCGAGAAGAGCTTGTTGAACGTCTGTGGGAGTATGATTATCATGGGGAATCGCGCGTCATTGATACGCATGTGAAAAATATCCGGGAAAAAGCGCACAAGGCTGGTCTGAGTTATAATCCCGTTCAAACGGTATGGGGGATTGGATATAAATTCCACCAGGCTGGTGAGCAGCATGATTCATAACCGAATCGGAACAAAGCTTGGTTTATGGATGATATCCTTATTTTTGATTGTAATCCTTTTTCTAGGTGTGGCTATAGACCGTATGTTTACTAATTTTCACTACGCGGAAATGAGAAACAACTATAGTGAAATGACAGCGCACTTTGTTATGATGGCTGCATCGAAGGATCAATCATCCGAGCATTCCCTTGAAGCGTTTGCGGATTTCTCTGACGTGAGTATATTCTTTATCAGCAATAAAGGAGATGTAACAGCACATTCAGGCTCGCATGATCCTTCGGATCATTCTTTCATTCACGACAAAGATGTTCAAAAAATTTTCTCCGGGGAGACGGTGAACTTTAAACACACAGATCCTGACGGTAATCGCTATCTGGTAACCGGCATGGCTATTCCGCAGGATGATACCCATCGTGTAAGCGACTCAGCTTTATATTTGCTTGCTTCAACACAACATGTCGATGAATCCATTGCCAACATACGCAATCTGCTTATTTTGTCAGGCGTTGGAGCATTCCTGCTTGCGTTAGGCTTTATTTGGATAGCGGCTCAGGTATTATCCCGTCCATTACTGCAAATGCAGCAAGCAACCCGCAAAATTGCTGTGGGAGATTTGGAAACACGACTCACGATTAAGAGCAGGGACGAAATTGGCTTGCTTGCCGAGGCCATAAATGATCTAGCAAGGGATTTGCAGCGCTACCAGGATACGAGGCAAGAGTTTTTTGCAAATATATCTCATGAGCTGCGCACACCGATTACGTATCTGGAAGGCTACGCAAAAGTTGTAAAGGAGAAGTTATATACTTCAGAGGAAGAGAAGGACAAGTATCTTGATATCATTCAGGAGGAAGCTGTTCGTCTGCAGCGGCTGGTAAATGACTTGTTCGAGTTGGCCAAAATGGAAGAAGGAAAGATCAGCTTGACTCTGGAGTGGATAGATCTGACGGAGATCGCCCGAAGTGCGGTTCGTAAAATGGAATGGAGAGTTAAAGAGAAGGGTTTGAATTTACAAGCTAATTATGGCTCTGATATTCCATTGATCCGAGGTGACGGTCTACGTATGGAGCAAATTTTTATAAATATGTTGGATAATGCTGTGCGATATACGGAGTCTGGAGATGTTACAGTGTCACTGCACAGTGATGCCAATCAAGTAACGATGACGATTGAAGATACAGGTATAGGAATACCTGAGGATGAGCTTCCATTCTTATTCGACCGGTTCTACCGGGTGGAGAAGTCTCGCTCCCGCCAGTATGGCGGCACTGGATTGGGATTATCTATCGCTAAAAAACTGATTGATCTGCAAGGCGGCGAAATTCACGTAAGCAGCACAACAGGAGTTGGCACGAGATTCGACATATGTTTTCCTCTTTCAGGAAGTCAGGAGGAAGATTATGAGGAAGGTTGAGTGGATGCTCGCTGTGGCGCTAATGGCGGTTGGCCTGATGTGTCTCATGGTCTCTGCAACGTCAGACCCTGAAGGGTCTCTCTTGAATCTTGGTCCGATGCTGGTTCGTATTTGTTTGCTTATCGGTCTAGTCTTGATTGTTGTTGGTAGTATATATGTACTGATAAAATGGATGCGAAAACGCTGAACATAAAATGCCCTCCTTGAGAAATCAAGGAGGGCATTTTTAGTGTTTTCAAGCTTCATGCAGGTTCGGTTCACGAGTATTAAGCGTACCAGCCCCACACAAAGATGAAGAGCGATCCAAAAATCGTAACCAATGCAACGAACAATGCATAGGCGATATTGATATACAGTGATTTTTTATCGTCCGATTCCCCGATGTGCATGAACAAGACGAGCTGGAGGGATGCTTGCAGTATAGCTGTTACTACAAGTATTCCCATTTTCACCGCAGCCGGAAAATCCATAAGCACAACCAGTGCAAGGGCTGTAAGGACGAGAGAGGAAACATAACCTACTACATGCTTAATCGGAAACAGCTGTTTCATCATGTCACATCAGTCCTTTCAGGTAAACAAAGCTGAAGATAAAGATCCACACAACATCCAGGAAGTGCCAGTACAGCGAGAAGATAAATGATTTATTAGCTGTACGATGATCCAAGCCATGCTTTTTCAACTGGATTAGAATAGCCGATCCCCACAAGAGACCGAAGGCAACGTGCGCACCGTGAGTACCCAGAAGTACGAACAAGCTGGACAAGAAAGCACTTGTCGATAATGTAGCACCCTCATGAACGTAAGTGAAGAACTCGTATATTTCGATTCCAAGGAACCCAGCGCCGAGCAGCAGGGTGATGATCATGAAGATCATCATCTGCTTTTTCAGACCAAGGCGCATACTGTGAACCGCAAGTCCAATTGTGAAGCTTGATGTTAGCAAGAGGAAGGTCTCGATCATAACTGGACCAATCTCAAATATTTCAGCACCGCTCGGGCCAGACGCAAAGCGATTGACCAAAATCAAGTAGGTGGTAAACAGGGTTGCGAACAGTGCGATTTCAGCTCCGAGAAACAACCAGAATCCAAAAATCTTGTTGCTGTTTTCCTCTGTTCCGTATTCAAGCGGCTGAGTGGCATCTATTTTCATACCGTATCACCCCGCAATTTGTTTTCTGTTTGAACAATCTCTTCTACCGGAATATAGTAACCGTTATCCCGGTCGAAGGACATCGTAGCCAAAACTATGATGAGGGCTATACCGGAAATAATAGCTGGTGTCCACCAACTGAATACCAAGAAGAATCCGAAGAAGAAGAAGACTACACCGAGAATGAATGGTTTTCCTGAATTGCTCGGCATATGAATTTTCGTAATCTTTTCATCTGACAGTGGAACTTTATCCTGCTTGGCGAACCAGTAGGCATCACGTTTAGTAACCTTTGGTGTAACAGCAAAGTTATATACTGGCACAGGACTTTGCGTAGACCATTCCAACGAACGAGCATCCCATGGATCTCCGGTTTTGTCCCGAGGCTGATAACGTGTGCTCCAGTAAATGTTGTAGACGAGAAGAATGAAACCTATTGTCAAACCGATTGCACCGACCATCGAGATCATGCTCAGTGGTCCGAACCCTGTCTCAGCTGAGTAGGTGTACATCCGGCGCGTCATACCTTTCAATCCCAGGAAGAACATCGGGAAGAAAGTTACGTTAAACGAAATGGCGATGAACCAAAAGGCGGCTTTACCAAGTCGCTCGTTCAGGCGGAAGCCGAACACTTTAGGGAACCAGTAATGAAAACCTGCGAGTACAGCAAACACGGCACCTGGTATGAGAGTGTAGTGGAAATGCGCCACCAAGAACATCGTGTTGTGATACTGATAATCCGCGCTGGCCATCGCCAGCATGACACCTGTCACACCACCGATCGTAAAGACTGGAATAAAGGCCAGTGAATAAAGCATCGGTGTCGTAAAGGTTATTCGGCCCTTTCGCATCGTGAACAGCCAGTTGAAAATCTTGACTCCGGTCGGAACGGCAATAGCCATCGTTGTAATGGAGAAGAAACCGTTGACCATAGCGCCTTGACCCATGGTGTAGAAATGGTGAGCCCAGACAAGGAAAGACAAAGCGGAAATCACGGCCATACTGATAACCATCGATGTATAACCATAGAGATTTTTTTTCGAGAAGGCCGAAATAATCTCACTGTAAATACCGAAGGCAGGCAGAATAACAATGTATACTTCAGGGTGACCCCATACCCAGAACAGGTTGGCCCACAGCATATCCATACCGCCGTTCGCCATCGTGAAGAACTGGGAACCGAAAAGTCGGTCAAACATCATCAGAAGCAGTGCAATCGTTAATACTGGGAATGCAAAGATAATGATGACACAAGTAATGAGAATGGACCAGGTAAACATCGGCATTTTCATCAAAGTCATGCCTGGTGCGCGCATTTTAAGAATGGTAACAATAAAGTTTACACCGGTAAGCAGTGTCCCGATCCCCGATATTTGAAGGGCGAGGGAGTAATAGTTCATACCTACACCCGGGCTGAATTCATTGCTGGCCAGAGGGAAATATGCGGTCCAACCTGCGTCAGGTGATCCTCCGATAACGAAGGCGAGATTAAGGAGCATAGCTCCTGCGAAGAACAACCAGAAGCTGATTGCGTTCAGACGCGGAAAAGCAACGTCACGTGCGCCAATCTGCAGCGGGATGATTACGTTCATCAGACCAAAGATAAATGGCATAGCCATAAAGAGAATCATGATAAGGCCATGTGTTGTAAATATTTCGTTATAGTGCTGTGCGTCCAAAATTTTCATATCAGGCATGGATGTTTGAGCACGCATCAAAAGTGCTTCAGCACCGCCACGGAACAGCATAAGTAATGCAGATATGATATACATTACACCTATTTTCTTATGATCTACTGTAGTTAGCCATTCCCGCCACAAATATCCCCATTTTTTGAAGTAGGTTAGACCTACGAGAATTGCGAGCGAGACGAGTGCGATACTCACCATGGCGCCGTAGATTAATGGTTCACCGGTAACGAAAAATTCGTCCCATTTCATAAGGGCTTAACTCCTTTCTGGATGTCCGAAGTGCATTTCGTCTTATGGAGGAGCAGATCCTCCATAACATTAATGTCCTTCATGGTTTGTTGAGCTATGTTCGTCCGGGTTATCATTATGTTCACTGTCCGGATCGGAATGCTCTGTTCCGTTCTCCTGATGAGCTGCATTTCCGTGATGACCATGCTCAGCAGGTGGAGGGCTGAAAGTCAGGTGGTTATTCGAGAAGGACATTCTACCGACGTGATCCGTTTCAAGAAGCTTATTGAACTCGGTTTCGGTTAATTCAGGTGCAGTCTCCTTAACGTCTTTCACCCACTCATCAAACTCAGCAGGAGTCATTGCCAGTGTTTCGAATTCCATGTGTGCGAATCCTTCGCCGCTAAAGTTCGAGTTCTTACCGATGTAAGATCCAGGGACATCAGCAACCAGATTGAGTTTAGTTAACATGTCGCTCATGGCATATTTTTGTCCTGCCAGCTGAGGAATCCATAAGCTGGTGATCGGCCCGAAGGAATAATTCCGGAACTCAATCGGACGATTTGTCGGGATGTTCACATAGTTAACGGTCTCAATGCCTTCCTCCGGATAACTAAAGTGCCATTTCCAGTCCGAGGAAGAGGCGTAGATAACAAGAGGTTTCTGGTCCTCATAGCCCTCTGGAACGTTTTCAACGGCAACCGTGGTTTTCACAGTTACTACCGACAGAAAGGCTACAATAATAATAGGAATAGTAATCCAAGTTATCTCTAACCACTTGCTGCCCTCTTCATGTGGAGGCACATAACCTTCATTAGATTTCTTAGCCCGGTATTTCACTAGCATAAAGACAAATAAGACGTAAACTACAGCTAAAACTCCGAGCATCATGATTATGGATAATATGATGGTCTCAGATAGGGTCCTTGCAGCTGGTCCCTTAGGATCTAGTACTGTAAGCGAGCTGCATCCCGATAAGAGCAAGGTTAAGCTCAGGAACAATGCAAATAACGGCCCTCTTTTTTTCATGTTGTACCCCTTTCCTTCCTACTCGTTCTTCAAGCGTTATTCATTCCTATTGCTATAGTAAGAAGTCCGTCAGTGCTTTGCAAAATGAATTTACTTGCTACATTGACATTTAATGGTTTAATAATGACGAAGTGTGTAACATTGTGTGTTCAAATTGTTACAAAACGAACTGAATGTGAGACAGATCACTGTAATACTGCGGTTTACGGTGAGTTCATAGTTTGTTCATACATTCGCGATAGTTACCAGATTTGTCACAATTTCAGAGCGGAAAAATCTCTTTAGTCCTTGCAGGACAAGACATTTAGCCAGTTATGTAATTGGAGGAACCGCAGGCAAAGTCTGGTGAAGCGTAAGAAGATGCAAATTCATTTTTCTATAAGTATCTAGTTATTCTATTAATTTGTAATAGATCAAAATCATTGAGTCGTGATTAGAGGTATTTTTTTACTGCTGTTTGTAACTATTCCGGGCCTAAGGACGTTATTAAAAGTAGTACTGATCGAAAATTAAATGAAGGGAAGATCGAGATGGAGGCATTAAGCAGCCCAGGATTCGGCGGAGCTCCGGCATTTATTCCCATGTTTGCTGGCATTGTTGTGGTGGTCGTTGTTGTCATCGTTCTTGCCAAAGGAGTTCAAGGCTTGATCACTTGGTCATCTAACAATGCAGCTGAAATGTTGAACAAGCCAAGTGAGATCGTCACTAAACGGACGCAAGTTTGGGGTGGATCTGGCGATTCAAGAGCATCGACAAGTTATTACATTACCTTTGAATTTGAAGACCATTCACGGCAGGAGTTTGAAGTGAAGGCCAAAAAATTCGGGATGCTTGTTGAGGGAGATATTGGTATACTTACATACCAAGGTACCAGATTTATAGATTACGCCCGCTATGATGAACCTGCTAAGGTAGTCGATTAAACTATTAAAAAATACATACCGGAGTGAAATTATGATTATATGGATTAACGGGGCTTTTGGATCGGGAAAAGGCCAGGCTTCTTACGAACTGAATCGAAGAATCCCCGACTCATTTTTGTTCGATCCCGAGAATGCAGGTTATTTTATACGTAAAAATGTACCGGACGAATCTAAAGTAAGTGATTTTCAGCATTACCCGATGTGGAGAGAATTTAACTACTCTATGCTGCGCTATTTGGATGAGACGTCATCCCGAATCATAATCGTCCCTATGACGATTACGGATACTCAATACTTTGATGAGATTGTCGGCCGGTTAAGGCGCGAAGGTGTGACTATACATCATTACACGCTCTGTGCTTCAAGGGAAGTCTTACTCAAGCGGCTTAGAAGTCGGGGGGATGGGTCAGAAAGTTGGCCAGCGCAGCAAATTGATCGGTGTATTCAGGGCTTGTCTCATGAAGTGTTTGGACATCATTTAGACACTGATTCGATGAGCATTGATGCTGTTGTGGAGCAGATTGCCTCTATGTCTGCTATCGATCTTCTTCCAGATCACCGAACGGATGCCAGAAAAAGATTGGACCGAATCCTGACGCAGATTAAACAGATTCGTTTATTCAATTGATGAGGGGGCTCAGAATAATGAGCTTGATACTGCTTGAGTTTCCTGAAAGTTTTGAAACGGACCGACTGCTTATTCGTGCTCCGTTATGGGGTGATGGTGTGGCTGTTAACGAAGCTGTCAGGGAGAGTGCGGAAGATCTGCGAAGGTGGCTTCCTTTTGCGAATAACATTCCCTCAGTGGAAGAATCGGAAGCTTTTGTTCGAAAAGCCAGATTGAATTTCCAGGAAAGAACGGATTTGGTACTGCATCTTTTTGATAAACAGACGGGCTCATTCGTGGGCAGCAGCGGTTTACACCGAATCGATTGGGAAGCACGTAAGTTTGAGATCGGGTACTGGATACGCAGCTCATGCTCTGGAAGGGGACTGATGACTGAAGCCGTAAACGGTATTACGGATTACGCAATCCGTGAACTAGAAGCTAATCGGGTTGAGATTCGGGTTGATTACAAAAATACTCGCAGTCAACATGTAGCGGAAAGGACTGGTTTTTCGCTTGAAGGTATACATCGGAATTGGAAGAGGGATGGCAGCGGGGAGCTTATGGATCTCATGATCTATGCTAAAGTG
Organism: Paenibacillus uliginis N3/975; assembly: GCF_900177425.1. Taxonomy (NCBI): domain Bacteria; kingdom Bacillati; phylum Bacillota; class Bacilli; order Caryophanales; family Paenibacillaceae; genus Paenibacillus; species Paenibacillus uliginis. The sequence continues at coordinate 3,362,612 of NZ_LT840184.1, read as the reverse complement.
CGCGGACATGAGTACTAGAACTTCGATAAATCAATTAATAATAGAAAAGCTCCTGTTCAATAATTATCAGGCCTGAAATATTCGGTCGAATAATTATCGAATGGGAGCTTTTTTGTGTTGCATTTCTGTTTAGAGTCATATTTCAAAATTTTTTTATGTAGTTAAAAATGTTTACCTAATGAAAAAAACATGCTCCTGTATATGTAACTTTTTCTGCTGTTTAGGCTGATATTACGCATGTTATAAGAAGTTTCTATTATATTATCAGATCCTTGTGTAGGACGGATTAAGCAGGTTTTTAAAAGATATAACCTCTTGACAAATAACTATTTTGAAATTACTTTGGAAATAGAATTAATTTTGCCTTAGGGAAAAACATTTGTTGTTGTCCATATTTGTTTTATGAGGGCACACTATACAAAACTTCCCATACACATTAGAAGGAGAAGAGGGTGAAGAACAAGATGTATCAAAAAACAGCAAAGTTCATGAGTATTATGGTATTAGGGTTTTCACTTGTGCTCGCAGGATGTTCTGCTCGTCAGGAGAAGGCTAATGGGGAATCAGTGGATGGGAAGATCCAGATTGTAACGACCATTGCACAAATTGCGGAGCCGATTTCGGTTATCGGCGGTGACAAAGTGAGTGTGCAGAGTCTGATGGGTCCTGGCGTGGATCCGCATTTGTATAACGCAACGCAAGGGGATATCCAGAAGCTTGAAGGCGGTGACGTCGTATTTTACTCCGGTCTGAATCTTGAAGGGAATATGACGGAAATCTTCGAGCAGATCGGTAAGAGCAGACCTGTTCTTGCTATCGGAGAAGTCATACCGAAAGAACAGTTGCTGACGGATGATGCCAAAGCGGTAGATCCGCACATCTGGTTTGATCTGGATTTGTGGAAACAGGCTCTGGATTCTGCCGTTGAAGAGCTTAAGACGTTTTCTCCGGATAACGCAGAATACTTTGAAAGTAATAAGGTCAAATATTTCGAAGAGCTCGACGCACTGAGTAAAGAATCTAAGGATAAGCTGGCGCAGATCGAGAAAGACAAACGTGTTATTGTCACAGCACACGATGCTTTTGGTTATTTTGGAAGAATGCATGATATGAAAGTTGTTGGACTACAGGGACTGAGTACTGAGGATGAAATCGGGATTTCTGATATTGACGAGACCATTCAAACACTACTCGAATACAGCATCCCAGCCGTATTTGTAGAAAGCAGCATTAATCCAAATTCGATAAAAGCGGTCATTGAAGGAGCGGCAAGTAAAGGACTGAACGTTAAACTCGGCGGTGAACTGTTCTCGGATGCAATGGGGAAAGAGGGAACACCTGAAGGCACTTATATTGGAATGTATCGCCATAATGTGGACACGATTTATAAATCATTAACAGGAAAAGGTGAGTGATTATGTCTGTACTTAACGTTCAAGGATTAACGGCATCTTATCGTAAAAACAAAGTGCTGAACGATGTCACATTCGATGTTCAGCCGGGCTCACTGACCAGTATCGTAGGGCCGAATGGTGCGGGGAAATCTACGCTTCTAAAGGTCATGCTGGAGCTTCACCCGAAACTTTCAGGCACCGTCAGCTTTTTCGGTTCTACACTCAGTAAAACAAAGACACGCGTTGGATATGTGCCGCAGCGCGGGTCAGTAGATTGGGATTTTCCGACCAATGCACTGGATGTTGTCATGATGGGATTGTATGGTCAGGTCGGGTGGCTGAAATGGCCTAGGCGCAGTCACAAGGAAAAAGCCATGGCATCACTTGAGCAAATGGGGATGGCAGACTATGCCGAGCGGCAGATCAGTCAGCTATCCGGGGGACAGCAGCAGCGGGTATTTCTGGCTCGGGCTTTAGTCCAAGAGGCAGATTTGTATTTCATGGATGAACCACTGGCTGGCGTAGATGCGGCCACAGAACGTGCCATTATGACGACATTGAAGGAACTGAAGATGTCAGGCAAAACCGTAATGGTTGTCCATCACGACCTCCAAACCGTGGAGGACTATTTCGATCATGTGCTGCTTCTAAACCGAGGTGTCGTGGCCCACGGCAAGACGGAGGACGTCTTTACAAAAGAAAATGTGTACAAAGCTTATGGCGGGGCACTGCGCTGGATGAAGGAGGCGTAAACAATGGATACGCTTTTTTCACCGAATACACAATGGGTTCTATTAAGTACATTGATTCTTGGGATGGCAGCGGGAGTTATTGGATGCCTCGCTTATTGGAAACGACAAAGCTTGATGAGTGATGCGTTATCACATGCGGCATTGCCTGGTGTTGTAATTGCCTTTGCACTCTCCGGAACGAAAAGTCTACCTGTTATGATCGCAGGGGCAGCCGTAAGTTCCTTGATCGGTGCTTTCATGATCCAATGGATCCGCTCCTCGTCCCGGATCAAGGAAGATACGGCCATGGGCATGATTCTGTCAGTATTTTTCGGCCTTGGAATTATGCTGCTGACTATCGTTAACCGATCGGCCGGAGGTAACCAGAGTGGTCTGGACAGTTTTATTTTTGGCCAGGCGGCTTCCATGGTGCGTCAGGATGTCTACACCATGCTAATGCTAGCAGTGCTCGTCATGCTCGTTGTAATTATCGCATTCAAGGAGTGGAAGCTGTTCTTGTTCGATCCTGACTTTGCCAAAGGATTGGGCTTGTCCGGTCGTCTAATGAACACCGTTTACTTGGCCGTTCTTGTACTGGTAATCGTCATCGGAATTCAGGCGGTTGGCGTCATATTGATGTCGGCGCTGCTTATCATTCCTGCTGTCAGTGCCCGTTACTGGACACATTCTTTTAAATGGATGGTTATTCTCTCTGCTGTTTTTGGCGGGGGAGCGGGAATGACGGGAACGATGATTAGCACGCTTGGCAAAGGCTGGCCTACAGGGCCGTTCATCGTCGTCTCATCTTCTGTACTATTTGTTATATCGCTTGTGTTCGGCGCAGAGAAAGGGCTGCTGATTCAAGCCTTGCAGCTTCGCTCGCAGAGAAAGCAGCATGTTGAGCAGTCTCAAGTATGGTCTAGACAGACGGTTTCGATTAAGGAGGCGGATTAAGATGAGTTACACAGCGTGGATACTGCTAACCGCTTCTCTTGTCGGATTGTCCTGCGGTATTATCGGCGTATTTCTTATTTTGCGCCGAATGGCAATGATGGCCGATGCGATTAGCCACACGGTTCTGCTCGGCATCGTCACCGCATTTCTGATCACCCGGGAGCTTAGAGGAACTCATATGCTGGTAGGAGCCATCATTGCCGGCTTGTTGACCGCCGTGCTTGTGCAGTGGTTTCACTCACGAGGTGTTCAGCAGGATGCCTCCATCGGAGTGGTGTTTACTACGATGTTTGCAGTTGGGGTCATTCTTATTGCTACCCAAGTTGGAAATGCCCATTTGGATGTGAAGCACGCATTGATGGGTGAGATCACCTTTGTGCCGTGGAACAAAATCCAGATTCCTTGGCTTGGAGAAGTCCCTGAGGCGACATTTATTCTGTCCGTCGTATTACTGGTAGTTATCTTGGTTATTCTCGCATTCTATAAGGAATGGAAGATCACTTCATTTGACCCTGCTCTAGCGGCAAGCATTGGTATACCCGTTGTTCTTATGCATTACGTGTTTATGTCACTTGTATCTGTGACAACCGTTGCTGCATTTGATGCGGTAGGCGCGATTATGGTCGTTGCCATGTTAATTACACCAGCTGCCGCTGCCTACTTATGGACTGATCGCATGTCGATCATGTTAGTGCTGAGTGCTACATTCGGTGTAGTATCGGCGGTCGCTGGGTACTACATTGCGGTATGGCTAGACACCTCCATCTCCGGATCAATGGCATTTGCCACCGGAATCGTGTTCCTGCTCAGTTTCCTTCTGTCGCCTAAACACGGAATACTGTCCCGTTATCTAAGACCGTATACTGTGTCAGATGCATAGCTGAGTGGGTCATTGAACCTTATGCTTGATACGAATAGATCGGTTCAAATGAATAAAATGATGTCTTGTAGCGGGCATAAGAACCAAACCGGCAATGGTTTTGCCGCCCCAATAATCAACAAGCCATTGTGATTTTTCATTCACTGCACCTTGTTCTATTAATTTCTGGAGTCGAGCTGATTCAACCTTTTGTTTCAACTGTCCGGGTTGCAGTGATTGTATGATTTCACGTGTTCTGCGTCCTACTGCAATCCGGTATAACAATAATGCTTCAATATCCATAGCAGCGCTTAAGAGGGCAACTTCTTCAGCCAACATGTCATTACCCGAATGATGGAAGGGAACTTTCATCTTATGCTGCCAATCTTCTGTCATGAGAACTTGGTCACTATCGTTAACCAGAATATTCATTGTCATATCTTCAATTCTGGCGCTGTGCCAAATATGCCATATGATCGAATTGCTTGTATCTGTCATACGCACAGGATAAGTTCGAAAAGTTTCTTCTTTAATGTCTGTTAATAGTTCATCCTCCAGACTTTGAAGCTCTGATCCTGTCATCTTCGATGAATACAATAAAGCATGCTGTTTTAAAAATAATTGTACTGCTTGATGATGTTGAGCAGGCTTTGTAATGATATTCGTTAATTGCTTATGATTCGCATTCCAAGCTTTGCGTTGTTCTAAATTCATAGAGAAGCACCATCCCTAAATTGATGAATAATAAATGCTAAAATTGTGAAGTGATTGTTGAGTTTTGGTTCATCCTCATGTCCATACAGAAAACCGTAGAGCCTTAAGCTCTTCGGTTTTTTTGTGTGCTAAGCATTTGTGATTGCAAATTATAACATTTTAGAGTTATTTTGATGATACAATAGAGAACAAATCCTGGGTATACAAAACGTTACATGTGTGATGCTCAGGTTACCTTATAATAAGGAATGTGATCAAAATGGATTATAAATTATATCTTGCTGTTAAAGATGAAAAAGATATTTTTGCAAATTTAATGCAGTATTACTTCTACGACTTTTCGGAATTTATCGATATTGATGTGGAAGGCGACGGACAGTTCGGTTACTACCCTCATCTGGATAGCTATTGGAGCGAAACAGACATCCGTTTTCCTTATCTACTGAAGATAAACGGTAAATATGCCGGTTTTGCTCTTGTCAGACAAATTCAAACGGAGGAGAAGACGTATTTCTCTATGGCCGAGTTTTTCATCATGAAAAAATACCGCCGGTCTGGTGTGGGTAAACAGGTCGCCAAAGAATTGTTTGATCTGCATCCAGGAGCATGGGAAGTGTTCCAATTAGCAACGAATATACCTGCTCAGCGTTTCTGGACCAAGGTTATTTCGGAGTGCACAAAAGGTGAATATCAAGAACACGATGATAACGGAAAGAAAACCCAGGAATTTATATCGGGGGAGATTGGGTATGTATATTGAGACAGAGCGGCTTGTAATACGCGATTTTACGAAGGAAGATTGGCAGGAAGTTCATACTTATGCCTCCAGTTCGAAGGTCGCGGAGTTTATGATCTGGGGACCGAACACCGAGGAAGAGACACAGGAATTCATCGAACGGACAATTGCCATGCAGGAAACTATTCCGCGTGTAGGATATGAGGTTGGCGTCTCTCTTAAGGAGAATGGAAAGATTATTGGAGGCTGCGGGTTACATATGGAAGGAAAGAATGCGGAGATTGGCTATTGTTTTCATCCGGATTACTGGGGCAAAGGATACGCATCGGAAGCGGCGAAGGCCGTGTTAACCTTAGGATTTCAAGACTTGGGTGCTCATCGAATCTATGCAACCTGCCGGCCGGCAAACATCGGATCAGCCGGTGTAATGATCCGTAATGGCATGATTAAGGAAGGGCATTTACGGGAGCATATGTATCACAAGGGTAAATACCATGACTCTTATCTATACTCGATATTAAAGGATGAGTTTGACAGGAGTCTTCTGGCAAGTGCTACTGATATCAAAGTAATTGAAAGGTAAGAACTGAATGAAACGAATAATAACTGAACAATACAATATTCAAAATATCCCTCTGTTTACGGTATACCCTGAGGGGCTGGAGGATATGCCTGTAGTCATCTATCTTCACGGTTATTTTGGAACCCGAAAACAAGGTCTTGAGTTGGGTCACCGACTGGCAGAGCAAGGCATATACTTTATTTCTTTTGATGCAATGGATCATGGAGAACGACAGTCTATCCAGGCAATGGATGGTGCGAGACAGGTCTATCCGCCGGATACCGGTCTGGATACGTGGCTGCATATGATTGAAGTGGTTCAACAGAGCTGCAAAGATATAAACCTTATTATTGAGAATCTTCACAATGATCCAAGAGCAGATACCAAGCGACTCGGTGTGACGGGCATGTCCATGGGTGGATACGCGACATACTCCATTTTAGCTCAGGATGATCGTGTGAAAACAGCCGTCCCCATGATCGGATTACCTGCTTTTCTCAAACGCTTCGAAGATGTATGGCTTGAGACCTTAACCTATTCGAAATGGTCGGACGAATTGTGTAAATCACATGAAGAAACCTTGAGAATTATGAAAAATATAGCGGATATTGATCCGGAAAAACGAATTAAGAACTTTTATCCCAAGCCGCTCCTTATACTTGCAGGAGATCAGGACTTGGATCAGCCGAAAAAATACACCATTGATCTATATAGGGAGTTAAAAAGCGTATATGCACAGAAGTCTGATCATTTAAAGTTATCCGTTCATGATGGTGTAGGGCACTATGTATCTGAGAGTATGATGGAAGAAGCATGCCAATGGTTTATCAAGTATTTGTAATCTCAAGCAGCTATTTCTGTAATTTAAGTATTGTTATTTTAAACTGCATTTCTATATGTGAAACGAGATGTATTAGGAATTGGAGAGCAAAACAATGGAAGATAAGAAGATCTTACTTAGAAAGAATGGCGTTACGATTTACGAAGACAGCTATGGCAAGGTGTATTTCTCCAAACAAAATCCGGAATCCGTTGTTATTCTGGCCCGAGATGGCAACCAGTTCATCTTGATCCGTCAATTCAGAAAAGCGGTAGACTGCCATGTCGTACAGCTGCCGGGCGGAGGCGTAGAATCAGGAGAGGATTTGGAAGCGGCTGCACGACGTGAATTCTTAGAAGAAGCAGGAATGCAGTGCGGCACTATGATCTATCTTGGAAAGCTGTTTCCCGCTTCTTGGAGATGCAATGAGATTACCCATGTTTATTTTACCGAAGAAGTGATTAGTACCAAGGATCAGCAGCTTGAAGATTATGAGAATATCGCAGTTATACGCTTGGACGTTCAGGATTGTATCCGCCAGATCAAAGAGAATGAGATTCAAGACTCGGAGCTGGTCTACGCGATATTGCAGTTGAAGTTACGAGGTTATTTGGAGGTTTAATTTTTGGATACTCGGTATAGCTTTCATGCCACTCGAGCCGAAACGACCGTCTTTACCGGATTTTGATTTTTAGATAGTTTGAGTTTCCTGCAGTAGAAGGCTGCCCTAGCTACAGTTTGACTGTAGTATGGGGCAGCCTTTTTAGATATATCAGAATTTCGAACTGTCGAATGGTGAGTATAAAAGTTAGCATATGACGTACTCTATACATTGTAAACTTTTGACTCTTTGTGATTAGGTAGGTGAACGGTATTCATGCGTAAAAAAACGGTTCGGATGGTGCTGCTGCTCTTTGTTTTAATTTCGGTCTTTGGATGCCAAAAACAGGAGACGAAAACGAAAGAACAAGATCTAACCCAAGTGAAGTCGATTAACGGAGAACACGCAAAGAAAGTCATATTTCTGCTGGTTGATTCTTTAATGGCTCAAGCGATCGATAGAGGAATCGAACAAAATGAGCTTCCCACATTACGATATTTAATTGAACATGGTCAGTATTACAAGGACGTGGTTACCTCTTTTCCAACGATGTCCGTAACGATCGATAGCTCTCTGCTGACAGGAACTTATCCGGATGGTCATCGTGTGCCGGGACTCGTATGGTATTCCTCGGACGATAAGAAAGTGATCAATTACGGAACCGGGCCGATGGAAGTGTTCAGACATGGGATAGATCCGGTTATGGTTGACGCATTAATCAACTTGAATGGCAAACATCTGAATCAACAACTACCTACCATTTTTGAAGACTTGGCTCGACATGGACTGAAATCAGGTTCCATCAACGGTTTGATATATCGGGGTACGAAGGATCATACGCTGTCGATACCACCCTGGATTCAAGGCCCTACTATCTTGCCAAAAGAAATCAAAGTGAAAGGACCAGATTATTTGGCCCTTGGTTCATTGACGAATCCACTCGAAGGCATTCAAAATCTGCCTGATGGTCTAACGAGTCGTATAGGAATAAACAATTCATATTCAGTGGAAACGTTAAAATATTTGATAAAAGCAAATAAATTGCCAGATTTTTTATATGTTTATTTACCTGATTTGGATCAGAAACTTCATAAAAAAGGTCCGTCTGATTTAAATGGAGTCAAAAAAGTGGACCAACAGCTTCACTCAATGTTGCAAACATTCGGTTCGCCGGAAGAAGCCTTAAGCAAAGCGATTTTTATTATCGCAGGGGATAGTGGAATGACCCAAATTCTACCTGCCCGAGAAAACCCGGTTATCGATTTGCCTACCCTTTTCAAGGATTATCATGTTTTGCGACCAGGTGAAACCGTAACGGACAAAGTAGAGATCGTCCTTGCCGTAAATGAAACGATGGCTTATGTATATAAGCTTAATACGGATAAATCGTTAAGAAGCATAGCTAACTTATTGAGTGCTGACCCACGCGTAGATATTGTTTCATGGAAAGAAAACAATTGGATTCACGCAGTTCAAGGAGAAACATCCAGAGAGGTCATGTTTAAAGCTAGTGGACAGCTGCTTGATCCTTACCAACAAAAATGGACGGTCGAACATGATTCGGATGTGCTGGATTTAAAAATCGATACTGCGAATCAAACGATAAACTATGGTCAATACCCTGATGTATTGCAGAGATTATCCGGGGCTTTGAATTCCCACTCGGGGGAATTTTTAGTGGTTACCGCAAAGCCGGGCTATGAATTGGCAGACAGAAGCTCTCCGACACACAATGGCGGCGGAGGCCATGGATCTCTTAGTCAAGAGGAATCACTAATTCCCCTTATCGTGTGCGGAACTGATCAAAAACCCCAATATTTGCGAATCGTTGATTTAAAATCATTTCTGCTTAAATTATTTTTCTGAAAAAAGACTCGCGCTCGCTTTTATAGCGACGCAGAGTCTTTTTGTTTTAAAAGCTATACTGCGATTGTCTGAACTAAACGGCAGGGCCAGTTATTTAGCGGTTAAAATTCCCTAAAACATCGCTGAGAGCAATCGAGCGAAAATTTCTTTGATCTTTTGAATTTTGGGTCGATCTTCGAATTCTGATAACAAAATCTCTTTGCTTCCGTCAAGATCGCGGTAAAAATCTTGTACCAAACGGTCGACCACTTTCCCGTCAAAAAAAACCGCATTGATTTCGAATTGGCCGCTCAGGCTGCGTATATCCATGTTTGCGCTGCCACAGCATGCCAAGTCATCGGAAATAATAACCTTGGCATGGATGAACCCTTTTTGATAACCGTAGAACCGAACCCCTGCCTGCAATAATTCTTGGGCATAGGACAAAGTAGCGCTATGAACGATATTTTTGTCAGGAGGTCCAGGGACTATGACTCGAACGTCGACTCCTCGGAGGACAGCCGTTTTTAAAGCCAACAAAACACCAGAATCGGGAATGAAATATGGCGTTTCTATATAAACACGCTTCTTCGCCGAAACGATTAGGGAGAAAATAAGCTCCAGAATGGTCTCGTCCGGACCGCTTTTCACGATTTGCACAAGTTCCTTCCCCCGACTTTCCTGCATGGGAAAATAGACGGGATCGGTTAAGAGTAGCCCTTTGACCAAGTGCCAATCCGTTAAAAAGGTATATTGGACCCAGAGTACAGCATCGCCCTCAATACGAAAATGAGTGTCTCGCCAGTAGCCTATTTCCGGATCCTTCCCCACATATTCGTCCCCAATATTCAAGCCGCCAAAAAAGCCGATTTTGCCGTCCACCACCACAATTTTGCGATGATTACGGTAATTGAGTCGCTTATCGACGAACGTGGTCAATGGCGGAAAAAAGCACCCCGTTTCCACGCCTGCATCCTGCAGTCGTTTCAAATAGGCTTTTCCCAGCCGTCGGCTTCCGAATCCGTCATATAAAAAACGCACTTTTACCCCTTCCAATGCTTTTCGGATTAACAACCGTTCAAAACGGGAACCGAGCCGGTCGTCGCGGATAATGTAAAATTCAATGTGGATATGATGCTCAGCTCCGGCCATCGAATCCAACATCGCTTCAAAGGCTTGTTCTCCCTCGGCGTATACCGTCGTTTCATTACAAGCGGTAATAGAGGGGATCGGTAAGTTTTTCAGAAAAGTATGCAAATTGTCGTCTTGCCAAATGGTTTCTTGCCTTTCATTCTGTATTTTCTGTTTGCTTCGGTGAATGAGATCTGTCCTGATTTGTTCCCAATACATATTTTCTTTCTGCTGAAGGGCAGGGTGTCCACGATATTCTTGCGCCATAAAATAATACAGCAGAAACCCGATTGGCGGAAACATAAACAGGATGGCTAGCCATGCAACCGCATTGCTCGGACGGCGAAATTCGATAATGATAATGGTTGCAAATTGGATGATAATCAATAGTAGAGCTAACATGATCCAAAACAATTTTCTGTTTCGCCTCCTCGGAAGGTCATCGAACATATGTATAAACGTTCTTGTTTTTAATGTTGTAAAATAAAAACAGCCATGAAGGGATACCCCGTGGCTGCTAAAGGATAGCGTCTTGATTTTGAGTGTTCAGAGCAAACTACTCCAAAGACATACGTTTTGACTTGGCATGCGACTGTCATGGTTTATTACCACCCTGTGACAATGATTTGGGAGTTGCCGAGAAAAATAACTCGTGATACAAGAAACATTTTCGAAATCGGTTTATGACATGTGAATTATATTCATTCTCTCGAAAAAATTGAATGTATTCTTCTTCATTCCGGATATATTCGCCATTGTCATAGAGATTCATAAACCAATTACATACTGGTTTTTTTTTGCATTTACAAGGTTCCATTACAATGATTGTTCCGTCCGGTTTTAAAATTCGTTTAAATTCCTTCATGTAACTTGCAATTTGTTCGGACGAAATATGGTGCAATACTGCGATTATGAGAATGTAATCGACAGACTCATTATCAACAGGAAGCCGGCCGTTTTCAAGAACATGAAACGTGTGATTCGGATACTGCCGTCTCGCGTAATCAATACGTTTGGCGTCCGGGTCGGTACCGACATAATGGATCGGCTGAACCATCGAGCAATTAGCCCCTGTACCAGAACCAAAGTCAAGCACGACCTTATTGTTAAATGTGAATCGGGACTGTACGTGATCATGAATATATTTTTTGGTAAACCATTTCGGACGAACGAACCAATGATAAAGCTGGGGTGCAAACGAAGTGTTGAAAGAGATCACCATCCTTCCTAATAGAAGTCAACGACAATAATCTAACCTTCCAAACCGAAAAAAATTCAAGAAACTTTTACATAATAGCATCCAACAGGTACCTTTATTTTTATCCGGGAAAATGAAGAGAAGTAAAGTTCAGTTTGAAATTATCGGCTCCTTAGTTACATGACGACTAAAAATTTTAGATTGGGGAACCTTTTCTTCGTTTGTAGAAAAGGAATCTGTTCAACGAGATCGAAATTTTGCATCGTCAACCACCAATTTTTCGAAGTGTGATGGTCCATTTCAGACCGGTTACTGGGCGGAAACTTAAGAGTCTGACCCGTCAACCGCCAATTATTTAATGGCAGATGGTCCATTTCAAGCCGATTACCTAACGCAGACTCAAGAATCCATTCCGTCAACCGCCAATTTTTCGAAGATGGATGGTCCATTACAGACCGGTTACCCAGCGGAAACTTTCGTTTCCCGGAGCATGGGGCAACAGTTGGGAAAATATAGTATGATGGAGCAGACACTGGCACGGCTTGTGCTGGTCACTTGTTTTCAAATTTTGGTCGCTTTTCCGTTGTAGCTGTTACTTATGGATCAAGGTGCTCATGTCTCCATGCTTCATTTTTACATGGAAAGCTGTAGTTATGCTCTCTTCCATCGGAATTATTGTAGAGATTAGGAACACATGTTCTTATACCGTGGAAATGTTGACTTCTCCGCAGTCCAATGACTTCTATATCATCCGGTGGTCTATGTTGTTTACTTCTTGCTGTTTTAATCTTCGTCTTCCTCTTGAGTCAGCGAAAGCGGGGGAATGAGTAGATGAACTGATCTCAATTGAATGTGATCATGTGACCGCGAACCGGGATGGGCACAGGGTTGTTGACAGTATAACGTTATCCTATTTCTCCGGGCATTACCTATCTAATCAGACCTAACGGCTCTGGCAAAAGCTTATTCATTCAGCTTCTGACAACTGTTGTTACTCCTGACCATGGTTCAGTGGTGTACTTTGAACGGTGTACCGAACAAATGTTCTGTAATCGTAAAATGACCACCCGAGAAGTACGGGAAGTGACCGGTTATTTGCCTCACCGAAAGAAGGACAAAGCTCGGCAAACTATCCGGAGGCCAGAGACAAAGATTCGGCTTACTCCAAGCGCTTATCGGTATCAGACCATTCACCCATCAGACAGCAGATTATTGAGTGAAAATACATAGGAGGTGCTTATATCGTTATGAGTAATCAACACGATGAAGTATTGAAACAAGCAAGACTTTTTGTAAGAAAAGAACTGGAGCATGACAGTAGTGGCCACGATTGGTGGCATATCGTCCGTGTAACCCGGACCGCTAAAATGCTCGCTATGACAGAAGGCGCAGATGAATACATATGCGAATTGTCTGCACTGCTGCACGATATTGCAGATGAGAAGCTGAACGAATCGAAAGAAGCTGGAATGAATAAAGTGTTGAACTGGCTCATGCAGGTCGGCGTTGCCTTAGATGTGCAGGAACATGTTTTGGATATTATCGCTACGATGTCGTTCGGTAACCGTGCAGGGGAGCCTCCGGCGACACTGGAAGGCAGGATTGTTCAGGATGCGGACAGGCTGGATGCCTTGGGTGCTATCGGTATATCCCGCACATTTGCCTACTCCGGCTGGAAAGGTCAGGCCATTTATGATCCTGAGCTTAAACCCAGAGATAGCTTTACTCGGGAAGAATACCGCAGTGGTCGAAGTACGGCTATTAATCACTTCTATGAAAAGTTGTTAAAGCTAAAATCAATGATGAACACCGATACCGCTAGGGTGCTGGCTGAGGATCGGCATGAACGAATGAAACAGTTTTTATGGTCGTTTGATTCGGAGTGGGGACTGGCCAATGAATCATACATAGAAGAGTCTCTGAAATTTCGTGGTGAGCTTCAGCGGGTTCATATCGTCTTCGATGCATCTTCGTTAGGCTCTCTTCGAATGACTCTTCGCGATCATCCAGGTGAGGTGCCTGTTATGCTGGAAGATGATCTGATGGTGGGACCTCTACCAGATGTTAGTGATCCTCAAGGAGCTGCAGATCGAATGAGCTGGTTCCGCGAGAGGTCCTCCGGGACAGAAGAGCGCGACGAGTTGATGGATACGCTTATGAAAGCAGCGTTCGCTTGGAAGTCTATGCCGGATCAGCTTGCCAAGTTTCCACTTGTCATTTGGGTAGGAGGCTCCGCTTCAGAGCAAACGGGTCTAAGAAGACTAATAGCTACTCTACCTCGGGAAACTCATGTTTCTGTCATTCATACAACCGACGCCTTAAGTTCTGAGACGGTTCAATATTCTCATACAGGTGAAATTGTACATAGTAAACTTGCGTTGCTTTTGGGCAGCGAACAGGTTCTTACCTTGCAGGCCAAAGATGATCTGGCTCAAGATTGGTTTCGCTTGACGAAGGAACAAGGTACACTTCGGGTTCTTAAAGATAAGAAGCTGCAGACCGTACCCGAAAGTTATTTTGATCGCAATATTTTGGAGGCCGCGCTGGAGTTAGGTGCATTGGATGGTACCTTCAAAAAATCAGCCCGTATTATCGGACAAGTGATTGGGTATTCGGAGCAGCGGGTTTCGGATTCTTTCATCGAGTATCGAGTGCGCGAGCTCATTCATGACGGATTGCTGGATTATGAGGGAGAACTCACTGGCATGCGTTATTACAGCATCTCTCTGAACGAGAAGGGAGTAAAAGCTGCAGGTGGTTCATCTAACCCTCGGTCCGCACAATATGCAATCCTCAAATCTGCTCTGGAAGGTCTGGGCGAAACCCATTTTGAAGAAAAAACCATGGTAGATGAACTTCGGAAGCTTGTATATAATGAATCCGATCAAAATGTGGAGCAAGATGATCTTCGGGCTCAGCTTGTGGAGATCATTGATAGCTACCAAAAACATTTTGAGAAGCGGGTAGAGTTATTGGATGTTCTCGCAAATATGACTCAGCGATACAGCAATCAATGAATATGGATACACATTTATGCTTGTTCCAGAAGCAGTTCCGCTTCAATTTCCAAAACAAACACTCAACGAATAGAAACCGCGATAATCGCGGCCAGGCTGTCAAGAAAGTCTCGACAGCCTTCTTTTATGTCTTTATCATTTAATGTGACACCGCGTTAATGTATAAAGTGGATATAACTATGTTTAGAAGATGGTGCCCCGCTCGTGATACGTCCCACTAAGTGTACTAATTTACGTCGAATCTGCGTAGTGATAAACACGATGTCAATTAAATAAGATTGTGGCTATTATCTGGACAGTCGTGCCACCATATTGGTATGCTTATGCTTGATGCCCTACCAATTGGATATGGAGCGAGTTTAATACATAAAATATACTTGAAGGAAGATTGATATGAACATCACAACCTGGCTGCTTGGGCTCATTATTTTTTTGAACATTGTATTTGCGTTCGTCGTTATTTTTCAGGAGAGAAGAGACGTCGGGGCAACGTGGGCATGGCTGTTGGTGCTGCTGTTAATCCCTATCGCCGGTTTTTTGCTGTATTTATTCTTTGCCCAGAACTTCAGACGCAAGAAGTTGTTTTATTGGGACGACATTAAAAAAAGAGGTTTGGATCGGGGCTTGAAATCCCAAGTGTCACAGTTTCGTTCGCAACAGTTTCAGTTCCGGAATTACTCTTCAGCTCTTTATAAAGATTTAATCACCATGAACCTGCTTAATAATCAAGCTGTGCTCAGTGAAGATAATCAGGTGAAGATTTATACGGATGGTAAGGAGAAGTTTGCAGCCTTGTTTAGAGATATCGAGGAGGCTACAGATTTTATCCATGTTCAGTACTATATTATTCAGAAGGACAATCTGGGCAGACAATTGATGGAGTTGTTGACCAAGAAGGCCAAAGAAGGCGTTAAAGTCCGTGTACTGTATGATGAGCTTGGTTCCAGACGGATCAATAAAAAGTTTCTTAAAGATCTTCGGGATGCCGGCGGACAAGCTGAAGCATTCTTCCCGTCCAAATTTCGTCTTATCAATATTCGTCTGAATTACCGGAATCACCGCAAGCTGGTCATTATCGATGGTAAAATCGGTTACGTGGGCGGGTTTAACGTAGGTGATGAATATCTCGGACTTGATCCTAAATTCGGCTATTGGCGGGATACACATCTTAGAATTGAAGGAACAGCCGTGTATTCAATACAGACCAGGTTCATACTGGATTGGAATCAGGCTTCCCATATTCACGATATTACTTACTTCCCAAGTCTGTTTCCTCATATACCGGCCAAAGGCGATGTGGGCATTCAGATTGTAACCAGCGGACCCGAATCGGAGTACGAACATATCAAGAACGGTTATTTGAAAATGATCACTTCGGCTCGTACGTCCATCTACATTCAAACGCCGTATTTTATTCCGGATGCAAGTGTCCTTGACGCCTTGAAAGTCGCTTCCTTGTCCGGGGTAGAAGTGAATATAATGATTCCGGATAAACCGGATCATATGTTTGTGTACTGGGCTACACTTTCTTACATTGGAGAACTGCTAAAGGCTGGAGCGAACGTCTATCTATACAGTAATGGATTTATCCATGCCAAAACATTAGTGGTCGACGAAGAAATCGCATCTGTGGGAACAGCCAATGTTGATTTCCGAAGCTTCAAACTTAATTTTGAGGTGAATGCTTTTGTATACGATGAAGGAATAGCCCAGCAGTTAAGTCATGAATTCAGGCAGGATATTTCCGTATCCACATTGCTAACGATGGAGAAATATTTGGAACGCTCGCGATGGATTCGGATTAAAGAGTCTATATCGCGTCTGTTGTCACCAATTTTGTAAGGAAGCACCACCGTATGACAATAACCAATTATCCCGTTTTCATTTGAATTGGATAATACGAATGAATATGCTAAACCAATAGCGCCCCTGCGAGGGGCGTTTTTCATTGGTTAGAGACCACGAGGATACTCATGATAGAATAAGAGTGACGAAATTGACGAAAGCGGTGGAGAGATGCTTCTAACACAGCAACAAATGAACAATATAAGAGAACAATCGTTACGAATGGAGCAGGAAGGGATCGCATGCGAGGAAGTGCTTCAGCTCATTTACGATCTTCGGTTGTTTCATCTGTTTGTGCCCAATGAACTGGAAGGACGGATGACTTCATTACCGGAAGCCGTACAGATCTTTCAGAATTGTTCACGCATTGATGGCAGTTTTGGATGGCTGGTCACCATCGGTGCCGGTGGAGGTTTTTTTGCATCATTTATGATTCCTGAAGTAAGTCAGAGAGTATATGCTCATCGAACAGCGGTCATTGCTGGCAGCGGCACTCCGTCCGGAACAGCACAACGTGTAGAAGGTGGGTTCCTGGTTAACGGGAGCTGGAAATATTGCAGTGGTTCCACCCATGCGACGGTGTTTACAGCGAATGCGGTGGTGGAATCGAATGGATCAAGCGGGAATACCAGATCAGGAGAGGATCAGGAGATTCGCTCTTTCATTCTTTTGCCGGAGCAAGTACAAATTGATCCTGACTGGAACGCATTTGGACTAAAAGCGACCTCCAGCCATCGTATTTCGGTCACGGATATCTTCGTACCTGATGACATGACGTTTGTTATAACGGAAACGAAGGCTTACGAGAATGAAATGATTTATAAATATCCATTCCTGCCTTTTGCACAAGCATCTTTTGCAGCCGTTACGCTAGGGATTGCACAGCATTTCCTGGAATCAGCTCAAGAGTTATTGAAGCAAAAGACAGATCATCCATACGTTCTAAGTAAATTGAATGAACAGCAAGAGGCTTTACGGCAGAGTGAAATCGTCTTTCACGAAAGTATTGTTAAGTCCTGGAATGACCTGATGCAGGATGGACAACTCTCTCCGAAAACGGAAGGATGGGTTTCTGGACAATGCGTTTCTACGGCGCAAGTGTCGTTAAAATGCGGACAAGAGTTGTTTCCGCTGCTCGGTTTGTCGGCTGCTATGGAGAACAGTACAATCAATCGAACCTGGAGAGACCTGCAGACCGCTTGTCAGCATGCACTGCTCAGAAGTTATTGAGCGAAAGGATACAGATTCTAGAGTCGAAGTATAACCAGACGTAAAAATGATAGAAGCTATGGCCTTAAGTATAAGGCATGGCTTCTTTTTTTATTTAAGCCTTCTGTAATTGTAAGTGTTGGCGTATAAAGGCGAATAGTAAATATTTGTATTCTATTCCGTTTAGCCAAGGTATAATGAAATACGCCTTTATTTTGTGACTTGCAAACGATTTCTTCGCTATGGAAGGAAGTGTTTATTTGAGAGAAGAACCCAAGCATGATCTCAACAAGAAAGATAAAAGTTTTGGTATGTATCGGGATATGCTTGTTCGCTATGTATTACCGCAGCGGAAGCTGTTAACTGGCTTAACCGTGCTCCTATTCTTATCCATAGGATTGCAGCTCGTCAACCCTCAGATTATCCGTTACTTCATTGATACGGCACAGGGGGAAGGAAGTCTGACCCCCCTTTATTATGCAGCAGGCTTGTTCATCGCATTCTCCGTTCTTCAGCAAGGAATCTCTGTAGCAGCCGCTTACTTTAGCGAGAACTTGGGTTGGAAAACAACCAATAAACTCCGCTCAGAACTTGTGGAGCACTGTCTCTCTCTGGATATGAGTTTCCATAAAACACAAACGTCCGGCTCTCTGATTGAAAGAGTGGATGGAGACGTTAATGCACTAGCCAACTTCTTCTCCAGCTTCATCATTCATCTGTTCGGAAATCTGATGCTCATGATCGGCATACTTGTATTGCTGTTTCGGGAAAATGTGTGGATCGGGCTTGTCATGACCGTATTTGTCATTGGCAGCGTGTATGTTATTCAATACATTCGCCGATTTGCCATTCCGGTCTGGAAGCAGTGGAGACAACTGAACGCTGACTTCTACGGCTTTATTGGTGAGCATTTGGAAGGGACGGAGGACATTCGGGCTAATGGTGCAGCCGGATATGTCATGAATCGCTTTTATGAAATGTCGCGCCGCATGCTGCCGGTACGGGTAAGGGCCTTTCTCGGTTTTTTCATGATGTGGAGTACAACGATTCTTGTGTTCGCTTTAGGTAATGCAGCGGCCTTTATCGTATGCGCCATCCTGTGGAAAAATGGACAGAGTGGCCTGACGATCGGATCTGTTTATCTTGTCTTTTATTACACGGAGCTGCTCGCGAAGCCAATTGAGAAGATCCGTACCCAGCTCGAGGATCTGCAGAAAGCCGATGCTAGTCTGCTGCGCGTTCGGGACCTGCTGGCTATCCAACCGATTATTAAAGATGGACCGGGCGCGCCACTCCCTGATGGGCCGCTGTCTGTGAAGTTCCGCGGTCTTACGTTCTCGTACGAGGAAGATGGACAGACAACGCTTGATGATTTGAACCTTTCTCTGGAACCGGGACAGACGCTGGGGCTATTGGGGCGCACCGGCAGTGGAAAAACGACGATTGCGCGCCTTTTACTGCGCTTTTATGATCCGCAATGGGGAAGTATTGAGCTCGCGGGTACGGATATCCGCAGCTGTAAGCTTCACGAGTTAAGACGAAAAGTAGCGATGGTAACACAGAACATCGAAATTTTAGAAGGCTCTGTACGGGACAATCTGACATTGTTTGATAACGGGATACCGGACAAACAGATTGTAGAAGTGCTGAATCAGTTAGGACTTGGAGATTGGTACAATGCTCTCCCTGAAGGATTGGATACAGGATTGGCATCAGGAGGTGGTAGCCTTTCGGCTGGTGAAGCACAGCTTCTGGCTTTTGCACGGGTATTCCTGACTGAACCGGGACTTGTTATTCTTGATGAAGCTTCTTCGCGTTTAGACCCATTGACGGAATCCCGGATTGAGGAAGCAATAACACGTTTACTGCGCGAGAAGACGTGTATTATAATCGCGCACCGTCTGGCTACGGTGCAGAGAGCAGATCGCATTCTAATTCTTGAGAACGGTCGGACTGTGGAGAGTGGTGACCGTGAGAAACTGGCTGCCGATCCGGAATCCAGGTTCAGCCGGATGCTTGCCGTTGGAATGGAGGAGGTGTTGGCGTGAAAACAAGACATTTTTTCTGGCGGCTTATTATGTACCGGCCCGGCTTGTATTTGTTGAACCTTCTGGCCTGGTCGCTGATTCATATGGCACCTCTCATTCCTGGACTACTTACGAAAGCTTTCTTTGATCATTTGGAAGGTACTTATACTTTATCTTATGGCGTGTGGGGTATCGCAGCTTTGTTGGTCGGTGCGGCACTTGGACGTATTGCTTTGATATATGGGGGCTTCATGACGGATGTTCATTTCCGTTTTCGCGTCAGTGCTCTCGTTAGGCGAAATATGCTCGCCCATGTACTCAAGGAGCCGGGTGCACGTGCCATACCATGCTCTCCCGGTGAAGCTATCAGCAATTTTCGGGATGATGTGGAACAGGCGGAGGAGGCCACAAGTTGGTCCGTTGATACGCTAGGTCTCATTGGATTTGTCGTAGTAGCAAGCTGGATCTTAATCTCCATTGATCTACAGCTGACGGTGCTGGTATTCGTACCGTTGATTCTCGTAGTGACAGCGGCTCAGATTGCAACCACCCGAATTCAGAAATATAGGGCTGCAAGCCGGGAATCCACCGCCAAGGTAACAGGAGCCATCAGCGAAATGTTCGCCAACGTGCAAGCCATTCAAGTCGCAGGGGCTGAGAAACGCGTTATCGATCGATTCGTTAAGCTTAGCGAGAACCGCCGCCAGTCGATGGTTAAAGATAAACTTCTCACGGAGACGCTTTCGTCTGTCTTTACGAATTCCGTTAATCTGGGTACCGGTCTGATTCTGGTATTGGCCGGTTATAAAATGCGCAGCGGCGGCTTTACTGTAGGTGACTTGTCTCTGTTCGTATATTATTTAACTTTCGTCACACAGCTTATTTCAAATGTAGGTAACTTCATGACTCATTACAAACAATTAGGGATAAGCTTTGAACGTATTAAATCGATGCTAAGTGGTGCACCGGCATCACTGCTTACGGCAGCCAACTACATCGGTATCGGGCGTCCAAAGCAACCAGCAAATAATAGTTCTTTCGTGGCTGACCAAGATCGGAACAACTACTCCGGGATGAAGGATACATTAGAAGAAACTCCGGCGATTTCGGTCGCGGAGGACGGCCTTCTTACACCGTTTATCCAAGCTCCTATGCTTATGGTGCTGGAGGCACGCAGCCTGTCCTATCGTTATCCGGAAACAGGCCGCGGAATCCAGAACATTGATCTAACACTGAAACAAGGTTCTTTCACGGTAATTACCGGTATGATTGGCAGCGGTAAAACAACGCTCGTGCGCACACTGCTCGGACTTCTTCCGGCTGAAACGGGTGAGATCCGCTGGAATGGGGAAAGAATTGAGTCCCCGGCAGACTTTTTCATACCGCCGCAAAGCGCCTATACTGCACAAATCCCGCGGCTATACAGTGATAAGCTTCGTAACAACATTCTGCTGGGAGTAAAGGAGCAGCCAGGCAGTTTAGAGCGGGCGCTGCATTCAGCCGTCATGGAAGAGGACATCATTCATCTTCAGAACGGTTTGGATACGATCGTTGGGCCTCGAGGTGTAAAGCTATCTGGAGGTCAGGCCCAGCGAACAGCTGCTGCCCGTATGCTAGTGCGCGATGCACAGCTGTATGTATTCGATGACCTGTCGAGCGCATTAGATGTTGATACAGAACGCAAACTATGGGAGCGGCTGTTCCGCGAACGGGGCGGAGTGACCTGCCTAGTTGTATCTCACCGTAAAGTGGCACTTTCCCACGCTGACCATATCATTGTCCTTGCAGGCGGAGAGATCGCAGCAGAGGGTACCGCTGAGGAGCTCCTTGTATCAAGCGAAAGCTTCCGCCAGCTATGGTACGGAGAAGAAGCGGGCTAATGATTAGATAATAGAGACATTTGAATGTATAATCCCAAGCAATAAACATGAGATATAGTAACTAATCATACGGTTTGAGGAGGATTAACATGTTAGCTGTCATACAAAAAGCTAAAGAAGGATATGTTGCTACATTCGAGCGTAATCTGAAACATTCGGATGAAAAAGTCTGGGCTATGTTAACAGAGAATGAAAAACTGAAGCAATGGTTTCCCGAACTTCGGGTTGAAGATCTCCGCAAAGGAGGAGTTATTAAGTTTGACATGCAGGATGGTACATTTGAGGAAATGGAAATCATGGAGCTAAACCATCTTTCCGTATTGGAATATACTTGGGGAAATAATCGCGTACGTTTTGAACTTTATCCAACGATGACAGGATGTGATTTCAGCTTAATTGAAGAGATCAGTCAAATCACGGATCATACCCCAAAGGATCTTGCTGGTTGGCATGTATGCTTGGATGTTATCAGCGCTTTGCTGGATGGTACAACTCTAGAATCACGCGAAAACGAATGGAAACGATGGTATGAGGAATATACGCAACTCATAGAGAGATTTAGTCAAGATTAGAAGACAATGATCTACGCTGGAGTATAATTAAAGCCATAGCCGATCCCAAGGGATATCAGCTATGGCTTTTTCATAAATTCCTATGACTTTTTAGGTAACTTCGTCATTCCTACATACTCAAGATTGACTTTTACGGTAACCAAATCCAACGAATTTTCATCCAGCAGGTCATCACCTGATTGTTGCAGCTTCTTCCAGATTCCAGTCTTTTGTTTAAACAAAAGATGCTTTAAGCTGTATACGTCTGATTTTATTTTTAATCCATTGTTATAGGTATCTAATATTTCTTGTTTTATCACTTCAGCTGCCATTTTCTCGATTTCGGTCTCCGTTATTTCTGCCAGGGCCTCAGTTACATTTGCTCTAAATTCGATGTGAACTTGGTATCTAGGAACGCCATGAACGATTTTTAATGATCTCCGAATCTTCGGGTTTTCCAGGTACACAAAAGCGGTATATACTCCGTCTTTTTTAACGGCTATTGGAGAACGACGCATTTCCTTTTGCAACCAACGTAGCCCCGATAGTTCTTTATCATTAAGCAATCCGTTGTACTTTCCTTCCGACATGGCATAGCCGCCATCGATAATTAGTTTCGGATCTTTTTTTTCATTTAATTTCCATGTTGATGAATCAATGGCCAAATTGGGAAGTATTGCTGTGGTAGCGGGTTCAGTTAGTTGTGAAATAAAATTAAAAAATCGAATGGGAGCGATCTGGGACTTCTGTTTATATTCCTGCGATGGTTCGTGTAACAATGTTTTCAAGGGGGAAAGATTGAAAAATGCCGTCGTCGTTAATAGTCGTTCGATCGATTCTTTCGTTCCAAATACCCATGGAGTCCAGCGAACCTCCTGATAACGGTTGATCGTGTCGTTGTTTTTCAGAATATCTGTTTTTAAGTAATTTTCACTCATGATAACACATGAGATGTGGCTCCAAACGGTTCGTTCCTGTGCTGAGTTAAAAATTTGGCTTATAGCCAAATTTAACGTTTTTCCTGAAGTCTTTCCAGTCCATACTTGAGCAGGCTTATCCGATTTCCCGGTTTCAGCCTTTGCAACATAAGAGAAATCAAGCATTTGAGTATATACGATGAAGTTCCCATCCTCATAATCTATACCCAGAGCGGTTATATAATTCACGTCTTGTACTTCTTTGATATCCCAGCATCCGCAAAGCAAGTTCAGGAGCATCAATGCAGATGTTATTTTTATTAATCTAAGGTAAACTCTCATTTCATCCCGTTTCCCCTTCTTGTGATGTGTTGTCTATGGTGTTAAGCATCTCTGGTCTCTTTTTCTTGAAAGCCCATGGTTTGGAAAGAAAGGCCGACATCAGATCTCTCAAAGTCAGCGGGGAATAAGGTGCCAGATAAGGAAGACCGAAGGATTCTAAAACAGATAGATAAGCTATAATGCTCATCATACCAATAAAGAAGCCTAACATACCGAAAATGGAGGAGCAAAGGAGTATATATATTCGGATGATGCTGACAGTCCCGCTCAACGTTTGGTTTACTAATGTAAAAGTGGCGACGGCTGTTGTGGCTGAAACAACGAGCATCGTGGGGGAAGTAAGACCGGCACGAATCGCAGCATCACCAATGATCAACCCGCCCAGTACGGCGATTGTTTGACCGACTGCCTTAGGAAGACGAACGCCTGCTTCCCTGAATAGCTCGAACATGCTAAGCATTATAATAATTTCTACTGGCGTAGAAAACGGAAGTCCATATCTTGAATTAGCAACTGTTGCAAGAAGTGGGAATGGAAGCTGGTCCATATTATATGCAGTTAAGGCGATCCAAAAGCCTGGCAAAAAAATAGCTATGGACAAACCAAAAAGCCGAAGCAATCGTTCGAAAATATTTATATGGTAAGGGAAATAAGTGTCTTCCGGCGACTTTAATATCGAAAGCAAATTACAAGGAGCGATCAATGCCATCGGAGATCCGTCCACCATAATAACAAAGCGCCCTAACAACAACACCTCGCTGCAAAAATCTGGTCTCCCAATATGGTCAAACAGCGGGAATATGGATAGTGTATAATCAGATATCCCTTCTTCCAGCTGTCCCGAGCTTATCAATGCATCAACTTTAAGATTATTCAATCGTTTCTTAGCTTCCTCAATGACTTCCGGACGAGCAATATCCGAAATATAAAGTAAAGATACTCTGGTTTGACTTCGTTCGCCGATAATAAATTGTTCATTATGCAAGGACGCCGTTCGCAGCCTTTTACGAATTAATGCTACATTGGTGTTTAAATCTTCCGTAAATCCATCCCTGGCACCTTTGATTGCAACTTCTGTATTCGATTCTTGGGGCATCCTTTTAGGGACTTGAGCAATATCAATGGAATAAAAGCATTTTTGTTCAGGGAAAAATGCAATTAGGTGTCCAATAAACAGAAGCTTCTCGACATCTGAATGCTGTTTAATCCGTTTCCATCTCATCGATTTGTCAAGCTCGTGAATGAGTTCTTCCCAATTCGAGAAAGTTTCCAGTATCCATTCCAAATTGGGAAGTACATGTTGGGTCATCACCGTGGAATTGATCATTCCATCACTATGCAGTAATAGTGTTGAAATTCCCCCATCTTGCTTGGTCGGGAAATCTGTGATGATGACATCGGAAGAATCTGCAAATAGAGCGCGCAAAGATTCTTCATTCAGCGTTTCAGTAACAGAATCATTGTTGACAGCGGTTCCGTTTTGTTTGGATTTTTTGCGAAACATCTGATTTCGGGGTTTGTTATTCATCGTCTAATCACCTTTTGTCTTGACTTTAATTGTAGTTGATAACGCGATGACTAAAGTGAATGTCGTTAAAAATATAAGGGAAACGGAAGAGTATTTGCCCAATACGTACATTTCCAGCTCATGATCGACACTTGGGATTAATGACACGCCGCTTAAGAGAGCACCTAATAATAATAAGAAAAGAAGGCGCCGCTTTGGTTTTTTAAATGGAATGCTGCCGGAGATAATGAATAAGAAGAGGGAGATCCGTATTAATGCACCAGACATCCACTGGTACAAAGCTAAGAAGTCGACATGGGTAAAATATTTTGTTATCGTGACCAGCATCCACTGTTCATACGCAGGATATCGGGATTGCGACGCAATGGTCGGACCAAAATTAGCTATAGCCCCCATAAGTGGTCCGATGGTAAGACCACCCAGCAGAACAGACAAAATGACAATGGATAAGTAACTAATTTTGCGGGACATATGTTGTTGAATAAAGATTAAGATAATGATCTCCATAAAACCACCTAAGCCAATTGCCATGCTTTTTAACATAGGCTTGTAGCCGTCAACAAAAAGAGGGGTTAATAAGGAGTAATCTTTGTGTTGGAGATTTACTACAGCTACAAAATGGCCTAGAATCCATACGAACGGGATCAGGATACCAGAAATGATCGCAATAGATCGTATTCCTTTATTGGCAACATAGATACACAGGAGAATGATAACAATCGAGACAACTGATGTAGGTGTTTGCGGCAAGTAAGATACTCTAACCCATGTCGTTGTTTCTCTCAACATGACAAGTGCCATGAGAAAGAAATAAACGGTAGTAACAATGATGAAAATCCACGTCAGCACAGAGCCAAAGCGCTCCTTGAACCAGGGAAATATGGGCTGTTGATTTGTCTGCTTCATTATAAAGTAAATGATATATACCCAAGCTATATGTAAAACCATCGACATTAAAACGCCGAACCACGCATCACGACCAGCGGTTTGAAGCAAAATAGGAATCATAATGACGTGGTTGGTAATTCCCAGGGCTAGAAGCATTATGAAGAAAATGCCTAATAAGGATATTCGTTTGGTGTTGGTCATTGTGATTTTCTCCAGGTGCTAATTTGATACTGAGAGTATTCTCCACTTGCTATTTTTTATGTATGAGGATGCAATATGTGGGAGTAGATAAAACAGAGCCAGTCATTGCTCATCGACTTTCTACGATCCGGTAATAGCAGAGCGAATTAGGACGGTATTGTGGAACAAGGTACGCACGATGCGTTACTTGCACGTGATGGAGCGTATGCACACCTGTACTCTAAGCAGTTTGAAATTCAAGTATAGTCTTTTCAAACAAAAATCGGCTTCTCTCCTCAACGTAGGAGGGAAGCCGATTTGTTTTCCACTGTCTTAATTTCAAAACCACACAACTTCATGTGTATTGTAACGCCTTCAACTTTCTCCCTTGACCATGGGGGCAGAAGCAAGGCGTGTTAAAGATCGGATCTCTGTAGATTTTACATTGCAAGCCGAATACGTCTTTAAGCAATTCTATGGTCATTATATCTTCCGGAGCTCCAACCTTGACAACGGTTTTATTCTTGACCGCCAAAAGATGATCGGCATAGCGGCAGGCCAAATTCAGATCATGTAGCACCATGACAATGGTACGCTGTTCCTCTCGATTTAACTTGAACAACAGATCAAGTACTTCGATTTGATGAGCCATGTCCAGGTAAGTGGTTGGTTCATCCAGCAAAATGATGGGAGTATGCTGTGCAAGAGTCATTGCAATCCAAGCACGTTGACGTTGTCCGCCTGAAAGTGAGGATACAGGCTGATCTGCAAACTCCTGAGTTCCTGTTACAGTAAGTGCCTGCTCGACCATTTCTTGATCCTTTACGGACCAGCTATTTTGAAGGAGTCCTTGATAGGGATATCTTCCTTGCTTGACCAGTTGCCTTACAGTAACCCCTTCGGGTGCTTGTGGCCCTTGGGGCAGGATGGATAATTTTTTAGCCAGTTGCTTGCTTTTGAGCTCGCTGATCGGCTGTCCATCGAGAAATACTTGTCCCTGAATCGGTTTTAACAACCGAGCAAGAGAGCGAAGAATTGTAGATTTACCGCAGCCGTTGCTACCAATTAGGACCGTTATTTTGCCGACAGGGATTTCAATGCTCAGTTCATTAATGATTATGCTGGAACCGTACCCTAATGTCATGTGTTCAGTGGTTAATAGGTTATGCTGCATCATTATTTTCCTTCGGCAGAGGTTAAGGATTCCACAGTTTTGTTCACAATGGTTATTGCAGAGTATGGCCCGCCTTGAGGCCAAGTATCACCACCGAGACCATACATTTGGTCTTTTTGAACAAAATAAAGATCTTCCCACACACTGGCACCCTTCAGATTATTTTCAAATACATTATCCGTATCCTGCACAATATGCATGAACAGTACATCTTTGAAGGCCGTTAATGCCTCCACATTGGTCACGTCAAATGTTCCATCGCCTTTCGGTTCAGTCAGAGCGTTAGTCAAACCCAGTTTGCTTATCAGTGTAGCGGTTTGAGAGCGGTTATTATATAAGCGAAATTCAGGAGCTTGTGTACCGGAATATGCCATGGCGGCAAGGAATTCTTTGGTAGGAAATTCAGCATCCTTTAATTTTTCTTGACCATCGCTGATCGTTTTCTCCAGTTTGGCAATAACGGCCTCCGCTTCGGCTTCCTTGTCAAAGAATGTACCGAACTCGCGGAAAGTGTCCAGCATTTTATCATATTCATTGGTATAGTTCGTACCATTGATGGATGTTTCGAACAGTGCGGTCGGGGCGATGCTCTCCAGTTGTTCTAGATAACCTTCATGCCAAGAAAGAGTACCGATAATCAGATCAGGTTTAAGTTCGGCAATAGCTTCAAGGCTAGGCTCCACACGTGATCCTACATCCACGACATCCGCCGCAAGTTTCGGCTCGATATTTACCCAGAGATCCCAGTTAGGAATGTCTGCAAACCCGACGGGCTGAATGCCAAGCGCGAGCAAAAATTCAGCTTCTTGCCATTGCAGAACAACGATGCGTTCCGGTATCTTATCAAACTCCAGTGTGGTGCGTGCATCCTTAATAGTGTGCTTATTCTCTACCGTTTTGTTATTGTCGCTTGCAGCTGCACTTGTACTTTTTGTCTCGCTGCCTGTTGATTCCTTAGCGGTTCCACATCCGGCCAGAATGGTAAGCATACTGATGACCAGCATCAGTCTAGTGAGCAATTTCTTCATTGTTGATTTCCTCCTAAGTTTTGCGAAGCAAATATAAAATGTATGGTGCGCCGATCAGCGCAATCATGAGCCCAGATGGCACTTCCTTTGGTGCCAGCAGGAATCTCCCTAAAAAATCGGCCAGAACAAGTAAAAATCCACCGGTAATAGAGGAGAGGATGATCAGTTTAAAATGATGCTGCCCAGTCAAACGTCTTACAATGTGGGGAGTGATCAACCCAACAAATCCTATTGTACCGACAATGGCTACTGCGATGCCGCCCATTGTAACTCCAAGTACAATGGCTAGTAGCCTTACAGCACCGACCCTCATCCCAAGTCCTGTGGCCACATCATCACCATAAGCTAATAAATCAAGTTGTCTTGAACAAAGAAGAGTAATGGGGACAACGATAATCACCGTGACCGCCAGTAGTCCAAGATCATTCCAGCTTATTCCGTATGTACTTCCAGCAAGCCATACTAGGGCTGGCGTGATATATATATCAGCACGAACAATAAGTACCTGGATGACCGCCGAAGCAATAGCTGAGACGGATATTCCCATTAATGCGAGCATAATCGGTTCCCAGTTGGAACGCCTTGTAACGAATAGAATAATAGCCATAGCCAACGCTGCGCCCGTCATCGCTCCTACCGGTATCCATGCAGCGGAGGCACCTAAAACAAGCATGATCAGCAAGCCGCCCACACCACCACCGGAGGTCACTCCAAGGATAGAGGCATCAGCAAGTGGATTGCGCAAAACGGCTTGAAGCAGCAAGCCGCTTAATGCCAGCAGAACACCTACGAAAAAAGTGCCGAAGACCCTAGGTAAGCGAAATTGTACTGCACTGGATGACCAGATCGAGCCGTCAAACCAAGAGCGAATCGGTGTCCAAGTAGTCCCACCAAAGGATAGACTCACCGCGAGAATTATCACGGAGATCACAATAGCTATCAATACGAGAAGCGGGAAAGAGCGAGGAAATTGAGCTCCACCCATGTGATTCGCGCGAACGGAATGTTTTTTACCGGTACGATATGCTAGCAGCATGAGCCAAGGGCCTCCAATGAGGGCGGTCATTGCACCAACGGGCACTTCTGAACCCGAGGAGAGAAATCTTCCCAACACATCCGCTCCAATGATAAGGACAGCACCCCATATCATGGATTGGATAAGAAGAGGCCGATGATCATGTATACCGAATAGACGAACCAGATGGGGAGCGATCAAGCCTACGAATCCAATAGGACCAACAACGCTGACCGTTACCGCAGCTGCCACAATGGAAAGAACCCAAGCCAGCCATTTGATTCCCCGAACATTAGAGCCGAGGGAGGAAGCAACATCTTCGCCCAAAGCCAAAATATCAAAGGATCGGCTGAATAACACCATGATCAGCAGTGTAATCAGGATAAGCCCGCTTGCAAATTGAACACCTGACCATCCTAGTTGAACGAGACTCCCTGACCCCCACAAAAATGCGGTTTGCGTCTGTTTTTCAAACATTAGCTGTAGGCTACTTGTCAACGCCGAGAAAATCATAGTACAGATCATACCCGTTAAAGCGGTTCTGACCGGATCTAGTTGCTTCCCAGCGAGTGCGAGGATAATGAGTGCGGCCACAGCAGCCCCCATAATAGCAACGAGGAAACGGTATTCCGCAAGCATTTGGGGAAAAGCAACCATGGCTAATACGACAAAAAAATAGGCCCCTGCATTAACACCTAGTGTTCCAGCCGACGAAAGCGGATTACGTGTAACGGTCTGCAACAGAACACCGGCACAGGCCAACGCGGAGTCGGCCAAAACCCCAATGACAACCCTTGGAAGACGTATGGTTAACAGAATGTTCTGAATTTCCCCAGGCTTCCACATGTCTTTCAACAAATCGGCTATCCCAAAAGCAGCCTGCCCTTGGGTCACATGGATCGCTGAGAGTAGAAGGAGAAGAAACAAACCAATAAACCATATTAGTACATTTTTAGATAGAGCCATTGTTTACTCCTTTACATCACTGCCATAACGTTTTCTATACGCGAGTCAAAACTATTTAATTTCAATCACGTGATGCGTTTCAACACGCAATTATACATATCGGATATACAGAATCACTCCTTTGATGTAATAAATAATTATGTATACTGATGTCCTTTCTGTGTAATTGATAATGATTATCATCGATAATTATAACAAGCGCCCATTAGAGCGTCGATGTATTATGCTTACTTAAAATTATGGATTAATGTAATATCACAGGTCTGCCAGAAGCAGACCTGCGATCGTATGCAGCTGTGTTTCGAGGGAAATACCACTATTAGGACGAATTTGATCATAAGGGGGGTATAGCATTCGGTGTTGTGAAGATTGTTCTGCAGCCTTCCAAGAATCTGAATGCAATATGTTCTGATTAACGGTGTTTCCCATCTCCTCATAAATGGTGATCAACATTGTATCAGCAGTATAGTCCGGTAATTCTTTCATGTTAATAACAAGGGGTTTGTTTTGATTGATAACATCTTTGCGGATTTGCTCGGGCGGCTGTAAACCCAGCATTTGATAGGCGACAAATGTTCCTCTGGAAAGCAAGTCCAATACATGACATTTCCCATAAGCAATTTCATAACAGGCGAACGATTGCTGGGCTATTCCTTTTTCCTTCAACCTTTTTTTATATTGATCAGCTATAGAATACAAATAGATAATCCAGTTCTCGGCTTCTTGTTCCCGGCGGAAAAGCTCCCCGAATTCTCTAATCTGCGTCAGTGGATCCGGTTCCAACCAGGGCTTAGCAAGAACTAGACTGATACTCTCGTACTCCAGCAACTGACGCCTCCGAATATGTGCCGGACAAACGATGATGTCAGGTTTAGATCTCCTTATGGCATCCAAGTCAGCATTGTCGAAGACTTCTTGTTTCGAGAAATACCTCTGTAAATAGGGGGACTTTTTCCATGACATTTCATCAATCGCTACCGGCCGGATACCGATGGCAAGCAGAGTCTCCGCAAAGCCAATGGCAACAATGCGCTTAGAAGAAGTGCGATACATGCTAGGTCTTTCACCAGTCTCTTCATAAAATACTCGGCTAAAATATAGGCTGTCCTTAAATCCCGTAGCGCGAGCTACTTCAGATATACTCATACTGGATATCAGCAGTAGCTCCTTAGCTTTGTGTATCCGGAGATCTTTGACGTAATCTTGAAAGCTCTTTCCTGTTTTCTCCCGAAAAACCCGTGAAAAATAATTAGGATGATATCCGATTCTTGCAGCAAGATCATTCCGATTTAAGGAAGTCGTGTACGATTTATGTATATAGGCAATAGCTTCATCCAGCACAACGTTAGTGTCAGGGAGTTCTTTACCAGTTAGAACCGGACATAATAGTTCCAAGAGGGCAAGTTGTTGCTGTATAGGACTTAGAACCTCCAACTCTGAAGCCAGGTCTCCTGCAGCTTTCATGTAGGATTCCGGTATATGAGATTGAATCAGTCCTATTGATGGTAGATTATGCTCCGATTTCCGGTATAGCAGTTCGTCGAAAGGGGAGGTAATCAACTCATACATCTGAAAGGTAATAATGTACAGTACGACATCTGTTGCCATAATCGGCTCAATCCGAATGTAGCTATCTTTTTTGGTGAAAAATATATTCCCGTAAATTAATGTTTCTTCTTTGTCCTGATTACAATAAATTTTGGAGATACCAGATGCAATAACAATTATTGTAGATTGTGTAATCTGCTTTTCATAAGGGCTGCTCTCTTTATTCAATGCCAACTCAAATGCTTCTACCAATCGGTAAATCTGCTCATTCATATTGTCCTCCTGGGAATGTAAGGTTCTCTATATCATTATTTGTTACAAAAGATAATCTAGTATATCAACGGAAAAGTAGAAACACATGATTATGTACTGTTTCTTAAGAGTGTTCTAATTAATAATGATAATCATTATTAATTATTTCCGTTAAATAATAACATATTATTTATGTGTTTTGCTGAAGATGTGACAGATGTCTTTTCAAACAAAAATCGGCTCTCTCCTTAACGCAGGAGGGAAGCCGATTTGTTTTTTCTGCTATCTTCGGAAAGAAGCTATCCGAATAGATGTAAACCCCAGACTAAAGAATATTTACCTGTTTTTGGGGGGAATATATATTTTAGCTGTCATATGATGACAAGGAGGCAGGGCTATGGGCTTTTTTAAAACAATGTTTAATAACAATCGAAGAAAAAGCAGACCTATGTCGAAAAAGTCCGTGTTATCACCCCAACCGGTATTTCCAACAGTGCAGGAGAATATTCAATATTTGAAAGAAGCGCTATTTCATACAGATGAATTAGCACGCGAAACGGTATCGATTCCAGGGCATACGAGCGAGTTCCTCTTTATGTACACCATGTGTGACCAGAGTAAAATTCGCGAGGAAATATTAAAACCGATTTTGCAAAGAAGAGATGGAGATTTAGAAGAAATATTAATCGCGATGCGTGCCGACAAGCATGGTGATCTTGAGAAAGTAATTGATTTATTAGTTAATGGATATGCAGTGCTATTTATTGAGGGCATGGAAGAATGTTTTGCTATTGAGGTGAGATCGAGTCATGTTCGTAGTATCACCGAACCGAACAACGAGAAAGTTGTGGAGGGCTCACACGAAGGTTTTGTAGAGAATGTCCTTATAAATCTACAATTAGTTCGCAAACATATCGAGAATCGAAATTTGGTTGTGAAACGCTATAAACTTGGAAATGAAACAAAGAGTGAAGTGGTGATTGTCTATTTACAGAACCTGGCCAATCCCAAGCTCATCGAGGAAGTTGATCAAAGGATACGCAATATTGACGCGGATAATATCACATCTTCCGAATTTATCGAAGAATATATTGAAGACAAATCTTTCTCACCCTTTCCGCAGCTGCTGCATACGGAGAGACCCGACCGAGTCATAGCGAATTTACTGGAAGGCCGAGTCGCGCTGCTAGCTGAAGGCAGCCCTACGGCCTTAATTATGCCTGTGACCTTCTTTGCTTTTTATCAATCACCGGACGATTATAGTTTCCGTTCTGTGCAAGCGTCGTTTATCCGATTCATCCGGGTATTCAGTTTTATCATCGCTATCGGTCTTCCGGCTTATTATATTGCGGTGGTGTCTTTTCATTACGAAGTGATTCCACAGGATTTGCTGCTGCCGGTCAAAAGCAGCGTTGAGCATATTCCGTACCCACCGATCCTTGAGGCGCTGTTTATGGAGCTGACGATTGAATTGCTTCGCGAAGCTGGCATTCGCCTCCCTGGGCCGGTAGGACAAACGATTGGGATCGTCGGCGGTCTCGTCATCGGAGATTCTGTTGTTAAAGTAGGTATGGTATCGAACGCCATGATCATTGTTGTCGCGTTAACGGCTATTGCTTCTTTCGTGGTACCTTCTCATGAGATGAGTGCTTCGGTTCGAATGCTGCGCTTCCCTGTCATGGTAGCCGCATCGCTATTCGGATTTTTCGGGATTGTCTACAGCTTGATGATTATTGTAATCCATTTATGTAAATTAGAATCGTTTGGGACGCCCTATTTTTCCCCTGTAGCACCGTTTCGATGGAAGGATTGGAAGGATACGATCATCCGGTTACCTCAATGGATGTTGAAGCAGCGTTCAAATGATCCAGCTCCACAAAGACTAGATCAACAGCGATCTTCAGGGGAGGAGCAGCAGAAAGATGACTAATAACAAGGATCAAGTTACGTCGGGGCAGCTTGTATTTTTGATTATCCAGACTCAAATTGGTATCGGGCTGTTAGGATTGACAAGCAGGGTGCATGAAGTAGCAAAAGGGGATGGATGGATATCCGTGCTGTTGGCGGGTATGCTAGCTCAATTGTTTATTGTCGTTATGTGGTGTTTAAGCAGAAGGTTTCCTTCGTTTACGCTGTATGATTATTTGCCTACTCTATTGGGAAAATATATAGGTAAATTTATTCAATTCGTATATGCAGCTTATTTTATGTTGGTGTCCAGCTTTATCATTATTACGTTTTGCAGAACGGTAAAAGACTGGGTATTATTCGATACGCCCAGATGGATCATCATAGGCATGATGATGGGCGTATGTTTTTATTTGGTCCGAGAGAGCCTTCAAACGATTGCCCGTTTTTTTGTACTCGTCTTCTTCTGCAACATTGCAGTAATCATCATTACAGCGTATGCGTATGTCCATGTTAACTTTCTATATGTATTGCCAGTGGGACAAGCAGGTATATGGAAAATAACAAAGGGCGCACATGAAGCCATGTCCTCTTTTTCGGGGTATGAGATTCTTTTGATTTGTTATCCCTTCGTGGAAGGAGGGAGCGCTGGGAAATTCAAGGCAGCAACCATAGCGAATATCTTCACCACTATGCTGTATACCTTTGCGGTCTTTACCAGTCTTATCGTATTCAGTCCACCGGAGATGGAACTGCTTCCTCAACCTTTAATTTACATGGTTAAAGCGTTATCTTTCAGTGTGTTTGAGCGGCCAGACCTTTATTTTCTCTCCCTATGGGCGGTTGTGGCGGCTACTTCATTAATGGGTTATATGTTCATGGCTTCCAGGGGAATCGCTAATCTCTTTAAGGCGAAGAGCAGTCATCGGAAAGCAGTTCCTTACACGGTGGCCCTAGTATTTGTTATTGCCCTGATCTTACATGATCCACTCTTGATTGATATATTAAGACAATTTTTATCCACCGCTAATTATGTGATTGTATTTGGGATCCCATTCGTTCTACTTATGATTTCCGTTCTGTTCAAGGTAAAGGAAGCTAGGGGGAGTACGGGGTGAGATTGGGTATAATCATATTTGCAGTCTGCTTCATGGCATCGCTGCTATCGGGTTGTTGGGACCAGCAATTGTTGAAGGATGACAGACTTATATTTATAGTGGGTTTAGATTTGACTTCTGATGGGAAGATTCAGACGACTTCTGCGATACTTGATGTGAGCGGTTCGGAAAGCGGACAGAAGCAGTATAGCGAAATTCATACGGTGAGTGGAAATACAAGCAGACATACTCGGGATATTACTGACCGTGAAGTACCCGGTAGATTATCGGCTTCCAAGATTCGTGTCATTCTATTCGGTGAGGCTTTAGCGAGAAAAGGTATTTATCCGTATCTCGATGTTCTCTACCGTGATCCTAAAAGCGCTCTGAATGCGA
Organism: Paenibacillus uliginis N3/975; assembly: GCF_900177425.1. Classification (NCBI taxonomy): domain Bacteria; kingdom Bacillati; phylum Bacillota; class Bacilli; order Caryophanales; family Paenibacillaceae; genus Paenibacillus; species Paenibacillus uliginis. The sequence continues at coordinate 3,327,299 of NZ_LT840184.1, read as the reverse complement.
AGATTGCTGTCGTTAAGGGTAATGCTAAAGATGCCATCAATATGAAATTAACAGGTACAAAACTAATCAGTGAGCATTTCAGCAAGCTGATCCGAAGTGCGGAGAATAGAACGATTGTTCCAGCGGTAAACCTTCAAATTATATGCCCAAGCATGCTGGATTCAGGTGATGATTTTGCTGTACCGTATATTTCTAAAAGTGAGACAAAACCTTTGATTTACGGGATAGCACTTTTTAGTGGGGATATCATGAAAGGTACGTTAAAGTCAGAAGATTCATTATTGTACCTGCTGATGAAAGATAAATTAGCTAAGACTAGTAGCTTGACGCTTAAAATAAATCAGGAGGGAAATAGAGAACCGGAAAAATATATCGCGATGAACATTCAAAGATTAAAACGGAAGATGAAAGTAAACGTTAATGGCTACCGAAATATTAATGTGACGCTGGATTTGAATTTAAAAGTGACTGCCATTGAATATCCGAAGGATCATTTAAACGATCGGCGAGTTTTAGGAGAGTTAAACAAGAAACTCTCGGAAGAACTGACGAGAAGAGCTCAAGCTATTACGAAAAAAATGCAGCAGGCCAATTTTGACGGGTTTGGGATTGGTCGAAGATTAATGGCTTACTATCCGGATACATGGAAAAATCTGAATTGGGTAGAGGATTACCCAAAGGTGGAGTTTGATCCTAAAGTAACGGTAGAGATTGTGAGCCACGGAATTATGAACTAAAAATAAGCAGAGAGGAAGGGAGGAAACTTTTCAGCGAATGGTCGAGGTAGAATAAAGCGGTAAACCACCCACAAAAGCAAACGAACCGGTTAAGGAATAATCCCTTTACCGGTTCGTTTATATTTTTTAACAAGGTTATTTGTTTATGTCGTTAATTATTGTATTATTCGCTTCGAAGTGCAACAACTGGGTCTTTCTTTGCAGCCATTCTTGATGGAATAAATCCAGCAATTAAGGTGAGTATCATACTTCCGGCAACCAGCGCTGCTGCATGAAGTGGGCTAAGACTTGCAACTCCAGATATTCCTGCTAGATTAGATATAATGGTATTGATCGGTATTTCAAGCAGATATGAAAGACCTACCCCAATCATTCCTGCCGTGAATCCTATAATCAGCGTTTCCGCATTAAATACCCTTGAAATGTCTTTTTTACGTGCACCCACACTGCGAAGGATGCCGATTTCTTTGGTGCGCTCAATTACCGAAACATACGTTATGATACCGATCATAATTGTGGAAACCAAGAGAGAAATAGCGGCAAATCCGCTCAAAACATAAGTTACGGTATTAAGTAGTGTTCCTGTTATGGAAGAAATCATTTCCGCCATATCAGAATAAATCAGTTGATCATCGTTTGATTTACCATCATTGTATTTATCAAGGTATTCTTTTATCTTGTCTTTGCTTTCGTAATCTTTTGGATAAATATTGATACCCGTTGGAGTGGAATCAGCTCCAAGCATTATCAATGCATTGTCCTTCGCCTTATTGTCTAAAGGAGCGCCAAGCAAAACATTCTTATCCGAATCTTTTTGGGTGGTTGCAATTTCGCTCTTTTGCGCATCTTCAACTACAGCTGCGGTGAGAGCCGTAGTATATGCAATACCCGGTGACAAATAGCTGCTTGACACATCTTTTTTGGAACGCAGAATGCCGGTAATCGTGAGTTTTGTTCCAGTATCACTGTCATACAGTTTTTCATAATCTGTAGGCGCAGCCGCAGTGAATAAATCTCCATTCCTAGTATAGTAATCATCATTCGGTATTACTTTTAAAATTGTTTTGTCAATAAAATCGGTCAGCTTATAATTTTCGGTATTCTCAGTAATACCAAGTTTTTCAAAAAATGCTTTGTCAATGCGATTATATTTATCAACAACTAAAACGACTTCGTTTTTTCCTGTAGGCATCCTGCTTCCTTCACCAATTAAATCATATTGAGATAAAATAAAGTCATTATTTTCAGGAAGTTCCTGCAAGTAGGTGCTATTGCCACCCATCATCATTCCCATACCGCTTGGAGCTGAAGTTGTTTCAAACTTTACGGCTGTGTCTTTTCCTTTTGCCAACAAATTGATGTTTACTCCGTGCATATAGGAAATGTTGTTGACTGCATTAGGTAAATCAGTTTCAAGTTTTCCGATATAATTAAGATAGTCTTCGGTAATGATATTGCTATGCTTTGTACTGTTTTTCTCACTGTCATAGGAGTACATAACGTTATCATTCGGATATTCTGTATATCCTGCAGCATCATTATTTCCTTCAAGACCACCAGGACCACGTTCGGTCAAATCTACGGTTTGCTCGCCTGTGCCGATGGTGATGGGAAAGCTGCTGAGTGTATCGGACTGCATACTGCTCATATAGGTAGACAGTCCGTTTGAAAGAGCCAACACAAGCGCAACACCGATAATGCCAATGCTTCCTGCAAATGCTGTAATAAGCGTTCTGCCTCGTTTTGTCAGTAGATTTTTAAAGGAAAGCACCGTTGCTGTTAACAGTGACATGGAGGTTTTCTTGAACTTCTGTTTTTTTGGTGTTTGTACGGATGCTTTTCCTGTTTCAGCTTCCACAATTGGATTACTGTCCGACTGAACTTCACCGTCTAAAAAACGGATAATTCTGTCTGAATATTCCTCTGCCAGTTCACCGTTATGGGTGACCATGATGACAAGACGTGTTTTGGCCACTTCCTTTAATATATCCATGACTTGAATACTGGTATGACTGTCAAGTGCCCCAGTCGGCTCATCCGCAAGGATAATATCGGGGTCGTTCACGAGCGCCCTTGCTATGGCAACACGCTGCATTTGACCGCCAGACAATTGATTTGGTTTCTTGTTCAAATGGTCGGCAAGCCCGACTTCTATTAGTGCCTGCTTCGCCCGGCGTCTTCTTTCGGAAGTTGATACGCCAGATAAAGTCATAGCGATTTCAACGTTCTGCAATACCGTTTGATGTCCGATTAGATTATAGCTTTGAAATACAAAGCCTATAGAACGGTTACGGTAAGCATCCCAGTCACTGTTCTTATATTCTTTTGTGGACAAACCGTTTATTATTAAATCGCCACTATCATACTGGTCTAAACCGCCAATAATATTAAGAAGTGTGGTTTTACCACAGCCCGACGGACCGAGTATGGAAACAAGTTCATTTTCTCGAAATCCAAGTGATATACCTTTTAAAGCAGTAACGACTTCGCCGCTATTATATGTTTTTTTAATTTTCTCCAGTTTGAGTTTCAGCATAAACATTCCTCCATTTTTTTGTGTGCACCAATAGGGTAGCAGTGTAAAGTAAACTCAATATCAATTGGATGGAGCGATTCACTTGATTTTCAGTTTACTTTTTGATGGTAAAATTAATTAGCAATAATAAGGTAAATGGAGGCACTTTATATGCTTAAAATACTAGTTGTAGAAGATGATACTAATACCAGAAAGTTAATGTGTGCCGTTTTAAAACAGAACGGTTTTGAAACATACTGGGCGGAGGACGGCATCATCGCACTTAATTTAATGGAACAGCAGCACTTTGATTTAGTGGTGCTTGATTTAATGATGCCGAATATGGATGGCTATGAATTAACACGGCAACTCCGGCTTTCTTGGGAGAATCTGCCTATCTTGATGGTTACAGCTAAGCAGGAACCAAAGGACAAAAGGAAGGGTTTTCTTGTTGGTACGGATGATTATATGACAAAACCTGTAGATGAGGAGGAGATGGTACTTCGTATTAAGGCACTTCTTCGCAGAGCAAAGATTGCCAGTGAACATAAGCTGACAGTCGACAAGGTTGTACTTGATTATGATGCTCTCACTGTATCCCGTGAAGATAAGGTTATTACACTACCGCAAAAAGAGTTTTACCTATTATATAAGCTGCTTTCTTATCCGAATATGATTTTTACCCGTCTTCAACTTATGGATGAGATTTGGGGAATGGAATCCGAAACCGATGACCACACACTTAATGTTCATATAAACCGCTTGAGGGACAGATTTCGAGATTGGCCAGAGTTTGATATTGTTACAGTTCGGGGTCTTGGCTATAAGGCGGTGAAAAAAACATGAGAGAATTTTTTAAGAAGAGATTGAGTCTTGCCATAACATTGGTGATGTTTGTGTTCGGTGTTATGGTGTCAACATTTGTGCTGATTGGAGGAAGTGTCGTCCTATTACAGCATATTGGCATTATTTCTCTTTCCGGTCATCCTGCACAGGATCCGAGAGGTGGAAATCCTCTATTCCCGTTATTTATACTCTTTGGTCTCTGCATTTTGCTTGGAACTGCACTTACGGCCTTTCTCAGCAAAAAAGCGCTGAATCCAATCCGCAAGGTAATTGATGCCACACATAAGGTGGCCGGAGGAGACTTTAGCGTTAAGGTAGATATAAAAGGCATCGGTGAATTGGAAGAATTATCTCAGAGCTTTAATAAAATGACACAAGAACTTTCGAGCACTGAAACACTGAGAAGCGATTTTGTCAACAACTTTTCCCATGAATTTAAAACACCTATCGTATCTCTACGTGGTTTTGCAAAGCTTCTCAAGGAAAATAATCTTACAGACGAAGAACGACGGGAGTATCTAGACATTATCATAACGGAATCAGAGCGTTTAGCTGCACTTTCCACCAATGTTCTTACACTGTCAAAATACGAGAACCTTGAAATTATTGCGGATAAAGCCCCGTTCAGGCTGGATGAACAAATTAGAAAGTCAATCGTATTAATGGAGCCCAAATGGTCTGCAAAAGAGATTACCGTAAATGTGGACTTAGATAAGGTGATTTATAGCGGAAATGAAGATTTGACACAGCAGTTATGGCTTAACCTTATAGATAACGCCATTAAATTTTCCTATCAGGGTGGCTTAATAAATATTACCCTTGCATATGAAAATGACGAGATTCGGTTTGTTATTGAGGATAACGGATCTGGCATGGACGATCAGACTAAAGCTCATATTTTCGATAAATTTTATCAGGGCGATACTTCTCATTCCAAAACAGGATATGGACTTGGACTTCCACTTGTAAAACGCATAGTGGAACTTTGCGGTGGTGACGTTGGGGTGCAAAGTGAGCCGGATAAAGGCAGCATATTTACTGTTGTATTGACGTGTTTAAAGTAAATTGCTTCGTTAGTGCAAAAAGAAAAAGAGAGGCCGTAGCATGAAAAGAGAAAGACTTCTGAAGTATCTTTTAGAACGTGCAGATACTGCAGGACAAAATCGAATAGTCTTTTTTTTAGATGATACACAGAGGTTGAGAGAGATCCTTTTTATCAGCGCTGGCCGAGGGGAGTGTCCTTTGAAGATCCAGCCTATAATCGATTGAGGTGTTATGATTAATCTTTGACTGTTATAATAATGTATTATAGTATAATTATTGAAATTGATAATGGTAAAAATAAACATTCGACACAACGGCTCATCCAAGCCGCTTCACGAAACAGAAAGGGGCATCGTATGAACACAACCACCGTCAAGGCAAAGCGAACCAGTCGGAAGAACTGGGCTAAAATACTGGTGACAGCCCTGGCTGTACTCGTGTGTATCATCGGTCTCGGCTTTGTATATGAACGGTTCGCATCTTTGCAGGCCAAGCAAAACTATCCCCCGCCGGGCAAGCTGGTTGATGTCGGTGGATTTCGCCTGCATGTGAAGAAGATCGGGATTGGCTCGCCGACGATTATCTTCGAGGCTGGCAGCCGGGAGTCTAGCCACATTTGGAGAGATATTCCTGAGCAGTTGGTGAAGGATGCGACGGTCGTCACATACGACCGGGCCGGCTATGGCTGGAGTGAGCAAGGCGGATACGGAACGGAACGGCAACCGTATCGTGCAAGAGCTGCATACCGCGTTGCAGCAGGAAGGCATTCGCGGGCCGTATATTCTCGTCGGCCATTCCCAGGGTGGCATGTATTCCCGACTGTTCGCGCAGCAGTATAGGGATGAAGTCGCCGGATTGGTACTGCTGGATGCGCGACCGGAACAATTCTCGCAGGCAACGGATGCTATCTTTGAACGTGAAGGACTGGATCCGGATAAGATGGGAGTGCCGCCTACAGCCTTGGTGAAGTTATTAAAAGCGTCGGGGGCTATGCGGTTGTTTCAGAATTCCCTATTAGCTCAATTGCCGGCAGAGGAGAGGCCGCTCTATATCAATGTGGACGCAGCGTCAGCTTACTTGGAGACGGCGGAAGAAGAAGACAGACACATGACCGAGGTAGAAGATGCTATCCGCGATCAACAGCTCGGATCCCTTCCCGTTAGAATCGTCACTCACACCATTCCTAACGACGCCACCGCATTCGGCATGTCCGCAGAGAGCAGCCGCCAGCTGGAAGATATTTGGCAGGAGCAGCAAAAGGGCTTGCTGGACATATCCACCGACAGCGAACTAATTATAGCTCAGAACAGCGGCCATATGATTATGCATGACGAACCCGATTTAGTAGTTGAGATCGTGCGGGGATTATTGGCACAACACCGGAAATGAAGTCCGTTGTTGTGTCATTTTTTATTTGATAATCCTCGCTTAGGCTTGGCTACCGCAACCATTTCACACAATTAACAAAATGTTAGTTAATTGACAAGTCCATGTGTAACCAGTTACACATGGGAGGGATTGAAACCGCATGGTCACAATGTACGTCGAATAGAGGGATTTTATAGTGGAAGCAACATTGCCTAAAGGAATTTATTCAGAAATATCAATCCTACAAGAAAATTAAAGAAGCTGACGCCGGTAGAGTACCGACACCAGCTTGCAGCTTAGGGTCTTTTTTCAGTGTCAACTAAATGGGGTCTGACCGGTGTCATTGTGCCGTATAACAATAACTCTTGTTATGATGAACTCATTAACGGCATTCTAAAGAAAGCGCATGAGTTGCATTATCAAGTTCTCTTGCTGCCTTCGTATTATGAGAACGTTATAGCTTCCGCCCAGACGTACGGCTACAGTTACCCGTAAGATTTCGAGATTATTGGCGAGGAGAATACGCCATTAAGTGAAACCCAAGTGTGGATTATCATCAGACTGCAATTGGCGAGCAAGCCGTCTCGCTATTACTAGCTCGAACAGAAGCGAGTGCGTTGTCCTGAATGAGCGCGAAGTTCACTCCTACCTACACAAAGAAACCATACCCTTGAGGGAATGGTTTCTTTGTTGTTATGAATGTCACAAAGGAGGAGGGGGTCTCGTGGAGAAGTTTACGTTCGGCATTTGGTAGCCCATTGCATCCATTAAATCTAATTTGAGAGTTCTTATACATCAAAAAAAATACTAACATCAGGATCTTTATCGAGAATCTGCTTCAAGTAATTGTCTTTAGTGATGAAATATGTTTAAGTGGGGCACACCAGCACGCAGCGCTTGTTGTGCAAAAAAATGCCGAAGAAAGTGGGAAGTGATTGTATGACCGGCTATTGGGATAGAAGGAAGGGGTGCCTGAAAAAACGGATAGGTATTTCAACGAGTTCCTTATATACGCTGGTGAAAAAAACGATATAAAATTTGATGTTAAAATGATAGGGGACCGAAAAGCTTATATATTCGCTGAGGAGGTTCTGAAAACCTATAAAGATGCTCATCCGGAGTTAGGAGGCCAGAATGTCATATACGATCGGAAACACCGATATTATCATTACCAGCTCTGGCGTAACGAAGGTAGACACCAAGGAAGAAAAGGTTTGCTCAGCTTATGAATACGCTGTATTTGAATTTCCGAAGCCGACTACTGTTGATTCAATCGTGTATCAAGTCATACTCAAAGGAATTAAAAGTAATGATCATTTCGATATTATTGAGAAAATGAAGCAATTCATAGTTGCCGGTGAGCTGTTGGTAAAATATTAGAAATATGTCTAATGACTGGACGTAGAAGTTTGTTACAATATAATCAACAAACTATGTTCGAGATGAGCCAATTTGATCGAATCGGGATTAATTGATAAAAAAATTAAAGACAGATTAAGGAGTTCATGATATGCGTTATGAAATAAATGGCGTTATGGTTGATTCTGCTGAGGTTTTGGAATATTTACAAAAGAATTATTTGCTCCATGTCTGTAAATATGTGCAAGAGAAAACCGGATGTACTCTAGCCGAAGCAAGGCAGCTATACGAAAAAATGATTCAGGACGAAGGCATCGAAGAAAAACCGAGCACCTTAGAGATTCGAGCGTACCTAATGGCTGGCGAATTTCTATATTACTTACTACTTTTACACAAAACTCGTATTTTGTACATATGTCTTCTAAATCCCGGAAAAACCCCCAAATGAATATAACTTCTGTCTAATGACAAAAATGTGCCTACATTAATGACACAAAGTTACCTACATTACCTACTCTTACTAATTTCATTATAACAAAAAAACAACTCATTCTAATTTGTATAATGACAATAAGTATATCCGGCATTGCACAAACCAAGTAAAGGTTTATATTCATGGGGATATGGCAGTCTAGAAGTCAAAAAAATTATGCCATTAAAAGCCGCATAATCGCGGCTTTTTTTAGTTTATGGGATGATAGTTTCACAGCAACGAGCCCGTAGAAATCTTATTCGATACCGGATCCGCTTCCACTACAGCTTCATATTGAACTATCCTCCCTCTTTGAACAAAAAGCATATCTCCGTTTTTCTCCCGTATTCTTAGATTTTCATATACTTCAAATTTTTCAGATCATTTGTAGCTGGGGTATAGTTGAATTCCAGCTTCTTATTACCTTCTTTCTGGAGCAGGATATGCATGTCGGGTTTGACAAAGTTTTTTTAGTGCCGTATAGTGCTAATATGATAAAAAAGTATAAACCCAGCAACCGCGATCTTGCCCTTCAAGTCGCGACCACCTTGTTCCTGTCAAAAGGTTATCTCGCGACCAGCATGGATGATATCGTAACGGCGAGCAAAGTATCCAAGACGAACATTTATTATTATTTCAAAAGCAAGGAAGACCTGTTGTCCGCTATCATGGATCAACTCATACAAACCTATACGGAAATGATTCACGATATTGCCGAACGGTCGAGTTTAACCGTGCAAGAACGTTTCAAAGCTATTCTTCGTATGCTGACACACCAAGAGTTGGAATGTTTAGGCGGGTGCCCCTTTATCACCCTGTATACACAGATGCCGCTGGATGCTCCAATAATTCGCGAAAAGGTCGGCCGGTTTTTCCGTGATCAAATCGGCATCGTGGAACAATTAGTTCTTGAAGGGATCCACAAACAAGAATTCAAAGCCGATTTATCGGCCAGATCTACTGCACAATTCATCGTCGCGGCGATTGAAGGCGGATTATTCCTCCAGCATGCGAGTGAAGACTCGACTCTGTTGGAGCAGTCTTTTCACACTTTAGCGTTATTGCTAAAGTAATTTTTTTACCCTTAATTAGCACTGTTCAGTACTAAATTCAATTGAAAGCAGGCGATGTTGATGGCGCACATTTTCATGACAGGTAGTACAGGGTTTATCGGTATGTATGCATTAAAGGAGCTTGCGATTTCTAAAGAAAATCATACAATCAATGCACTTGTACGATCCAATGCAAAGTGGGAGCAAGTGTGTAAGCAAATGGGGTTGGGACGTGAGTACGCGGGGCGAATAAACCCTATCATCGGAGACTTGAGTGCGCCCCACCTTGGATTGAGCGCGTCCAACCGGGCTCTGGTGCAGACGGCGGATGTGATCATTCATGCGGGGGGTCCCATGGATATTTTGTTGGGCGAAGACGAAGCGCGTACAGTCTTCTTGCAGGCGGCGGAGGAAATGCTCGGCATCGCCGAGGAAATTCATAAACGCAAGGGTTTGCGGCATTTTATTCATCTCGTTGGATTCAAAAGTCCCTTTAACGACGATAACATCCTTTCACCGGATTCTATTATCGCTCACTTAGAGCAAGAGCCGCCTTACGAGCGGATGAAGTTCTTTGCCGATTTGCGCATTCGCCAAAGTGCCAAACAAGCAGGTTTTCCACTCTCCGTCATCCACCCAAGTGTCGTTATCGGAAGCTCAGAACACGGCGAAACCGTGCAAACCGGGGGGCTGGGTATTCTCGTGAAATCCGCAGCGCGCAAAATGATGGGCATCGTCCCTGGCGGATCCTCGCATTGGTTGCCGCTCGTTCATGTCGATCATGTCGCCGCCTTCATAAGTGCCCTTGCCTGTGAGGCGCTTCCGGTTAACGGGACCTACTATTTGTTGGATGAGAAGAATGACAGTCCGTCGATGACGAAGCTCGTGACAGGCATTACGAAAGAGCTTCGTGTGGGTAAACCGGTTGGCTCCATCTCACCTCGAGTACTATCCAAGGTGCTTGGCAGTTCCATCGGCCGGAAGCTGGGAATTCCGAAGGAATCGCTGGATTTTATTGTCAAGGCGGATCAAGCATATCCCCTGGCTGCCGCTCGTGAAATCCAACATCGATACTGTCTAGCTCATACCGTGAATGCCTCGATCATGCCTGCCACTATAGCAGATCTCGATTTTCGTCTTGTACATTCGCAAGTGGATACAGACGGATTTATGCGCGGGAAAAGAGGTCCATTGGCTACGCTGGAGCGAAACGGGACGAGGTATTATGGTTCATTGAACGAGGCAGCTTCCGAAATGAGGAGCGTGATGGACAGGGCGGACGATGGAGCGTTGAACAAAAAGCAAGAGGGATCCATTGCCGCAGCGAATACCATCGTCTTCGTGCATGGCACGTTAAGCAGTGCGGATTGCCTATTGCCGCTTGCTGAGCAGTTCCCGGAGTCGACCGTTTGTCTGGTCGATCTCCCAGGCTTCGGACGTTCGCCCTATCACCACGGGCGGAACGTCCTCGAAGGCCACATCGAATCGCTCGTAGAGGCGATTCGTTCTTTCGACACCCCGGTTACGCTCGTCGGCCATTCGCTGGGAGGCCTGCTGGCTGCCCACGCCTACGCGTGCGTACCGGAACGGATCCGCAGACTCCACCTGCTGCAGCCTGTCCTGCACCGCGCTCCAAAGATGTACCGGAGCGCCTTCCTGACCGAGGCTGCGCTGCGTAGGTTGAGCGCGCCGGGTCTCAAGAAGCAGCTGATGGCGCAGAGCTGCTTTACAGACATAAGTGACATACCGCCGGGGTATGTCACTTATGTCCTGCAAGAGCTGCAGTCGCCGCGTGTGCGGAAGACGACTGCGGAGACCCTCTCTGCGTTGACGCGCGCAGAGAGCTTCCGCCTTTCGCAGGATGTGTCGCTGCGAAAGGACGGGGTTACGATCCTGTGGGGCACCCAGGATCGGGTATACCGGCAGCCGGAGTCTTTTCGCTCCGTGCGCACGCTGGAGATTCCGGCTGCCCACAACTTCCCGATTTCGCACCCGGTAGAAACAGCGGAATATCTACAGCAGCTGGGACTATAGGGCTCACCCAAATGTCGCTCCGGGAGCCCGACCCTCGGAAATATCTCCTGCGACTCATGACTTTTACGCAGAAATACCGTCTTAAATCAGCGGCTCTTAATACGGAAAAACCCCACACTAAATGCTTGGACGATTGCAAGAGAACGGTAATCTACTTCTGACATACCAAAAAAGGACTCGGATGAACCCCGAATCCTTTTTTATTTGCTATCGTATGGAGCTGCCTCGGCTCTACTTAATTGATGTTATCTGCCCGTTAGTTTAATGGAAGTAATTGTATGATATTCAAAGCAGAGATGAATTACAATTAAATGTATGATTCATAACACTCGAGGATATCAAGAACTAAGCTATTTAAATCTTCCAAATACAATTCCAATTCACGTATTTTTTTAGTTTCATCAACCTTATTTTTAAATGTTCCGGTATGGACAAATTCACTTCTCAAGTTATAACACTCATTGAAAAAAGAAATTACATCCTTACCTTGATATTGCTTATGAATATTACACCTTACAATTAAGTCCCTGCACTTCTCGCCAATGGATTTTTTCTTAAGAGCACCGACAGCACCTTTTACTTTTTGAATAAATTTGTCTAGTTCAACATCTGATAGCTCTAGTTTTATATTATCCTTTGTTATCATTTTATTGATTTGATTAATGACACTACAATAATTTTCGTCTTTATGCAGGTCCTCTGGCACTAATGATTCAATCGAGCTAACCTTCAAAATAAAACTAGCTCTCAGATCGTTGACTGCATTACTTGAATTTAATAGCGAATAGGCTATTTTAAGTTTGTCATCTTCTCTATAATCCTCCATCTTTATAACTGGAACCTTTACTGTTCTTATAATTTCCACATCATGAGCTACAAATTTGACCTCCGAGATATCTTCATCTAATTGATATATGCCCATTCCTAAAACTTCACTTTTCACTGTTCTATTTGCCAACTCGGGCACTGTTGACTGTAGATATTCTAAGCCAGCTTGTGTGATCTCCCCAGTATCAAATGATGTTTGAATTGTATCGAGAACCCTAAGTCCGCCAGAAATATTAATTGGAATTCCCTGTTTAATAAAACTCTTTTTCACATTAAAAAAGAGCTTTTCACCTTCTCTAACAGCAACTTCTTCAGTACTAAACCCACCATACAATAATATGACTTTTACCTTTCCAAATATCCGAACAACTTTCATGTTACATAAAGAACCTTCTGTTTGAAACAAAATTTTCTCATCTTTGAGGTCCAAGTCGTAATTATTAGTAACAAAGAAAACTATTCTTAAATAATACATATCAAGATCCACTTTCCTCTCCTCAATCATCTTGTCACCAGGCATATTATACCATTATTTAGTGTTAGACTGCCCAATAGCGAAACGCGGCTGCCGATCTATACCGGCAGCCGCGTTTTAGTTATTTATTAAGCTATAGTGTCCCGTTAGCGTAACAGTAAATACGGAGCTAAAAGATTATACTCCGTAGTAATCCTTTATTTTTAACCAAGTTTCATACCAAAATGATTTTTGTTTATCTGGTTTCAATATCTCGATTTGTTCATCGTTTCTTATCAAATACACTTTATCATCTATCTTTTTTAGTATATCACCGAACTGAAGCACGATATCTAGACAGTCTTGTCGATACTGTTTTTCTCTTATATCAGACCAATCTGCTTTTTCTGTCGAAAATCTTTTCTTCAACTTTTTCCACAACCCTTTACTTCATTTGTGACCATTATTGTGTATTGTTTTTTACACTTACATTTTAACATCATTTCAACTATGCTGCCTTAGCTTAATGACGGCGGAGCCATTCTCGAGCGCTAACGTTTCATTTTGGCTTGTTTTAACTTGAATAAGGTTGTACCCGGGCGCACTGGTTCAACATACGTACTGTTAGTCCCGCCAGAATGTAGGCATTTTTGTGTCATTATCCTACAATGTAGGCACATTTGTGCATTTTTTCATGACACAATTTCTCCTACACATAAATAACAAAAAGCCTGATCCATCAGGCTTTCTTTACTTTAAATATGTAGGTAACTTTGTGTCATTAGACACATGGCATCATATGTCGGATGACAAGAACTTTGATAACATAAATGACAAGAACTTGATAACATTCCCCACCCAAGAAAAAACAAACCCTCATTCTTTTCATGAATGAGGGTTTGTTTTTTACTTTAAAATGAAAATCTGTTTACATAGTTATTGACGTAGTCACGAAGTATTCTGTTTTCCTGTGTTGGGTTATCAAATACTTTCATCGCAACCATCGATGGAATATACGATTTCATTTTTCGAATTTCATTCTTCATGAAAGTGATGGTTGGTTTTGAGTTAAACAAATTTAAACCTACTGTTATTGGATCAAATATAAAGCGTTCTGAGTTACTCCTGCCTGCTCCCTTCAACCAATACTCCATAGAAGGATCTTTGATATCAATAGTTTGCTTCCATGTTCTTGTCCCTCGACATGTTATTCTATAATGTGTCACATTATATGCCCTCTTCTTATCACTTAATTTCCGAAACCTTTATAACTTTATAATTTGATGTGTCCTTACTTAAATTAATTCTAAGTTTTTTGGTTCTATGGTCTTTTAAGAGATCCCCTTCAACTGTAAGATTTGTGCCATTTATTTCGCAAACTTTTATTGGGGAGAATGCCCAATCTACTCCATATTTTTCTGATATGGAGTCATTGATTTCTTCATATAGTATTTGTAACGTGTAGGTGCGTAAGTCCTTTACTGAATTTTCATTCTGATCTTCTGGAGTAGCTAAACAAATACCGCTCACATTCATAGAAACTAATAATGCCGATAGAAATAAGAGTGTTTTTGTTGTTTTTATATTCACTTTATCACCTCTTTAAAGATTTACCTTTATAATTAACAAAAATAAGAAAATTATTCGCTGAGGCTTTCACATATAATGTGACACGTTTATTATTTTCGCTTCGATCTGTTCTTGATATACATCTTCACCAATAGACCCAATTGCAATATTTTCGTTACTTTATCACAGAATAATTTTAGAATAATTAGTATCATTCAAAAGCATCCTGCCCTGCCCGTTAACTTAACAACAATCGCATCTTTAAACTTGCCTGCTGCTGATGACATTATATCGGTAATGTAACAATGTTCTTGTCATCAATCGGGAATGTTATCAAGTTCTTGTCATTGTGTTTTGACAAGAACTTGATAACATAAATATAAAAAGCCGCATAATCAGCGGCTTCTAATGTTACTATGTTTTTGTCACCCGACATTAGTTTACAACTCTCTCTAGTCCGACAAAATCAAATTCGCGTGGGCCTATCGCAACGCGACATCGACGATCGCATACAGTAGCCCGTCTTGACTTAAGAACTGTGATGGATCCAGATCAATAAACACCGGACAGAAGTGCTCGGTCACTACAATACCCTTCCCGCAACAAATTATCTTTACCTATTAATGTAGGTACAAAAAATAAATCGGTAACGACATCAACGATCTGTCGATTTGCCTCTTCAGGCCATGGTGAATATTTATTATGAGATCGCAATCCAGCTTCAACATGTCCAACCGGTATCTTATTAAAAAAAGCTACCAACCCTCCACATAATGCTGTTTGAGTATCCCCATGTATTAATATTAAGTCTGGCCTATCCTCTGCTACAATCTGATCAAGACCGGATATTGCAGATGAAGTGAAAGATGCTAATGTTTGGTTATCTTTCATCAGAGCTAAATCCACATCCGGTTGGATGTCAAAATACGTTAGAGATTGATGTAGCTGCTCTCGATGCTGCCCTGTCACGACTACTTTTGTTTCAAACCATTCCGGATACCTTTTTAGCTCCTGAACTACAGGACACATTTTCGTTGCTTCTGGTCTTGTACCAAAAGTGACCATAATTTTCTTTTTGTTCAAGCTTGAGACCCCCAATTTAGTTATACTTGGTTATAAATAGCACATATTGGATATTTCATTAATGTAAACGTAATAAATAACTGAAAGTTGCACAATCCTGCCCGTTAGCTTAATGAAAAATGGATCAGCTACCACCCGGTACACTGCTCCATGATGTTTGATATATCCCTTTAGTTTAGCAACTTTTATGGCCTGAAGAACTGTATCATATTAGCCTTACCGTTATTAACTTCTACTATTGCCTCTGCACCATTAACGAACGTCATCTGCGGAGGAACATGTCCACAATCAATATCGTAAACTATTGGTACTTCGATCTCCTCCGCAAGCTCTCGGTACACATCCAAAGCTTCGTAGCCATCGATCCGCTTGTTCGCATCGCTCCGACCGAATAGAATGCCACTGCAATGCTCAAACCAACCTGCCAGTTTCATTTGAATAAGCGAACGTCGAAGGTCGGTTACACTCAGCTCGCAATTTTCAAGAAACCATATAATCGGCTCGCTGTGGATGATATCACGCTGGAATTTCCGTACATCGCCATATTGTGTCCCAATCAGATGCCGAATGACGTCGATACATCCACCGAGCAGCCGCCCTTGCATTCGAACATTCGTTTTTAATGTTGACAGCCATTTTGTCGGTTCCGTTAGATGAAACACATATGGCTTAGGGTGATCGTGATCCCAACTCTTTTGATACAACTTAGATGACAGCTGTTGAACGGATCCACCTGTTCGTGTAGTCAGCACGGCTTCCTACATGGCAGTCGTCTCATCAGAATACTCCCCTCTTACATCCACCAAGTTAACGCCGTGCGCTGTGGCGATGCCGGAATTTAATGTAACAGCCAGCAACAAAACACTTATATCTGAGTAGCCCATAATCCATTTTGGCTGTATTCGGGCATACTCGATTCTATCTATTATCTCTATCAAAAGCTCTCCACCCCATGGAGGGAAGATCAGTCCGACTTTTTCATCCTCCAGTAGGGCGTTTAGCTCTTCCACTCTTT
Source organism: Paenibacillus uliginis N3/975 (assembly GCF_900177425.1). NCBI lineage: Bacteria > Bacillati > Bacillota > Bacilli > Caryophanales > Paenibacillaceae > Paenibacillus > Paenibacillus uliginis. Next base: position 3,310,923 of record NZ_LT840184.1, on the reverse strand, counting down.
TAGCAGCAGGTGCAGATTTTGCCTTCTTTTGAGTCCATACCGTCTCGCAGCAATGCACTTTGTATCCTTTGGCTTCTAAGCGGCTGATCGCTTGCTTGACTGTATGATGTAAGGACTCCTCTACACCTGATGAAGGTGCTGTGACACCAATAGTGGTACATTCTTGCAAATAAGGATAACGGATCATTTGCATACCCTCCACAATCTTAAAAATATGGTTTTTTAGCGGCTTGTCTATGCGACATGCTATATGCACATCCTGGCCCTTATTTGAATGTCGCCTTCCTTCTGTAAATCAACTCAGTTTATTTCTTTGTAGCTATTACACTATCCTGCCCGTTAGCTTAATGACCTCGATCGTCTAAAACAATATTTTCTTCTGACATTACACATTCTCTTAATGATTTAACCACCTTAGGATAAGTAGATTTCCTCTTATCACAGAAGGTTTCTAGAGCTTCTTTACCAGCTTGCTCATCCATTGCTCGGTATACTGATTTAAAGTCCTCACAAATCTCATATTATGGCCTTTTTGAGAATGACCATATAACTCCAAATATCAATATATACGCGAAGATGCTGATTACAATTACAGCCGATGTCCATCTAATATAAGTGTTAAGTTTATCATTTTTAACAAAAAATGTTGAAATATATGTAGCTATAAATCCTATAATAAAGCTAATTAGAAGTGATCGATTATTACTTTTTAAAAAGTCAAAAGAATAATTAACTAAAATAATCAAGGATATTAAAAACAAAATTCTAGAGAATAATTTCATAACTCCTCCTTAGATTAGAGCTTTGCACTATTGGATTTTGATCAGCAGCCTGTTGTCATGGTGCTATTGTGTTCCGTTAGCGGAATTTCCCGGAGGCTTGCCACCGTCGTCGGCCTTCGGCTGTTGCTGCCGGAGCTTGACCATCTGCTCATACCGCACGTGAATCTTCGGCATTGCCTCCTCGCGTAACTTTTCGAGCCTCTCAGCTGACAGACGATCGAGTCCCTCTTTCTGTTCCGAGCAGATCTTGTACACTTTCGACGTTATGATCTCGCCTGTTTCATATACCGTTTTCGCTTTCTCCAGAGCCTGTTTCTCTTTGTCCATGTTCGACACGTTCTCCTGCCTCCCTTTGCTAAGGGTAACTTTGTTTCCCTTTTTTCTATTTATTACGTCTGTCTAGCCTCCACACAATTCTAAACTATTTCAACTACCCTTACAGATCGACTGCTAAGTTTCGATGGCCTCCTGCTTTGCGTTATCCTGCCCGTTAGCATAGTAAAAAGCGTAGGATACCGAAGCACTCACTCATCTACTAAATGATTAATTATTATTCTGTCTTGCTTTAACCACTCTCGGTATTTGTTTCTCGTAAATGGATAATACATGTGAAATCAATTTTTCACTCGGGATCTCGTTATCTTTCAAAATCGCATATATAAGGTTCAGTCTTCGCTTCATTTTCTGTTAAACTTTTGATTGATCCCATGCTGTTATCATTCGAGAAATTTTCTTCCTTTGTATCCATAGCTATTCCTCCATATCGATGTATTATTTATTCTTCCTACACGAAATTAGATATGCGTTCTTGCCAAGCTAAGTCCTTTGGGTATAACGCTTTTAGTGGTTGAATAGTTGCATTAACCTGCCCGTTAGTTTAATGAAAGGGCGTCTAATCATCTTTATTAGACGCCCTCGATGAAACATATCGGGAATGTAACCATGTTCTTGTCATCTGTCGGGAATGTTATCAAGTTCTTGTCATTTTGTTTTGACAAGAACTTGATAACATAAATATAAAAAGCCGCTTAATCAGCGGCTTCTATTGTTACTATGTTTTTGTCACCCGACAAAAAACATCATCACTGTTAACTTGCTCATCTTTATAACCAGACGGTTGAGCGCTAATCATAACAAGCGATTTTCTGTCTGTTATATCCTCATGCAACAATTTGACCAGCTTCTCTGGAAAAATATCATTAAACCAACTGAAATAGTAGTGAGTCTTCAAACTTAATTACCTCCATATGTACTATTTACATTCATCCATTCTTAACGATAAAACATATTTTTCATAACTCCAACTCTATATTACCATAACTTGGAATTGAAGTATGAGAATTATGTTTCTTACGTTAACCTGCCCGTTAGCTTAATGGGCTGGCGAGATCGATTAACATTAGAAATCACTAATCAGGTATGAATACATGTTCTTGTCCTTTTCGGCTAACGATGTAAGTTCTTGTCCTCAGCTCGGGACAAGAACTTACATCGTTAAAATAAAAAAGACGCGATTTTCGCGACTTCATATGCATGCATGTTCTTGTCCTACGACACAAACTGCTCCATGATTTGTTGAACTATCGTTCCCCGTTAGCTTAATGCAACGTCGGTTGTACTTAGATTCCGAAATGAATAATAGATTGATTATTGTTTGAAGCTTTGACAGCTAAGCTAATCAAATTTTCTAATTCACTTTGCATTTTTTCTCGCTGCATACTACTTCTCGTCTGCTCCCAGTAGCCTTCTTCATTCTCTTCTTCTTTCCAAACGGTATCTCCTCTTAAACTAAATGTGTCAGGTGCTTCTTCGATTAATTCAAGCCACTCCCTTGAATGTGTATATGTTTATTACATAATATTTTGTACATATGTCCAGGTTATTGCTTTCCATGTCATAGTCAATTCCTCCTTTCTGGTTAACAAAAAAGCAGTCAATCATATAGAAACTAACTGCTTGTGATAGTGAATATTAAATTGTAGACAAACTGGAATTACTTTTCTTTTTTCTGTCGTTCATAATCTATTACAGAACCAATCACAATGCCTAATAACATTCCAAAACCTGCCCCCAGTGCAATACTGAAACTTATGTTAAGGTCTAAGAAACTACTTACTATCATGCCTATACAAGCCCCAATAATAAATCCAACAACAAGAAATACTGATAAAGATTTATGCTTATCGTTTTTCATCGTTTCCTCCTCAAATTCAAATTTTACACAAAGAAGCCACCACTGATAGAGGCAACTCCCTTTTTTAGATGGATTGAACCATCTAAGGAACACTGTAAGAGATCTTCAAATTTTTGATAAAAGATGTAGCATGTAGTTATTAATTCTGCTCCTTTGGTCGCTACTTCAATATTATCCGATTTAATCATCATCTGAAACAATTCTTTTATTTCAAGTGGATTTGACTTGACAGTATATGGGGTTACTCCGTTCAAAAATAAGATTTTCCCTTTGCTCATCTCTTATCCCCCTATTCGTTCAATATAAATACAATTTAACAGTTTCAATGTATAAACAGGATTGAGAAAACAATTACAATTGAACTATGCTGCCCGTTAGCTTAAAGAAAAAGCAACCGATCGTATTGATCGGCTGCCTTCTTATCTTAATCAACTATCGTGTCCCGTTAATCGTTTATTCTGTGAACAGAGTGAATTATGTTCGCAGGAAATTTTTTATCCCAACACTAATTCAAAACGAGCGAAAATATCTTCTTCATACCACATCGTGAAATTAGTTCCCCATGTTGTATTCAATAGTGTAAACGTAAATTTATTGTTGTCTTGATGGTATTTGTTGTTATAACTTAGATTATTATTTGTTCCGATTCCCAAAAGAGGGGCATCAATAGGTTTTATATTGATTTTTTTATCGCTACCATCGTAAATTAACTCTTCAATCATATGTTGCAACTTATTTCCGTGACCTACCACTTCAAAAGGTGAAATAACGGTATCTATTTTACGAATCTTAGTTAAGTACGGCGAATTCAAACGTGGTGTAATGTCAAAAGAATAAATTTCTGGATAACGAATTGCATCTTTATCCTTTAATAAAAGTGCAATTTCAACTTTATCTTCAAATTGATATTTAACCTTTACAACTCTTGGAGCACCATACTCCTCCACAGCTCTTTGGCTATACTTTAAAGTTGCAATAATCGAATCATTTTCCTTAACTAATTTCACAACATGTGGTGTGAAATTTTCATTCAATTGAATGCGTTTTTGAATTTCCATTCCTGGCTTTAAGAAGTCAATTGCCCACCAATTATGTTGTAATTCACGCAAATAGTTGTAACGTAGGTTATCATAGTCATTTTGCCCAGCAATTGTATAGCTCAGAACCCCGAGTTTATTGTCCTGATCAAAGTAAAGTGTTCCATCCTTTTCTAAGTGGTTAATTGAACCATCGCTAGCAAACATAACTTGATATCCGTTTACCGAAATCAATTCTTCCAAACCACATTCAATACCTTGGTTTTCAAAGATATGATATGGAACTTCGATAAGTTTTTTAATGTTATTTTGATCTTTAGGCTCCAAACAAGCTATTGCACGATCAACGTTCTTGCGTTGTTCTTTCCATGAAGACTCATAAAATTTGTACGAACGATCAGTCCACTCATTATAAGTGAATTGCATTTCGCTAACAGTTGCATCTTTAACAATTCCATAAGCGTAGGTTAAATCAAGATCGGTAATTTGGTCTAAACTACGCGCTCGTTGGAAGTCTTTCTTTTCATAATTCATATAGTCACTGAAATAGCGTTTGATATCCATTCCCCAAGTATGCTCTGGAACTAACATCGAATAGAAATTAGCATCATCATTTTCTATTTTGTTATCAGACATGTAATTAGTTAAAATCCGATAATCACGAATGATTTTCGGATCAGACATCATTCCGTGAATCCATGTGTCCCCAATCTCCTCTGAAATAACTGGCAGTTGGTCACGTACTTCCCAAATTTCATTTGCAAACTGATCCATTGAAGTCATTTCAAGCTCATAGTCTGGATACTCATTCGCCATTTTTGACAAAAAGACGTTAATTTTCTCTTTTGTTCCTGGACCACTATTATCATGAGTATGCATAAAAGCCAGCTTGTTATCCATGCAATCAATTCCGATTACGCCACCATAGTCGTCTGAATAAGAGACAATTATCTCACTTTCGCCATTCTTCCATAGAAATGTATCTGGAACTTCTGGAATTGAGCTCGAACCATTTACACCAATGTGTAGGAATTTAATTCCTTGACGATATAACTCATCAACAATCCCGATAGTATGTCCTGGGACGTCAGTCATCTTTGCGCTTGTTGTTTTATATCCATAACGAGCATCTAACTTCTTTGAGATTGAAGTCATGTAATGTAAAGTTTGAGGTGTCATAGTTTCAGATTCAAACGTACACGGGATTGCGTGCCAGCGAATGTAACCTTTCTTTATGGCGTCGTCTAGCTTTTTACAAGCTTCTTCATCCATGTTTTTGAAGTAATATTCAATAATAAAGCTACCTGTTGTCCAAACAAAGTCTTTGCCCTCTTTTCTTAAGTCTTCAGCTAAAGTGATTGCGTTTTGAATGTAATCATGGCAATACTTGTGCAAGACATTTTCTGCTAAATCGGTAAATCCAATGTCAAAATGAGTTTTGTTTACCACATAGATTTTTTTCATTTCTATAATCACGCCTTTCTTAGTCATAATACGTCGTGAAATAATTGCTTTCAGGCTTTTACTCCACTTTTGTTTTTACAAGGTTCGGCCATTCCAATTAGGACTCTGAATCATGATCTCTCATAAAACACCTCTTAATAATTAATTATTGGTATTTCACTTAACATCTCCACAGGTATTCGAAGTAATAATAGGTCATTCCATACGTCTAGTATTTATCTTATACGGACACATCTTTATAAAATCCTGACATTTTAATGTGTCTACCACCTGTTTCATACGATAAAATCTGATAAAATCAAATCAATCGCGAAAAAGTCATTAATACTCTAATTGAATTGTTTAATTAAACTGCCCGTTAGCATAAAGAAAAAGCAACCGATCGTATTGATCGGCTGCCATCTTATAGATATATAACTATCGTTCCCCGTTAGCTTAGCGAGTTTCTTAAAAGCATTCTTACAAAAAGGGCACATTCATTCATTATATATTCAAGGTCTGATACTTCCGTACACTTCTTAACAAGCAATGGTTCCGTCCAATCCATATCCTTAATCACCATGATGGCATAGTTTGTCCTATACCAACCCAAGTCGATTACCAAGTCTATTGGCAAGTTCTCATAACGAACTTGAAATATGTCTTCATCCTTTAAACAAGAAGCATCATTTGTTACATCACAAAAAATCACACCTGGTGAAAAGTCTATATTTCCGAACAAATAATTACCTCCTATAAGTATGTCACTGTAAGTGTCTAGCCAATATTAAAGTCGAATGTTTGTATATTAATTCCATATGACCATTTCACTACCCTGCCATTAGCTTAATCCCAAACAGAAAACAGCCATCTCCTCCCCTGCGGACGAAAATAGCTGTTATGATGGTACCGGATGGGTGGACGTGTATTCCGTCAGCGTGCCTTCGCAAGTTTCGTGCCGCGAACTGATGCCGTAGCGTATACGACAAGCGCTGTCCAGATGAGCGCGAAGCCGATGAGAAGAACCGGCGAGACCGATTCCTTGAACGCGAATACGCTCAGTAACAACATGATCGTCGGCCCGATATATTGTACGAAACCTAGCGTGGACAGTTCCATCCGGGCGGCCGCTCGCGCAAAGAAAAGCAGCGGTAGCGCTGTTAGCACGCCGGAAAGAAGCAGTTCGACGAACGTGGATACAGGTAGCGTCCATGCGGTCGTCTTTCCCACGGTGGCCAAATAGATCCAGTAGCCGAGCGCAACGGGCAGGACTACAGCCGTCTCCGATAGCAAGCCTACAGAAGCGTCTTGTCCGATCTTCTTCTTCGCGAGGCCGTACAAGCCAAACGTCACGGCCAGTGAGATTGAGATCCATGGGAACCGTCCGTAGTCGATGGCGATGATGAGCACCGCTGCACCAGCGATGGCAATCGCGAGCCATTGGCCACGGTTTGGCTTCTCATGAAGGAAGACAACCGCAAGCAGAACGTTAAGCAATGGGTTCAAATAATAACCTAGACTTGTCTCGACGACATGGCCGTTGTTGACCGCCCAGATGAAGATGAGCCAATTAGCAGCGATCAGCAGTCCGCTAGCGGTGAGCGACAGCAGGAGCGAGCGGCTAGCCGCAATCCGCTTCATGTCACCCCAGCGACGCTGGACGGTGACGAGAATACCCATGAAGACAAACGACCAGACAACCCGATGTGACAGAATCTCTCCTGCCGGCACATCGTTAAACAACTTCCAATAAAGTGGGAGAACCCCCCACATGATATACGCGATAATAGCATTAACCAACCCGTTGTTCATAATCAATTTCCCTCTTCTCACTCCGATGTCTTAACGAATTATACGCCTCGATCATCTTTTAAGTAAAGGGATTAATATTTTGCTCAAATAATATGTTAAGGTATTGTATCACTTACTATAGGAAGGATAGTATCTCGTGAATTTTGCTTCTGTACGCATAATTAACTTACAATGCCCGTTAGCGCAACAAGGCTCCCGAACTATGCCAGCAGCCTCATTATAGATATTTTTTAAGCTATCGTGTTCCGTTAGTTCATCGATTGAAGTTATCGTTCTAACTGATCTAAACCTAATTGACCAATTAGGTCGTCTCCATTTTGGACCTTAAATACAGAGTGTTCAGTATACATAGTTCCAACCAGTGCTTATGGCAAGATGAATTAACTTCGCACAAACCATCGGTTGATAAAGATTCGTTACCCAGTTGATTTTCCAAGAAAATATTATTAAGAAATACGATGTTTTCGTTTCGGACGGGTATATTTTAAAACTAATGAAGTCCTTTTCAGGTCTTTGGTCGATTACGCAAAGAAACTCATAATTGTTGATCACAATCTTCTTAACTTCCTTCGCAAAAAGCTTCATAAGGTTAGGTCCCCTCAATAAACAATAATTGAGTATTTATTCTACAGATAGACCAATTCCCCTATCACATTGCATAGCTTTTACCAAGCTAAACTGCCCGTTAGTTTAAGTGTGGATTTTCACAAATATATAAAGCTTTAAATACTCCATTTGTTGAAAGGTAATAAACGTACGGTAGTTAATTTTTATAATCACTACAGTTTATCAATTACTTTTGTTAGCTTTTGAAGTGCGGATAAAAAGTTTGTTAATTCTTCGGGTTATAAACTCGCATAATATTTTTCGGAAATCCGATACATAAATATTTTCATTTCTTCTTTGTAAAGCAATCCTTTTTCGCCTAATTCAACTGAAAATGTATGCTTATCTTCTAAATGTTGCTTTCTGTAAATATAACCCTCAATTTCAAGTTTTACTAACTGTTGGCTGATAGCACTTCACAGTTGGGCCTACCCAAACTAGCATGATGCGCCCGCAGATAACACTGTACTGTTTCTGTACCGTGCCGGGGTCCTGTATTCGTCACATCAATGCTGACCTTTTTGAATATCAAGGTCAAAATTCGTCAAATATTCCTTTCATAACTTAACCCTTCCTTCATGTTTGACAACACTCATCCGCATTTGTAAATGCCCTCGCCTAGCGCACACAAGCTTTAGTTTATTTTAAGATTCCAAAGCATCTTTAAGAAATTGAAGTGAATTATGACGAAATGCACTTGTTTTTGATTCGTCTATATGATGAAAAGTAACATCATCAATATTTGAAATATTTGATGAATCATAAGCATAGCAAGAAGATAAGTCAAACGCATCCAGCAGAGCTATCAGTCTTGTATCCATTGATTTGGGGTCTTGTGGATTATTAGATACCGGGAAAACCAAAAATGGAACCTTATATAAAATGGCAAAAACAGCCCCATGAAAAGCACTAGTAATAAAATACTTAGCGTGTTTTATGTACCCTACAAATTCCTTCGGACCAAACGTAGCTGATCCAGCAGTTGCAAGAGATATAATCTCGTATCCGTACTTTTTTGAAAGTGCTTCAGCATAATCCTGAACCCCTGTATCTCGTAAATCATAGGTGAGTATATAGGGTTTTTCTGGCGGAGTAGCAGATATATCATCCCATTCGGATTGATCTAAAAGCATTACAGGATCCAATACATGAGTAACGTCTCTATTTGTCATCGTTTTCACAAAAGGGATTGCACTATTTTCACGAACAGAAACAAAGTCTAAGGAATTAACGTGTGGAGCAAGGATATTTTTTCGATCGGGCCCTATTTCTGCTCCTCCCATGCTTGCTGCGTATGCAATTTTCGTTTTTGATGCTGGAACAAAAGAAAGTGCCATACAGGGTAAATTGTCATCGGAAAGAACATGCGAAAGACCCCAAATTTGGTCGCTACCGCAAACAAAAATATCGTAATCATCAACACATTCTGCAATATCAGATACTGTATATAAACGTTCGCTGTGGGGAATGCTTTCGGAAAAAGTCCTAAAATGTTCAGCACTTTTAGCGCTTTCACATGCTTGTAAGTAGAATTCGTTTTGCCACTTGAATGTAATTTGCTCACAATCAAATCCTAACTTAGCTATAGCTTTTTGCAGTGCATAAGCTCCAAGTTGGCCACCGTAATTATAGTTTTTATAATAAAAAGTAACAATTCCAACTCTTTTCATAATAATCTCCAATCCGACTAAGTCGGCACAAACAGGAATGAAAGTGCCGAAAAGTCTACATAAGTTTCCCGTTACTTTAATGACATTTATCTCTGTATGATTGCTTCCATTACTTTTTTACCTATAGGGTCTACAAAAACTCCTTGAGAAGGCTCTTTTTTAGTAATCAATTTTATTAATTGATCAAAATAATGATCAACAATGGAAATCGATGCATAACAATAATTTGACAGTAATACAATCCCTATTCCAAGTTCCTTATTCAACGCTAAATAACTATTAAAACCATATGTGGCCCCGTTATGCCAGAGGATACATTTATCTAGAAGTTTATCATTATGCCAGCCAAAATATCGGTTCGAATCTCCGTTCAATATAGGGAGATGACTTTTTTGTAGTGTAGAGGCTATCGGATTATCATCATATAGATTGGCTTGGATAAATAAACTCAAATCTCTAACAGATGACTTAATCGCCCCTGCTCCTTCATGTACAGAAAGATCCCAATGAGGGACTCTTTTCCCAGTTGAAGTGTGTCCATTCAATAATCTGCTTTTCTGTTCTGAATCAAGGATAACGGCTGTCTCACCCATCTTTAATTGGCTCGTTATATATTTTTTTAACAGATCGTCATACGTACTTCCTGACACTTTACATAGAATGTTTCCCAGTAAGCCCATACCGGTATTGGAATATTCAAACGAACCAATGCTATCAGTGTAGTCAGCATTAGATAAAAAAGCAGATAAATCATCCTCGGTATAATTTGAATAAGGATTCAATCTGTTTTTAGACAAAATGTGATTTGTTGCCAATATCGGTAATCCTGAGGTATGAGTAACAAGATTTTTCAAGGTAATCTTATTCAAATATTCGTTTTCAACATGATGCACGTACCTACCAACAAAGTCATTCGAGGAAACCAGTTTTTCACGTTCCATTTCTAATAAAAGTATTGATGTAAAAAGTTTGGTTATGGAGCCGATTTCAAACAACATATTTTCAGGAGGGATCATACTTTTCTTTTTAGTATTACAAAATGAATAGTATTCAATATCTCCCTCCCTAATAACCCCGATAACAAGATGTAAATGTTTCCTATCTTTCGTGTAATCTGAAACAAAATTTTGTAAATCCTCCATAGTAAAAGTTACTCCTTTTAATTTTATGATTCATTCATTACTCGAAAGTTGGAATCACGTTAATCCACCTATTTTTGGAAATCCGAATTATGTATTCGTTACCACTCTCAATTTTCCTGCCCCGTTGGTTTAATGGATTAATTTAATCAGTTCCTCGACACCATGCCGCCCTCAACGCGATCCAGATAATTCTCCCCAAGGCGCAACCTTACGCCTAAATCGTCCCACTCCTCCCGGGGCAGAGCTAAATTGCGGTCACGCACGTTGACGCGCGCGCCGGCCGAGCAGAGCATGCGGATCAGCAGCGGTGTGTTGCTGACGCCAGCGCCGATGACGGTCACTTCCCGGCCGGACAGTGACTAAATATAGGTGTCAAAAGCAGGATTCATAAGTACCTCCGCTTTGAAAATGTCATTAAATCATATACACCACATATTGGAAATATCCTGCTCGTTAGCTAAATGAATTTGCATGGAAACATAGTTAGATACTTATCTAATCGGTGATCGGACTATGTTCGTGTTCTTTACGGCAATCGGTACAAGTTCTTGTCTTTGGCTCAGGAGAAGAACTTGTACCGATAAAACATAAAGCCGCTAAAATAGCGACTCTCAATGGGACTATGTTCTTGTCCCCCGACAAAAGAATTGTTCCAAAATTAAAGGGTTCATTATCTGCTAATAGAAAACCAAAAAAGCTGGCGAAAAAGCCAGCTTCTAGTCTCCCCAGTATACAGTTACTGCGGGCTAAAACTTATTGGTTTACTCACTAAAAATTTCTCTTACTTAAAAATATTGGGCAACTAAAAGACCAACAATAATAACAATGATTAATACTAAAGTGCCTTTCCAACCTAAACTACCTACTAAATCGACTAAACTACCATACTGAGCCCTATCAATTCCGTCTTTCATATGACCAAATGGATTATTTTTCAATTCTTCTTGTCTTAGTCTTTCTCTTGTTCTTTCAGGAGTTTCATAATCTTTGCTCATTATTTACCCCCTAGGTAAAAAATTTTAATTAGATATCCAATACCACTATATTGATGAAGTAATATAATTATAACACTATTATGTTATTTAATGGGATTTAATTGTGAAATTGCATGGAAAAATAGTTAGATACTTATCTAATCGGTAATCGGCTCATGTTCTTGTCCTTGACTCGGGACAAGAACTTGTACCGATAAAACAAAAAAGCCGCTAAATTAGCGACTTTCTATGGGACCATGTTCTTGTCCCCCGACATGTGTCACATTATATCCCCTGCTATTTTTTAAATGAAAATAAAATATGATGTGACACAATGGAATGGCTTCGAAGTTAAAAGTGTATACAGAAGATGAAAAAACTGCATCCTCTTCAAGGGGTGCAGTTTTTTCTTTTATTCTTTTACTTGTTGAGTTAACGTTTCGGCTATTTTGATCATCTCATCAACATTTAATGTGGCACTGTTCATTTCAAAATAAATATCTCCCTTAACCCATCTAAGCATCCACCCACGTTGATTACTTTGCCATTCGTCATAAAAATAGGTGGTATTATGAACGATCGTATGTTTTGTATTGGTTAATGGAGTGATAGGTCTGCGGCTATACTCACTTATCGATACGATAAATTTTTCATCATTCTGATCTAGGTATACTAAAACAAAACAGTTCTCAAACGTTTTGGTAACAAGGCTCCAACCTTTTGGGACTTTAGGGATAATTGGTTCCTTTATCTTCAAGGGAGAGTAACCATACCCATCTGTAATAGATGATCCACTTGTCGTATTCTTTAGTTTATTCGGTTCAGCGTAACTTACAGAGCACATTAAAAGCACCATTAGCATACATGTCATTATTGTCTTAGTCTTCATGTTGCCTCCATCTTAAGCTGCATTTTACGATATAGTGTGCTTAAAAAAACACATCTTATTCTCGTACAATATCTTATGAAGGTTCTTTTCGTTATTCCGTTAAAGCGCCCTTTAATGGCATAACAATATGTTTCTATTAGCTTGTTTACTTGAACAAGCTAATAGAAACATATAATAAGAAGAATGCGTATTAACATAACAACACATAATCCTCGATAAGATTATAGTTTATCGATTAATGTCTCCCATGTAAGTTCAAGAACACCTGTCATATTTTGTGGTTCATTTGAAATATATGTTATAACTGCATTTTTATCTGGCAACATTACAACATATTGACCATATAAACCATCCATACGATATGAATTAGAGCAAGAGTTCATCCATATTTGATAGCCGTATCCTTGATGATGGTCTGCCGTAGCAAAATAAGGATTAAAATCGTTGGTCTTTATTTGGACAGATGTTGCTTGTTCAATGTAACTTGAAGGAATCAGTTGCTTACCTTTCCAGACACCTTTATCGAGAATTAATTGCCCGAATCTGGATAATTGTTCTGCTGTTAAATATAAACCTGAGAATCCCTGTGGAATTCCTTTTGAACATGTCTCCCATTTAGGTTTTGGTATGTCTAAATGTTTAAATATTCTTCTATCTAAGTATTCATCCAAGTTACTTCCTGTAGTAATACTTATGATTTTTGAAAGCATATAGGTTGCGGCATTGTTATATGTAAAATGAGTACCTGGTTTAAATACAATCGGTTCATCAAAGAATAATTGTGAAATATCCCATTCCTGACCACTACTCCAATCAGCCTTCATAACTGGGCATTCTGCATGTCCAGTTCCCATGCAAAGCAAATCATGAATAGTCATCTCTTTTAGGTATTCATGATTTGGGTCATATTGAATATCTGAGAAAAAATCTATAACATGGTCATTAATTTTAAAGTAGCTCTCCCTAATGGCAATACCGACTGCCATTGATGTAAATGTTTTGCTTACTGAATATAAAAGAGCAGGCCTTTCTTCTTCAAAATCATGTTTTGCAATTATATTTCCATTTTGCCTAACAATTACATTCAGAACATGAAGATTCTTACTATTTACAGATGAAATCAAATCATTCAATAATTCATTATTCATTGTAACTCTCTCCATTAAATATATATTTCTTAACAATCCTTAATTCGTATAATCCTACTAATGAGTAGTTTTAAATGTATTGACATAGATAAATTATAACATTAGTGATAACTTGTTTAAATGTAATGCTTCACAAACTTCATACCAATGTTATCAAAAATATTTTTGCTTGAGATTCTTATTCCATTAAATGGCCCTTTAATGGAATAAGGAACGATTATTGTTTCCCTTCCGACAGCTTTCTATATAATGAAGCCCTAGACACATTTGTAATTTCACAAATTTGATTTACAGTCATACCTCCTTCTTTATATAGTTTTACTGCATAATTCATTCCTGCGTGATTTTTATGATATTTCTTTAACCGCCTTTAAACTTGCCTTCTTTCTTAGCCAGATCAATCCCTTCACGTTGACGCATACGGATAAGATCTCGCTCTAATTGGTTAACACCAGCCATTACTATAATTAAGAATTGGCTGTATGGATTATCCTCTGATAAATCTAGCCATGAATCCTTGATTGATTTTAAGCTTGCCTTTTTACTTCGTATTATATCAATCAATTCAAATAAATCCTGCGTACTTCGAGTGATCCGAGTTAAGTCTGTAACATAAACAATGTCACCTTCCTGTAAATCCCCTAACCTGCTTGTACCTACACAACATGCGACTAACATCACAACATTTGTAATCGGATTTGGATTATCGTTAAAAAATTTTATGGTAAGTTCATCTACTTCCTGTAAAGGGATCTGAAAAAAAGTTCGGCTGATGATCCCCTCCTAAACTCTTTCTAACAGATAGCAAACAGAGAAGCATCATTGAATTAAAATGCAGCAAAATTAATCATGTTCTTGTACCCTCAATATTTTATTCGGCCATTCTCATGCATGATCGTACAAATGCCTACAAGATGTACATCTGTTTAGATCATCATCAAATCGGTAATCGGAACAAAGTTCGTGTCCTTTACGGCAATGGGTACAAGTTCTTGTCCTCGGCTTGGGACAAGAACTTGTACCCTTAAAGCAAAAAAGCCGCTTTAATAGCGACTTTCAATGGGAGAATGTTCTTGTCCCTCGACATTAGTGTTGTCACACACTAAAAAACACCATTTTTTATCGGAAAAAATATAAGTTAAAAAACACACAGCCGGCCCCTATGAGCCGGCTGTGTTGAGTCAGCCCCTACGTTAGTAAAATGCGATGCTCCCAGGTTAATGAATACTATTATAAATGCTTTTAAATTCTTGAACAAAATCAATCGGCAGCATAGGGTCATCAGAAGCGGCTACTCGTTGAAGCTCTTTTAACCTGTTCATCGATTCTTCATCCAATTTTGACACATCGTTTGCTTGATGAAAATAAATATACAGCAATGCATGACGAAGTTTAATAAAATCTTGTAAATATACTATTTCTTCTTCTTGGATTGTATTTTCCTTTAGATATCCTTTTATAAAATGGCGGAAAACAATCTATAATATTCCGTTTTATTTTCAAATTCCTTAAACGGATAAAAAAGTGCATAGTACAATGTAATCCCAATATCGTTTACAAAATACGTATAACCGCAATCATCGAAATCGAACAAATAAATGTCTCCGTTATGCAGATAAAAATTACTTTGATGAAAATCAGTATGAGTCAAACCGTATATATCTTTGGACTTGGGCAGAGAAGTAAGTTTTGTTAATCTTTCTTTTAGAATTGAAATCATTACATCATTAGGTCTCAGGTATTTCTCCGCCTTTAATTGAACTTCTTGCTCCCAAGATTGTCGTTTAAACGCCGGATTACTCCATTCATAACCCTTTGTGGCATGATGGATTTTCCCAAGAAATTCGCCCCATTTTTCGTAAAGCGATTCATTCCAATCTTCATCCGACACTTCTTTTCCAAGAGACTTTTCATATGAAATGGCTAGGAACGATCCATTTTCTGCAGCAATTTCTTCAACCATATTACCCCTGGTCGATGGAACAGCATTTGAAACTGCCAGACCTTTATTCGACAAAAAATTTAGAAATTCAATTTCACCCCGTATATAATTTCTTGATTTTCTAATTGTATGTGTGATTTTTAATATGAAAAATGCATTGTTTTTCTGATATTCATAAACAAAGCTTTCATAACCGCCCAATGAACGAACAGTATCATTATTAATGTTATATCGCTTTATTGCTTCGGTAAGGATCTCTTCAGTGAATTGCTCTTCAATTTCTCGTATCATTTTCTATACCTTCTTTCATTCATAAGTTAAGTAGTTGCATAATTTTTTCAATCGAATATTTCGGCGACCACCTGACGGAAGGCCTCCTGCTGACCGCTTTCCAGGTAATTGTCCAGCAGCGCCCTCTCTCTAGTCCAGCAATTGAAGCAGTATTTAATAATGACTCCACGTCCTTGCAGAGTCATTGCTTGTATTTCATGTTTCATACATAACCAAGTTCCCTTCAAATTTACACTTATAACATTATCAAAATCCTCTTCATTGCACTTAGCCGTTAATCCACCAATGCATATGCCTGCGTTATTAACACCAATATCAATTCTTTGAAAAGTACGGAGACAAGTACTTACTGCTTCTTCTACTTCTGACCCTATACTTACATCAGCCTTTCTAAAGGCACCTTTTCCACCTAAGGACTCGCACTCTTCTATAGTCCTTTTACCTTCTGTTTCATATAGATCAACAACAAAAATACTGGCGCATTGCCGAGCAAAAGACAATGCTGTCGATCTACCTATTCCCGATCCGGTACCTGTAATAAATACTACTTTCCCTCTCAAATCTTCATACATAACGATCCTCGCTGGTTTCTTCTTTATATATGACCACTTCTTTAAATCCTTTTTTTGATGAGGTTTATTTGCCCTCTATTGTGATTTCCTTTATTTGTAACTATCCTGCCCGTTAGTTTAATTTCAAAACAATTTCAATAATATCCAAATTATCAGTTACGATAATAATCTTTTCTCCATAACCACAGCTTTCAACAAAATGAGGGAGCTTTTCAAGATTATATTTTTTGTTCCACTCTAATAGGTTCTTGATACCTTCGAGAGTCTCTCATTTTTTACTTACGACGGTTCCTGAAACACGTTCTTCATATCGTTTCCATATTCTTTCTTCTTGGACAGGCAAGGGAGGCATAAGAACAATAATCTTATCCGCAGTTGATAAGCTCGGTTCTACCCATGATCTATAGACACCTTCTATGATCCATGAGTCATGACTAACAATTTCTCTAAGTTTTTTATCCCGCTGTACCTCTGAAGCTTTTACCCCATAAACATCTGCTTCATCGTCCCAAAAAATATCATCTAAATCGTAATGTGGAGTATTGAATTTTTCACCTAACAAAGCTGATATGTACGACTTACCACTTCCTGAACCGCCAATAATATGGATTTTAATGATAGCCTCCTCCTGTTAACCGAACAAATCACCATAATTATAGACCATGGCTCGTTGGGACTATCCTGCCCGTTACCTGAACAGACTGCCGATAATCTCGGCAGCCTATTGTCATTTTGCTATCGTGTGTCGTTAGCTTAATGCCGGTCCTTTTCTAAACAATATAGAAGATGAGACCTTTGCTCTCGGCTACCGTTTGGCTGTGGAAACGTCGGATTTCGTTAAAATACTGAAGCATGTAGGAAAAGAATGCGTCCGTATCCTCGTCTGAAACAGTATCCGGCTCAAGAGGATATACCTCTTCCCTGACCAATGCCGAGAAATCATACCGCAAACGTAGCTGCGCTTCATCTAGCTCAGACATAGCCTGAAGTGCTCCTGTAACTTGCTCGGCGCGTAAAGTGAACGCCCCAAATGAGCCAAAATCGATGCCTTTGTCTGACTTTAGTGGAACCACATTGCCAAGAGGGAGCTCTCCATCGGAAATATCTCCACAAAGCAAATAGTGAATCGCCTCCCAGGTTCGATCAATGTTCAGTCCCGGATAATCGCCTATTTTCAAATTCTTCAGTGCAATGTCGCCTGCTTCAATCTGCTGCACCAGATTATCATCCATGGCTACATAATATCCACGCATTCCCATGTTATCTGACTTCTTTCTATTTTTTATAGTAACCATACTGCCCTATCTGATTTATTCTTCTGATAGCCAGTGAATTATTTCGTGGAATATCAAAATCTACCCGACATATTGAAGAATTAACTGATACAATGCTATAAGAAATCC
This sequence comes from Paenibacillus uliginis N3/975, assembly GCF_900177425.1. NCBI lineage: Bacteria > Bacillati > Bacillota > Bacilli > Caryophanales > Paenibacillaceae > Paenibacillus > Paenibacillus uliginis. The sequence goes on along the minus strand of NZ_LT840184.1, from coordinate 3,293,018 downwards.
TAAAATACTCGCTTTCATTTTAGAAGGATGATTTCTTTCGCTGTGAAACAAATAAGGGAAAACCACCATAAATCCTATGGGAATCCATAGCTGAAAGACACCTTCTTTTGTTCCGTAGGAAAAAATGGGAGTAATCGTTGTACTGATCAAAAAGTAAATGAAAACCGTAAAACGTCTCGTTTCTAATTGCTTGCTCCACCTTATTAAAAAGAAAATAATAATTATTGTGATAATCGTAATGTGTAAAGGGGGTAGATGAAAAGAAACGTCCCCAAGTTTGAATTCCATTCTGCATTGCCCTCCTCTTTTTTAGTGCATCACCACTTATGTTCGCATGAAGACATAGCCTTCTCCGTAAATAGCATTTTCCTTATTTCTAATTAACCAACCAAGTAAACCGGATAGCTTAATCCAATTATATGCTTACTTTGAATAACGGAATAAACTAAGGACTAGTTACACACTAATTCATACTAACCTGCCCGTTAGCTTAATAAATTAGAGCCGTGTAAATAATTAAAAACGTATCTAATCGGTAATCGGAATATGTTCTTGTCCTTTACTGCAATCGGTACAAGTTCTTGTCTTTGGCTCAGGAGAAGAACTTGTACCGTTAAAACAAAAAAAGCCGCTAATAGCGACTTTCAAAGGGACCATGTTTTTGTCCCCCGACAGATATGATGTGACACATTACAAAAAAAGGAGCAGTTAGTGTCTCTCGACAACTGCTCCTTTTTATGAATTTTACAACTATTTTGAAGAATCCTCCCTTAAAAAAATTCCATAATCAAAAACCAATTTGCGCTATACTATCGAGATTTTTGGCACTAGGAGATAATTCCGGATCTTTTGAGCTTCTTAATTCTGTACCTAAATGAGTATCTGTACTGGTAGAGTTTGGTGATGACTGTTCTGGAATACTTAATTTGGGGCTCAAGGGCATATCATTACTACTAGGATCCACTAATAAATTTGCAGTTAGGGCTCCTGCTGTAAACAGTGTTATTATAGAGGTTATTACAACTATTTTTTTTCAACATGTTTTATTTCCACCTCTCTAACAATAATTATTTCCTATTTTCAATTCTCATATTCAATTGGAAAGCCTATGCTTTAAGAGATTTCACTATTCAACTTAGCTATTACTATTATAGTGTCTTTGATGATAAAAATGAACTAAAATTTTCCATATAAGATCGAAATCTAGATTATACTTGGAGAAGTAATTGCAGAAACCAAAACAAATCCAAATAAAAAAACAACATCGTTTTGGATGTTGTTTTTTTAAAATGCTTCAAGTATATTTTTCAAACTCATTCCTTAGCCAAATCTGATTTTGTTCTGCTATATACTGCTCTGCATTTATAAGTAGTATTATGAGTTCTCTCCACATATGATGTGTAACACTATATGAAATTACAGTAGAATCATAGATTCGTCAACTTAGTTGCCCTTTAGCTTAATGAAAACGGCAGCCGATTGTCTGGTCGGCTGCCGCGGTATCCATCAACTCTGCTATTTAACTAATCATTGGAAAACGAATCTTAACGGTCGTACCACACCCTACCCCGCTGCTAATGTGGACAGAACCTTGATGTTGATCGACGATCCAACGCGCGATCGATAGCCCTAGACCCGCTCCATGATCCCCTCTATTTCTAGAGGAATCTCCCTTGTAAAAGCGATTAAATACGAGTGGCAATTCGTGTTCCGAAATACCCACTCCGTTATCCTTGACGGTTACGAGAACTGATTTCCCCTGCCTAAGACACTCAAGATCGATTTGCCCATCCGCCTGCGTAAATTTAATAGCATTGTCCAACAAAATCATGAACAACTGTATGAGACGATCCTCATCTCCATTTATGAGCGATTCCGAGCCTTCGACATGAAGCTGTAACCGCAACTGCTTGTAATCCATTATCGGCTCCATATTTTTTGCAATCTCTTTAATAATCCCGTCAACTCGCACAGGTTTGCATGAGATGACTTCCTCATGAGAATCGCCTCTTGCCAGAAGAAGCAGCCCGTCTACCATGTTGCTCATTCTTTTGGTTTCTTTCAGAATGGCTGAAATTGGAGCGCTTTCTTCCTCGATCGTATGATCGGGATGGCGTAACAATATTTGTGTTTGCCCTCGGACGACCGAAAGCGGACTCCTCAACTCGTGAGAGGCATCTGCAACGAATTGCTGCTGTTTGTCCCAAGCCTTCTGAATCGGAATGAGCGCCCGTCTAGCCAATGCGTAACCTGCGATGATAGATATTATCGCGCCGATACCGATTCCGATACTAATACTCCATAATAACCGATTCAAATAATACGCCTCGGTAGAAATTTCCGTATATATCTGAACTGTTTTCAAAGGCGTGTTCGACAGCTTCTCGACTAATGGCAAATTGCCCTGATAGGGTCTGCTCACGAATCGATAAGTTTTCTTACCCACGCGTATCGACTCGGGTCCCATGTGGTTTTGTTTTTCCAGAAGCATTGAACTTAATTCGATAAATGGCACTTTATAATAAAAGCTTCGAAGCAATTTATCGTTGGAATCCCAATAGAATAACATCATAAAACGTTCCGGTTCCTTCGAATCAACGTTTATGACTTGCTCCCCGTTACTTAGAGAAATTTGTTGCATGTGGTCAATATTGAACACCAGCTGACGGTCAATGTCGGAATAGATCCGATAACGCGCCAGCCCGTATAACGCTCCCCCCAGTATGATGAGCAAGCAAAATACGACCGTGCTGTTCCATATCGTCATTCGTACTAGCGTGCGTTTAATCATACCGGGGTCTGCTCTCCTTTTATTTGGCGGAATTGATGTATTGATTCACTTGCTGCTCCAATATCGAAAATGGCATATTACCGTTTCGAAGAAGAACGGAATGAAATGCCTTGATATCAAAGCGATCCCCGAGTTCGCTTTTCGCCTTCTCTCGAAGGGATTGGAATTGCTCCGATCCGATCACATAGTATGCGTTAAGTCCTGGAAATGCAATGACATAATCGATGAAAGCATCGTTCTCCGTTCCGATGGCACTCACCAGATACTCATTAGCTTGTTCTCTTGTCCACTTCAGCTCATGGATTCCCGTATCTATCACGGTACCTATGGAATTTTGCAGCAAACGGATTAGTACCGTGTTCCGATCAAGCAAGCCCTTCTCCGCGCATAAGCTTTCCATATAGACCGCCCATCCCTCTACGTATCCAGACGTCATCATCATTTTGCGGACTAATGGAATGGTTGGTTGATCATATTGAATCGAAAATTGTAAGTGATGTCCTGGGATACCCTCATGCAACGCAAGCATTTTAACCATTTCTTCGGAGGTCGGGTTTTCGAGCGGAATGACAAATCTCCCGCTCCTATCACCATCTATAGATAAGGGGATATACATTCCCGATGTGAATAGAGCCGAATACGCCCGCACGTCTACTGGATGGTCCGGGATAAGCTCCTCTTCAAACCAATCGGACAAATAGGGCGTGGCATCCGACAGACTGCTATTTAACGCTTGCAGCAATTCATCTCCGGTTAGGAACCTGGCTGCAGATGTAGTCTGTGCTTGATCCGAAGCCCCGCTTCTTAGCTCCTTCATGATCTCTTCTACCTTGCGTTTAGAAATCTCGTGAATTTCCTGAGGACTGAGGTCCGTACCCGTATTAAGTTTGAGGCTTGCAGAATAATACTTGCTGCCGTCCGGCTGACTCCAGATTCCTTGGCTCACGGATGCTTGCTTCATAAGATCGTTCTTGATCACATCGGCAAGTTTACCGTAAGAAACCAGTACATGATCAGTAAGGGTTTGCGCTAGCTCTTTTTTTAGCTTCTCCTCTTCGGAGGGATCGAGTTTTAACTCGGTTAATTTCTCTGCATATAAACTGTACAGAATCGTTTCTTCCGGTTTCGTATTCCGCAAATTGCTATAACTCGATAGCATTTCCTTCAGAAATTCAGAAGCAGGGACAACACCTTTCTCCCGTCTATCTTGAATTCTATCTATGACATGCGCGACTTTATCTGAAAACCCGTTCAGCGCAACGATATAATTCTCTGCATCTGCTTGGTTGCGAATCGGATAGTTGTTCGCGAAATACGGCGGAAAAATGGATAGGGAAAGGTAATCATTTGTGTTCAGGTCCCAATATTTATATACTTGCTGCGCCGCGCTTAGGTTCCATTTGAGGATATCGTAGGTGAGTTTGTCTTCCGGGGAAAGCTTGGCAACATCAAAGTCATTCAATTTTTCAAGAAAACCATTTCTCTCTTCGTTTAATTGTTCGTAATCGGTATCCGACAGGTCCGTTAGCTTAGTGGGATCCCATCGAAGACCATTCAGTTCTTCCACACCATATTTAAGTTGCAACTCGGGGTCCTTATTCAGGGTGGCAACCGCCATCTTTTGAATCATAGTGCCGAAGTCCTCTGATTTATGTTGATCCTTCCATAACAAACTACCTACAGTCAGCAATACAAGTAATCCTGCTACCAATAAAATAGTTAATTTGGTGTTCTTAAACATCTGTCTTACAAGGTTCATGCATTAATCTCCCCTTTATAGAGTATAAGAAGAATATATATGATGAACCTTTGATTTCCCTTTGAAAAGCTACTTGTTTATTCTGAGTATGTATCCCAAGCCTCTTACGGTTTGGATATATTGATCGGCATGCCAAAAAGACAGCTTCTTCCGAAGATAATGGACATAGAGCTCCACGATGCCGATTCCCGCTTCCGAATCGAGTCCCCAAATTCGGTAATAGATTTGCTCCTTCGTCACGATCTGCTCTTTATTCATGAGCAGGTACTCAAGCAGCTCATATTCCTTTTCTGTTAAAGTCAGCTCTTCTCCCGTGACCGTTATTGCACGATTTCTAACTTGAATAGCAATCGGGCCGTAGCTAATCTGCTCTTCTTGATTAACCTTGCCATAACGACGCAGCAGCACTTTAGCTCTGACGATCAGTTCGGGAATCTCGAATGGCTTCACCACATAATCGTCCGCTCCGATCGTTAACCCCTTTACCCGGTCGTTCAATCCATCCTTTGCCGTCAGACAAAGAATCGGGGTATCCACTCTTTGCTTCCTCAGCTCTTGGATGAACGTAAATCCATCAACTTTAGGCAGCATAATATCCAATATAATTAAATCGAACTCGCCGTACAATGCTTGATGCAAGCCCTCTTCTCCATTATGACATTCCGTAACCTTATGCCCTTCATCCTGCATAACTCTTGCAATTGTGTGCGATATCCCAATATCGTCCTCTACGATCAATAGCTTCATAAGTCCTCCATGGATGAACAAATATGGGATAGTGTAACATATTTTAATAGGTTTGTGAGTCTGTTACGGATAATATTTCCATTGTGTTCGGCGTGTTTGATTCTTCGTTTGTGTCTGTTTGAATCCTGCCGGGCAGCCGCGTCTTAGTTTTTATTAAGCTAAAGTGCCCCGTTAATTAAATAAATTTGTTGTCTGTTTTTATTTAGTGTCTTCGTCACTTTTGTACTCCAAAATATCACCCGGCTGACAATTCAAAGTCTTACATATCGCTTCTAATGTTGAAAAACGAACCGCTTTTGCTTTCCCATTTTTCAGAATGGAAAGATTCGCCATAGTAATTCCAACCCTCTCCGAAAGTTCTGTTACACTCATTTTCCTTTTTGCCAACATCACATCAACATTGATGATAATCGCCATAATAATCACCTCAGATCGTTAAATCATTTTCTGATTTTATATTAATAGCTTCTTGTAAAAGACTTTGGAGAACAGCAGCAAAAACGGCGATCACCATAGAGGCGAAAATAATGACCAATCCCATTGGTATGAAACTTGGAGGGTCAATTCTCTCCGCCATGAGATAGTAGAGTGGCATACCCAGCAGGTACAAGGTACTGATTGTGATGGCACAGTATTTTATATTCTTTAAAGCCCTAATGGATAATTCCGAGAATGCTTGGTTCTTATCAATATAGCTTAAAAGTTTAAAGGCTTGATACAGAGCAAAGTAAAAAGGTAGCGCTGCCGCGTACATATCGATTAAAACGAGAGGTTTCATATAAGCGATATCTGGATACAATTCTCCAGCAAAACTCCCGATCTTAGGCACTAAAAATATGCACAAAGCAAGAATTGGGATTCCAATAAGCATAACAGCCATTTTCAAAAAGAATGTTGTTCCCTGTTTCATAAAGAGCACCTCACTAATTTAATTATAAAACGACTTTAACACGCGATTTATTGTTTTACAATAAATTAGTATTGTTTTTTATTATATTTTTATTGTTAACGGAATGCCCTTTTTATTTTAAGCAAAAAAATAAAGAGCATTTCTCATTACAAAGAAATGCTCTTACTTTAAAATGTTAAATTTAAACTTGTTCAAAAAAACTGCCCGTTAGCGAAACGCGGCTACCGATCTATGCCGGCAGCCGCGTTTTAGATATTTATTAAGCTATAGTGTCCCGAGGGAGTTGAACGAAGATCAGACTAGATAGGCACCAAAATGCTCCTCAACCAAGCCAACAATAACTTCAAAAGGGGTTGAGGAATTCATTTCTATAACCTTTAGACCAAGCTGGTTTGCCTCTGCTCTTATCTGGGCATCAATCAGCATATCTCTTTTATTTAGATTATCCAGGGCAATGTGCTCGATCTCTTTTATCTCGAACAATCCTGACAATTTTTTACGTTTCTTTGCAGAAGTCATCTTAAAGTCCTGATCCGAAACCAGCCAAATCGCTTGTTTTGGGTTATCTAGAAGAGGCCCAACCAATTGAGGTGTTAGGCCGAAGCCTTCTGCTAAAATTGGCCTCTCACTTTGTATTTCAGTTAAATCACGGATAACCAAGGGAAATCGATCACGAAATGATCCATTCGCCCTGTTTAGCATTTCCTTCGGGCTAATATGTACCCAATTATCTTCCATGGAGGAGGACATTATCTCTTTAGCTCCAATTGAATGGGCAGACAGTTCCTCATGATGCTTATCCTCATGCATGTCATAATCATACAAAGAAAGGTTGTATTTCTTGACGATGTATTTTGCTATTGTACTTTTCCACGAATCCGGTGAACCGCCAATCCAAAGTAACGAATTTTTCAACTTCAACTTTACCTACTCCTTCTTCGGTTTTTTCGTCATCCTGTTCTTGAAATCACTTATGGTGATTATAGAGAACATACGTTTCTTATGCAATGCAAAACTCCAGTGCTCACCACGCTATCCTGCCCGTTAGTTTAATAAAAAGGCGTCTAATCATCTTTATTAGCCGCCGTCGCTGACATCATATCGGGAATGTAACAATGTTCTTGTCATCTGTCGGGAATGTTATCAAGTTCTTGTCATTGTGTTTTGACAAGAACTTGATAACATAAATATAAAAAGCCGCTTAATCAGCGGCTTCTATTGTTACTATGTTTTTGTCACCCGACAACCGGAATCCAAATTTCCCCAGAAACATACCCTGCCGTTCCATAATACATTTCGAAGCTAGGTCGATCTTTATTTTAAAGGACAGAAAAGAAGAAAAAAACACAATCAGCAGCGTCATATTTAACCGGGAAGATTGGAAATTCTTCCGCACTATATAGATACCTTATGTCAAAAGGCGGGTGTGAGCATAGAGTTGCTCCCCCGCCTTCTACCTGTGTTGCTCTACAATTGTGCCCATCAATGGAAAGTCTGTTATTATTCACTAATAAAATATTTTGTCTTGCTTAAATTGACAAATCAAATGATAAAAACTCAGGCAGTTGTTGTTCACGCTTGTCGAGCATAATCTGTTCCGGCTTGATGCCCTGCTCACGCAATACTTCAATGTTCTGAACGAGGAATTCGTCGCTGCCGACAACATAGAAAAGTCCATCTTTGTCTGCAGCAAGTTTTTTCACTTCTTCATAGTAATCTTTACGATTATCGACGAACAGTGATGTGAACTTCTTGCCAGGAACGGATTTGAAAATATTAGTGAACAAGAAATCTTTTGATGAATCGATGTTCAGGGAATGAATTTGATTGACATTGTCAGCACGTTCGAAATAATCAAGAACAAGCGGTCTGAAAGTTGCCAGACCGACACCTGAAGACAGCAGGTAAACATTTTTGTCTTCTCTTTTAAGCGGTACATTCGAATGAGTTTTAAATATTGCAACTTCATTGCCGACTTCAAGATTTCTTAAAATCGTTTTAAACTCAGAGCATTGCTCTCTGATGCGTGTTGTGATACCGATTGATTTTTCGTGCGGTAAAGTAGAGATTGACATGTGGCGAATCAGGCCACGGTTTGGTTTATCTCCGGCATTAAAACCTTCCAGTGCGAAGTGGGTGTGGGAACCTTCTTCCCATGTAAAGTCTTTCGGACAGTCGAGCAGGTACGTTTTAACCTCAGGTGTTTCTTCAATAATCTTATTTATTTTAGTCCAATATATTTGCATTATATATCCTCCTTACTCAATTATATGTATCGTTTTTAATATACAATAAGTGATAACAATTCTCAATTAAAAGGATTGATTATTTCAGATAATTTATGTAACTTAAATTACTAACAATTTATAAGAGGGGCTTCTCATATATCTTCCGCAATATAGTTCGCCGTTCCTTGTGGTATGGTTCAGAGCGATTGATATTCAACTAATTGCCGGTTATTTGAATAAAGCCAGCCGATCACTTTGACCGGCTGCCTTCTTGTCTTTAATGAGCTATCGTTTCCCGTTAAGGTTAATGCCTTACCGATGAGTTAAGCACAATACTTCGGTTCAATATGACACATAAAATAATACGCGATCTCATCTGGTAGTTTGCTCTCAATATGAGAAAGCCCAAACTGACCGTTCTTTTCCATTACCCCGTGGTTAGTGCCTAACGCATTATCTCCTATAAATAGAACAGAATATTCGGGTCCTTTTTCGAATTGAAATTCATTTTGCGGTCCTTGCTGGTTGAATAAAGTAAGAAAACTACCTATATCTTCGCCTTTCAGTTCTCGCAGTAATTTACTACCTCTATAAATATTGATCTGATTGATTTGTTGATCATGGGTATTGGGATAATGAGACTTCCCTTCCTCCCTATGCAGTACGTAGACAAGATATCCAGAGATATTGGTTACTAAGCCTGTATTGTTATTGCCGGCTTTTACTGCAACTACATCGTGTTCAGGATAGCCTGCGATTTCGTATACAGGTGTGCCTTCCGGTATTACAGATCCTTTCTCAACTTCACCAATTTCTGTAATTCCATTTGTGTCGGCCAACGCAAGTTTCCAAGCATTTAGATAATGCTTATCTCCGATATTAATATAATCTGCATACAATGCTTCAGACTCTAAATTAGATTCTGAAACAGGAGACTTAGGTTTTAATTGCGTACAACCAGCGATCAAAATAACCAAAAGGAAAGTGTATACAACCTTCATCAAAACCACCTCAACTTTTAAACGCTCAGAAAGCCGTAATGTTACACTATCCTGCCGTTACTTCAACAAAGCAAAAAGGAGCTGCCTCAAGGCAAGCTCCTCAACTCTCGTTCTGCGTTTATTGGAAAATTTGTTGTCTATTATTATCTTCTTACAAAGAAAAATATGCATTTACAGAGCTTTTCTATTAAAAGATTAAAGGAAATATAAATGTAACGAAAGCTGCCCAAAGTCCGTAGACCGGCAAATACTTAGTAACCGCATCCTGGATGGTTGAAGGTCCGGTTTTGTTAAGTATAAATCGCATATAGGAGAGCATAATCCAAATTAGATTGGCACAGATCAGTATGTTTACGCCTAAAACAGCAAGTCTGTTGGGCGTAATCCCATAAGAAGAGAGCCTGAACACTATGGCTGATAAAGCCACACAGTCAATGATAAGTGCAAGAACAATTAGGCCAAAATTTATATAATCAGAAATGCTCTTTTTCTCGTCAGTGCCACTCTCGGTAATGGAGAATATGGTGACGGCCAATACACTAAGGAGTATTCCGTTGAAGGATAGGAGAAAATTGCGGTCCAAGAATGGATTTTTTCCGACCCAAATCACCGTTATAAGATAGACCAACAATGTTACCAGTACAAGAGGACTAAAAATTTTGGCTATATAGGGTGCTATATTTTTAGCAAGTTTAAGGTTGCTTGATACCAGGTATGCAGCCACAATAGCGAGCGCGGCAGCACCAAATAAAACGACATTTTCAAAATAGAATTCAGATATATCCATGCCGACAAAACTAAATAACTGCATGGTTAATGCTGTTAGCAGCATTCCGCTAATTGCCATGCTGGCGTAGAGTATGCAAAATTCCCCATTAAATTTAAGATAGGCTAATCTTGTCCTGCCCATGCCATATTCATTTCCTGTAAATGCAATCCCTACTAATACCCATAAGAAAATGGGTAGGTGTAGATAAGCCAGGATAATACTGTCTTTATTCTCTAGTGGAAGCATATTCATATAAATTCCTGAGATTAGGAATAACGCTACAAGGGTGTAAAGAATATTTTTGTTGGCTGAATTCTTGTATACAAAATAGGTGGCAATAAAGGGAAGTACACCAAATACAAGGATAATAGGGGATATTGCTTGCTGTTCAACAAAATGCATAATGATCCTGGTGCTAATCCCGGCCAGAAATGCTAAAATGCCCATGAATAAGAAATCTTTCTGAAGCAAGGATGCTTTTTCTGTATTTACCGTCTCCTTGAAATGCAATCTTTCAAACCAAACGGCAAGAACCTGCGAATCAGGGTTTTGTTCCCAGGCGTATGAGAATGATTTTTTAAAAGCTTCGGGTTCTATTCTAAACATTCTCTCTAGCTCATGGGGGTTATCCATATTATCAATAAACCGATTGTTAATGTCCATGGTTATACCTTCCCTTATATTGTTTATCCTTGCGTATCTTTGTCACTTCTGTATTCTAAAATATCGCCAGGCTGACATTCTAAAGCTTTACAAATCCCCTCTAAAGTGGATAATCGAATCGCTTTTGCCTTTCCATTTTTCAATATAGAAAGATTAGCCATCGTTATTCCAACCCTCGCCGAAAGTTCAGTTACGCTCATTTTCCTTTTAGCCAACATCACGTCAATATTGATTATAATAGCCATGTTATTCACCTCAGACCGTCAAATCATTTTCTGATTTTATATCAATAGCCTCTTTTAAAAGCCTTTGAAGAACAGCAGCAAAGACTGCAATCACCATTGAAGCAAAAATAATGACCAATCCGATTACTATGACGCCCGGAGCGTCGTCTTTTTCCCCAATGAGATAAAAGAGTGGCATGTCTACAACATACAAGATACTGATTGTAATTGCACAGTATTTTATAGTCTTTAAAGTCTTTACAGATAAATCCGAGAAAGCTTTATTCTTGTCAATATAGTTTAAAAGTTTAAAAGCTTGATACAGAGCAAAGTAAAAAGGTATTGCTGTGACATACAAACCGATAAAAACGAGATATTTCAAAAAAGTCATATCTGGATACAATACTACTGCATAATTCGCTATCTCAGGCACCAAAAATATACACAAAGCAAGAACAGGAATTCCAATAATAATAACAGCTATCTTTAAAAAGAGTGTTGTTCCTCGTTTCACAAAAAAAGCACCTCACTTAGTTATTGTCAATTTGACTTTAACATATATTTTATCGTTTTACAATAAAAATTTAATGAAATGTATTATATTATTGTTGTTACAGGGATATCCTTTTTCTAACAAAAAAAGCATTCCTCATTGCAAAGAAATGCTCTATAACTTTAAACATTCAATTTATAACTTATTGAACTAATTGCCCGTTAGCTTAATAAAATGAGCAGGCTGCGACAGCCTGCTCAAAAAAATGTGCTATTCACCTATAGTTTCCCATTAGCTCAATAGCAAATGAATTAAAACTCGTTATTTCTCCCAAAGCTCAACCAGTCGACCTTCAGGATCTTCAATCCAAATAAACTTTCCAAATTCACTAATCTCTTTTTTCTTTGCAAGAGGTACACCAATATGTTCAAGATGCTTAATAGTCTCGTTTAGATTATGCACTTGGAAATTTAACATCACTTGTTGTTCTGTTGGAAAAAAACTGTCATTCTCGGTAAAGAAAGAAAAGATAGTCTCATTTCCTAATTGGGGTTTTATCACAGTCCCATTCCAATTTTCTATTTCAATCTTCAACACTTCACTGTACCATTTTTTTATAACTTCAAGATTCTTAGTTCTCCAAAATATTCCTCCGAAACCTTTTATCATTGTATCCAACTCCTGTCTGTCATCAAATTTTTAGCTATCCGATTACATTAGATATTCAAGATTTAAATTTAAGTTCCTTTTTCAACTATACTGCCCGTTACTTCAATGAAAACGGCAGCTATCGTTTGACCGGCTGCCTTTATATCATGATTCAACTATCGTGTCCCGTTAGCGTAAGACACTACACAATTTCCTGGTAAAAATCTTCTAAATCTTTTAACAAGTCCGGTATCGCATTTATCATGATCGCGCAAGACACAAAGACCCCTTACACGAGGGGTCTTCAACTTTTTTCATGTTAGTCCACGGCTTCCAATAATAATAAGTTGCTGTTTGGTATCCTTTGCATAATTTAATATTTGATGAGCAGGGTCTCCCTAGAGGTGAACAGTTTCTGTAAAAATCCCTTCAGATACTAATTTGGATTTGGTTTGTTGCAGTTGTTCTAAACTCTCCCTCTCCATTTCATTCAACATTTCTTCCAAGTAATTCTTCTCTGGTATATATGTCATTTCTCTAGTTACATTTACATTACTGACATTCACCAAAGTAACTTGAATTTAAATTTTTTTATTATTAGCAATTTCAACGGTTGCATCAAGGATATTATTAGTTATTTCAGATTTATCAATGGCCACAAGAATTTTCTCAAACATTTTGAATCATCTTTTTCTTTGTAAGTCGTAGTTACTTTTTAGGTGCACCCACAAATTGGTTCTTTGCTGCACCAATACCAAACAAAAATAGTAATACAGAAGCACCAAGTAATATGAGGAGTGGCAGGGTCCAACTATTTGTCCCATCATGCAGATATCCAATCAACGCTGGACCAATTGCTGCAAGGAGGTATCCGATCGATTGAGCCATTCCAGACAGTTCAGCAGCCTGATGAGCATTTTCTGTACGCAAGCCGAAAAACATCATGGACAAACCAAAGGCGAAGCCTCCACCAATTCCAAGTATTATGATCCACAACAGAATTATATTGGTACTTCCATAAAGTAGTCCGAGTGTTCCCGTCAAAAGTAAAATGGTGGTGATGGTCACTAACGACCGTTGGCTAGACATGCGCCCAGCAATAACGGGGACAATAAAGGTAAATGGAAGCAGAGCCAGTTGCATAATTGAGAGATACCATCCTGATTGACTCGAATCAATTCCTTGCTGTTTTAAAATTTCAGGTAACCATGCAATCAGCACATAGAATATCATGGATTGTATGCCCATAAACAAGGTTACTTGCCAAGCAAGGGACGAACGCCAAACATTCACATCATTGTTGATTGATTCCTTGTTGCGAGAGGTGGATACTTGCTTTGATCGATTTCTAAATTGCGGTAACCAACAGAGAATTGATAAAAAGCTTAGAATACCCCAGATTCCCAATGCGCCTTGCCATTTTAAACCTGCTCCCACTGCTAGTGGTACACTGATTCCAGAAGCGATCGCTCCACATAAATTCATTGAAATAGAATATATACCTGTCATGGAGCCAATTTTATTTGGAAAATCCCGTTTGATTAGACTTGGCAATAATACATTACACACTGCAATTGCAAATCCAAGAATCGCTGTCCCAATGTACAGATTAGTTGCCCCAGATAAAGAACGTATTATAATACCAACGGTTAAAAAAATAAGAGCAAAACAAATGACGGGTTCCACTCCATATTTTCGTCCTAATTTTGGAACAAGAGGCGATAATAAGGCAAAAGCTAGCAATGGCACCGTAGTTATCAAGCCTGCTAAAGTATTTGAAATATGAACGTCATCCCTAATGAGACTAACTAAAGGACCGACCGAGGTTAAAGGAGCACGTAAATTAGCCGCAATAACAATAATGCCTAAAATTATCAGCCACGTAGAAGATGGAACGGCTTGTTTTTTCTGGTTTTTTTCTATTTGATTCGGCATTCTAAATTTCTCCTTCCAAAATTAATCGTACTCTTTGTTTCCTGCCGATTGATATATTTTTCACTAATAATTCGCGCGAATACAACAAGTATATTATAATATATTTTTTTATACAATAAGTATTTTATAACATACCAAATCAGGTCGTGATATCTTGAAATATAACTTTTTCTAAAAACAAAAAACAACAAAGAAATTCCCATGTAACATGGATTTCTTTGTTGTATATGTGAAAAGAAAATAAAGTTATAGACTGAAAATTAAAATATTAGACTCAGAAAATATAGTTGTAGACTAAGCCAAGGTACTTTTGACTTAATCGCCATGTTCCACTGCAGCTTCTTCGTAATAATGGTGCTTAACGGCACTGTCCGACGGATCGTTCAGCAGCAAGCCTGGGCGTCACGGACAGCTTGTTTTGAAAGTTCAACATATATAGCTAGGAATCTAACGAATACATTCGCTATTACAACTACCGCTATACAGAGTGTTTGTGTGGCTTGCCACCTAACGAATACCGACGAGCTTCATAATGAAAAAACCTCAGCTGGGTTAACCGAGCTGAGGTTAATAAATTAACTTTTTTTGTTTTTTTCACTTTCTACTTGGCAGGGAGCACTTCATCTTTAGTTGCTACCACTGTTGGAGTCTTTTAATTCCGTTGACTTTCGCATCAGGTGCTTCGAATACCCCTCTAATTGGGACTAGAGTCGCACCTTACTTAACAATTGTGGGTTGACTGTAGTTTTGATCCTTACCGTTAATAATAACGGTAGCTTCTTCATAGTAAGGTCTCGCTTATGCTTTAATAACTTCAACCTTTTTATCCCCTGCTGTCTTCGCTACCTCTAACGTTGTTTTACCTTGGGCAGCGCCTATCACGCCAGTAGCCAGCATAGAGACGATTAAAGCTGCGCTGAGGGCTGTGAAAATTTTCTTTCTATTGCGATTGACCATAACCATACCTCCGATATCTATTATGTAATAAGCGGCTCAAGACTATGACGAGCCGAGGGTAACTACATGACTGTGAAAAGGAGATAGTCCAACCTAAATTTACATGGTGTCCATCACCCAACACTATGTTCCGTTAATCAATATCAGTTATTACTTAGACTTCACTAATTAATTCCAATATTTCACTTTTTTTGTTGGGTAATCCATCTGGTGATTGTATTATAACGTACTGACAATGATTGTAAAAGGATTTTTTCCTTGTGTTCAAAAAAATAAAGTATTAGACTCGGAAAATAAAGTTGTAGACTAAGCAAAGGCACCTTTGACTTCATCGTCATATTCCACTGCAACTGCTCAACACTCCTAGTGCTTGAGGGCACTGTCCGGTGGAACGATCGGCAGCATGCCGGTGCGCCGTGATCAGTTTGCGTAGTCTAATACTTTATTTTTCGATTCCAACTTACTATAGTTCTCATTTTTACCCTCAGTCTAATACTTATTTTTCATAAACTGACGATTTTTCAACTTAAAAATGCCGCTACAGCAACAACTCTAGTCTAACACTTTATTTTGATCTAACAGTATATAAAAATAATCCAGCAAATTTTTCGAATATTACATTCCATATTTTAATGAAATATGGAGCACTGCTTCGCTATCCGTATGATTAGTATAAGAATGTGGACTGTCTGCACGGAAACTGATCGAATCATATTGATTCAATAAATAAACCTCTCCATTAACATGAATTTCAATGGCACCTGTCATTACTGTCGCAATTTCAGTTGAATTCATATGATGACCTTCAGGGTAATACGAGCTATTTGGTTGTAAATAAGCACGATACATTTCAATATCGTAACTTGCGTTTTTAAATATTGGTTCAACAATCCAATTCTTATGATCGCTAGTAAACCGCAACCCCTCACCTGCTCGGTAAAGACATACAGGATCTTCAGATTTGAACAAGGCCATAAACGGTAAAGAGAGACCTTTTGAAATTCTCCATATAATGGCAATTGTTGGATTAGTTTCGCCACGCTCAATATTTCCAAGCGTGAGTTTACTTACACCAGTCAACTCCGCTAATTCCTCTAGGCTCATGTTCTTTTCTTTTCTGAATTTTTTTAGGGCAGCGCCGACTTGTAATATAATTTGCTTTGAATCATCGACTTCCATTTAAGTTCCACCTCTATAAAAGAATTATTATTGCTTAGTATATTGCTTATCGAGACTTTTTTCAAAACCAATACTGCCTTAATTAATACCAAACGTTTTTTTCACACGGATAGTGTTAATTGTGTACAGCACTTCTATCCAAAAGACTGATTACTAATGAAGATATTCTGCCTGTTAGCTTAATGAATAGCTGTAAACTTCAGTTAGATATTTATCTATTCGGTAATCGGAGCATGTTCTTGTCCTTGACTCGGGACAAGAACTTGTGCCGATAAAACAAAAAAGCCGCTAAATTAGCGACTTTCAATGGGAATATGTTCTTGTCCCCCGACAACATGTTTCAATATAAGTAGGTTTATTTAAGTCTGTAATCTTTGGTTTTCTGAAATCTTAAATATACTAAAACTTGACTTTGATTAGCTGGTTTAGGCGATGCTCTCGACTTCCCCTAATAAGCCATCACTACCTTGAAAATCTATAGTGCTAATTATTTATTATTAATTACGCTTCTTACAATACTAATTGGAGTTGAAGACCTCTCTGCTACCTCTTCAAATGTCATACCCGTTTCATAATATCTCTTTATTACCACATTCATCGGTTCGCCTAATTCTATAATATATTTATCTGGATCATACACTCTAAATACTCTTTGCCCCCAAGGTTGTTCAAACATGTCATGAACGAATTCAATCTGATGATCTTTAAGTTTTTTACATATCTTATCTATGTATTCTACTTCGAAGTACAGTTCAATTTGCTGCTTCCTGTTACCTATCAATTCGATTTCAGCCTTGTTATCTCTAAATATGTTTTGATGTGCTACGTCCTTCTTCCATATTGAAAAGCCACCAACGTATCCGATATTGACACCATAGTCTATCTCTATTTGTTGGTCTAAAATCTCTTCATAAAACATCCGTGAAACTGCTATATCCTTAACAAATAAAACTGATGAGATAAATTTAATCATCTTTTTCCTCCCATGTTTTTAATATATGCTTTCGAGAGTTTCGCCTAAAGTCTAATTTGCGAATTTAGCAAATAATTCCATCTGTGGAATATTCGCAAATAATTCCATCTGTGGAATATTCGCAAAAAGTATTAAACTATCCTGCCCGTTAGCTTAATGAACTAAAGCAGTGAAATGTAGTTAAATGCTTATCTAATCGGTAATCAGACTAGGTTATTGTCCTTGGCTCGGGACAAGAACTTGTACCGTAAAAACAAAAAAAGCCGCTAATTGCGACTTTCAAAGGGAACATCTACTTTTCCCCCGACACATGTACGTACCGGTTCCGGTCATTTATAACACTCCCTTCACTCTTTCTTTTTTTTGAAGAAATCGAACTTGATCACATAATCAAAGAGAAGGGTGATTGCAACAGCTCCAAGTGGAATCATTGCGTATGCCCAAGGCGGATTATTTGGAGCTTCACCAGGGGGTGCATCAATTAAAATCTCAAAAAGAACAACACAGTAAATTACGGCCAATACAATACCTGTTACGTTCCTATCTTTTTTACGCATAGCTATTTTTCACCTCCCTTAACATGAACAACCACTGAAAATAAATCCTCTTATGAAAATTCAAAATAATTATATTGCTTTAATTGTATTTAAACCATTTTCAAGCAACAATATGAGTTGGCCATGCCACGAGCATTCCTCCAAATCCATATGGGTAACTATTCCACAATTTATTTTAACACGAAATTGAATTCTACTGCCCGTTGGTCCGCCCCCGCCCACGCAATGCAGCAGTCGCCGGATTATCGCCGTTTAAGACGGCAAAGTCGTCAGCAGTCTGAATCCAACAGGCGGCGCTTGGCGGAGGTATATTCATCCATGTCGCGGTGCCCATAAAAAACTGTAATCCATAATTGAATTATTCTGCCCGTTAGCTTAATGATCCAAGTGCATTCTTTTACATACGGCAGATCAGCCTTTAAGCCATATTGTTGCTTGCTTCTTCTCTGGTAAGGAATTCTTGTTTACTGGCTAGTAGAAGCTTTACGATATCCAAGGTTCAACAATTCTCGAAGTTCATTTCCGATCTTAGCGCGGAGGATGCCCCATTTATCTGCGTCATAGTAGCTTGTAGGATCTTTTGCAAGGTTTACAAGCTTTCGTTGTTAGTGTGCTTAAAGGAATTCTCATGGTTTTTTCAGATTGTCTTTTTTGATTGTTCCAAACGTAGCAATTTCCTACACTTTTTCTGAAACTGCCCATAATTTCTGTTTGAGTAAAATTCCGAGTCCGTAGTAATGGGTACACATTTGTGTCATAAACCCACAATGGGGTCACTTTTGTGTCATTAGACATGTTCAATTCTGCCCCCATGTCCGAAGAAAATAAAGTTTTAGACTGGATTTGTTGATCCTTCATGGATTTCTGAATTGTTGAACCGTCAGGCTCCGAATAATAAGTATTAGACTGACTCCAATATAGAAATCAGCGGCATTCTTGGACTGGAAAATAAAGTCACAGACTGCCGCTTGTTGATTGAACTATCGTTTCCCGTTAGCTTAATGTTCTACCACTTCCAAGGAAACTTTTGATGCATTGGCTTCAATTTTAACAACCCCACCGATAGGAAAGGTAGCAAAAGGAAACTCATGACCGAAATCTACATTAGAAATGATTGGAACGTTTTTCAATTGTTTTTTCGTTGAAATCATTCTTCGTATAGTATTTATATCCATTTTGCAACTATCCTCAAAGCGCCCAATTACAATGCCTTTCACTTCATCAAAGCCTGATGTTTGAATGAGTGATTGGAGGTTTCTTTCGAACTCATATCTGAAATAGTCGCCTACAATGTTGTCATCCTCAAGGAATAATATCTTATTTCCGAGGTCAGGCATGAATTCTGTTCCTTGCAAAAGGTTTAAAGTACAAAGGTTGCCCCCAACAATTTTTCCCTGGGTGAAGCCTTCTTGGATAACATAATATTCCTTTGTATGTTTCGATGGCTCAATAATAAAGGTCTCGTTCTTTAATAGACATTTTTCAAAGTAGGCATTTGTGTACTCAATTTCTTTGTTAAATCCAAAGGATGAGAAATGTGGTCCATGATAAGTGATTAATCCTGTCTTAGCATAAATGGAATTCAGCAAAGCAGTAATATCAGAAAAACCGCATATTATTTTGGGATTCCTTTTTATTAACGAGTAATCTATATATTCTAAAATCTGGTTCACATTGAATCCGCCGATACAAGTTAGTATGGCTTTAACATTTTTATCAAGAAACGCGTCATGCAAGTCTTCAATACGAGAATGAATACTCGAAGAATCAATTTCATCAAGCTCACTACAATTTTTTGAAAACGAAATTTTAAACCCCTTATTTGTGAGAAATTTTAGGGCTTTATCAAACACCTCCTGCCAAATAATGCTTAGGCTTCTTGAAGGTGCAATTACCCTTATTTCATCTCCAAAATTTAGTTTATTTGCAATCATCGAATTGCCCTCCTTAGGGTCCCTTTATGCAGAGCTGAACTTTATATAGTTTGTTGAGTTATTCTACCTTGATGTCTTGACGAAGCTGTTAACATTTAAACATTGCGGCAGCTTTGTGGTTTCTGTCATGATTGTCATTTCTTTATCCCTCCGTGCTTTTAATTGCTAAAACAAAAAACGCGCTGGACCCTTGGTCCTGCGCGTTGTATCTCGCAGGATGGGTAGCGCGAAAAGCGTTAACCCATCCCCAATTTTTGAGGAATGTGTTAACGCTTCTTGTGATGATAGGGTTGTTTCAAGACCAGATTAATCATACGTATTTCCCCATTTCATCAACATTATGGTAATAATAACCGTATCCTTATAGATTAGTCAAGGATTAAACTACCCTGCCCATTAGTTGAATAACACTTATTCTTCTCCTGTTTTCTCACTAGCGAGTTTATTACATTTCACCACACCCGACACATTGTAGGTAACTTTGTGTCATTAGACACTATCAATGTCTATATGTTCTTATCGTCGGAGATAAAGATACGACCGGATTTAGTGTACTGCGCTCCGTACTGCGCTCCGGTCGTATTTTTGTTATTTTCAATTTAAAACCTATCATTATGAGCTATACATTGTCGGACTATGTTCTTGTCCTTTACGGCAATCGGGACAAGAACTTGTACCGATAAAACAAAAAAAGCCGCTAAAATAGCGACTTTCAATGGGAACATGTTTTTGTCCCTCGACAGCACCCTTTTTAAGTTTAGGATTGAAATAATCCTCTTGAAGCCCTCCTGTGCTATATAGAAACTCAAACAGCCCTCTTTCCCTTAAGGTCTGACATGAGATATTCAGATGAATGACATCTTCCTCCATCAAAAACTTAGGAATCCGCTTATCCAGTTTAGCTCGCGCAGTTTGAGCGAAGGATTGTCAGGTAAATAGGTTTCTTCATATGCAAATCGGATTAAGGATCGTACAAAACGGATGCGATAGCTGCTCGGCTTCAAGTGATCGGACTGCTTAGCTAAGTATTCCTTCAGCAGATTCAGTGATATCTACATCCCCGAGGTCCTTAACCCAGTATCTTGAGTTGCAAAGCATAAGCTCGCAATGTATTTGGGCTTAACCCTTGGATTCGTTTGTCTGCCTCAAGATGACGCCAAAGTTCACTTAAAACCATAATAAAACCTCCTATTAAAGCAATTAATTCTAGTTTGCTTTCTAATAGAAGGTTTTAGTCTTGATTTCAACCAGCGTTTCCCTTTAGAATCCAGTTTCTCTAATCTACCGATAAAACATCACCCAAAGATAATAATAAATCAATTATGAACCATACTCCAAATCCAATATAAAATATGGAAATACATGTAATTATCTTGTTAAAGCCTTTATTAATAATTACAGCGAATATGTAGAAGAAAATAGAAACTAATAGAGGATTTTTCCAGTACCCCATACCAAAAGAATATTTGTAAAGAAAGTAAACAGTTGATATTAACCAAAGTATTAGTGAAATATTAAAAATAATCTTTTTAGTTTTCATTGAATCTATCCTTCCAATTTATACTCTATAATTATAATTTTAACATATCATATGTTAATCATTATAAGTTAAATTATGGTACTATTATGCAAGTCATAATTGTTTCCTTTCTGCCCGTTATGCCATTCAAATTGTAGGGTTTCATCATAAAAACTTACAATTTTACTATCGTCCATGGTCGGCCCCATCTATTCAACTAACCTGCCCTTTAGTTGAATAACGGCGGACTTTAAGGGGAATCTCCTGTTATTCAAAATGCTAAAAAAAACGACGATAAAGTTCTCGTCGTCGTTCGCCGCGTAGCTGAGCATATATTTGAGTGGTTGATGCTTTTTCATGCCCTAGCATGCCTTGAATGAAATCTAAAGGTGCTCCATTATCGAGGAGTTGGCACGCATAGGTATGACGAAATCGATGCGGATATAGATTTACTTCAACGAACAAAGCGAATCCGGTGTCCTTGGCTACTTGGCTTCAACCGATTAGATTGTTTCGCTAAGTACTCCTTCAGCTGAGTTAAAGTTATCTCGGTTATATCCAGGTCACCGAGTTCCTTCATCAGCATTTTGTGCTGGAGAGCGTATGCTTTCAATGTTTTCGGACTAAATCCTTGGATACATTTATCAGTCTCATACAGTCGCCACAACTCACTTAAGATCATAACAAAACCTCCTATTAGAGCTATTAAATCTAGTTTGCTTCTAATAGAAGGTTTTAATCTTTCTGATTTGAACTAGTGTTCCCCGTTAGGATCTAAGCGTCCAAAGCAGATTCTTTGAGGTAAATCCAAATTCACAAGATTTTGAAACAATTTTGAAAGAATCACATTATCAATCTTTTCAATATCATCATACTTATATGTAGCTAGGGCCTGTCTTCAAACTATAAAACTAGCATTATAAGTGGTAAAATCAGGTTATGAAGAGACGATACGAAATACATGACGATCAGTGGGAACTTATCAAAGACGTGTTGCCAGCCGAACGAAAGAAACAAGGAGGACGACCTGCAAAAAATAACCGGACCATGCTCAATGCCATGCTCTGGATTGCTAGAACCGGCGCGCCTTGGCGCGATTTACCGGAGTATTATGGTCCCTGGAAATCGGTTTACACTCGGTTTCGTCGGTGGCAAATGTCAGGCGTATGGGAGCGAGTCCTTGAACAGATTTCGATTGAACCCGACTTCGAAAATGTGATGATCGATGCGACGATTGTTCGCGTTCATCAACATGGAGCCGGAGCAAAAGGGGGCAGCAATTTCAGGCAATCGGCCGCTCCAGAGGCGGATTAACAACCAAAATCCATGCAATTGTAGATGCGCTGGGTAACCCTTTGCGTTTTGAACTCACCGGCGGCCAAAATCATGATTGTGTGACCGGTTATGACATGTTGAAATGCATGGAACTCGCTGGAGCAAACGTGTTGGCTGATCGAGCTTATGACACCAATGATATTCTCGATTTTCTTCATGAGCAGCAGGCTCAGCCCGTGATTCCGTGCAAAAAATCTCGTAAGATTCAGCGTGAATGTGACTGGTGGCTCTACAAAGAACGTCATGAAATCGAATGTTTTTTCAACAAGATTAAACACTACCGCCGGATAGCTACCCGGTTCGATAAATTAGCCTGTACGTTTAGAGCTTTTTTGACAAGGTTTGGTTGGCTTAGGTTTGAAGACAGGCCCTAGTTCATTCCTTGAAATTATTAGTGGCTTACCAAAATATTTCGATAATTCTGAGATAATTTGTTCTTGATCATTATCATTTAGATTTTTAAATTGAGCTATAATTAAACCAAGCTTCGTTTCCACATTTTTCCATTGTAAAACAGTGCGATTTTGAGGTGGAGATTGTATAGCAAAAATTTCAATAATATCAGCAATAGCTAATCTAAGAATAGGGCTCTCTTCTGTTTCAATAAATAAATAACTCTGATTCATTTTTCTAGAAATGCCTCGAACAAGTTCATCCGTATTTTTGACCTTAATCACAACAGAATGTTGTTCTTTTTCAATCAATAAATTGCTGCTTATTTATCGTGTTATGCAATTTATCACCTTATCTTTGAGAGTATATTCACGAAATACCATAAACTCTTTAGAATGTATTAATCAGTAATTCTGTACTCTCTCACTAAACTATCCTGCCCGTTAGCTTAATGAAATTGCATGGAAACATAGTTAGATACTTATCTAATCGGTAATCGGCTCATGTTCTTGTCCTTTTCGGCAATCGGTACAAGTTCTTGTCCTCGACTCGGGACAAGAACTTGTACCGATAAAACAAAAAAGCCGCTAAAATAGCGACTTTCAATGGGCCTATGTTCTTGTCCCTCGACATCTTTCGAGATGTGTCACATTTCGTATCCTCTGTGTTTCTTAGTAAAAATTAAATTGATCGATTTTCGAGATGTGTCACATTTCGTAAATCGTGATAATTACAAACAAAAGGAGCCTCACTGGCTCCTTTTGTTCTACGAACATTAAAAAATCCCCGTTTGGGGATTATAATAATTTTTTGCGGTCTTCAATACCTTGGTTATAAATGTTCAATATTGTGGCAAGATCAATTGTTGTGCTCTCTATCCTTTCAACTATTTATTCTTCTGCTTTGCAACTTGCATACCGCCGATGATAAGCATGATAATCCCAATTACTGCTAGAATAATCCGAACTAAGAATGGACTCAATGAAAACACAGTTTCACCTTGCCAGTGCAATCCGAACAACCTTTCATTCAGCCCCACAATCGCCAATAATGGCTTAAGAAACAAACTCAGCGCTAATAATACTATCCCCCAAATAATATTGCTATTCATTGATTCAAAACCTCTTTTCCAATTAAGATAAATGAAGATTAGTTCACAATAAAACGATCTATCATTGCCTTTCTAGAATTTTATCCGATATTGTCAATGTTTGCTTGATAATATCCACAACAGGTCCATAATTCTCTGTAATAAAAAAGTGTCCACCATCTACCGTATCGCTGCCCCACCTGCATAATTGAAGCACTTCGTTAATGCGAGCACCTGAAGAAGTAATAATATCCAATGCGAATCTTGCAAACATACATGCTATAAAAATTGGTTCGATATTGATTAATAATCTATCTGAGATTCGTTGACGTCTTGTGATCTGAAACCCTTGTGTGAGCAACCCTGGATTTCTAGAGAAAAATGGAGCGATTGTTGTTGACGTATCTTCTTCATCGTAACCCCATTGCTTTAAATACTCTAATATTTCAGTACGGTCTTCAGCCTTGGTATGATTAGCTTCCCAATTCCCCAATATTCGCATTTTAAGAATATTGAGAAACCATGGACCATCACCATCCAATTCATCATCAAGGTTTTCTGCACGAATAAACTCAACAAAACATTCTTGGTCGTCTACTTTACTGCTTCTTACATCAGAGTCGAGAACTTCGAAATCAAAACTAGTAAAATCCCATAGTTTAAAATACCATCGCTCGTTCGCATATTCCGATTCTTCATAAGAAAATTCGATAGGCAAAGTCAAACCTTCACTTTTGACACGCTTGGGAGTCTCTCTGTATGCTTCTCTTAATCTATTGATCTGGTTCCATCTCAAATGTCCTTCAGCCCGTACTTCAGGCAATAGAGGCGTTATAGCCGATGTATCTTCTTTGCGTTTAGTTTTCGCATTCGTTATTGCTTTGGTCCGAACACTAAAGTCGAGAGCGTCTCATCCAATTTCTGAATCTTTGAGTGGGAAATTAAATATACATTGCCTAAAATGTCGATTTTGTCTCCCTTTACACGTACAGCGCAATCTTTGTTCGACGCATAAATATTCATTTCTTCCGATAAGGGAGACAGTTCGCCTTGAACCAACGCAATGTTATTTTCAAGATCAAAATGAGACAGGACGGAAAAATCGTCAAGGCCGATTCCGTCGTAAACAGAGCTTATTTCAACTTTATAGCCAAAGTTTTTCGAGCATAACCATTTAGCGGACATGTTGATCGCACCAGCGCTTGCTCCCATCACTACGGCTCTGCTTTTTTTAATCAAATCCGACAATTCATATTCCATCAAAAACCCATTTTGTTTAAGAGTATTTCCACCCAACAAGAAAATGACTGAAGCATTTTGAATTAACGTTTGGGCATCTTCCTTCTGTACGCGATAGTTAATTAAATGATATTCATCAAACATAATGCCGGCCTGGTCAAGCCACGAGCGTTCAGTAGCACCATCATCTTCATAAAAAAATGGATTCGAGCTAATCATAGCAAGCGATTTTCTATCAGTTATATCCTCCTGTAACACCCTGCCCAGATTCTCTGGAAAAAAATTGTTAAACCAACCTAAATAATAGTGAGTTTTCATAAGTACCCCCGTAGCAAAGTGTAAATAACATTAATTTCCAGCGTTACTCATTCTGTTTTCTTGTCACCAACACAATACTCTCAATATGCCCCGTTTGCGGTGCCAAATGTAATAGATTGTGACACAATTATATCAAATTTTTTCCAAACGGTACGACTTTATTTCAAATCTACACCGGTAACCACAAAACCTAAACCAGAAAACATTCGATGAGATCGCTCATTATAATCATAAACTTGTTTTACCTTTAATTCTTTCCAATCTTCTTCTTTGCTAATTCAATAATTTTCTTCATTACCTCTGTGCCTATCCCTCTGGAACGGTACTTTCTATCACCAATGACTATTGGAATTGACTCTTTCGAGAATGTAACATCTCCGATGGATACCCATTCTCCGTCTTCAAAAACCTCAATAATTAACAATTTTCCAATTGAATTCAGGTATTCATACATGGCTTGTACAGTTATTAGATCATATGGTTCTACATCAGGCCCCTCTGAGAAATGAATAACTTCAAGATCTTGATACCATTGAAGTGCAAGCTTACAGTCTTCATATAGATTTACCGGGCGAAGCCTAATTGGGGTTTGATTATCCATGATATTGTTCACCTTTCTCTGTTTTCGGTAATTTCGGCTAACGTTGTTGTGTTCTTGACGTCGATTCCCCTTAGATAGCTCTTATCTTAGGGGAATCGATGTGTCTGCTTGAATTACCTCCTCGAAATTCCTCAGGCAGACCGAGCGGCGTCAGCCGGAAGCTGGAACACTGTGTTATACGACGCATGCTGCATCTTCGAATAAACTACAAAAGACTAATCTGTTCTTCTAATTTTCATACAATAAAAACTGATACTCGGATACCGATTATATTCTTCTAATCGTTCTAATTCCATATTCAAATGATCTAATTTGCTTAATAGTTTTTCTTTCTTGTGATACTTATTAAAATCCATATACAAGAATTGTCCATTAGGTTTCATCATTTTACTAATTTTTTCAAATGTTTTTCGGTATACCCCAATCTCATTTAGTGCAGATCCAATCATTGTAACCAAATCATATTCCATTGCAGGAAGCTCGCACCCTGAAAAATCGCTACATATTACAACAGTGGATTCGTGTGACCCTCTCTTCGCTGCCTAAACCCAAAATCTCACATATCTCCTGATCAATATCTATACTCGTTTAATTGGCCGTTTCCTTTCAAAAAGTATCCTAAATAATCATCCCATTTGCCGACTCCAATACCAATATTGCAAGCTTTCATGCCAACAAAGACTTCAAAATTTCTTGATAAAAAGTCTCGTGTTTCAAACTCAAGATACAAACTTCAACGGCTTATTTTGATCTGGGCCCTAGAAGTAATGGTATGATACTTAATAAAGACCATTACTACCCTACAACATTTGGTCTTCGATTTTGAGGACATTCTTTCTTTCATTAAAATATCTATTCAAAATTGGAGGTTGCTATGTGTTACTTTATGCATGTTGTAATAGATCATAAAATTCCAGATTCATTGATAGCAAAGCATATCGACATGGATATCTACATTAGAGACTTAACAAAGAATATGGAAAATAAACAATCAAAGAAGTTCTATTATGATATAACTAACCTATGCTCCTGCGATTTTGTAACGTCCGATCCAAAAAGAAATCAATCCAAAGAGATAAAAGAACTGTTTCAATTATTAAACATAGATACCGATATAGCGTTCTGCATCATCTTAGATAACAATAAATATAACAACTTACAATTGGAATTACAGGATGTTATCTCTTCACTACCAAGTGAAGAACTGGATTTTATTACATTTATGGATTTATATCCCAGTCAATTGGATAAAGATAAGGTTTATCTAATTAGGTCCAGGCACTAAGTCGTATCTTACAAAACCACACAGGCTACGGCTATGTGTGGTTTTGGCTAGAGTGTCGGAAAAAGGTAATGTCGAAATCCAGATCGATTTTGCTAAAGCAGATAACAAGTTTATGACAATTAGAGGAACTGCGATTCTATGAATATAAGTTCTTGTCTTTAGCTCGGGACAAGATCTTACATCGTTAAAATAAGAAAGCCGCCCACTTGGCGACTTCTTATGCTTGAATGTTCTTGTCCTCCGACAGTTGGAGGCTCTTTTTACTTTTCCGAGTTATCCTTTTGGTTGTTGCGTTAATCTGCCCGTTACTTCAGCAAACGAAAAAGGAGCTGCCGCCGAGCAAGTTTCCCGTTAGTGTAAAACAACTTCATTTCCTTACCATTAAAGAATGACCTAGAAACCAGCTATATAATTCCGGATTATCGTATGTTTCTGTCCAGGAGTTGTGATTCGACTTAGGATAAATTGTGAAAGAGACATTTCCACCGTTTTCGCGAAGTGCGTCTACCATTTTTTTTGATTCAGCAATAGGAACTATATCATCCTTCGCGCCATGGAATGCCCAGGTGGGTGTTCCTATTAGTTCATGTATCCGGTTGGGGTTACCTCCACCACATATTGGAGCGATAGCCGCGAACCTTCCTGGATATTCTGCTGCTAAGTGCCACGTCCCATAACCACCCATGCTTAGCCCTGTCAAGTATAACCGATCTGGATCTACGTTGTAGTTTGCAATGATCTCATCTACTAATGCCATCAATCCGTCTTGTTCAGCATTCCAAAAAGAATCCTCCGGGCATTGAGGGGAAATCGTAATGAATGGAAAAGAAGGATCGCGTTCTGCTATCATAGGAATTCCATGTGCTTTTACCAACTCCAGATCATCTCCACGTTCACCTGCCCCGTGAAGAAATAAGATTAAAGGCCACTTAATTGAGGATTCTTTTTCATAATGATCTGGCAAATGTAAGAGGTATTTCATCCGCACTCTTTTTGTTATTTCTTTTTCCAATTTATTTACGGTTTGACTCATTGTATCTCCCTCACTTTAGTGATATCTCCCATAGGGGGTAAAAATAGAATTCCCCATATTTCCCGAAATTCCTTCAGTTGTATTTTAGCCTTAAACTGAACAGACTGCCAATAAGCCTTTACATTCTGTTCCTGGTCATAGTGTTGGGCTCTTGTTGCATTAAACTGCCCGTTAGTTCAATGCTTTTTGCGTAATTTGGATTTGTTGCGTTTCTTCCCGCCGCATCCACACGGGCGTTTTCCAGGAGGAGGACAACAGAAAGAAATACGTTGTCTTGGATCAACGTGAACTGTGCCTCCACGCGCTACACATTCAGCGTATCCTCTGGGATTTGTATCAAAATCAATACAACCAGGCGGAATCCCGGCTCTGACACCAATCATGGGAACTTTTCTAGCAGAATTCTTTCGTTTCTTTCCTCCACATCCACACGAACATGACATTTTGATTCACCTGCTTAATCAAAATAAATTATGATGTATCGTATGTAATAGCTTGTTCAGGTGCGTGGACAAGGGTTTATGTTAATTGGTTATATATTCCGAAACACTCTAACCAAACGGATTTGGGCATCCGTGAAAAGTTCGGTTTTTTTCGAGGTTACCTCTTCTTCGCCGAACATTCGATTCTATTCGGGAAATGTTGTAATTATCCTTTTTTTCGCCGTCAATTGATTTTGTTTTCCCACTTGTCCATTTTTTTCCTAATTAACTCGTATAATTCCTTATCGTTCTCGGATAATTTGTAAAACATAGCTAAGGCTACTAAAATAACATCAATACATTCTTCTTTTACATCTTCGATTCCTAATTGCTTGTACTTACTTCCGCTTGCTTTTATGTAAGATAGTACAGCTTGAGAGGTTTCGCCAACTTCCTCTGATAGCTTTAATGCCATTTGCTCTAACGTTTTAGGTTCCTTTTCACTGAGTAACTTAATTTCTTTTAGCAGCTGTTCCAATATTTCCGCCTCTTTCTTTGATTATTTCTGAAGTTATTTTAATTTTATTATTGCCATTTATGAATAAATCGGCAGCCGTGTTATGCTAACGGGCAGGATATGAAGCCTTGGTCGATCATATGGTCTATCACCATTCTGAGCAAGTTGGATGAGATCAATGACATCACGCATCCTGCCAGAAATCCGTCCCAGGCCTTGATTTCGCGCAGAACAGCAAACAAAGACGTCCACCAGTACAGGCTGAACACCTTCCGAGTGAAGAAATTCCAAATTCCCCGGATTGCGAGTAAGTCCAACCACTACATGTCCCGCCTTAACCAATAGGGGGCCTTCCAAAAGCGCCGCTGGCCCCTGCAATAACAATTTTCATACATAGATCCTCCCTCTTAGTTTAAACGCTTCTTAGAATAGACGATGTGATACAAGAGCTGTGACAAGAGCGTCAAGCGGACATTTTGCCTTTCAGCGTCTGCCGCTTCCGCCCACGGTAATTGACACCCAGCACGCCGCCAATAATGAACACTGCACCTATGATGTGATAGTAGGCAAGCTGCTCATTCAAGAAGACAACGCCCGCCAATATCGAAACAAGCGTTCCCACATTGACGAACACGCTCATCTGGGAAGCCTCGATTTTGGACAGCACATAATTGGATAACAGCGCGCTGACCAGCGACGACAAAATTCCGATATATAAAATAGCGACTACGAAGCTTCTATTTTTAATCGGCTCGAGCAGCTCAGGCAGTGTGCCTTGAGTTGCATGGTTGATGATGGACATTGCATTAAAGCAAATGAATCCTAAAGCCATCATGGCAAAAGTTATTTGGAGCGCCGTAAATTCCGTACTCAGCGACCGGGCCAGCACGCTGTAGACGGCAAGCATAAGTGATGACAGCAGAAGCAGCGCCATGCCTTTCGTATTGGCCACGTTAAGCGATGCTCCTTTCATCATCAAGATATAAACGACCCCGCCGACGGAGGCCAGGACGGACAATTTTTGCAGCCAAGTCGTTCTTTCTTTGAGAAAAAACGCTGCCAGAACCATAGTGAAGATCGGCGAGGAAGCCTGAATAATTCCACCCTCGGACGAACTTGCATACACCAAGCCGAAGGCTTGGAAGGCAAAAAACATCGCCGGATAAAACAGTCCGATAAGCAGAAGGCGCCACACTTTTTTCCCGTGGAGCCCCAATTGGACCCAGCCCGCCGCAACCGGAATCAGGATGGATAAAAATGAGATTGTAAAACGATATGCAAGCGTATCGATCGGATTCGATACGCCGAGCGCCACTTTCGTAAACAGAAAGGAAAAACCAATAATTAACGCGTATAATAGTGCACATAGATAAATAATTTTTCTTTGCGTCATATTTAATCATCGCCTTTGCTTGGATTAATTATCAATGCTAAGAGCCGGCCGGCTAACTGAGTTCAGCATAACCGAAACCACTAACTAACTGCTTACAATATTAAAGACAACCTGTACCGGTACAAACATGTACAAAAAGGCGGATCGTCAGAACGTAATCACGAACCGGTGCGGTGTACACTTCGCCATCCGGAATGTTCAGGCCGCCGTCGCATTTTACGGCGCCAAGCTATCCCCTTCCAATCGGCTATAAACCCGAGTCCGGTCAGCAGCTAGCCCGTTCCAATAGCCAACAACACCGTATATACTTCTTTACCGCCGCTTTTTTTGACCCCTTTCTCTCTTACTGAAAGTTTGCGGAAAGCGGGGAGAGTCAGTAAGACAGCCAAGCCAATGAATGGAAGCACCAGACAAAAAACAAATCTCCAGGACAAGTGCTGAGCTAAAAGCCCGGCGATATAAGGGCCGATTAACGCAGGTAAAATATACGCGCTTGAATATTTTCGTTCTCAGCTTATCAGGATAGCCTAAAGTAATGCTGTAATAAACACACGTAATGATGGCTCCCGCGCCAAACCCCTGAAACGCTCTCCCCCGATTACAAATAATAGAATCGATGTGACAAATGACGCAAACACGCCGTTTTTATTGATCCGCTGCTTGTTACCATATCATTAATTGAGATAGCAAATATTTGAATTCAATGAGTTTCTTGTCGATTTCTGCAATTTCGCCGGACGTTTGGGGTTAAAATCGGAGAAATACTATCACAATAGTGGAAAAGTGGAGAATTGAGTTGAACGTCGATGCCACTACGCTTAGTTTGCAAGCT
Source organism: Paenibacillus uliginis N3/975 (assembly GCF_900177425.1). NCBI lineage: Bacteria > Bacillati > Bacillota > Bacilli > Caryophanales > Paenibacillaceae > Paenibacillus > Paenibacillus uliginis. The sequence continues at coordinate 3,261,273 of NZ_LT840184.1, read as the reverse complement.
GTTGGTGCTTAATAGAAAAGGAAATGATATAAAGGGAAGCTTAAGCTGGAAGATAGCTTGAGCTTCCCTTTATTTGTTATAAAGATAAACGCGTGTTCCTATCTGGAAATAAAATTATCTAATCAACGAAAGACGATCATAAGATCGGCTGCCTCAATATTTTCCTATTTAGTTGTTAATTTTAAAGCTTGCTCCTCAGCTTCTTTATAACCTTTTTGTAATACTTCATTTCTGTCCAGAACACCAACTCCTTGTACTCGAATGATTTCATAATCTTCGATTCCAATCAAATGAAACATGGACTTCAAAAATTTATGTGAGTACTCCACTTCGGTATAAAAGTCATTATTGGTGTATATTGATCCACTGGCTTGAATGACAACCACACTTCTTCCATCATTGATAAGACCGACAGACATTCTTCCATTGTCCGCTGCAGTCTCGGTATATTTAAACGTTTCCCTTGGAATCATTATATTATCCATATAATCCTTTAGTTTTGAGGGGATATTAAAGTTATGCATTGGATAAACAATTACGTACTTATTAGCACTTTTGAATTGTTTTAATATCTCACTCATGCGGTCTGTTACTTTTTTTTCTTGGCTTGTTAATTCTTTTCCTTCTGCTTGTTTCCCCCATGCGCTAAGTACATTTTTATCTAACAGGGGTACTTCATCTTCGTACAGATTAATTTGTTCAATGACTTCGTCTTTTGAATGATTTTCTTTGTAAACTTTTAAAAAGTAATTAAACACATCCAGACTTGCAGAGGTTTTAGAATCAAAATTTGGGTGTGCATTGATGATAAGTAATTTACTCATGAGTATTTTCCTCCTTGAATGAAAAGTACCTAGATTGATTTTTTTATTGTCGATCGTATTAATCGACGATTAACATAATCAATAATATAAATGCTACATAGTCTTTTGTCAAATTCTATAGACAATATTCTAAAGTTAGTTTTGGTAATTTACAAAAAAACACTTAGGGCTTATAATAATTTTTTGATAGCCTTTTTACAGTGAAAGCAGGTGAGTCTATATGCAGTATAGTGTTATGGTTGAATATGCGTTGCATAGCCTTGTTTATTTAATAGACGTACCCGAAGAGGAAAGTATTGGAATAAAAGACCTTTCAGAATTTCAAGGGCTTTCAGAAACATATCTCTCAAAAGTTTTTGGTAAATTATCAAAGGCTGGTATCGTGAGTTCTACACCTGGTGTAAAGGGTGGTTATAAATTAGCTAAATCCCCCGAAGAAATTTCCTTTTGGGATGTAATAGAAGCAGTTGAAGGAGTAAAACCTATTTTTCAATGTAAAAATATTTTGAAAAATAATCTTATGCATTTAGATAAAGAATGCTCTTCATGTAATTCCGCCAATTCTTCTTGTACAATTAACTTAACTATGCTTGAGGCAGAAGAGTATATGCGTGAGTTTCTTCGTAATAAGACCCTTGCATGGTTAAATGATGAACTTAATCACGTTTTACCAGAAAAATTACGGACAGATAGCCGAGAATACTTTATAAGAAAAAACACAAACTGACTCATTTTAATAACGTAATTATTAATATAAACAAAGCCCTGAAAATTCTCTGCAAATTTTCAGGGCTTTATATATTTTTTATCAGTTACCAACCTCGACAGCCTGAAATTTTCGGATTATCGGATAGGAAACATGAATAATTTTATGATAGAAAAAGAGTGTATGGAGAAGCATCCGCAATCAGTAGATTACGAAGCATTAGTAAACTTGAAGCCGACCTCCTTTTCAAAGGTGTCTATCTTCCGGGTTATATGCGCACGTTTTATTTTTTGATATCTACAGGAACCCATATTTTTTTGTTGTAGGGCTTAATATATTGATATCCCTCTAAACGTTTCCCATCGAATTTGAATAAATGATGCAAAATGCGGCATCGAATCGCAAAAAACAAAGAAACCCTCTATTATGAGGGCTTCTTTGTTTTTTATGCACATTGTCTAACCCTATTGTCAATACCGACTCGCTACCTGACACTCTGGAAATTTAGTGATGCAATGAGGCATTGAATATGGCAGCAGTCACTGATTGAATCCATCTAGACATATCTAATTATCTTCTACCATTTCTTAGACGAAAATAAGTTCGATTTGTTCAACTATCCTGCCCGTTAGCGCAACGCGGCTGCCGATCCATGCCGGCAGCCGCGTTTTAATTAAGCTATAGTGTCCCGTTAGTTTAATGCCTTGTGATATGGTTTCCCCACGCTCTGTAACGGTAAGTTTTCATGTATGCTACTTACAATTCAAAATAGGCAGGAATAATCAAATCAATCCGATATTAATTTTGAATAGATATTGAGATCGTTAAACTTTCCGTCTACTCTTTCATATTGTCTTAGTGTTCCTTCAAACGTAAAGTTTAGCTTTTGTAAAAGTTTTATTGAATTCACGTTTTCGGGTTCAACTTTTGCTTCGATTCGATTCATTTTTAAAGATGAGAATGCGTAATCTAACAATGAATAGATAGCTTCTGAAGCATATCCTCTTCCCCAAAATGATTTTGCAATGTCATATCCGATTTCTGCTTTTGCATTTTCAAAATCCAAGGAATTATAACCACAAGAACCTATGATTTCATTGGATTCTATTTTAATTATGGAGAAACGAATAGCTTTGCTGTCTTGAGAAAGATCATCAAGGAGAGTAATCATTTCTTTTGCTTGATTTTCATTAGTAAAACAACTAACATTCATAAATTTAGTAACATCTGGATCAGACCAAATTTTAAACAAGCTAGACGAATCCGATACCTTCATTTTTCTCAAATGTAAACGTTCTGTGTGTAACTCTGTAATCAATACTTTTACCTCCATTATATTTTAATAGTTAGGTTGAAAATATTGACATCTGCGCATAGTTCAGTCCCTTCATTTTTGAAGATAGTTTCATTATACGAGAGGTTATAGGCTTTATCTACGCTTAATCCCCCAAAAGCATATTTATCAATGCCGCTTCAACCTTTATCATCACCGCGTATGATCTTAAACTATCCTGTTTGCTGAGGTTTTAGAATCAAATTCTGGATGTGCATTGATGATAAGTAGTTTACTCATGGAAATTTCCTCCTTAAAATTGAAAGTTCATCTATATAATTGTCGATCGAACTAATCGTCGATCAACATAATCCATAATACGACTTTCCCAATTGTATGTCAATTTATACAGCGTTTTAATTTATGTAAATTTACAAAGATGCTATACTATGTTTTTGGTAAGCCTATTAACATGAAGGTAGGTGATTTTATATATGCAGTATAGTGTTATGGTTGAATATGCTTTGCATAGCCTTGTCTATTTAATAGACATACCAGAAGAGGAGAGCATAGGAATAAAGGATCTTTCAGAATTTCAAGGGCTTTCAGAAACGTATCTTTCGAAAGTTTTCGGTAAATTGTCTAAGGCTGGTATTGTGAGTTCTACACCTGGTGTAAAGGGAGGATATAAATTAGCTAAGATCCCTGAGGAAATTTCGTTTTGGGATGTAATTGAAGCGGTTGAAGGAAAAAAAACTATTTTTCAATGTAAAAACATATTAAAAACTAATTTAATGTATAGAGATAATGAAGAATGTACTTCATGTACTCAAAGCAATCCTTTATGTACGATTAACTTGACAATGCTTGAAGCAGAAGAGCATATGCGCAAGGTTCTACGTAATAAAACTCTTGCTTGGTTAAATAAGGAACTGGATCGTGTTTTACCTGAGAAAGTACGAACTGATAGCCAAAACTATTTTAAGAATAAAAATTCAAACTAAAGCAATACAAAAATTTATAATAAAATGTATTTGCAAAGTACTACTATTTATTACACTAACCTGCCAGTTAGCTTAATTAATAGGGCGTTACCAGTCTAATACTTTATTTTCTTTGGACATCTGCAGCACGGTATTTATCGTTGAACACGAACATTACTTTGTTGGCCAATTTGCCGGCACGAAGTAATTCCCGAATATTAAAAAGGGCGGCCTGAAGGGGCTGCCCTTTTTCTGTATATGCTTCAGCATAGGCTTAGCTTGAGCCAAGTAATGATTTTAAGACAATAAGGGCTTATGCTACCAGCTCTAAGACGGTAAAATACACCGCCTACGTTCCTGTCCTTCGCTTAACACCCCCACACGGGGCAAAGGTCAAAGTCAAAGGCAGTTTGATCCGCACCGTTTAGCGTTCTGACTGCCTTTTTTCTTCTCAATATTCCAGGTTACCTTTTAGACGGAGCGGAACACTTTCGCTGAACCACCATCCACCCGCTGGTGTTTGCAGTCTAATTTCCAAATCGCTATAATTTTGCACAGTTCCCGTTTTTGGGATTATAACGGCAGGGATGTCGAACAGGCTATCGCGGTAAATGCTGGCGCTTGCATTTAGCACACCTTTATCGAAAAAGGCATTGCGATCAGGACTATCAAATCCATCGACCCGGAATTGTAGTCTTTCTCGTGGATTATATTTTTTTGTATCTTTGTTAAATACCGTCCCACCTTTGAAATACAGGACGTAACTGTTTTTCTGGTCTTTGACCATAAGGTTTCTGATCGAAGGTTGGTTATTGAACCATTTGAGCGTATTGATCGGAGCAATCAAACCAAGGTTGGGGTCGTTGGGATCGGAAAGGTCGATGGCGATAAGGGCGTCAAGCTTGCCTTGATACATCCCGTCTTTCGACGTGATGGTCATGAGCTTTTCGTTCCACAATTCTTCGACCGACGACTTACCAGCTTGTTTCAGATGGGCTTCCGCTGTTACCCACATTTCCGGCATCACGGTGAAGATGTTCGTACCGTGCCATGCGATTTCAGCACTGCCGACTGCATACTTATCGACGTCGAGGTCAGTGCCGGTGTTCTTGGAAAGAATGCGTTCGATTACAACGATCGCCTGCGCACGTGTGGTCAGCCCTTTCGGAGCGATCTGCCCTATACCGACGCCTTTTATCAGACCGGCTTTCGTGGCGAGATACATCCATTTGTCATTTTCTTTTGTCGTTTCTCCGATCGCACGAGCTGCAACGCGGGCCATTTCTTCGCGTGTCATGACTTTCGTCCAAGCCGCTTCGTTATTGTTGAAATCGGCGGATGCGTAAAGGCCTGCTTTGCTTGCGGCGTCAACGTACTCGGTGTATCATTTACCGCTTGCTGGTGTGGTTTCAAGTTTCATGGCCGAGACGACCATCTTCACGAATTCCGCGCGTGTGACGCTGGCGTCCGGCTTGAATGTACCATTCGTGTACCCATCGACATAGCCTGTAGATACACCTTTGGTAATGGCGCTGGCGGCCCAGTGGGTCGATTTCACGTCTGAAAATTGAGTTGTAGCGGCTTGTGCGTTTGGTGTCGTGATGCCCATCGTGCATACCGTAAGTGCTGCTGCCAGTGCGATTCCTGCGATTTTGATAAACTGTTTTTTCATGGGACTCTCTCCTTTTGATTAGGCGCTCTTGGATTAGGGAGAACACCCTCTCTATTTATTATGGTCATCATGGGCTTAGCGGTTAAAGGCTACTTGCGAAAGCAAGTGGCTTTTTTGTATCTAAAACTTTGGTTGAACTTCCGTAAAGGTATACAAAAAAGGATCGTCAGCATTTCTGCAACGATCCCTATTGTCAGTCTGCTAGTTGAAAACAGCAGCTGATCACGTTGATGCTTTTTTATTGGGCTATCGTATCCCTTTAGTTCAATATCTAAGTAGACTTCAGTTGGTAACCCAAAATAGAGGATTTATTAATACAATCTCGAACATGATATTTCGGTGCATGGATTGCAAGGTTTCAATTTTCTTTATTTCCTATAATTGATCTTGAAAGGATGGTTGTATGGACTGGTTGGATCGCATGAATAGCGCAATAGAATATCTAGAAACACACCTGACTGAAACAATCGATTACGACCAAATAGCTAGAATTGCCTGTTGTTCAACTTACCATTTCCAACGGATGTTTTCGTTCATAGCCAGTGTGCCGCTTTCTGAGTATATTAGGCGCAGACGCCTTACTCTTGCCGCATTTGAACTACAAAACAGCGATGTAAAGGTCATCGATATCGCTTTGAATTATGGTTACGAATCTCCAGAGGCATTTTCTAGAGCGTTTAAAAAAATGCACGGTGTGATGCCCAAGTCAGCGCGCGACAAAGGCGTCACACTAAAAGCCTATCCTCGGTTATCCTTTCATATTTCGATTCGAGGAGATGTGGAAATGAATTACAAAATTGAAGAAAAAGAAGCTTTTGAAATGTTTGGCGTATCCACAGTAGTCAGTATAGATGGGTTTGTTGAAATACCTGCTTTTTGGAATAAGTGTGTCTCTGACGGAACCGTTGATAGAATTCGTGATGCTGCGAATTTAAATGAAAATGATCAAATTCATGGAATAAAATACAACAAAGGCAAGAATTATTCCTACATGATCGGTTATTTTATACCTCAGAGCGGACTGCAGAGAGGGTTTGAAAAACTTCATATCGCACCTCAAACCTACGCAATATTCACAACTGGAATCAACCCAGACGGACAGAGTGGTATTCTTGAATTGTGGAAACGTATTTGGGGGGAATGGTTTCCAACCTGTAATTACGAACTCGTAAATGCCCCCGAGTTTGAAATGGTTTACGATAGAGGAAACAACATGTATGAAACTGAAATTTGGATCCCTATCGTTAAGAAACTTAGATCTTAGAACACTGAAAGCAACACGAGTGCATACCACTACGTGTTGCTTTTTTCATTTACATTAAACTATCCTGCCAGTTAGCTGAATAGGCAGCCGATGATCTCGGCTGCCTATTGTCATGGTGCTATCGTGTCCCGTTAGCTTAATTCCGAAATCCCTCGGGCAGACCGAGGGGCGATAGCCCCAATGCTTGAATATGGTGTTATCTGATGGATTCGCCTTCTATGAAACACTAATATCTCTTTTACTTAATTTCTTAAATGCCGAGTAATCCTTATCGGACTTAATAAAACTTAATATCTTTTCGGCACATTCTGTTGGATTCAACTCTTCAGTATTTACTTCAAGGTCATATTCATCAATGCAATATACTTTGCTGAACTGTGAAGCTGCTAGTCCAATTTTTCTATCTCCTCTTATTTGCTCTCTTCTTATGAGTTCTTCTTTTGAGCATATTACACCTACAAATAATGTAGGATGATCAAAAAGTACATCAAGATAATCATTAAACCGCTTGTCATTGTCGATTACGGTATCTGCTATTACATTCAAACCCATTTCCGAAAACAGTTTAATTGTCGAATAGTACATTGAAATTATGGGATCAAAAATTATTTGTGCAATACCTTGATCATCTAATTCTCTTGTAGGTTTAAGATCTGGAAATTTATTATCAATAAAATCATTGAAATTATAAAAAAAATCATCTATTGATAAATGATGAAAAAGAATCTCTTTCTGATTGATCAGTTCCATAGAAATACTAGTTTTTCCTGAACTTGAAGTTCCGTTCATCAACACTATGAGTCCTTGCTTCAAACGAATCACCTCACATATAAGATTTGCGTATCTTTCAGATAACGTTATATTCACAAAGTTCATTAAATTATCCAACTCATAAAATATTCGAGAAACGTTTGAACTATCCTGCCCGTTAGCTTAATGAAATTGCATGGAAACATAGTTAGATACTTATCTAATCGGTAATCGGCTCATGTTCTTGTCCTTTTCGGCAATCGGTACAAGTTCTTGTCCTCGACTCGGGGCAAGAACTTGTACCGATAAAACAAAAAAGCCGCTATTTTAGCGACTTTCAATGGGACTATGTTCTTGTACCCCGACATGTGTGTGTCACATTTCGTATCCAACTTCTAAAAAAAACGGGATGCAAACTGGCGAGTTTACATACCGTTAGTTATTAGTATTGTCTTTTTAAATGCTATGATACTTGGGTTTGGTCGGTCACTTCCTCTTGGAGGTCCTCAATTCCCATCATCATTTTGTAATGCGCGTGATGATTAGTCACTATGAATATCTTTTCAAAGACACATAAATATCTATTTACAGTATCAATAGGATGTTCAATATACAAGTCATCCCCTGCGAAGTGAGAACCATCATTGGCCCAGGAAAGTAAGGATTTGCATATCACTTTTTCTTCCTCTTCAAATTTTTCAATGATATCATTATCACTATAATTACCGTATATCTTAAAGTAATTTTCAATGATTCTTCGAATCAAATTTTGAACTGTGATTGAAGAATTATGTTGTGCCGATTTTAATTCTTGCCACATTAACTCATACGAACTTTTAATCGGGTTGCTATCATAGGATTTAGATTCCGTTATATCATTTACTTTCCGTATGATCCAAAACGTTTCTTCCTGCATTTTAGATCCATCCTTTGATCTTTTTTTAGAAAACGTAATCTCTTTGTGAAAATAGACATTGTGAGTTAGAAGAAACAATTGAATAGTATTGCTTTGATTATTTCGAACATCTTCAATGAGCTTTGAAATAAGATTACTAACAATAAACAACACATTACTATCCAAGCTTGAAATTGGATCATCTATGACGACCACTTTATTTTCTGTTATAAGCTCACTATTATTACTCCCGTTTAATAAATGCATAAAGTAAAGAAATGTAACGAACGTTTTCTCACCCTCACTTAAAGTTTGATTCACATCCTGACCATTGGATCGAATTAAACGATAGTTCCCTTGATTTTGGGTATGAGCGAACTTAAAGTTTGTAAAATGATAAGCCTTTAATAGCCGATTCATCTCATTTACAGATGGGATAACACTGGTGATTTGTGCTTCCAACTGTTGAATCTCCGTTACCAACGTGTTTTTCTCATGTTTCTTTAAGTCTAGTGTCTTATTAAGGCTCTCTATTGCTTTCCCTAAGGCAAAATCCTTACGTACATATTTCTCATGATTCTGTTGGTTCTCATACAGAATATAGTCCCAAATCTGGCTTTTTAAAAGTCTCTCTTCATCTTCTCGATTATCAACATAAGCATTATGTGTTTTGATTTGTTGGTTTGCTCGATCAATCTCGACATTAATTTCTTCGACGAATGAATTAAAGGTCATAGGTTCAATCGGTTTGCTAGGTTGGCTCTGCTTTTGCTTGAATATATCCAGATTATGTTCATTTTTGGACTGGATAAGTTCGCAATTTTGTGTGATCACTTTAAGATCTAAGTATGTATCTTCACCTTTGGACATCAGTTTGAATATTTGAGTTAATAGACTTTGGATGAAGTGATTGTATTTCCCAATTTGATCCTGAAGTTCTTTCATTTCTTTTTCATAATACTCGTTAAAATAATCATCTAACTTTTGAGTAAATCCCTTTGGCAGATCCTGTTGACAGAAGGGGCATAATCCTTCTGTTGCTGCTAAATGTTGGTGTCCTTGTTTCACCCAATCACTTATGGCCAGCTTAGATATGAGGACAGCGATATCTACCTCCTGCTTACCAATAATAGGGGTGCGAAAAATTCTGTGACAACATATTGCATGAAGTTGATCAATATTGATTGGATCAATGAGAGGAAGCTTTTCAATTGATCCTTTATAAAATTTGTTTGCTTTAGCTTGGAGATCTAAAAAATCACAAACTGGAGAACCTGTAGAAACCTGTGTACACCTTCTCATGAAATTTACTTTATTGTTTCGTAAACCAGAAAAAGCTTCTGAGAATACCTCGTTGTATTTTCGCTTTAATTTTCAACAATCTTCTGTAAATTCATCTTCGTTAAGAGCTGACTCTTTTTGTTTCGATCCTATATTTGAAACTAATCTTCGAATTTCCTCATCCACTTTATCAAGGAGTTTCTTTTTATCAACTATAGCTTGTTTAATTTCAGTCGATTCTCTACCCAAAGTAAAAATGCCTTTAATATCTGTATCTTGGTGAAAGTTTTCCTCTACAAATTTTTGATTATACACTACTGTTTTTAATGGTTGGGATTTCCATTCTAATCGACTATCCAGGAAAGCGGCTGGATTTTTGAGTACATTAGATAAAGTAGTCTTTCCGCTCCCATTTGATCCGTAAAAAAAATTAACTTTTTTCAGTCCGTCATAGACAACACCGGTATCGCTGTAGGTAGCAACGTTACTAATGTGGATTTCCTTGATCACAATTTATTTCCCCCTCTCAAAATCACTCTTATTTCGAATATGAAGATTACCAAGTGTATAGGTACATTATATCAAAAATACACATTTTACCTTATAATAAGTCGAATTTCACAAGATTTTGCGAATTTATAAAGCTGACCCATCTTTAACCTGTACTTAGCATTTATGGTCTAGGTGCAATTTTAAGAACAATGGTCCTCATGAATCGGCTATGAATACAAATTCTTGTCGATTTCGGCTAATGATATAAGATCTTGTCCTTAGCTCGGGACAAGATCTTATATCGTTAAAACAAAAAAGCCGCGATTTTCGCGACCTCCTTAAGCGTATATGTTCTTGTCCTCCGACACCTACAATTGTTCATTAGACAGCATATATTGTTGTCGGTTGTCCAGTCCCTGGCTTCTTGTATTGGGGTAAATTATCTAATCGGCTATGAATACAAGTTCTTGTCCATTTCGGCTAACGATATAAGTTCTTGTCTTCAGGACGGGACAAGAATCATCTGATACTAGCAATGATATCATGGATGGATCTCCTTCCCGCTTCTAGTCGCATTTCTTAACGTCTCCACGATAATTGGCCATTCTGAAACTGGCCCCGCATCAATAAGACGCTTTTGAATTGGGATTATTTATGGTAAATCCGCCCAACATTCCGCTTTCTTCGTAATCGATAACGAGTCCTTCAATAAACCGGTCATGATCGGCTTGCACTAGTATGCTGAAATCTCCTTGATCCAGTATAATATCTTCATTGTCTTGCTGCCTATCCACAATCAACATGTACGATAATCCACTGCATCCCCCCTCTTCAACACCAACCCTTAGAAATGCGTTAGGTATGTTTGCGCTTTTGATAATTTCGGTTATTTTTCGTGATGCTGTTTCGGTAACCTGAATCATTACGTAACCCTCCATAACATAATTTTAGTAAATCATAATTAATAGAAGCCCAGGTAGCCCTACAAGCTATTCATGTTCATAGGTAATCCAGTTCATTAGACCGGGAATGAAAGCAGCAAGCGCAGCCCCTTTGGGTGTCAGTTCATACATGATCTGATTCCGTAATTAAAAATGTACACATTCACGTCATTATCAAGGTTTTACAGTGGAGGTCTGCATTGAGACAAAATCAAAATAAAAAAGATGCCTCCATGAATACTCGGAGAGCCATCATCAATTTACTAAAAGAACATGCAGGTATGGATGTTGTGGCCCTTTCCGATCATTTTTCCCTGAACGGAATGGCGATTCGCCAACATTTAAATGCCTTGCAAGAAGAAGGGTTGGTTACATACGAAGAAGAGGCTCGTCCGATGGGCCGACCAACCAAACTATGGAAATTAACGCCTGCGGCTGATCGCTTTTTTTCAAGCGGATATTCGGATTTATCACTCAGTCTGATCCACTCGATGAAAGAGGCTTTTGGAAGCGAAGGCATGGATAAACTGCTGGCTGTCCGGAATAAAAAAATGCAAAAACAGTATCTGAATTACATTGGCGACACTTCCGTCACCAGAGAAAGGTTGGAGAAACTGGCGGAGATTCGGACCAATGAAGGGTATATGGCTGAGATCAAGCAAGAAGAAGATGGATGTTTTTTGTTTATTGAGAAGCATTGTCCGATTTGTGAAGCTGCTGCGACATGTGCCGGATTATGTAAAAACGAATTACAGTTGTTTCATCAAGTTCTTGGAAACGACGTAACTGTTGAGCGGGTTGAATATATTTTATCCGGAGGAAGAAGCTGCGTTTACAGGGTTCAAAAAATGGCTACAAAGAATCAGTCAACGAATCCTAACATCTCGCCATATATTTAATCTAGCATTTTTCATCAGAATACAATAACCCTGTGCTATTTAGTGTACAGGGTTATTTCGTTTTTAATAGGAGTAAGATTTACCTAAACTATAGTTTTTTTAAATTGTGGTAATTCCAAAACCTCTGGCACTGGAGTCTAGAAATGGTGTCTCTAAAGAGGATTACACTTTAGCAAAATGATTCATAATCATTTCTGCGGCCCGCTTGTAACCGCCGGCATTCCGTAAAGATTCACCGATGAGGTGAGCCTGCTTTTTATAAAGCGGATTGCTCAAAATTTCTGTTAATGCCTCTCTCAAATCAGTTGCGCTTAGCGTATGTTTATTTAAAGTGACACCCGCTCCCAACTCCTGCACCCGATTCGCGACAAGAGGCTGGTCCGAAGTTAGTGGAATCATCACCAAAGGGACGTTGTTATAAAGTGCCTCACTCGTACTGTTCATTCCAGCATGTGTAATAAAAACATCCGTATACTGCAGCATATCCAGCTGCGCAATGTATGGCTTGACGATAAAATTGTTAGGAATCCGATCAGCCAGCGGCTCCATACAAGTGTATCTTCCTGAAGATAGAACAACATTCACCGGCAAATCTCCAAATGCTTCAAAACAAAGCCGATAGAAATCCAAGTTTTTATTTAAAATGGTGCCCATGGAAATGTACACGGTTTGCGGGTAACGTTCACGAAGCAGCTCGAACGAGAAGGTCGGAGCATCTTGGCGCGGTATGATTGAAGGACCAGTGAAAATAAAACTATCGTCCAGTTTTTCTGCCTGCGGCTGAAAATAACGGCTTGTATATACGAGCTTTAACCGACCTGCATGTGCCGGAATCTCTTCCAGCGCTGGAATCCTCACTTGAAACTCTAGGGCTAACTCACGAGTTATCTTCATCGTGGTCTCATACAGTCCCTCAGTATCTGACTCCTTGTCATTCGAGCTTTGGCCAGCCCCTAAAGGTTCTACGAAAGCAAAGGAGGCGATTGAACACACCGCAGGAATTCCCAGCTTTTCTGCAAGAATAGTCCCTCCCCAGCCCATCAGGGAATCAAAGATCAAATAATCGAATTTTTGATTTTCAATCACTCGAAGCACATTGGGGATCATCCTCCGAATGATCCCGCCTACCATCATATAAATGAACTGATAAGGATGCTTGTACTCCTGCGGTTTCAAAACCGGATCATGAGAGAAGGCATCTTGCGGAAATGGATAGGTAAGTAACTGAGCTCCGGTTTGTTCAATTCGGGAACGGTACTCCTCCGTACACACATAGACAACTTCCTCGCCATTGTCAATCAACTGAGTAACTAATCCTAATGACGGATTCACATGGCCTTCAGCCGGTGTAATGACAACTAACACACGTGCCATCTTTTTTACCTCCCAATGTAATAATTCACCCCGTTCTTCGTGATGGATTTAACGACGATCCGTTATCTGTTACATGGGAAGATTCTCCTTCGCATGGCTTATCGGATGATGTTCTTGATGAACGAGTTCTGTGATTCGTAAGGATGCTAAGAAACTTAACAAAACAAATAATAATTGGAGGGCTAACACCATCAAAACTCCCGTTGATATGCCCCACTGCAATGTTTCGGCCAAGGCGATCAGTGCACCGCTTACACCAATGCTCACTGCCACATAGAAGGAATCTACGAATTGGAGATTGGCGGACATTTTCCCCTCTTTCCCCTGTTCGGCATGTTGTAAAGCAATGGCTGCAGTTGTAGGATTGGCTAATCCAACACCGAACCCTGTAATCATTTGTGAGACCAAGATGAGTGTAACTCCACTGTTTGTCATGAAAAGCGCTAGCATCACAAGTACAGTTCCAGAAATCATGATCCCGATTCCCAATATGACTCTGTGCTTGCGGCCAACACCGCGATCTCGTACATCGAGTCTCGCTTGTAACCACGCGGCAGCGGACCAGCTTAGAGAGCCTGCTGCTACAATCAGGCCAGCAAGGTCTGCCGATAACCCCTTCATTTCGGTTAGTGCAAGGATTACGAAACTCTCCGTTGCAAAATAACAAGCGACATACAGCCCTCTGGAAACCAACGTTGCGGGCAGCCCTTTTTTCACCGAAAAAGTGCCTAGGGGCAGAAGTTTGCGCATTAGCGGAACCATGACGATTAATCCACCAAAAGCGAGTGCCATTCCTCCCCAAACGGTAATCATTCCGAGCCCCGTGAGTAACAGCCCCGTTCCAATGGCAAGTAGAATTGCCTGGATGATCTTCGTATCGGCTGTTTGGGTTGAATCAGTCAAAGCTTGTTTGAGCTGCAAATTACGGAACGTGCGGTATGTTAGACTAATGGCCAATACAAGCAAGGGTAATACAATCCAGAAAACAAATCGCCACGAGACATAGGAGGCAATAAGACCTGCCATATAAGGTCCAATTAAGGAAGGCAGAACAAAGGCCAAGGAGAATGCTGCCAAGATTTGAGTACGAAGAGCATCCGGGTAGTGCAACGTTACACAGGCATACACACATGTGATCAGCGCTCCCGCTCCAAAACCCTGAAGAGCTCTTCCGGCAATAAGCATGTGCATATGAAGAGAAATAGCCGCAACTACGGTACCTATCACAAAAACACTGAAAGAGACAAGCAAGGATGTAAAAACGCCCCGTTTGTCAACTTGTTGCCCCATGACCAGAGTCCCTACAAGCTGAGACAACAAAAATGCACTGAAGATCCAACCATACAAATGAATGCCCTGCAAGCTTTGTGCCAATTTCGGGGCAATTGTTGTTATAGCCAGCCCTTCAAAAGCTACGGTTGCCAGAACCAGCATAATACCAATCGTCACCGCCCTGTACTGGGTATCGAATATCCCAACATGATTGTTCTTTGTCACTTCCACCTCCATAAATACATGAATTAATGGAAAATTAAACCTGTTCCACGCCCTTAATATAAATTACCAATCCTACTTTGTAAAGGAAAAACTTTAAAAAGTAAGATTGGTAGAAGCAAGTTGAGTACTTCAACGGATATGTACCGCTTGAAGTTTAAGTTCTGCAGAATAACTCCGAGTGTGGGAATGAATTTCTAACCCCTCAATTCCGTACAACTCATAGCGATGTCGTCATTTCACTAAGGTCGTAACGCTGATGTTATGTTTTTTTGCTACTTCCACACGGCTGCTCTGTCCTGCTTTTAACTCCTGTACGATGGCTAGTTTCTCAATCGCATTGTATTCGTTCTTCTTAGACAAAGGAAAACTCCCCTTCAAGTAGCGGTTTATTTATTAAACCTGTCTACTTGAAGGGGAGCATATCAAAATCGGTAGCCTGTTCCGTAATTTATAATAGCGAGGTTACGAACTTCACCTCCGGAAAGCGGCTATCCGGTCCTTTCATTAAGATTCCGCCTTGATTTTTCAGATACATATCGAAGAAATCTAGCATATAGGCATTGATAACGGAGTTCGCTCTTTCGGGCGCAATCTTTCCTGTAATGCCCAGCATTTTAAAAATTGGAGAAATGAACTGTACGTCGGCAAAATCCAAATGCTCCGTATTTTCGATATAGAGGAATTGTCCCCCTTCGTCGACCGTTTCGCGCATCCGTTCAAGCTCCAACTTTTTATCTTCCGTTACTTGATCCATCCACTCTCTTGTTGAGCCCATACGGTTAAGCTCTGCATCCGTGTAGACCCGGTTATCCATCACCATTTTTAATTTTTCGAATTCGCTTTCCGAGTTGATGAACAAAAACGGCTTTCGCAGACCCTCTCTGTCACGCAGTCGATAAAGCCCTCCATCAAGGTCTATTCCAACCGCGATTCGCGGATCGTAAGAAGCGTCATAGGCCGTCGCTCCGCCGATGGAATGACCGAACACCCCGACATGACCGAGATCAATCCTCCCTTTTAGATGACTTGGAATCTGCCCCGATTGGATGAGCTCGAATTGGTCCAGCGCAAACGCCACATCGCCGGTTAAAACTTTTCCCAACTTGTCGCGATTACCGCTTTCCGTCCGGTAATCATGGTCGGGCGAGAATAAGTCGTTGGTTCTGATGGTCGTGATTCGACCGTCCGGAAACTCGGTTGCAAATGTATTGTAGGTGTGGTCGATCACTGCCACGATATATCCGTGACTCGCGAGATTTTCGGCTTGCGACGTGTGGAGGAACCTGGAAGAGCCGAAGCCGGGATTCGCAAGGATCAGCGGGTATGAAGTCTGTGCCGAAGAGACTTCGGCCCCCGAATAAGCATGACTGGATACGTACTTCAGGTGTTGAAAAGTAAACCCGGGAAGGCCATAGTTCGCGGCCATATAAACTTTCTTTCATTGATAGCCATTGTAATGTAGCTGGATCGGTGATTGAATATTGATTCTCCCAGCTATCCCATAGTGATTTGGAAAAATCAGATAGCTCAAATGAATGTACCAATAAGAGAGAGCCATATCAATGGCAATGTAACTAATTTTTCTAGTTCAGCACCAAGGAGTTGTGTTATCTTTCTACTAGAAGAGACACTCATGATGCAACGTCCCTCCTATGGAATATAATAGCTGCAACAATGAAAAGAACGACTACATGACTAAACCATCTATGAATGGGGTTTGAAATCTGTCGCAGCCGCTACAAGTGTCTCAATCAAAGTAAAAAAAGCTGGCGCCGGTAGGTTTCCGGAGCCAGCTTTTTCAGCTTCGTTAATTTCATTGTCCCTTAATCGGGGCAAAATAAAAGGCTTATTTATTGCAGGCTTACCAAATGCTCACGCGGTCTTTAGGAGCGACGTACATGGCATCCTTTTCGGTTACTTCGTATGCTTTATAGAACTCTGGGAAGTTGGAAACGGTACGGTTTACGCGTACTTTGTTTGCTGAATGCGGGTCGATTGTCGACCGATACGCAGCCGCTTCCTTACTCATGGTCATACGCCAGATCGTTGCATTAGCTTCAAAGTAGGCTTTGAGATCCGGGTTTTCCATTTTGGACAGCACTTGAAGCGATACGGCCATACCACCAAGGTCAGCGATATTTTCGCTTACTGTCAGCTTGCCGTTATTATACACGCCAGGAATCACTTCAACATGGTCATAGTAGGAAATAACCTGTTCGCATTTTTCCTGGAACTTTTTAAAATCTTCCGGAGTCCACCAGTTAACCGCATTTCCGTTTTCATCGTATGCAGAACCTAAATCATCAAAAGCATGGCTGATTTCATGCGCAATGACCATGCCGATCGCTCCCAAATTCGTTTCACGTTTGGCCTTGATATCATAAAATGGAGCTTGCAGAATGCCCGCTGGGAACACAATTTCGTTATTCGACGGATTATAATAAGCATTTACCTCATAGGTGCTCATCACCCAGCTGCTTTTATCGACAGGTTGTCCAAGCGAAGCGATTGATTGTTTTTTGAGTACTTTATTGATTGCCACTATGTTGTCAAACAGCGATCCGCCGTCCGCAAAAGTTTTAATCGAAGCATCCTTCAAGTAATCATTCCACTGATCTGGATATCCGATTTTGATCGTCATTTTATCCAGCTTTTTGATGGCTTTGGCTTTGGTTGCTTCAGACAACCAGTCAAGTGTTTTGATCCGTTCTTTATAAACCTCGATAAACTGCTTAACCATCTGTTCAACGTCTTGTTTGGCTTCTTTCGTGAAATATTTTTCTACGAATTCCTGGCTTAGATACTGGCTCATGACGGCTTGGGTGGTCATTACCGCCAATTCTTCGTTTGTTTTTGTACCTTCAATGCCAAACATTTGGGCTTCAAATTCATTTGCCAATTTCAGAAAATCATCCGATAAAGTGCCAAAGGAATTTATTAACAAAGTGCCGCCGGCTTTCATCAACAAAGTGGCTTTGGCGTAGGCTTTGAGCTTGTCCAGATTTTTCTCGTTCAATACTTCCGCGCTTTTATTCAATAATCCAACGTCGGTTACAATCACTTTGTCCGCTTTATCGACATGGAATTCTTTCATATATTTGCCCATATCGATCGATTTAAAGAGTTTAACGAATTTTTCTTTGGTGTAAGGATTGTATGATTTATCTACTTTTCCCTGATCTTGAAGGTCCATGGTGGATGCAGCAAGTTCTTTTTCGAATGCGTACACATCTTCGGCTTGCGCTTTTGCCGTTTTCTCGTCAGTACCGGACAGCACAAACAATTTGGTCAGATAGTTCGTGTACACTTGTTTAGTCTTTTCGTCGCCGGAGACATAGCTGTTTTTGTCAAGGTTTGTGCTAAGGGGTGAGAAATACAGCGCATTGACGTTACTGTCCCTCTCGTCAGGAATCACAAAAAAATGCAGCAAATCGCCTTTCGAGATTTCTTTCTCCATCTTCATACTGGCATCAAATAATTCCCTGACGGAGGAAGCCTTGTCCAGAGCGTCTAAATAAGGTGCAATCGGCTTGATCCCTTGCTTGTTTCGGTTTTCCATATCGAGTACCGATTTGTAGAAATCGGCGATTTTTTGCTCTTTAGAGCCTGTTGGGTTTTGTTTTTTCACAAGATCATCGATGATTGCTTTAGTCCGGTTTTCATTGGCTTTTGCCAGCTCGTAAAACGCGGCGTTGGCCATTTCACCTGCTGGGATCTTGGAGTCGTTCAGCCATTTTTTATTGACGTATTCATAATAATCATCGCGTGGATTCGTGCCTTCAAGGGCCATGATCCGATTTGTCAGCGTAATCAGTTGTTCTTTCGTGAGATGATCGGAAACGCCGAGTTTGCCGTCCGAACCGGTGACCACACCAGAAGCGATCAGCTTGGCGATTTCGTCTTGTGCCCATTTCGGCACGTCGGTAAAGGATGCGGAGGTATTGGCTACTCGCAAATCATTGCCTTTTGGCGCAGGCAGGTCCGAAAACGCGCGGCCCAGCATGATCAAAGCTTCAATTCTGGAAACTTCCTGATCTTCTCTTGCCTCTCCTTTGCCGTAACCTTTCAAAATATCTTCTTTTTTGATGCCCGGATTGTAGTCATCTGCGGCATTCAGCAAAAATTCTACAACTTCTCCCCGTGTTAGGTTCGGTTTGGCTTCTTGTGCCAGCACGGATGTAGGCAACGCGGTCAGGAACAATGATGAGGACAATAATAATGCTGCAATTTTTTTCAAGTCGTCTCCCCCTAATGATGAAACCTAAAGTTAGGCATCTCGTTTACGGTAAAATACAATAGCTACTGAAATAAAGATCAGTGTCCATAACATTAAAATACCTGTCCCTTGCATTGGTGTAAGGATATTTATTTCATTAGAGGAAGGCAGCATATACATATAATATCCTGCCGTATCCGGAAAATAATTAGGTAGAAAATCTCTCGACAATGGACTGACAATGAAATAATAACCAAGAAGTATTACTAAGGCAGGAGTGGTTCGTCTCAGTAAAGCACCTATAGCTGCACTGAGAAGTGTGGTTAATGTTAGATAGCCTGCTGCACCTGCTAATGTTTTTATCATGGTGTCTATTTCAAACTCTACTGCTGTGTCTCTCATCATAATAAAAGTATATAGTACACCTGATGCAGCAATAATAAATGCCACAGGAATGGTTATAATCGCCAATACCAAATGCTTCGTGGATAATTGAAACCCACGCCAAGATATCGTAGTTAAAGTAGTTCGAATCTGTCCACCAGTATACTCCGAACAAGTAGCTAAGATACCAAGAATAATGAACCCTGCTTGAAGATATCCCATAGAAGCAAGTCCTATATTCAGTATACTTTGCGTTCCTGCTGCCCCTTGTAGACCAACAGAAGTAAAAGCTGCGGTTAAAACTAAATTAAGAATGAATGTACCAACAAGAGTGAGCCATATCAATGGTAATGTAACTAATTTATCCAGTTCAGCACCAAGGATTTGTGTTATCTTTCTACCAGATGAGACATTCATGATGCAACGTCCCTCCTATGGAATACAATAGCTGCAACAATGAAAAAAACGGCTACCCAAGCAAACATGACTAAACCGCCTGTGAACGGGGTGTGAAATCTATCGAATAAACTGCCTGTGGACGGAGTGTGAAATTTGTCGCTAGTAAACATAAACATTTCAAGGCCAGCCCGATCTGGTAAGTAGAACGCCAACTTTGTAATCTTAGAAAGCAGGACACTAAATGATACAACGGATGAATTTATCATGAGCACAGCAAGCGGGATGATGCCATTCTTAGTTAGCAAAGTAATCCCAAGTGCTAAATGAGCGGTGAATGTCCAGTAACAAACTGCACCGATCAGTCTAGACCATTCAAATGCAGGGGCATATTCACCAAGAATTAGATTTGTTGCTGACGCAGTTGTCATAATAGCAACCATACAAAGCAGTATGCTGATCACTGTCACAGCGCCTGCTTTTGCCAGCAAAAAATGAAGCCGGGATGAAACAACAGTTAAACTTGTTGTAATCTGTTGCCCTCCACCAGATTCACTGCTCTCTGTCAAATACTCACTGCTGACAGCAAGCACACCAAGAATAATGACACCTTGCACACCAAAACCTAATCCCGAATAGCCAATTTCCGATAGCCGTGTGCTAACTCCAGCTATAATATCCTCTTTTTCTACTATACTGTCGAAGGCAGCAATGACCGCTGGGGCAAATGCTCCAATAAGAAAGGCAAGCCAAATGCCAGGCAGGGAGAACAATTTAGATAGTTCCGCGTTGAATGCTCTCATACAACATCACCTGCATGTTCAGATGTCAGGGCAAAAAAGGCTTCCTCCAGCGTAGAATGGTTACCTATTATTTCTTCCAATGTTCCATCTGCAACGATGTTTCCATGATTAATAATCACCACATCATCAACCGTCTCTGCAAGCTCTCCCATGAGATGACTGGATAGCAACACCGTGTTACCAGACGCAGCACGTTCACGTAAAAATGTCCGAATCCAGCGAATTCCTTGTGGGTCGAGCCCGTTTACGGGTTCATCTAAGACCAATATTTCGGGATCACCAAGAAGTGCAGCTGCCATTCCAAGTCTTCTCCCCATCCCAAGGGAATAATCCCCGACCCTTTTCCCAGCTGCATTAGTAAGACCTACTATTTCCAGAACTTCCTCGACACGTGAGCGAGACAATCCTGCGGCACGAGCAATCCAACGTAAATGTGCCCGTCCTGTTCGCATACGATGAGCTCCAAATCCATCAAGTGCAGCACCTATTGTTGCTAGAGGATTATGTAATTCTGCGAATGGCTTTCCATTAATTAGTGCACTCCCTGAGGTGGCACGATCTAATCCAAGCAGGATGCGAAGTGTAGAACTTTTACCTGCCCCATTTGGACCTAAAAAACCAGTTACTCTACCTGGTCTAGCTTTAAAACTGATACCTGATAAGATTTCTTGAGTTCCGCGATGTTTGACTAAGTTATTAATTGTAAGCAACCATAACACTTCCTTTCTGTTATGGTTCTAATTATAAAGAAGCAAAGTTACATCTCGGTTATCATGCTGTTTACTTCTGGGTTAACTTTAGGTTAAGCTCTACCAATAGCTACTCTTGTGCCATTTTCATTTGATGTAAAGTCAGCTTTCAGCTTCATTTTTTTCAACATATAATTTGAAGCCGATAAACCAATTCCCGCCCCACGCTCATAGGAAGAGTTATCCATACCTGGACCTCTGTCTGCAACAATGATCTGTTCTTGTTCTACATCAACCACAATGTTTGCATATTTCCCCTCTGCTGCATGACGAAGAATATTCTGAAATAAATTATCCAGAACTCGTGTCATCCATTTAGGATCTGCTTCCCAATAAAAAGTCTCCTCTGACGGTAAATCAACATCGAGTTGAATTTCTTTTTCTTCAAATACAGGATACCACGCAGCAACAGATGCTCTTACTAAACGTCCAATATCTGTTGAAGTGGGATGAAAAGGATGTTTCCCTGATGTAAGCAATGTATAGGAAAGTAAATCATCCATTAGATCTCCGACTCTTGTAATCGTATGGTTCATCTCTGTTAATGAGTTTTGTCCTTCTAAACTTATTGATTCTTTATTTAATCTGGTGACATGTCCTCTCAAAATGGTAAGTGGCGTTCGTAAGTCGTGAGATAAATTCGCAATGAGACGATGTCGTAATAATTCCTCTTCATATTCTCGCTTGCGACTGTCTTCAAGCTGCTGAATCATCCAATTAAAAGAACTTCCTAACTGGTCTATTTCATCCATACGATCCGTTTGAACAGATATTGGTTTAGGAAACGAGTTATTATTAGCTGAAAATGACATGACTTCCTGTAAGCGGGTGAGACGTTTACGAAGTCTCAAGAAGAAAAGCCAAGACATTACAACAAATGCGACAATAATAAAACCAAACAAAAGTAATATAACGTAAAATAGATTTAACGTATTCAAATCTTCTTCATTGATACCCGAAAAGTCAATGAACGCAGAGAAGAAAATAAGCACAATTGGAGGAAAAAAGATAAATAGAAAATGTCCTTTTAGAAAACGACGAAATAATGATCTAGTCTGTTTCATAGTTTCACCCGATAGCCTATTCCCTTCAATGTTTCAATAATCTCTGGGGAATCTGGATTACGTTCCAACTTTTGACGCAGTCGACGGATATGCACCATTAATGTTTTATCCCCAGTTATATAAGCTTCTTCCCAAATTGCTTCATAAATTTGTTCTTTTGGTAAAACTTGATTAGGGTGGCGTAAGAAATACATTAAAATTTGATGCTGTTTCCCTGTCAATATAATTTCTTCACCTGTGCGTTTGTCAAATACCATTTGGGCTTCTGGGTCTACTTCAATATGATTTCCTAATGAAATGCGTTCGGAATGTGTTCCACCACTTCGACGGATTAATACTTCTAATCTTGCAACTAATTCATCCGTATGGAATGGTTTCGTTAAATAGTCATCAGCAAATTGTAAACCATCTACCTTGTCATCTATCGATGTTCGAGCAGATAACAGCAAAATAGGAACAGCAGGAGCTGCCTTTTTTAATCGTTTTCCCACAGTAAATCCGTCTAAACCGGGTAACATGATATCCAAAATAACTATTTCATGCTGATTTACTTCTTTTTCCGCTCCTTCACCAGAAAGCAGCCACTGAACTGAAAATCCTCGCTGTTCCAATTCTTCTTTTACCCAACTGCCTATTTTCTCATTATCTTCAATATATAATACGTTTCTTTTCAAGTAACATCCCTCTCTCTAAATTGAGTTCACTATTAGACAGATTAACACAATCTAAAAAATGGTTTCCAGTTAAGAACATTTATTATAGTGGATCTCTATTTTAGTACCATTTGAAACATAATTGCCGATAACTCGAAACTCATCGGCGACGAGTTTCCGAACTTCATCTTCAAATTGATCCTGGGTCTTTCTCCTTCCTTCAATAAAGCACTTTCTGCATCTTGTGCCGTTGATGAACAAATACGGTCTAATCGATATTTCAGAACTACATTTGTTATGTCTTATGGTGATCTTGGTATTAGCGTTTAAAAAGTTCCAAGAACTGTGTACTCGTCTCCCACTAAATTATAAACCTTAATCTTATAATGTTCTGTGGTCATCTTCATCAAGATATCACCTGTTCCCCCTCCATTTATTAACACATTTTACCACGCTACTCATTTTCTCGGGTATTGAAAATAAATAAGGGATAAGGCTTCTACAATGTAGCCACATTTGTGTCAAAATCCTACAATGTGGTCACATTTGTTCATTTTTCCATGACACAAATCTTACCACATTAAAATAAAAAAGCCCTAAGAATCAGGCTTTAGTGCTTTATGTAATGGGGACACTTTTGTGTCATTAGACATCACACATCTGATTTCGTACAAGTCGTTTTCTGTACCCCTTTGTTCTGACCTCCGAATCCGTCCCAAGAGTTATCGTAAGTATATAGAATTTCTTCTCCATTAAACTCGAGATCTATATATATTGGATCACCTTCGTCAGTGTAACGAGCAAGCGCAACACGGCTGCTTGTCTTATTCAAATAATCATCATAGAACTTCTCTAGTTTATCTACATTAACTAACCCAGGAGGCCCTGCAACAACATAGCCCACTCTATTACTCATCACGCTGATATCTATGCATCAATTTATTAGACAGGGCCAACGCCTCTTCACGAGTGGACGCAGGTGCCGCAATTATATATCCATTTTCGCTGTCCCAATTAACAGTTTGCTGAAGATCCTCCTCAGACTTATTGGTTAAATTCTGTTCATTAGCCATATTCAAAAGAAACGCCACTTGACTAACATCCTTGTTAGTGAACAATAAATGCGAGACATAGCTATTACTTCCCTTTGTAGCTCCCCTCTGATCAAAGTAAAAATAAGGATATACCATGACACCAAAGCCTTCACTAAAAAAACTTATCTCCAAATTACGCTGATCCGGTGGCACGGGGATTTGTTCTCCAACAATATTTATTTCACCTTTAAAGGTACGCTGACCCATCAGGGTTGTATACAGCTTGCCTCGAATAACTACCGTTGCCTGTTCCGCATCTGCCTTCGCCCCATCGGAGCCAAGTTTATACTTAATACCCGTCAACGTTACATTGACTGAATGAGGAAGTATTTTATATACCACCCACGCCGCACAAACAGCGATAACTGCAACAATTAAGCTGATTAATATGACCCGTCTAGTCTTCATCTCATTCCTCCCTAAAAAAATCAGGCCCCGGAAGTGTATAGCTGTTCATTTATATTCCAAATACACTTTCATAATTAATAATCACCTTTAATTAATTCAACAGCTCTCTCAATATACTCGTCTCTGCCTTCCATAATCCCTTCAATGGTAGGATCAAGACGAATATCTGGCTG
The DNA here is from genome assembly GCF_900177425.1 of Paenibacillus uliginis N3/975. Lineage (NCBI taxonomy): Bacteria > Bacillati > Bacillota > Bacilli > Caryophanales > Paenibacillaceae > Paenibacillus > Paenibacillus uliginis. Next base: position 3,236,482 of record NZ_LT840184.1, on the reverse strand, counting down.
CAATCCTATTCTTTGTGTTGGGTTTTTATCTGGATCAAATATGCCGAGTCCACTTATAGCGGTTTTTATTTTTCCTGGAAGCATAATGATACGTATATCACCATCAGTTCCAGCAGACGGCCTACCGAGAACTATGGAGTTTTCTGTATTTCTAAGGGACATCGTTGTAAACTCGCCTTGACTAGCAGTATGTTCATTGATTAGAATCACTACTTTCCCTTTATAAACCTCGGCATTTGTTTCTTGGGGCTTCCCTGAAACCATAGGCTCAAGGTAATAAAATTCACCGGGTATTGGACGATTGGGGACCGATACTGTGGCAAACTCTTTTTCAGAAGCGATCAGATATTTGGCTAATTCATAAGTAAGTATGCTAGAAGGGTAGTTTCTAAGATCTACAATTAGCCCTTTAGTGTTCCACCACTTTTTCATGATTTTATCAATCTCTCCATCTTTCAAGAGACCCGCATTAATATAGTAGATTTCTCCACTCTCCATTGCTTGTGATTTCGTATCAACCAGGAAATTAATGTCTTGTTGACTGCCTACTGCACTAATGTTCATCTTATTTCCCTGCCGAATGACAGTAACGTCCGTATTCTTCTGTTCAGTTCGGAATAAATCAAGAAAAAATAAGCTGGCCGTGTCTTCTCGCAACTGTGATATATATTTTCTTCTATCTTCTAATAATTCATCTATATTTTTGTCGCCTACTTTTAATACAATGTCTCCGACCTCAAGTCCACACTTGTTAATTACTTTATTTATAACAATCTGATTGTTAATTTCGATAAAGTTTACGGGAAGCCGATACGTTCCAAAATAATCAGTAATCGTCTCTCTATCTTTGCCCACCAAATATGCATGAGAATCATGTATTCTAGTTGTCAGTTCTGCTAAGGTCATGAAATAGGAGTCATAATCCGATCCATCTACCATTTTAGGGATAAACTCCAGAAGCACTCGATCCCAATCTTCTCCGATGACATCTTTATACGGATAGTAATATTCGATAATATTCCAGTAGCGGAATAAACCTAGCAACCTGTAGCCTGTATCTTCGAAATTCATATAAGAGTACGGGGTTTCATTTCCCATAGACGGAAAGAATGAATCTTCCTTAAAACTAACATATGCATATTCTCGTTCTGAAATATTAGAATCCAGAAGCTTCGATAATTCAAGACTCAAGCCCGTTCCGAGATATTCTTCATCCTTGGACCAATCTGTAGATGGACTGAGCTGTATGGAATCTTCGGAAAATTGATATTGATCATCAAGCTCTCCAGAAATGGACTCGCTGCCTAATGAATGAACCCACTCATAGAGAATTGAATTCACATCTGAATTTTCTTCTAAAATAGAGGGCATCACCCGAAACAGCTCATAATCCCAATTTACATCTCCAGATACAACCTTAGGATGATAGTATTTCACCACTCCCCATACCTTACTGAGCTTAGCAAAATCCACGATCTTTTGTTCAGAAAGGCTGGAAAATTTCATTCCACTTCCTTGGTCAAATTCCTGCTCCTTCTCTCTCCCGAGTTGATGAGTCTCTTGTGATGTAGAACATCCTGCAATAATAAAAATTAGCAATACACTGAAAAACACCAGGGACTTCCAGTTCCTTCTTTTTCCTTCTCCCACCTTTTTCCCACCTTTCAGCTCAACAATTTATCTTTTTGTCATTCTTGCAAATCTAGGACCTGCTTCACCTATCTCAGCAAATCTACATGTCATTTTTTACCAATTTTATAAACTATCCCTCAAAATCTCTAGTGTAAATAAAAAACCCCAGCCTTATATAGCTCTTATCCTAGGCTGGGGCGTATGTTGTCTGAGCTTTCACCCTGATTATACATCTAAATAACCATAAAGGTGATAGCCCAGTATCAAATAATGACAGATTAGATTTGCGTGTTGTTCATTCAGGCATTAATGTTCCTCATACAATTCATTCATAAATTTCCCGGCACTAATGATCCCCTTCTTTCGCTTCCTCCAGAAAGGAATGACAGCACAGCCAACCGTGAAATAATGTCTCTTAATGATCTTGCTCGATCCCATAGAGTTTTCCATTCTCATTCTTTACCACCATTGGACTATATAGAGGTGCCGACTGGCATCGCATTATTCCCTGCAGATATTTTGTTGCCGCCCAAGGAATGGGCTGTACGTAACCTTCGTCAGCGTATGCTCGACCGGATGTATTCGGCGCGGTCTTCGATGCTGCAACGCGGAAGCTCGACTAATTCGTATCCAAGCTCGGTGTAAACGGCCGCCATCGTGTCAAAGGTTCGGAGAGCTGTCTTCAGATCCTGTTTTCGTTCGGCATCCTGACGATATATGTCCGGCCAGGGCGGGGCGATAAAGACGCGTTTATTGTAGCGAAATAATTCGCCAGCGCGCTGGATATGAACCGGAACATCCAACCCCTCCAGTCGAAGATACCCGATGACGTCAGGCACACCTCGATCAAACAGCACGGGGGCGGTATTTCCTTGCTTCAGTTCTTGTTGGTATGAACGCATTTCCCAAGATAGCATGAGCTCTGCGAAGAGTATTCTGTCTTTCCAAGGCAGAGCGGCACCGCCAATCATCGTCTGCTCCTGGATGATGCTTCGTCCCGCTTCGACCGACCGCATGAAGCCTTGCCGTTCAAGATAATCGAGGAGTGTACTCTTCCCTGAGCCAGGGCCACCTGTGATGACAAAAAAATGATGTCCTTCTAACTGCATAAAATCCTCCTTAGATAGAGCTTGGATAGGCGAGTTCGGCCCGTCCGTGGTTTCGTTGATCGTAGAATGAATAGAGTAGGTGCGGTCAACTTTCAAGCATGGCGAGGCAATAAGCATCGGATGTGGTGACAGATGAGGATTGCAGCGGGGTAGTTGTAGGCACATGCAATCTGTAAGAGGTGAACTACGAAGTGATTAAATTCTATGGGGCATTATATCATACAGTCGAAAAACATGCTTCAACAGTTTAGCAGGAAATGGCTCCGCGGGCGGCCGCGGATCGATCGGCGCATATGCTGCTTGCTCCGGCATCGGATCTTGATTAGACATTCATCAAATCGGCAATAGGAACATGTTCTTGTCCTTTACGGCGAAGGGAAGGCCTATTTATCATGCCAAAAGGGGAATCACCCCCAATTGGATTGGAGAAGATTCCCGTTGTTTTAATATTTATTATTCCAAATAGCCTTCGGCAATTTTCATCAAAGTTTCTTTGCTTACTTTATTTATGTCTCCACGTAAAGTATAGGCGTATTTCACCTTTTTGTCTGGGCTCTCGTATACCCATTTCAGCTCGTGGCTCTGCGAAGGACCAAATTCTGTATGCAGCATTTCTACTCCCTTCACTTGAACCTTCTCCTGCTTAAATTCAACGTTCTCGTCAATATACATTGTAGGATCGCTCTTTCCACTCAGATTAGTGATATTAACCCCGATTTCATCTTCGCCATTTTGATACGTAGCAAAGAGAAGGAAAAACTGATCTGTCATTTCAACAGGCATCATGGCATATCCCTTATTGGACTCTTCCGCCTGCTTTCTCAGCTCTTCTGCCATTTTCTTATTTTCTTCCGAAGAAGGAGGATTCACTTCCTGAGCATTTTTAAAGATTACGTCCGCCTTTTGGAATGTATAATTTCCATTGACTTTGTCTGCGATCTTAATGGATTTATCCGTAATCTTATCGCGCAATTGAGAAAGATCTTGGAAGATAGTCACCTTCGTTCCAAGAATTGTTTCATGATTCGGGTTATTGGCAACCATATAGAACAGCCCAGCTTCCCCGTTCTTGAGCACCTTATCCTTAAGTTCATAAAATGCCTTGTAACGCTCTATCTCATCTTTCGATTCTGTTTTTCCGTAATCTTTCGTCGATTTAGTCTCATATACGACTTCGCCATCCTTGTTGTTCAAAGAATGATATTGAACTGCCGCATAACCCGTGGAGCCCATTAACATCATACCTACAAACGCAGTTAAAGCAACTTTATATTTCACAAAAAACCTCTCCTTTTCTTTTGGCTTAGCATGTAGTATTCTCATTACTTTTCCTGTCAAGTCGGCGTCGGGAATGCGCGGGTCATCAAACAGTTTTTTCATATCCCGATCCCTGTCCATATTCATACACTCCCACTCCCTTCACTTGAGCATAATACTTTCGAAATTTTGCAGATGTACGTTCGTATTTTTTACGAAGGCTCGCGCTGTTTTTGCCTAGAATCAAACCGATCTCCTGGTAGCTTTTATCCTCGACACAACGCAAGATTAACAAATTGCGCTCTTCCGCCGATAATTTCGCCATAGCTTGATGTACGGATTCATCAAAATAGTTGGCTTCAATATGCATATCGACTTCATTATTTTCTTTCTCATCCTGGTAAAAGAAAGGCATATATTTCACCAACTTTCGCTTACGGATGATGTCGATGCATTGATGGTAGGCAATCTTGTATACCCAGGCGCCAAAATCTATCTCATGTTGGGTATATTTCTTCAAGGTGCGGAATGTCTTCAAAAATACTTCCTGTGCGTTATCCTCGGCTTCGGCATAATTGCCCAGCATATGATAACAGTAGAGAAAAATCGGTTTTTGATAAACCTCTATGATTTTCTCGAATTTTTCTGTGTTCCCATCCAACACATCTGCAATGATCTGACTTAACTCCGTATCATTCAAGCCGTCTCCCCCCTTTCACTCTATACAACGAACAGCTCGACCCAAAATGTGACAGCACCAAAAATCACTACAATCTAAATCGAGCTTCGCAAGGAGCTTGTTCGGCCCTTTTCCGTAAACCCACCAAATGCTCTACGTCTTGATTTCGAAATACGACACAGCCAATCGCTCATTCCTTCGGCATCTTGGACAGTATTCTCGCGAGAATCAAAGAACTCTCAGATCTGTTTTGCGATGTATTATTTGGAAGAAACGTACTTTGCAACATTGCAATTCCTTCATGAACTGCCTAATCGCTTGCTTCGTGCTTCGGTTTTCGAGAATCGACAGTACCAGTTCAATCCCGAACCGGCTGCTGTCCGAATCGAAATCATGCTTCCGGCTCGAGTGCCCACCCGCATGTCTGCCGTGCTTGTTCAGCCAATCCTTTATTTTACGCTGGACTAAATTGGAAGTAAGGAAACCGCTCCCCATGCGCAATACGGCATAAGGGACCGGAATCGTAAAAGCGTGCTCCTTGTTCTTAACCCTCACAATCATCATGACCCATCACTCAGTCACTACGGTGACGATATCCTCTTCACCGGAGCGAACTTCAATGATTTGCCCGTCAAGCAATGGATCAAATCGGTAATCGGACCAAGTTCTTGTCTTTTACGGCAATGGGTACAAGTTCTTGTCCTTGGCTCGGGACAAGAACTTGTGCCGATAAAACAAAAAAATCGCTATATTAGTTGTTCAGAGAAAATAAAGTGCTAGACTGAGGGTATTTAAGGCCGATTAAAAGCAAAATAGCCCTCATCTTGATAACAAGGTGTGGGTTATTTGACGCTTACTATTAAAGTTACATATTGTCAATCAACCCTAAAACTAAAGAGAGGGAATGACCCCTCTCTTTTTGACGTGCTTTAACCTTACAATACTATTTGATAAGACGAGCATTTACCCAATCAGCATGGTCACTATTTATACCATCCTCACCATCTGTTACTTTAAGTTTTAGCTCATTCTTTCCAGAAAGATTAACGTTTACCTCTTTTGCCTCTGTATTTTTATTCATTTTACCACTAGAGAATACAACTTGATTGTCTACAACAACTTGGAACTCCACAGTACCTACAGAACCTACCTCACTATCTACCCCAACTAGCGCGGCAAAGGATGTGTACTGCCCATTCAGTTTGTAGACAATTTCACTGTTAGCATGTGTGCCCAAACCTTTTGTATAGGTCTTGTCATTTAACTTCAGCGTATTTCCATCAACACTACGATCTTTTTGGACTGTTCCCCAACCTGTTGTTGCAGAAAACCAATCAATATCGCTGAGATACGTTATAACAGGTTGTGGTGTTATTGGATCGGTTTCAAAGATTTTAATCTCACTTGCAGATGCAAAACCATTTGTTCCACCACCTTGAGGTACTTCAAGTCGAACAATTTTAGCAAGAGTAGGTGTGAAAGTTACTGTCTTTTCTGTGTTGTCCTTTGCCCAAGTGCCTGTTGCAATCTCATTGAATGTTACCCCATCAAGACTAGTTAGGATTTTATAATTTGTAATAATACCATTTTCTCCACCAGTTTGTCGTGGTAGATAGGTTAGTTTGGAGAATGTTGAGGGATTTAGGTACTTTGCTGTAATATTGTAAGGAAACTGATTTGGTTTATTCCATTCACTGTGCCAGATACTATCTGGATTTCCATCAAATGCATATGCTGCGGCATTATTTTCACTTGAAGTCTCTTGGCTATTTGTTGTTACAGCAATGATACCCCCAATACCTTTTACCTTATCCATTCCATCTGTCGGTTTAATGATGTTATACTCTGACCCAAACCAAATTGGTGCAGTTAGAAGAGGTAAACTCAATGAATTAATCTTGTTTCGTGTGTCATCTGTTGCAGACAAACCCCATTTATCAAAGAAAGGCGTCAAGTTATAGTGAGCTACTTTTGAAGTATTTAGAATAAATGCCTGTTTTTTCTGATCATCAGTAGTTGGCAGATCAGTTTTTGCCATCTCACGATATAATCGATGTAACTCTGGGTAGAAGTTATCCCCAAAAGCAAGATTAAGTTGCCACAACATTTCTAATTTTGATTTAGAGTCTGTAAAATTCTTGGTTGGCTGATCTACAAACGAGAAAGCAGCTAAGTACTCGCCTTGTGACCTTACAGGCTCAGTAGGTTTAAGAACCTTCTTAGCAGCTAGAGAATATAGATTTACTGTCACCTCAGTCATCTCATCCCAAGTCCAAGGCCCTTGTTGTCTCAAATGACCTGCCTCGTGATACTGCCCCCAACCCATTCTTGTAAGGTCTAAAGCATCTGCATTTGCTCCAGTACTTGTAGGCATAATTGCCCCATCCCAACTTGCATATGCATACGCTCCGCCTGTGTATGTTGGTTGTTCAATAACGCCAATCAGATGCTTATCTAACCGATGTCTAGGATCAGAATCAGAATTTGATAGTCCAGAAATGTTATCCTGTGCTCCAATAAACGTATCATAAGTCTGTAAAACAGGAACTGGGTCTTGATTCAAGATATGGTTTTGAGCAGAAGCATATGTGAAGACTAAGAGGGCTTTTTCTGATTGAAGAACAACAGAGGGTGCATTAGGATAAGCACTCATCATTGCCTGCCAATCCTCTTTTGTATTCTTGCCTAATACAAAGAATGGAACAGGACTACCCCCACTCACTACATTTACATTAATACTACCTTCATTGTTGCTGTTATCAAAAGACAACAAACCGCCATTTGGTGAGGAAATTGTGTTTATACCTGCTTGTAATGGATAACTAATCGCCCACTCGTTATCATGACGATGTGTCCCAATAATCGCTGTAATTGGTTTGTCACCTGAAACTTCAATCACAATTTGTTCATTGGCATTTGCATATAGACCTGTTGGCTGATATATTTTTCGAGCATTTATGAATCTACGCTCTCGCTCGCCTTCCGCCCATATATCTCCAAGGGCTTTTACTTCAAAATTTCGCTGAACAACAAGATTACTTTGCTGTGTAATGGCTTCCTCTGATGGTGTGATGGCTGCCTCTGAAGTTTGGGCTAGTGCCCAAGATGGCGAGCCAGCTACTACAACCGCTGTTACCACCATAAGAGATAAGACCTGAAGTGACTTCTTAAGTTTTCTCATCAAATCCTCCTAAAAAAATAATTTATGCATAGCTAGCATTTAAATGCTGGCATATCCACCTTGGTAAGTATTAAATGGATATCAGACTAATATGACACTATTTAATTCCACTTATTTCCATTTGTTAAATAACACCGTTTATCTCTATTTCTTCAATACCATCTTTATTCTGCTTTTAATAAAAAAAAAACCGCACAACATAAGCTGTGGGTTTCTTTCAAGGATAAAAATTAAATAATTACTAAACATAATCTCTAAACCGTTTGAAGTGTAGGAGTTCTTTGATTTATCTTTAGATACAAATGTTGGAATCTCTTTATTTGTCCAAAACTCCTTAGAGGCAAGCGTCAATAGGTGGGGGCTATTTGACGCTTACGCGGCGGCGAGCTGCGCAGCGAAGCTGCAGTTAGCATGCCAGTCTAATGTAGTGTAGCGCTTAGAAAAATGTAAATGAGCCCATCACCGTAATTTGGAAGCTTCTTATTTCCAATTTTACATGGCAATGGGCTATTTATCTTCAGTGTAAGACAGTGTAAGATGCTGTCGTTTATAAGACATCGTCATCTGCTAACTCATCCGCTTGGCGTTCGTAATCTTCTAAATTAGCTAGGATCTTTAATCTTACTTTATCGCCGTCAAGGATTACTCCCATTTTGCTCGCGTGTTTGAAAGGATCATACGGTTCATTGTTTTTAAGGCATGAGTATAAAACTTGGGCAATCTTACCGCATACATGCCCTATTGCTTTTCTCTTCGCCATTCCTCGATCAACTAATCGCTTATAGTAAACACGAAAACTATTTTCACTTATTTTTGGAGATATTAGTAGCAAAGTCATTAAGAATAGAACTCTGCGAGTATCTCTAACACCCTCGTATGTCTGCCTACTCTTAAAAACGGATGTGCCCGAGATTTTATTCTCCGCAGCTACACCAAGGTACTTTTTAAGCTCTAAATATGTTGAGAAACGTTCAATATCACCAATAGCGCCGATAAATGTACAGGCCATAGATTCACTCATGATAGGGAAGGACATAAGTATCATTGTATAAGGATGAGGTTTATATCCTTTTTCTTTATTACCATAAAGCAGGGAAGCTATCTGTTTATCCATGCTTTTTATCGCTTCATCTATACGCAAAGCTTCTTCAATTGGCCACGTTTGCCGTTCAGCTAGGTGTGGAATGTTCAAGGCTAATGTGTTGGGTAACAGTTCTGCCAAGGTCATAGAGGCTTTTGTAGCAGTAGTCTTTGCACCAATTGTTATTAGAGTATGCCTAAGTTCATCCTGAGTTACCTTGGCCATTTCTTGCGCTGTAGGATACTTCAGAGCTAATTTGAGGACACTTAACGCACCTGTTTTTTTAAAAGCTCGTTTAAGTTCAGGATTAGTTACACAAAATAATTGCTGGACTTGATTCTTACGTCTCGTTAATTGAGTAGTAAGCAACCAACGATCCCTAGTTAATGTGCGGTATAAAACCTGCTCTGCACTTGCAGGACGAACTATTCGCACCGAACGCATATCAGGATGAAGGATTTTGTGCCATCCCATATATGCCATAATTCTAGCATCAATTTCATCGGATTTTTCATTAAGTCCTAGCTGGCGTTCACGAAAATTCTTTACAGCTTTATTTTCAACCTGATATATAGAATAGCCTCGATCTAATAGAACTCTAACAACTAAATATGAATAATGCCCACCAGTTGGTTCCAGTAATATAAAGAAATCCTGGGGTTTATACCCGAATTGTGCTTGAATATCTTCCAAAGCATGGATAAACTTTGTAATCCCTTGGCTATCCGAGTTAAACTTCATTGTTTTACTGCGTTTCCATTCCTTCTCACTGCGGAACTTTTCAAATGGAATGCAAGCAGCAACATGGAAATCCGAACCAATATCTATTCCAACATAGAAGGGATAAAAAACTCTTGAGTTGTCTCGGTCTTCAATAATGCTCGTATCCGTAAGCATAAAATTATCCAACTTATGATCACCTATTCGAATCATTTGCACCAGATTAACCAAGTTTTCTTAAGAGCTCCACAATGGGCCCAATGTAGCATGTCAGGTTTTAGATTCGGTGCATTACCCATAATAAACTGAGAGGTCGAGTATCCGCCTCAATAACTTTAAAGGGCTTCTGTTAAGTTCTTTCGACAGAAGGAAACAATTTCCTGCTTTCTCTGTTAAGTTCTTTGTTTTTCTATGCAAAAAAACCTGTCATTTCGACAGGTTGAATAATCATTAAATGTGCAGCGCCAAAAACAGGGAGTGCCTCATTTCTGTTAAAGAAGTCCAGGAGGATGTCCTGCCGGCTCCAAACCTATTCTGGGCGGTTGTTCCCTGAGAGGTCACTGCACAATTATATATACGCCTATTAAGGGCTAATTCCTTCTAATACGGTACCAGTTACCACAAATACTTTATAGAAGTCTTTCCAAGCTCCACATTAGACTCAGAGGTTAACTGGTACTAAGGTATTTTAGCACGTTGCTCAAAAGTGGTAAAAGCCTATTTATTGAACTAACGTTCCTCGTTAGCGTAAAGCATCAGTGCTTTCAAGTACTGCCTTTATCCTCCTTACGCTAGAAGACGAGCTCTCTTCCTTAACAATTTTAAAAGTACCAAGGTCAGCCGTATTCACCGCGTGAGGACCGCCGCATATCTCTTTGGAGAATTTGCCCATCGTATATACTTTTACCATCTGGCCATACTTGCTCTCGAATAGACCAATAGCCCCTGTTCTACGTGCATCTTCAAGCGTCATCTCTTCGAACGTAATCCCGACGCCTTCGGCAATCGCTTCATTGACCAGCCGCTCGGTTGCCACGATCTCTTCTTCAGTCATTTTACGATGGAACGAAAAATCAAAGCGCAGTCTCTCAGCCGTTATATTGCTGCCCTTTTGCGCCACCTCATCTCCGAGAACCTTTCGTAGTGCAGCATGCAGAAGATGAGTTGCCGTATGCAGATTTGCCGTCTGTGCAGAATTATCTGCTAAACCGCCTTTAAACTTTTGGGCTGCTCCGGCTTGAGATAACTCTCTATGCTTCTGAAATTTCTCTAGATATCCTTCCAGATCGATGGCGATGGAACGCTCTGTTGCCAGTTCCATGGTCAATTCGATGGGAAACCCATACGTATCATAAAGTTTGAATGCAGCTGCACCGTCTATTTGACCATTTACTAATGAAATCGAAAGCTTATCGAATTCACGAAGTCCCTGCGCGAGCGTTTTTTGAAAACGAGCTTCTTCCGCCTGGAGTTCCCTAATAATTTTATCGCGATTGCTTTGCAGCTCTGGGTATATTAGCTCGTACTTGTCAATCACAGCGCTAGCGATATCCGCTAGACCGCCTTCTTGAATACTCAATTGCATTGCGAATCTAACAGCTCGGCGAATCAATCTTCGCAGCACATAGCCTTGGTCGACATTAGACGGAGTAATGCCGTAATTATCACCAAGGATAAATACTGCCGTGCGGGTATGATCCGCAACAACTCGATACGCTTTGGGTTGATTTTCGTATGCCGTCTCCGACAGTTCTGCAATTCGTGAGAATATCGTAGTAAACAGGTCGCTATCATAGACTGTTCCTCCATTCAAAGCGACTAGCACTCTCTCTAAGCCCATTCCCGTATCGACGTTTTTTTGATCAAGCGGTTCAAACTTTCCCTCCGCCGTTTTGTTATATTTCATAAATACATTATTCCAGAATTCAACATAGCGCCCACATCCACATGCTGGCGAACATGTAGGACCGCAACGTTCTTTATCCGAGATAATGAAGATTTCCGTATCGGGACCGCAAGGACCTGTTTGACCTGCTGGCCCCCACCAATTATCGGCTTTAGGCAAGAAGAAGATCTCTTCCTCACATTGACCTAATGCACACCATATCTCGTACGACTCCTGATCACGGGGAGCATCATCATCTCCTTCGAATACAGTAACCGCAATTTTATGCTTGGGTATATCGAGCCAGTTCGGCGAAGTGACGAACTCCCAACTCCACGATATGGATTCATGTTTGAAATAATCGCCAAGTGACCAGTTGCCCATCATCTCAAAAAAGGTGCAATGGGTATCATCACCGACTTCATCTATATCCACAGTACGTATACACTTCTGAACATTGGTTAACCTCGTTCCAGATGGATGCTTCTCTCCAAGTAAATAGGGCACCAGCGGGTGCATGCCCGCTGTCGTAAACAATACGGTGGGATCGTTATCGGGTATAACGGAAGCGCTAGAAATGACGGCATGACCTTTTTCTTGAAAAAACTGAATATACTTCGCTCTAATCTCTTCAGATGTATACAGTTTCATTGATATTTCTCCTTTTACTCTATTTTAGACAACAAAAAAACGCCCCAAGATTGGGACGAATTAATCGCGGTACCACCCAAGTTATTGTCTTCGCATTTAGCGATACAATCAGCTCAATTGACTATAACGAGTCAAACCGGCGGGCATTAACCGCACTCCTGAACCGGCAACATACTAAGTTTCGTAGGATTTCACACCAAAACATCCCTCTCTGAACGAAATGTAGCATATTTTGTTCATTCATTGATTTCATTTATATCATTTCCTAATTATTGTTATTGTAGCCAGTTAGAATTCAGATGTCAATCGTGTATATTAGCAACCTGCATAATACTCGAAAACCCACTCGTAATTAACGTAAACTGCCCGTTAGTTCAATAAAAAGAACGCTCCCGCGCCTTCGCTTTGGCTACGTCCTCCTCATTATATTCCATTTCCAATCACCTATTAAAGAACGTACGCGGGTAGCATGTAGTGCTTAAACAGGGGACTTATCTTAACCTAAGCACTAAGAAAATACTTTATTTTCTTTTGACAATCCGATCGATTTATCTCATCATGAATGCCGGCAGTGTTCTTGCCAGAACAAAAAAAATCCTAATGCTACGAGGCAGGCGTGCCATTTCCATAACAGAAGGATTCATTAGACAGGATGCTGTTCTAATCGAATATATCTCCAATCCGGTCTAGGACGCTTTTCTTTTTTTTGTGCTTATAGTGCGGAGGATATCCAGCATTCGGGTTATGATAGGGATAATCTGACTTCTGCGGACGCCGGTCGTCTTCATCATACCACTCCTTGTATACTTTACGCTCTTCCCTTACGTCGGACATGAGCTTCTCCAGCCCGCCTCTATCCAGCCATACTGCCATGTTCTTGTCATTGGTTTTTGACTAGAACATATATCGTTAAAACAAAAAAAGCCGCAACTACGCGACTTTTATGCATATATGTTCTTGTCACCCGACACCTTCGTATAATCTTTTTTTATAAAAACCCAATAGTCAAGAATCAATTGTTTTGTATTTGGTCTAATTCCACAGCTCTTCAGCAACTAGTTTTACCATTATTGCGGAGTAATGATCATTCAGGTTGCTATTCTGGCAGCTTGTCCGCTCGAAATTGGTACCGGGGCATCGCTAAAGCCCCAGTTCTGAAACCATGGAGCCCGGAGTATACCGTACATTACTGTTGCGGCGGTTTGGGTTTCGGATTGCAGTTCGTAGCCCCTCCACATTCTGCATGTCCACTTGGGTCAATATATTTTAGCGGATTATTCTGCACATACGTATACCGATTCAAACTCAGCGGGTTCGTCAGTTCCCCTTCATACGTATCCTCCGATATAAACCGCTTTTCCTCCGGCAAGTAGAAATTAGAATGTTACGCTTGTTCTGCCCAGTTAGCCGGATATGTTACATAGATAAATCGTGCATATTCTGGCACAGAAAATTGAATCTTACTTCCTTTTGGAATCAGGATCACTTCTCCTGGACCAGCTGACACCTTTGTACCATCAATGATAACATCCAGATGTCCCTCAATCACATAATCAATTTCATCATAGTTAAGTGTCCAGTCAAAGGTTGTTTCTTTCATCTCCATGATACCGCAGCCAAGTCTTGGACTTTCCTTTAGCGAAAAAAGATCTTTACAATAGACGATATCATTAGGGTTGCCTGTATCGAGACGATCCTCTTCTGTTACTTTCATATTTGGCACTTTAACAGAAGTAATCCCTCCAGGACCTCTATGAACGTTCTGTTCAATAGCATCAGCCCCTACTTTTTCCATGATGATTTTACGAACCATCTCTTCAATCATCTTTTTATCGATACTCATGGGTATCCTCCTCTACTTCTTAGGTGCAGTTTTTTGGAACCATTTTACTTGCAATGAGCATAGCAACCATTACAGCTGTGATACACTATTCTGGATATAAAGTTTGGATAGGACAAGTTGTGTTGTTGATGTTCCCATATCTATTCCTACACTTAACAATTCTTCTCCATTTCCTCATCTCCCATACCAGAAAATAAACACAAAGAGGCCTAAAGTTATACCGCTTCCTATAAAGTAGGAATGCTATAACCTTAAGCCTCTTTGCTTTAGTAAGACTACGCCTTTGTAGTCCTCTATTACATTTTAAACGTGAATGAAACTGTTGTTCCACACGCTGTAGATTCAAATTGCATGCTCTCTTTTAGTTTATCCTCTACATAGCTATTTACAATAGATAAACCTAAACTTTTTTGTGAACATTCTTCAACGTTGAATCCTTTGCCATCAATCTATTACTCCAATCCTGCAAAAGCCGTTGTTGGAACTCATAGAAATAACGATGTGTCCATGCTCACAATCTTGAAAAGCATGTTCAAAACAATTTTGCAACAAGTCATTAACCTGAATTTTCGAAAGTAATTTTTATATGTGAATTTTTATGCATATTTACAAGTTTTTGGACAGAAAAAGAACGACCTCATTTGAGATCGTCCTCAGTTAGCAAAAACGGCTTGAAAGGTTCATCTAAAACCTCAAACTGTTTTTTGTATTCTTCATACTCTTTTTTAGGCTTAGGCGGAGCATCTTTGGAAAGCCTTCCGCCTACGTAATATTTATTTACTTTTCATAAACTCCGGCTTTTTGATATTCAATTTATTATCATCCATATTTGCTTGTATAACGTCCACCCAATTTGTATTATGCATCATCTCGGAAGAATCCCCATGAAATGCCTTCATGGCTTCCTGATCATCAAGCAGCCGATATCTCATCCAAGCCGTCAAGTACCCCCTATGATTGCCACCATTACCTTCAATCGCTGTATGAGCTGCACCTTTTGCCATCCCCATCATAACAGGCGTGCTTGCGTTAGTACTATGCAAGGCTAATTGATTCGTTGATACCGGTGAGATTAGAAAATCTCGTGTACCACCCATAATGAGAAAAGGAACGGTAATACGTGCTGTATCGTACACATCTTCTGGATCACAATGCTTCAAATCCGGGAGAGCGATGGATACAACCGTCTTAATCAACGATCCACTTATATAGTTGGTATGAGCATTAATGACCCCAGTAGACCCTTGAGAATGTCCAGCTACACCAATATGCTCCATTTGTATTTTTTGATAAAACAAGCTGTTTGCTAGTTCGTTTTCATTTTTCAAATAATCAATAGCCTCCACAATTTCTTTGCCTGTTCCTGTTGTCTTGCTATAGGAATCTATTACAATGAATCCCCAGCTAGCAAGATGAGTTAAGAGCTCATCATAACGATCTGGCGTGGCATCTGTTCCATTCCCCCATGAAATAATAGGATAGGATTCGTCTCCTTGAAATACTGGGTAGTATATTCTAAATAAAGCCTCTCCGCTCATACTCTTAACTTCTTCTACCTTTACATGATAGTTTCCTTGCTGTGCATACCGCTGCTCAATGCTTCCTTCTGCAAGTTCTGGTACATTAGAATGAATGATTATTTGCATGAAAATTGTTATTGGAACTGCAACGATAAGGGCTAAAGCTGACAACCATAAAATCAACTTTCGTTTTTTCAAAACCGACATACACGTGACCTCTACGATAGTCTATAGATTTCTCTATCGTTTTCTCTGTTAAAGTATGAAACTGAATGGATATACGTAAAAGATGTAGTTATGTTTCGTTACACGCAAATTTCTTTTATTCGCAACTTTTCACTTTTCATGCTTATTCAGGTTATAAAACTCGGATGGTGATCGATCTTGGTAGTATACGTTCATGCTCGACTCCTCTTCGCCGCCAACAAAATCCTCATGCACCTTTCTTGCATTTCCTTAACCCATATATTCAAACACATGCGCCACAAGGAATTTCGTAAATAATTTAGCCATACTTATGGTACAGATCACCGTGTATGTCCTTCAACTATCCTGCCCGTTAGTTCAACAAAGGCAGCCGTTCGCACTACCCGGCTGCCATCCTATAGTTATTCAGCTATCGTTTCCCGTTAGTTGAATGACAAATTCATGCTGGTTTTACATCGTTTTAAGCGAGATAGTCGCTGGCTGCGCTGTTCAGTACGATCGTAGACATTCACGCATTATAAAAGCCATTAAAGGCTTGAAAGGCTTCATGTGTCGAACAGACAACTCCTATCATATGGTGAACTCTACGTCCACCGTTTGGGATACTGCGCTTATAAGCCATGCCTTGCAGCGAGCACGTGTGTCAACAACTCATCCTGCCATTATGCGCGCTGGAACGTACTTACTTAACCGTCAGCAGACGGTAATGGGCGATTGGAGCAAGCATAACGATTCGGCCATTGCTGGCGGCTGGGGGTTTTCGGACAGTAACACGATGAACCCGGATGTAGATGATTCCACCGCGGCTCTACGTGCGATTCATCGGCTGGCGGCGCATGATAATCGTTTCCAGGAAGCCTATGACAAGGGGTTTCACTGGGTTCTCTCCATGCAAAATGATGATGGCGGATGGTCTGCCTTTGAGAAAAATACAAACAAAGCTTTTTTGAATTGGCTTCCCTATGACGGTGCAGATGCCGCACTCACCGATCCCTCTACCGCGGATTTGTCAGGCAGAGCACTGGAATATTTGGGATCAATGGCTAAGTTAACGATTAAGCACCCCTTTATCCAAAAGGCTGTTAATTGGCTGAAGGAAAACCAGGAGGAAGATGGGTCATGGTATGGAAAATGGGGAATTTGTTATATTTACGGAACATGGGCTGCTGTCACAGGGATGAAGGCTGTAGGAGTCGAAGCACGTGATCCAGCACTTGTAAAAGCGACGAAATGGTTAATGACTATTCAAAACTCAGATGGTGGCTGGGGGGAATCCTGCTCAAGCGACAAGGTGAAGAGATACGTTCATTTACATGCCTCCACGCCATCCCAGACGGCTTGGGCATTAGACGCGCTCATCGCAAGTTCCCCAGCACCTACTGATACGATTAACCGAGGGATCGAATGCTTGATTGCACTCCTTCATAAGAAGGATCAATATGCCAAGTACCCGACAGGCGCCGGCCTGCCAGGACAATTTTATATCCGCTACCACAGCTATAATTCGATATGGCCACTGATAACACTTAGTCATTATAGAGAAAAAATTACTTGTTAATTACCGTCTTCACGGCTTCATCCAGTTCTCCCTTGCCATAGTAAGTACCATTCATTACTACCCCGTAAATACGTTCGGTATTTTCGATTTGATCCAACGGATTATCATGCAAAATAACCATATCAGCAAGTTTGTCTTCTTCGATCGTTCCGAGTTCCTGTTCTCTGTCCATGAACTTGGCAGGTGTCAGGGTTGCCGCTTGGAGAGCTTCCAGCGGCGTCAACCCTGACGCTACTAGCAATCTAAGCTCCTCATGCACGCTCTTGCCATATACATGGTTAGGAATGCCGAAAGTAGCGTCAGTCCCTGTCATAATCGGAACACCCGCTTCATTCATCCGCTTGATCATTTTCTTGCTATTCTCGTGATTTTGGAGAGATTTTTGAATGAGTTCTTTATACACACTCATTTCCTTCTTAGCCTTTTCCCAGTCTGCCCAATAATGTTCGGGGACATAGGGTGCCAACTCTTTGTCAAGCGGACTTACAACTTGTAAATAGGTAATCAAGGTAGGAACCTGATACGTTCCATATTTTTTAAACAGCTTAAACAGTTTGTTTGCTTTTTGAGCGTCATATGTCTTGAAGGCTTCCAATTCAAAGTTCAAATGCTCATCCGGATTTTTATTCGCTAACTTCAGGAGCTTATCTTCTTCATGTGAAGTCGCGATGAACAGTCCATCCAGATGCTCAAAGGATCGTTTGCCCATACGGGACGCCTCCTCCGCTCTAACTGGAATTGGCAAATGTCCCCCAACTTTCATATTTAACTTGCGAGCTTCGTCTATGATGTACTTGTAGAGATGTCGAGGAAGGAAGGAGTATACTTTAATCGATTCTGCCCCATGCTTTTTCATCAAGCGAACCGCATCACGCGCTGATTTCTCGGAAGTGACCGGATAAAGATGCGGAAGAGCGTCTGGTTGAGGCTGTATAAGTGTGGAACCAGAATAAGTAATCCGTGGAGCCGGTTTATTGTCTTCTACTTCCTTTTTCCAATCCGCAATATTTTTAAGCTCAGTTGCCATATCTCTCACACCCGTTACTCCGTTTGCCAATAGAAGCGGGAATGCATACTTAAAGTCGTCCATAAGGTGTACATGCATATCCCATAACCCAGGAATGAGATATTTGCCTGTTGCAGGAATCACTGTAGCACCATCTGGAATCTCGATATTATTTGAGTCGTCAATCTCTACAATCTGATTCCCGCTAGTAACAACGGTCTGATTCGGCTCTAATTCCCCCGTCTTCACATTTACAATTGTAATATCCCGAATGACGACAGATCGTGATTCATCTGGTTGTTTGGATTCAATAGCAGCAAATGAATGGTTTGAATGGATGAACAGTGCTCCTACCAGCGTAATGCTCAGTACCAAAGAAAACGAAGAGCGTTTGTGTGCATGCATAATTCTAAATCTCTCCTCTCTGTAATGCTGCCGATACAATCGACTAAGATGATGTTACCTTCCATATTGTTTGGGTCCGGCATTCCATTACAGCATACACGCAAAAACTTTCACCCATCTTTCTACATTCTTACATGAATCTTACAAATAATGACTATGAAATTAATTTAGGTCGTCCCTATCCAATCTTACATTTGAAATTATAGTAAAAAAACAGACTTCCCCTTTCTGAAGAACGGAGGAAGCCTATTTTCAATGAAGGCTGAAGGACATTAGCCAACTAACAACAGAGCAAGTTTCTGGCTGACCCGGCTACGCGGCGAGAGCAGCTAATCCGCTCCTTCTATTGCTACTTGAGCAGCTTATTCTTCAGCTCCTCGGCGGTGTCCGGCTTCCAATAGCTTATTTTTAATTTCTTCTCCTGAACCAATTGTCCAACCTGTTTAAAAAGGACTGCTCTCTTCTGGGCTGGCCAATGGGTAAATGACTGCAAATCACTGGATACATTCCAAATAGAGGTTGCATTTTCCTTTTGGGACCATTTTTTCATAAGAATCGATTCAACGTCCTCATAACCTATCCGATACAAAATACCAACATATGTCGCGCCAATTCCATCATCCAGAATCGCTCTTTTCAGAAAATATGATTGAACCTTTTGGCAGCAAATTTCATTATTTAGCGGAAGTAGATCACCCAGCACATCATCAAATTCTCCAGTTACTTTTCCAACATAATAACTCGTTTTAATAAGACCGCTTAGCTTTTTCTTCTCCGGATCAGCTGCCAAAAGTTCTATCCAGCGCACATCCAAATCCTCAAACAGCAGCGGTGTAAGTGAAAAATATGTATCATTCCTAAGCAT
The DNA here is from genome assembly GCF_900177425.1 of Paenibacillus uliginis N3/975. NCBI lineage: Bacteria > Bacillati > Bacillota > Bacilli > Caryophanales > Paenibacillaceae > Paenibacillus > Paenibacillus uliginis. The sequence continues at coordinate 3,216,883 of NZ_LT840184.1, read as the reverse complement.
ATGACCCCAGCCGAACATAAACGTATGCCGGTTTTGCTTAGTATCAAACTTCACCGTACCTAGCACGTTCAAAATAAAACGCTGCGTCACGGGATCTTTGTAATACTTTGAAAATACCTCGAAAACATCGCCAGCAGGCTTGGTTAGAAGCGCAGAAGCGAAGACAGGAGACAGCCAGGCTCCCCCATATTGTTCATATAGCTTGCAAGCCAGCGCTTGCAGTCTAATATCTCCATCCATCAAAACAGAGCCAACCAAAATCATAGGAAAGGCTTGCTCTAAAGTCACACCTTCCAACGTATTGCTTATATTAAAGATAGAAGTATCTCTGTAGGTTAACTTTAGTACCTCGCTATCGCGCTTAAATGATGAAACCTTCTGGATATGCTCTGCTACAAGCTCATACACCTCGCACATCTTCTCACTCGCTTTGCCCGGCATCATACCAAGTAAGGCAAGCAGTGTTTCATGCTCTTCCAAGCTGATCTTGCTGCCAGGCTTCTTCTGCAGAAACGTCTGCAAAAAAGCTAGCAATTGATCAGCAAGCAGATCCGACACTGTATTCGAGAATGTGTGGTTTAATATTTTTTCGCATTTTTGAGGCGACTTTAATAGCTTTTTCCAATAAGCTGCAGCCGGTTCATAATCAATCTTAGCCAGTGCCCTCTGGGCAGCAATGCATCGAAAACTGGCTGATTATAATCTGTCATTACTGCGTTCCTCCTCATCCTGACTATTTCTATTATAGTAGCATGACAAATTTTGCGGATATATAGTTCTGACTTCCTTTAGAACATGCTCCGCTTTCTTCTACCAAATGCCGATCATATCGGCAACCGTTCCCATAAAACAAAAAAGCCGCCATATTGGCGACTTCTAATAGGACTATGCTCTTGTCCACCGACAAAACAGATATTAACTACAATGAATTTAAAACCTGATGAATGTATGCAAATCGATTGGGATGTGCCCATCGAAATGGACGACGGCGCAAACGTATATGCCGATGTATTTCGCCCAACTGCGTCAGGCAAATACCCGGTTATATTAACCCATGGTGTGTATGGCAAAGGACTCCCCATTGAAAGGCTCAGACACCGATTATTCAAACTTGCAAACTCTATGTCTAACAAGACGGTTGGCGATGTTTTTGGTGCTGATCTAGCGGATGCCGTTGTCCTAGTACTAGCATAGATATCGATGAAGACGACTATCGCGTATGGGAAATTGTTAATTCCTACTGATTGGGTTCCGCATGGATACGTCGTTGTTCGTGTAGATTCCCGAGGTTCTGGAAGTTCGCCAGGCAAACTAGATCCATTATGCCCAAGAGAAATTAAAGATTATGCAGCATGTATTGAATGGGCCGGAGTTCAATGCTGGTGTTTCACGCTATCTCACGGATTGACCTATTATTTTAATAATGATGCTCGCTTCATATCGAGGATATGACCTTCACCTTCGACAAATATGAAAAAGATCAGTCGACCTCGAAATATGCAAAAAAAGCGCTTGAAATGGTCATTTGCATTTCAAGCGCTAATATAATTGTAAATATGCGAATATTCAAAACGTTTTAAAAGGCATCACGGCTGCACCCCGTACCGCTGCAGCACCCGGTAAATCGCATCCGTGCCGAACCCGATCGCTTCTACGGGAATACGTTCATCAGCCGCATGAATCAGTTTGGTAAACTGCATGTCATTGGGCAGCGGCATTGGCAGGAAACCGTAGGTTTGGATGCCGAGCCTCGCAAACAATCTTCCGTCCGTTCCTCCGGGCAGCAGCATTGGCACCGGAACGGCCTCCTTATCCGCTTCTTTCAGCACTTCGGACAGCAAACCGAACATCCCCATGTCGGGAGCCTCAGCGCATGGATCATGACGCAGCACTTCCAGCTCGATCGAATCATTAATCGCGAATCGGTGCAGCTCGTCCATAAATTGCTGCGGAGTGACGCCCGGCAGCGTTCGCCCGTCCAGTTCGACCGTAATTTCGCTTGGATGAACGTTGATTTTTTCGCCGCCGTGAACGACGGTCGCGCTGACCGTATTACGCAGAAGCGGGGCGAATGTCCCGCCCTTTTCCCCCAGCAGCTTCAGGATGAGGCCGCCCAGCCGGGGACGCAGCAGCCCTCTCAGCAGCAGCGCCGGCAGCAGCGGCAGCGCGATGGCCATGCCTTCAATCATCAACCGGGCCGCCGGTGTCGCGCGTATCGGCAGCTTATTCCTGCTAAGCGATTGAAGCATGTTCCCCAATTGCGCCATACAGTCGGCTCCCGGCTTGTCCATGGAGCCGTGGCCTCCGTCTCCTCGAATCGTCGCTTTGAGCCAACATAGCTGCTTCTCCGCCACCATAATCGGATAAAAGGTTTTCCCCAGCGCATGAAACGCGAAGCCGCCAAATTCGCCGAGCGCATACTTTACGCCCGCAAAATAATCGGCATGCCGCTCTACCAGGAAGGAAGCACCGTATTCGCCCCCTGCTTCCTCGTCGCTGACAATCGCCAGAATGAGATCGCCACGCAGCGGCAGCTTGCGGACATGAGCGCGGAGGAAAGCCGATACGAGCATCGCCACGCCGCCTTTCATATCAAGAGCGCCCCGCCCCCAGACGAAGCCGCCCTCAATGTCGCCCCCGAACGGGTCGCGGCTCCAGGCTTGCATGTCGACGCCAACGACGTCGACATGCCCGTACAGCAGCAGCGGCGGTGCCTCCCCGCTGCCCTTCATCCTGGCCAGCAGATTGGGCCGGGCCGGATCAAGCGCGTAGGTCCGCGTCTCAATGCCCGCATCCTCAAGCAGTTGCCGGATATACATGATGCATGTGGCTTCCTCGCCCGGCGGATTTGTTGTATTGAAGCGGATCAATGCCTGCAAAATCTCCACGGGAGACGGCAGCTCCGCAGGGCGCCGGGCTCCATCCAGTTCCAACTCGTCATTGGCCAGCCGGATACCCATGATCCCGCTCCTTCCTATAATAGACTGCCCGAATATGGCCGGTCAGCAGGAGAAACGCCTGGCAAGCCGCGCAGGCCGAACTCACCCTGCAGTCTTGCAAGCCGCCGTTCCTGCTCTTCGGCGGACGTGCCTTTGGTGCGAAACACCGATTCCAGCATCGCCAGCGCTTGCCGAACATGCGCCTCCGCCACTTGCTCTCCCGTCTCCCGCAGCCGCTCGACCAACTGCTGCACGCCGCGGTAAGGCGAAGCGACGCCTTGTTCATATTCGGCCGCGTTCCAGTTGCGGTTGCGGACGCAAGTGGCGATAGCCAGACAACGATTCAGCAGTTCAATTGAATAAGCGTCCGTCTGCCGGCTTGCGGCAAACAGATGCGCCTCATCCTCCTTGTCGTCAAAAGCGAATACGCGCAGTCCGTAGGGTGGAGCCAGCCTTTTCAATACATTGCCCGGACCCAGTTCGACGGCAGCGGCAATGCCAATGCTCTTCTGAAATGTAAGGACCGCCGGCCAATTGACGGGGTCCGTCAATCCCTTTGCCAGCATACCCGCGATCTCCGCCGTATTCCCGTAAGGCAGACCCGTCAAAGAGGAAACTACGGGAAAATCCATTTCTCCAAACGAGACGTGGCCCAGCACTTCGGCAAATTGCGCCGCCGCCGGCGCCATCAACGGGCTATGGAACGGCGCGCTTACCTGCAGTGGAATGACTGTGGCCCCATGGGCTGACAGTCTTTCGGACGCTTCATGGACGGCCTCTTTGTGTCCCGAAATCACCGTTTGCCGCTCTGAATTCATATTCGATACCACAACAATACGGCTTCCGTCCGCGAAGCCTGCGCTGGTTTCCAAGCATACTTTGGCGACATCATCAGGACTCGGCCCGTTCACGGCTGCCATCGCGCCGATCCCCGCAGCGGCGGCCCCTTGCATCAACTCGCCGCGGCGGCGTACGAGCCTGAGCGCATCCGGGAACGTTATGGCCCCCGCGCAGGTTAAAGCGGTAATCTCGCCCAGGCTGTGGCCGGCAGCCATAGCAGGTAGGTATCCCCATTCCCGGCTGTAGACGCGGTACATCGCCACGCCAAGCGCAAGAATGGCGGGCTGGGCATTGTCTGTCCGCGTCAGCTCCGTCATCGTTCCCTCATACATCAGGCTGTCAAGGCGCATACCCAGCGCTTCGTTCGCTTCCTCTATCGTCGCTTTGACAACCGCATGCCGCTCGCTCAGCGCTTTTCCCATTCCGACGCGCTGCGAGCCCTGACCGGGAAACCATATCGCATGTTTGTTCAGCATCTTCCATCACGCTCCTCAGGGTCAGATCGGGGCAGGCGCCTCAGTCAGCATTTTGTTTATCACCGCTACAACATCGTGTTCCCGCTCATGCAGGAAAAAATGTCCGCCTTCAAACAGCATCAGCTCGCACCCTCCCGTCGCATAACGCTCCCATTCACCGAGCGGGCCTTTGACACAGCCGTCATCTTTGCCGCTCAAGATGGTGAGCCGGAGCGGCAGCGGCGGCCGCATCCAATGCTCGTATTCGCCGACAAGCTTAAAGTCGGCTCTTAGGATCGGTATAAACATATCCAGCAGCTCCCGATGCCGGAACAGCTCGCCCGGCATGCCGCCGAGCCGTTTCAGTTCCTCGAGAAACTCGTCATCCGGAAGCATATGGGTCCGGCGAGCCTCCTCCTGCTCGCAATGCGGCGCCCCTCTGCCGGAGAGGAAGACTGTCGTAGGCAGCGGGAATCCTTCCTCACGCAGCGCATGCAGCAGCTCATACCCAAGCAGGCTGCCCATGCTGTGGCCGAATAAAGCATATGAATCGGAGCCAAGCGCCGTCTCCAGCACCAGCGGCAGCAAATCCTGCACGGCTTCTGTTACGTCCGCATAGAACGGCTCACCCATGCGGCTTCCTCTGCCCGCCAATTCGGCCGGCACCAGACGCACGTCAGGATGCAGCTGGTTCGTCCAGCGCTTGTACACTTGTGCGGAGCCTCCTGCATATGGCAAACAAATTAATGATATCGTCATAACGGCCGCGTCCCGGGTAACATGTTGACGCAAGTGGCCTTTACGCGCCGGCGACCAGCGTGGTCCAGAACGCTTTTTCCTTCGCGAACAAATCGTCCGCGAGTGCCAGCTCTCTGCCGCGTTCGAAGTCCCCCGTCACAAAACGGTCCTTCACTTGATCCCATCCCTCCCTCACTGCGCCAAGCTGACTGGACAGCGACTCATATAGTGCTTCGCCGATCAGCCTCTTCTCCCGCATGGAGTGGAGCAGCGACATGTTGGCGATATGCCGGTTGCAAATGATGTTGACACCGACAAGGCCATAGGTCAAATGAGCTTGCTTCTTCTCCGGTTCGGAATCTACATTCCACATGCCCACTATTGAGAACTCGCCAAGCTCCCTCGCCAGCCGCTCCGCATTTTCCACCACTTCAGACAGCTTCAACTCGTAGGGCTGGACCTTTTCCTGCAGGTTGTATACGTAGAAGGCAGGGCCCAAATAGCCCGGGTTCACGTTGTATTCCGAGTTGCCGTACGCCTTGAGTAGCCTTTCCTCCGGCACCTCGTGCTCCTCGTAGCCCGCAAGCGTATCGTCAATGACGTAGAAGACGCCGCGCTCCTTGTCGTATCCGTTAAACAGCGAATAATGATACCAATGGAACTTTTTCCAGGCCATGCTGCCCGGCAGCCAGTCGTACAAATCGACGTTTACGCTCAAGTTGCGTCCGCCCGTAAGCATCGCCCTGATTTCCTCCAGCACCGTCTCCTTGCTGCGGAAATGACCGGGCTCGATATAGCGGATTACCTGCGACAGCGGGAATCTGGCCGGATCGTCCAAATAATACAGTGTGTCAATTGTCGGATAGCGGAAGTCCTTGTCCGTTGCGGCCTCCCAAGGATAGTAACGGTAAATGTTCAAATACGCCGCATCCCTGTAGCTGGGCTCCACCGACACCGCAATAGAAAACGCCTGGTTCAGCATGCAGTTCATCCAAAACTCGTTAAACGGTTTCCTTTCCATCGACAGCTTCATCGTTCGCCGCCTCCTTAGGCTTAAAATGTTGGTTCAATCAAGCTTGCTTACCGCAAGCACAGCACTGATTTTTTTCATTGCTCCGTCTTCGACCAGCGCGCGTATGATCGCCGTATAATCATCCGCCAGCACCCGGGCGGTCTCTTCGCGGAAAAGACTTTTCGCATATTCCAGCGCAAAGCGGATCCTGCCGTCCTGCTCCGACGCTTCAAGTGTTAAATCGAATTTGCTGACGCCCGGATCGAACTCCTTGGGGTCGAATTCAATGCCGCCTGAACGGTAAGCGACGCGATCGATATTTTGCAAAATAAACATCGTATCGAATAGCGGATTGCGGCTGCGGTCCTGTTCGATTCCCAGCTTTTGCACCAAATCCTCGAACGGATAATTCTGGTGCTCGAGCGCCCGCAGCACATCCTCATGCAGCTCGGACAAATAATCGCCAACTGTCCGGTACGATTCCGGGAAGCTGCGAATCGCGACCGTATTGACGAACATCCCGATCAACCCTTCCAGCCCCGCATGATTGCGGCCCGCTACCGGCGTGCCGATAATGATATCCTCCTCACCGCTCCATTTGCTCAGAAGCATCGAATAAGCCCCGAGCAGCACCGTATACAACGTCGTACTGCGCTCGCGCGCAAACGCCTTGATCTTGAGCGTTAGCTCCTCATCCAGTATGAAGTTAATCAGACCGCCCTCGAAGTTTTGCAGTTCCGGCCTTGGCGAGGCCGTCTTGAGCTCAAGCGTCGGCAGTTCCCCTTCGAACGCCTCCAGCCAGTAGCGCTCATGCCCCATATAGGCCTCGCTGCCGATTTGTTCTTCTTGCCATACCGTGTAATCCCGGTACTGGATATCCAGCTCCGGCAGCTCGCCGCCGCCGTACAAAGTGGTCAGTTCCTGCAGCAGGACGCTGACGGAGACGCCGTCGGTAATAATATGATGAAAGTCCAGCAGCAGCAGATGGCGCTCCTCGCCAAGCGGAATTAATCCGGCCCGGAACAGCGGGAGACTGCCGAGATCAAACGGACGGATAAAGCGCTCCATCAGCGCGCTGATGCCGCCGAACAATCCTTCGTCTCCGCCTTCCGCGAGCAGCTTCCCCGCCGCCATTCTCAGCCTGGCGCCCCGCTCCAGCGTAAATACCGGCTCCGCATGCACGCGCTGGCGGAACTCGTCCTCCTCGTGATGGAACGTCGTTCTGAGCGATTCATGGCGGCGCATTATCGCAAGGAAAGCTTCCTCCAGCCGCTCCACATCGAGCTTGCCTTGCATATGCACGGCGAACGGCACATGGTACGTCGTTGCCTCGCCCGAGATCAGCCCCATCATAAATTGGCGGCGCTGTGGCCTTGACATCGGGTAATGCTCGCGCTCCGGCTGTTTCGGAATGCGCGCGGCTGCCACGGTTCCACTAGTGTCTAGATGAGCTGCTAAACTTTCAAGCGTAGGATTCATAAAAATATCGCGCAGCGGCATTTGGATGCCAAAGCGTTCCGCAATGCGGCTGACCATGCCTGCCGCCTTCAGGGAATGGCCACCGAGCTCGAAAAAGCTGTCCTTGGCGCTGATCGTATCCGTACCGAGCAGCTCCTTCCAAATCTCCGCCAGCTTGCGCTCGGTATCCGTCGACAGCGGAACAAGCTCACGTATGCCAGCGTCGGCCGGTCCCGGTTTCGGCAGCGCCCTTCTGTCGATTTTGCCCGTTGGCGTAAGCGGAATCGCATCCAGAACGACCATGAAGGCCGGAACCATATAAGAAGGCAGCTTGTCCCCGAGATATTCGAGCAGCTGCCCGGTCAACCGGCCGGATGGCGTGGCGCCGTCCGTCTCCGCATCCGCTGCCGCGGCGTTCTGCATGACGACATACGCACAAAGCACATATTCTCCATCCTCTTCCTGAAACGCGGTGACGACCGTTTCCTTCACCTGCTCATGGCGAAGCAGCAACTGCTCAATTTCACCGATTTCAATCCGGTGCCCCCTGATTTTCACCTGGAAATCGCGGCGTCCCGCATAGGCAAACTCCCCATTTTCAAGCCTGCGCCCAAGGTCGCCCGTGCGATACATGCGTTCGCCCGGCGCATACGGATTTGGCACAAAAGCGACATCCCATTCGGGATGGCTGAGATACCCACGCCCGACGCCCGGCCCGCTGATGCTAATTTCGCCCGTCACGCCTGTCGGTTGCAGCTTCAGTCCTTCGTCAAGCACCATCATGATGGAACCTTCGATCGGCGTGCCGATCGAAATGTCCTCGCCTTCGGTCACTTCCCGGATTGAGGTCCACACCGTCGTCTCCGTCGGACCGTACAAATTAAACAATCTGGCTCCGGTAGCGGCGCGCAGCCTGCCGAGCACATCGGCTGTCAGCGGCTCCGCCCCGATCATCAATATGCGCAGCTTTTGCAAACCGTCCGTTTCGCCTCGCTGATTCATCCACCATTTGAAGCGCGACGGCGTAATTTGCAGCACATCGACGCTGTGCGTCTCGATCAGGCCTTGCAGCAAGGCGGCGTCGCCCCGTTCCTCTTCATTGGCCAATACAACCCGCATACCCATTGTGAGGGGAAGCAGATTTTCAACGACAAAAATATCAAAGGAGACCGATGCCATCGCCAGGATGCTCTGGCCCTTCTCAAACGGAATCCGTTTTCGGAAGCCGCTGATGAAATGCGCCAGCCCGCGATGCTCGATCATCACTCCTTTGGGACGCCCGGTCGAGCCCGACGTATACAGCACATACGCCAAATGGTCCGGCTTATGGACACACTCCGGATTGCCTCTGTCCGCCGCATACAGCTCCGGATCGTCCAGATACCACTCGGCAACGGCCCTCGTTACGACTCCTGCATATGCTTTTTCCGTCAGCAGAAGCGCTTCGCCGCAATCCTCAAGCATCCAGTCGATCCGCTCTTTCGGGTAAGCGGGATCAATGGCGACATATGCGCCTCCGGCTTTCAGAACACCCAAAATGCCGACAAGCAGAAGCGGGCTACGGGACGCCATCAGCGCGACAATGCGCTCTGGCCCCACGCCCTTCGCCCGCAAGGAATGGGCAAGCCGATTCGCGCGTTCATTCAGCTCGGCGTACGTCACCGTCTCCGGGCCGAATTGAATCGCCGCCGCATCCGGCGTGCGTGCCGCCTGGCGCTCCACTTCCTGCACAAACCCCGTCCATTCCACCGTTGCTTGCGTTGAAGCCGCTCCCGCGTCTTCTTGTCGGTCCGTCATGCCTCTCTCAGCTCGAATTTCCATCCTACCACTGCCCCCCTCTCTACTCGCGGCCTGTACCGGCATGCCTCCTCCGGCCAACTGAGCCAGCAATTGCTCCCGCTCCCTTTCACTCATCAGCTCAAGCTCGCCGACCGTGCGATCGCACGATCTGCACATCTCCCGCACGAGTACGGTATAGCTTTCCGCCATGCGGCGCGAGGTTTCCTCATGAAACAAATCCGTTGCGTATTCCAGTTGAAGCTCGATTTCCGCTTCCCGCTCCACCGCTTCCAGAGTCAGGTCGAACTTGCTTGTCCCCGCTTCGAACGGCATTTCTCCAAAGACGAGGCCGCCGGCTTCCATCACCGCCCGGTCCATATTTTGCAAGACAAACATGGCGTCAAACAAAGGATTGCGGCTTCTGTCCCTATCTGCCTTCAGCTCTTCGACGAGCTCCTCGAAAGGATACGTCTGGTGCGAAAGCGCCTCTACGACATGGTTATGCAGCTCCGCCATATAGGCCCGTACTGTCTTGTCTCTTTCCGGCCTTGTCCGCAGCGCCAGCGTGTTGACGAACATGCCGATCATGCCATGCGTATCGGCATGCTCCCTGCCTGCGGCGGGGGTGCCCACAATGACTTCGGCCTGCCCGCTGTATTTGGCCAGCATCGCGGCGAAAGCACCCAGCAGCACCGTATACAGCGTCGTCTTCGCTTCCCGCGCCAGCTTTCGCGCCTCCGCCGTTGTCCGCGCGTCCAGACGGAACGAATGGCGGCGGCCTTTATAGCTCGGCAGAGACGGCCGCGGCCGATCGGTCGGCAGCTCCAGCACAGAAAGCTTGCCTTCGAAGACATTCATCCAGTACCGCTCATGCTCCGCATAAGCAGCATTTGCAAATCCGGCTTCCTGCCACACCGCATAATCGCTGTATTGCACGCGCAGCTCCGGCAGCGCTTGTCCGGCATACAGCTGCGACAGCTCATTCACCAGCAAACCGGAGGATACGCCGTCCGTAATAATGTGATGAACATCCAGCAGCAGCAGATGATCTTCCTCATTCAGCCGCAGCAGCCCCGCCCGCAGCAGCGGCAGCTTGTCCAGATGAAACGGACGCTGGAAGACTTCCATCAGCCGCGTCACCTCGACGCCGTCCGGCAGCGCTCCCCGCAGCGCTTCGTCACCGGTCAACTCTGCGTGATCCAGCGCTTCCAGCTTGAAAGTATACGACGGATGAACCATTTGCCTGAACTCGTCCTTTGTCATTTGGAAGGTTGTCCGCAAGTTTTCGTGGCGACCGATTAGCGCCGTAAACGCGTCTTCCAGCCGCGCCACATCCAGCCTGCCCTGCAAGCGGAGCGCGAACGGCACATGATACATGGTGGCGTCTCCGGCCAGCATCTGCATCATATATTGGCGGCGCTGGGCGCGCGACATCGGATACCACTCGCGGCGCTCCGCCTTCGGGATCGGCTCGGCCGCTACAGCGGCGCCGTCCCGCTCCTTCAGCCAGGCGGCCATTTCCGCAATGGAGGTAAGCTCGAATATCAGGCTGAGCGGAACCAAGGCGCCCGTTGCCTGCTGCAGCTTGCCCGCCAGCACAGCAGCCTTCAAGGAGTGGCCGCCAAGCTCGAAAAAGTCGTCGTGAATGCCGATTGGCCCGGTCGTATCGCCCAGCACTTCCTCCCAAATGGCGGCGACGCGCTCTTCCATCCCGTCTCGCGGCAGCTCCAGCTTTTCCCGATCCCGAAGCCCGAATTCCGGCTCCGGCAAGGCGCGCCTGTCCACTTTCCCGTTCGGCGTCAGTGGTATTGCGTCAATCGCCGTGATATAGGACGGAATCATTGCCTCCGGCAGCTTGTCTTTCAGCTTTCTTCGCCATTCCCGCGAAGGGAGCTTGTCCGAAGCGACCACATACGCGCACAGCTCCTTATCGCCGCTTGCCTGCTCGCGGACGATCACAACCGCATCCTCCACCTCGGAAAGGGAAATCAATTGCGAGCGAACCTCGTTCATTTCAATCCGCACGCCTCTGATTTTTACCTGTTGGTCGGCCCGGTCCACATACATCGCGTTGCCGTCCGGCAGCCATTTGACGATATCGCCAGTGCGATACATGAAGCTGCCCTCGCGGTACGGATGCGGCAAAAAGCGCTCAGCTGTCATATCCGGATTGTTCACATAACCGTCGGCAAGGCCGCTGCCGGCAATATACAGCTCCCCGGCTGCACCGAGGGGAGCAAGCTGGCCGCCATAGCCGAATATATAAATTTCGACATTGTGCATTGGCCCGCCAATCGGCACATAGCCGCCCCGATAAGCGCCCGGCTTGTATGCGTACATATTGGAGCAAACCGTCGCCTCCGTCGGGCCGTAGCCGTTAATAATTCGAATCTCGGGATTAAGCTTTGTATACAGCTCCAGCGTTTCATCTTGAATCGGCTCAACCCCAACGAGCATTTTGTCTAGCGTAATCGCGGAAGCTGATTGCTCCAGCAGCCGCGCAACCTCCTTCAGCAAAGACGGTGGCAAATAAGCGAATGTGATCCGCTCTTCCACAATCTTCTCGGCTATTCGCCGGGGATCTAGCAATTTCGGCTCCGGGTAAAGCACCGTGCAAGCCCCGAACATAAGCGGCATAAACAGCTCCGCTACGCTAACGTCAAACGAAATACTGGTCAGGCTGAGGCATCTGTCCCTCTTGCCGTATTGCCCGCCGAATAGCGCCCTGAGCGAATGTCCGAAATTGTAAAAGCTGCGGTGCGGCACAATGACGCCCTTCGGCTGACCCGTAGAACCGGATGTATAGATGACATACATCGGATCAGCGGCGTCCTGCGGCCATGCGGCGACGGCATAGTCTCCGCCGGAGAACAGCGTCTCATCCGCAATGTCCAGCACCTGCAAGGTGGCCGGTACGACGGTCGCAGATCCGGAACGCGCGCCGTCCGCGAATACCAGCTCCGCGCCGCTGTCCTCCAGCATGTAGCGGATGCGCTCCTCGGGATAATGCGGATCTATAGGCAGATAAGCGCCTCCTGCTTTCATAACGGCGAGCATAGCGGTCAGCATGGGGATGGAGCGCTCCGCCATGATGCCGACTACGCTGCCGCGTCCCACACCTTTGGCGTGCAATGTTCGCGCCAGCGCATCGGTGCGGCGATCCAGCTCCCGATAGGTCAAGGATTCACCGCCGCAAGATACGGCCGGCAGGTCGGGAACGGCCGCCGCCTGTTCCTTGAAGCAATCATGCAGACAACGCGGCGGCGGAAAGTCCGCTTCGCGTCTCCCCAACGCCAGCATGTGCAGGCGCTCCTCCTCCGTCAGCATCTCCGCTTCGCCGAGCGAGTCGTCGGGACGGAGCGTCACGCTGCGCAGCAGCTGCACATAATGCCGCATGAACCGCTCGGCTGTCGCGCGGCGAAACAAATCGGTATTATATTCAACGACTAGCCGCAATTCCTCACCACTCTCAACAGCCTGAATCATTAAATCGTATTTGGCCGTGCCATGCTCAAAGCGCTGGTGGCGATACGACAATCCCTCCGAAGAAGCGTTAGGAATACCCAGGTTTTGCATGATGAACATCGTGTCAAACAGTGGACTCCGGCTGGCGTCCCTTCTGTCCATCCATTGCGCGATTTCCTCGAATGGATAATCGGCGTGGGCGTAAGCCCCGGTCGCCATCTCTTTCACTTCGGACAAAAAGGCTCTGAACGGCTTGTCCGAGCGCGGATAAGCGCGTAGCACCAGCGTGCCGGTGAACATGCCCGCGATCGCTTCCAGCTCACGCCTGTTCCGTCCCGCAATCGGCGTGCCGACGGCAATGTCCTCGGCCCCTGTATAGTGGGCGAGGAAAGTGTAATATGCCGATAGCAGCACCATAAACGGAGTCGTGCCCGATTCGGCCGCTAGGCTGCGCACAGCCGTCGTCAAACCAGCCTCGACGTACATGTCGAACGTTTCGCCGCGATTGCCTTTGACGGGCGGACGCGGGGCATCGGTCGGAAGCGCAAGCAGCGGCCAGTCTCCCCGGCATTGCTCCCGCCAATACCGTTCGGCGTTCCCGGAGAGCGGCCTGCTCTCCTGCCATACCGCATAATCCTTGTATTGCAGCGGCAGCGGCGGCAACGAACCGCCCTGATATAAAGTCATCAGGTCGGACAAAAGAATGCCCGCCGACATACCGTCTGATGCAATATGATGCATATCAAGAAATAGCATATGGCGCTCCGGCCCCAGCGTCAGCAAGGCTGCGCGGAGCAGCGGAACCGTATCGAGCTTGAACGGCCTGAACAAGCTTTGCAGCACGCCGTCCGCTTCTGCTTCATCAGCCTCCATGCGAATCAGGCGGAAAGGAATGGCGGCGTGAATGCGCTGCCTGATCTCTCCGTCGATGACGTGGAAGGTGGTGCGAAGCGTCTCGTGACGCTCCACGATGTCTTGCAGGACGGCCTCCAGCCGGTCTGCATCAATAGCCCCGTCCAAGTGCAAACATTCGGGCAAATTGTAGCTGCGATCATCCGGCATCGCCTGCTGCTGCAAATACATGCGTTTCTGCGGCGATGAAACCGGATAATGCTCTTGCGGGGCCGCCTTTGGAATCGGCTCCAGCGTATCGCCGGACAAAGAGTCGGACGCTTGGCCGGTCAACGGCCCGACATGCCCGCCGGACGCTCCTGCTCCGTCACGGCCGCCGTCCGCCGCTTGCCCATCATGACCGCTGTTCGCCTCGTGTCCGCCGTTCCCAACGTCGGCCCCTTGTCCATCGTGCCGGGCGTTCGTTCTTTGCGCTGTCGCCGCGCCGTTCTCCCTGATCCGCCGCTCGATCAGGGCCGTGAACGAAGGCAGATCCGCATGCCCCAGTAAATCTGCCGCCTGAATGCGGACACCCGCAAGTTCGCTGATCCGGTTTACAATTTTGAGCGCAATAATGGAATCTCCACCCAGCTCATAAAACCCGGCATCCGCAGGCAATTCGTCATAACCGAGTAGCTCTCCCCAGACATCTGCGACATGCTGCTCCCATTCCCGGCCGGAACGCTCCCCGGTTAACGCAACGCTGTGGCGGCGCTGACTCGTCATCCCGCCGCTCCGCTGCAGCGCGGCTTGCCATCTGGCAAACGTCTCGTTCATTTCTTGCCCAAGCTCCTCGGGAATATCTCCAACGAGCGAATATCCGCTCCAGGCCGCAAATGGCGTATGAAGCGCCGCTCCAGCACGCGCCTCCTCCACCCAGCAACGGTGAGAATCGAATGGATACGTCGGAAGCGACAGCCGTTGGCGGCGTTGTCCCCGATAGATCGCCTCCCAGTCGATCTCGTATCCGTTGACGTAACGTTGGCCCAGCTCCAGCGCTTCCATTTCCCGTTCGTTTGGAACGGGGTGCTGCCGCATATTCCCGGCCGCAGCCGAATCGGCCGTCCCGAAGCGGACGTTCGGCAGCGCAAGGCCGGTAAGGCCGCTTTCGGCTACGGTATGCAGGGTCTGGGCAAGCTCTTCCCAGCTGCTTACCGCAATCGCCAGGCGATAACGATGGGCTCCCCGGCCGACGGCCAAGGTGTAGCAAAGGTCGGCCAGACTGCGGCTCTCATCGCCGCGATGCTGCGCTGCCCAGTCCCGGAACAGCAGCACGAGCCGCTCCAGTGCCGTCATGCTGTGCGCGGACAAGCAGAATAGCTCCACTCTGTCCGATCGAACCGAAGGCATTCCGGCGGGAGCCTCCTCCAGCACAACATGGCAATTGGTCCCGCTCATGCCGAACGCGCTTACTCCACATCTTCTTGCTTCGCCGTCCGTCTCCCATGGCGTCAATTCGTCATTGACATAAACGGGCGAATCCACAAACGGAATGTTGCGGTTCGGCGAGCGGTAATGAAGCATTGGCGGAAGCTGCTTGTGGACAAGCGACAGGATCGCCTTGAGCAGCCCTGCAATGCCGGCGGCATGGTCGAGATGGCCGATATTTGTTTTCAGCGAGCCGATGGCGCAAAATTGCCGTTTATCGGTATATCTCCGGAAGGCGCGCGTCAGTCCGTCGATTTCGATCGGGTCGCCCAGCGAGGTTCCCGTGCCGTGCGCCTCCATATACGTCACCGTCTCAGGATCAATGTCCGCATCCTGCCAGGCGCGCGCAATGACGTCCTCCTGCGCCAGGGCGTTCGGGGCGGTAATGCCGACCGAGCTGCCGTCCTGATTCATCGCGCTGCCTTTGATGACGGCATAAATATGGTCGCCGTCCTCCTGCGCGCGGGACAGCGGCTTCAGCAGCAGCGCAATCACGCCATCGCCGATGCCCGTTCCGTCCGCCGAGTCGTCGAACGTTCTGGCCCGGTTGTCGCTTGACTCGATGCCAAGCCGTATACCGGTATCCAGCGGCAGCACGTTAATTTTGACGCTGCCGGCAATCGCCGCCTCGCATTCGCCGCTGCGGATCGATTGGCATGCCAGATGGACCGCTACCAGCGAGGAGGAGCAGGCGGTGTCCACGGTGATCGCCGGTCCGCACAAATTAAGCAAATACGAAATCCGGCTCGGTATCATGGAGCTCAGATTGCCGGGCGCCGCCATGGACAAGGCGTCCGGGTCCAGCGCTTCGATGATTCGCTTGTAATCATGCAGCGCGTCCCCGTTATAGCCGATAAAGACGCCGGTGCGCGAACCATACAGCGCATTTCCGCCGTACCCCGCATTCTCAAGCGCGCCCCAGGCCGTCTGCAGGAACAGGCGCTGCGCTGGACTCATGAGCGAGGCTTCTTTGGGCGAAATCCGGAAAAAAGAATAGTCAAAACCTGAAATATCTTCGATATACGCCCCGTCAAAAAAGGAAACGGAGCCGTATTTCGCCTCCATGCGGCGCAAATACGGCTTCAATTCCTCCTTGCGGGAATCCGGAAACCCGCCTACCAGGTCCTTGCCGCTCCGCAGAAGCTCCCAGAAGGCTTCGTGCGATTCCGCGCGCGGCAGCTTGGCGGATATCCCGACAATCGCAATATCCTTGAGGGAAACATTGGAGACGGAGCCCCCGCTCAGCCCCTTCCGCCCGGATGTGTCTTTTTTGGTATCCAGCAAATCCAGTTGAAACATGGCGCCCTTCCCTCCTAGCTAGTAATAGAATCGCTGACGGCCTGTTCTTTTTCCGCCCTTCCGCCGCTCCCGCGCAGCAGCAGCAACACATGAGCCACGATGCCGAGTCCGCTGATCAGAGCTAATAATCCAAGCGTACCGGACTGCCAATCACCCGCCCATTGCAACACCATATACAAGGTGCCTGTGCTGCACACATGGGCCGCAAGCGACCCCCAAAGCGAATGCGAGCCGGCGCGAACGGCGCCGTATACGATCGCGCCCAGCGCCGCAAATGCGCCAACCGTCACATTCATAAATACCGCGCCGAACAATACGGCCTGGAGCAGAACCGTCCACAGAACCGAAAGACGTTGACTGAGCGTATGGAACAGCATTCCTCTGAACAGCCATTCCTCCAGCAAAGACCCCAGCAGCAAGCTGCCGAGCATAAAAATGATCAGGCTACCGCCGGCGACAAAAGCGACCAGATCCGAAATGGCCGGAAAGGTCGCTTTTATCCACGGAAGACGGGTAAAAGCGGCGATAAACAAGCCGAGCCAGACGCCCGTCCCTGCAGACAGCAGCAACGATCTGCTGCGCACAGGAACAAACCCCAAATCCTTCAGCGAAATTTTTTGCCAGCGCAGCAGCGGAAGATAGACGGCAAGCACGATGATATTGGATACAATCAGCACAATGCCGGAATTGCCCCGGATCCAGTCTTTCAGCCCGGGATCGCCGACCCAGTTGTAGAGCGCTTGATTGACAAGCATCACAATCGCCGCATACATGACCAAATATAAGACGGTATTTCCCGCTATTCGCAATCCCTTCACAAAGGCGTCACCGCCTCGGAAGACAGCGGCGCGGAGATCGAAGAGCGATGCTTGACCGCAAGGAATATGCCTACCGCAATCATGGCGGCCGCCACAGCCATCACGACGGACATGACGGTGACGTCCGTCGTCTCCGGCCCGTAATGCCACAGCAGGTACTGGCTGCCCTGACATGCGACTTGCGCGGCAATCGGCGCCCAGATGGATTTAAACCAGACATACAAGAGCGCAAAAATAACCGCGCCGAGAAAACCGTACAGCGACAGCGGAATGTCTCCGAAAAAGAACAACGCCCCGTACAACACGCCCTGAATCACAATTGCGATCCAAACCGGAAGCACGCGTCTGAACTCATTCATCAGAATTCCTCTGAACAACGTCTCCTTGTAAATATTTCCGAGAATCAGGAAAACCAGAAATACATACCATTCCGCGCGGTTCAGGTAATCAAACAATTCGCGGAACTGGTACTTGTCCGATGCAATGGCGGGAAGCCGGGAGAAAGCGACCGTAAACATGCCGGCTCCAAGCCCGATCCATAAAGCGATCGCCACCGATTTGCCGCCCATCACGCGGAATTGGGCTGCCTTAAACAGATTTTCTTTGAATATAAACCTCCAGGCCAACAGCATGAGCGGCAAACCCACCATATCGTTCAAAATAATGACAGTTACCGTGTTCTGTTCAAACCACGTGCTTCTGGGGTACACATAATCGAAAAATAATGTCGTCACGGTAAAAAACCATGCAAAATACAGGCCGATAACAACAGCCACGCGAGCCAGCATCATTCCCCACGCCTTCATGCGGTCAGCCCCCCTTTTGTGCTGCCGACGGCGCGTCAGCCGTCAGCGCTTGACCGGCGCGTGCGCTGATGCCGCCGTTGCTGGAGGACCGCCAGACATAGACGGAACCTCCAATCAACGCAGCCAGACAGAGCGCTGTAATGATATACAGCGATACATCGCCCAGCTTGTCAAACCATTCGTAGAACCCGATGTATTTAAATAGAAAGATTGTGCCCATGGCCGTATTCTGTACCAGAATAGGCGCCCACAGCGACCCGGTGCGCAAATACAGCGACCCATAAATCAGGCCCGAACCGATGCTGATGACCGAAAGCGCCGCGCTCGGCTGGAAGTAGGCGTAAGCCGCAGCTTGCAGCACCAAGGCCACATATACCGGCATAACCCTGCGAAGCTCGCTGAAAATGAGGCCCCTGAACAATATTTCTTCAAATGCCGGGCCGATCAAGCCGGCGCCCAGAATGACGTACCAGATCGAATCCCCCCTGATCAGATCGTCGACCAGCGCGGGAATAGACGGAAATTGCCGCGCAATATCGTCAATGACGATAAGGCCGATGCTGAACAAGCTTCCGGCAAGACCCAGGCCAATCATCAGCAAGACGCGCGAGGAGCTCAGCCGTTTGAAGCCCGACGCGCGGAACAGACTTTTTTCCGCATGAGGCCAGATCCATCCTTTGATACGAAAGATGAGCATGTACACAAGCGTAATCAGCGTGAACAGAACGACCATAAACATGGCCGGGTTGCGATTCAGAAACTTGGCGAAGGACAGCGTCACTTCGTAATTGTAAGTAGAGCGAAGCAGATAGAGCAGCGCATAAAAGACCCCGAGATAAAGCGCGATATTCCCTATCATGTTCAACACTTTTTTCACAGGAAAGCTCCTTTCTTCCTTCTGTCAGATGTATTCTCAAGTCAGGCGCAACCCGGCTTGGCCCAAGCTGCTACGCCCCCGAGACGGCGCTGTCGGCTGCGGCGCGAAATTGCTCGACCACGCTCGACAGCAGCTCCAGATAAGCGGAAGCCCAATCCAGCACCGCCTCCTTGCTGAGGCGCCGGGCGTTGTACGTCCATACCCCGCCAAGCTCTGGCCCTTCCGACCCGCTTGGTGCGGCAGCGCCATTCATATACAGCACAACATCGAATCGTTCCAATAGCGCCTCCCGCTCCTTGAACCCGTGCTGCGCTGCTCCTGCAAATAACGGGAACAAGGCAAATCCGGCTTCGGCTTGCGGCTGCTTTCTGGTTTGCCGCACAGTATAACATTCTCCCGCGCTCACCCGTTTGGCGGCATGCCGCAGCAGCGTATCGAAATCGCGCACCTCCGCAAAGTCGATTTCCTTCGGGGCAATCAGCCCGTTGTCCGTCATTGCCGGAAGCACAAGCCGGTTGCTGCCGGACTCGCCGCGCCAGAAGTACAGATATACGGCATACGCCGCGGCTTCAACCGTTACCGAGCGGAATGCCGCAAGTTCCGCAAGCCCTTCCGCAACCTTCGTGTCCAGTTGGAACTGAACGCTGCCGATACGCTCCGCGGCATAACCGTTGCTGACGCAGTCGTCTGCCACCGGCAGACCGCTCCAGCTCCAGCTCGCGAGCTCGCGATTTCTCGACTCCAGGTAAGCCGCAAGCGATGCGATTGTCGGATAGGTGAACAAATCCGTTACGCCGAGAGCGCCGGGATACAACTCCTCCAGTCGTTGATGCGCCCGCACCAGCAGCAGCGATTCTCCCCCAACATCGAAGAAACGATGATGGATGCCGAAGTCGTCCCTTTGCAGGATTTCGCGCCATACGGCGGCAATCGTCAGTTCGATATCGCTTGCCGCTTCGACAAACGGAGTGCCGCTATCCGCCGCCAGCTCCGGCTCCGGCAGCGACTTCCGGTCGATTTTGCCGTTTGGAGACAGGGGCATGGCTGGCAGTTCCACCACGGCCTGCGGAACCATATAATCCGGCAGGCGCAACGCTGCAAAATCCCGCAGTTCCTGATGGTCCGCAGGTTCGGAGCAAACGATGTACGCGCACAAATATTCGCCTCCGCTTGCGGCGTCCCGCTTCATGACCACCGCTTCCGAAACCGCCGGATGACCGAGCAGCACATGCTCGATTTCCCCGCATTCGATGCGCTGGCCCCTCATTTTTACCTGATGGTCGATTCGGCCCAAATATTCGATCGTTCCGTCAGGCAGCCATCTGGCAAGGTCTCCTGTCCGATACATCAGACTGCCCGCCGCAAACGGATTATCGACGAACTTTTCTTCCGTCAAATCGGGCCGGCCGATATAACCCCGCGCCAGACCCGCGCCGGATATGCACAGTTCCCCGGCAATGCTGACAGGCTGGAGCTTCATCGCTTCGCTCACGATATAAAGCGAGATGTTGTCGATCGGCTTGCCAATCGGCACCTGAATCGGAATATCGCCGTCAGAGCAATCGTAATAGGAAACGTCAACCGTCGCCTCGGTCGGGCCGTACAAGTTCACAAGCCTGGCATCGAACGGAACTCCGATCCGCTCGCGGAACCGCCGCACCTGATCCGCAGTCAGCGCTTCGCCGCTGGCGAACACATGCCTTAGGCTCTCCAGGCTGGCCTCGCCGCGCAGCAAGCCGGGATGCTCCAGGAACAGGTGCAGCATGGACGGCACAAAGTGCATCGTCGTTACGCCATACCGCGCTATCGTATCCACCATAAGCGCGGGGTCCTTTTCGCCGCCCAGAGGCAACAGGACCAGCTTGGCTCCCGCAAAGCTCCACCAGAACAGCTCCCAGACCGATACGTCGAAGGTAATCGGCGTTTTCTGCATAATGACTCCGCTTGCGTCCAGTCCGTATTGCTTCTGCATCCAGCCGATCCGGTTGACAACGGAATGATGCTCGATCATGACGCCTTTCGGTTGACCGGTCGATCCCGAAGTATACAGCACATAAGCAAGCGAACGTGAATCATGCATCTTCTCCACAGGGAAGTCGTCCCGCTCCTGCGCCAGCGCCTCATGAACGTCCATAAATGGTAGGAACATCTCCAGCCCTTCCGGGGCTTTGCCCTTCGTCAAGACAAGCTTGGCTCCGGAATTGTCCAGCATGTAGCGGATTCGCTCCGGCGGCAAACCCGGCGCAACAGGCACATAAGCTCCGCCCGCCTTCAGCACGCCAAAGATTGAAATCATCATCTCCAGGCTGCGATCCATCACGACGGCCACGCGCTCCTCACACTTGACACCTTGCTTTCTGAGCGCCTGCGCCAGCCGGTTCGACCTCCGGTTCAATTCCGCATACGTCAATGCTCCGTCCTCCGCCGCAACCGCAACGGCCTGCGGCGTTTCCGCCGCTTGTCTTTCGAGGTAAACCTCTACCGTATCGCCGCTTGCATACGGCGCAGCCGTACGATTGAACGCTTCGCTCTGCTTCTCCGCCGCCGCGGCGCCGAGCAGCCCGATCCCTCTGAGCGGCCGCTCCGGCTCGGCCAGTGCAATGCCGACAATACGGAAATACCATTCCGCCATTCTGCGTATGCTGTCTTCTTTAAACAGCGCCGTCGTATATTCGATCGTCAAGGCTGCGCCTTTTGCGCCCTGATCCGCTATCTCAAACGTCATGTCCAGCTTCGATACGCGATTGTCCGGCACTTGTGCCTCGAATTGCAAGGCGTCCGCCGCCGCCTGTCCTGCCTCCATATGCTGCATGACAAACATCGTGTCAAACAGCGGATTGCGGCTCAGATCGCGCGGTATATCCAGCATCGTCACCATATGCTCAAACGGGAGCAAGCCGTTATCCAGCGCCGAAAGCGCAGTTTCTTTGAGCTGCTCGGTGAACGCTCTGAACGGGAGTTCGCCGGATGGCCTGCTGCGAATCGGCAGCGTATTGACAAACATGCCGACGAGAGACTTGGTTGCGGGATGGAAGCGGCCGGCGATCGGCGTGCCGACAATAAGATCGTCTTGCCCCGTCATCAGATGCAATAGCGTATGGTAGGCGGCAAGCCAGATATGAAATGGCGTAACGCCCCATTGCTCCGCCGCCGCTCCGATCCCCTCGGCAAGCTCCACCGGAATCGGCAGCGCAAGCTTGGCGCCTTCGAAGCTTTGTTCAGGGGGACGCGGATAATCGGTCGGCAGTTGCAGCACAGGAAGCGTACCCGCTAGCCGGAACGCCCAATATTGCTCCTGCTGCTCTCTCGCCTCCGAAGCCATCCACTCCTGCTGCCAAACGGCGGCATCCTTATAGTGAATGGGCAGCGGCTGCAAGGAGCCGCCGCTATATAGTTGCTCGAAATCGCGCGCCATCACATTCATGGACACGCCGTCGGCGACGATGTGGTGAATGTCCAGCAGCAGCGTATGCCGACTTTCGCCGTCCGTCGCGAGAAACGCCCGAATTAACGGAGCCTTTCGCAAATCGAACGGGCGGACGACCGCGCGCGCAAATGTATTCAAGTCCGCCGCATCCATCAAGGCATGCACGGCGAGTTCAAACGAAACCCGTTCATGAACACGCTGCACCGGCTTGCCGTCTGCCCAGTCAAAGCTGGTGCGCAGCGGTTCATGGCGGTCAATCAGCCCTTGAATCGCCTCGCGAAGCCTGTCCTGATCAAGCTTGCCCGTCAGGTTCAGAGCGAGCGGAAGATTGTAGGCCGTGCTGCCCTGATAAAGCTGCTGCAGCACAAACAGCCTGTTCTGCGCGAGCGACAACGGGTAGAACGGCCGGCTTTCCGCCCGGGCAATAACCGCGGCCCGCTTGGGGGTCGCGTTATCGATGCGGGCCGCCATTTCCCGCAGCAGGGGAGCGTCGAACACATCCTTCATGGCAAACGCCGCTCCATAACGCTGCTCGATCAAGCCCGCAAGCTGCGCGGCGCGCAAGGAATGGCCGCCCAATTGGAAGAAATGGGCTTCTCTCCCGATCGCCGCCGGGTCGTCCGGCTCGCTTGCGGCCAGACCGAGCACCTCCCGCCAAAGCTCGGCCAGCCGCTGCTCCGTCGGCGTAGCCGGCGCCTCGCCGCAAGCCGCCGGTTCAGCGAACCTGGGCTGCGGCAGGCGGCTGCGGTCGGCTTTGCCGCTCGGACTCAGCGGAAACGCTTCGATAGCAACAAAATACGAAGGTATCATATACTCCGGCAGCAGTTCCTTAAGTGCGGCCCGTAGGCTCGCTTCCTCCGGCGCCTTCCCGTCCGCTGTCACGAGATATGCGCAAAGCGCCGGCTCTCCCGCAGGGTCCGTCACCGCCGTCACCACGGCATCGCGAACTTCCGCCTGCAAGAGCAGCACGTGCTCGATCTCGCCGCATTCAATGCGGAGGCCGCGTAGCTTGACCTGATGGTCAAAGCGTCCCAAATATTCAATATTACCGTCCGGTAGCCACCTTGCGCGATCGCCCGTACGGTACAGCTTCTCTCCTGCGGCAAACGGATTCGGAACAAAGCTTTGCTCCGTCAAATCCGGCCTGTTGCGATATCCGCGCGCAAGACCGGCACCCGCGATGCACAGCTCGCCGGACACGCCGATCGGCTGCGGTCTCATCCACTCGTCCACAATGTAGAGCCGGATGTTATGGATTGGCTTGCCGATCGGAATCGTACCCGCTTGAGCTTCCGAGCAATCGTAGTAGCTGACATCGACCGTCGCTTCCGTCGGGCCGTATAGATTAATGAGCCGGCATCGGCCGTCGCCGCGCTCCATCAGGTTGTAAAAACCTTCGACATGCGCGGGCTTGAGCGCTTCGCCGCTCGCAAATACGTATCGCAGGGAACAAAGCTCGCCGCCTCTGCCGCTGTCCGCCGCATAGGGCAAAAAGACGCCCAGCATGGACGGCACAAAATGCATAACCGTAACCGCCTGCTCCTCAATCGCGCGCAGCATAACCGATGGCTCCTTCTCCCCACCGGGCTCCAGCAAATAAAGCGAAGCGCCGGCAAAGCTCCACCAGAACAGCTCCCATACGGAAACGTCGAACGTAATCGGCGTTTTTTGCAAAATAACGTCGCGCTCATTCAGCGGATAAGCCGTCTGCATCCAGTTCAGCCGGTTGATCGCCGCACGGTGCTCCACCATAACGCCTTTGGGTTTGCCGGTGGAGCCTGACGTATAAATGACATACGCCAAATGCTCGGGGCCCGCTTGAGGCGACAAGTCCGTTGCTTCTTCGCCCCTCGGCAGCTCCGATGCGGCGGCAGCCGCAAGCGCGTCCAGATCGAGCGTTTGTCCCTGGAAGGTCGGGAGCGTATGAATCCACTTGGCCCCCGCCAGAAGCAGCCTGGCCCCGCTATCCTCCAGAATGCCACGGATCCGCTCGGGCGGATGCTCCGGGTCGATTGGCAAATAGGCCCCTCCCGCCTTGAGCACCGCCATGATCGCAATCATCATGGACAACGAGCGCTGAGCGGCAATCGGCACAATCGTTTCGACCGCAACCCCCTTGCCTCTTAGCACGGCAGCCATGCGTTCGGCGCAGTCATTCAGCTCCCCGTACGTCAGCGAGCCTTCGGGCGACCGCACCGCCGGGAAGTCCGGCCACTGCCGGGCGGATTCGGCGAACCATCCGTGAATCGTCTTCTCCGCCGGGAACGGATGTCCCGTATCATTCCATGTCGCAAAGGCGGCTTCTTCGGCAGGCGTCGCCATTGCAACGTCGCCACAGATCAGGTCGGGACTGGCGGCCGTTTGCTCCAAAATGTAAAGCAGCCGCGCCGCCAACCGCTCCATCGTGCCTTTATGGAACAATCCCGTATTATACTCCAGCTCCGCTCGCAGACCGCCTTCGCCATCGCTGTACAGATCGAGCTTGAAGTCCAGCTTGGATGTTCCGTGGCTGACGGGCAAAGGCTCCATGCTCCAACCATTGCCGCGCGCCGCCAGCTTCTCGTCTTCAAACTGATTGTGAACGATTAGCATCGTATCGAACAGCGGGTTGCGCGACGGGTCATGCGGATACCGGGCAGCTTCCATCATGTGCTCGAAGCTGACATCGCCATGCTCGTATGCGGCAAGCAAACGCCCATGGGTCTCGCTGACAAACTCCAGGATCGACAGCTCGTCCACCACCCGCATCCGAATCGGCAGAAACTGGTTGAACATGCCGATCATCTGGGCCGTGTCCGGATGCGTCCGGCCTGCCGCCAAAGAACCGATTGCAAATTCCGACTGATGCGTCGTTCTCTTGAGCAACAGCGCGTAAGCCGCAAAAAGCAAGCTGTTCATGCTCGCTCCGGCTCTTGCGGCCGTCTCTTTCAGCCGTGCGGCGAGCGCCGCCGGAATGTGGAAGGTATACGTATCGCCCGCAAATGTCTGACGGTCGCCGCGCGGTCGATCCAGCGGCATATCGAGCGGCGCCGGCGGCTCTGCAAGCTGCTCCGTCCAAAATGCTCGGCTTGCCCTGGCCCGCTCCGAGCCGGACTGTCGCTCCTGCCAAACGGCATAATCCTTGTAATGCAGAGCCGGCGACGCAAGTTCCGCGCCGTCGATCAAAGCGGTCAACTCCTCCAGCAGCAGCTTGACGGATATGCCGTCCGCCGCGATGTGGTGGATGTTGAGCAGCAGATAGGCCTCCGCTCCTTCCGATTCGGGCCGGCAATAACATGCGGCGAGCAGCGGCGCTGCAGCAAGTTCGAGCGGCCGGAAAAACTCGCTCAAGTATCCCGGCAGCGGCGTCTCCGCGAGCTCCGCCGTTTGAAGAACAAAGGTGGCCGAATCGTGCACGATCTGGGCCGGAACGCCGTCGATCCAATGATAGGAGGTCCGTAGTGGCTCATGCCGTTCGATCAACTTCCGAAGCGCTGTCCCGATTCTGGTCTCACCCACCGCACCCGACAGTTTAAGCGCAAGCGGAATATGGTAGGTTAGTCCGATATCAGCCATGCTTTCCGCCAAAAACATGCGCCGCTGCGGCGGGCTGAGCGGATAGGATGCGGCTTTTGGCGCGTCCACAACAGGTTCGTACGCTTCCTTGGCAGCCCTGTCGATCCAGGCCGCCTGCTCTCTGACCGTCGGCAGCTTGAAAATTTCCTGAAGCGGCATGCGCACCCGGCAATGCTTGTAGATTGCCGAGGTCAATGCGGCCGCCTTCAGGGAATGGCCGCCATGCTCAAAGAAGTGGTCAAGCGCGCCAACCTGCCCCGCATGAAGCACTTCTTGCCACAATCCTGCAACAATGATCTCCGTATCTGTGGCGGGCGCTTCATATGGGAGCGTACGCTCCGGCGCAGGCAGACGTGTTTTGTCCACCTTGCCGCTCCCGTTCAGCGGCAGCTTCTCCAACTGCACAAACGCGGCGGGAATCATAAATGCCGGCAGCTTGCCTGTCAGTTGGCTCCGAACGCTTGCCTGCCCTTCGGTTCGCTCCGCAACGATATAAGCGCATAAAGACGGTGCGCCGTCATTCTCGATCAGCGCCACAAACGCTTCCTTGACGCCCGCGCAATCCAATAGCCTGCTTTCGATTTCGCCCAATTCAATCCGGTAACCCCGCAGCTTGACCTGGCTGTCGATCCGGTCCAGAAACTCCAAATTTCCGTCAGGCAAGCGGCGCACCAGGTCGCCGGTTCCGTACACGGTTTCGCCTTCCCGGAACGGATGCGGCCGGAATTTCGAAGACGTCTGCTCCGGCAAATTCACATAGCCGGATGCGACACCGTCGCCCGCAATCCACAGCTCGCCCGGCACCCAGTCCGGCTGCAATCGGCCCTGCTCATTCAGCACCAGTGTCTCTGAACGCGCAATCGGTGCGCCGATCGGTACGGTGGCCGTTCCTTGCCCGTCCCATGTCTCCGTAATCGGATAACAGGTAGCGAACACCGTCGATTCCGTTGGCCCGTAGACATGCAGCAGCACGCCCGGTCCAAGCGCGCGGAGCGCTTTGCGGATATGCGGCACGGAAGCCCGCTCTCCGCCAAATAAAATATGACGCAGGCTGCGCAGCGACTCCAGCCCATGATCGACCAGCGTATTGAACAGCGCCGTCGTCACAAAGAATACAGTAATGCCTCTGCCCTTAATCAGCTCGGTCAGCCGAACAACGTCGGCAACCTCTTCCTCGCCGACCAGCGTCAGCTTCGCCCCGTTCAGCAGCGCTCCGTACAAATCGAACGTTGAGCCGTCAAAGGCATAGTTGGAAAGCTGCAACAGTACATCGTTTTCCGAAATACTTACATAATTGGTATGGACGGCAATCCGGGACACATTGCGATGCGTGGTCATAATCCCTTTCGGTTTGCCAGTCGAGCCGGACGTGTACATGATATAAGCGAGATCGTCCGCCGAGCCGTCGATGTCCAGATCATGGCCGGACTCGCCAGCCCAACTCGTATCAAGTCCATCTATGTCGACGACATCTATGCTGTCTCCAGCAAGCCGGGCGCCCATCTCCACCGTCGCAGCTGAAGCCACGATCGCCCGCGCTTCCGTATCCTGCAGCATAAACAAAATCCGTTCTTCGGGATATTGCGGGTCGATCGGCACATAGACGGCTCCCGCTTTCAGCACAGCCAATATCGCCGCAATCATATCGGGCGAGCGCAAGAACAGCAGCGCCACCTTCGCCCCCGGCACGACACCGCGCCGCACAAGCGCGCGCGCGAACCGGTTGGCACGTTCGTTTAGCTCTCTGTAGGTATACGCTCGCTCGCCCATTTCAATGGCAATCTGCTGCGGTGTCACCATCGCTTGCCGTTCAAACAGCCTGTGCAGCGACAGTTCCTGCGGCGGTGGGGCGAATGAACGGCTAAGCCAGAGCAGCCGTTCCCGCTCTTGCGCATCGATGGGATCAAGCTCGCCAAGCGCCGTATGCGGCTGCGCGGCGACGGCCCGGGCCAGCGCTACATAATGCTGGGCCAATTGCGCGGCGGCCCGCTCATCGTACAAATCCAGCGCATACTCTAGCGTAAATGCGATACTAACGCCGTTATCCGCGCACTCCCAAGTCAGGTCGAACTTGGCCGAGCCGCTGTCCATCGCTTGGGGCGTATAAACGACATCCTTGCCCCGCCATTCGGGCAGCTCCATATTTTGCAGCGTAAACACTGAATCGAACAGCGGATTCCGCCCGTATTCCCGCTTCACATTCGCCAGCTCGGCTATTTCTTCATAAGGCACATCCCCGTTGCCGATAGCCGCCAGCACCTCCCTATGGACCTGCTTCAGCCATTGATCGAAGCGCAAGCCGCTTTGCCCGCGCAGGCGGATCGGAACCATGTTGACGAACATCCCGACTACGTTTTGCAGTTCTGGCCGCACCCGTCTCGCGGCTGCCGTGCCGACAACGATGTCGGATTCGCCCGTATATTTCGCCAGCAACGCATAATAGATCGACAGCAGGACGGTGTATAACGTTACGCCCTCGCGTCTAGCCAACGCCCGCAGCGATCTGGCAAGCACCGGCTCCAGTTCGAAGCGCTCCATTGCCCCGCGATAGCTTGGCGTCTGCGGCCTTTGACGGGGGTATGGAAGGGCCGGAGACGGCACGTCATCCCGAAAGATTTCGCGCCAATAAAGCTTTTGGCGCTCCATCCAGCCGCCATTTCGGCCCGCTTCCTCCCACAGCGCCATATCTCCGCTATGAATGGATAACGTCTCCGGTGCGTTCCCCTCGTAAAACCTCGTAAGATCGGACATCAAAATGCCCATCGACGTTCCGTCCGTAATGATATGATGCATGTCCAGCAGCAGTACGCTTGACTCGCGATCTAGGCGCACAAGCTCCATGCGCAGCAGCGGCGCTTGCTCCAGACGAAACGGCTGCAGGCAGCTGCGCTGCCGCAACGCCAGCTCATGCGCCGACCAGCCGCTTCCGTCAACGATGGTAAGCGGCGGCTCGACCGTCTGATCGATGCGCTGCATCACATTGCCTTCTTCCATATAAAAGGACGCCCGCAGCGCCGGATGCCGCTCTATCAGCGCCCGCCACGCCGCGCGGAATCGTTCGATATCGAGCGGGCCCTTCACCTGGACCGCAAACGGCAGATTGTAGCCCAGCAGCCCCGGATTCAGCTCTTCTAAAATGAACAGCCGCTTTTGCGCCGAGGTCGCCGGATAAACCGTCCGCTCCTCCGCTTTGGTCACCGGCGGCGCAATTGCGGCGGCGGCAGTTCCTTCGCCCTCCTGCGCCTTTTGCTCCAGCAAAGCGGCTAGCGAATTCACCGTATCATGCAAAAACAGCTCGGTAAGCGTAAGCTCGACGCCAAACGCCTCTTGCAGCCTGACGGCGGCATAAGCCGCCTTGAGCGAATTGCCTCCTTGCTCGAGAAAGCTGTCCTTCCGGCCTATGTAATCCTTTTTCAACACCTCGCGCCAGACGGACACGATCCGTTGCTCCGTCTCCGTAGCCGACTCCAAGCCGACATCCCCGTGCAAGGCATCGCCGCCTTCCGCATCACAGCGCGTAAGCGCGGCCGATGCTTCCAGCTCCGTCAGCTCGGCAAGCGCTTCGGCAAACTCTCCTTCGCGCAGCGCTTCCGCCAATACGTAGCGTTGAATTTTGCCGGAGGTCGTTTTCGGAATTCGCCGAACGGGGACAACAAAAGGAACGTCCAGACCGGCCGATCCGTTCAGCAGTTTTTTCACCTCGGCCATCAGCGGTACAAATCCGCCGGTCTTGCCGCGATGTTGAATAAAAACTGCGATCGCATCCCGTTTGGTCGTCGCATCCTGAACGGCGGCAATCGCCGTTTTCCCGATTTCGGCCCCTTTCAGGCCGCTGATCAACGCCTCCAGGTCATGCGGATACACATTTTGCCCATTGACGAAAATGACGTCCTTCATGCGACCGGTCACATATAAACGCCCTTCCAGCAAGAAACCCAAATCTCCTGTATTCAGCCATCCGTCCGGGGAAATCGTTTGCTTGTTTACATCGTGCCGCTTATAGTAGCCGCTTGTAACGTTGCGGCCTCTAATATGAATCAAGCCTACGCTGCCTGCTGCCGAAGGGTTTCCCGCTTCGTCGCAAATGCGCACCTCGCACTCTTGTACGGGGAAACCCAGCTCGACGATCTCGATCGCGGCATGATCCCCGTGCGCGGCCATTCGTACAGGCTGTCCAACAGCGAGTGATTGGCGCTCAAGCTTAACGGTATTCAGGTGATCTTCCGTCCCCGGGAACGTCACGGCCAGACTCGCTTCCGCAAGCCCGTATACCGGGAAAATGCAATTCCCCTTTAACCCGTACGGATTCATCGCCTCCAGAAAATCGCGGCAATGGGCGGCCGATATCGGTTCGGCCCCGTTAAAAATCAGCCTGACGCAAGACAAATCCCATGCCGCCGCTCCTTCCGGCTTCCAATGCTGCAGAAAATGCACATAACCGAAATTCGGCGAAGAGAGGCATGTCACCCGATGCTTATGCGTAAGTTCCAGCCATTTCATCGGATGAAGCACAAACGTCGAGGTCGGCAAGTGCAACTGATTCATGCCGCAAAACAGCGGCGAAAGATGAAAGCCGATGAGCCCCATATCATGCGTCAGCGGCAGCCAGCTTAGCGAAGAATCCCGCTCCGTCGACTGTGCCCCATGGATAATGGCTCGCATGTTCGACAGAAGATTGCCGTGCGTCAGCACGACCCCCTTCGGGTCTCCGGTAGAGCCCGATGTAAACTGGATGAATGCGGTGTCCGTCTCGGCTGCGTCATACGGCTCCGCCTCAGGCCGGCCTGAATCCGCAGCCGCCGCAAGCACCTCCGCAATCGGCACGCTGCCAGACTCGAGCTGGGCCAGCGCCTCCGCTTCTCCGTGCTTCAAAGCGTAGCCTTGAATTCCCGGCCAAAGCTCTTCATCGCAGAGCAATCTAAGCGCTTCCAACTGCTTGCATACCTGGATCAGCTTTTTGCGTCCTTCGTCCGTACGCGCCGCCGTCACAGGTACGGGGACAATGCCGCCGAGCACACAAGCCCAGAACAGAAGGATAAATCGTTCGTTATCTTCCGTCTGCAAGACGGCAAAGTCTCCTGGCCCAAGTCCCCGCTCGCGCAGCAGATGGAGCACCCTTCCGGCCAATGCAAGTAATTGGCCGTACGACAAGTAGCGCTCCTGACCACTTTCGCAAAATAAAATTCCCGCATCGTTTTTCTTGCGCGCCAGCAATACGCCGGACAAATTACGAATGGTTCTCATAGTCGGCAGCCCTCCGTTCTGTTCTTTATCACAGCGTTGTGGAATGCAGTTCTTGATAATCCTCCGTTACGATGCGATTATGCTCGTCCATAATGACGACATGCGGACGATACGTACGGGCTACCGATTCCTCCATCATTGCGTAAGAAATAATAATGACGCGGTCGCCCGGCTGCACCAGTCTGGCAGCGGCGCCGTTCAAGCAAACCATACCCGAGCCTCTTGGGCCGGTTATGACATACGTCTCCAGCCTGGCTCCGTTATTTATATTGACAACTTGCACTTTTTCGTTCTCCAGAATGTTCGATGCATCCAAAATATCCTGATCGATGGTTATGCTTCCTACGTAATTCAAATTGGCCTCTGTCACGACAGCATGGTGAATTTTGGACTTATGCATCTCTCTAAACATGAATACACTCTCCTCTTCTTATAACGAACGTTATTTCCCAAATATTCTTTTTAAGGAACATTCAGAGTGCAAACAAACCTACATTGTTTCTCTGTCTTAACGAAAAAGAACAAGCTGGAGCAATCAAGCCGTTCAAAAAAGAGATTCTGAGGCAAATTCGTGTTAATGTGGCGGTTCGTGTGGAATAAGCAAGTTCATGCTTATGTGTGGGATCATGCTGAATGGGTAATTTCAAGCGATTGTGAGAGGTTATGTTGACTGGCAAGTTCATGCTTTTTGTGTGTGGAATCTTGCTGATTGGGCAAGCTCATGCTATTGGACGAGGTCATGCTAATTAGATAGGTCTATGCTATTGTGCGGGTTCCAGTTGATTGAAAATTCCGACAGTAGAAACAAAAAACGTGGCTTGTACATCACAGCAGCTCATCATACAGGCAGTTCAGTGCTGCAAAGGGGGAAAATCGTCCCGTAATGAGGTGTAGCGGTAATGAATTAAAGTGTTGCAGCGCAAAATGTATAGGAAATTTCTTGAAACCTACCCTTATAGTAGTGCTAAACTTTCACTTGCGATAGGGAGATAATCTTACAATAGAGGGGAAAATTCCTTTTTTCTTTTTTGATCAGCCCTACCAGAGATTGAGAGCTCTTTGCAAAAAAGCATTACCGATCTTGCTTGAAAACAGCAGCTTAACAAACAAAAACATATTAAAAATCGTAACTTTGTAACGAATGGATTGATGGCAATAGTGGAGCGCTTTTTTGCGGTCGTAAC
This sequence comes from Paenibacillus uliginis N3/975, assembly GCF_900177425.1. Classification (NCBI taxonomy): domain Bacteria; kingdom Bacillati; phylum Bacillota; class Bacilli; order Caryophanales; family Paenibacillaceae; genus Paenibacillus; species Paenibacillus uliginis. The sequence continues at coordinate 3,184,668 of NZ_LT840184.1, read as the reverse complement.
GGTTCAAATGTTAGCATTAAAATCTACTTTTCTTTCGAAAGGTCATCTAAAATCCGTTTAAAATAACGACGATCGTCTTCTTCCAAGTAAAAATAGGGTTCCTCCAATACAAGTGTAGGCTGATGCGTTAAAAAGGCACGCAGCAATGTCACATACATCCTTTTCGATGAGCTTAGTACCCTAATTTTTACCTTCCGTTCTTCTTTTAAAGCAAAATAATCCATTAATAGAGCGACATGCTCATTCCTCTCCGTTACTTTGATTAGAAAAGTGATTAGCTCTTCTACTGTTAAACGCATATACTCGCCTTGTTGAGCTCGAAATAAATAATATTGGGAATGATCCACTAATTGATTCATTAAAATCTGTTTTCGCTTCAAGTCCGTTATAATGTCATAATTAATTCGATCTTCGGTAGAAATAATTCCCCATCATAATACATTGGTTGAAATTGCATACCGTCTTCCCGGTCTGTGCCACTATAGGATATATATTACAATTATAATGTTGGGATACTTTTTTGTTAGTTTCTATTGAAAATTATAACAGCATGTATCAGTATATATTTTGACCATAGAATAGATATCAACAATACATAGGTCGGGAAAATACGATGAGAGGGGATTTTTCATGCTACAACGCATTCAAAACTTGGATCGGCTCATTCACTCGCGATAGAGCATAGACCGAAGACGTTACGCCAGTGTCAAAGTCGCTGGATCTGACGTACCCTTCTACGTCATTTGTTCCTATGGCCGCAATAAAATCGGGTTCATGTCCGATGGTTTCCGCTGACAATGCAGAACCGAATGTTTCTTCTTTTTCATTCTTCTCGTAAGCTGTCCGCGATTGTATCTCCGTAAGGGTATGATCCGAACTGTATCTTTTTCCGTTAATCATCTATACTCCCCAGAGACAGTGGATTCAGGAGCTCCGCATGCTGTCTGCGTCCTGAGACGGAGACGAAAACCATTCTGCCGTCCCTCACTCCTAGTCAGAGCAATAAGTTATCTTTATATTAATGCCTGTTGATATACCGTTAAGTATACTTAGGCATCCTCCAACAAAAGAATTTATCAGTCAAAGAATACATACTCTCTCTGGATTTAGACACGCAGCGGCAAAAACATAGTTCGAACTGAAAGGGGCAAGAATGATGAAGCTGATCTATCAATTAGAGCATGTGAATAAAACGTACAAAAAAGGAAAGGTTGTCGCCAATCAAAACATTAGCTTCGACGTTCAACAAGGGGAAATTCTCGGTTTGCTCGGTCCGAATGGAGCAGGCAAATCCACGCTAATCAAGCAGATGGTAGGCCACCTTGCTCCCACCTCAGGCACGGTACGCTATAAAGGAACCAGCGTACAGACACAAACAAAGCGAGTTGCCCAGGAGGTGGCCTACTACTCACAAGAGCCTCACGCCCTGACCAGTTTAAAAACCTGGGAAGCTTTGTATTTTACAGGAAGATTGCGGGGGTTGACGAAGGGGGCCGCCGTAAAGCAAACAGAGGAATTATTGGAACGCTTTGGAATGCAGGACCTCCGTCATAAGCTGCTGAAAAACGTTTCCGGTGGACAGAAACGTTTAATTGGGATTGGTACTTGCTTGATCGGTTTTTCCCCCGTCATGATCCTGGATGAACCGACCAATGAACTGGACCCTAAAAAGAGAAGGCTCGTATGGGATCTGATTCAAGAACGCAATCGGCAAGGAGTAACCATAATCTTGGTGACACACAACGTGCTGGAGGCCGAACAGGTCGTGGACAGAGTAGCTGTTGTAAATCACGGCAAGCTATTGGCCATCGATCATGTCAGTGTCTTAAAACAAAGGGTCGATCAGAGGATGAAGCTGGAAATTACGACCTCCCTAGGCGAAAGCGATCATGTTTGCCGAAGCTTAAGCGCGCTGGGACAGTGGACCAAAGTGGGAGAAAACCGAATCCGGGCACTGATCGAGAAGCAGAACGCCAGCTACGCGATTGACTGCCTGACCCAGCAGCATTTACCGATTGAAGAATATTCGTTGGTCCCGCCGAATCTTGAAGATGTCTATTTTCATATCGACGACGAACAGGATAAGCCTGCCAATGCGGAGGTGGTCTAAACATGGAAAAGATGAAATCTTCAATGCAAAGCCAAGACTTGCAACTGCAAGAAGCGGTCTTTATCCAAGGGCGCGAGCAGCAGAGCATAATCCAACGTAGAATTATGGAATGGCTGATTTTGGCCCGCATTCAATTCACGATTATCCGCGAGGCATGGGTTTGGATTTTCATCATGGCATGCATGTTTCCGTTAACAACGCTGATGTTTCTCAAATTCTTTACGGTCGACCCAACGCCGGCTGTCATGACACGTATTATTACAGGGAATATGCTCTTCGGCTTAATCGTCATGGGACTCAATTCCATGGCTCAGGAGATATCTTGGCAGAAGCATCAAGGCCACTTCACGTACTATTCGTCCCTGCCGATTGCCAAGGTAAACTTCATCTTCGCCAATCTGCTGCGCGGCTTGATCATGAGCGTACCGTCTTTTATTATCCTGGCGATGATTGGTCAACTTGCTTACGGCATTCAATTCCACTACAGCTGGGGACTTGTCCCTGTATTGCTGCTCACCGTCTTTAGCGTGGTTGGCGCGGGTGTACTGATCGGCTTCTGGTCGCCTAGCCATCAATTGACGAATATGCTGGTTCAGGCGTTGATGATGTTCATTTCGTTTTTGACGCCAGTCATGGTGGATATGGATCAATTGCCTGCGATCCTGCAGTGGTTCTCTTATATCTTCCCAACCACTTACGCCGCCGAGGCCATGCGGGAGGTGCTGATTTCGGGCTGGTCCGGGTCTGTCGCTTGGAACACGCTTGTACTCTTGCTTTTCTCGCTGATTTCCATCGTATTGATCTTGAAAAAGGTAGATTGGCGTGTTGAGAAGTAAGGAGAAGTTCTGTCCGTGCCTCGATTAGTCAATGGAAGAGTGCCCTTCCCCTCCTTGTCCGCTTATAAGGCGCAGTTCATTTTTTCCGAAAAAACGAGAGGGCTTCTAATGGACGTTGAACATACGGATCTGGCCTTAAAAAGCATCACGAGCAGCTAAGCCCTGCCAGTTCCGTAACCTTCATAACTTCCAGACAATCAGAAGCAATATTTATTTCTTCGTCATTAAATAGATAAGGACAGATTTCTTTCAACAAATAACCCGTCCCATAAGCAGCTAACATTAAGGTCATAACTCTTTTTATATCTTCATTGGATAATATTGTCTCAGATACAACTTCACCGTCTTGGTTTAATGACTCAATAGCAATTCGTTTATTAAGCATTTCTGAAGGTACATTGTATTCGGGTACATCCGCCCAGCCGAAAGTTGTAGCTCTAGAAATTGAATATCTCATATCTATACACTTCCCCCTTGGGAAAGAAACTCTTGGAGAATGCATGATGATAACGTGGCTTCTCCCTATATTTAAATTCATAAAGGGCAACCACTGCCTGATGGATTCGTAGAAATGATTTACCCAACTCTAAATTGATCAGTTATCCGCTACTTGGAAGTACGAGTCGTCGTGTGTAATCGCAATTACGATCTTCCCTTTCGCACTCGCACTCAATTCTGGTAGCAAATGTTCGTAGAAGAATTGACGGTATTCTGGGTCTTGGTCAGCTGCCCACTCATCAAATAGAGTCATTTAGTTTTCCCATCACTGTTCGCGCTTTTGCCCTTATAGGCTCTAATTCATCTTTATTCAGCGTTGGCTGTCTGTCCTTGATACTAGAATAGATCTCCCTTGCTGGTGTTGTAGTTTACTAAGTCTGTAAATAAGACTTTTGAAGTTTGGTGTATCAATAGCTCTTCAATTTAGTATTTTCTTAGTGTATTTACACTAACGGGTGCAATAGTTAAAGATGAGATCGCTGCGGTGGTCTTTTTGCTTGTTCAGAAAACGGGCAGTTTAGTTCAAAAAGGATATGGAAAAGTCCAACTAGAATAATAATCATAGCCTATAAGAAATTGGAGTGAATAATGTGGGAGAAGGTGGACTATGAATAACAAAACTAATGAATTTATTATTTGGGCTGAAGAAAACGGTTGGGCTATAACCAAAAATCTGGATTTTAATTTAAATTTAGGTGGTAGCTTTATATCTAGATATAAAGAAATTCCTAATGAATACTTAGGTTTTTTAAGTGTTGTAAAACAATGCATCACACCTAATGAGAAGACTTGGTTTCTTTGTGAGGATGAATACAATAATAGCTCAGATATTGCGTTTAAATGGAATGAATTTGAATTGCTCGGCTTAGAAGCAGCAATGGATGATGATATATGGAAATCAGAAATAACTGCGTGGTGGGATAATTACCTGCCAATAGTTATGTCAGTTGATGGTGGATATTCCTTCTATGCGATTGATTTAACAAATGAAATAGGTGCTATTGTACGTGGATATGAACCTGAATTTGAAGAAGTTGAAAAAGCAGCAAATAATCTTGAAGAATTTTTTGAAGTAATTATGTCGAACTCAATAGAGTTCCAGTGATAAAAAAAGTAATGCAGTATGGTTTGTTCAATAAATGTCTATCAAAATCAAACAAAGTTTGTGAAGGTGACATCGAGAATTCCAGCGAATATCCCCCCATTCTCTTCGAAGTCAAGCAGCCGCTCTTGATCAGAGAATGAACAATTCATATGTACAAGTTTGAATTACAAAAAAGCCTCGAATCTTCTAGGTTTTTGGGGACTTAAGTATTAGATATTTATCTAATCGGCAAAAGGTACAAGTTCTTGTCCTCGACTCGGGACAAGAACTTGTACCTTTAAAACAATAAAGCCGCTAAATAGCGATTTTCAATGGGACCATGTTATTGTCCCCCGACAATAAGCCAAGGTGTGATATTTTGCAGCAAGTTCCCGCTCCTGTTGTCCACCCTCGCCCCGCCAGTGTACAGCACGAGAATAAACTACCTCGATATAAAATCCCTTCCCGACTTCCGTTGACGTCATTTCTTCCATTACCTCACAGACAGCTTCGCAGGGCCATAACTGGGCCATTTCCTCACTGGTTACATCTGCACGTCCATCAAGTGAACCCAACGCCTCAGAAATGTAATAACTCTCTTTGAAAAATCAACACCGGTTACGTCATACCACATACCCGAAAGTCTTTTTGCGTAAAGCCCCGGCCCGGCAGCCGAGGCCAAGGATTTTTCCATTTGCCGGGATGACGCCGGAGAGTCATTTCACGGAGCGGTTTATGTAACTGTGTTTACGGCTGGCTGCGTCCCAATCAGGATTCAAGCATACCCTTTGAAATGCTGCTAAAGCGCGCGTTTCTGTAGTAAGTGAAACAATTTATCAATCATTGTTCATTCCTTATCTCAAAGATTTTTTGCAGGGTATGGATGTGCAGCGTTCTTTCATCATCCGTTTCTTGGAGTTTGTTTCCCGATCCTGCGTCCATATACCACTCTACAAGCCTGTATCCGAACATAAGTAGAATCAACTCATAAACGCAGTTATCCGTTATGTGTGAAATATCCGCATATTCCGAAAAGCCCTTGTAATACGCCGGGATACATCTATGGTAGTATTCAACCATGTTTTCAATATCGGCTTCGTCCGCGATAAGACTTGCCATATCTTCACCTAAATAGCCCCACCCCGTGGTATCCCAGTCCATGAGTATGGTTTTACCGTCTGAATAGAATATGTTTGCCACCCAAAAATCCCTGTGGCACAGCACGATGGGTAGCTTTTCAATACGGTTGAATATTTCGTCTGCGTTTTCATCAATGTCGATGAGCATTTTACATATGTGTTTCGGGATTTCGCAATCGTCGGAGCGTATATAATCGTACACTCTATTCCATGACCGATAATGAAGATAGAAGTTCTTCATATAATCCACTTTGCTCAGGTTGGTCAAGCTCTGTAAAAAAGCTGGCTGTTCGGCATATAACTTGCCTTGGAACCGTCCTAATTCCTCGGCTGCGCGTTCATACATATCGCCGGTCAAGTCTAAACCCGATATGCCGTCGATATATTCCATCCATATCTGCGTTTCGTTTTCTTCTTCGTTCATTTCGACGTGATAACATTCAGGCCAACGGAATGATTCAGAAAACAGAGCGCCGAAATTGGATTTATAAAAATCATATTCCCTACGCCAGGAATCGGGATCGCTGTAGCGCTCAAATTTTTTCTGCGTTTTTAAAACGATTTTATAGGGTAACATCCCGCTGTCAGTGGTTTGGGCATTGCCCGTTACAAGCTGTACATCACCCACTGTACCGCCATGTAATGGTTTGGTTTGGAAATCAGTGCAGATTATTTTTGTACCGAGCATTTTGCTTAAGACCTGTGTCAGAGTTTCGGCTGTTATTTCGCTCATTATGAAGTCCTCCAATCGTTTTTTAACAAGGTGAAACATTTTTGTACCTGTTGTTCGCCGTTCAAATTTACCCAACCGCGTAATACTCCATCAAGTGAAAACCCAATGGATATAAGTAGTTTTTCAGAGGCTATGTTATCGACGTGAGTTAAGGCATATATACATTCAACGCCAAATTCATCAAAACATACATTAAACAATGGTTTTACAGCTTCTTTTGCGTATCCTTGTCGCCATTTTTATGTTGATAATGGTTGAAAATATCTTGCGCTTCTTCTATCGTACATGGTGGATCACTAAAAAATCTGCACTTATCATAGTCCGAAAACTGCCTGTATATGTCCTGTAAATCGCTGTTGTCAAGCTGTCTTAAAAACAAGCGATTAGTAGTAATTTCTGTTTTCATTTCTTGAAACCTCCGTTTTTCTTCATATTCTTGCTCCGCATGGCAAGCGATTTATGCCTCGCTCGTTTGTCCGTTAGATAACCCGCCTTATCGTCCCCAAACTTGTTTTCCCGCTTCTGTGAGAGGTAACGCTCCCAATGCTCATGCTGCACCGAGCCATCGGCAAGGGCGGCGAGAACAGCACAGCCAGGTTCGGTCTTATGGCGGCAATCATTGAAGCGGCACTGCGTGAATAATTCCTCCACATCGTTAAATCCCGCGCTGATACCGTCGTCCGCACCGAACAGCCCAAGTTCACGCATACCCGGCGTATCAATAACCATCGCGCCGGAAGGGAGCATCAAAAGTTGGCGGTGAGTTGTTGTGTGCCGGCCACGGCTGTCGTCCTCGCGGATAGCCTTGACAGTCATCACTTCCTGATTCATCAATGCGTTTAGCAGCGAGGATTTTCCCACGCCGGACATACCGAGGAATACCACGGTTTTACCGGGTTCCAGATATTCACTCAACACGTCTAACCCAACCCCCGTGTGACTGGAAACTGCGTGTACCGGCACATCAGGAGTGGCTTTCTGAACATCAGCTAACGGTGCGTTGAAATCTGGGGCCAAGTCAGCTTTTGTTAAGATCACGATAGGCTGACCGCCGCTCTGCCGTGTCTTGTCAGGTAGCGCATGATGCGGTTGACCTTGAAATCCCAGTTTAGGGACGACACGATAAATACATAATCAAAATTCGTTGCTACGACTTGCTCCAGTATTGTTTTGACATATCCTACTGCGTGCCCCGAAAAGTCAGCGCGGGAAAATTTCGAGCGGCGGGGCAGCAGTTTTGCAATGCGAGAAGCGCCGTTTTCGTTGTATTGCAACAATACAAAATCGCCAACGCACGGAAAATCCTCCCGAGCCCTCGCAGTGTGATAGAACGTGCCCTTCAATACAGCCGTATTGTTTCAAATCAATCATTGACCCTATCCTCTCCTAAAAATTAAAGTTGTTTTTGGGCATAAAAATACCGCGAACAAGCAGCCTCCTAAGAAGCTGCTGTTTCGCGGCGAAAAGCCAAGAAGTCGGCTTATAATCAAAAAGGGATACGACCTTCATCGTATCCCGCTAACAGCAGTATTCACGAAAGGTTACTGTTTACGGCATAGCAAAAAACACGGGTGATATTCCCGTTTTCTCTCATTCCAAGCTATAATCAAAGATTGGAATTTACTATGCCCGATATTCGGTTAAGTTAAAACCACCAATACCATATAAGCAGTCATTTAAAAAACATCTCCTTTCGCAGGAAAAAAGTAGAAATACAATTTCACTTCTATAGTTAAACATAACCCTTTGTGAGAAATCAATAGAAAATTTGATTATAAGCAAATTTTATCGGTCAGCTACCTCTCCAACTCAATCCCCCAACCGTCGCATATAACATGAGAAAAGCCACCTTCGTTCTCGATTTCGAAGGGGGCCTCTCATGCCGATTTGTTGCTGATTCCCATGTTTTTCATTCACCTCGTAAAAAACAGAATACCGGGTTATTCTCGACATAGGTGTACCCGTTTAATACGTATCCTCACCCATAAATCATGCCGTTCCCGGATCGTACCAACATCTTCATTGATGAAACGGGGTCGGAGTCTTTTGGCCGCGATTAATCCAAGTGGACCCCCACTATGGTTTTATTGTAATGCTATTCTCTTATAAATAGACCATTAACCTCTGCTTGCTTACGGATCCACTTAAAATTCACTTGATTTAAACAATAAACAGGGAAACTAAGTTCGTAATAATGGTCTGGCTGTCGGTGTTAACGGCTGCATCCTTTCTCTTGCTCATGATTTCTATCGTATCGATCTTTGCTTCGAATGCTGCTCCGTTATACTTCGGATTGACCGAGCGTCTGTTTTTTCTCTCGGGAGTCGGCTGGATCGGCCTCACCACATTCGGCTTGATTCTACCGCAAGCTCGATTAGGCAATCCTGCCCGTTAGTTTAAGGAAAGCTGCCGAGTCGATTGCAGCTTTTTAAAAGATTGTTTTGTTACCTGATTAGACGATCATCTAATCGGTAATCGGAACATTTTCATGTCCATTTCGGCAATCGGTACAAGTTCTTGTCCTGGACTAGGGACAAGAACTTGTACCGATAAACAAAAAAAGCCGCCAATTTTGCGACTTTCAATGGGACCATGTTTTTGTCCCTCGACACCTGTGTGTCTAACGCTTTCATGTCGTCGGCGGATGACAAGAACTTGATATCATTCCCCCATTATCACACCAGACCAATTGGTAGATCACTTCTGTTATTTTTATAGTAGACTTGATTTCTTCCTTTGTTTCTTAGGCAGGCAGCCGTTCCCACTAACCGGCTGCCACCTTATAGTTATTGAACTATCGTGTCCCGTTAGCTTAATGAGAGAACCTTATTTTTTCTCTAGTAGGGGCCACGTAATCTCAGGTTCATCTCCTACTAGGGTTATCATTCGCTCCTCCTAGACCTTAAATGTTTTCCTTTATCCAAGAACGCAACTTATCAGCATAGAAAGAGCGTTCATCTGGATCGGACTGAGAACCCTTTGTCAGATAAAGTTGATCATTCACATATCTAGGGTAAACATGGAGATGATAATGCCACACGTCTTGATTGCCAGCAGGCTCATTATGTTGCCGCGTAGAAATCCCATCACATCCATATGTACTTTTCATTGCAAATGCTGTAAGCTGAGCCGCGCGGTGAATTTCAACAGCGTAATCCGCAGGGAGTTCAAAGATGTTCTCGAAATGTTGATTAGGAACAACAAGAACATGTCCTTTATTGTTTGGCCACCATTTGCTCGATATAAATGCCGTTACCTTTTCATTCTGATAGATGATATCCCTTTGTTTTGTTCCCTGATTAGGTCGCTCGATACCCGAAACACGACAAAATGGACATTCGTATCCTTCGGGCTTATGTGAAAATGATGCTGTCATCTTTCTCATTCAACTCCTTTCATATTTTTCCAACCAGCTATTAGACGCAGGCAACTTCTGTTCGTTGCGTTATTCTGCCCGTTAGTTTAACAACAATGGCATCTTTTTAACTTGCCTGCTGCCGATGAGATCATATCGAGTATGTAACAAAGTTCTTGTCATTAGTCGGGAATGATATCATAACAATAAAAGCCGCATAATTAGCGGCTTCTATTGTTACTATGTTTTTGTCACCCGACACCATTTTCAGAACGATCATCCAATGCCACTCCTACTTCAGAATCTTATCGAAAGTATAGTAACATGAGATCTATTATGTTATGAAATCGTTTTGCACCCTTTCGACAAGAGCCATTGCTCAATAACGGCAAACGCCTGTTGCGCATCCTGTTCATAGAAAACTGCCACCTCTTGCTGGTAAGCATAATTCAATCGTACATAGCCACCCAGTTGCCGGTAAAACAGGAAGCAAGCATATGGGGTTTCAATGGACAAATCCGGTGGAAAATCCGCTTGGCACACTCCGGCCAGCTCGGGCAGCGAAAGCTGGTCCTGTCCTGGTAGTAAACGCAAAAAGAGATGGCTCCGAGTGCCCGTCCACGGTTCATAATAGACGGCGTCCTTTGGGCTGATTCCATATACCTGAAGGTATATTTCGTCCAGCACCAAGGCGTACATCCCTTCGTCTTCCTGCTCCAGTGCCTGCAGCGAAATTGCCTTTACGTGCTCTGAGTGCCGAGGCAGCCAGAGCAGCCCAGCCGTCTGGGGATGTACCGCCAGAAAATCACCGTCCACCGTCGTGCCTATAGCGATACACTCGCCGATCTGTTGCTCAGTAATGGGGCTGTCTTCATCACACTCCCATAATCCGTACCCAGCAAAAGGTTTTAGCACCTCTGAATCAGGCAATTGGACATTTATCCACCCTCTGTAAGTCCCTTCACCGAATTGCTGCAAAAACCGAAGGTAGCCTGGTGGATAAATAGCGGTGTCTTCCTTCGCAAGCACTTGGTTTTGGCCCTCGGACAGCGGCTTTTGCCGAGATACGATGTACATGAATACTCCCCCTGTTTCCTGATCGATCAAATACCTCTCCGGGTAAATTTCATCGGAACTGCTTAGCTTACCATTCACAAAAATTTTCCTCGATCATTTCCTCAAATGAATCCGCTAATAACTTGATCTCCCCGGTATCGTGATAACAGATGAAAACCTTTCCTGCCTGATTAATGATAATCGGATCGCCGGACCCATCCATGGAAATGACATAACTGGTTCGTAAGACCTCTGCAAAGGGAAGTCCCTTGAATTGCTCTCGAAACCCCAGCGTCAAATCGATAACCGATTCATTTCCGAGACTAGAGCCATTAGAGAATGCATGTATCGCAAGACCTGCATATGCTCCCCCAAACGTCTTGATAAAGTGTATGTAGTCCTCATGAAAGTTAACATTCAGCCGTTGCTCCGCCTTAACAATTTCCTCTTGGCTCGACGGAATGCCTACAAGTGTTCTATTATTTTCCCGATGAAGAAAAATCTTTAATCTCTCCATTAACGCATCTTTCATAGGTAACCCCCTTCCCGGCCAATACAGTTTTCAGGATAAACTTCGTCTGTTTTTATTGGATTCTGTATCAGTTTATAAGAAAATTGATCCATAGCCTCATGACAAGGTACTTATTTATCAATAATTTCCCAGTTTAGTTCAGCTGTTGTGCCTTCCAATAATTGAAGGAGCGCAGATTCAATAAGCTCAAGGCTAACGATGTACTTCTGGGGAAATTCACAGGCTTGGCCACCTACTGTAATCTCAACAAACTCGTCTTCTTCCTCCAGTGGGCCGAGAAGGTTGTGAATCGCAGTGTTGGTCTCCACGGTAACAATGAACTCATGACTGCCGCCGCCGATCGTGATGATGTTCTCCATGTACCGAATCGTGACCTGGCTGCGTATGAATCCATCCATCCGCCGAATGATTTCCAGGCACGTTTCAAGCGATGCATGATGCTCGATCATGTCCGCAACAGCTCCACTTCGCTGTTTCTCATAAACGGTGATCACCGATTAACACCCCTTTACCCATTTGTAATTTGCCGATCCCACTGCCCGCCCGTTCTTTTTAATCAGTATTCGCGTGCTGCATCGAACCAGCGTTGAGCCGTCTCCTCCGTTATAGGCTGGCCAATCAGGTGATCGGACTGGCTGAGTTGCCATACCGCTTCGCCAAGGTCTTCTCTTTCGGTGGTTTCGATGCCTTTGAGGGCATTGAAACGCACGGTGAAAGCGGTAATGGCTGCCTCGGCATCGGTAAGGCTACGGGCCTGAGCCAAGGTTGCCTGTGCAACGTTGTAAGCTTCGTTAGCCAACTTGGCCAGACGTTTAGGCCAGGACGAAAACGGGCGGCCAAATTCGCTCCTCCACCACTCAGGCTTTCGCAATTGGCTCACTGAAGCATAACCGGTCCAGGGGCGGGTTTTAGCGCGTGTTTTCATTTGCTGCCTTAGGCGCTTGCCCGCGGTCTCTTCCACATTGTAGGCGATAAATCTGTCAAGCAACGGCCACGTCTCCAAGGAGGGCAAGTCCTCCAAATCAGGCATGAAGCGCAGCTCCAGATTCGTTAACTGGGCATGACGAGCCAACAAGTCCATATCGCAGAAGTTACCCCACAAACTCAGTGAGTCAAGGTTTGGGAACCGATCTAGGCAGTCCAGCGAGATGGGCTGTCCCAGCGGCGCATTATGCAGCGTCAGACTCGTCACCTTGTGCAATTCACCGAGGTCGGGCAGTGTGCAAGGAGGATCATTCTTGCGTCGGCTAGTGCGAGGCGCTAGTGTCAGAGAAGACGGCATATCGCCAGTGGCCAGGAAGCGTGCTAGATCGCCGGACACGTTCAGGCGGAAAGGTCCCTTCGGAAGCTTCAAGCTCAGGCGCCCTCCGGTCTGGCTCAGCTGGATATGCAAGCCATACAAAATGGACTGGCTGGCGTCCACCACCGTATCTGCAGACAGGACCGGAGCCCACGTCATCTCTTCAATTGGACGTTTCTGCGCCCAATCCAAGAAGCCCGCGTCACTACCTGTATAGTACAGAAATCGCGGCCAGGGTGAGCCCGCCGGCGTGGCAAAGGCATCGAATACGGTCCAATCGATGCGCGCGTCTGGCGCGACGTGAAGGTCCGCCCTTTTCCCCAAGTGAGACGGTCCGATAGATAGGCTGCCCACACCGGGCCGAATGACAAGCGTGTGGCTGTGAGGACCCGTCAGGTCAATGGGATAGCAACCGTCTTCTCTAACAGCATCAGAAGGGCGAACTTGGTTATCATTTGGCACTTCCGTCATCCTTTCTTCTACCTTTGATTTAGATGCTCCATCGTTGAAAACCCAACTTGAATAAGGAATCTTGTATTTCTTGATCTACTTTGCTTTTGGAGGTTATGAATTCCAATTCGGACAATGCACTCGGAAGCTTTTGCCGGATGAAGGAATCAAAATCGATGGCCGTTTTGAAAACGCGGAGCTTGCGCAGCGACGGCAACCGCTCCATTCCCGACAAACGAGCCAAACCTTTACAATTTGAAATGGTTATCTCCTCCAGCGCCTCCATCCCACGATCAAAGCCGATTTCTCGCAGTTGAGCTTGATCCTCAATCGTAAGGCTCGTCAACGCTCGGAATTTCGTAATATGGCTCAGGTCATGAAAACCCCGGATTCTAAAAATCTCCAAGTCGTCGATATGATTCTCTTCGATTTCCTGAATATGCTCTCGCCCTCCAAGCAAAATGCGAAGATGCTTCAACTTCTTCAATCGGTTTATAAAATGTAACGGTAATTTACTAATCGAATGTAGCGAGAGGTAATTCAAACCTTCCAGATAGCCTATCGCATCTAGGTTTTTCACCTTGCCCCCAACATGCAATTGTTCCAGATGAGAGAACTCTTTAAAATATTGCAGGTTCAGAAGCTTTCTATCCGAGATAAAGGCTAAATCTCTTAAAGAGCGCAGCGAGTCTATTCCCAAAATATCCGAATTCTCCAACTCATGTATGCCCAGATTCAAACTGTGCATGTGTTCCAGCGTGGCCAATGTTTCGGTGTTATGCGCCTGTAACGAGACTATTGAGATGCAGCATTTTGACATGGGGAATCCTTAGGAGCGTACGACCATCGAACGAGAGGGAATAATGCCCGTAGAAACGTACGCCGAAGTTTTCATCCAGACGCGCGCAAAGCTCATCCACTTCCTCCAAAATGAAGGCATAAAAATCCGGGTGAGAGAACTGAACAATCACTTGGTTACCGTCGCGTAAGTCCTGCTTGATCCGTACCCGGTCTAGCGCAACAGGATTATTGATCAGAATCTTTCTTTTCCATTTCTTACGCATTCGTAACCTCCTATTTGCCCTGATACAGAAGTCTGCATCACCGTACTTGTTATTTGTGACATGCTTAAATTTCTTGAATGCGGATGCGTTTACTCCGCCGCTTCCGCCAACCATACTTGCATAGCCGGAGATTCCGCCCGATTCAAACGTAGGGCGATTTCGGTATTGATCTCATCCGGCGGCATGACTTCGACAAGGACGCATACCGACTCCCGCGGTTGATTCAAGGCAAACATGCCTTCATCATCGAGCATTTTCATCGCCAGCTCCATGGCCTTCAGCCTCAAATCAAACTCGCGATACCCTTCGTCATTCTCAAGATCCGTAATGAAAGGACGCTCGATAAATCGTTGTTTAACGTGATCGAAGTTCTCATCCCCGAAACAACAATAGGGCGAATCGGCGTAGGACCATTTGATGAGTTCCGCAATCGTCGATCCCGGTGTGTCACTTTCGTCTCCTTGCCTGGCCGATTCCATCTCCAAAGCTTCCCACGACCAGGCGGAGATGCTTGGCGCATGTCCCTCGCCAGTAGTATATAGCGTACAGTAATAGTAACGTTCGCCATTTTCAAAAAGAGCGCGAAAAGACGTTCTGGCCGCATCGGCGATCTCTATCGCCAGCGTCTCTATTTCTTGCATCGGCTTCATGACAATGGCCCTCCTTTCCGTTAGTCGATCAGCTCAGGCCGTCTTCTAGTTGCTCCAGCCTTATTTCGCCTCCAATTGAGCCAAGATCACCCGGGCGTGGCCGATCTCAAAATCCAGCAGCAGCGCGAGATAATTCAAGTCCTCCAGATCGCCTATAGCATCCAGATTTTTTACCTTGCCCCCCACAATTCTCTTAGAGATCGCAGCGTCTCAATTCCCAAGATGTCTGAATTCTCCAGCTCGAATATGCCCAGATGTAAATTTAAAGCTTATACACTTCCTCCAAGATGGAGGAGTAATAAAAATCCGGGTGAGTGAACTGAATAATCACTTGGTTACCGCCGCACAAATCCTGCTCGATCTGATCTCGGTCCAGCACAACGGGATTATCGATCAAAACCCTACTTTTCCACTTTTTACGTATTTGTAAATCCTCCTATAATCTGTAGAACCTACGCTTCAGCTTAACGGGTCTATCACCGAAAAATTCGCCGCAGCGCGTAGCTTCCAACCTACTCATCATTTATTCTTATTTAAGAACGCTCGTCAATCAGCCGTTCTAGAAACTCCGCAAACGTTGAAGCATACTTGTCGATCAAATCATTCATGAGATCATAACACATGATCGGAAATTCTCCCTGTTTATCTCTAGTAGACGTATCAAAAAAATAAAGCTCGTCGCTATCCGGCACGAACAAGTCCAGTCTGTGGGGAAACCGGCCTACCCACCATTCCTCGGCTTTATTCAGTCTGTGTATGTAAAGAAGGTCGCCGTCGTAATACTCTCTGTGTTCCGGAGCAGCGATCGCTAGAATATTCCCGCCACTCAACCGGGCATTACCGTAATGAACCAGCCACCAGCGATAAGATGGCGGCAGGCGGAATCCTAATTCCTCTTCGGCTTCCGCTATCCAGCTCTCTTCCGCACCACGACCAGGAAACCATTTTAAAGCGGAAGTCGTTTTCAGTTTTTCTGCCAAACGCTCATACATGAATTCGATCCTCTCTCCCTATACATGGGTTTATTGTAAGTTCTGGATGTCTCTCCTGCCTTCTACAAATGATATGGCGGCGCTTTTCCTACTACAATGTTGTCAGGATGAACGTCAGTTGGCTCATAGTCATTCATGCGGAGAAGGATATACTCAATTTCTTCTAATGGCATTTGCAATTTTTGGCTGACTTCATAAAGTTCCATGTCTTGCGAAAGAAGTTTCCGTGCTTGATTTATCTTTCCATTTAGCCAATTGTTTTCAAGCATCCATTTTTTCACCAGGTCCAGTAGTTGATTTTGGGTTTCCTTATCTGCATGCTTATTATATTTAGCAACTGACTCTGACAGATAGTTACAAAGGTGAATACCTAATACCTCACGTTGCTCATGCTTGGACATCCGTTGGTACTGCTCATAACTTATGCTGATATCTAATTCGAGGGTATGATCCCTGCTATCAAAACGTCTGGATGTTTTTCGACCATAACTTTCAGGTAAAACACGCAATACAAAAAAGATATCATAGGGAAACTTCCATGTATTTGCTAATTCCTCTAACGGCAGCAGTTCATCTCTCAATTGACCCACACACGTTCCATGTGTATCCAGAGTAAAAACTAGTTTCATGCATACCTCCCTCTCCCACACTTAAGGAGCACCCAGATCATCTGTTATTTTCTGAAATCGCTTCGCACCCTTTCGACAAGAGCCACTGCTCCATAACGGCAAACGCCTGCCCCGCATCCTGTTCATAGAAGACGACCACCTCTTGCTGGTAGGCATAATTCAATCGTACATAGCCACCTAGTTGCCGGTAGAACAGGAAGCAAGCATATCGGGTCTCAATGGACAAATCCGGTGGAAAATCCGCTTGGCACATTCCGGCAAGATCGGGCAGCGAAAGCTGGTCCTGCCCTTGTGGCAAACGCAAAAAGAGATGGCTCCGAGTGCCCGTCCACGGTTCATAATAGACGGCCTCCTCTTGACTGATTCCATACACCTGACGATATATTTCGTCCAGCACCAAGGCATACATCCCTTCGTCTTCCTGCTCCCGTGACTGCAGGGAAATCGCCTTTACGTGCTCCGCATGCCGAGGTAGCCAGAGCAGCCCAGCCGTCTGGGGATGCACTGCCAGAAAATCACCGTCCACCGTTGTACCTATAACGATACACTCGCCGATCTGTTGCTCAGTAATGGGGCTGTCCTCGTCATGCTCCCATAACCCGTACGCGGCAAAAGGTTTAAGCACCTCCGTATCCGGAAACTGGACATTCAACCACCCTCTGTAAGTCCCTTCGCCGAATCGCCGCAAAAACCGGAGGTAGCCCGGTGGATAAACAGTGGCGTCTTCCTTCGTAAGTGCTTGGTTTTGGCCATCAGACAGCGGTTTTGGCCGAGATACGATGTACATAAATACTCCTCCTGTTACCAGAACGATCAATAGGCATAGCTCAGTTTGAAATGAAACGGACCTGCACTCCGCTTTGGATTGAAGCAGCAAAATGCAAATCTGAACAGTAGTTTACCACAATAGGTATAATCTGTACTGAGGCTTTCGTTCAGAAATCTAGCTGTGACCGCCAGCCTCAGGTGGATATGGCGCATATGGTCATATCCACTTTGGGACTTCGCTTCGCCAAACCTATCGAGGCTGCCGCTGTCGGCAGTCGGATGTACTTCATGGAAATGCTTCGATCATTTGCCTCTTTTGTATGCATTAGCCAATTGGACTAGATACCAGACAGCCACACCCACAAGGGCAGTGAACACAAGATTTATACAGCCGAACACGATCAGCGACTTCGCTTTGCCGGGGCCGATCCGGAAAGCGGCCGCGAGCTGGAAGACGGCGGGTAGTAGAAACGCCAGCCAAGAGACGGTTATAAGCTTTTCTGTTTTGAAGCTCCACCATACCGCCGAACATGATGCAACGAGCAATACCCAGGTACAGATAAACTTTAGCGCAAACATTATTTCGGTATTCCTCCATTTTCCTTAATTATACATAAGTTCAAGTCAACAGGTCTTCTGCCGCACGATAGTCCGATTTTATTGACGGCTAATCAAATTTCGCAACGTAATCGGCGGCCTGGTTGTGTGATTAACTATTTATAAATGTAACAAAAAGCTTTATTCACCATCGTACATTTTTATGTAACTATTAGTGGTTCAAACTTAAAATTAGGGTTGACTTCACAGGCAGACGAGGCGGAGGGGTAGAGGGATTCTGGAGAAACGAAGTGGTCGCCAAGACTACTCCCTTTTATTGAAAACCCAATTTTAATAAAGATTGTTGTATTTCCTGGTCTGCTTTACTTTTGAAAGTTGCAAACTCCACTGAAGATAAAGAACTTGGAAGTTTCTGATTGATAAAGGAATCAAAATCGATTGCCGTTTTGAAAATGCGAAGCTTGTGCAGCAAAGGCAGTTGCTCCATTCCCATCAAACGAGTCAAGCCTTTACAATTCCTGATATATAGCTCCTCCAGTGCCTTCATTTCCTGGTCAAAGCTGATTTCTTGCAGCTGGATTTGATCCTCAATAACAAGTCTCTTCAGCGCTTGGAAGGCCTTAATATTGGTCAGGTCATGAAAGCCGCGGACTCTACTGATCTCCAGGTCCTCGATTTCATTCTCTTCAATTTCCTTAATATGCTCTCGGCCTCCAAGCAAAATGCGAAGGTTCTTCAGCTTCCTCAGCCGGTTAATAAAATGTAACGGCAGTTTGCTGATCGAATGCAGCGCGAGATAATTCAAGTCCTCCAGATAACCTATAGCATCAAGGTTTTTAACCTTGCCCCCTACATGCAACTCTTCCAGATAAGAGAACTCTTTAAAATATTGCAGGTTGAGGATCTTTTTATCCGAGATAACGTTTAAAATTTTTAGAGACCGCAACGTATCAATCCCCAGAATTTCCGAATTCTCCAGCTCGTATATGCCTAAGCTCAAACTGTACAGGTTATCCATCTTGGCTAATGCTTCGGTGTTATGTGCCTGGACGAGACTATTGAGCTGCAGCATTTTGACATGGGGAATCCGCAAGAGAGTATGACAATCAAAAGACAGGGAATAGTGGGCGTAGAAACGTACTCCGAAATCCTCATCCCAGCGCGCGCAAAGCTCATCCACTTCTTCCAATATGGAGCCATAAAACTCCGGGTGAGAGAACTGGACAATTACTTGGTTGCCGCCGCGCAAGTCCTGCTCGATCTGAACCCGGTCCAGCGCAACAGGATTATTGATCAGAATCCTTCTTTTCCATATTTTGCGCATTCGTAAACCCTCCTATTTGCCATTGATCACAAGTCCATATTTACTGAAAATCCACGATTTGCTCAAGTCGTGAATCGCATCATGGCTTATACGCACAGAGGGCTTTTGCTCCTTCATAGCATCTGCGTCATGCGCCGAGAAGCGAAGCGGCTTTGTCATTTTTTTAATAGAGCCCGTTATTTCATTGAAAAACGTATATGTTAACAGCTTATGGTCCCGGATATCCTCATAGATATAATACTTCCCTTTTTCATCTTCCAAATTAATTTGAAAGCCTTTAGGAAATGAAAGCAAGATACACGGCAGTTCATCCTCTGCCCATTGTCCGCAATATGGAAAATGGACACCTTCATTTCTCGCAAAAAATCCGGAGCTTTCATTATCAGACGCAACAGAAATGGAATAAACAAAGAAGGGGTGACAATCATTCCTTTTTTCCTCTGCCGCAAAATACTGATAAAATGCCTGATACGCCTCATACACCTGATTCTGATCATGCTTTGTCTGGGCATAATTGGTAAGATGAAATTGCGCTTGCTTATGTTCAAAGAGCTTCAAAACGTTTTTAAACTCTTCCGGCCTTATGAAAAATTTAAGTTTATAAAATCCGCTGTTCTTTAATTTGTCCATTTCTTTTCTCTCACCGCCATGTTTTAAAATGTTATCCCAGACGTCCTTAGCCATTCATGGTTCACCACCACTCTTCATCATCTCTATCTAAAGCAAGGAAGCGTGCCTATACAGCTCATGTATTTTCAAAATTCATATTTCCCAAATCCTTTTCTGAGAGTTTCTTCGTGCGATATCCACTCCGAATCACTCCATAAAGACATTCTTACGAGTTCTGACAGCTTATCTACGGCTTGTTCCGGACTCGTAATGCTAATGAAGTCGTCAAAATCCTCATTACGGATATCCAACGCTTTCCGCAGGTAGTCATCATTAAGACGCTCTTCTTTGAGTTGTTCATATTCATCCCTCGTCCACTGTTCACAAAAGATTCTTTCGGCTTGAATGTCTCCATTCTCGAAAAACGACAACTCGAATATTTCCTCATTCATATATCCGGCGGTCATCACTGGCTCCTCGATAAGCCGGGACAACGTTTTGCCGATCTTCTTCACCGTACCCCATACAAAATAATCGTGGAGCACGCTGATCCAGTTCTCGTTGCTTTTGCTTACGTACATGACAACTTTGATCTCTTGAGCCTCATTATTTGGCTTGCCTAATACTTTGACATGCCCTTCGCTTAGCTCTCTTAATACTTCGACAGTCTTCTCAAGGTTTTTCGACTTGATATGCAAATTTGCGAATGATCTTCCCACGAGATGGCCTCCTCTAATCACTTTCTTACTCAGCCTGATTCTTGTATATATCCTATAGATTGGTTCTATATATGTCTCTTATTTCCATTATAGTAATCGTTTGTCCTGAGTCTACCTACTTTTCACCTGAATTTTGGAAATGACCTTTGCAAGGGTAGAGATGTAGCCTTGTCCGTTCAGCACAATCTCCAGCTCCTTCCCTGCGCGCTTCGCTCCCTCATTAAAATAATAGAGGGTGTCCCTCCGTCATTTTATGACTTTTGGGACACCCTCTGTCGAACTATTCCACATCCCCTACAACACTCTCCAACTTTCCACAACAAAATTTTT
The DNA here is from genome assembly GCF_900177425.1 of Paenibacillus uliginis N3/975. NCBI lineage: Bacteria > Bacillati > Bacillota > Bacilli > Caryophanales > Paenibacillaceae > Paenibacillus > Paenibacillus uliginis. The sequence continues at coordinate 3,163,932 of NZ_LT840184.1, read as the reverse complement.
CGCCGTCACTTATGGTATGGTTCACCGTAATTAATCTTCAATTAAAATGCCCGTTACATCAATGAAAACGGCAGCTGATTGTTTGACCAGCTGCCTTTATACCATTATTCAACTATCGTTCCCCGTCGTATTATGAGGTCAGCCAGTTTTTACTGGTTGACCACTTTTTTTTTGGTGGTGTACTTGTCAGTAGCCGGGGCAGATCGGTCGTTCCCCTGGGTCTGTAACCCGTCGCTAAAACTGATCGCCCCCCTACTTGTAGAAACCATGTTTAAGCTGGTTGAGACGAATAGATCTCGCATAACAAGCGATGTTGTGGAACTATGAGCGTGCAAAAATGGCATCTTTTCAACTTGCCTGCTACCGATGAGATCATATCGGGAATGTAACAAAGTTCTTGTCTTCAGTCGGGAATGATATCAAGTTCTTGTCATTGTGTTTTGACAAGAACTTGATATCATAAAAATAAAGGCTCTGTTAGCGATAAGTGTTGATTTTTCATCAAATTTAAAAAGACCAGTCAATATCTACTGACTGGTCTAATATGGTAAATGAAGATTTAACGGAATAACACTTCTGTAAATATAATAATCATCCAAGTTTATCGCTAACTTTTTTCTTTACTGGCATCCAAATTTCGCTATATACATTTTCCGATGTACCATTGTGCTTTGTAAAAGAAATTCCAGGTATATCTGCTACTTCATAATCTGAAGAAGGCAACCATTCAGAATAAATTTTTGCGGTAGTTTCTTGAAGCGTAGCAGGAAATGGTCCTTGATTAGGGAAAATTGCCCATAAACTTTCTTCAATAGAAATTTGCTCTAAATCATCGAATGGATTTTCTTTTGTAGTTGCAAAACCAATCATATGAGTTAAGTAGCCTTTTTCTTCCAAGAAACCATCATCAAAATCATAAGATACATTCAAGACTTGATGAGGATATAAATCAGCTAATTGATGCATTTCATTTCTTTGTTGTTCGGTAATTGACTGGGCTAGTTCTAAGATAGCATTATTTTCACCTTCGAATTGAATTGGCACTCTTTTCGATACACCTACTATTTTAAACTTCTCTTTTTTTTCAATTTTGAATTCCATGGATATTCCTCCTCTTATATCTATAAAGAATGAAAATTTGGGAAATGATTTTTGAATTTTGTTTTTAGTTACTTCTGAAGGTAAAAAACCACTCCATCCACGAAAGGCTCTTGAAAATCCTTCTATAGATTGATAGCCATATTTATAGGCAATATCTGTCACTTTTGCTCCGTTTATTAATTCAACATTCGCAACTGATAATCTCCTATTTTTGATATACTCATTCAATGACATTCCAGCCATATACGAAAACATTCTTTTAAAATGATAATCAGATAGTCCTACAATTTTTGATATATCTTTTCCAGAGATTTCTTCCGTTAAATGTGTTTCGATGTAATCCATTAAATTATTGAATTCTTGTAACATTCATTTCCCTCCTTTACAAATACATATTATCGTTAAAATTTATTACTCACTCGATATTTTTTATACGGAATTTATCGGAACTTGTCTTCCATTATTATTATAGTCACTTAAACAATCATTTCATAACATTCTTTATTAGTCATCTATGACGTTAAATAGCTATTAAACGTACTCAACTTGTCTTAAACGAATATCATTATTGGTATCAGAGACTTTATTCATTAGCACATCCACTGCAAGCTCCTTAATAGAGCGTTCACTATCATCAAATCTTAGCTGATCAAGATAGTTGAACAATGCAATATAACCTTCTAGGTATTTCGTAGAAATACCATAGAAGCGATTGAGCCATCGTTTCAAGCGAGAGTGATAGCTATTGATATTTTGGATATGGTAGATTCCTTTGACACGTTTTTCTCCAGTTTTCACATACTGTTGAATATGATGATTCTTTGCAAGTAGTTTATAACCTCTAAGAGCATCGGAACAAAGAACAATATCTGTTCCTAGTCGATTACCTAAATGGAGTTCTAAGCTATCTTTTGTAGGCTTTCCACGTCCAATGACTTTATAGAATGTATTTTTCTCTCGATCACGAGCAATCAGGACACAGATTTGTTCAGTGGAAAGACCTCGTTTTTTAGCACTTCCACCACGTTTTCGAGAAGATCGGTGTGTTGGGATTGCCCCTTTTTGTGATTCTAAAAAATAGGTTTCGTCAACTTCTACGATTCCATTTAGTTCCTCTGCATTGATCTGTGCAAGGGCTGTTAGGATTTTATGTCTCCAGTAGAATAGAGTGACGTAATGAACGCTAATTTCTTTGGCACTATCACGCAAGCTCATACCATCAATCAAGCATGATAAAAAGTCAATCCATTTTTCAGATTTTCGACAATGATAGAGAGGCGTATCAGCAGTTTCCGTAAATGTTTTATCACAGCATTTGCATTTATAACGTTGACGATCCTGTGTAGTTTTACCAAAGTGAACAACTTCATCCATTCCACAGTAAATGCAGCGAAATCCTTTATTAGCTTTCCGTTCATTTACTTCATGAAATATGGATTTTGATTCAAATAATGGTGTAAGGGTAGTTATCAACACATATCACTAACAGAGCCAAAATAAAAAGCCGTATAATTAGCGGCTTCTAATGTTACTATGTTTTTGTCACCCGACATGTGTGTCAAGTGCTGTGGCAATTTATTATACTCAGCTAAACAAGCCAATCCTCGGTTATCGCGGGGCGAATTATCTCCAGGAAGACCTCTTTCTGTGAATTGTGTTGAGGTGACTTAATTCTACAAGAAAGGGTCTTCCTTTTGTTATGTTTAACTATTTACACAAAATATTTTACACTCTCCACCGAAGATTAAGGTTTAAATATATATCTAACGTATCTTTCTGAAACCTTTTATTCTATTTATACAACTGATCTGCATTGGGATAGCGAATCTCTTCCGACTTTACTAGAGTGCTGTTTCTGTCAGGATGAGTCGGTGGTTGTTCAAATTCCGAAATGGTTTGCTCCCCGACTTCAGGAGCCTGAGTTTGACTATATTCTGATTGTTGGTTTTCACTCATACGAATTCTCCCCTCCTTTTAAGACTTACATGTTTTAATTGTTATTTTAGCAACTTGTTATTGAACAATTGCCCCTAATTTTCTCTTATGTAATTATTTTTTTACGCAAACGACTTTTGGACAAAACTGTTTATATCAATCCCAAAGTCCCCATATACTGCTCACATTTTTGGGGTTGTTATGGTCTTATATTGTCCGTATTAGGAATTAACAACTTTCTCAAGAATATTCCCCTTCGATTAATTTCTTTAACAACTGTATGTTCCCCTGTTATTGATGGATTATACTTGGGATGTTACAGGTTCTTGTCCATTTCGGCTAACGATGTAAGTTCTTGTCCAGAGCGAAGGACAAAAACTTACATCGTTATATCAAAAAAGCCGCCCATTTGGCGACTTCTTATGCATTTATGTTCTTGTCCTCCGACATGTATCCTAGTTTATAAAGCGACTCTGTAGAGAAAAAATGGACGGGGACCTTTTCCAATCTCCGTCCATTTTGCTACACAAACCTAAAAGATCTACTTGAAATCTCCACATTAGGATTTAGTTCCTTCAATTGCATTCCATACTCTTTTTTCATCTGTGAGATATGCAGTGATTCTAAATTAGGAAAGTACTCCTTTAGATGAATTAGATCAACCTGCACTTCGCATAAAATAAAATCAATGTGCTTAACATTCTTTAGCCCGCCGCTCTCTGTTAGATTCATTTCAATCGGGCAGCTGTTTACTATTAAGGTCTCTATTCCCTCAAAAGTCTTTAATGTACGTAAATCCAGCTTTTTGCAGTCATCTACAACCAGCCTTTTAATCCTCCGGTTATTCCCTGTAAAACGTTCTAGACTACGACAACCTAATACATCTATAGTAGTTAAACCGGATATTGCTGCTGTATTTCCTAATTCTTTAAATTTGCATTTCTTAAATGACAAATTTTCAAAATGAACGTCTTTCCATTCCTCTAAATCAGGCTCCATCGAGCGATAGATGTCTATTGTTTTAAGATACTTGAACCCAGCAATAGCAGTTAAATCCTCTTTTCGCTCTACATAAAGATCAATGCCGTTCATCCGTTTCAGATGCTCAATCAAAGCGTCGCCATCTACTTGCATTTCTGATGGATTGGTTATCCTCAAACTGTCATATTACGGTTCTATAGATATGAGTTGTGCAAATCGAGACTCATCTACTATTAGCTCTTCTGACATGATGTTCATCCTTTCTAATCAAAGTTATTTGGCAGCCCAAATGAAACTAGTTTCATTTGGGCCATTACTTCAAACCACTATATAACTATTTCTGAACTTGGTAGTTCGGGGTTGAATAGACCTGGAACAAAATACCCCCATATTGGTTGCACTAAACTGCCCGTTAGCTTAATGACGGCGGAGCCATTCTCGAGCGCTAACGTTTCATTTTGGCTTGTTTTAATTTGAATAGGTTGTACCCGGGCGCACTGGTTCAACATACGTACTGTTAGTCCCGCCAGAATGTAGGCATTTTTGTGTCATTATCCTACAATATAGGCACACTTGTGCATTTTTTCATGACACAATTTCTCCTACATAAATAACAAAAAGCCTGATTCATCAGGCTTTCTTTACTTTAAATATGTAGGTAACTTTGTGTCATTAGACATTATTTGTTCAATCCTGCCCCCATAACATGTTAATTCCTCCTTGAGCCGTATGAAAGACTTTACCATTTATTCGATTGGTAGGAAGGAGGAAATTATGACTATAAGAAAACTTTACTACACTAGAGCTGCTTTTTAAGCTTTCCTGGTGGCAAGAGACAGAGCAGATACAACATATGAAACAGAGAGTCGAATACATTCGGCTCTCTGTTCTAATAGAATGGCAAAGCCATTCTTCACTTGAAGATAGCCCACGATGACCGTACTACGGTGCCACCATATAAGCTTCACGCCCATTATACTTAAATGGCTTAACATAGACCGTACCCTTCAACCCGTTCTTATCGAACGTAAGCGTGCCATCTGTTCTTACATACTCGTCTGCTTGCAGCGGTGTAATAAAATAATCTCCTTCTTTGGTCTCAATATAGGTAGGCATCATCAACATCGAGCGTTCTTTCAATTCTAACTTTCCAGCACTCGTTGTGAATTGGGTAGACATATTCATAATGACATAGCCTGGCTCATAACCTTTCAATGTAATAAATCCTGTTGTGCTGAACGCACCTCTTTTAATATCTAGTGGAATCAATAATAGCGGTATATTTTGGTCGTCCAGCGCTTTCTTCAGCGGGTCAAGCGTAATGGCAAGATCCGCATTAAGCTTTGCAATCGTAGCTGCACGCTCTGCTGTAATCTTGTCATCCGCTTGCTGAGGTATCGGCGTAACACCCTCCAGAAGTTGTTCAATCGGAGTATGCCCTTCTGGCACCAACCCCTTCCAATCCTTGTTCAATGCATCCAACAAGAACGCCGACCAGCTCCCAATTAGGTATGATTCTTGATCGAAGGTAATAAGGCCACTCATATTAATATCTTGATACTGCTTTGTGAAGTAATCACGTACTTGCTGGGCTGATGCGCTGCCTTCGAAAGCACTGTACATAACTGACATTTTGTCAATATACGATGCTATACCTTCTATAGTATCGAAATACAGACTATGTTCGTATTCAGTAGGATTGTCTTGTTTATACTGTTGATACCAATAAGCAGCATGTCCGAGATGCATGGGGGTTGCTTCTGGATCCGTATACGCTTGATACAAGGCCTGGAAAAGCATAGCTCGTTGGATTCGTGGTTTTACTTCAGCTGGATAAATGGATGAACGGGAATCGTTTTTGTTCGGATCTTGTACTATTGGCCATGACGGTTGATCGTAGAAATGAAACATTTCATGTGTAGTGATTATAAAGCTTATTGGCGTACTCGTATGAGGCTCGAATCGATCTTGAAGGGGCTTATCTTTATCAACAAAAATGGCGACTGCCTGCTTGCCGTTCCAATCCAATAATTTAAACTGGCTGTCAAAATACACTTCTAACGGTAATCCCGGATTGGACGGTTCGACTAGCTTATAGCCTGACGTGGTTATCTCGTACGTTTGCTCGCCATTCGTTAGGAGCATAAGACGAGATTGATACTGAGTGCCTGGCCATAGCTTGTCCAAAGCTGGCCAAGCGTGCAGTGCCGCCATAAATGCCATTTGTGCCTCATATTCGAGGAGCTCTGCGGCTGAAGTTAGCTTCTGATCCGTTAGCTGCTGCGAGGAAGTAGAAGCAGAGATCTCTGTGGGCAGAGCTGCAGCATATGCCGAACTGCTTAATATTGGTATCATTGAAAATAATAAGCAAGCAGTCAACAAGCCGCATAAGTAGTGTTTGTAAGGAGCAAGCTTTCTCACGCGCATAAATTTACCTCCCAAAATTTTACTGATATCCATTTTAGTATACTGCAAGATGAAAGTATTGTGTTACATATCAGAGAAAACCCTTTCTATGTTCCCAGAATTGCAAGTGAAATGGATCTCCTTGACCAGTTACTGGACAGTTAGCTGTGATGATAACCTCCAAAATATCAATTGGTGTTCATTATTGCGTGAAAACAACACTGAATTATCGAACTATCGTTTCCCGTTAGTTCAATGCTTTAGGTAATTTTTATAATAGACTTTCACAGTTCTAAAATATCGCTTCGGTATTCAATTCCTAGTTCTTCAAGCAAGTTATTCAAACCAAACCACAAGTTTTCACAAAGTAGATAAAGTTCTTCCTTGTCATACAGCTCACCACTTATTACTTTTTTTGCTAACTCAACATATCCTTCTGGCTTGATTGGTTTTTCTATGGATTCTTCCAGAGTTACGGATCTACTTGTGTAATATTGTTTATTCAACAATCCAATCAATTTAGCAATTTGCCATGTGAAATCAAAAACTGCACGGGGCAGATAAGAGAGGTTATTGGAAATTCGGGTATTTCGAATCTTGCCCATAGTTTCGTACGGCTCCCAAACCATAAATTCTGCTATTACTTCTCTAAATACTTCTTCGGGTACTGAGAGTGCAACCTCTTTCGCCTTATTAAATATGCCATTTGGATCATACAGGGTGGTAATATGTATGAAACTACCCATTTTAATCGCCCATCCATCGTCCACCGCGCTTGCTTGATCTAACCACTCTGATTTCTGCTTTGTAGAAATCTCTAATTTAAACGGATGACAAATTAATTCACGGCTAGGTATACTCGCTCCATCTCTACTAATTATGTGCAATTCTATATCTGAATAAGGCCCCTCTTTTTCTTGAGCAACTGAACCATAGATTCCAATTGCCTCAATGTCCTCGTCGTATTTTTCTAGTAACTTGTTCTTTATCTCATTTATAAAATCCAATTTCTCTTTGCGACTAGTTTCAGCTGGAAAAGGCAACATGTCAGTCCTCCTGTTATCGTGATTCCCTTTATTCTAACATCCCTTAAAACAAAAAAGCCTCCATATAGGCGACTTTTAATGGGACTATGTTCTTGTCCCCCGACAGGTTTGTTTGTGTCACAAACAAAAGAACAAGAACATATAGACTTTGCCGATTTCACCCCCCCGTTAATCATTCATCAATCAGAATATAAAAACATAACTGTTCACGTATTGTTGTAGTTTCTTGTTGCTATTCTTGATTTCGTCAAGATCTTTCGAGTTCATTACCTAATTCCACCCGGAATATCTGATCCAGTGTCTTTCCGAGCCTCTTGCATGATTCCCTTTTTTCTGGAGTAATCGGTGCGAAAACCTCGTTCATTATGAATCGCTTTGAACCGTAGATAACGAAACGAGGACCTGACCGGCAAAATCCGAAGCTTCCTCGCCTTTTGGATTGTGAAGACGGAACAGGAAAGCGTCGCCTGTTTCAGACTGCCACACGATATAATCCTTAATCCCTTCACCACTCGAGGCTTGAAGGTAGAGCTCGGCGGAACCCAGCGGATGCTCGACGAGCTCTCCACTAAAATCGGATACTTTGCCGAACTCTTCCAATTCCTTTTTTCCTGCAATTTTAAGCTGCGTTAGGTCATAATTTGCAGGCAGTGACTCAATATCAACATAGTATTCTGGATTGCTGCTAAGGAACAGACGTCCTTTAGCAGCGTCGAAAGCAAACTTTTCGAATACGTATAAGGAAAAGCCTTCGTCTTGATGCAAGGTGGCGGTATGTGACTGGTTACCCTCACTAGTCATCAAATCAAAGTTTTCGCTATGGGGCCGCTTCCCTTCGGAAGTTTGCTCGTTCTCGGTTTCAGGAGCCGTGACCTCTTCATTGGCCGGTGTTGATATTTCAGGACTGGCGGGAGGCTCAGCTGCTCCTGAGCATGCCGTAAGCGATAGAACAATGACGTAAATCGAAATTTTTATGAATGCAGAGTGTCTTGGATTCACGTTGGATCACGCCTTTCTGTATTTAGTTCATGCACGCTTCATGACTGCACTGGATGATCAGACAGCCACTGATTTTACGATATTTGCAATCGGTTAGAGTCATTGAGTCAATATCAATTTGTGTTTCGTTACATTAATATGATCAATTATGAGTTATTACCCAAGTAAGGGTTTCGAAACGAAAAAAGTGAAAGCTTGTGTCCTGCTAAGCTCTCCTCTTGAAATCCCTCCTAGGCTTGTTGCCGTAATATGAACATACAACGGGCAATCCACCCTTAGTTAGATATATGTGGACATTAAGAATGGCTTTGGGCTAACACTGTCGGCGCAATTTCCTTCAACTGGAGATAAGCTCGTGACGGATTTTGTTGCCGATGATCAGATCCGGCTGCCTTTTCTTTTTGATTGAGGTATCGTTTCCCGTTAGTGTAATGAATAAATTTGATCGGTTCCTTTTAAGAACCATCTATAAATGAAAATACATCAGGTCAAGGTTTTCCCGGCAAACGCCCATGTCTTGTTTAATCCTTTCCCTCTGACCGGTGCAGTTCTCCGACCAGTTCTACAAAGTGACGCCCGCGCTCTTCAAAGTTACGGTATTGGTCAAACGCAGTGCATGCAGGACTCAGCAGCACAGTGTCGCCCGGTGCGGTCAGCTTGTGCGCCTGTGCCACTGCCTCGGCCAGGCCTTCGCAGAGGACAATAGGCGGGCAACTCGGCACTCTACGCGCCGCAGCCTCGATTTGACTGGCCGCTTCGCCGATCAACAGCAGCACCTTGACATGATCAGGCAGCAGCCTAGCCATCTCATCAAACGGTACTTTCTTATCTCGCCCGCCGGCGATCAGCAGCACTCGGCCTACATGCGCGTGCAGCGTGGCGACGGTACGGGCGGGGCTGGAGCCGATTGAATTGTTGTAATAATGCACGCCGCCCACAGTTGCCACCCACTGGTTTCGGTGCTCCACGCCAACGAAGTTGCGCACCGTCTCCAGGATTGCCTCATCCGACACGGTCCCCCGCACAGCGCTCATGGCAGCCATAACGTTTTCCACGTTGTACCACCCCGGCAAACGAATGTCACTGATGGGTAACAGACCGTCGATCACCCCATCGTGGACAGTGTGCCCGCCGAAATACTTGGTCCGCCCCCGCCCGCGCAGTGCGGCAGTCGCCGGATTATCGCCGTTTAAGACGGCAAAGTCGTCAGCAGTCTGAAAATCCAGCAGGCGGCGCTTGGCGGCGGTATATTCATCCATGTCGAGGTGCCAGTCGAGGTGATTGGGCGAGAGGTTAGTGATCACCGCCACATGGGGAGAGCGCGTCATGTCCATCAGTTGGAAGCTGGACAGCTCGACCACGCACGCATCCAGAGGCGACATCTCACCCGCGCTTGTCAGCAGTGGCGTGCCAATGTTGCCGCCCAGATGTACCATACGTCCCCCGTCAGCCAGCATGTCTGCAATCAGCGACGTGGTGGTGGTCTTACCGTCCGAACCGGTCACGCCGAAAATGGGACAAGGACACAGCGTAAAGAACTCCTCCATCTCACTGGTCACACGGCTGCCGCTAGCGCGGGCCGAGTCCAGTGCCGTATGGTCTGGACGCATGCCCGGAGTGCGGAACACCACGTCGCCCTCAACGCGATCCAAATAATTCTCCCCTAGGCGCAACTCGATGCCTAGATCGTCCCATTCCTCCCTGGGCAGGGCCGGATTGCGGTCGCGCACGGTGACTCGCGCCCCGCCCGAGCACAGCATGCGGATCAGAGGTGAATTGCTGACGCCGGCGCCGATGACGGTCACGTCCCGACCGGCCAGCGATTGGATATATGTGTAAAATGCAGGATTCATAAGCACCTCCGCTTAGAAAATGTCATTAAATTAAATATACCACAAAATGGAATTATCCTGCCCGTTAGCTTAATGATCCAAGTGCATTCTTTTACATACGACAGATCAGCCTTTAATCCATATTGTTGCTTAGCTTCTTCTCTGGTAAGGAATTCTTGTTTACTGGCTAGTAGAAGCTTTACGATATCCAAGGTTCAACAATTCTTGAAGTTCATTTCTGATCTTAGCGCGGAGGATGCCCCATTTATCTGCGTCATAGTAGCTTGTAGGATCTTTTGCAAGGTTTACAAGCTTTCGTTGTTAGTATGCTTAAAGAAATTCTCATGGTTATTTCAGATCGTCTTTTTTGATTGTTCCAAACGTAGCAATTTCCTACACCTTTTCTGAAACTGCCCATAATCTCTGTTTGAGTAAAATTCGTCCACAGTAATGGGTACACATTTGTGTCATAAAACCACAATGGGGTCACATTTGTGCATTTTTCCATGACACAAATCTTACCACATTAAAATAAAAAAGCCCGAACAATCAGGCTTTAGTGTTTTATGTTATGGGGTCACTTTTGTGTCATTAGACATTAACCAACTCCATTTTCTTTTATTAGCCCTTTTCCAAATAATAACACAAACACAATATTTCAGTTACTGTTGAGCTAAACTGCCCGTTAGCTTAATGATCCAAGTGCATTCTTTTACATACGACAGATCAGCCTTTAATCCATATTGTTGCTTAGCTTCTTCTATGGTAAGGAATTCTTGTTTACTGGCTAGTAGAAGCTTTACGATATCCAAGGTTCAACAATTCTTGAAGTTCATTTCTGATCTTAGCGCGGAGGATGCCCCATTTATCTGCGTCATAGTAGCTTGTAGGATCTTTTGCAAGGTTTATAAGCTTTCGTTGTTAGTATGCTTAAAGAAATTCTCATGGTTATTTCAGATTGTCTTTTTTGATTGTTCCAAACGTAGCAATTTCCTACACCTTTTCTGAAACTGCCCATAATTTCTGTTTGAGTAAAATTCCGAGTCCGTAGTAATGGGTACACATTTGTGTCATAAAACCACAATGGGGTCACTTTTGTGTCATTAGACATGTTCAATCCTGCCCCCATGTCCGAAGAAAATAAAGTTTTAGACTGGATTTGTTGATCCTTCATGGATTTCTGAATTGTTGAACCGTCAGGCTCCGAATAATAAGTATTAGACTGACTCCAATATAGAAATCAGCGGCATTCTTGGACTGGAAAATAAAGTCACAGACTGCCGCTTGTTGATTGAACTATCGTGTCCCGTTAGCTTAATGGAAGATTGACTTTTTAGTTGTTTTCATTACGGATAGCATGAAAATCACTCACTTGGTATCCGTCTGTACTTGCTTTAAAAGTGATTTGAACTATATCTGAGGTAGAATCTTGTTTCGTTACTCTCCCTTTAAGTATGAACTCTTGTTGAGGATAAGAATCCGATTTCCTGATTGGTATGATATGAGCGCTGTCGATGAGATAGTTATCATACTCCTTTTTAAGTACACTCATAATCTTAGGACGAAGTTCGAAAATAAGGACCTCTTCCAAGCACTTACGTTGAATATCGGCATTATATTTAGATGGGGACTCCTCGCTGTGGTAAGCTTTAGCACAATCCGTAATTGTACAGTTAGTTACCCCTATTGCCAAAATCAAAATCATAACTTTCCACCACATGAGAAATAGCCTCCAGATTTTTTGCTTATTTTGCTCAAATGGATTTCGAACTATCCTGTCCGTTAGCTAAACAATATTTTCTTCTGACATTACACATTCTCTTAGGGATTTAACCACCTTAGGATAAGTAGATTTCCTCTTATCACAGAAGGTTTCTAGAGCTTCTTTACCAGCTTGCTCATCCGTTGCTCGGTATACTAATTTAAAGTCCTCACAAATCTCATATTAAGGCCTTTTTGAGAATGACCATATAACTCCAAATATCAATATATACGCTAAAATGCTGATTACAATTACAGCTGATATCCGTCTAATAAAAGTGTTAAGTTTATCATTTTCAACAAAAAATGTTGAAATAAATGTAGCTATAAATCCTATAATAAAGCTAATTAGAAGTGCTCGATTATTACATTCTAAAAAGTCAAATGAATAAATAACTAAAATAATCAAGGATATTAAAAACAAAATTCTAGATAATAATTTCATAACTCCTCCTTAGATTAGAGCTTTGCACTATTGGATTTTGATCGGCAGGAAATGGCCTCTCGAATCGAAGTAACCTAAGAAAAGAATGCGCTTATCGTTCTTGAACCATTTGCTCTGCTCATAGACGACCGTATAAGAAATATTAGTTGCGGATTTATTGCTTACCTCGTCCGGCTTGATTCCTTTGGTTGAAAAACTATGATACAAGCACCCGCTAAAAGGGTGACGCAGCTCAGTCCAACAGACAACCATATTTTTTTCATATCCCCCCTTTATTTCGAAACTTCTTGTTATTAAACGAATATAAAAGCAATTTTTGCGGTTAAATCAGTAGGGCTTTTTTTATAACTAACCTGCCCGTTAGCTGAACAGGCTGCCGATGATCTCGGCAGCCTGTTGTCATGGTGCTATCGTGTCCCGTTAGCGCACCATTTAAAATGGCCCAGGGTCCGACGAACTGTTAACGCTATACGCTATTCAAAACTAATAATGCGTTCTATACCATCTGGAATATTATCAATTTTTTCTTTGATAAATGTTGGATAAATATGTAGCTGTTTCAGTTCCTCTATTGAGACCCATTTTAGCATAATATTGCAATTGTCTTTCTGTGATATAAAATAGTCATCAGGTATGTCGGTGTTGTTTTCTAATGAAATTTGATAGTAAAAAACGATTCCATGAGCATCTTTATTGCCCCATTCCCAAAACGTTTCTTCCACCCAAAGAAGCCGATTACATATTATTTTAGCTCCTGTTTCCTCTATGTATTCTCTTATAAGAGTTTCTTCTGACGTTTCACCTATTTTCACATGCCCTCCAGGTAAGGCATAAATACCTTTATCACATTGAACAAGAATTTTATTATTTCGTAATAATACACCGACTGTTCTGAAAAGACATACGGAAGTTTCGTCTCTAAAGTGCCAATCTTTTATCATAACAAAACACCACCTTTGCTTAATGGTTTATTCACGATAAATATACTGTCAAATTCGATAAGCCATCGGGCTTTCCCTTCATTTGTAATCTATTTGTCTTTTTTGAGCAAATCTGCCCTTTAGTTGAATAAAGGCGGACTTTATTGGGATCTGCTGTTATTCAAAATGCTAAAAAAATCGACGATAAAGTTCTCGTCGTCGTTCGCCGCGCAGCTGAGCATATATTTGAGTGGTTGATGCTTTTTCATGCCCTAGCATGCCTTGAATGAAATCTAAAGGCGCTCCATTATCGAGGAGTTGGCACGCATAGGTATGACGAAATCGATGCGGATATAGATTTACTTCAAGCTCTCCTCGGCCTGCAAGCCGTTTCAACGCCCACCTGATCATAGGAATGGCCATTCGTCTACTCGGATGTGTATCGGTTACGAATAAAGCTCTACAGTTGTCTTCACGGCTGGCCAGATACTTCTTTAGCCACACTTTGCGCTCTGTCGTGAAATAAACCTCTCTCTGCTTTGAACCCTTGCCATTAACAATTGCAGAGCAGTTTTCCCAGTTAAGATCCTCGATATTTATCTTCTCCACTTCACCAACCCGGCAGCCCGTACTGTAGAGAAACTCAAGTAGCGCCCTTTCCCTCAGTGATTGACAAGAGATCTTTAAGTGAATTACATCTTCCTCGATTAAAAACTTAGGAATTCTTTTATCCATTTTAGGTTCTCGTAGTTTTAGGGAGGGATTAGAAGTCAAGTATGTTTCTTCAAAAGCATAGCGAAAAAGGGAACGAACAAACCGAATCCGATGTCCTAGGCTACTTGGCTTCAACCGATTAGATTGCTTCGCTAAGTACTCCTTCAGCAGAGTTAAAGTTATCTCGGTTATATCCAGGTCACCGAGTTCCTTCATCAGCATTTTGTGCTGGAGAGCGTATGCTTTCAATGTTTTCGTACTAAATCCTTGGATACGTTTATCAGTCTCATACAGTCGTCACAACTCACTTAAGATCATAACAAAACCTCCTATTAGAGCTATTAAATCTAGTTTGCTTCTAATAGAAGGTTTTAATCTTTCTGATTTGAACTAGTATTTCCCGTTAGTTTAATCGGCAGAAGTTTCAAGTTCCTCTGGTGAAGGTGGCTCGAAAATTTGTATCCATTCTTTAAGTTTAGCTTTGGGTATGAAAAAAGTGCCCTCTGGGTACATCACATTTCTAGCTTCTAGACGTTCAAACAACACTTCTTCAGGCACATCAACAAAATGAATTTTAAAGTCAGCCCCAAGGTTATTAGCTCGAGATCGAAACTCATCTCGTTGACTTCGAACCCAGCATCCAAAATCCAGAATAACATCAACACCAAGAATTAAAACTCTAGATGCCACTTCCCACATTAGGAATTCCACAGAGTCATGTCTAGAGTCATGCTTTGTTTCGTCAGATTCCGTCATGTTATCCCCGAAATCATGCCCAAATAAACGGATATGCCATTCATCGGGAGTAAAGCGAAGTGCAGAGTATTTCGTTTCGAGTTGACGAGCCAAAGTAGTCTTACCGCTACAAGGGAGACCAACCATTAAATGAAGGGACGCCACGAGATTCCATCTCCTTTTTTTAAAACAGATATAAAGAATTTTTTTGAATAAAACTGCCAGTTAGCTGAGAAGGCTGCCGATACACTCTACAAATCTATGTGAAATAATCACGTGCATTATTCTTGAACCCACATCTTCGGCCTCCCATTCTTCAACTAATAATTATTTTACCTATTTTTCTAACGGAGGTATACTGCCCGATAGCTTAATGAAATTGCATGGAAACATAGTTAGATACTTATCTAATCGGTAATCGGCTCATGTTCTTGTCCTTTCGGCAATCGGTACAAGTTCTTGTCCTCGACACGGGACAAGAACTTGTACCGATAAAACAAAAAAGCCGCTAAAATAGCGAATTTCTATGGGAGCATGTTCTTGTCCCTCGACAAATCATATCTATATAATTGAATTATTTTTCTTCACCAATTTACTCTTCATGCGAGTAAATTGCTCCGCCTAGTCCAAATTCCGCATTTCTTTGATCTGCAAAGCACATTCCTCTGGATTGTATTTAAACGTATCAACGTTAATATCGTAATCATAATCGGCGTGGACCGTGAAGAACTGCGATTTTGCTAAACCAGGATGGCCATCGCCACGTGCTAGCTCCCTACGTTCCAGACGGTTGACTTACCTGTTCCTGATAAGCCTGTAACAAATATGATTGCCATACTCGAACCTCCGGTGTATTTTGCTATACCGACAAATCAAGGTAAACGACAAGAGGTACATTCTTGACCTCAACTAGCTTAAAAGTAAGCCATCCGTCGAAGTCTAGCGTTTGTTTCCTTTACAGAAAACAGGCATGAAGTCACCAACATGTTTTTCTTATTCGACGTTGTATTCTCATATTCCTTACTGTCGAGATAGCGGAACCACGCCAGGTAATGCTCTAAATACTTAGTTGCTACTCCGTTAAAGCGGTCCATCCATCGTTTAAGGCGGCTATGGTAGCTGTTGACCTTCTGGATATGGTAAACGCCTTTAACGTGCTGATTCCCATCGGACTTGAAACGGTAATGTGCCGAACCCTTTTGATTGGCATAGGAACTGAACGCACGCCAGGAATCCGTATAAAGCACATTGGAATTCGACAGGTGAGAGCCAATTGCTTCATCCAATTTCGTGGTACGGATACGCCCACGTCCAAGAACGCCCGAAAAGGTCTGATCTCGGTTGCCTAATATCATGGTGCTATCGTCTCCCATTAGGTTAACGCCAGCGCCCAGTCTACAACTTTATTATTACGGTCTAGTTCTTTATTGTTCTGTACTTCATTTTATCGAACACCAACAAATCTTTTGCATTTCTCCACCCCATGCGTTACTATTTTTATATTGACAAATTTGCAGGTCTATATAAGGAGGTTAACACGCTATGTGCCCCCGTACCAAAGAACAAAATGAGCTCATACGCATACAGCGCAGAGAACAGATCCTGGACGTCGCCGCGCGCTCCTACTTTCGCACGGGCGGCAGCTTTGATATTCGCGACGTCGCCCGCGAGGCAGGGCTTGGTTACGGCACAGTATACCATTATTACCCCAACCGGCATTTATTAATAGAAGATGTGTTAGGAAGCGGCTTCGAGCGATGCGAGCAAGTTATCGCAAAATGGGCGAACATCAGCGGCAGCCCCCCGGATGACTGGCAGTTGTTGACGTATTGTAAAGCGCTGCTCCGGCTGTGGCAGTCGGACGCCCGCGCATATCTCGTCTACAAAATGGCGGCGGAACATTATGCAGGCTTGCCTGAAAGGGATCGACACCACGCCAAAAGAAAATTTATGGAACGGCTGTACGTTCCACTCCAATCGATCGCCCAGTGCGAAGACGACAGCGTCGACCATATGCTTGCCGTGCTGGTCGGTTGCTGTGGGCTGCACTACTATGCGGGCAATTCCGACCTGGACGTCGATCGAATCGCCCGACTCGCTATGCAAGCTATTACGAAGGAGTCCTGATACGAACATGGTCATTATAAAAAGCAAGCATGAAATTGAGGCTATCCGCAAGGCATGCCAAGTGGTGGCTGAATGCCATCGTACAATCGCCCCGCTTATCAAACCGGGTATTACCACTAACGAGATTGAGCGCATATTCGAGGACATTATGTTGAAGCACGGCGCAAAGCCATACCAGAAAGGCTATAAGGGCTATCAATATGCGACCTGTGCCTCCGCCAACGATGTGATCGCACATGGCTTCCCTAGCAATAAGCCACTTGAGGAAAGCGATATCGTGACGATCGACACGGTCGCTGAGCTCGATGGCTGGCTCGGCGATTCGGCCTGGAGTTATGCGGTCGGGCAGATCTCGCCGACGGCCGAGAAGTTGATGCGTGTCACGAAGGAATGTCTTGACCTGGGCATCGAGCAGGCGCAGCCCGGCAATCGACTCGGCGACGTGACGAGCGCGATTCAGCGGCATGCGGAATCACACGGTTTCGGCGTCGTGCGCGACCTTCTCGCCCATGGAATCGGCCGCGACCTGCACGAGGAGCCGACTTATATGCATGTCGGCAAGCCTGGAAAAGGCCTCCGTATCAAGGAAGGTATGGTGTTCACGATTGAGCCCATGATCACCGAAGGCACCTACTTCATGACAATCGATCCGGACGGCTGGACCGCACGGACGATGGACAACAAGCTCGCCGCCCAATACGAGCATACGATCGCCATCACGGCTGAAGGTCCACAAATTTTGACCGCGCAATAGAAAAAAAGAAGTCGACCATTTCGTTGGTCGACTTCTTTTTTTCGTATTCGGCATAGCATCTTTCTTTATTCGTTACAGGTGATCATGTAAACGATATCCCGTTCCCATCTTCAAGCCGAAGCAGGTTCGGGGACAGCGTGTCCATAGATCTGATGAGGCTTCTCGCTTGGACGCGATCATATTCAGTGCGAACAATTCATCTCAGGTGAACCGCGCAACAAATTCGGAAACGCCGAGTGACTCGGACAATAACCAGGTCAGATGACGCAATACTGTTCTCCTGCAGGATACCACGGGTGTAGAGTATCATTAATCGTGTTATATCGAGCCCCTATTGCCTAAATTATAAACAGAACATTGAAAGATCTTTTGGATAAAGAGAAAAATCATCGATATAAATAAGGACATATAGATATATTTAACATTCTATTTCCCTCTATCCTCGCTCTTTAATAGATTATTGAACTTCTTCTTATATACTTAAACGGGAGATATTCAATGATGTTGCAAATCCAACAATAGAATTGGAGATATCTATTCATTCCATCAAGACCGACCAGTCCGGATCTGTGTAACGTTTATTTACTACTTCTCTTACCAGTGTAAGCTCCTTGGGAATTTGACTTAACCCTTCAATTCGAAATTGATATGGATTCGGCATGTTACGGTCTCCCATTTCGATCAATCCCACCTTCCAACTATCAGGCAGCGTATTTATATATCCTGATGCGCCTCTAAAATGCGCTTCATATTTCTTGCCAGCTGAATCGTATGCGCTCCATTTATTATTCAAAACTTCATTTTCCATTTCCCCGTAAAATGAGATCGCTGTTTCATAACTCCCATCTTCGTTTTGCGAATCTTCTAATGAAGCCCCAATCAACTCGAATTTATCATTTAATATTTTAAAAGTTTTAGGTTCTAAGCTTCCTTATCCCCTTGCCTTGCAAGCTCTGCTTTCTCATAAATATCCACTTACATTCCCCCTTCCTTTCTGGTCTCTTTATACATTAGATCATCAAAGATCTGATAAGGTTCACAAAAAACAACAAAAACTTCAAAATTCATACAAATCAAATAGCCTGCCGAAGCGACAGGCTTATTTGACTCCATTATAGCCCTATTTATCAAGTAACCTTTACTATTTTGAAGAATAGTTAATTATCATGGCTTCTTGCGTACCTTCATCGTAAGCGATCCACAACTCATCTCCCACCACTACATCATATACTGGTTCAATTGTCTGTTTAATGTGGTAGGTAACTCCGTACTTTTTGCGATAATATTGGCTGTTGGGCGTTCTCCCTTTGTTCTCGCCATTCCCTGAATCAAAATAAGGTTCGGCTCGTTCACCAATACGATATTAAAATCGGAAAGGTTGACGATCGGTATAGTATAAACGTTAGCTTAATGAACTTTTATTTTTTTTAATAAATAGAATAATCAATTTCATCCCCATCTGGTGTAACTAATTGAAAAAGAATGGCTTCATCTTCATTATCGAGCTTCATGTTCAATTTATTTATTGTAATTGCTTGTACACCTGTTCGCTGCGGTCTGGCAACGATGACTACTTGATTCCCTTTTGTCACAACGCGTTCTATCTTAGCTTGCATTACAACGGCGACTACCTCATTTACTCGCTCCTCTTGAGTTGCACCTTTTTGCTCAACATTAAGGTCACTTAAACCTAAGTTATGCAAGAAATCATACAAGTTCGACAACCCCACCGCAGACGTTGTAAATAGCCTGTGCTGAGCATAGAACAATCTTAAAGGCATATACGCCCAACGTCCTCCAGAATATGTACTGTGCCATTGCTCTTTATATAACGGTCTTTGCCACTGTGAATCATTCAATATAAGCCTAAACGGCAGTATAACGCCTCTATGCATCACTTCTTTTGTTGTTTTCATCATTGACGGAAATGGACGCTGAAAAAATGGAGTTTGAATGTCTGTTGGTGTAGGAGGCTCTAATTTTTCTAAGCGTCTCAAAAGTTCCTTATCCTGTGTTAGTGATGGCTGCGCTTCAGCAAAAGCGGCGGTGAGCACTTGCTTTGGCTCATCTCCAATTCCGTGTATATAAGTCACCATGGCAATGATAACCGCGCTAAGAATAAATCTCAAATGAATCCCTCCTTAGCTTTCTTACCTACGGCATCAATATTTCCTAATACAAAAAATAGTATTCATTTGCGTAAATCTTCCCGTTAGCTTAACATCGATCCATCTATAGCATTGAAAGTTTTTAATAATATCAATCTTTAATACAAATTATCGAACTTTATTACAATGCTACATTATGCCTTCTTCGAGTAACTGTTTATTACTTTCGAAGAGTCCATTCTATTAAATTTATTGCATTTCCATCTGGATCATAAATATCAAAATTGACATGGTCATTCCAATCTGAAGACCACTTATTAATTGCTCCTAAGACAATTCCTTTATTATTTAGTTCTTCATATGCTTCTAAAATGTTATTACAATACAAATTAATAGTTGGATGTTTTAAAGGTTCACATGCTTCTCCAACTTCAATTAATGTAAGTAATGTTGATTGGTTTGGAAAATTATAATTTGCTCCTCTACCATTATCCCATTGTTCAACATTTCGCAATTGTAAACCAAGCACATCGGAATAAAATGGTAATTACCTATCCAAATTACTAACCCTAATAAATACAGTTTGTAGATCTTGTACTTTCATTTGAATCACTCCTTCTAATAAGTTTTTTCTTTTGTAGGCTTTGCATAACTTTCCTATAACGTCTTATTTGCGAACTTTGTAAATTATCCCATATGAAGAGTGTTCGAGAAACTATTAAAACTATCCTGCCCGTTAGTTTAAGGAAAGCTGCCGAGTCGATTGCAGCCTTTTAAAAGATTGTTTTGTTACCTGATTAGACGATCATCTAATCGGTAATCGGAACATTTTCATGTCCATTTCGGCAATCGGTACAAGTTCTTGTCCTGGACTCGGGACAAGAACTTGTACCGATAAACAAAAAAAGCCGCCAATTTAGCGACTTTCAATGGGACCATGTTTTTGTCCCTCGACAATTCTATTTAGTGTCATACACTAAATAACACCATTTTTTATCGAAAAAAATATAAGTTAAAAAAACACACAGCCGGCCCCTATGAGCCGGCTGTGTTGAGTCAGCCCCTACGTTAGTAAAATGCGATGCTCCCAGGTTAATGAATACTATTATAAATGCTTTTAAATTCTTGAACAAAATCAATCGGCAGTATAGGGTCATCAGAAGCGGCTACTCGTTGAATCTCTTTTAACCTGTTCATCGATTCTTCATCCAATTTTGACACATCGTTTGCTTGATGAAAATAAATATACAGCAATGCATGACGAAGTTCATTATTAATGTTATATCGCTTTATTGCTTCGGTAAGGATCTCTTCAGTGAATTGCTCTTCAATTTCTCGTATCATTTTCTATACCTTCTTTCATTCATAAGTTAAGTAGTTGCATAATTTTTTCAATCGAATATTTCGGCGACCACCTGACGGAAGGCCTCCTGCTGACCGCTTTCCAGGTAATTGTCCAGCAGCGCCCTCTCTCAGAAGCACATCCTCATCCGATCCGTCCGGCTCGAACAAAACCTCTTGAGGCGTACCAGTCCTCCCGATTGGATGGGCTTTATTTAATTTATCTGTGACTCTTCCAACCCAATCCGTATGTATTGTACCTGGACAAACGGCATTAACGCGTAACCCTTTATATGCATACTCAACTGCTGCCGTCTTCGTT
This sequence comes from Paenibacillus uliginis N3/975, assembly GCF_900177425.1. NCBI lineage: Bacteria > Bacillati > Bacillota > Bacilli > Caryophanales > Paenibacillaceae > Paenibacillus > Paenibacillus uliginis. Next base: position 3,142,405 of record NZ_LT840184.1, on the reverse strand, counting down.
AGACCAATGATACCGTGTTTGCTAGCAACGTATGCAGCATGGTGTTTAAGACCAATTAGTCCAGCAATTGAAGCAGTATTTAATAATGACTCCACGTCCTTGCAGAGTCATTGCTTGTATTTCATGTTTCATACATAACCAAGTTCCCTTCAAATTTACACTTATAACATTATCAAAATCCTCTTCATTGCACTTAGCCGTTAATCCACCAATGCATATGCCTGCGTTATTAACACCAATATCAATTCTTTGAAAAGTACGGAGACAAGTACTTACTGCTTCTTCTACTTCTGACCCTATACTTACATCAGCCTTTATAAAGGCACCTTTTCCACCTAAGGACTCGCACTCTTCTATAGTCCTTTTACCTTCTGTTTCATATAGATCAACAACAAAAATACTGGCGCATTGCCGAGCAAAAGACAATGCTGTCGATCTACCTATTCCCGATCCGGCACCTGTAATAAATACTACTTTCCCTCTTAAATCTTCATACATAACGATCCCTCGCTGGTTTCTTCTTTATATAAGGCCACTTCTTTAAATCCTTTTTTTGATGAGGTTTATTTACCCTCTATGATTAATTTCATCTTCAAATACATGGAACCATTTGAAAAAACGATTGATTGGAGTTCCCTCATAATACTCATCGATGTTGCAACTTCCATTTCTTTTTGATTAAACAATACAAGGTACTCTAGATTTGATTCGATATATCCAACTGGACATTCCCATTCCCTTGACTCCTTATAATTACGTACTGGAGTAAACTCTCCACGTTTGGACCCCTTCCCAAAACTCTACGATTGCTGGGCACATTCTCGCGAACCGGAGCAACCCCCCGGTGGATGGGTCTACGCCTCATCGATCGCTCAGGCAGGTTACTAGCCGCACCAGGTATCTTCTTCAGATAAAAAAGAACGAGAAGTCTCCCTCCCGCTCCTTGTGATCTCCATTACTTCTTATGAACGATATTCAATATGCCAATCTGATTGTTAATGAGATTCAGGACGGTTAATCGTTATAACATTTTAATGAAGTGTTTTTAATTCCCTTGAAACGCACGAAAAACATTTGGATTAGAACCAAACATAGGTTCTCTTTACTATGATTTCGTCTAACTGGAGTTATGCGTAATTAAGTTGCTGCTGCCTAATAACACCTAGGCTATCTGAATGAGCCCAAGTACTCCAACTCATTAATGTCCCCAGATAAAGTTGTATTGCTGTACGTGCCATAATTTCAGGTGGAATAGAGGTCGTAAAATCGCCAGTTTCCTGCCCCTTTTCAAATAGTGGAATCATCGTTTCTATATTAGAAATAATACTGCTTTTGCTTGTTTAGACCGCAGCAGTTGTAAAAAGTGCATGATTTTCTTTCATGGAGTCCCCCATCTTTTTGAATAAAGTCAAAATACGTGGAGTAAATGGACCACTTTTACCATTTATATCAGTAATCTCATTGAAAAATAAGATTTCTTGAAGTTCCATTAAACGGCTTCTTTAGATGGAAAATAATTAAAAAAATGCCTGCAACCGATGTAATTTCAGCTACACTGGTTTCCTCATACCCCTTCTGAGAAAATAGCTGAAGCTTATATCCGTTTCAACAGCTGGGATGTAAAACACTCCGTGCAGTTTACTAAAAAGCTGCGGAAGCATTTTCGGCGTAAAGGGCAGCCGGAAAAACTGCGTTTTGTTTACGGTATTCCACTCCCTGTTTTTCATCCTATTCTATCGCGCAACGGTTGGTGTGGCGCTAACCGAACTGCTGGCCGGGGTGAATTTTTGAGTAAGCACCCGCTTCCTTATAAAATCCTTAAAAATAGCTGTTACCGTAGCAGTGACAAATCAAAAGGAGGTACAACCCTATGGAACGGACACTGTACAAACCGGCTGCTAAATGTGAAATGGAGGAAGTTTTAATGTGTGAGTACATAATAAAAACCAATAATGTTTCTAAAAAATTTAGAAAGACGTATGCAATAAAAGATTTATCTATGTCTGTAAGAAAAAATTCTGTCTACGGTTTATTAGGACCTAATGGTGCTGGCAAATCAACATTATTGAAGATGATTACAGGAATTATCAGACCGAATTCGGGTGAAATATTATTCAATAATCACCCTTGGACTCGAAAAGATTTAATGAATATTGGTTCATTAATCGAATCACCTCCACTGTATGAGAATTTAACGGCATTTGAAAATTTAAAAGTGCGAGCGACTCTTATGGGGATTTCAACAAATAAATGTAATGAGGTTTTACAAAAAATGGACTTGATGGATGCTAAAAACAAAAAGACAACCGATTTTTCGTTGGGAATGAAACAGAGATTGGGTATAGCATTAGCGCTACTAAATAACCCCAAATTATTAGTCTTAGATGAACCTACAAACGGGTTAGACCCTTTTGGTATTGAAGAATTAAGGAAAATGATTCGAAGATTTGCGGAGTCTGGGATTTCTGTAATTATATCAAGTCATAATTTAAGCGAAGTACAACAAGTTGCCGATGACATAGGGATCATATACAATGGATCGCTACTGTATCAAGATAAAATTGATGCAAATGAAAATCTAGAACAATTGTTTATGGATATCGTCAGAAAGGAGCGTGCATCCTGATGTTACGAACATATTTAAAAGCAGAAAACTTGAAATTTAAACGCTCCCTATTTAGAAAACTCATTATATTTATTCCAGTAGCTTTAATTTTAATATCTATGATATTTATATTTATTGGTATTGGTTTAGGTGGTTTTTCAAGCTCTATAGTTTGCAATTGGTGTATGCCTATTGCGTCTTTGTCCATTGTGATTTTATGTCATTTAGTTAATAATAAGGATCAAAAACACAAATACCGAACTCTTTATAGTTTGCCCATCGAATTGAAGAAGACTTTTATTTCTAAAACAATTTTGATAGCGTTTAATCTTTTGATAATATCATTATTGCTATCGTTTATCACTGTTATCTCTGAAGGCATATTGTCAGGTGGTTCAGTTGCAATTGGTCATACCGGATATTATATTTTAGGATACTGCTTATTGTGGCTCTCTTTATTATGGCAGATCCCTTTCTGCTTGTTTTTGGCTCAAAAAGTCGGATTTGTTGGTTCTGTGATAATAAATTTGTTTGCCAGTGCGTTCGGCGGTTTGTTTTTTTCCTTGACGCCTTTGTTTTGGTTCTTCCCATATAGCTGGCCTGCGAGGTTTATGGTTACCTTATTTGGAGTTTTGCCAAACGGATTATTGGTTGAAGCAGATTCAAGATACATTTTGAATTTAGGAGAAAGTTCGTTGCTGGTATTGGTATCCTTGCTTGCTATGTTAGTTCTTTTAATCTTGTTTTCGCGCTGGTATGGAAGGCAGGTATATCGCAAATGACTATTAGAAGGGAGTTTTTTTCTAACTTTACCAAAATCAAACGAACTCCAATTATTTTATTGCATTTGTTACTGCCTATAGTGGTTACAACATTATTTTTAGTTTATTACGCTTTTGCTGGATACCATATTATTCCTGATGTGAGGTTGTTTTTCATTATATTACAAATATGTTATCCGATTTTTGTTAGTATTGTTGTGCCAATTTTAATTAATTTAGATAGGAATATAAACAATATTCAAAATGCTTTAGGTTTAGTGGAGTCTCGAAGAAGCGTATACCTAGGGAAATTGCTCTTTCTACTGTTTCTTTCAGCCATAAGTATGATAATATATGAACTTTGTTTCTATGTTGGAGTCAATTTGTTTCTAGATATCTGCATAACACACTTTGGTTCATATCTTGTCATATTTTATATATTTTTATTTGGCAACTTATTTTTATATTTATTACACCTACCAATTGCTTTTAGGTTTGGTTCAAGTATTTCTGTTTTGTTAGGGATATCTGGTACAATTTTAGCCGGTTTCTTTGAAAATGCTATTGGTGATAAAATTTGGCCGATAATTCCTTGGGAATGGGGTGTTCGGTTTTTGAAAAATTATTTTGACTTTTCAAATGCACCGATTTTTCTTGGAATTATTTCTATGATTATCATTACTTCGATTGTTCTAGTTTTGTCACTACTATGGTTTAGTAGATGGGAAGGTAAAGTCATACAAGAGTAAAACAAGGAGGATAGACTATGCCGAAACTGTTAGTGGTCGATGATGACCTTGATATGCTGACCCTGGTGCGTGCCGCCCTGGAAAAGGACGGCACGCACCAGGTAGACACCGAAGCGGATGCCGCTACCGTGCAGCCCGCCCGGTGCCAGCTGTACGATCTTCTGCTGTTCGATGTGATGATGCCTGGCGAGGATGGCTTTTCCCTTTGCAGCCGTATCCGTGCCGAGGTGGATTGCCCCATCCTGTTCTTAACCGCCAAGGCGGAAGATGCGTCCCTTGTACAGGGCTTTGGCCTGGGCGCCGATGATTACATTAAAAAGCCATTCAGTATTTCGGAGCTGCGCGCACGGGTAAACGCCCATCTGCGGCGGGAGGTGCGCCAGCCGACCTACACCCTGAGCCGAGGCGGTGTGCGCTTTGATATGCAGGCAAAAGCGGCCATCGCGGGTGAACACACACTGCCCTTTACCAAGGGCGAATACGCCATCTGTGAGCACCTGGCCCTGCACGCCGGACAGGTGTTTACCAAAGAACAATTATACGAAGCGGTTTTCGGCTTTGACGCGGAGGGAGATTCATCGGCCGTTGCGGAGCACATCAAAAATATCCGCGCCAAGCTGAAAGCCGACGGCCTCAGCCCCATAGAAACCGTTTGGGGGGTGGGCTACAAATGGCGAAAAGACAGCGTTCTGTAAGCCTTTCCTTTGTGCTTTTGCGTTTTGCCATAGTTATGCTTGGCTGTATGCTGTTATGTTTCCTGGCATGGTATTTCGTCCTGGTGCAGCTTCAAAACATCGGCGTTACTTACCAGGGAGCCGTCTCCAACCAACAGGTGGAGCAAATGCTAGCCGGAGAGCCAAAAACCTTTGTTTCTCCTGGTGACGATTTTCTGGCCGAGTACGCTTTGTTTGGCCGGAACGGTGAAGTGTTGGAAAGCAACGTAGAGGGAAAGAAGCTGGAAGTCCTGGCCGGGTTTTTACAGGAGGACGCCTACAGCATACATGTTTCGCGGCACACCTACGCGGATGGAAGCACCGTAATCTTTCGCTGGCATTACAGGGCAGAGTTTGCCAACCCTGTGCTGCGCGACATGCTACCCCCCTTTGAATACCTGTGGCTGGCCACACTTGGTGTGGCATGGGTGCTTTGTCTGCTCTTTAACACCCTGTGGCTCCGTTGGCGCCTCGCCGCCAAGCTGAAGCTATTCAGCGGGGTGAGCGAGAAGGTAGGCGCGCAGGAGCTGGATTTCGCAATTCCGCACGCGGGCATACGGGAGTACGACCAGGCGCTCGGTGCTATGGAACATATGCGGGAGGCATTGTACAGCTCCCTATCCTCCCAGTGGGCAGCACAGCAAGAACGCGAGGCGGCAATAGCAGCACTCGCGCATGATTTAAAAACCCCGCTCACTCTGGTGGGAGGCAATGCCGAACTTCTGCTGGATGAAGAACTACCTGAGAGCAGCCGAAAAATGGTGGAAACAATTGTGGCAAGCAACGACCGGGCCAAGCAGTATGTTGCCAGCCTGCTGGAAACCTCCGCCGGTGCGGATGAGGCATTTGAAAACACCAGCCTGCCCGCCATGTTTGACGAGCTTTGCCAGAGCACAATGGCCATTGCAGAAGCCAAGAGGGCTTGCTTGCAAACCCAAAACGGCCTGGATGGTGCTGCGAGCATTCAGAAAGACCATTTACTTCGCGCCCTCGGTAATGTGGTGCAGAATGCCATCGAGCATACACCGGCGGGTGGAAACGTGTATTTGGAAGGCAGCATGGTAGATGGCGGCTGGCAAGTTGTTGTGCGTGATGAAGGCCCCGGCTTTAGCAAGGCGGCGTTACACCATGCAACAGAGCGCCTATGGCGTGGTGATGTAGCGCGTGGCACCGATGGACACAATGGTCTTGGCCTTTGGTTTGCAACGGAAGTAGCAAAAACGCACGCAGGACAACTAGAACTGCGCAACTGCGATTCTGGTGGGATGGTTACAATCAAGTTCTGCTAAGCCGCCAGGGTGTGGGACAAACTAACGCTCGTTAGGTTTACAATTTCTCAAAGTAATGCAAAGTCGTATATAGATGAGCTGACCGCCTGCAGGGCCGTTCATACAAGGTCAGGCTTATTCTGGAGAAGCTCGAGCTACTAAATTGGAGATCGCTTCCCTCTCCTGTTACGTTGTTTCGAGTTTGATCTGTGCTTTACATCCTAAAGCAATCGTGTAATTTTCGTACAGGGTCCTGGCTTCTTATATCGGGATACGATTATCTAATCGGCTATGAATACAAGTTCTTGTCCATTTCGGCTAACAATATAAGTTCTTGTCCTCAACTCGGGACAAGAACTTATATTGTTAAAACAAAAAAGCCGCGATTCCCGCGACTCCATATGCGTATATGTTCTTGTCCTCCGACATATCCGTCTACCGGTTTTCAATCCACGCATGGCTTTTCGCACATTTTCCAAACACCGGATCGGGTGATTCCGATGTATATCGGCTCATATTTTTCTGTGTCGATGTTATCGGCAATCTCTTTCGCCGATTTTACCGACTCATCGTGTTCCTCTGAGCAGCCCCCAAACAGGAGGGCTATTTTCAATCTATTCAAGTGTATCTCTCCTCTCAAAGTCCAGACATTTCAATATTGTCTTTTCAACGGTATCATACAATGCCAGTCCGGTATAGTACGCCGTATGCGGCGATGATCACATTTGGCATCTTGTGGAGCTTAAGCAAAAGTTGGTTGTCAATCGGTTTCTGTGTGCAATCAAAATAGAAAAGTCCTTCTTCTCCTTCCAACACATCCAACGCCGCGCCGCCTAACCTTCCATTTTCCAACGCTTTGATCAGCGCGCCGGTATCCACAAGCCCGCCGCGCTGTATTGATAAGAAACGCGCCCTGTTTCATTGCTTCAATCTGTTCGTGACCAATCATATGATATGTGTCCGTGCCGAGCGGCACATGAATGTTGAGAATGTCGCTTTTCTGCAGCAATTCATTGAGGGATACATAATTGGCCGCCGCCTCTTTGCTGTGACCATACGCCAGCACATGACATCCAAATCCCCGCAGTCGCTCAATAACCGCCTTGCCTATATGACCGGTCCCCAGCACGCCAACAGTCATCTCACGCAATTCTTTTCCAAGGACAGTATCCAATCTGAAATCATATTTTTTCGCACGGCTCACAATGTATTTTGCGTTTCGTATCGCCATCAGCATCAATGTATAATCGGCAACGTTATCCGGTGAATATGCCACGTTTCCAACAGCGATACCCATACTTTCCGCGGCCTTCACGTCTATGTGATTGCAGCCAATACTTCGGGTAGAGATATATTTGACGCCAGATTCCTTCAGCGCAAGAAGAATGGATTCGGAAAACTCAGATTTGTGCCCCACGCTGATACATTGATTGCCGGGGGCTAACATTGCGTTGGTTTCCGATACGGCAGAGCTTGTAATGGCAGGTATGACACCAAAGCGTGGCGAAAGTTCATTGAACACTTCAGCCTCGTCCCTCTCACATCCATAAATGGTAATGCCGATATTTTTCATACACAGGCAGCTGATAACCTAACCCCTTTCCTCGTTATATATACAGACAATCATAATGTTCATTTAGATAATTTTTCGAAATAAAGCTGGATAATAAATTAACATCATACCTACATGTGAGCAAACTAAATAAAAAATAGCCTCGTATTGTATTACTAGAGAAGATTTATTATCAATCTTTTTTTCACCTCTTTTATATATCATTTTAAATAAAGCTCTATATAATAAATACCCAATAATCGCCCCTAGGGTGTTCATAAGTAAATCATCAATATCTGTAATCCTATGATTTAGCAATTGACTTAGCTCAATAGCCAATGAAAAAAAGAACCCAGTACATGCAGTATTTTTAATTGTTCTAAACTGCGGCCAAATAGTTGGCAATAAAAAACCTAACGGCATAAACAGTAAAATGTTCAAAACATACGTAGTAATACCTTCAGAAGCAAATGGAATCAGGTTGATTTCACTTGCACGAATCAATGTTTCATATCTTCTTATATCCCATATAGTCGCTATCTGCGTCATCTTATACACTAGCGAAAGGTAGAACAGAAAAACATACACCCATAGAAAATGCCGAATAGATATATTTTTTCGCGCTTTAAAATAAAATCCAATTTGAAACACAATACAAAAAATAATAGTAAAAAAATAAGTATACAAATAACTAATCAAAACTCCTGTATGCATATAGAATCTCCTAACTTTACATTTTAATCTATGAATTTGTCATTTTAGAACATAATTCAAGAACGGGTGGTCACAATTACTCCATCAATATTATTACCAGATATTTCATACTGTTCATTCGCTGGTACTTCAACTTCAATTGTCTCGTTTTGAGAAATGGGATAATATGAAATTGTATATTTTTTCCCATCAACACTTACAGAAATGCTCTTTGCTTCTTTTAAATAATCCCAATATTCTTCCAAAGCTAAATTCATTTCCTTCATAATCGCACTGTGAGGCAAGCCGACATAGCGAATATGCCAAGGTTCATATTGAATTCCTGTAACATCCGTTTTATCCAAGGGATAGCGTAATATAAAGCCGTATTCCCAAGAATTTTTTTCTATCCACTTTCCTTCAGGTGCTTTATCCATCTTCATTTGAGTAGATCCCACATCAAGCGATAACCCCAAATTGTGTTCGCTATGACCAGCTGGCAAAGCATAGTCAGCCCCCATCTCCTCGTACAGTCTGTTTTGCTCATCAAAGTCTCGATAACCACTGCTAATTAAGAAATTACTAACCCCATCCTCTTCAGCCGCAGCTATCATCTCCGAAAATTTTTCAGCTATTTCTTCTGATAATTTTATTTCACTATTAAGTAACTGGTATCCGGTTGTTAATTCTTTGTGTGTAAATAAATTTATGATATCCGATTTTATACCAGCTTGTTGAACAGCATATTCACTGTTAACCAAAAGCAGATTCCCTTGATAGATCTGCTCTTCTGTAATCTCAACCTTTTGGGTATTTTCAGTAGCTGTATTATCATTTTGTTCATATATTTGATCCTCTACTTTATCTTGGGATATCGGTAATATATTAAAAATAAAAACTAGAAATAATGCAAAAACCAATAAAAATCCCCACTTTTTCATTTTTAGTCTCCTCCTTGATGTAACTTGTTTATAGGATAGGAAAAACTTTTAAAATAAAAAGTGGGGTAAATATTAAATTTTTCTTAAATTTTCACTTGGATTTTATTATTAATCTTCTTAGGAATCCGCCATTGGTAATCGGACTTCAAATATAGTGCGTATTAAATCACTTTCGGCAGTTATTGTCCCACTGTGTTGCTCTACAATATTCTTCGCAATGAATAAACCGAGACCTGCACTATTTTCTTGATGAGTTCGTGCTTTGTCACCAGTATAAAGCATATCAAAAATATGAGGCAGTTCATCTGGAGGAATGGCATCCCCATAATTGATAACTTGAATAACTACTTCCTCTGAATCAATAAAACCGTTGATATCTACATACTGCCCCTCATACCCATAGCGATTTGCATTAATCAGAAGATTTTCAAACACACGTGCCAACAACTCTCCATCACCCATAATAGATAAAGGGGAAGTAATATTCATTCTTGCTATCAAATCGTTTTTCTCGAAGACAGGATACAACTCTTCTTTCAATTGAATAAGTAGCTCACTTAAATCGATTTGTTTCTTTTCAATTGGTAACATGCCATAATTCATCCTAGTTATTTCGAATAATTCATCAATTAATCTTTCTAAGCGTTGAGATTTGGTAAAGGCAATCGTTAAATAATGCCTGATCTGATTTTCAGTCAAGCTATCATCCTTAAGGATTAAATCTAAATAACCTAAAACAGAGGTAAGAGGTGTGCGCAAATCATGAGCCAAATTTACTACTAATTGCTCTTTACTACTTTCCGAAAAGTCACCCCTTTCTATGGCTTGTTCCAATTTTTCACTTGCCAGATTAATGCCTTGTGCAATATCACTAAATTCATCATTTGACAATATTTGAACTCGATGCTTAAAGTCACCCTGAGCGAGATAATGAATTCCTTTTGAGATCTCATTGAAATAGGCAGAATAGGGTTTTGTAAGTAAAAAGAAAAATAATATCGAAAGCGTGATAAATAACAGTAAAAAGACGTTAAGGTCTCCAATATTTTGTATGATTTTGCGAAAATAAGATAGTGTATCTCCATAACTAACATTTGTATAATAATACAATTGGAGTACTTTAAAGAGTAGGTATGTTATGGCGCTAGACAACAACATGCTTAAACCTAACAATATTATCATTTTTGAACGAAAGCCTCGTAGTATTTTACTCATTGAATTTATAACCTACCCCCCATACAGTTTTTATCAATTTGTTTTTTCGTTTATCCTCTTCAAGTTTTTTCCGCAAAGTACGAATATGAACCATAACGGTATTCCCACCTTCATAGTATGCATCCCCCCATACCTTCTGAAAAATATCTTCTGCACTATAAACTTTATTTGGATTACTGGCTAATAAATATAAAATTTTAAACTCTTTAGGTGTTAACTCAATATTCTTACCATATAGAGTAACTGTACGTTGTTCAGGAGAAATCGTTAATCCTCCAAATTCCAAGTTTGAGTTCTGTTTGGTTTTAGGTTGATTCAACTTCATAAAGCGTCGAAGCTGTGCATTTACCCGAGCTACCAATTCAATGGGTATAAATGGTTTCGTCATATAATCGTCTGCTCCAATCACGAGTCCCTGCACTTTATCAAAATCAGACGTTTTAGCGCTCAAAAAAATAATGGGCATATTATGTTTTTCGCGAATGCGACGTGTAACTTCATATCCATCCATTTTCGGCATCATAATATCCAAAATCAGTAAATCAATTGGTTGAGTCTGGATAACATCAATGGTTTCTTGCCCATCCGATACCTTAATGACACGATACCCTTCTTTCTCTAAATGTATAGCAACCAAATCAGCAATTTCAACATCATCATCAGCTATTAATATTGTTATATTTTTCATTTATTCCACTCCTAGACAAAGTTATCATTAATCGTCAATAAGTCATACGAAGTTGTATCATAAAAAAAACATCAGTTTTTGATAGTTAGTTCCGCTCTGATAATTTCCTGTATAATGAAGCCCTAGATACATTAGTAATTTCACAAATTTGATTTACAGTCATATTTCCTTCTTTATATAGCTTTACCGCATAATTCATTCCTGCGTGATTTTTATGATATTTCTTTAATCGACCTTTAAACTTTCCTTCTTTCTTAGCCAATTCAATCCCTTCACGTTGTCGCATCCGAATAAGATCTCGCTCTAATTGGTTAACACCAGCCATTACAGTAATTAAAAATTGGCTGTATGGATTATCTTCTGATAAATCAAGCCATGTATCTTTTAGTGATTTTAAGCCTGCCTTTTTATCTCGTATGTTATCGATTAATTCAAATAGATCTTGTGTACTATGAGTGATTCGAGTTAAGTCTGTAACATAAATGATGTCATCTTCCTGTAAATCCTCTAACATTTTTTGAAGTTGCTCGCGATCCTTTGTTGCTCCTGAAACTTTCTCTTCATATATAATATCCATTCCGATCTCGTTCAGCTGCTGAAATTGTCTTGAAGGATTCTGGCTAGTCGAACCGACACGAATATAACCAATTTTCCGCAAAATATCACCTCATTTTTGAGACAAGTCTTATGAGACGCTCTTAACTATGATTTTATCAGTCTACTACACTTGTATCAAAAGACTACACTCTATTGATATATAGGGTTCGCCGTTCAATTAGCCGTTCTTCGGTATCCCGGATTAGTCATACATTATATATCGAAACAAATCGGTGCCACTCCATCTTTGCTTAGTCTTTATCCTCAAAGAGAAAATACACTTTGGGATCATTTGAAAGAAATTCGAAGTGAATACGACTTTGTAACTTTTACTCTAAAAGAATATCGAATGGTATTTAAGCATCTTCATCAATCAGCTTTGGAAAATGGTGATGCCGTGCATCTACTACATGAATGCATAGATTTTCTAAGGAAACAAAATCATACTACCTGCTATCACTACACTTGAAAGAATGGTGTGGGAGGCAAGGGCAATGGCTGAAAAGAAGCTATTTAATACGGTTAGTGAATCTCTAACAAATGACCAAAAAGAAAAGCTTGAAGAGATCATTACTTCACAGCATCCATCCGAATCAAATAAAACTATTTTCAATAAGGCGGTATTTGCTGTTCACTCTCTCCGGGCGGTATACATGAAAAAACGAAGACATTTCCTCCTCTCCCCCACTTTCAAATTCAAAAAAAAAATGGACATTTCCGATACTCAGAAACGATACTACTATTGTTTGTTGCAAACGAAATTGTCGGAGGACAAGAACATGTACCCTTTGCCATTACACTCGCCCTTTTCAATTTCCTTCTGATATACAAAATAAAACCCGTTGGAATCAAGATCAACGGGTTTTATAAATTCAATTTCTTAACATAGAGATAGCCTTCCTAGCTGTTTACCTCGGACCTGGCAATATGGGCATTTGCCCAATCCGCATGGTCGTAGCCAGTGCCGTCTCCGCCATCAGTGACGACCAGTTTCAGTACGTTTGCGCCGGAGATATCAGCATGAACTTTTTTGACGGAATCAGATCCGGTAACAAGCCCGCTGTCATATACTTTCTCGCCGTCTGCCCAAATCTGAAAGACGACCGCCCCTCTATTTCCCACTTCATCATCGATTCCGATATCTGCGGTAAATGTCGAGAAGTTGCCGCCTATATAATAAGCAATCTCAGCATTCGCATGCACACCTAAGCCTTTCGTATATTCTTCGCCGCCAATAGTTATGGTTTTTCCGTCGTCTTTTGCTTTTTCACCGTTGCTTTGATCCCGTTCTACGGGCCCCCAATGATTTGCGGAATGAATCCATTCCACATCACTTACATAAGAATCGGCAGCTGGGAGCCTTTCTGGTATCCAGACTATGGAGTCGGCACTCCATTCTGTTTGCTTATTATTTTCCTCATATTCAAATGAAACGGTTACATTTAATTTTGCGAATCCAGGCTCAGCAGTATCTGGGGGCGTCACACGCCAATCCGTTTCAATCGAACTTCCAGGCGAAAGATTGGTGACCAGAGGATCAGTTACTGCCTCTACTCTCCAACCATCAGGGGCCGTAAAGTCCAATTGGATGGCCTCGACTGTGTTTTGTCCATAATTTGTAAAGGTTGAGGTTAATAGGGCGGTTTCACCCGGAATAACATAGTTATTACGATAAGAAAATGTTGTTTCCGATTGAACATCAATCGTGTAATGCACTTCGGGAATCCATTGCTTACGGTAAAAGTCGCGTCCTTGGACTACGACCCTGTCATCGTAAATTTGCACATAAAATCCTTGGCTTTCGTCCCAGTTTACTGTCGGTGCGAAGGTTGTATAATAGACAGAAGCTGTATTGATGCTCGTAAATTCATTCTGTGTTAGGTTAATATTTGGAAGTCGCATATCCCGATGGGTATGGCCAGAGAATAAAATAACTTGCGGATACTTCGAGAAGAGATCGGTTAGACGCTTTTCTGCTGTTTCATATACGGCGGAAAGGGGCTGATGAAGAAAAACAAACATAGGCTTCTTGCTCTTGCTGCGCTTCTCCAAAGTATCTTCCAGCCAATGCTCTTTAATGAACATAGTTCAATACTAAATTCCAAGTAATAAAAAAGCCGAATGGATCCGTTCTCATCCACTCAGCTCATAGGATTATTTCACAATAATTTCTATAATATCGCTTACCGTTGTTCCACTTCCATTCATAAACTCGCCGCGATATTGATAAATGCCAGGAGATTTCCTGGAAATTTGTGTAATGGCCGATTGAGCACTTGATGTTTGTGAAGATAAAGGTTGCGTTTCAATAAGTTCGCCATTTTCATATAATCGATACTGTGCTGCGTTCGTGCCCCACCACATATTAGCAGTAATGGTATAGTTCCCATCTTGATCCCAGTTGTCACTGGACAACACAGGTTTGCCGGGATTCGCCTCAGCCACGGTGACGGTGTGTGGATCACATGAAGTCGTTCCATACAAATTCGATAACTCACATGTATACACATAGGTTCCATTCGGCTTACCTTGAATAGGAATAATGGAAGTCTGGGCAGCTGGCGAAACATCGGCCAGTGACTTCGTTTGGATCAATTGGCCATTCTCGTACAACTTATACAGTGAGCCACTGTTTCCCCACCACATATTCATCGTAACCTCATAATTGCCGTCATGTAAGCCTGTCGCAACACCGCTATTATTCGAAAGTGCCGGTTTACCTGGCGCCCCATTTGCAAGCAGCGGCGGACTAACGGAATGCCGTTCGAACTTGACTGCATCAGCCCTCGTATAGATCATATCGGCAGGAAGGGTTGGCGGATCTACAGTTGTTGGAGTCTCCCTGGTTAAACGAACATACTCGCTGCCGTCTCCTGTAAAGTCGAACGTTCCAAGATTCACCCAACCCGATGAGCCGACTGTCGCATCGATGTATGTGCTCTCGGTAACCGACTGATGCTTCACTTCTACTTTGACATGATTATCGTTTGCCGTTGTATGGACGAGCTTGTAGATGGAGACCGTATATTTCCCCTCTGGAAACTGGCCTTTCCACGTTGCTGATGATCCTTGAACTGTAGAGTACCGAGACTTAACCCCAATTTTGTATCCGGCTAAATTGCTTTGGCTCCAAGACCCTTCTGTCGTGTATAACCCAGTTGTATTTGTACTATCGACGATAACCGTCAGGTCCTTGATCGTTATGTTCAAAGAAGGAGTTGTTAAGGTGACTCCGTCAATCGTTACAGTGGCCCATACCTCAATGTGATCCGTTTCCCCATCGAGATTTAGAAGGGTCAACCTACCGCTACTATCCACTTCAGCCAGATCCGTACGATTAACGAAATACTGCACATTGGCCTGTGTCAAATCACCGATCAAACCGTTATCCAAATAGCCGGTTACACTCAGTTGTGCGGTTTGAGTCATCTGCAGCTCGTTCCTATCGGACAGGATCACCGCAGATTCCAATTGCGGTATCCTGTTTGGGTCCACCCACATTATCGCATCGGCAACTACCCTTGACTTGTTGGCCTTATTGGTTAGTTCCACGTAGCCGCTATCTCCTGCAGCAAAAGGATAGTCACCTAGGTGTACCCAAGTACCATTCGCCGTTGTCTCATCAACGGTAACCGTCTCGGAGCCCCCGCTATAATAAACGGTAAATGAGGCATTCGTTGCCCAATTTTCAGTCGCAGCCGTTATTTGCGGAAGCTTGTAATACACACTGTAAGTAACACTTTCCGGCAGCTCCGGCCGCCATTTCATTTTGCTTGTCGCTGTGCCGGCTGTCGATTTGGCATACACATAGTTATCATAGTAATAGTCGTTAGCCGTCGTATCCCTTATCCAAACACCTTCTGTCTCCGCCTCCGTATTATCCACAATGATAGATGAACCATCCTGCCCATCATCGGGTTGGACTGGAGTTTCCGTTACTTGATCAGGCAGATAGAGTGTCCGCTTGCGGGTCTGTTTCCCTTCCGATTCCACATAATACGTGAAGGTTTGGGATAAATCGTTCACCCGTATCGACCATTCCATCGGATAGATCGTATCCGGGATGGTCGTGTACGTAGCCCCGCCATCCAAGGAATAATGAATTGTCGCTGGTTTCGTCGTTTTGGCCTGCACATAAGCATCATAAACCGTTTCGTCGGGCTTGACGATCAGCATGCCTTTAACCGCATCGATCGGACTGTGGATATCGAAGAAATAGCTTGCATCCGATGTATCCGCAGTTCTGACCTGGTGCAGCGGCACATCAATGTTGAGTCCTTCTACAATGATAGCGGTGATTCCCTTGCTTGAAACCGTGGCTTGAATGATTCCGCCACTCATAACCGCTTGTTCTGGTGTGCCATTATCGCGGATGATCGTTACGGTATAATCTTGTGCCGGATTGAACCCAATGATTTGTTCATTCAATTCGATTGAAGTCTGAACTTCATCTGACGATACGTTGCTTAACCCGATGTAGAATTTATCCCCGCTCTCTCCTGTTATCCAGTTCAACTGAGGATCGTTAGTCTGGATAATTCCTTTGGGCATCCAGAGCCAAACGTCGGAATTACCGTAGAAATGACCTGGTTTATTCCCATAAAGGTGATATTTGAACCATAAAAAATTAGTTTCGTATACCGAAGGAAATGTAATACTCCCGTTCGATTTCAACGATTGTTCGCTAATCAAATAATCCATCGTTTGCCCGAGCTGCCCCGGTATATGGTGATAATAGATGGATGTAGCCCCGCTTGGGCCTTCCAGAGGAAAATCCGGTTCAAGTTGGCTAACGGCGAAGCCTTTATAGTAATAACCTGGATAACTGGAATATCGACCAATAACCGCATTATGAGCAATATCCTGCAGCAGTTTATCACCTGTATAGAGCGACAATCTCAGCATGAATGGAGCTTCCTGAGCATTCATCCGATAATAGCCGGTTGTACTTCCCGCTTCAAACGTCAATCCATTGGGAGAAACAAGCCAACTATCCGCTTGTACGCCTCCGGCTACATCTTCTGGGAGCTTGATCCTAGGATATTGAAATTTACCGCTTTCCGGCCAATGGAACGACTCCGCGTAATTATACGTCTCAGGCTGCGGAATCGTAACGTTACCTTCAGGAACTGGACGAGCAACGAACATGGTTGCATACCGTTTGGCTTCCTTATAAGCGGCATTCAAGTATTTGGGATCCTGAGTTTCCTCGTAAAGCTCCAAAATCTCCATCCACAGCTTGCTATAATAATAAATGAACTCATTTTTACTTACATTCACGGATGCAGGCGTATCGATATGCTGCATGATATAGCTGTCGGCTGCATCCTTGGCAGCCTGCAAATACTGCGCATCTCCCGTCATACGATACATCATCAGGGGCTGAATGACAGGCCCCCGGTCTTTCTGGTCAGGGTCACGCACGAGGTACTCTTCCTGTGCCAGCGCCCCAATTCCTGCCGAAGTGCCCATCATCTGATTGACAGCGGCTACGCTTGAAACATCGAACGGCAGAGTAGCCATTTTCCATAACGAAGGCACACCGTATACTTTCTTCTGCGTCGGCGACCAACCGATACCATTTCGCGATACGCCATACTGGACGGACGGCAATGCTCTCGTATCGTAAAGTTGGTCATCCCCAGTCAAATAGTAAGCCCCCAAAAGAACCGCATTCGAGCTTGTTCGAACGCTATCCTCGTTTTCGATATCAATAAAGCCCTTGGCACGGCTCCACCACCCGCTGGGTGACGGAACATAATCAACAGAGTCATCCCCTTGCGGCTCTATCTTAAGCAAATCGATCATATTGAACATCGCGTCAGTAAGCGACTGATCTGATACATTTTCCCGGTATGCCGAATAACCGTACTCATTGCGAAGAATATCCGCGTAGGACTCATAAAGATTGCTTTTTTGAGCGATTAAACCCATATGAAATTGATAGGTGTTTTCCGCGGTCATTTGCGAATAAGTCCCTAATTGAGGAGCATACAGGATTGGCTGCACGCTGCCTTCGTTGTTGACAAGGCTCATGCCAAGCCGTTGTTTCGTAACGCCTCCCGTCGGTTCAAATTCAACCGGAAGCTCTTCCGAGGGTACAAATACCCCATACGTCAATGGATTCCCCGAACCGTCATTCTTCTCAACCAGACTCATCGGAGCGCTCAGCTCCCTCAAGCTTGTTGATTCCACCGTACCTACCATTTTTGCATGCGACCTAAATCCATTTAATACTTCATTGACGCCGGAGATCAGCTCTGTAGTGAAGGACTGATATCCAATCACATAATTGCCATCGCGGCGAGGCGTGAAGGCGAAGGAAACATCTGGTTTATCCCCGGCCATGGACCAGTTCACTTGCAAGTCGTAATCACTTCCATGCGAGGAATCGGTTAATACCGCCGTGTGGCTGTCGGGAAAAGTGATCCCGTCGAATGTAATCCAGCGTTTGTTCATTGTATCGTAGTAATTGGTTCGGCTCCCCGCATTCCCTTCCAACAAAACCCATTGCTCCTCAAGTCTTTCCGCCACATTATTTATCGGCACCCAGTTTCCCGTGTCCGTGTTCTTGTAGAACAAGTCACGAACGATGGATTTGCCCCCATCCCATGCTGCCTCATAGAAGGTCGCCTTATAGTTATCATTTTCGATGCTGCCTTTTTCCGTGTAACTGAGATTCGCTAATGTGCGGCTCCGCAGCGGGGGCAACGGCGGTGCTTGCTGCCGGATATTTCCTTCGAACTTGACTGCATCAGCCCGAGTAATAATCGTGCCCGTCGTAGGTTGCGTTCGAGTCAGCCTGACAAATTCGGTATCATCACCACTGAAATCATACTCCCCCAAATCCACCCATCCGACCGATGGACCCGACGAAGGTCTAAGATCCATAAACATGACATCCGTAATCCCGTTATGAACAATCTCAATCTTCACATTACTATCTGCTTTATCCGCCCAATCAAGCTTATAGAACGATATTCTCGCCGTCCCTGCTTCCAAGCGAGGATTCCATGTGATGCTCCTACCTACGGCATCCGTATATTTGGAACTGGAATTATTGTATCCCTTCACTCCTGCGCTTGTTGTCCAATAAGGAGCGGAGAACCCGTTATTCTCGTTACCCGCATCAGGCGTCACAACATCATTGATCGTGATGCTCCCGTCATCGATAATAATCGTCTGATAAGGTAAGGTCTCCGCATAAGCGGTCCTTATTCCGACCAGGCTGAAAGGAACTACTATCGTCAACATGAAAACGATTAAGAAAAACAGCTTCCTTTGGATCATACAAATCACAGCCTCTCCTCTTAATGATAACGCTTTCAAAATAATAATGCCCCTTTGCTCGAATGATCGAATGATCGTAAAGAAGCAATCAGCCTGATCCTTCTGGGTAATCCCGCTCTGTCGTTTTTATCATAGCATGTCACATCACCGTGAAATTTCTTTCATTTTAAGAATTTCTTATAAGATTTTAAGTAAAAAAAGAAACCTACATTCGAATTGATCGCTCCATTGCAGTCAGTTAGAATGTAGGTCTTCCAAGTGGACAAATCCATTATAATGGCGGCTGCACCAATAGCAACTTCCCAAGCTGAATGACCGTTTGATCATACCAAGCGGGATGCTGCCGAATATGCTCCATGCTTCGTTCATTGCCGCCTGCCTCAAACACGGCCGCTTTGTCTGTCTTCTCGTTATCAACTTCGAAGCGAACCGTATGTTTCCCATTCGGTAGCTCCGGCAAGAAAACATACTGATTTCGATTATGATCGTTATAGGGTGTGAATCGATCGATAAGAAAGGGTTCTCCTCCATCCACCGACACCTTCAATCTGCCAGAATCCGGCCCCCCGATATCGAATAACCCGATGTGGGTTCCCTCAAACTGCACCGAGATAGCCTCTCCGGGATCGACTGCTCGCCATAGACCGGGGAACAACCAATCGTACTCGCGCACTAAAGCAAAATTATCAGGGGTCATGTAAGACCATCCTGCCGAAAAAAGAGTAAGGCTATCCAGCGGCAGCATGGTCGCATACTCCCAAGGATTGGCCGGGACCAAAGGGTCCTGAGGCAAGTGATGCTCGACCTTTCCCACTCGATCTCGAAGTTCGCTCATTTTCTCAAACGACCGGGTGATTGTATCCGTGTAAATCTGGTGTCCTTCGGGAATAGTCGGATGGATCGAATCATGCGTAAATATAACGGCTCCGGGAATGGACACGTCTGCCTTTGAGGTGAAAATAAGCTTCCCATCCGAAACCAATTGACTGACCGCAACGCCCAAATGAATTGAAGGAATGCCGTAATAGTCGGCGACTTCCTCCTGCATAAGAGCTCCCTTCTGGTATTCCCCGGATTGAAATAAGGTCAAATCCCGCTCCTTAACCGTATACACGAACAGGATATCGATAAACCGGCTGCGCTTGCGGATCTGTCGGACAATTCCTTCGATCCGCGCCTTGGATTCGGGAACTCCGCTATCGTTACCAACAAATTCAACAAACACGAGATCAGGCTGATGACGCAGTACATCTGTCTCCAAACGGGCGCAGCCGAGGTCCGATCCTGTCCCAGAAATGCCTGCATTCACAGAGCGGATATCCGCATTGGGATATTGCCCTCGCAGCCAATCCGCCGTCATGACCCTGTATCCTTCAGAACGCGTATTACTGCCGCCAAAATAGACGATTGTTACTGTTTCCCCATTTTCCAACTTTTGAATGACATTAGGGAGCCCTCTTCGAGGGAAAAATTCCTTCATCGCGACTTCACCCGACCTCACTTAGCGTTTTTAGGAGCAAACCATTTTACAGCAAACACTTCAAAATAAGGCGAACCATAAGTTGCACAGAAATTAATCCGGACTCGGGTTACACCTTTTGCATGCACCTTATGTTTATTCAACGTAAGATAATTCCCACGGGTTTTAATTTCACTCTCGGTTCCGTCTTCTAAAGTTAAGGTCACATCATAATCTTGGATAAGTGGCTCGATCGGATCGTCGAAATGCTCCAAATTCAGCTGTGAATTGAAAACAAGATGGATTTCATCCAGATTCTTGGGGCTTGCAAAACCAAATTCCAACCATTCCTGTCCTTCCGTACGTTCAGAAATCCAGCCGTTCGGCAGACCATAAGGTCTGGAGTATCCGTTGACGACATTCGCGGGATTATACATATTTTGAGATGGCAATAGGTCTTTGAAGCAAATGCTCTTATTGATTTTCTTCAGCCTGGACGGCTCTTCCGGCCTATAATGGAAGCTGACCGCTCCTGTCATTTTTTCTTCATTGCCGTGTACGGCAAGGCTCGCCGTACCTTCCAATACGATGTAGATTTTGTCGTCATCTGGCTTCTTGCAGCCCAAGTCCAGCGTAATCCAATCATCGTGACCAGCTGAAATAACCAAGCGGTAGTCTTTCAGCTCGCTGGTGAGAATATAGTTTTCCTTCCGCTCCCCGCCAAACAGCTTCACTTGCAAAGTTTCCGAATGCTCGGACCTATTTTTAATTTTGATCCGCACGCTTTCAGCCACAGATGTCTGAATCGGCAAGACCAAACATAACGCTTTCTCCAAAGAAATCTCTTCGGTTGGATGAAGATTATCATAGCTGCGCTGAGACGAGGCACGAATCGTTAATCCGTCAGCGAAATAAGGATCCAACTGCTCTTGAAGCCCTACAATCGTTTGCCCATCTCGAAGCAGCTGCGCTTGAAGCTCACCCATATGGGCTTTGACGATGGTCGCAGGGTCTGCCTCGTATTTCAAGCATAACGCAGCAGCCGTTCCTACCGCCTGCCCCATGCAACCGCAGGTTGCCATGACCCTTGTAGAACCGAAAGCCACATGGGTAGCGCTTATATTGCGGCCAGCGAACATGAGATTAGGAATATTGCGTGAAAATAAGCTGCGGAAAGGGATATTATACAATCCCGGCACGAAATTCCATGCTGTAGCCGGCCCCTCATCGTAGATGCCTTTATTCGCATGCAGATCCATATACCAGCCTCCGACGGATACAGCATCTTCGAAATGAGGCTTTGCTGTAAGGTCGTTCTGAGACAGCATGTGCTCCCCTATAAACCGCCTCGACTCCCGCTTTCCCGGAATCGGGCATACATAATCCAAGATGAGATTGTCCACATCATCAAACTCGCCGCTATTTTTGATATAATCCCAAATCCCGTACACTAATTTCCGCAGTTCCAATGCGATGTCTTCATTATTCTTGATAATATCCATATGTCCGCC
The DNA here is from genome assembly GCF_900177425.1 of Paenibacillus uliginis N3/975. NCBI lineage: Bacteria > Bacillati > Bacillota > Bacilli > Caryophanales > Paenibacillaceae > Paenibacillus > Paenibacillus uliginis. The sequence continues at coordinate 3,120,363 of NZ_LT840184.1, read as the reverse complement.
GTATTCCAGCCACCACAATCCGCCAAGCCCGTTGATTTTCCTTGGAAAAGACCGATGGTTTAAGCCTTTTCTGATACTATCGAAAAAGGCCAATTTCGTAATATCGTACGCAAAGCCAGGCCTTTTGTAAGGAACGGAATAGTCTACGTCACGGGCTTGAAACAGAATCGTATCGCCCATGGTGTAATGATCCGCCACTTCAGGAGCCAACTCCTCATTGTATTCATGCTTCGCCTCTCTTCCCCATCGGAAGTGAGCACCTGCCTGGTATCCAACAACTCCATCGCCGGAGCAATCGATGTAGGTTCGGCTTTCAAACCGGAATTTCCTTTCGGAAGCCAATTGAAGGCCCTCCACCCATTTAATTCTGCCGTTCTCCATGACCGTTTCATGCACACATGTATTCAGGAATAGAGAGATGTTAGGCTCATCATAAACCATGTCGAGCAAGACCGTATCCGAAAGCGAAAGCATAAGCTTCTTGTTGTATAACGGATTATAATGAAAGATCTTCAGCTTGAGTTCTTCCACCAACCCGCCCTCGCGTGCATAATAGGATGGACTGTTTCCGAGATATGCCGACCCGTTGATATGAACCCTGACCTCGCTGCTCGCATTTCCTCCAAGAACCGGGCGATCATTAATAAGTGAAACATGCAGCCCTTGGCGTGCGGCAGCAATGGCAGCGCATATCCCAGCAATACCTCCGCCTACGACGGTTACATCTGCTTTCATATGCTCCATTTTGATAACCTCCATGATTAGATCCTTCTATCATGGTAATTCTTTTGGCCCCCTTTTTTTTACATGATTTCGCGAAAAAATCATACATTTTTTGTATCCTTATTTGGATTCGTACCGTGTCATTTTTATCCGGTATTGCTTAGGAGTATCACCCGTATATTCTTTAAATAGTTTGCAAAAGTAGCCTTCATTGACGATGCCTACTTCCTCGCACAATTCCAATAAAGAATAATCCTGAACATTTAACAGCTCGAGAGCTAATTGGATTTTTTTACGGTTGATGTAGCTGATCACGCCTTCGTTCATTGTTTTTTTGAATAAGCTGCTAAAATACGACGGAGCTAAATTCACTTCCTCGGCAATAGCCTCCAACGTTAAACGCTGTTTCAGGTTTTTCTCTATAAAATGCATAGCACTCATGATTTCTGCACGATGTAATAGTTGGCCAGCGTGTACGTATTCGAATGTGAAGTCGCCAATATAGGCAAGCTGCTCCTGAAATGCCATAAATTCCATGGGGAATTCTGCTGCTTCCGTGGACAGCTTGTTCCCCGATTTAAACTTCTTGGTAATGTCTCTGTACAAGTCTCTAATCATCGGCGCCATGATGGACTTGTGGATTTTATGATCCGTAACAAATTGGTTCAGATCGGCCAGTGCTTTCTCCAGCTCTTCTTTGGTAATCTTCCTGTTCACCCACATAAGAAAATCAGCCAGTTTCTTATGAAAGTCTGCTTTTTTGTCATTATGGTATTGGAACCGATGCATGGGTGTTTTTACTATTTTCTCTGTATGGTAATAGAAATCGTCACTCACATGTTTTGCTTCCGTGTACGCTTGTTTGATCGATTCCCAGCCTCGGTGTGGACCTCCAAAAGCGACGGATACCCTTTGATTCAAATATTGATGCAAATGAGAGACGATCTGCCCTCCCAATGATTGGCAAGCATATTCCGTTTCCATATCACTGCGGTTATTTTCCCAGGATAGAAAGCCAATAAAACGATTATCGGACAGATCCGCAGCTACGCCACTGCCACCATTCATCATCGTTTCTTCGATTATATTCGTAATCGCATATTTCAAGATATTTTGATCTGCGGCTGAGTATTCGTTTCGGAAACTTTCATACGTATTCATTTCAACTATGAAGCAGCAATAGTTAGCTTGAAAGAAATGGAACTGCATGCGATTGGCAAAATCCGATGCCCGATGAGAAGGAATTTCGCCTCTGATAAGTTCGTTAAAAAATTGCTTGCGGACTCTATATTTATTTTCAAGCACGGATACGTTTAACGATTGAAATTCCGCTTCTTTTTTCTTAACCTCATTTAGAATTCCGGCTGCCTTATCTAAAGCTCGATCCAAATCCGCTTCCCTTAGCGGAACCTTTACAATGTACTCCAATACGTTGGCATGAATAGCTCGCTGGGCGTATTCAAAGGATGAATAGGCGGTCAAAAGTATGTATTGGGTACGGGGGAGCTCCGGCTTAAGCTGCTCAATCATGGAGATTCCATCCATTCGCGGCATAACGATATCGGATATTACGATATCCGGCTTAAGTTTTAAAATCTCCTCGATCCCATTCAGCCCATTATCGGCTCTTCCCACTAGAACAAATCGCCTATCCCTATGGGAGAGCTCGTTAAAAAACAATTCCAATCTTTGAATGATTAGGTCTTCATCGTCAACAATGAAGCAAGTATAGTCTCTCACCATTATGCATCTCCTTTTAGCAAGTCTGCCGGGAATAAGGCGCGTACACGGGTTATTTCCTTAGGTATGCTAATGATTTGGAGCCCAAATTGTTCTCCGTAGTGAAGTCTTATTCGGCCATGAATATTATTTAACCCGATTCTTTTCCTTTTTACTTCCACATCACTCGGTTCTGAAATTAAAATATGCTTTATTTTATCGGCTGGAATTCCCTCTCCTTGATCAACTACTTCTATGATGACGATGCCGCCCTCCCTGTACGCATGAATCGTAATAGGGCCTTCGATCCCCCCTCCGTTATAACCATGGAAGATACTATTCTCTACAAGGGGTTGCAGCAGCATTCGAAAAACCGGAAAATCCATTAACCCTGCTTCGATATTTTCAATCAAATGGAAGGTTCTGTTATACCGGATGTTCTGGATCTCGATATAGTCCGCTACATTTCGTAATTCCTGGCGTAGGGAAACCTTCTCTGAAGCGTCATTTATCCCGTATTCCAATAATGAAATGAGCGACCCGATCACCACATCTACTTTCTCTATTTGTCCGAGGCGTATAACATTGCTGATCGAACCAAGCGTGTTATACAGAAAATGAGGGTTTATTTGAGATTGAAGCACTTGGATTTCCAGCTTCCGCTCAAGTTCATTATGAAGCTCCGCTCGCCGAATCAGTTCCACAATTTGCTGCAGCATACGATCGAAGGCTCGGGAAAGATCACCAAACTCATCGTTTCGGTTAATCGTTATTGTAGTTGTGAGGAAGCCTTGCTCCACCCGCTTCATTTTTGTTTTGAGCGCATAGAGTGGATTCCTTATATATTTGGCAATAAAAAAAGAAATGAACAAACTTAAGAGAAGACCTGCAGCTAGAAGCTCGATATAATAGGTTTCCAATCTGGACAAAGCTGCTTTCAAGCGTGATTCATCGTTGATCGAGATAATGGTCCAGTTGAATTTCTCCGTCGGTTTTTTCAGAAGGTAGATCGGAATGCCATCCTTGGTATGCAGTTGAAGGCTTGTTTCTCTAGTATCCAGAATTTGTTCCACTGACGTTTCCCCGATTGAAAAAGTATGATCTTGAATATTCAGTGGTCCTTTATTTTCAGAAAATCCGGCAATGATTTGACCCGATGCGGTGATCAGAGCCAGATTCATTTGTTCTTGTTTATTAATCTTGAACAAGGTTTCTTCAATGGCATTTAGATTCAAATCTACCGCAATGGCCATAGGAAACGGAGCGCCGTTCAGATATCGAACCATCGTAACGGTCCAGCCGGAATACTTAGATTTGTAAGGATCACTGACAAAGGTAGTCCTTCTGTTCTTGTCAGCCGCATCAAACAAAGGTTCTCTTTCAGATAAGGGTTCATCGAATATTCGGGTAGGTGTACTTCCGCCTAGAATGGATAAATCGCTTTTGATCAAATAAATATTACTGACGTAATTACTGTTGAGTTCATACAGCTCTCTTAATTGCTTTTTAATCACTTCCGTATTGTCAATGTTGGCTTTCACCGATGTTTCGACCGAGAAGAGGATCGTCTGGAAGGAGGAAAAATTAACGGTGAAATACTGGTCTACCTTGTCAAGTATTTGGTTGGTATAATAAATGTCATTGGTTCTTATTTCCTTTTGGACATAGCGATAAGACAATTGGCTTATCAAGATTATGCAGCTTAATACAAATGCAAACACGATAAAAAATAATTTTAAAGGCAAGCTGATTCTTCTTCGCATCGATCATCTTCCTTTTAATTCCGTATTAAAATAAGAATAGCATATGATAATAAAGAGAGGGGCTACGAATAGCCACTCTCTTTATTTATTTTACTTGATAAGGCCGGCTTCTTTAAATTGCTTGATTGCTGTGTCCTTATATTTCTGCATGTCAAACTTGGTATCCAACGTTTGGAGGAAATTGTCCCAGTTGGAAAGAGGTTCTTTGCCCGTCATAAATTTGACCAAGCTTTCATTAATGAAACGTTGGCGGTCAGCATCCAAGGTATCACTGGGGTCTGGGGTCAATAAATTTCCGGGCAACGTGGGCCCCACATATTTCTGATTGTTCATGAAAGCTTCCGCCGTCTTAGGATTCTGGAAGCTGAAGTACTCAGCATCATCACCACGGCGCGGCATTCTATAATGATCGACCCACAGGTACTTTTCCTTCATTTCCTTCGATAATTCGGAGGTTTTATTTTTGATCTTGCCGTCCACCAAATCCCAATGAATCCCTTTAATTCCGTATGCAAAGTTCGGATATGCTTCTTTATCCGTAAAGAGATAATTCAGCATGGACAAGATCCGAATGATTTTGTCCTTATCCGCTTTCGCGGATATGGCCCATGAATTGCCTTGGAACGATTTTCTCTCTACAATTTGATCACCGTAAGGACCTTTCATCGGAGGAATGACGATCCATTCCGGCACCTCTCCACTGATTTCTTTCATTTTCTGCTGATAATCCGGCTCCAGCCTACGGGCATCTCTTATCATGAAGCCAACTTTACCCTTAAACATCTTTTGGTCCAACAAATCAGGCGAATTCATCGTCACCCAGTCAGGGTCTACCACTTTGGCTGTCATCATGTTATTAATGTAAGCAAGCGCCTCTTTCATTTTGGGATCGATAAATAGGAATACCGGTTCATTATCTTTCACTTCAATGGCTGAAGGAGGATTGACGCCAAACATCCACATCAAGCTATCGAAGCCATAGGTTTGCAGATTGCCTTCTTTATTCATACCGCCGATGAATCCGTACGTATCGTTTTTCCCATTACCGTCCGGGTCTTTCTCTGTAAAGGCTTTCATAACTTCAAATAATTCGTCAGGTGTGGTTGGCACTTCCATGTTCAGCTTTTTCAGCCAATCGTTGCGGATGAAGAAGCTTCGGCTGATACCGTTTACATTATCATAGCCTGGAACTCCAATGGTTTTTCCTTGATAGGACATCGCCTCCCAGGAGTCGTCGCTAAAACGTTTCTGTAATTCAGGGAATTGATCCAGATACGGTGTCAAATCCGCAAGAACGCCTTGGTCATAATATTGTGCGAGATCAGCACGGCTCTTCAAGAAGATCAAATCTGGAATATCCCCTCCTGCAATGAGTGTATTCAGTTTGGTTGTTGCTTGCCCGGCTTGAGGAATCATCATATCCAAGTCGATGTTCATCTCATTTTCCAACATTTGGCGTTGAATATCTTCATCACGTGGAGGAATCGGAGCAGCAGCATTGAAAGTGCCTTGGTTAAACATCGAGATTTTCATTTTGGTTGCAAACTGACCAGGCTCACCTTGCGAATTACTCGAAACTGTCGATGTAACTTCTCCATTTTCCCCACAACCTGACAATAACGTTCCTAAACCAACTATTGCCGTCAGAATAGCAAATGAAATCTTTTTACGCTGCATATTGACCTCTCCTTTTGCTTATATATTATCACGGTTTCCCCGTAATAACTCAGGTTGGAACGTCTGTTAACCTTTAACTGATCCCAAAAGCACACCTTTGGTAAAATGCTTCTGCATGAACGGATAAACCATCAAAATCGGAACCGTAGTCACGACGACAGCCGCCATTTGCACAGCGAATGTGCTAACTGCTCCGGTATTGGCAATCGAATCAGCGCTTTGTGTTGCGACGTTAAGCAGAATGTTGCGCAAGACAACTTGAAGTGGCATGAGGTTCGAATCATTGATATAAACAATAGCATCGAAATAACTGTTCCAATGGCCGACGGCGTAAAACAAGGAAATGGTGGCAAGGACGGGCAAAGACAGGGGTAAAATGATCCGCCATAACGACTGAAGCTCACTTGCACCGTCAACCCTCGCTGATTCTTCGATTTCGCCAGGCAATTGCTCGAAAAAGCCTTTAATAATCACCAGATTAAATGCACTAATGAGATTTGGAATAATCAATACCCACGGACTGTCTAGCAATCCGAGAGAGCGGATTAGTAAATAAGTTGGAATTAACCCCCCACTGAACATCATGGTAAACACAATGAATAGTAAAAACGGACTGCGACCCGGCAAATATTTTTTGGATAACGGGTACGCCGCGATTACCGTAAAAAACACATTTAACGCAGTGCCAACAATCGTTCGAAACAATGTAATTTTATACGCCTGCCCGATACCATGAGAAATGAATACTTCTTTATAGGCTATAAAGGTAAAGGATTCTGGTATAATAACAATCCCTCTTCTTAACACTTCCGATTCTGGCGTCACTGAGACAGCAACCACATATAGAAAAGGTAGTAAGCAAAGTAGGGATAGAAAAATAAGAATCAAATAAACGACTGCTTGCCAGACTTTTTCCCCGATTGTCAAATTGATCATTTTAATAACCACCTCACCAAATTTGCCCATCGAATTTTTTGGCGAGCTTATTCGCTGCCAACACTAAAATAAATCCGATGACAGCTTTAAACAATCCTACAGCAGTAGCCAAGCCAATCTTAAGACGCTCCAACCCTTCACGGTATACCCATGTGTCGATAATGTCGATCTTCTCCTGGTTAAAGCTGTTGGCAAACATGAATATTTGGTCAAAGCCAGCATCCAGAATATGGCTTAATTTAAGGATCAGCATCAGAATAATGACTCCTCGAATGCCGGGTAAAGTGATATGCCAGAGCTGTCTCCATTTGGAAGCGCCATCCATTCGAGCCGCTTCATATAAGCTTGGATCGATTCCTGCTAATGCTGCAAGGTACAATATCGCTCCCCATCCAATGTCCTTCCAAATTTCAGATAAAATGATCAGCAGTCTGCCCCAGGCAGGCTCCGTTAGAAATGAGATGGGTTCAACACCAATTTCCTTCAAAATCATGTTAAAGAGACCATCCCCTGGGGCTAATAATGCCACCAAGATTCCATAGACAATGACCCATGACAGAAAATGAGGCAAATAAGTGATCGTTTGTACGATTTTCTTAAACCCTTGGCTATAAACTTCATTGAGGAGTAAAGCGAGTACGATGGGAGCGGAGAAACCGAACAATAGCTTATACAGCGATATGATAATCGTATTTCCCATGATGTCCCAGAAATAAACGCCGTTCATAAAATCCGTAAAATTTTTCAATCCCACCCATGGGCTATCCCATAGTCCCAAAGCTAGGTTATAGTTTTTAAAAGCAATCATGATTCCCGCCATAGGAATGTATTTGAATACGGCAAAATAAATTAAGGCCGGTAATAAGAGAGCATACATCACTTTATACTTTTGTATTGTCCTTATCCATGACTTCCGCTTTTTGGAGAGGGGAATGGCGTCCGCTGCCAATTTCGTTTGCATATCATCACCTCATCTTTATTTGTATTTGTATAATAGCACCCCCCTTTCGGATAAATTTCTGAAATTTCAAGAATTTCTTATAAAATATTAAGTAAGTACAACCTTGAATATTTCCAATACAATAGGCATGAAAAATCGGACAGAGTGAGCGCAACCGTTTCTAGGTGCTTTCACTTGTCCGACAATTTTTTCATATTCACTGCAATCCATGTAGGTCTGGCACGTAACAATCAAGCCTACAAGCCAGATAATAGTCATTATTCTATCATTTGACCATCCTCGGAATATGTCGTTCTATCCGGTCAATGACTATGGAACAGGCAATCCCATACACATAGAAAAAGTACAAGAATTTCAACTGAAAAAATCCCCGCCCCTTATCCATCAAACCAGCTTGTTTACCCGCTGTTGATTCTACTTTCCCAATCCTTTCAACTTCTTATATGCTTGATTGAACTAATCTGCCCGTTAGTTCAATGAACAAATGAGGAACCGCAATGAAGGGAGTCCCTCCACTCAACTATCAAAAATGATTAGATAATTATCTAATCGGTCAAGTATCCATGTTCTTGTCGTCTTACATTTATGTTGTACATTGACACAAAGTTTCCTACTTACTCTGTTTATCCTTTCAAATACTCGGTTACCAGATAAAACTGGTCTTTATATTCGAACGATGCTAAACATCTCTGAATCGAAGAATGCCTCAGCCGCCCCAGAACATCTATCTCCCGGTAACAAATCTCGACCGAACGTCCCCTTGCTTGACTCGAAAGTATATTTGAATGCTTCTTCCTTAGAAGTTTTTCTTAATACTTTTTTATTAAAATGATTATTGCATTTATTCTCCGCTAAAGCTTTTGGCCCATTCAGCAACCCTCCGGCTGCTTTCTTCTTCTGACAAATCTTCAATCCTAGTCATAATCGTCCATCTTACTCCAAAAGGATCCAATATACTTCCGAATCGATCACCTGAAACAAAGCTTACAACCGATTCCCGTACTTTTGCTCCTCTTGATACCGCGTTTTCAAATACCTGATCAACATTAATTACGTAAATTCCTAAAGAATAACATGCCTTGTCTTCATCTGGCGGCAAGGCCAATTGATATGCCGGATTCGCGGCTCCCAGTTGCAAAAAACCATTTCCAAAATCTAATTCCGCATGAACAATTAATTTATTGCCATTACCATCAGGATGTTCAGTAATATCCTTCACCCTTGCATTGAAAACAATTTTATAGAACTCTATTGCTTCAGAAGGATCCTTCACTGTTATGAATGGAGTGATAGATGTAACGCCGTTGGGTGTACCATTCTTAGTATATTTACCTGATACTGCCGTATATTTTATGCTTTCAGTCATTTTTACTCCTCCTCAGTAATCAATGATTGTCATTATTATAAAAAAACTTCACTGACATCTGCTGTCAGTGAAGTTTTTGAAGTTGATAATATTCCATTAGCTCCGACACAACAGTAACGAGTCTATCTTTCAAACTTTGTGGTTCGATGACTTGAATAGATTTCCCGTAAGATAGGAGAAAATATGGGACATAAGTATGAATTGATTTTTCCTCAAGTAAAAAGATTGCTTGATTTGATGTCCGCTCTTTCAGATGATGTCCCAAAAACCAATGCAGGCATAAGTCATCCAATGCCTCTGACCGGCCTCCGATAATTAAAGGAATTAACCCATCCTTGCCCACTAAATCAGGTAACAAATTTTGCATAAAAAATTCACGGGCTGAAAAAGTTTCGGAACGCTTAAATATTATTTGAGTACGCTTGATTTGTAGAATCCGTTCTGCACGAAAGCTGCGGATCTCATTCCTTAGGTGGCAAAATGCAATAGTATACCATTTATTGTTCCAGTAAACCATTCCATAGGGGTCTATCACCCTATTCCTGGGTTGTTCTTCATGGCTTGTGCGATAATCAATTTCTACAGAGAATTCATTTGCTACAGCCTGCTCCAATTCCGCCAATACCGGCTGTACGGAAGGGTCTCCCATGCGGTTTATAACATCAAATCCAGCTAAATGACGACTAAGTATACTTTCCTGCTCCTGATTCGAATACATTTTCAATTTTGATGTCGCATTGCCTAATGCCTCACTCAAAGGGTATCCAGCTTCTTTTGCAAAAACAGCAGCATGAAGAAGTGCCTTTTTTTCTTCAATATCAAATAGCAGAGGTGCTCTGATAAAATTATTCAGCAAGCTATACCCGCCATTATGACCTGTGTCGGATATTATAGGCACTCCACTGGCACATAGTGCATCAATATACCGATAAACTGTCCTTATATTTATTTCTAACTTTTCGGATATTTGTTTTGCAGTCATTTTTATGCCCGAATTCAGCATCCATAGAATTGCCAGCATATTATCATTTTTGGGCATAACATGAACCCTCATCTTTTTTGGATTTTTAAAGATCTTTTTTATCTTCTCAAGGATAGCACTAAATTATTACCTCTGCGAATCGCCTGCATCCTTATTCATCAATCTTTCAGCCTATCAATCCTCACGCAGCATTCAACGTGACTCGTCTGCCTATCTTTTCAACTTCCTTGAGCGGTACTGTCACATCTTTTTACGTACCATCAATTTATGCGATCTTGCTGTTTATGAGATCAGTGATTTTATCTAAAGCGTGTTTCAAAGGTAATTTAGTTTATAATCATTAGACGAACATCTAATCGGTAATCGGTACAAGCTCTTGTCCACGGCTTGGGACAAGAACTTGTACCGATAAAACAAAAAAGCCGCTAAATTAGCGACTTTAATGGGACTATGTTCTTGTCCCTCGACATTTATTGAGCTCTCATCTCCTAAGTTGCTGTGTATTTTTTTATTAATATTGAAAACTAATTTCCGGGCAATTGGATGCCGCGCCAGCCGCTTACATCGCATTGGTCATACTTATTCCAACCCACAGCCGCCACAGTACTGTCAGATTTAAGACCAATTGTATGAGCATTACCCGTGTTCGTCGCCATATGAACATTACCAGCCGCGACCGCCACAATATCGCGCCAGCCGCTTACATCACATTGGCCATATTTATTATCACCCACAGCCGTCACCGTGCCGTCAGATTTAAGCCCAACGGTATGACGACGACCCGCCGCTATGGTATCTTTAGGCCACCGTTTCACCTTTAACATCGCTTCTTTCGGTGAAATGTAATCCATGTTTTACCTCCTTGAAAACATGACCTATTTTTTTTATATACGTTTCATCGTGGTCAACTGCACTGCGAGAGTTGTACGTTCCATCAAGAATATACCACGAACTGTCGTTCTTGGGTTCTGTTAACCTGCCCGTTAGGTCAATAAAGTGTGACTAAAATTTTGCATAAACATGATTGTTTTTCTACTTGAACCACCATCCGCGACAATGTAGGTAACTTTGTGTCAAATAACGATTATGTAGGAACATTTGTGCATTTTTCTATGACACAAATGTTCCTACATAAAAGAAGAAAAGCCTGATTTATCAAGCTTTTCATCGTTAAGATATGTTGGCACTTTTGTGTCAGTGGACAAATGCCTCGGATCTACCTATCGCATTTGTCCTTTCGGTATTATCCTGAATAAGCAGGCCCCTCTCCTCGATCATTTTTCGGGGAGGGGCTTCTAATGTAATATTTCGCAATATGGCTCGCCATTACTTATGATACGGCTCTCCGCGCTGTCTGTAACGGCAAGTTTTTAGGCCATCCCTTTGATCTCACTTTATTCAACTTTCTTCTCTCGGTAGATTAAGCTTTCTTGCCAAAGATACCTGCCTACATCTCCTATCTTATCCGACTACTAAATACACAAAAACATCATGTCTGCTGATAATTTACGGCAGCAATCAGACAAGCCCTACATAGAAAACTATAGAAAATCCCCTCACTGTCAGCTGCTTGTTCCATATCCATTTGTCCAATAAACATCATAGTCTTAAGCAGCAGGGACATGTGGGATATTCCGCATCCTGAATCCAAGCTGGGTGACCGCTGATCTGAGAGGTTGGTGCTTCAAACGTCCAATAGGCCCCTTCGTAGGTTCCCATCGGTCGTTCCGATAGTCGCATGGTACGCCATGTCAGTTCTTCATCCGGGTTCGCAAAAAATTTTACTCTTATTTATGATACGGTACAGCTTAACGGGTCTATCGGCGAAAGCACGTAAATTACGTGCTTTAATATTATTTGTGACGTCTTTTTCTTGTAATTAGTGTAAAACCAGCCGTTATTAATGTACCTACTAAAGTCAACCAGCCAAACCAAGTCCCAAGCAGGTACCATAAGCATGCCGATATTTTCACGTCCGTATTTTCTAACTGTTCCAGGAAAATCCATGTCCTTACAAATCATTGTTCCTATTCTCTGGTTAAATCCGTTAAACCATGCGATCTCTTTACCTGCAATGAATCCATCTTCCCAACCCGGAACCATATGAATTTTGTCATAATCGACCATCTTTTTGCCGTCGGGGAAGTAGATCCATGCTTTGTTATAAATGCCATCCTCTCGCATCAACGTTACCCCGACTTCCAAACGTTTTGTCGATTTCCGCCCGGCTCGTTTCGCCAGCATGATGATAAACGGCATATTCACGTACCGGCAGGGCGAGATGCACCATACTGTCGGGGATTTGCGTTGGACTCACTACTTCCACCTCGGCGATGTAATGATAGATGCGGTGTCTGCTCCGTGAAACGCCGACTCGATTGTCACTGCTGAGGAAGGCGCCGATTTCGCTTTTCCAGTTAGCCAGCTCGTCCCACAGTCTTGGAATGTGGACTTTCGCCATATAGACGGCAGTGAAAGGGGCTTGAAACCCATTCCTACAATGTGGGTGGCCGGCCTGATCACTCTGTGGAAGGGGAGCTGGGAGCTGATAGCTTTTGGACGTTAATGGTTTAAGCAGACTGTACCCGCCATGCACTTAATGGACGATATGGAAGTTCTGCTCCATCCAGGTAGCGGAGACGCCTACGTCCGTAATAATACTTCCTTGATCGACAAATTTCCCATCAAGGGGCGTATATACATGCACCGTACGACGAGCCAATGTTACGTGAACCATTTTCTCATACATTGAGTTCTTACTAGTAACAAACACTAGATCCAAGTATCATTGGCTGCTGTTAATTCGGACTCAGTACCGCCAGTGTTTACTACGCCCCTAGGCTCCACCAACATGATATGGCATTCCTTTTCGGCGAAAGGCTTGTGATCGGCTCCCCCCGGGACAATAAACATCTCACCCTTGGAAATTTTCACCTGACCATCACGAAAAGCAATAAACATCTCTCCTTCGAGCACAATAAATACCTTATCGGTACCTTGATGCTCGTGCCATATAAAATCCCCAGCAATCTTAACGAGCTTGAATTGATAGTCATTTATTTCACCAACGACTTTCGGAGACCAGAGATCGTTGAATTTAGATAGCTTCTCATTCAGATTAATAGCTTGGTAATGCATATGAATCCCTCCTCATTTTTTTGACCTTCATTATGCCGTTCGATTTCGATGGAATTCTTCTCAACTTTTTAGAACTTGCGCAAGGCATTTGTTATATTTTGTAAAGCGTATTCGATAGCTAATGGGCCACCAGTAATAGCGGAAGTATCAATTAAATGGACATTGCCTTTCTTTACGGCATTCAGATTATTCCATACATTACTTTGTTTTAAGTCATTCATTAATTGTTCCTTTTTTGTAATGTCACCTATAAGGAAAATATGGTCTGCTTGAACAGTTGACATTCCTTCAAACGTACTAAATTCATTATTAGTACCTTTAAATGTATCATCTGGTGTAAGCCCCAGTCCCTTTTCTTTATCAAACGCAAGTGTATAGACAGGATTTCCTTCACCTAGAACATTAAAAGTTTTTCCATCCCAAGACAATATAAGTGCTACTGACTCTCCTTGAATCGACTTTAATGCTTCACGCCCAGTTGTGATTTCTTTCATCATTTTATCAATTACTTTTTCCGCTTCGTTTTCTTTTCCAATAATCTCGGCTACTGTAAGGAGTCCATATTGCCAATTTTCATAGATGTCCTTGGATTTTAACGTAATGACTGGCGCAACTTTTTCTAGGGCCTGTCTTCAAACTATAAAACTAGCATTATAAGTGGTAAAATCAGGTTATGAAGAGACGATACGAAATACATGACGATCAGTGGGAACTTATCAAAGACGTGTTGCCAGCCGAACGAAAGAAACAAGGAGGACGACCTGCAAAAAATAACCGGACCATGCTCAATGCCATGCTCTGGATTGCTAGAACCGGCGCGCCTTGGCGCGATTTACCGGAGTATTATGGTCCCTGGAAATCGGTTTACACTCGGTTTCGTCGGTGGCAAATGTCAGGCGTATGGGAGCGAGTCCTTGAACAGATTTCGATTGAACCCGACTTCGAAAATGTGATGATCGATGCGACGATTGTTCGCGTTCATCAACATGGAGCCGGAGCAAAAGGGGGCAGCAATTTCAGGCAATCGGCCGCTCCAGAGGCGGATTAACAACCAAAATCCATGCAATTGTAGATGCGCTGGGTAACCCTTTGCGTTTTGAACTCACCGGCGGCCAAAATCATGATTGTGTGACCGGTTATGACATGTTGAAATGCATGGAACTCGCTGGAGCAAACGTGTTGGCTGATCGAGCTTATGACACCAATGATATTCTCGATTTTCTTCATGAGCAGCAGGCTCAGCCCGTGATTCCGAGCAAAAAATCTCGTAAGATTCAGCGTGAATGTGACTGGTGGCTCTACAAAGAACGTCATGAAATCGAATGTTTTTTCAACAAGATTAAACACTACCGCCGGATAGCTACCCGGTTCGATAAATTAGCCTGTACGTTTAGAGCTTTTTTGACACTGGCTTCCATTATGGTTTGGTTGGCTTAGGTTTGAAGACAGGCCCTAGTGAATCATACATTTTTTCATGATGTTCGGTTGCTAAAATATAATCAGGCTCAATAGATAGAATTTTTTCAATATTAGGAGACAATTTATCTCCTAATTCTTCAGCTGAATCCAGCTTTCCATTTAAATAAGATAAAGAAGATAGATACTCTTTTTCAGTAGAAGCAGCAGGCGGCTCACCTAATGCAACTAATATTTCAGGATAAAAATACCATAATGAGGCCGTTTTTTCTGGTTTTTTCTCGATAACAATTTCTTACCTAAGGCATCCTTAAATGTTCTTGGCCAATCGGTTGCATCTACATTAACTGCTGATGTAGATGCGCCTTCTGTAGTTGATCCTTTATTTTCAGCAGGTGTTTCATTACAACCTGCTAGTATGCCTGCTAATAATAGCATTGAGATTAGCAGGCCTTTAATCTTTTGCATACGAAATTCCTCCAACATAATGTTTTCTTTCGTTTGCCATTAGTATAGTAAAGTAATTTTTAGATTAGAATGGATGCCTGTTGAAATTAGCATGGATTATTGATGAACTTCTCTCGATATTCAGTAGGAGAAATACCAAATTGTTTCTTGAATACTCTACTAAAATAAAAGGGGTCAGCAATTCCAACAGTTTGCGCAATTTGTTGAACAGGCGCATCACTAGTAAATAGCATTTCTTGCGCCATGTTTATACGATATTTTAATAAATATTCTGCTGGCCCCATACCTGCATGTCTTCTAAATACGTAAGAAAGTCGATTTCGATTAACGTTATTTTGTTCTGCAAGCGATGCTATTGTAAGGCTTTGATAATAGTATTCATGAATATAATTAGATACCCGTTCGAATAAAGTATGTGATTCACAGCTATTTTGCCTATTAACAACACATAATAAGGCTTCATTCAGTACATCGCGAAACAGCATTTCGGTCTGAAACATCGAAATGCCTTCACGCTGATTATACACATGCCAAAGACGCATAATTAATTCGATAAGACGAGGAGATTGTCCCGTTGATAATTCAAAATGCTGATGAGAAAAGCTTGACTCTTCTAGTTCTGAGTTACATATCCGGTATAAAACAAGAATATATTCCCAGTTGGTGTTGCCAAACATTTCTTGAGCTAGTTTCATTTTTGCACCCCCATGCACAACGTTTCCTGGCGAAAGGATATAAGGCGTGCCATTAAATTGAAATTGTACCTTCCCTGTAAGTGGAAACACAAATCCAGGAAAAGAATCTGTATAGTCAGCGTACGGCACACCTGGATTTCTAGCATATCGATATACTCCTTCTACTTGAAAAGGAGTGTGAGCAAAATGCTCTGCTAACTGATTAACGTTGATTTTCACATTGCATACCTCATTTCAATAGTAGTTTGCCGGTAATCCTGAGATTGATCGTTATACATCCTGTGCAGCTCTTGACCACATGCAGTACATACGATTCAACAAGCTGCTGTTCCAGCTCGGAGGCGTTGGCATCGAGAAGCGATTTTAAGGTCAGTTCCCCTCCCTCCTCTAATAGCCGCCATAGTCCGAATCTCCTTCTTTACTGTGTAAACTCGTAGTCAATCAAAAATCTGCCGCTGGAATGCGGAAAGGTGGGCATGAGGACTCTCGTCTATTTTCACATTATTGATAACGATTATCATTGTCAACCTGTATGAACAATAAAAATGCCGCACCCTGCTAATGTTCAAACAGCCGGGTGCGGCATCAGGTCAGGATGTTCTCAAAAATAGGGGGGCGTGAGGATCAAAAGAAGCAAGAAAATCTTCCTTACTGATAGTGATGATTGTAATTCGCTCCGTGCAGTTCACCGTAAGCGACAAAACCTGAAGAATCTAGATCCATCACAAACTGGTCATGAGGCTCAATATGAAACACTCGGCCTTGCATCGCACCTGCCGTTAGTTTAATAACTCGCGTACTCCTTGCTATCGGGATTGTATAGAGATTTTTGTACTAGTTCTTGTCTTGAGCAAATGACAAGAACTTCTATAATGAAATGAAAAAAGGAAGTCCAGGTGCTAAAGTTTGATGAGTAAGCGACTCCTATTTTAAAGACTGATGAAGAGTACGGCTTGATTCTTTGCTTGCTGCATCCTCCCTTTTAAGATGTTCACATAAGAAAAGAGCCTTGTGGGATGCTTTCCCTACGGGCTCTTTTTACTGATTACCGATGCAGTCGGATTTAATGCAAATATATTTTAGTATTCTTTGTTAGTAAATAAATTTCATTCGAATGACGTGGCTCAGGTAGATAACGTTCTTCGTTGGAACACCTAATCGACAAAGGTCCTCCACAATGTACCCAATTTTGTGTCAAAATCCTACAATGGGGTCACATTTGTGCATTTTTTAATGACACAAATCAAACCACATAAAATAAAAAAAGCCCAGAGAATCAGGCTTTAGTACTTTTCGTAATGTGGTCACATTTGTGTCATTAGACATTAGAACTGACAGTTGCCACCCACTGGTTTCGATGCTCCACACCGACGAAGTTGCGCACCGTCTCCAGAATTGCCTCATCTCCGACACGGTCCCCCCCACAGCGCTTATGGCAGCCATAACGTTTTCCACGTTGTACCACCCCGGTAAACGAATGTCACTGATGGGTAACAGACCGTCGATCACACCATCGTGGACAGTGTGCCCACCGAAATACTTGGTCCTCCCCCGCCCACGCAGTGCGGCAGTCGCCGGATTATCGCCGTTTAAGACGGCAAAGTCGTCAGAAGTCTGAAAATCCAGCAGGCGACGCTTGGCGGCGGTATATTCATTCATGTCGCGGTGACAGTCAAGGTGATTTGGCGAGATGTTGGTGATTATCGCCACATGGGGAGAGCGCGTCATGTCCATCAGCTGGAAGCTAGACAACTCGACCGCGCACGCATCCAGCGGCGACATCTCACCCGCGCGCGTCAGCAGTGGCGTGCCAATGTTGCCGCCCAGATGTACCGTACGTCCCCCGTCAGCCAGCATGTTTGCAATCAGCGACGTGGTGGTGGTCTTACCGTCCGAACCGGTCACGCCGAAAATGGGACAAGGACACAGCTCAAAGAACTCCTCCATCTCACTGGTCACACGGCTGCCGCCAGCGCGGGCCGAGTCCGGCGCCGGATGGTCTGGACGCATGCCCGGAGTGCGGAACACCACGTCGCCCCTAATGCGATCCAAATAATTCTCCCCTAGGCGCAAATCGACGCCTAGATCGTCCCACTCCTCCCTGGGCAGAGCCGGATTGCGGTCGAGCACGGTGACTCGCGCCCCGGCCGAGCACAGCATTCGGATTAGAGGTGAATTGCTGACGCCGGCGCCGATGACGGTCACATCCCGACCGGCCAGCGATTGGATATAGGTGTCAAAAGCAGGATTCATAAGTACCTCCGCTTAGAATATGTCATTGAGATTTAATATACCACAAATTGGAACTATCCTGCCCGTTAACGTAACGAAAGGCTGCCTAGCGACAGGCCCTCTCAGTGTTGAACTATAGTGTCCCGTTAGCGCAATGATCAGCAATTCTACTTATGATGGTTCACCGTATTGTATCTAAACACAAAGTACAGTTTGACCATAAAATATACATCAGTATATAAAGACAAAGCCACTCCTGACAATTGATATGCTCCCATCATAGTAGACAGTAGAAAAAAACAAAATTCTACTCTACTAATGATGGGAGTTTTTTATGATGTCCAAAAGGAATCCAATTTCTTTTGATGTAAAGTTACGTATCGTAAAGCGATGCCTTCAGCATGAGACGACCCCTAGTTATGAAGCCAAGCAGTTGGGGGTAGATAAAAACACGGTTAAAGATTGGATAAGGAAATATAGAGCAGATGGTTATGAAGGATTAAAGAAATCCAGAGGATGTAAAGCATATTCAAAGGAACTGAAGCTTGCTGCCATCAGGGATGTTTTATCCGGAAATCATTCTATACGAGAGGCGACAAAGAAGTATCATATTTCGAGTAAAAGTGTTTTGACGGGATGGATTTCCAAGTATACTTGTAGGGAAGAAATAAAACCTACTCGTAAAGGAAAAGGACTATCTCGTATGAATAAAGGACGTAAAACCACTTTCGAAGAACGCATTGAAATCGCGCAGTATACGATCGCCAATGATTTGGATTATCAGAAATCCATGGAGAAATATGATGTTTCTTATCCCCAGGTGTACTCATGGGTGCAAAAATATAAATCTGGCGGCGAGGAGTCTCTCAAGGACAATCGTGGTCGCAAAAAGCCTGTAGAAGAGCTAGATGACCATGAACGACTCAAGCTTCGGATCAAAGAACTGGAAGCACGGAACGAATATTTAGAAATGGAGAACGCCCTCGCAAAAAAGTTGGCAGAGATCAAGCGACGAAATACACGCTAACGTTAGTCCGGCATGTGGACTTGTACCAAGCTATCCAAGAACTGCACGCTGAGAAAGGTTATGCCATCACGAAGCTGTGTGAGATAGCCGGAATCGCTCGATCTGCCTATTATAAATGGCTGAAATGGAAGCCATCCACCCGGGAACTTGAAATTCTTTCGCTCGCTAAGGAAGTGAAACTTCGCTATGACAAGCGAAAGGGGGTTCTTGGCTATCGTCAAATCCGCACACAATTAAACCGTAAACTCAAAAGGAATTACAACAAAAAGCGTTATTATCGAATTATGCGTGCTCTTGGATTGAAATCGGTGATTCGCAAGAAACGACCGAACTACGTGAGAGCCTCTGAAATCCATGTAGCTGAAAATGTAATGAATCGTGAATTTCAAGCAGATGCTCCTAATATGAAGTGGTGCACAGACGTAACAGAATTGAAGTATGGGAATGGTCGTAAAGCCTATCTGAGCGCTATCGTTGATGTATACGATAACTCCATCGTTTCATGGGTTCTAAGCCACTCCAACAATAATAAACTCGTTATGGATACGGTGAAGAAAGCTTACGGGAGGAACCCGGGGGTGACTCCACTTCTCCATAGCGACAGAGGCTTCCAATATACCTCACATGAGTACAGTCGACTTCAGGTTAAGTACGGTTTTACTAAAAGTATGTCTCGTGTGAGCCGATGCCTGGATAACCAACCCATTGAACGATTTTGGGGTACATTGAAGGCAGAAAGCTTTTATCTGACGAAACACGAAACCTATGATGACGTCCTCGAAGACGTGAGAAATTATATCCGCTACTACAACAATTACCGCTATACAGAGCGATTAAATGGCTTGTCTCCCAACGAGTATCGACGAGCTGCTTAACGATGAGAAAAGAAAATAAACCCTCAGCTCTGTTAACTTGAACTGAGGGGAATAATCTAACCATTTTTGTTTTTTACACTGTCTACTTGACAGGGGGCACTTCAAATGGAGTGGTTTTCTTTGGATAGAACTTCTCTTTTATTGATGTTTAATCTTGCTATACTCACTTTCTATTTCATCAAATTCTTCTCTTGTTATCCCCAACAAAATATTATCATAAAATTTTCCATCCATATAAATAATTCTTCTTCTTCGTCCTTCTTCAATGAATCCAAGATTTTTATGGAATTTAAGTGATGCTTCGTTTATTTCAACACAGCTGGAATTGCATTTTTGCATCCGTAATTCATAGAAGCCATATCGCATAATAATTCTTGTTGCTTCTGATGCGTATCCATTGTTCCTATAACCTCTGTGCACTCCCAAGCCAAAACTAAACACTCCATTTTTGTGGTCTAATGAATTTAAGTTATGAGTCCAACTAACTGATTATTTGATAGCGTTTCGATAGCAAACATTTTTCTATAATTGTCTTTGAAATTATCATACTTATCCGACACTTCGGCAACGTCTATATCATTCTTAGGAAGTTCGATACCCCATTCCATTAGCCGAATTGCTTCACTATCGGTGCTTTCCAATTTCCATTGTTCCCAATCACTTTTAACCTGCCCGTTAGCGGAACGGTGCCTGCAGCAATGAAAAACAGCGATTGATCGGTTCCATCGCCGCGCTTTCGTCTTTCGATAGTTGAGTTTCCAGTGAAAATCAGAGTGGCAATACGGTGATTAGCTCGTCTCCTAAGATTTCGCCGTTGTCACGGAATCCGAAGCTTTCATAAAGTTTTTTGGCGGGTAAGTTATCTGCCTTATAAGAAATCCAGCAATAATGTGCAGGCCCAGCCGGAAAGGTGCGGGTAAATTCCAAGATTTTTTTCATGGCTTCCCGACCGTATCCCCGGTTCTGGTGGTGCTTGTCAATCATCAGTCGTACGATACAATAGCTGTCGTGTGCGATTGACGGGAGGTCGTACCCGGTAATTCCATAAGTCAACATAACAAAACCGACCGGCTGCCCATCCGAGTAAATGGCAAACGGAAATGGATGTCCCCCATTGGTTGCAAGGACATAGCACGAAGCCACGCTTGACAGATTGGACGCAACGAAGCGCCGTTGTTCTTCGAATACTTCCAAGTTAAATATAGCGCGTCGGTTTTCCAGCGTTATTTTTCTGAGCGTAATCATGGCAGGTCTTCTCCCTTCATACATTATCGTTTTGCGCCGCGGTCGCATAAATAACATACAGTTTTCACCAAAAAATTAATAGACTTATGTTGAATTTTTTTATATACTATTATGTATACATGGCTTTTTTAGGGGTATCATTTTTGGCATACGGCAATTGGTTATCGGCACATAATTGTGCCGGTTTTATTTTTTCGTTAATGTAAACTGCCCATTAGTTCAAAAAAAGGTAGCCGATCGATATGATCAGCTACCCTTTTGTTTTCATTCAACTATCGTATCAGTTAGTTAAGTAGATAGGGGTGCCGCTTTTAGCAGCCCATTGATACTGATTTCGTATTCGAACCTCAACAGAATATAAATAGTAGGGGATTTTTTAGCTAGATGACTTTAGTCAACTTGATGTCCATCCATTGTACCCAATTCTTACCGTCGTTTGACAGCTCCCAACTACCTGTTAAGGTGTTGCTATCTTCACTAAACATTCCTGTGAATCGCTCCGATTTCCCCAAAATTGTCCAGGCACGGTCGAGTAGGTTCGCTTGGTATGCACTGAAATTGCCTTGGTTGTCATATGAGTGTGTGGTGTAATTCTGAGTGGAAGCATCATAGCCAATGATCTCAATAGCCTTAACCTCATCTTTCCCCATATGGCCATCAACATGATGAATAAGAAAATAACCCCCAGGCAACCATTCGTAGGTATCTACTGCTATCAACTGATCAGCTGGCCCGGACGGACTCGCTTTAATCACACCCTCTGTATTCCATTTCCCTACGAAGACATTCAAGCGTCCCATTGCAGGATCAGGTTTAGACGGATTTTGTGGAGTAAGGGCATTATCATTCTCTGGTTCACTGATATTGTTTGTTGCCATTTTGATTTCTCCTTTCATGCGAAGTTCCTTATATCATAGAATGTAACAAATGTTATGATTTCTTATCAATTGCTCATTTTATTACCCAGGAAAACCAAATTACCTATTAACCATTGCTGCCCGTTAGCTTAATTAAGGCAGCTGATCAATCTGAGCGGCTGCCTTCTCGTCTTTATTCAACTAACGTTTCCCGTTAGCGCAATGAGGGAACCACTTGTACAAGCCCGCCAGCAGGCATTTATATGCTGTGGCAGAACATCCGAGGGGTAGGCACGGCGGTCATAGCGGATTCTCAGGACTCGCCGCGCAGGGCTTGCCGGCGGTCATGCAGCACTAGCAGGATGATCATCCCCATCATCACGCCCAAGACAATGCCGGCCTCTGTAGTCAAGACTCGTGCAAGCGGGTACTCCGGGGAGTACTGCGAATCGGAGCGAATGGCGGAAAAGAGATTATAGGAGAATAGCATTCCCGACGAGATCCAGGCCGCCGCCATGGAGGGTAGGAACCTCCGCGACCCGTGGCGGGAGGTCAGTACCAGCAGACCCCGCGCCCCCGCGAAGGCCCACACGCCGGTACTCAACGTCAGTAGGTGCCACCACACATCGCGGTCATCCAGCATGTCCGGGACGATGCCGAGGGTGCCGCCCACCGCCCAGAACACCTTGATGACACCGAGCAGAATGCAGCCGACTGCGACGAGCCTGGCCAGGGTGATTTGCAACTGTCGGGTGTGTCCCGGCAGCTCCGCGTAGTCGGTCGGACCGCCCAGTGCCTCGGGCCACCGCGACTTGGCGTACCCTGCCAAGGCGAGCGGCAGGCAAATGCCGACCCCGACCAGCGAGACCATGACGAAGATCTGCTCGTATGCCCAGAAGTCGGTGGCGCCTGCCTCCTTGTCCCGGGTCATGGCGGCCGGGCCGAGTACCGGTGCCAGCAATAGCATGGGGACGAGCAGACCGGTGCCCAACCACACGGGCAAGGCCACCAGCCAGGCGGGCAGCCGCTCACCCCACGGCCTACTGAACGCCATCGCCAGCAGGATACCGACCGCGGCGACAACCACGGTTGCTGCGTTGATCGCGCGCCAACTGTTGTCGCCCATTTGCTCGGTCGGAATGAAGAGACCGAAAGTCCAGGCAATTTTGATCAGCAGATACGGCGTCACCGCTATGGCGGCGCCATAACCGCAGATTCTACGCATCTTCATCAATCGTGAGGCCGACCGCTCAATTGGCGTTCGGTTATCTTTATTTCGTTCCAATAGTTGAAAACGGCTTAATCTCGGCATTTTATCTTCCTCATTTCCTCAAGTCTCCTTTAGGCTGGGAGCATATTAAAACTTTCTAAACGTTGTTAAATCGTGCATTCGTTAGAAACATAAGCTTAACGTTGTAAATCCGCAATTACCCGAACGATCCACCGCCTCCATTGACAAACAAGAAATGGTTCACCATTTCGTCATCTTGATGTTACATCAGAACAATTGGTTTGTAACGCGACTGCAGGTCTGTTTAAACCCGCATCCAAAGAACTGTTTACGTGCAGGAATGAATATGACAGATGCGAAGTTAGCGATAGTGGAGGGTGCAGAATGCGTGTTAAAACGTCTATATGGAAGGGGAGTATTTGTTTGGAACAGAACTGTGGGCAAGCCCATAAAGGGAGCAGTTGAGGATAATGAAGGCAGGAAAAGGACGGCCGATTTTTATTTAATCCGGCCGCATAAGCCCCTTTTCCCAAGCAAAAACGGCCGCTTTGGTACGGTCCAGCATATGCAGCTTTCCTAGTATATTGCTGACGTGGCCTTTAACTGTCTTTTCGCTGATGATTAATTTCGCGGCAATCTCGGCATTCGAAAGTCCGCCGGCAATAAGACGCAGCACTTCGAGTTCGCGTTCGCTCAACTCGGCGAACGGGTTGGAATCCGCCCGTTCCGTGACTCGAAGCTCCTGGACAACGCGCGCAGCTACACGCGGATGTATCATCGATTCACCATGTACGGCCCTGCGCACCGTCTCAACCAATTGGCCGGGGTCGATATCTTTGAGCACATAGGAAAGCGCTCCGGCACGCAAAGCCGGAAAGATGTGCTGATCCTCATGAAACGAAGTCAGCACGATCACGTGCGATCGCGGACTGATTTGTTTCACGAGCTTCGTCGTCTCTACGCCATCGATACCGGGCATCACCAAATCCATAAGCACAACATCGGGCACAAGCTCCGCAGCCAATCGCACAGCGTTCTCTCCCGAATCGGCTTCGCCGACCACCAGACAGTCCGGTTGAATTGTGAATAACGCACACAAGCCATGTCTTACAATCGCATGATCATCGACAATGAGAATCGTGATCGGCTCCAACTTTGCCATCCTGTCCACTCCTTTACGAAGAACGCTAACTTTTGTTCATTTCAATCCTCTTGACTCTTTCTGGAAGCAGCGGGCCGTTATTGTCGTGCCTTTTCCCTTATCGCTCCAGATATCGAGCTGCCCGCCCAACGTGAGCACACGCTCGCGCATGGAGGAGAGTCCAACACCATGACCTGCGTCCCTAACGTCAAAACCGCAGCCATTATCGCTAATCACTAGCGTCACAGGATCGCCGCATTCCAGACGGAGTTTGACTGTATCTGCCCGGCTGTGCCGGGCAGCATTTGACAATGCCTCCTGCGCAATTCGAAAGAAGGCTTCTTCAATGACGGGAGACACCCGCTGGTCGCCGCTTGCTTCTAAATTTACGAAAATTCCGGTTTGCCCCTGCCAGGCGCGCACATAATCTTCTAGTGCATGCGAAAGATGCTTCCCTTCCAAGGCTATCGGGCGCAATTCCAGTATAAGGGCGTTCAGCTCCCTCTGCATTTGACCGATCAAATGCTCTGCCTCTGTCAAATTCGACCTGGCGGCCTCCTCATTCTGTCCGATCAAGGATTTCCCGGTATTGACCCAGATCGAGACCGCAAACATCTGCTGCTTGATGCTATCGTGAAGTTCCCGGGCCAGGCGATTACGCTCTTCCATCGTCGCCAAATCGTGCCGTGACCAGAGCAGTTGCTTTAGCTGCTTTGCCATTTGGTTGAGCCGATGAACCAACTGCCCCAATTCATCGCCGGACGGATCGTTTATGGATACGGTGAAATCCCCCTGGCTCCATCGATTCGTGGAGATCAATATCCTTTGAATCCGGCCCACCAGAATTCGTGAAGTAATAATTCCAAAAGTGAGGCCGACAATGGCCGCCCCAATAATGAAACCTATAAGACTGATACCAAAAAAGGAAAAAACATTGGGCATAAAATTCCTTAGGTTTTGAGAAGAGAGGCGTACCTGCTCCGCTTTAACCACCAAAGCCCCCCTAACCGCAATTTTATTGGCAATCGGAGCCACAATGTACACAGCGCTCTTTTCCTTATATATGTATGTGGTCATCGGTTTCACCGAAGAAGGCTCCAGTGTCAATGCGGTCTGTACGTGCTGTTTCACTTCGGCAGGCATTTGCAGCTCTGTGTTATCTTCAAAGGACGTTTCTCTTGTAATGGCGATCGGTCGGCCGTCTGGATCGAAGGCCGCAGAATACCCCTGAAATTCAGTTCCCGTCTCCGAAGGCCAATCTTTTAATGTTTGATACAGGTTATCTTCGTTGACGGACGGTCCGCTAAAATGAATGGCGGCATTTTGTGCGACCGAACCTACCTGAATGGCAAGTATTCGATCAGTATTATAATTGACGAAAAGGTAGTAACCCAGGACAACAATCATTTCAAGCAGAAGCATGACAACAATCGTTGTGAGAATATAATATATGGTTAATTTCCATTGCAACCGATGGAACCGCCTAGAATACTTGTATATTACCTCCATGTTCCCCTTCCTTCCGCTAGAGTATCGGTTCAACAGCAGAACTCGAACTATCCTATCTGGTTACTTTTCCATTTTTCGTAATGATAACATAAGATTATTAGATCAAAACTTCGGATTCAAAACGTATCCTTCATGATGATCCGTTCGCCATTACTCATACTTTGCGCTTGTCGATAACTGCCCTTTAGTTGAATAGGCTGCTGATGATACCAGCAGCCTGTTCGTCATGATGCTATTGTTCACCGTTAGCTGAGAGATGAGATATTCTTATCAACGAAATTTTTGATGGTTTCTGCAAAAAGTTCAGGTTCCTCATGTCGAGGCATATGAGCAGAGTTGTTGAATATTTTTACAGACGAATTTCTAACATGTCTTATGAACTCTGTTTGATATTCACTGCAGATCGGATCATATTTTCCTTTTATCAACAAGATAGGACAACTAATACTTGAAAGCTTGTCGAGGTTTGGCTGGCTGAACACCTCATGATTTATTTTCTGTTGAAAAGTAGTCTGCTTTAACCAATCATTTTGAGGTATATCTGATTGGTTAACAATTTCATTAAAAAAATTAGGGTCTAACCCTCTGATATATACTTGGTCTCGTTTTTCAGAAATATCGAAAAAGACTTTATCAAGTTCTTCTAAAGAATGGGAGTACGCCATTTTGCAACGTTCAGCAATTTCATGACATCCATCTTCCCTATATAACTTCTCTGCCTTTTTAACAACTGAACTTAGCAATTCTTTAAAATCAAATGTCGGACACTCTAAGACTAATGTGTTAATTACCTCTGGATACCGAATAGCATATTCAATTGCTAAATATCCACCAAAGGAATGACCAATCAACCCCCACTTTTCAATACTTAGTAATTTTCTTATAATCTCAAAATCTTCCATAAGATTTTGCAAGCCGAAACTTTCTGCCTCTTCAATAGCATCAGAGCGAAGACATCCTCTTTGATCAATTGAAATTAATCGAATAAATTTTGAAAGGCGATGGGCCTAAACAAGATTAAAGTCGTAAGAACCCACACCAGGTCCACCGTGAAGATACAAAAATGTAGGAGCCTCTCTGTCTCCAAAAATTTCCGTATAAATTCGTTTTCTCCTAACATCTATATATTTTGTCTCCATCCTCTCAACTCCTCAAAACCAGAAAATAAACACTTTGGTTTATTTTACAAAAGTTATCATGTTATATAATCGGTTCTCCAGAATGATTTTTACGTTAGGGGGGATGTTAGCCGAAACTGCCCGTTAGCTTAATGAAAAATGGAACAGCTGCCAACCGGCAAACTGCTCCATGCCGATCTAAACTAACGTTTCCTGTTAATTTAAATATCAGTGCGCTTCGCTTTTTTTATTATATCATCAACAAATTCTCTCTATATTGAAAAGACTTATGTTCAAGGTCATCGAATTCCCATTGACGAAAAGTTGGCGGATATTCTTGCAGTTCTCATTCAACAACCAATCTGAATCAAAATCAAATGCCCGTTAGTTGAGAAAAGGAAGCCGATCACAAAGCCGGCTGCCTTCAATCTCTTTACTGAGCTATCGTTTCCCGTTAGCTTAATCGTCATCTTTTTCTCGGTTATTTTTGTTCTGTTCGAGTATGTACAGCTAGGCACGGTCACAAAATGTAACTTGATCATATTCTCCTTTCTTCAGTGTGCTGACGGATAAGGGGATTAAAAATGAAGGTAAAGGAAAACTATATACGACTTATGACTAGCTTAGTAATCAAATGTAACGGAGGAAGCTTATGCCTATTTTCAAACCTTCACAAATTGTGCGATCAATTTATGACATAGACGGAGACGCGCTGCAACGGGCAGGAATTAAAGGAATAATATTTAATTGGAGTAATACATTAATTCCGAAAAATTCTCCGTCTGCATCGGATTCGATGAAGAAATGGCTGAAAGACTTTAAGTCCCGATATGCGATTAAGCTGATTATCGTCTCGAACAGTAAACCTCCTTCGCAAGGAAACGAGCTGGTTAATGAGATTCCGGCTTTATTCGAAGCGAGTAAACCGAAGAAAAAAGCATTTATGGCTGCTTTGGATATACTCGGAACCCGAAAAAATGAGACAGCGGTTGTCGGCAATGGCATTATTACTGATTTATGGGGTGGAAATCGATTAGGAATGTATACGATTTTTGTTTCTCCTTCATGGACAAAACCTCGGATTATAGGTGCAATAAAACGGTTAGTGGTAAAAGTACTTCGAGTGTAAAAGGAAATAATGACGCGGGGATACTCCTTACTGTAAGGCTGGTCATTTACCAGCCTTTTTACGTAATACGGGGGCTACAGATGCCCAGCCAGCAGAATGCGGGTTTTCAACCTCACAAAAAACTGGCATTCCTGCGTTATGTTAAGTAGTCGGCTCGTATTGAGCTATCCTGCCCGTTAGCTTAACAAGCTGTCGATGCTGAGTAACATTAGACACTCATCTAATCGGCTAAGTATCCAAGTTCTTGTCAATTTCGGCAAAGTATATAAGTTCTTGTCGTCTGACATTTTCATATACCATCATTGCAACTTTAGATGGTAAGCTCCACCCCACCGCTTTATAATATTGGCAACTCGTCTTCCAACATTTGCAGATTTCTTGTCATCAATGATATAACGCGCTTTTGCAAGTGGCGATATAGTAACAAATCACTTCACGACATCACTTAAAATGCGCCATGCCTGTTCATCCTGATTGTGGTACAGGTCGCTTACATCGACCTTAACGGAGACCAGTTTCTGGATCGTATGTGTACTTTTCTTTTGGAATAGATATACTTTTACAGTGCCAATCCTCTCACTTTCGGACACGAACCATTCATCTTTTAATTATTCCATTTTCGATATTCTGTCACGATTCTCTTTGCTCATAGTTTTACTCCTTCGAGACTTTGAGCAAACATTAACGGTTTAGCGTCCCGTGCAGAAAAAATCTGATCTCATTAGAATAGAAGCTGGCTATGTCATCTTCTGCAATATAGCCAAAAATTTCACGTAAGCCCATTAACGTTGCTTCCAAGATGATCGCTAGATTTCGCGCATCTTCTTGTAGCAGTTCACCCTTTGCGATGGTCTCTCCCAGCATGATTTGGTTAATGCAACGTGCTTAGAGACGTAATTGGTCATATCTTCTTCATCGTTTGTACTCCAAGCACTGTTAAAAACTCATTTAAAGCCATGGTTTATGGATGGTGCAGGTCAATGGCAACCACATGTTCCACTAAACCATACAATTTTTCTTCGATCGTTTTGTAAAGTTGCATATTTTCTTCCCATTGTTCTTCCCACCCTCGATACCATTCTTCCAGTAAATACTTGAACAAGCCCTTCCTACTCTGGAAATGCAAATATATTAGCTTTACTGCTTCCTGTAGCCACAGCTTTGTCTTCGATGGGATAACCTTTCGAAAATACTTAAACCAAACGTTCAGTATATATAAGTATTGAAGCCGCCGGGGTATGCCGGAGCGCCGAGTTCTCCGCCAGCACAAGCCGTCCCTTCCTTCGCAAAGATCAGAGCATACTACTGGAGAAGATGCTCGAAGGAGACAACCTTCCGCTGACGCCTACAGCGAGTGGTGCCAGAACGGAGGAGCGCCCGGTGTGGACGGTGTAATGGTAACAGAGTTACAAACTTACCTGAAAAAACAGTTTTTATCTTGCTCAAATGGTACTTAGCATCATAATTAATTATTCCCTCTACTCAACAGAAACTATAAATACCAGCTTTTATGGTTCATTCATATCTGTTACTTCACGATATCCATCGGTATTTACACCTGTTGCGATTAATAGGCCACGAGAGCGTATACGTCCATTCTCTCGAACTTTGACATACAAGGCATCGACGAGTATAAAGGGAAACTCGTGGTCTTCCAGTGAGCGATTATTCCAAGCCGAGATCACAGGATCGAGTTGTTTGCATAGATCGGAGACCGTAGATTTAGAGAACTCTACGCCGCATAACTCTTCGGTAATGGTAGATACTTTACGAGTAGAGTCACCATTAATCACCATTTCCATAAGTGCTAAAACGAAGGCTTGTTCACTCCTTTGGTATCTAGCAAATAGCTCTGTGGAGAAGCTTCCATCCCGAATTCGGGGGACACGTAACGTAAGTGTTCCTACACGTGTGTTCACTTGATGAGGGTACGATCCATTTCGATAACCTCTGCGTTCCTCATTTCTCTCATGGCGTTCTGCTGGCACTTGTTCCGTCACTTGAGCTTGCAGAACTTGGTTTAATACCGTCTCTAAAAGTTTGGCAACACCTGCATCCTGAGAATTTCCTACAAAAAGTTGATGCACAAGCTGTGAATCTAGAGTAATCTGATATTGAGCCATTTCAAAACTCCTCTTGAATGTTGTCTTCGCAAACTCCATTCTAACTGAGGGTTTTGAACATGGCTCACTCTAATATTTGGAACCGCTTTTCACACAATTATATGGACTCAACTATCAATATCTCTTCCAAGCTTAATATTTCTAAATAACGAATCACTTATTACAATTGGACTCCTATTTCTCATCTTAACGGTGCTAATTTTCACACTACTATGTTGAAGATAATATGAGTAAAGCTGTTCATTACCTTTAATCGTATTTGAGTGAATCCCCTTACCTTCTGGATCTAAATCCTTTGAATTCATAGCTACTGAACGATATGATACCTTCTTGCCCTCTTTCAGAAGCGAATCAATTGCTTCTACACCTAAAGAATACGACCTCATTTTTCTTTTGTCATAGATCTCTGACAGCCATTTCAATTCATTGGAATTTGTTGAAATGAACCGTTGGTTTATATTCTTCGTCGAGTTGGTATCAACTAATTGGATCTCCTTCAACTCATTTCGAGCTCTATTTTTTGAGATTTTCATTTTTCTCGCCATTAAAGGCAAACCAAGCTTTTCAAATCGTTTCTCACTTTCATAAGCCCAATTATAGTATGCTGTGATTTCGTCTTTAAATTTTGGTCTAGAAACTTTAGCAGCACAACCAACGCATGCCATCTTAGTTGGACAAACTGAGTCAATAGTGCAAATACCTCCAACTACCTTAGATAAAGTACCTACCTTCTCACGGTAATCCTCGTATATTTCTTTCAGTTCTTCTGGACCTCTAAGTATCCCTTTTGTATATTGACATATGACAGCCAATTTTCATGCAACATATATACTGATTCAGAAATCTGTTTTTGTGTTGGCATCGAATAATAGTTAGTAACCTCAATATCTTTCTGATGCAAGAGTGTCTTCACTATATCCAATGGTATTTTCTCATTTTGAACAGCATGTGTTGCAAATGCATGCCTCAATAAATGTGATTTCACAATAACTTGAGATCAGATGACTGAATAGTAATCCCATGAAGTAAGAATCGAAGAATGGAATTAAGTGATTGAATATTGTCTAGAATAGACCAAGATCACATTCAGATTAATTTGCTCCTTTATACGCTAATGCCATATAGACTTCAGATTCGATATATCCGGGTAACTTAATTGCCTCAAATTATTTATTCTCAGCGATCTTGATTAATCGCAGAGAAGCTGATTTGACCTCCTGACCATCAATTAATCCGACATAAAGATCGGCCGTAACGCCAATATTTCGCAACGTTAGCTGCGCACCATTTGGAATATTTACAATGGCGGTGGATGAAATTGTGTTTACTATTAGGGTACTGCTTTCGGATACTAGTAGACCCGATTCGGTACTATTAACACGAGCATTATTCATTGTCACTCCCCAAGCCGCTTGAACGAAATCCATGGCACCCAAGTCACCCAAGGCCAGAGTAACCTCAAAATCTACTGCGTAAATCCCTCCCTCATTAACGGTAACGATGGCTGAGCCGGGAGTGTGGGTGATTCCGGGGGAAATTAAGCCGGTTGTATTAAAAGATATGTCAGTGTTGGATGGCACGGTAACGAGGAAATTATTTTCTTGATAAACCTGTGCGTATTGAGGGGTAAATGCAGCTGCCGCTGAAGGAAGCGTAATGTTGAAGACCGGACTTATCGTGGGGTTATTTGTATTCGTTTGGTTAGTGGTATTTTTATTTCTCTGTTTATTTCTACACGAGCATTTGGTTTGCTTACAATCGGTGCAGTTGTAGTCTTTGCCCATCTTCTCACCATTCCTTATTTTAGGATAATAGGACCTATATGAATATATAATGCAGCCCTTGTAGGAATGGGTATGGACAATCAACGGATAGGGTTAACACATTTTTCAATCTTACTAAGACATATTGATAGTTTTTATCATGACTGTTATAAAAGCGATGCAGAATATACATTTGCTTCGAGGTCTCCCGATCTGCAAGCCGTTTCCATGCCCATCTGATTGTGGGAATATTGGGTGTGGATCGGTTAAGAACAGAGCTTTACAGAGTCCCCACGACTAGCCAGGTACGCGGCCGCCACGATTATCATACCTTCGCCGTTCTCGTCTACCTCGAAGGTAGCAAGCGCTGCCGTCCCGACATTCACTCCTACCTTGGTGAGGCTGATATAGAACTGATCAAACAGCGGCCCGATAACCGGATCTATGTCGTTGAAGCTTTTAGCGCTTGAATAGGGTTGTACCCGAGCACACTGGTTCAACATACGTACGGTTAGTCCCGTCAGAATGTAGGCATTTTTATGCCATTATCCTACAATATAGGAACATTTTTGCATTTTTTCATGACACAATTTCTCCTACATAAATAACAAAAAGCCTGATCCATCAGGCTTTCTTCACATCAAATATGTAGGTAACTTTATGTCATTAGACAATGGATCAACGTTTACCTGGCAGCGAAGTGGGAGTGTGATCGAGAGAATGGAAGAGACGTATACGGCAAAACGGGCAGTCAGCATGGAGGACATCGTGCGCGCACACCACGTGCTTCGCGAGTAGTAATCGACTTGCCCTGGGAACCCATACATATAATACACTCTCCTATTCATTGAGTTTCTTTCTGACTTATTCTTACCGAAAACCCCAGTTCTCTCTCCATTTCTTTGTTGTCTAATGACACTAATGTTCCTACATAAATGACATAAAGTTACCTATTTTCTCGGTTTATCAAGACCTAAACATCAAAACATCAAATAGAATAAAGGGTCTACATATTATTCATAACTAATGTGTGGAACCCTTTATGTTATCGTTACCCGTTAGCTCAACGATAAAGGTGACGATAAACTTCTCGTCGCCTTCTTATTTATTTCTGCCCTAACCATCCTCTCGGTATAAAGTTTAATACCCTAAAAGACGACCATTATCATTCCATTGTCCATACATTTTATTTATACGGGTATGTTCAATAAACTTTGTCAATCGATTATGATACAAGGTTGCATCGTTCCGCACTGACTGGATATTGTCAATCTTGACTCTAACATATAGTTCAGGCAAGGCTTGAAAATTGTGATAGAGCGCTTCATCCTGACGCAATTGCGCTAAGATATCTTTATGAATTATAAAAGATTCGGCGTTCATATCGGGCAATACTTTATTTCCTGCTTCTGTCATGAAGCCTAATTTATCTAACCGTCGGACACGTTCTTTATTGAGCTCTGACCAGGTACTCCTTTTTTTCCTGGGTGAGAATCGTTGCGCCGTTTGAGTGTCATCCACTTTTTTACGTGTGCTATCAATCCAGCCAAAACACAGGGCTTCTTCAACAAAATCTAAGTAACTTACGGAATTATGATCTTTAGTTATTAACCAACAATAATCTTCTGTACTGTGATAGTAACTTAGCCACTCTCGCCACTCTTGTCGAGTGTGAACTTGTACTATTTTATCTATTACCATTTATTCTGGTCACCCCTGAATTCTGGAATTCAGCATCTCCAAATAGTGCTGATTGTACATAATACCCAGCACGTTACCAAATGGATCCGTGACGGAAGCCGTGATGAATCCCTCCCCACGATGTACGAGCGGTTTGTACTCTTCCGCTCCCTTGGCCTTCAAATTGTTAAGTGTGGCTTCTATATCATCAACATGCCAGTACATGAGGGCACCACCGGGGCCAGCCGTTGCACGCGCAGGAGCAAAACGGCGATCGATCAGACCCAGTTCTTGCTGGTAGTCTCCAAGGCGAAACTCGGCATAAGCTAGTTGACCATCTGGTCCTAAGCGTTCGAAGTAAGGCGCACTGCCCAGCAGCTCCGAGTACCAGGCCTTTGCCGCCTCCATATCATCTGCCCAGTAACTTATGGTCGCAAATCCTCGTAATGTTTGTTTTGCGCTCACACTCAATTTCCTCCTAAGATAACTATTATTGGTTTTAATTGCCATTATAAGCAACCATTACTGACACCAGTATGTCATTGTTTCTGTTTTTCTTCAAACGGATAAAGTAATCTGAATGTTTTAGACACTTGTCGTATTGATGTCTGTAACGTGAAGAAATTTTCATCATCTAATCGGCTATGAATATAAGTTCTTGTCCATTTCGGCTAATGATGCAAGTTCTTGTCCTCAGCTCGGGACAAGAACTTGCACGTTAAAACAAAAAAGCCGCGGATTGTGCGACTTCTTATGCGTGTATGTTCTTGTCCTCCGACATTTAGTGTCATACATTATATTCCCCATTTTTGCAGATGCAAAATAATGAGTTGGTAACAACACAAAACTGTTTTAATAAACGACACAACTTTGCTTAAATATAAAACGCGAGACTAAACTTGAATTACAGTTTTGTCTCGCGTTTTTACGGGAGCCTATTCATGGGACATTCAACTATCGTACCCGTTAGCGCAATGAGCCTGGTGAAAATATCACCTTTACTCATTTCATATTTCCCCTGATTTGAGGTTAAGTTCAACAATCAAATCTTCAACTTCTCCATCTAGTTCCTTCTTATATTCATCCATATGGTCCAACATCAGGACCTAACTGCTTAAAACTATTTCTAATAGCCAGTAAGTTCTTCAGGTATTCTGGTGAATCAGTTTCGACAAGATATTGAGCGTATCTATCCAAAATATAATGTGCTCTTACCTCAGTATTTTGGTTATACGCTTCTTGTCCCCATGCTTTAAGTTTATCAATTTCAGCTTGTTCTTTGCAAATATGTGCTATGAGTTTCTGATTTAGGATCGCAAGGCAAGTCCCTATTCTTACCCTGCCGTTCCATGCTGGTCTTGTATAACCCACTCTTCTGAATTTAATTTCTTCGCTATTGAGCACGAATGCTTCGTAAAGACTAATATTACTATCCTTTAATCCATCGGATAGAAAATACGATATGGCATATTTCCAGCATGTGGCGCGGGACGCCTCGCCCAAGGGCTATGGCAGACTGCGCTCCATCACCATCCGTCTGGTTATCACAAATTGCTCCGGAGAGGTGTACTTTACTGATATCATGCTGCAGGTCGTTACCATTGCCACAGGATGGGTCGGTCATGTCTACGAGATCCAATGGATGCTGGATGGAAGATTTTAGGTGGAATTGTTCATAGAAAAATGGTACATTATTTTGGGGTCAATAGCGCAGAGTGTTCGTGTTCGATATGTGTTATTGTCATAACGCGCAAGTCGGGATATACGTTTAGGCTCATATTATTTATATTTGGGAAGGACGTCGGCATGGACAAGAATTCTGTTTATAAAACAAACAGCTTCTATTGGGATACAAAAGGAAATGACTTCTTAGGAGCAATCGTGCTTCCTTTTTATGGAGCATTTGTCTCAGAAGAAAAATGCCAGCTTTTTGGCGATGTCTCAGGGAAAAAGATGCTGGAGATAGGCTGTGGAAACGGTCAATCCTTGCAATATCAGGGGGAACGCAAAGCATCTGAACTATGGGCTGTGGATATATCAGAAAAACAAATCGAAAAGGCAACGCAACATTTGAAGGCATGCGGTCTTTCAGCAAAATTGATCTGTTCTCCCATGGAAGAAGAATGTGGCATACCAGTGGATTATTTTGACTTTGTTTATTCGATTTATGCCATAGGCTGGACCACCGACCTTGAGGGTACTTTTTGCCGGATCGCTTCTTACCTTAAAAAAGACGGTGTATTTATTTTCAGTTGGTCTCACCCTATACACAAATGTGTTGTTGCAGAAAATAATATGCTTGCTTTTAAAAAATGTTATTTCGATGAATCTTGGTATTCGGTATCTCTTGATGAAGGTGCGCTAACATTATCGGATCGTAAACTATCAACCTATGTGAATGCGTTGGCAAAAGCAGGATTTGTAATTGAGCAACTGATTGAGCAATCTGATGATGAAATTATGCAATCGCGGGACGATAACAGCGATTTTGCAAAAAAAGCAAAGATGCTTCCTGTAACTTTTGTAGTCAAAGCAAGAAAACTATAGTATCCGATGGAGCTCCTACGTTGACAACTCCGACGAATCTTCGCCCCGTCCTCCTGCGGCGGCAACGCCACCCGCCTCACAGAACTCTCCTGATTCACCCTCTCCGTCGGCGGGTAGCTCGCTTCTATGGAAGCTATGCTTCAGTTGGTTGCGACGTTTTTCACGAAAGAAGATGACGCCTCTCTGACAGCCCGCCCCCTGCGCCACTAGCATCTCACCGCCCTTCCCTGTTCACCCGCATCAACACCGGGTGCTTCATGCCTATGGAAGGAATGGAATTCACCGTACTCCGACCGGTTACCTATGGGCAGTGAATCCGGAAGCCAGCCGATGCGGCCCGAGTCCGTCGGCGGACGTGCCACCGATGACAAAGAGATGCTCTTCGAACAGCCCCTTGTGGTCCTCAACACACTTTCTGTTTCACCGAATTGGAACTGTCCTTCAGTTGGTCGTACGTCGACCGCGCCGCCTATTACAAAGATTCCCGCCCACTGCGACGCCGGCGCCCGCTTGCCGTTGTGCCCACCCCGGCTCAGATGAAAAGCTACAATCTGTGTCTGTCCTACTCTCTTTCAAACAATTGCTTATGCTTATTGAAAGATTGATAAAAAAATTGTACATTGTCTAGTTCAAACCATTCTGCTGTTTGAAGAGGCTTGGCATCCAGATTATAAATTTTTGCATGTAACGTGCCTAAAACAAAGGGAGAATGAGTGGCAATAATAAATTGACTATCAAAATATCGTGCCAGCTCATTTATTTGTTCTGCCATTCTTATTTGATTAGCAGGAGAAAGTGACGTTTCCGGCTCGTCCAATAAATACAATTGCCCTGGTAGCAGATATTCCTCAAAAAACTGCATGGACGTTTCTCCATTAGAGTATTTTTCTTGTGAAAATTGAATGTTCTCCAGCTTCTTCTTAAACGCATACGAAGCTTCATATTGTGCTGCCTGAGCCTTGCTCATCCCTTTGTTAATCTGCTCATACATTATTCCCTCACGCAGCACGGAAGATTGCTGTATCTTCTTGATCTCATATAAAATATCCTCTGATTTCATATATCGGCTTCCTTCTGGAAGTTGCCTGATTTCATGCTCTTGCTCATCATGCCCAAGCTGATAGCTACTCAAATCAAGGAATCGCTGAGCATAAATACTATGCCCATAGCTTGTCATTCTTTCAGCCCCCGAGATTCCTAGCTTGTTGGAAATTACATTGAGTAAAGTGGATTTTCCGCTACCGTTATTGCCATACAACACAGTAATTCGATCAAACAAAAGCACCTCTCCAGCCACGTGCTTAAATACATAATCAGGGTATATGTTGGGATTTCGATCCGTATAATCAGAAAGCTTAAAGCTTCTTAAATAAATCATTGCCGCACTCCTTCTACCTGTCTTATAGTTTGAATTCTATTTTACCAGAAAAAAGACAATGTATTCTTAGGATTGCAGCCGTATTTCTCCCACCTTCCCAACTACTAATAATCTATTCCATTCCCCCTTCATGTTTACATTCATCTGGACGAGAGGGTCTTCTCGCCGCGCAGTCTGGATAGCCGATGCAGTTGCCCTCCCTGGTTCATCATTATCCAAAATGCAACACTAGCCTTTACGCTCATTGTGGTTATTATCGCCTTGCTTGGAGTCAATGCTGCAGCTGTTAGCGCGGACGGCGTACCCACCAGATCGGCCACGGTATCATGAGGTTAAGGATTTAAAAACATGTAACATGTTTTTTTATTCTTGTAACATAAGTTATTGGTCCAATACAATTTTCTCCTTTGATCATAAGATACTTAGAATATGATTAAAGGAGGATTTATAATGGCTGAACAAGTTAAGGTGAGCCCACAATTCAAAAGGCTCTGCACCCAATTTGGAAGAATCCTAGGCGGCGAATCGGAAATTGAAGAAGGTCCGGTTTGTTTTGTCACGCGGATGACGAACTTAAGGGAGTCGATCTTAGGAAGAAGAACGCGTTCCCCTTTGGTTCAAATGCAAATGTTTTCGTTTGAATCGCTTGATAAGTCGGGCCGCGCGCTTTGTTTGGGTGAGACTGCCGTACATCAAAACCAGGCTAATCGCTTAATGTCGAATCTCCGTAAACGTGGGATAAAAGTAACAGCGCTTCATAATCACTGGCTAAAAGAACAGCCTCGTTTAATGTATATGCATTGGGAATCGATTGACAATCCTGTTGCGTTTGCCAGAAAAACAAAAGAATCCATTGCATTCTTGGGTTAATGCAGTTGAGCTATATAGTTGTATTTATATTATTTCATGAGAGGATGATTTCGTATGGCGGAAGTAAAAGCAAGTCCTCGCTTTAAAAGACTATGTAATCAATTCTCGACCATTTTAGGTGGAACTGAGCATGAAATTACAAAAGGCCCGGTTTGTTTTGTCTCCAGAAATAGGAGAGTAAACGCATCTATTTTAGGCAGACGTACCACGTCTCCTTTGATCCGTTATCAGCTCTTCTCGTTTGAATCACTGGACAGTTCAGGTCGCGCGCTCTGTTTAGGGGAAACGGCACTCTTCCAAAACCAAGTGAATCGATTGCTGTCGAATCTTCGAAATAACGGGATAAAAGTAACGGCTGTCCACAATCACTGGCTGTTTGAGAATCCCCGTCTGATGTATGTTCACTGGGAATCACTCGATGATCCCATAGCATTTGCAAGGAAAGTGAAACGTTCCATCTCATTCTTGGGTTAAATTATCGTTTTTTTAATCCCTAAACCCAAACCCCCAGCAGACAAAAAAATGACCGGCGTTCCGACCGGTCATTTTACTTTAAATCCTTATAAATCTCTGCATTCGTTCAAAAACCCTATTTTCGCCCATTACTTTCATAATATCAAACAAATCAGGTGTATTGGTTCTGTTAGTTAGAGCGCGCCTAATTACCATTGCTACATCACCAACATGCCCCTTGTAACTGTTAGGGTTGGCTTTATATTGCTTCATATCCTTTGCAAATCCGAGTTCCT
Organism: Paenibacillus uliginis N3/975; assembly: GCF_900177425.1. NCBI lineage: Bacteria > Bacillati > Bacillota > Bacilli > Caryophanales > Paenibacillaceae > Paenibacillus > Paenibacillus uliginis. The sequence goes on along the minus strand of NZ_LT840184.1, from coordinate 3,081,045 downwards.
CAGCAAGTTCTTTAATTTCATGGAACCAAGCTTCCTTTTCATTATTAAACCTATAAGTTTTGCTGAAACCTAATACAATTTCTTTCGCAACATCAAAACTTACATTTGTAGGTAACTTATAGCCACTCAATACATCCTTTTTAAACCATTCGTCATAAAAGAAAGCAATCATTGTCTTCACATCTGACCACTTTGAATAATCTTTTCTTGGTTTCTCAATCGTTCGACCTATATTTAGAATGTTTACAGTGTATTCCTTATTCTTGTCAATTAAAGTATATAGCTCAGAATCAAATTCCTTTGACCAAGTGTATAAATGGTCAAATACTTGTTTACCCGTGAGCCTTGAGATAACATCCTTGCTGATGTCACCCAGTTTATTCATGTCTAATAAGGCACCACTGACATTCATTTTATCAGTATAGATAAAAAAGTCTCTAAATGATTTATGAGGGTTTGCCATCCTCCATTCTTCAAAGTCAGAATTGATGAGATTCATGAAGTATTCACCTATAGCTACTCCTGGGTATCCTTGTTCTTTGTAATATTCAGCGGTACCATCAAGATCCTTACGTTTACTGAATTTCCGTTTAGAAGCTCCGACTTGCTTCATTATTGGAGCAATATGTCCATATTCCGGTATTCTAAAACCTAAGGTTTCAAACAACTGAATATGGGTAGGCACAGATGAAAGCCATTCATCGCCCCTAATGACATGGGTTGTACCCATCAGATAATCATCTATGGCATGAGCAAAGTGGTATGTTGGTAAACCATCCGTTTTCATTATAACAATATCTTGGTCATTTTCAGGTAACTCAATCGGACCTTTCACCAAATCATTGTACATTATTCTCCTGTCTGATGACCCTGAAGATCTAAGTCTAATAACAAACGGTTTACCATTCAAAATCTCTTCTTTGGCTTGTTGAAAAGAAATATCTCGATGTTTAGCCCATTGACCATAATAACCTGTTGTTACTTTTAAGTTCTGCTGGCTTATTCTTATCTTTTGTAAATCGTCCGTATCACAGAAGCAAGGATATGCTAATCCTGTTCGCACTAAGTGCTTAATAAATACCTTATAGATTTGTATTCGTGAGCTTTGTTTATAGGGTCCGTAAGCACCCTTATCGTCACCTGATAAGGTAGGTCCCTCATCAAAATGAATCCCGAAGTATAACAATGAATTGATAATGTTTTCGATGCTGCCTTTTATTTCGCGTTTTTTATCTGTGTCTTCGATACGCAGGAAAAAGACTCCATTACTTTGGTGGGCTAATCTTTCCGATATTAAAGTTGCGTAAAGCCCACCAATATTCAATGAACCCGTTGGGCTCGGTGCAAAACGTGTCACCATAGCAGATGTAGACAAATTTCTTAGCGGATAAAGTGAATAAATATCAGTCGGTAACTGCCCAACATTCGGGAATAACAGTTCTGCCATGTTCTCATTTGACATATCATATCCCCCTATAGGTTCAAAATAAAAAGCCCTTCATCCTGTTAAAGGACGAAAGGCTTGCTTCCGCGTTACCACCTAAATTGGTTAAAAACCCGCTCATTATGCAACAATTCATTATCTTGCTGCACATTTCTTTAACGGAAAATCCCCGGTAGACCTACTCCAATTTTTCGGTCTACTACTCCAAGGCTTCATTCATTAAGCTCGAATACCCAATTTCACCAGCATGGGCTCTCTAAGATTCGAGTGATTAATTACTCTTCCTCTTCACTGCATTTTACAATATGTGGATTTACTTGCTAATACAATAATTTATTATTACCAAGTTGTCAAGAATCTGTTCGGACTTGGAATATCTCAAACATGGCCACCGTCACCACACAGCAATCTTTATCTTAACTAATCTGCAGCAGTTCATTAATTCTGGCTTCAGGGGATATTATAATGTCGAGTGCAAATCTTGCAAACGTACACGCAAGATAGATTGGCTCGATGTTAATTAGGAGCGGAATAGTAAGAAGTAACTATTAAGCTGTATACCGAAATACATTAGATAATCATCTAATCGGCTAAGTGTACAAGTTCTTGTCCTTTTCAGCTAACAATGCATGTTCTTGTCCTCCGACATTTTTTTCGTCTGAAGTTGCCAGCGTGGGGTGATTGTCAAACTCACCCATTACCTTCGTTTCCCTTGAAGAATGAAGCCAGCTAACTACTTGTGTAATCGCTTCTTTATCTAGTTCGTCCCTATTGTTAGGCCCAGGGAAGTTCCTAACGACCTGTATTGAATACACATCTTCAACCTTTAGATTACATATTGCAGAAGCGCTAAAGGCAGTCAAAATTAAAAAGGACGTCGCAACTATGCTTATCTGATTGTGAATTCAATGTCTCCAGAAAATGGGGAAATAATTCATTAACGTAATCTGCCCAATAGCTTAAAGAAAATGGAGCAGCTGCCGTGGCGGCAAACTGCTCCCTGGATTATTGAACTAAAGTTCCCCGTTAGCGCAATTACCTACATTTCCGTTCGATCAAATGCCCATGAAATAAGGAAAAAGGACGCCCACAACGTTGCGGGCGCTCTCCTTTGATTCCGGCGTTCTGACAAAGAAACACATGCGTGTCGCATGGAGTAAAAAAGTTATTTGGTATTCAAATTTCCCTAGTAATAACCAGTTCATGCCTATGATTTCGTCGATGGCTGCCCCGGCATTTAAGCAGCCTTCCATGTGATAGCAAGCAACTGCATTTATCGCAGCGGCTGACTATTGATATGGCTAATCCCATAATGGTGTATTTACCCTAACTGGCGTTT